>NZ_JBVTQV010000002.1:0-386412 GCF_055755275.1 Marinovum sp. E3
ATGCCACACAGCCTGTCCAGCGACCGGCGCACCGCCGTCGACGAGATCTTCGACCACCTGCGCGCCGAGATCGACGCCCTGCGCCTGCGCCCCGGCGACCGCATCTCCGAGGCCGAGATCGCCGCCCGCTTCGGCGTCTCGCGCCAGCCGGTGCGCGATGCCTTCACCCGGCTGGCCAATCTCGACCTGCTGCTGATCCGGCCGCAGCGCGCCACCGAGGTGAAGCGGTTCTCGGCCCGCGAGATCGAGAAGTCGCGCTTTGTCCGCGCCGCCGTCGAGGCCGAGGTGCTGCGCCGCGCCGCCCTGGCCGCCGCCGAGACCCAGGCCGCCGCCCGCCAGGCCCTGACCCAGGAACTCTCCCGCCAGCGCGCCGCCCTCGCCGCCGGCGACGCCCATGGCTTCAGCGCCCTCGACTACGCCTTCCACCACGCCCTCTGCACCATCGCCGGCGCCGCCTTCGCCTTCGAGGTGATCGCCGCCGAAAAGGCCAAGGTCGACCGCCTCTGCCTGCTCGGCCTCGCCAAACAGGACCGCATGCCCCAGCTCCTCGCAGACCACGAAGCCATCGCAAACGCCATCCTCCAAGGAGACCCCGAAACCGCCGTCGCCAACGGAATGAAACACCTCAAAAGACTCGACTCCACCCTCGAAAAAATAACCAAAGACAACGCTTCATACTTCGAAAATGAAAAGTGACAGGGCCGTCCGTCAGGCATGTTTAGCTCATATGGGCTTTACAATTGGGTCATATGATATAGATTCGGTTCTAAGGAGAATGAGATGGCCGTTGCAGACCGTATCCGCGAACCCGCCGAGATCAACGCCGTCGCGTTGAAGGCTTATGCCCGCGTCGTCGATCACTGGCGGCTGAGCCAGAAGGATGCCGCCGGGTTGGCGGATATGTCCGAGAGCACCTGGAAGCGCGCCCGGAAACCGGGGTTTGCCGGCGATCTGACCAAGGATCAATTGCTGCGCCTGAGTGCGGTAATCGGCATCTACAAGTCGCTCGAACTCTATTTTTCCGAGCCTCTGGCGCGAGCCTGGATGACACGGCCGAACACCGGGCCGCTGTTTGGCGGCCGCCGGCCGCTGGAGGCGGCGATCGAGGGCGGGCTGCCGCAGATCCTTGCCATCCGGACCTATCTCGACGCGCTGCGGGGCGGCGCATGAGGCGGCGGGAGATTTCCGACCGCGGCCTCACCCGTCTCTTGCCCGCCACCTATCACAAGCCGCCGGCCTTGCGCGGCCTTGTCGACAGCGACGATGAATTCGAGATCCTGGCCGAGATCGAGGGGTTGACCAGCGGTCGGCTGCAAGCCGAACGAGGCAGGAACCCGCATCTCGATCCGCGCGAACTTGCCTGGCGCCGGCGCAGCCGCGACCTGCGGATCTATGGCGACACCCATGTCAACGCGGCCTTTACCTATACCCGCGCCGGCGGCAACCGCTTCAATTCGGAGACACGCGGCGCCTGGTATTGTGCCTGGGATGTCATGGTGTCGGTCAGCGAAGTGGCCTGGCACCGCACCCGGGAGCTCGGCTACACCGGCTGTTTCGAGGACAGCGCGCGGTATGTCGAACTGCTGGCGGATTTCATCGGCGGCTTCGACGACATCACCGATCAGCCCGACCATCCGTCGCTGGCGGGGGATCCGGCGCGGGGCTATCCGGAGGGGCAGGCGCTGGCAGAGCGCCTGCGGCGGCAGGGCTCGCGCGGCTTGATCTATCCGTCGGTCCGGGCGCCGTCGCCGGGCGGAAACTGTCTGGTCTGTTTCGAGCCGAATGCGATCCAGAATGTCAGGCCCGGGGCCTCCTGGGATCTGGTCTGGGGCGGAACGCCGGAATATTCGGTGCGCGCGGTCGCCTGAGGGCGCCGGCGCACCTCGGGATCAGCTTGCCTTGGTCTTGGTCAGAACGAGGAAGGTCATCATGCCAAGCGGCGGCAGGGATTTTTGCACCTCCAGCGCCAGGTCCGGCTCTTTCAGCACGGTCTCGATCTCGAAATCGGAATGCCAGCCGAGGGTATTGGCAAAGGGCGCGACGATCCGTTCGAGATGCGCCAGCACCCCCTGGCTGCGCACGAAATGATTGGTAATGACGACCCGCCCGCCGGGTTTGAGCACGCGGGAAATTTCCGCCATCACCCGTTCGGGCTCGGGCACCACCGAGAGCACATGCATGGCGGCGACGGTATCGAAGGTCTCGTCGGGGAAATCGAGCTCGCGGGCGTCCATCTGCCGCAGCGCCGCCACATGGTCCAGCCGCATCCGCTCGACCCGGGCCTGGGCCTTGGCCAGCATGTCGTCGCTGAAATCGATGCCGGTGACCTGTAGATCGTCGCTGTACAGCGGCAGGGAGAGCCCGGTGCCGACCCCGACTTCGAGGACCGCTCCCGTCAGCGTGTTGATGAACTCCACTGCCCGGCGTCGGCCCACATTGGTCACGGCGCCGAAGGTGGTGTCATAGACCGGTGCCCACCGGGCATATGAGGATTGAACCGACTCGATATCCACTTACTTCTCCTGTTCGGTGCCCGGCCCGCGTTTTGGCGGCCGTTTGGTCGCCAGACACCATATTATGGTTGCGATATAGGCCAGGCAGAGCGCGACCAGCGTAACCCAAGCATAGGTCAGCACCGCTGCGCCGGCGATGGCGACGCCCAGCAGAAAGAACTTGGCCTTCCTGCGTGACACCCGCGCGGTCTTGAACGACCAGGTCGGGATCCGGCTGATCATCAGCAACCCGATCACTACCATATGCGCGCCGACAACGAAATCCGGCAGCAGCGCCGAGCCGGCAAAGGCGAAGGACACTGACATCGGCAGCAGCACCAGCAGCGCCGCCGCCGGCGAGGGCACGCCGGTAAAATAGGCGCTGGGCCCGCCAATGCCGGCATCGCGATCCGCATTGCTGCTGACGTTGAACCGGGCCAGCCGCAGGATGCAGCAGACCGCAAAGACCAGGACGGCGATCCAGCCGGCGCGGGTGTCCTGCAACGCCCAGAAATAGAGGACAAGCGGCGGCGCGACGCCGAAGTTTACCACATCGGCCAGCGAATCGAGCTCTGCCCCCATCTTGCTGTCGCTGCGCAGCAGGCGCGCGATCCGGCCGTCAAGGCCGTCCAGCACACCGGCCGCCAGGATCAGCTGTACCGCCAGCTCATAATTTCCCTCCACCCCGAACCGGATTGCCGACAGCCCGGCACAGAGACCGGCAATCGTCAGCATATTGGGCAACAGTTGTAACAGCGGCATGTCGGTGCCGGTCTTGCCCCGGGGGGCATTCATTGCGGGTCACCTGCACCTTCGGCGGCGGGCAGTTCGGCAAGCACGGTTTCGCCGGCGACCATGGTCTGGCCAAGGCTGACCAGCGGCGTCACGCCCGGCGGCAGATAGACGTCGAGCCGCGAGCCGAAGCGGATCAGGCCAAAGCGTTCGCCGGTCGCGGTCTGCGCCCCCGGTGCCACGAAGCAGACGATCCGCCGTGCCACCAGCCCGGCGATCTGCACCACCGCGATTTCCCGGCCATCGGACAGGCGGATGCACAGGCTGTTGCGTTCGTTGTGCTCGCTGGCCTTGTCGAGCGAGGCGTTGAAAAACTTGCCCGGGCGATAGGCGACCGCGGTGATCTCGCCGGCGATCGGAGCCCGGTTCACGTGACAGTTGAAGACGTTCATGAAGACGCTGACCCGGGTCAGCGGCCGGTCGCTCATCCCCAGTTCCTTCGGCGGCACCGCCGGTTCGATCAGCGAGATGATGCCATCCGCCGGGCTGACGATCAGCCCGGGCCGGTCAGGCGTCACCCGCTCCGGGTCGCGGAAGAAGTAGTAACACCAGACCGTCAGCCCGACGCCGATCCACCCGAGAATCGGGGTCAGCAGAAACAGGCCGGCGGTGATGAGGCCGAAGGTCGCAACAAATTTGAGGCCTTCCGGGTGCATCGGCTTGATGAAGGTACCAAGCATGTTCATAGCAATTTCCCTCGCGGCAATCCGAGGCCCTTCTTTTAGGGTGATTGTGCCTGAGTACAAGCGTCTTCCGGGCGGCGCGGCCCTAGCGCGTCGTGGAATCGCGCGCGCAACCGCCGGATTTCAGGGGTGTGGGCGATCAGAGGATCTGCCGGCCAGACAGGTCTCTGGCGGCGAAATCGATCAGGGCCCGGACCTTGCGCGGCAGCGCGCGGCCTTCGAGGTAGACCGCCCCGACCTGGCCGCTTTCGCCGACATGATCTTGCAACACGGCGACCACTTCACCGCTCTCCAGCGCGGCGCCGAGGGCAAAACGCGGCACATAGGCCAGCCCAAAGCCGCGCCCGGCCAGGGTGACGGCGGCCTTGGCGGAATTGACAAAGAACCGGCCGGTCACCGTGACCGCGATCTCGGAGCCGGCGTCGTGAAACAGCCAGCGGCGGGGCAGGCGGCGGTTGGTGTCGACGATGCAGGTGTGATCCGGCAGATCCTCGGGCCGACGCGGCGTGCCATATCGTGCGAGATAATCGGGGCTGGCGATCAGCACGCTGCGAAACGCGCCCAACCGACGGACCTTGAGCGAGGCCATGTCGAACCGGCCGAGGCGAAAGGCGACATCGATGCCTTCGGTCGCCAGATCGACGTAGCGATCGTCCAGCCGCAGATCCACGGTCAGACTGGGGTGCGCCGCGATGAAGCGGCTGAGCATGTCGACGACATAGACCTCGCCAAACGTGACCGGCGCCGAGATCCGCAGCGTGCCGGACAGCCCGCGCGAGGTCTCCGACACCGCGCTCAGCACGGCATCGAGATCGTCGAGCAGCGCCGGTGTCCGCGACAGGAGATCCTCGCCCGCCGAGGTCAGCCCGACCTTGCGCGTGGTGCGCTGAAACAGCCGGATGCCCAGGCGCCTCTCCAGCTCGGCCACGTATTTCGAGGTCAGCCGGTTCGATATGCCAAGCTGCTCTGCCGCACCGGTAAAGGATCCGGTCTGCGCGGTGGCGACAAAGGCGCGAAGCTGATCGATCAGATCCAAGGCAGCGAGTTTCCCAGCATAATTCAGAACATTTTGTGGATGGTCATTCCATACCTTCGCCATTTCATGGGTGTGGGGCAAGTCTTATCCTTGCATCACAACGCGCTGACGGGCCCCGCGCCCGGCCAGCCCAACCTTGCCAACGAAACTTTCGGAGATCTCGACATGACCCCCAACACCGTCTCGGCCGATTATGCGGCACTTCTTTTGCGCGTCACCAGTGGCGCGCTCTTCATCGCCCATGGCTGGATGAAGGTCAGCCTGTTCACAATCCCCGGCACGGTGGCCTTTTTCGAAAGTCTCGGCCTGCCCGGGGTCTTTGCCTATCTCACCATCCTTGGCGAGCTGGGCGGTGGCCTGGCGCTCATTCTCGGCGTGGCGACACGGCTGGTCTCGCTGCCGCTGATCGCTATCCTGATCGGGGCGATCTGGGCGCATGCGGGCAATGGCTGGACGTTTTCTAACGAAGGCGGCGGCTGGGAATTCCCGCTGTTCTGGGCCGTCGCGCAGGGCGCCATCGCGCTGCTCGGTGCCGGTGCGCTGGCCCTGAAACTGCCGGTGCTGGAACGCGGCCTCGGCAAATTCGCCTGATCCGGCAGCCAAGGCCGGGCGGCCGCCGTGGCGGCCCGGCGTCACACAGGAGACAACCCATGCAAACCCACAGCCTTGCGTCGCTTGCCGACCGTTTCGCCCCGAGCGCCCGGATGCCGGTGGTGTTTCTCGGCCATGGCAGCCCGATGAATGCCATCGAAGACACCGCGTTCAGTCGCGCCTGGAAGACCCTCGGCCAGAGCCTGCCACGGCCTGAGGCAATCCTCGTGGTCTCGGCGCATTGGATGACCCGCGGCACGACGCTGGTGGATGTTTCGGCCATGCCCCGGACGATCCATGATTTCTATGGCTTCCCCGAGGCGCTTTACGCCGAGCGCTACCCGGCGCCGGGCCAGCCGCAACTGGCGGCCGAAGTGGTGACCCTTCTCAAGAGCCATCGCGCGCAGGAAGATGACCGCTGGGGCCTCGATCACGGTGCCTGGGCGGTGCTGAAATTCCTCTACCCTGATGCCGATGTGCCGGTGTTTCAGGTCTCGATCGACATGGAGGCGCGTCTGGCGCATCAGCTCGAGATTGGCCGCATCCTGTCGGTGCTGCGCGATCGCGGCGTGCTGATCCTGGGATCGGGCAATGTGGTGCACAATCTGCGGGCCATGCGGCCCGGCGGCGCGCCACTCGATTTCGCCGAGGCCTTCGACGGGCTCTTCGCCGACCGTCTCACCGAGCGCGATTTCGCCGCGCTTGCCGATGCCCCGGGTCTTGGCCCGCTGTTGTCAGAGGCGCATCCGACGGTGGATCACTACCTGCCGGCGCTGACCATTGCCGGCGCGTCGGACAGCAACGACGATCTGACCTATATGACCGATGCGATCGATCTGGGGTCGGTCTCGATGCGGTCGTTCCTCTTTCACCCTCGGCAGACCGCAGCCTGACGCCGCCCAGACCCCCGCTTGCAGCGCCCGCCGCGATCCGATGCTCGGCGCGGAGAATACCTCAGAAGGAGCCCCGAGATGCCCACCACGCCCGCAGAGAACAAGGCCAACGCGATGGCGTTTTACGACCTGATGTTCAACCGGTGCCAGCCGCGCGCGGCGATCGAGCGCTATGTCGGCGACGTCTATATCCAGCACAATCCGCATGTCGGCGACGGCAAGGATGCCTTCATCGCCTATTTCGAGCGGATGGCGGCCGAGTATCCCGGCAAATCGGTCAGCTTCAAACGGGCCATCGCCGAGGATGACCTTGTTGTCCTGCATTGCCATCAGCTCTGGCCGGGCAGCGAGGATTATGCGGGTATCGACATCTTCCGCTTTGATGACGACGGCAAGGTGATCGAGCATTGGGATGTCTTGCAGGTCATCGGAGCCGGATCGAAGAACGACAACGGCCTGTTCTGACCCGACGGGCGTCTTCTCAGGTCGCGAGACGCAGCACCGCGAAACTGAGGCAGAGCCAGAGCCCGAAAGCGATCCTGTCATGGCGGCCCTGACCTGTGACCAGGGCAAAAACCAGCGCCGGAAGGCTGGCGCCCAGCACCAGCCACGGCAGCATCTGCCAACCGAGCCAGGCGCCGGCGGCGGCCATCAGCTTGGCATCGCCGAGGCCCAGCCCGTCGATCTTCCGCAGGCGGAAATAGGTCGCGCCAAGCGCCCAGAACACCGCAAAGCCTGCCGCCGCACCGATCGCGGCATCCAGCGGCGCCGGCCCGTGACCGGTGAGCGACAGACCGAGGCCGAGCAGCACAAGCGGCAGGGTCAGCGCATCGGGCAGACGGAATTGGCGCAGATCGATCCAGGCGAGCGCGGCGAGGCAGATCAGCAAAACGACATCGGAAATCAGGCTGACGAGAACAGGCGGCATAGTCCGGAAATAATTCCCGCAGTTTTTGAAACTTTTTTGCGCAGCCCTACGTAGCCTTTTTGTGCGCGACAATTTGCCCGCGCATCCCTCCGCGCGTTTCGCAGCGGACCATAACTATTAGGGAGTGAATTATGAAGAGCAATAATATGACGATCCGCACGGGGGTGGCAATCAGCCTTCTTGCGGTCGCCGCCACGGGCGCGATGGGTGCCTCGCACCGCGAAGCGCCCGCCATCACGCATTCACCCAAGGTTGATGGTACTGATTTTTACATGTTTCGCAGTTACGAGCCCGGCCGGCAGGGCTATGTGACCTTTATCGCAAACTATCAGCCGCTTCAGGCCCCTTACGGTGGCCCGAACTATTTCACCATGGACGAGGATGCGATCTATGAGATCCACGTCGACAATGATGGTGATGCGGTCGAAGATCTGACGTTCCAGTTCGATTTCGACAACATGCTGGGCGCCGGCGGCAACGGCATCGCGCTGACCATCGGCAATGTCGATGTCGCCATTCCGCTGAAGACGGCGGGGCAGGTGTCCGGCGCCGGCGATGCCACGGTGAACGAACAGGAGCGGTATTCGCTCAACGTCGTCACCGGCGACCGCCGTTCCGGGACCATCCGATCGATCACCTCGGGCGGCAATGACACCTTTGTCAAACCGCTGGATTACATCGGCGAAAAGACCTTTCCCGATTACGAGGCCTATGCCAACAGCTTTGTCTATGACATCGACATTCCCGGCTGTGCCACGCCCGGTCGTGCCTTTGCCGGCCAGCGCGAAGAGGCCTTTGCGGTGAACCTGGGCGAAATCTTCGACCTGGTGAACATGGTGCCGCTGGAAGGCTCGATCCCCAATGATCGCGCCAATGACGATCTGGTCGACCGGTTCAACATCACCTCGCTGGCATTGGAAGTGCCGATCGACTGTCTGGTCGGATCGGGCAATGGCGTGATCGGCGCCTGGACCACCTCGAGCCTGCCGCAGGCCGAAATCGAAGATCCCTCGCCGACCTATGAGGATCCCTCGATCTATGGCGGTGCCTGGGTGCAGCAATCGCGGCTGTCCAACCCGCTGGTCAACGAAGTTGTCATCGGTCTGCCTGACAAGGATCTGTTCAACGCGGCAGAGCCCACCCAAGACGGCGCGCTGGCAGTCTATGTGACCAACCCGACGCTGCCGGCACTGATCGATATCCTGTTCCGTCAGGCGCTGGGTGCCTCGAGCAATATCGCACCGTCGAACATTCCGCGCGATGACCTTGTCGCCACCTTCCTCACCGGTCTGCCGGGCTTCAACCAACAGGCCACGGTAACCGCGTCGGAAATGCTGCGGCTGAACACCGCCGTGCCGCCGACACCACAAAGCGCGCAACACCCCTATGGCGTTGTGGCCGAAGACCTTGCCGGCTTCCCCAATGGTCGCCGTCCGGGTGATGACGTGGTCGATGTCGCGCTGCGCGTGGCGATGGGTGCGCTGTGTCACGATGTGCCGCTGGGCGCCGAACTGGGCGTTGCCGGTGCGGTCGAAGACCAGCCGAGCGATTTCGTCAACCTCGGCTATTGCCAGCCGTCGGATGCGCCGGTGGGTGACGAGCCGTTCATCGACGGGGCGCCAATCGACGCGACCGAGATGCAGGCCGTGTTCCCCTATCTGAACACGCCGCTTCCCGGCGCCGAGAATTGAGCGGGGTGAGTGATGATGAGACGTAAACTCACCTGCGTGGCACTTGGTGCCGTGCTGCTTCTCGCCGCCTGTGAAGGCGATGGCGGAGGCGGCGACAGCCCCAGGGGCATTGCCACCCTCGGACAGGCCTTTGTGGATGCCTTCAATCAGATCCGCAATTCCACGCCTGTTGATGCGCAAAGCGTTAATCTGAAGCTGACGCCGAAGAAGACGCCTTTCAATCCCTGACGGAACAGCCCCCCTTGATCCGTCAGGCCAGACCCCCCGCGCCCCGGCGCGGGGGGTTTTTCATGGTTCGGCCGGCGCCTCAGTCGGCAGCGGCGCGTCGAACCGGCGCGAGATCAGCGCGACCGCCTTGCCCTCGAGATCGTTGCGCCGCTGGATCAGGCTCAGAAGCCGCACCCGCGCGGCGCCGCTCTCGGCCAGGATCTCGACCTCCCAGGCATGCGAGCCGAAACCAGTCAGCCCGGGCCGCAGCGCGCCAAGATCGGTCAGCAACTTGCGGGACACGAAGCCCTGCGACCGGCGGCGGAACAGCAACTGCGAGGCGATCCCGGGGTTCTGGAACAGAACCTCCATCAGCAGCGGGTCGGCGGTGTTGAGGTTGATCGTCGACGGCACCGGCAGGGCGGTGACATGCGGCGCGAGCCGGGCCAGCGTATCCGGCGCGATGCCCCGGGCTTCGAGATCGGAGAGGTCGCGGACCGCGCCGAGCAGGGCCACGAGTTCGGCAATGCGCCGGGCTTCGGCGGCGTCGATGTCGAGCCGCGTGGCGAGGCGCTGGAACAGCGTCTGCGGGCCGACGGCCGGCGCGGTGAGGAGATTGATATCGAATTTCGCCTGACGGTCGCGCACCTTCACCGAGAACCGTCCTTCCGGCAACGCGACCTCCTCCTGGATGACGCCGGCCCAGGGTTCGGCAAAGTGATCCTCCTCCGGGCCGGTGTCGAGATCCCGACGCAGCGCCGCCAGCACCGAAGCCTCGGCGCCAAGCGCGATCTGTTCGGCCTGCGCCAGTGCGGCGTGGCGGGCGACGATGTCCTGGCCGTCTTCCTGCTGGCGCAGCAACAACACCACCAGCCCCGACGTGATTGCCAGCACCACCAGCACATTGACCAGGGTGACCCCCGCCTCGCCGCGCCTCATCGGGTGGCTCCCGCCGGCATCGGAAACAGCCGGGTGACTTCGGCCACCTCGCCCCGCTGCGGGAGTTCGAGCCGCAGCGTGAGTTCCGCCGCCCGCGGGCTGGCCGAGGGCTCCGGCCAGGCGGTCTGCCAGCGGCGGGCGCCGTCGAGCAGCCGCCAGCGGGCCTCGCGCACGCCGGTCAGAAGGTGCTGCGGCGGGGTTTCGGGGCCGCGATGCACCTGCCGGGTGAGGGTGCCCTCCGCCAGCGCGATGCGCAGCGAAAGCGGAGCGTCGGTCGTGGCGCGCAGGAAAGTCAGCCCGTCCTCGTCCAGCACGGCAAAGCCCGGTGCGGCGGTGGCCAGATCGCGGCGCAGCACGGTCAGCGCGCGGTCGATCTCCTCGATCCGGTCAAGCCGGCCTTCGGTGCGGCGCTGCACGTTCAGGGTGGTGTCGAGCATGGTCAACCCGGCGACGCCGATCACCGACAGAATCGCCAGCGCCACGAGCATTTCGATCAGCGTCATGCCGGCGTCTGGGCGCGGCCTCATATCGAGGTGGAACCGATCAGGTTGATGTCACCTGCGCCCACCTCGAGCACCGCGAGGCCGCGTTCGACCAGGCCCGAGCTGAGGAAGCGATAGGGGCCGAGGACACCGGTAAAGCTCTCCTTTCGAGTCAGGCCCCGTTGGGTCTGCTTGCCGGTCTGGCCCAGTATCCGCATCAGTTCGGCCCCGTCATAGGCGAGCCCGGAGATGATGCCGGCGGGCTCGCCGGTCTGTTCTTCATAGGCGCGGGTAAACGCGGCGAAGCGCAGCGGATCGGGGGCGGCGAACCAGGCGCCACGCAGGGCGCGCACCGCTTCGAGATCGCGGGCCGCCCATTGGGTGGAGCCGAGGATCCGCGTGTCCTGACCCGCCAGGGCTTCGGCGAAGGGGATCAGGCTGGCCCCGGCCGAAGGCAGGTAGACGCCGTCGGGCAGGCCGCCGCCGGCTTGCAGTTCGGCCAGCGCCGTGCCCGGCGTGTCGGTGATGACCGGTGGACGCAGGGTGATGCCGAGCGCCTGGGCGATCGGCACCGCCTCGGCGGCGCTGCGGGCGCCAAGCGGTCCGGGCGGGGCGACGAGGGCGATTTCGCGGATATTCCGCTGTGCCGCGAGGGCAAAGACCGCGCGAGCGGATTGTGCCGGGGTGACGCCAAAGACAAAAGTGTTGCGACCGGCCAGCGTGGTGTCGTTCGACAGGGTGACAATCGGGATGTTGACAGCCGCGGCCACCGTCTTGGTCTGGGCCGAGAATACCGGGCCGATCAGGATGTTGGCGCCGGCCGCCTCGGCGGCCTTGGCGGCGATGACGGCGGTATCGGGCGACGAGCCACTGTCGCGGATTTCGATGCCGATGCCGGGGCCGCCCCCCAGCCGCACCGCCGCCTCGAGCCGCTTGCCGAGCTGCGCCTGTTCGCCGGTCAGCGGCAGCAAGATGGCGGCCTTGCCGGGGCCCTCGGTGGTGCCGCCGATTTCGCCCAGCCCGTCGAGCGAGGCACAGCCCGCCAGCCCGGCAAAGCCTGTGGTCAGGGCGAGGAAGCGGCGGCGGGAGGGGCGAAGGGGATCGGGCATTCGGGATTTTCCTGAGGGGTTGCGGCCTTGCTATCAGATCGAAGGTGGCGGGGCCATGCGCGGCCTCATCCGACCAGCGAATTGAGCTGCATGATCGGCATCAGGATGGCCAACACCAGCAGCATCACGATGCCGCCCATCACCAGCAGCACGCCGGGTTCGACCAGCGCCACCAGCGTCGCCACCGAGGCCTTGAGCTCGCGCGCCTGATCGCTGGCGGCGCGGTCGAGGCTTGCCCCCAACGTACCGCCGGCCTCGCCGCTGGCAATCATCGCAATCAACATGGGCGAGAAGATGCCGGCGCGTTTTGCCGCCGAAGAGAGCGCGGCGCCATCCTCGATCTCGCGGGTCATGGTGGCGATGCGGGCGCGCAAATGCAGGTTCGACACCGTGCCGGCGGCGGCGCGCAGCGCATCGGCCAGCGGCACGCCGCTTTGCAACAGCATCGCCAGGGTGCCGGTGAACTGCGCCGCATTGACCCGCTGCACCAGCCGTCGGGTCAGGCGCCCGGTGGCCAAAAGCCGGTGCCAGGCAGCGCGCGGCCCTGGCCGGCGCAGCAGCGCCAGCGTGCCCAGAACAAGCGGCAGGGCGATGGCGGCGATCATCGGGCCGAACCGTTGCAATCCTTCGGACAGGGCGATCAGAGAGCGGGTGAGCGCCGGAAGATCGGCGCCGCGGGCGGTAAAGACCCGCACGATATCGGGCACCACGAAGCCCAGAAGCGCCAGGATCACCCCGATCGAGACCACCGCCAGCAGCGCCGGATAGATCAGCGCCAGCTGGATGCTCTGGCGATTGCGCGATTGCGCCTCGATATGATCGGCGAGCTGGTTCATCACGTCCGACAGCCGCCCGGCACGTTCGCCCGCGCGCACCGAGGCGCGGTACGCCGGGCTGAAACTGGCCGGTTCGGCATCCAGCGCATCGGCCAGGCTCTGACCGTCCTGCACCGCGCTGCGCAGGTTCAGAAGGAACGAGGCGTCGCGCGGCTTGACCTGCTGGTCTGCGGTGATGCGCAGCGCATCGTCGATCCGCACTGAGGCGCCGATCAGCGTGGCGAGTTGCCGGGTGATCAGCGTCAGCCGGCGCAGCGACAGCTTGTGGCGAAACAGCGAGGTCCTGACACCGGCGCGCGCCCGCGTCGCCTCGACGCTGAGCGGCAGCAGGGCGCGGGCGCGCAACTGGGCGCGGGCCTCGGCGGCGCTGGCGGCGTCCAGCAGTCCCTTGGAACGTTTGCCGGCCTGGTCGACGGCGGTATAGAGAAAGGCCGACATCGGTCAGACCCTGTCCCGCACGGCGCGGGCGACGTCTTCGGCGCTGGTCAGCCCGGCTTTGATCTTGGCGATGCCGTCGTCGAGGATGCTGGTGCTGGCGCGGCGGGCCTCGGCGATCAGATCGGCCTCCGAGGCGCCATCGTGGATCATCTGCTCCAGGGTCGTGGTGCCTTCGACCACCTCGTAGATCGGCAGCCGGCCGCGATAGCCCTCTTGCGAACAGGCGTCACATCCCGGCGCGTGATAGGCCGGCGCGCCTTCCCGCATCGCATGGCCCAGCAGTGCCGCATCACGGGCGCTGAGCGGGTGCGGTTCGCGGCAGTCGGGGCAGAGCCGGCGCACCAGCCGCTGCGCCACCAGCCCGCGCAGCATCGGCGCCAGCAGATAGCGTTCGACCCCCATGTCGAGCAGCCGCGAGACCGCGCCGACGGCGGTGTTGGTGTGCAGGGTCGACAGGACGAGGTGGCCGGTCATTGCCGATTCCACCGCGATCTTGGCGGTTTCGGCATCGCGGATCTCGCCCACCATGATGACATCGGGATCCTGCCGCAGCAGGGCCCGCAGCCCGCGGGCAAAGGTCAGCCCGGTCTTGGCCTCGACCTGCATCTGGCCGACCCCGTCCATGGCATATTCGATCGGATCCTCGACCGTCAGAATATTGCGCGCCCGGTCGTTGAGATGCGAGAGCGCGGCATAAAGCGTCGTGGTCTTGCCCGAACCGGTCGGCCCGGTCACCAGCACCAGCCCTTCGGGCGAAGAAATCATCCGTTCGAAGCGCGCCCGGTCATCCTCGGACAGGCCCAGTGCGGGAATGCCCAGCCGGGTCTGGCCCCGGTCCAGCAGTCGCAGCACCACGCGTTCGCCATATTGCGACGGCAGGGTCGAGATCCGCACGTCAAGCGCATAGCCGCCAACCTTGAGCGACACCCGGCCATCCTGCGGCAGACGCTTTTCGGCGATGTCGAGCTTGCCCATGATCTTGAGCCGGCTGGTCAAGAGCGGCGCCAGCGCGCGGCGCGGCTCCAGAACCTCGCGCAGAGTGCCGTCGATCCGCAGCCGGACCACGAGGCGGGTTTCTTCCAGCTCGATATGCACGTCAGAGGCGTTTTCCTTGACCGCTTCGAGCAGCAGCGCATTGATCAGCCGCACCACCGGGGCATCGTCCTTCTGATCGAGCAGATCGTCGACCGAGGCGGCAGTCTCGGCCAGCGCGGTCAGATCGGTGTCATCCTCGGCGGCGATCTGCGCCGCCTGGGTGGCGGAATTGCTGTAGAGCCCCGAGAGCGCAGTGTCGAAGGCGGTGGCGTCGATCTGGCGAAAGGCGATGGCGCGGTTGGCACAGCGCTGCGCCTCGAGCAGTGCCGAGAGCGGCGCCTTGGCGAGATGGGCGCATTCCGGCGCGCCGTCGTCGGTGTCCAGCAGGATCACGCCGTGGCGGCGGGCAAAGCCATAATCGAGGCGGGCGGTCATTGCAGCGGCTCCAGCGCAAGGGTCAGGGTTACGGCGCCGGGGGTCAGGCGGCGAGCCATGTCAAGCTCGGCCACCTTCAACCCGTGCTCGTCGCGCAGGGCGGCAATCCATTGCAGCGCATCGTCGAATTGCAGCTCCGATACCGCGACGCGGAATTGCCGGCCCTCCGGTTCCAGCCGGGTGAGGGCGATGCCGGCGGCGGCGGCACTCTGGGTGATGCGCTGGCTGGGCGGGCGCGTATCGACCGGGGCGCTGTCCTGGCTGGCGGTGGTATTTGCCTGAGCGGCGACATGGATCAGCGCGTCGAGGCGGGCAATCTCGGCCGCGGTGGCGGCGCGTTCGGCCTCGAGCGGTTTCCACAGCATTTGCCAGATCAAGGCCGCCGGCAGCACGACCGCGGCCAGTCCGATCAGCAGCCGTTCGCGGCGCGAGAGCGAAGCGAAAGCGGAGATCATTGTGCGCTCCTCACGGTCAGGGTCATGCGGGCGCTGCCGCCGCCGGCGGTGACGGCCCCGGCAGCCACATCGAGAGCGGCGGCGCGCAGGGCGGCTTCGGCGGCCTGCAACACGTCGATTCCCTGGGCCTCGGCCTCGAGGGTGAGCGCTGCGTCGCGGCCCGACCAGTTGAGATTGGAGAGCTGCACCGGCGTCGCCGCCAGTGCCTCTGACGCCCGCGCCAGAACGGCGAGAAAGCCGGGCGCCTCCTGCCCGCCTGCCGCCAGGCGGCGATAGAGCAGCCGGGGGTCATCGGTGACGCGGGCGCCGGGGACATTGCGGGCCAGAAGCTCGGACGCCTCGGCGCGCAGGGTCTCGACGGTGGCGCGCTGGCGCTGAAGATCGGCAAAGGCGAGGCCGAGGTGCCCGGCGAGCGCCAGCAGGAGGGTAAGCGCCAGCGCGATGGCGGGCGCGCGCAGCCGTTGCGGCGGGGCGAAATCGCCTTGGCGCAGATTGGGCAAGGGGCCCGGCGCCGGCAGATCCTCGACGCTGCGGCGCTGCGCCGGAAGACCGGCGGGCAGCGCGGCGCCATAGCTGTCGATCGCCGGTCGGCTGGCAGCGGCCCAGAGTGCCGCCAGCATGTCGGCCCGGGCGCCAAAGCCGGTGCCGTCCGAGGCCCGCACCAGCACCAGATCGCCCTCGCGCCAGGCGATCCAGCCGCCGCCCTCGCCCTCGGCGGGCGCCGGCACCGGCAACAGGAAATGTTCCGGTGTCACCAGCGCGCCGTCCGCGGCATCGACGGCCAGCGTCATTGCCTCGCGCGACACCGCCGCGGCCAGCATGGCGCCATCGGCAGACGCCCCGCAGAGCGCGTGATGGATTTCGGCCTCGGGGCGGCCGATGTCTTCCTCGAGCGCATAGGGCAACGCCGCGAGCTTTTGTGCCTGTCCGCGCACCGGCAAATGCACCGTATGCAACGTGACGCTGAGTGCTGGAATTACGAATGCAGTTTTGCCGTGCAATCGCTTTGAAATTATTGCGTCCGGCAGGATGGTGCGCGGCAGGGAAATGCCGATCCCGGAGCCGCCAGCGGCGGCAGGCATAGCTTCATCGGCCGCCGGATTGACGGAGATTTCAGGATTAACGTCCTGTGAAGCCAGCATTTTTCGGTTCTCTCCACCCTTCGAGCGTGCTATGCTCTACTGTATCTCCTCCGCACGGTTTTTCTAACACCCAATTATAGATACGCTTATCGGGGAGAAAAGTTGCATGTTTGTAGTGCTCAATATGCGTCGCCGCAGACCAAAGCGCCGCCCGGGCCGGGCGTCCGACGCCGGCGTCACCTTGATCGAGATGATGGTCGTGCTGGTAATTATCGCGGTGGTGGCCGCGATGGTGGTGCCCAATGTCATTGGCCGCCCGGATGAGGCGCGGGTCACCGTGGCCGAAACCGACATCCGTTCGATCGCCAGCGCGCTGGAACTCTATCGGCTCGACAACCGGGTCTATCCTTCGACCGCGCAGGGGCTGGCGGCGCTGGTCGAGCGGCCGACGGCGGCGCCGGTGCCGCAGAACTGGGCGCAGGGCGGATATCTGGCGGCGATGCCGGCCGATCCCTGGGGCAACGACTACCTGTATCGTTCGCCGGGCGAAACCGGGGCCTTCGATCTCATCAGCCTCGGCGCCGATGGCCAGACCGGTGGCGACGGCGTGAACGCGGATATCGCACATGGAGTGCAAGTGAGCGCGAAATGACCCGGACGGCCCCCCAGACACGCCGCCCCGACGCGGGCGTCACCCTGATCGAGACGCTGGTGGTGCTGGCGATCATCGGCACGGCAGTCGGGGCGGCGATGCTGGCGATCCCACGGGGCACCGAGGCGCCCGGTGCCACCCGCGAGGCGCGGCTGTTGCAGGCGCGGCTGACCCGGGCGGTGGATGCCAGCCTCGAGACGCTGGCGCCGGTGCGGATGCTCTGGGATCCGACGGGTTACGTTTTCGAGGTCTGGGAGGATGACGGCTGGCAGGCGCATCCGGCGCCGGTGCTGGCGGCGCGGCACGGTTTTCCCGGCGGCGTCTCGCTCGAGGGGGAGGGCACGCTCAGCATCACCCCGGAGCTGCTGCCCCCCGAGGACGGGCCGCTGCGCCTGACCCTGCGTGGCGGCGCCCCGGCGGTGTTGCGGTTTGATGGCTTCGCGGCAATGCTGGAGGCCGGCACATGAGGCGTGACGACGGCTTTACCCTGATCGAGACGCTGGTTGCGCTGGCAGTTCTGGCCACCGGCGCGGTGGCGCTTCTCGGGGTGGTCGAGGATCACACCGGCCGGATCGCCGGGCTGGAAGACCGGGTCACCCTGCGCTGGGTGGCCGAAAACCGGCTGGCGGCGCGCCATCTCGGGCTCGAGGTGCAGCCGGCCTGGGATGCGGTCTTTGGCCGCCGGGCCGCGGTGACCGAGGCCGAGCGGACATTGACCGACGCCGGCCTTACCGAACGGATCGTGACGGTCGAGGGCGCGCGCGGCGGCGTCGTGCTGCGCGGCTATACCTGGTAGGAAAGGGAACGACATGACCGCAAGACAGCTCTGGGCCATGACCGCCCTTGTCTTTGCCGCCGCCCTGGCCAGCCTGGGCTGGCAAGCCAACGAGCGCGGCTGGCTGCGCCTTGCGCGGGTCTCGACCCTGCCGGCGGATATCCTGCGCCCGCTCGACACCGGCTCTGCGGTGGCGCCCGATATCGGCGCGATCCTCGCCTTTGCCCCCTTTGGCCGGCCCGACCGGGTGGTGGCCGAGAGCGACGCCCCGGCGAAACCGGCGCCGACCAAGGTGAACTTCGCCCTGCGCGGCATCCTCGCCTATGCCGACAAGGCGGTGTCGCGGGCCTTTATCTACGATGGCACCGACACCAATGCCTATCGCATCGGCGAGAGCGTCGAAGACGACGTTGTGCTGACCGACGTGCTGGCGGCTTCGGTGATTCTCAAGATAGACGGCACCGAGCACGAGCTGGGATTCGACGGTTTTATCCGCGACGACCTGATCGCTGGCCAGACCGCCCCGCCGACGGCCGATGTCACCGAGGTTGCCGAGGCGCCGAACGATCCGCTGGCGCGGCTGGCCGCCTCGCTGACTGCCGGGCGCGGCTCGCTCGATCTGCGCGAGGCGCCGCCGCCGGAAACCATCGACGATTACATCGACAAGTGGCGTGGCCGCATACAGCGCGACCCGGCCGAGGTGATGGAGACCATCGGCGTCGAACGCACCGACCGCGGCTATCGCATCAAGCCCGATCCCGACATCGGGGTGACGCTGGCAGGGTTGCAACCGGGTGACATTGTCACGCGGCTTAACGGTCAAGCGGTCGGTAACATTGACAAAGACCGCCAACTTTATGACCAAGTAGCAGCGGCGGGAGTGGCACGGTTGGAAGTCGAGCGTTCAGGAGAAACGCTGCTGATGACCTTCTCGCTGAGATAAGGGAAGGCAATGCGGGCAGTCTGGCAGGTTTTTTACGCGGTGGCGCTTGTCTCGACCTTGGTCGTGGCGCTGCTCGCCGGTGGGCCGCTGATGGCTCAGGAGGACGATGGCGAGACCTTCGTCGTCAACCTTCGCAATACCGAGATCACCGTTCTTGCCGAACAGGTCTCCGAGATCACCGGCCGTACCCTGGTCATCGATCCGGGGCTTCAGGGGCCGGTCACCGTGGTCTCGGCCGAACCGCTGACCCGGGCCGGGGTCTGGGCGCTGTTTCAGTCGATCCTGCGGGTGCGCGGCTTTACCGCCGTCGAAAGCGGCGTCATCTGGGAGGTGATCCCCGAGGCCGAGGCCCGCGCCAAAGGCGGCACGCTGAGCGGCGCCAACGAGGCCGGTTCGCAGGATGTGGTGACCCGGCTGCTGCCGCTCGACCGTCTGCCCTCGGAGGAGGCGGTGCGGGTGCTGCGGCCGCTGGTGGCCGAGAGCGGCTATATCGAGGCGCTGAGCGATCCGAATGCGATCATCGTGTCCGACGCCCGTGCCAATGTCGACCGGATCGCCGCCATCGCCGCCACCTTCGACAGCCCCGAGAGCCTCAAGACCGAGGTGGTCCGCTTTACCTTTGCCGAGGCCGCGACGGTGGCGACGGCGATCACCGAAGTGCTTGGCTCGGCCGGCACCGGTGCGCGGATCTCGGTCGATCCGCAGGCCAATGCGCTTCTGGTGCGCGGCAGCGATGCCGAACTCACCGAAATCCGGCTGCTGGCCGAGAGCCTTGACCGGGCGCCGCGTTCGAGCCCGCAAGAGGTGTTGCGCACTCATATCTATCAGTTGAAATTCGCCGATGCCGAAGCTGTGGCCGAGATCGTCACCAACACGATCCGCGGCGGCGCCGATCTGGCCAATCCGGTGGCCGATGCCGAGGCCTCGGGCGCGCCGGTGCAGCCCGGGGCGGTTACCGAGGTTTCGGTGCAGCCCTCGCCGGAAACCAACGCGGTGGTGATCCGCGGCACGGAACGCCAGGTCGCCGAGGTGACGCAACTCGTCGACGCGCTCGACAAGCGGCGGGCGCAGGTGGTGATCGAGGCGGCAATCGTCGAGGTCTCGGGCGAGGTCGCCGACCGGATCGGCACCCAGCTTGGCATCGGGCCGGATCTGCCGCAGGGGGTCTTTGCCAGCACCTCCTTCGACAGCGGCGGTGCGCCGCTTTCGGCGGTGTTGACCGCGCTTGGCGTGGCGCCGGCCGGGGCGCTGGCCTCTGGCCTGACGTTGGCCGGCACGGTCGATGATTTCGGCATCCTGGTGCAGGCGCTGTCGCAATCCTCGCGCGCCAACCTGCTGTCGACGCCGTCGATCACCACGATGGACAACCGCGCCGCGTCGATCGTGGTGGGGCAGAACGTGCCGTTCCGCACCGGCTCTTTCGCCACCGACGGCAATACCGCCGAACCCTTTACCACCATCGAACGCCGCGATGTCGGCATCACCATGGAGGTGCTGCCGCGGGTCACTGCCGGCGGGGTTGTCCGGCTGGACATCACCCAGGAGGTGTCGTCGCTGGTCAATACCAACGTGCAGGGCGCCGCCGATCTGATCACCAACCGACGGGTGATCGAAACCACGGTGCAGGCCCGCGATGGCGGCACGGTGGTGCTGGGCGGGTTGATCACCGATGACAGCCAGGCGCTCGACAGCAAGGTGCCGGGGCTGGGGGATGCGCCGCTGGTGGGGCGTCTGTTCCGCTCGAAGAACCGTCAGCAGACCCGCCGCACGCTGTTTGTCTTCATGCGGCCGACGGTGATCGACAGCGAATACAAGATGAAAGACGTGGCGCAGAAGCGCTATCAACGGCTGCGCAAGGCCGATGCCGACGAACTGCCGCGCAATCTGTTGAAATCGCGCAAGGTCAAGCGGATCCCGTTGGAGATCGACGGGCTGTACTGAGCGCCGGTCTAGGCGGCGAACATGTGACGCCGGCCCACCGCCGACGGCACGACCCGGCTTTCGCCAAATGCTTCGACAAGCTTGTGGGTTGCCCGCCAGCCGGTGCAATGCCCGGGCACGAAAATCTGCAAGTCGAACTGGCGCAGGTCCTCGACGGTTTGCGGAATGATGGATTCGCAATAGGGGCCGGAGAGGTGAAATCCGCCCATGACGCCGTAAAGCGGCACCGGGTCAAAGACCTCGCGGGCGTGGTGCAGCACATTGACCACGCCGGCATGTGAACAGGCGGTGAAAACCACGATGCCGCGATCTCGGACATGCACCGCAACGAAGCGTTCGTCGAGGATCAGCTCATCCGGCTGCCAGCTGCCATCGGCGGCAAGCCGGACCTGGCCCAGCAACCCCTTTTCGTATGACGTCACCCGCGGGATCTCGCCGCTGAGGTAGAACAGGTCGTCCAACAGCAGCTGTGGATCATCGTTCAACGACACCTGTCCGCCGGCCGCCTCGAGTTTTTCGGTCGAGGGCACCTTGGCAAACGGCAGAAGGCTGCCGTCGGCGCGCTGCATGGCGCGATCGACAAACATGCCCCTATTGGCGTAGATCGGGGTTGTGCCGCCGGACTTGGCATCGGAAATGAGCCGCAAGGCCGCGATCATGCCGCCGACGTGATCCCAGTGGCCATGCGAGAAGACCGCCGCATCGATCACCGCCAGATCCACGCCCAACCGGTTGCTGTTCCGGTCGACGCCATAATCTTCGGGCCCGGAATCAAAGAGCATCGTTCGTTGCGTGTCCCCCGACCGGGCCGAAACGATCAGCGACAGCCCCCATTGTGCGCAGCACAGGCACCGCCCCGACAATTCCTGCGCGCCGGCGCGCAGAACATTGGGAATTTCCGCCGTAACATTGTCCGGGACCGTCGATAGGATATCGCTGACATTGTCGACAAGAACGAGGACGTCGCAGGCATCTACAGGTTTCAGTTCCATGGTGATCCCTCCCTGACGGGGACAGGATACCACAGGCCCGCGTAAATTTCACACGGCCGCGCCCGCGCAAACGCCGATAGCGTGCGATTGCAACGGGCAAGGATGTTGCGGCCTACAGCCGGACCACGAGCACCGAGGTCTGGGCGTAGCGGGTGATGCGGGCGGCGTTGGGGCCGATGACACGGGTGGCGAAATCGGGCTTGTGCGCGCCAACGATGACAAGGTCGGCCGAAACCGTCTCGGCCGCCTCGAGCACCTTTTCGTATGCCGAGCCCACCACCACGATGCTCTGCACCGGCGCCAGATCCGACAGCAGCTCCCGCTCCATCTGGTGCAGCGCCTCCTGCGCGGACTCCGAGGCATTCTTGAGCGTGCCCTGCTTGAAGAAAGAGCCGACGAAGGTGGAGCCGTAATCCGGCAGCACGGTGACGACGCTGAGCGCCGCCCCCTCGAGCCGGGCCAGTCGGCCCGCCTCTGTCAACAGCGCCTTTGCGTCGTCCTCGTGGGTCAGGTCGATGGCGCAGAGAAACCGCTTGCTCATGCGAAGGCCTCCTCGGGTTGGTCGGTCTGGCGTCTGCGTTGCAACAGGAAGACGATCAGCACCAGAAGCAGCGCCGGGATGTAGAAGATTTCCTTCGGCATGCGGTCGGCAGCGACTTCCAGCTCGACCAACTCCCAATCCCAGTCAATGCCAAGCTGTTCCGACGGCCCGCCAAATTCGAGGTTGTCGACAAAGATACCGCCGTCGTCCTCCTGACGGAACTCGATACCGGCGCCGGAAGACAGCCGGGCGATGCCCTCCTCTCCGGCGGGGCCGAGCGGCAGCAGGAAGCGGGCATCGATCGGATCGCCGTTGAGGTTCTCGCCCACCAGCCTGACCCGGAGCGAGGCATCGTCTGGCGCGACCTCGGCCATCTGGAAGATTTCCGTTGCCGGGCGGGTTTCGAACTCGGGTGATATCTGGTCGAGGAAGAACCCCGGCCGGAACAGCACGAAGGCGGCGATGAGCAGGATGGCGCTTTCATAGAGCCGCGACTTGACCATGAAATAATTCATCGTTCCCGCCGCAAAGAGCAGCATGGCGATCAGCGCGAATATGAAGACGAATATCGCCTGGACCGGCCCGACATCGATCAGCAGCAAGTCGGTGTTGAAGATGAAGAGGAAGGGCAAGAGCGCGGTGCGGATCGAGTAGAAGAAGGCCTGGAAGCCGGTCTTCAGCGGGTCGCCCTTGGAGATCGCGGCGGCGGCGAAACTGGCCAGCCCGACAGGTGGCGTCACATCCGCCATGATCCCGAAGTAGAAGACGAACATATGCACCGCCACCAGCGGCACGATCAGCCCGGCCTGCGACCCCAGTTCGACCACGACGCCGGCCATCAGTGAGCTGACCACGATGTAATTCGCCGTGGTCGGAAGCCCCATGCCGAGGATGATCGAGATCACCGCGACAAAGAACAGCATCGCCAGCAGGTTGCCGCCCGACAGGAACTCGACGAATTCCGCCATCACCTGGCCGATGCCGGTCAGGGTCACGGCGCCGACGATGATGCCGGCGACGCCCATGGCGGCGGCCAGGCCGATCATGTTGCGCGCGCCGGCGATCATGCCTTCGGCGATGTCGGAAATGCCTTCGCTGATATGGCCCACGATGTTGCCCTCGCCGCGGAAATACGCCTTGAGCGGGTTTTGCGTCAGCAGGATGAACAGCATGGCGATGGTCGACCAGAAGGCCGAGAGGCCCGGCGATTTGCGTTCGATCATCAGCAGGTACATCAGCAGCAGAATCGGCATCAGGTAGTGGATGCCGGTCTTGAAGATCTCCTTGGTGGGCGGCAGATGCTCCATCGATTCAAGGCTCATCGCCAGGTCTTCGCCCTGGGCCGCATAACGCACGGCGGCCACATAGGCCGCCAGCATGATCGCGACGATCACCCAGAGCGAGGCGCCGCCAAAGGCGCTGCCGATCGCACCGACGATCACCCCGGTCAGGAACAGCGTGCCGCCGGCGATGACGATGGAAATGGCGATGATGAAGATCGCGCCGAGGATGAACTTGACCGGGTGCATGCGGCTGGTGCCGGTCATGCCCATCTTGAGCGCCTCGAGATGCACGATATAGACCAACGCAAAATAGGAGATCGCGGCCGGTACGATGGCGGTCTTGACCACTTCGACATAGGAAATGCCGACGTATTCCGTCATCAGGAAGGCCACGGCGCCCATCACCGGCGGCGTCAGCACGCCGTTGATCGAGCTGGAGACCTCGACCGCGCCGGCCTTGGTGGCGGGAAAGCCCACCTTCTTCATCAGCGGAATGGTGAAGGTGCCGGTGGTGACCACATTGGCAATCGACGAGCCCGAGATCAGCCCGGTCGCCGCCGAGGCGATCACCGCCGCCTTGGCAGGACCGCCGCGCAGGTGGCCCAGGGCCGCGAAGGCGAGCTTGAGGAAATAGTTGCCGGCGCCCGCCTGGTTGAGCAGTGAGCCGAAGAGCACGAAGAGAAAGACAAAGCCCGAGGAGACCCCGAGCGCCACGCCAAAGACGCCTTCGGTGGTCAGCCACATATGCGACATGGCCTTTTCGAAAGAGGCGCCTTTCCACTGCACCACTTCCGGCAGGCCCGACCAGGAGCCGAAGAAGACATAAGACAGGAAGAACAGCGCCACCGCCATCAGCGGAATGCCGAGCGAGCGGCGGGCGGCCTCGAGCAGCAGGATCAACCCGATGCCGGCCATGATCAGATCGACCGTGTTGGGGTTGCCGGTGCGGTTGGCGACGCCGCGATAATCCCACCACAGGTAAGAGGCGGCGATTGCGGCGACAATGGCGATGACCCAGGTCAGCGCCGGAATATGGTGCCGGGGCGCGCCCTTGTAGCCGGGAAAGGCGAGATAGGCGAGCAGCACGGCAAAGCCGAGGTGGATGGCGCGGGTCTGGGTGTCGTTCCAGACGAAGCCGACCATGAAGGGCAGGGGAGAGGCGATCCAGAGCTGATAGATCGACCAACAGAGCGGAATGACCCAGAGCGCGCGCCGCCCAAGGGCGTCATGCGGTGCCCGGCCCCCCGTGTCGGCATCTGCCACGATATCGTCGAGCGCCGGATCGGGCCCCGGCTGTCCGCGCTTTTGTTCCATCGGTATCCCCTGTTGGCTGCGGATGCGCTGGCCCCGCAGGGCCGCGCGCCGCTTGTTGGTTGCCGGCGGCGCGTCGAGGCGCCGCCGGTCAATGTCAGGCCGCGGGGCCGTGCCCCGCGCGCCGGCTTACATCAGGCCGGCTTCCTTGTAGTACTTCTCCGCGCCCGGGTGCAGCGGGGCCGAGAGACCGTCCTTGACCATCTCTTCCTTGGTCAGGGCACCAAAGGCGGGGTGCAGCTTCTTGAAGTCATCGAAATTGTCGAAGACCGCTTTCACCAGCACATAGACCACCTCGTCGGGGGTATTGGCATCGGCCACGATGGTGGCTTTCGGGCCCCAGGAGACCACGTCGGAATCATTGCCCGGATACATGCCACCGGGAATGTTCGCCTTGGCATAGGCCTTGTTCTGCTCCAGCACCCGCTCGAGGTTGGAGGTGCTCAGGTCAAGCAGTTCGATGTCGCAGGTCGAGGTCGCTTCCATGGTCGAGCCATTGGGCAGGCCGGCGGCCCAGATCGCGGCGTCGATGTTGCCGTCGCAGAGCGCGGCCGCCTGTTCCGAGCTTTTCAGCTCGGCGGCGAGACCGAGGTCGCCGGGGGTGATCTCGTTGGCGGCCATCAGCACGTCGGCCAGCGCCCGGGTGCCCGAGCCGGGGTTGCCGATATTGACCGCCTTGCCCTTCATGTCGGCGACCGACGAGATGCCGGTGCCGGCGCGTACCATGACGTGCAGCGGCTCGGGGTGGATCGAGAACACCGAACGCAGGTCGCCATAAGGCTCGTCGCCGTCAAAGGCGCGGGCGCCTTCCATCGCGGCGGTCTGCACGTCGGATTGCACCACGCCGAAGTCGAGCTCGCCATTTCGGATGGTGCGGGTGTTGTAGACCGAACCGCCGGTCGATTCGACCGAACAGCGCACGTTGTGCTCTTTGCGGTCCTTGTTCACCAGACGGCAGATCGCGCCGCCGGTGGGATAATAGACCCCGGTGACACCGCCGGTGCCGATGGTGATGAATGTCTGATCCTGAGCCTGGGCCGCAGTGCCCATGGCCGCCACCGCGGCCGCGGCCGCAGTGAATTTGAGATGTGCAAACATTATGGTCTCCTCTGTTCAGTCTTCTTTGAGTTGTCAGACCTCGGTCAGTTTCCGGGTCTGTTCCTCCGTTGCACGTATTCGCGCTTCGGCTTCGGGGCCGACGCGGGACACCAGCATCGACATCATTGTTTCAATCAGCACAAGGGTTGCCGTGTAGGAAGAAAAGAAATTTGCTGTCTGTGAAGGTACGATAAACGGATGGTCGGCAACTTCAAGCGCCGGGCAGGCGTGGCTGTCGGTCAGGACGATGGTGGTGAAACCATTGGTCCGCGCCACACGCACCGCGCGAACGCTGGCCTCGGCATAAGGCGATTTCGTCAGAACGATCACCGCGTCGCCGGGCGACATGCTGGCAAAGGCCGCCGCCGTCGAGGCGCCACTGCGCCCGGCGACCGACCAGTTGCGGGCGAAGAATTGCGCCTGATAGCCGATGTAGTCGGCAATTCCGGCCGAGCCCAGCAGCCCGACCAGCAGAACCTTGTCGGCGCCGTGCAGCGCCTCGACCGCTGCCGCGAGCCGGGCACCGGAGATCGTGCGTTCGAGCTGCGCGATGTTCTGGGTGCAGATCCCGGCCTGGCGGTGCAGGAAGGTCTCGGGCGCCTGATCGCCTCGGCGCAGCGCCTCGGCCCGATCGGCATAGGGCACCAACCGCTCGCCCATGGCGGCACGCTGGGTTTCGCGCAGGGATTCGTAATCCTTGAAGCCCAGAATGCGGACCAGCCGCGAAAAGGTGGCCGGAGAGACGCCGCTCGACTGCGCCATCGCCCGCAGCGATCGGGTGGCCACATCCACCGGGTTCGAGGCCACATAATCCGCCGCCCGCCGCAATTGCGCGCTGAGATTGACATATTCGGCGCTGATACGATCCTCGATGGTGTCCGGCACAGAATCTCCTTTCCGTCTGAAACTGAGCGTTTCAAACGTTTTGTGTGTTGTCAACTCCTGAAACAAGTGTTTCATGCGGTCAGCCTCACGATGGCCAAGCAGGAGACCCTCATGTCCGAGACATTGCCCGAACACGCCTCAGTTGTCGTCATTGGCGGCGGCATCATGGGGTGCTCGACCCTTTATCACCTTGCCCGGATGGGGGTCGGCGACGCCGTCCTGGTCGAGCGCAACCAGCTCACCTCGGGCACCACCTGGCATTCGGCGGCGCAGGTGCGGGCGCTGCGCCATTCGCGCAACCTGACCCGGATGATCCAGTATTCCGTCGATCTTTACGCCCAGCTCGAGGAAGAGACCGGCCAGAATGTCGGCTGGATTCAGAAAGGCTCGCTCTCGATCGCGACCAACCCCGACCGGCTGACCCATATCCGGCGGCAGGAGGCGCTGGCCCATGCCTATGGCATCGATGCCCGTTCGATCAGCGCCGGCGAGGCCAAGGAACGCTGGCCGCTGATGAATGCCGAGGACGTGCTGGGCGCGGTCTGGTCGCCCGACGACGGGCGGGTGTCGCCTTCTGATGTCTGCGCGGCGCTGGCCAAGGCCGCCCGCAAGCGCAATGCCAGGATCTTCGAACAGACCGGCGTGACCGGCATCCTGACCGAGAACGGAAGGGTGCGCGGCGTCGAGACGACGCGCGGCACGATCCGCTGTGACGCCGTGGCGCTCTGTGCCGGGCTCTGGTCGCGTGAGGTCGGGGCGATGGCGGGGGCCGAGGTGCCGCTTCTGGCCTGCGAGCATTTCTACCTGCTGACCAAGCCGGTCGAGGGCATCACCGGCAACATGCCGACGCTCTCGGACCACGACAATCATCTCTACATTCGCGACGACAGCGGCGGTCTGCTGGTGGGGTGTTTCGAACCGATGGGCAAGCCGATCGCGCCGGGCGTGCTCGACGAGAATTTCGAGTTCCGCCTGCTGCCCGAGGATTGGGATCACTTCGAACCAATGATGATGAACGCCCTGCACCGGCTGCCGGCGCTGGAAACGGCGGAGGTGAAATCGTTGCTCAACGGGCCCGAGAGCTTTACCGCCGACGGCACCTTCATGCTGGGCGAGACGGCCGAGACGCGCGGGCTTTTCCTTGGCTGCGGGATGAATTCGGTCGGCATGGCTTCGGGCGGCGGGGCAGGGATGAACCTGGCGCATTGCATCGTGCATGGCCACACCGCCTATGATCTCTCAGAGGCCGATGCCAAGCGGTTTGCACCGGTGTTCAACTCGGTCGAACATCTGATGGCCCGGGCGCCGGAAATCCTTGGCACGCATTACGAAATCGCCTTTCCCGGCAAGCAGCTCAAGACCGCGCGCGGGCTGCGCCTTCTGCCGCTGCACAAGGACTACGTGGCCGCCGGGGCGCGGTTTGGCCAGGTCTACGGCTGGGAGCGGCCGCTTTACTTTGGCGGCGAGGCCACACCGGCCCTCACCTTTGGCCGGCCGCCCTGGTTCGATCAGGTCAGAGCCGAGGTCGCGGCGGCGCATGAGCGGGCGGCGATCTTTGACGCCTCGCCCTTTGGCAAGATCGAGGTGCAGGGCCCCGACGCCGAGGCGTTTCTGCTGCGCAGTTGCGCCGGCTACATGGCGCGCAAGCCCGGTTCGGTGATCTACACCGCCGTGCTGAACGACCGGGGCACGTTTGAATCCGACATCACCGCCCATCGCATTGCCGAAGATCACTACCGCCTGTTTGTCGGCACCGCGGCGATCAAGCGCGATCTGGCCTGGTTCCGCCGGCACGCCGAGGGCTTCGACGTCACCCTGACCGACAGCACCGAAGATTACGCGGTGCTCGGCCTGATGGGGCCCGAGGCGGCGCGGATCGCGGCGGACTGCGGGGCGCCCGAGCTGAACGATCTGGGGTACTTCAAGGTCGGCCCGGCGCATATCGCCGGCCATCACGTGCGCGCGGCGCGGATGTCCTATGTGGGCGAGGCCGGTTGGGAGATCACCTGCCGCGCCGAGAACGCCCCGGCGATCTACGCCGCACTGACCGGGGCGGGGGCCACGCCTGCCGGGCTCTACGCCCAGACCGCGATGCGGATCGAGAAGGGCTTCTGCGCCATGGGGCACGAGCTTGACGGCGACGTGACCCCGATCGAGACCGGGCTCGACTTTGCCATCCGCAAAACGGGCGGGTTCATTGGTGCCGAGGCATTGGCGGCGCGTGGTGCCGCCGGCGCGGAAAACCACGTGATCTCGCTCACCTTTGACGATGCCGAGGCAGTGCCCCTTGGGCACGAGCCAATCCACGCCGAAGACCAGATCGTCGGCCAGACCACTTCGGCCGCCTTCGGCTTTCGTATTGGCGCGCCGGTGGCACTGGGCCATGCCAAGGGCCTCGGCGACGGGCAGCGGGTGCAGGTGGATATCGCGCGGCGCCTGTTCGACGCGACAGTCACCCTCGGGCCGCTCTTTGACAGGGAAGGCGCACGGATGAAGCCCTGAGCCGCCCCTGCCGGAAAGGCGGGGTTCGCCCCGCTTTTTACCGATTTTGGCGCGCAGCTATTGACGTCTTGGCAAGGGAAGCCGAGCATTGTTGCCATCACATATTGACGTCGCGTGTTTTTGGGACCGGCATTCAGATGACAGAAGATCAGGCGCGGATTATCACGCAGGACTTTCTCGACCGTCAGGGCGACGCCACCATGGCTGGCGATGTCGAGGCGACGCTGGAGTATTGCGACATTCCCTGCACGCTCGAAAGTCTTCAGGGCCGCGCCGTGGCCAACACGCGCGCCGAGATGCGGGCGCTCTGCGCGCATTTCATCGCCGAGATCCAGGGCAAGCGGCTGACCCATATGGTGCGCCGCTGCCTTGATGCGGTGCGCAAGGGCGAGGACACGATCTGGGCCACCTATGAAACCCGCTATGTGCGCGAGCGCCAGCTGCTGACCGAAGAGCCTTACCTCAGCTTCATCATCTTGCGTCGCAAGGAGGACCGCTGGCGGGTCAGCGCCATGCAGTTCGCGGTCAGCAAGGACAGTCCGGCCAATATCACTCTGCGGGATTGGCAGGCCAACAGGATCGCTGTGCCGACCGAACAGGCCCGGACCCCGGCGCCCAGCATCGACGCCCACCGCGACGTCTTCGAAAAACTCTCGCAGTGACCGCTCTGGCGATCCGTTCCGCCACGGAAACTTCTGGCTAAGACCTTGGGGAGCATCGCTTTCCGGACGCTGCCCCCGGCTCCCTGCCGGAGCGGTTCGGCCCGGAGTCGACGATTTTCCCTTGATACTCTTATCCGCTCGCAGGAGGATGACCAGCGGTGATATCCTACGTATCGGACGCCGGGATCGGCAACCGGGCCACCGGGCGGGCCGGTCGTGGTGTCGTTTTCCGAGCCACAACGAGAGAGGGATGGGAGTGGACCAATCTGCGCGCGCGGCCGCTTCGGTCGATACGAGCCCCGACCTCGCGCCGGTGAATGCCGCACCCGCGGCAACGGCCGTGGCGCGCCCGGGTCGGCCCACCGCCTTGGGACTTGCGGCGGTCTATCTGCTTTATCTGCTGGCCGCCGGCTTCGGGCGCTGGATGATGGTGATCCCCGACATCCCGATCACGGTCTGGCCACCCAATGGCGTCATCCTTGCCATGTTGCTGACCAGCCCGCGGCAAAGCTGGCCGTGGTGGATCGCGGTGGCGGCACTGGGCGAGCTGACCGGCAACGCGCTGTGGTTCGGCAACCCGCTGCTCTGGGCACTGGGCTATGTCGGGGCGAATGCCGCGGCAGTTCTGGTGGCGGCCCTGTTGCTGGCGCCGTATCTCGGCGCACCGATTCGCCGGATCGACACGCTACGCCAGGTCCTGGCGCTGCTGGCAATCGGCGTGTTGGGCGCGCCGGTGATCAGCGCCACTCTCGGCAGCGCCATTGATGCACTTGTCGGCAAGAATCCTTTTGCCACCACCTGGCCCGTCTGGTGGCTGGGCGATGCCACCGGCATTCTGATCGCCACGCCGTTGGTGATTTCCGCCCACAACATCTGGCGCGAGCGTCCGCGGCCCGACAGCGCGCAGCTGCTCGAGGGGGCGGTGATCGGCCTGCTGCTTTTCGGGCTCACCTCGTGGGAAATGAGCACCGGCGCGGCGCATGCCTTTCTCTTGCCGCTGCCGGTTCTCTGGGCCGCCTTGCGGTTCGAATTCCGTGGCGCAACGCTGGCCGTTCTGGCGCTGGCGGTGGCCATCGCCGCCCATGCGCAGACCTTTGAGATCGCCGCGGTCTCGCCTTCGGGGCCGGTGCTGCCGCACACCCGGATGCAGGTGCTGTTGCTGGTCGCCGCCGCGACCGGGGTAATTGTCGCCGCAATCACCAGGCAGCAACGCCGGGCCGTTGCCGAACTGGCCGAGGTCAATGCCGCGCTCGAGGTGCGGATGGCCGAGCGCACCCGCGCCATCGAGGCCGCCGAAGAGCGGTTTCGCGCCACCTTTCAGAATGCCGGCGTCGGCATCAGCATCGTCGGCGGCAATGGCGTGCTGCTGCGCGTCAACGAAAGCCTGGCGCGGATGCTGGGCCGCGAGGTGTCCGAGATGGAGGGCGAGGCGCTTGACGATTTCACCCATCCCGACGATCTCACCCTGAACCACGAGGCCTGGAGCCGGCTGGCCTCGGGCGCGGCGGATGAATACGATCTTGAAAAGCGTTACCTGCATCGCGATGGCGCGGTGGTCTGGGGCCACACAACGGTCAGCTGTGTGCGCCATTCCGACGGCCGCATCGCCTATCTGATCAAGATCATTCAGGACATTACCGCCCGGCGCCGCTCTGACGAGGCGCGGCAGATGCTGATGCGCGAGGTCAACCACCGGAGCAAGAACCTGTTGTCCATCGTCCAGGTGATCGCCCGCCAGACCGCGGCGCATTCGCCCGAGGGGTTCGTCAAGATCTTTGGCGAACGGTTGCAGGCGCTGGCGGCCAATCAGGATCTGCTGGTCAACAACGAATGGCAGCGCATCAACCTCTCCGATCTGGTGACCAGCCAGCTCAGGCATTTCGGCACCATCGGCAGCCGCGTGATGATTTCGGGCCCGCCGGTGGTTCTGCCGCCGGCGGCGGCCCAGACCCTGAGCATGGCGCTGCACGAACTGGCCACCAACGCCGCCAAATACGGCAGTCTCAGCAATGAGGCCGGCCGGGTCGACATCGGCTGGGAGATCGACGGAAGCACGTTTCGCATGAATTGGCGGGAAACCGGCGGGCCGGAGGTCTGCCCGCCCCGGTCCAAGGGTTTCGGCTCGACCGTTCTCGACACGATGACCGCCTCGTCGATGTCGGGCGAAGTGCGGATCGACTATGCGCCACAGGGATTGGAATGGGAGCTGCGCTGCCCCCGCTCGGCCCTGGAGCAAGGGGCTGAAACGGGGCGTTTCGAGTAAAACTCAGCTAATACGTATACGTTTTTGGCAAAATATCTTGCAACTACTCTGAAAATGTATCCATAAAGTGCCGTCACGACCTGAACGGAACTTGCCATGGTTTCAGCGCTTACCGATCCAGCCTCGCTGGCCGCGATTGCCTTGGCCCTTCTGGCCGGTGGCATGCTCAAGGGCGCACTCGGCTTGGGCGCGCCGGTGATCGCGGTGCCGGTGATGGCCTCGTTCTTTGACGTGAAGCTGGCGGTGGCGCTGATGGTCCTGCCGAATTTCACCACCAATGTCTGGCAGCTCCGGGCGTTCGGCCGGGCGCGGCTTCCGGGGCGATTTCCCTGGGTCTTTGCCGGCGCCGGGGCGGCCGGGGTGGGCCTTGGCACGCTCATGCTGGTCTGGCTGAGCTCCGACACGCTCAAACTCATCCTGTCAGGGGCGGTGCTGGCCTATATCGGCCTACGGTTGCTGAGCCCGGCCTTCGCCCTTTCTTCCGCACGGGCCAACCGGCTGGCGGCGCCCATGGGCGCGCTCGGTGGGGTGCTGCAAGGTGCTGCCGGGATCTCGGCGCCGGTCTCGGTGAGCTTTCTCAATGCGATGCAACTGTCGCGACCGGTCTTCATTCCGACGATCTCGCTGTTCTTTGCCGCCACCACCGCGGTGCAGGTGCCGCTGTTGCTGGCTGCCGGCGTGATGACCCCGACGATCCTGTTGATCGGTGTCACCGCGCTGGTGCCGCTGTTTCTCGGCATGCGGATCGGTGGCTGGCTGGCCAAGTCGATCTCGGCCCGGAGCTTTGATCGGCTGATCCTGCTGATGTTGGCGGCATTGACGATCAAGCTCTCGACCGACGCGCTGTTGTAAGGCCTTGCGGCGGCGCACTGGCTTGCCCGGCGTCTTTACGGGCCTGCGGCGATCTGGGCCTCGACGGCGTGGAAATGATGCACCGGGCCGTGCCCTTCGCCCACATCGAGCCTGTCGGCGCCGCCGATGGCACCGGTGATATAGGCCTTGGCACGGCGCACCGCATGTTCGAGCGGGTGGCCCCGGCCCAGCCGCGTGGCAATGGCCGAGGACAGGGTGCAGCCGGTGCCATGGGTGTTGCCGGTGGCGATGCGCGGCGCCTCGAGCCAGATGTCAGCCGCCGAGGTGACCAGCAGGTCAGGACAGATCTCGCCGGCCAGGTGCCCGCCCTTGAGCAGCACCGCCCCCGACCCGAGCGCCAGCAGGGCCCGGGCCTGGGCGTGCATGTCCTCGCGGCTTTGGGCTTCGGCCTGGCCCAGCAGGTCGGCCGCCTCCGGCAGATTTGGCGTGACCAGCGCCGCCCGTGGCAGCAGCGTCTCGCGCAGGGCCATGACCGCTGTTTCGGCCAGAAGTCTGTCGCCGCCCTTGGCCACCATCACCGGGTCGAGCACGATCGGGCAGGCCAGCCCCTCGAGCGCGCCGGCCACGGCCCGGGTCAGCGCCACGTCGCCCAGCATGCCGATCTTGACCGCGTCGATGCGCACATCCGCGCGCAGCGCCGCGATCTGCGCCAACAGCATGTCGGGCGGACAGAGATGCACCGACGAGACCCCCCGCGTGTTCTGCGCGGTCAGCGCCGTGATGGCGGTCATCGCATAGCCGCCATTGGCCGAGATCGCCTTGATATCGGCCTGAATGCCAGCGCCGCCGGAACTGTCGGATCCGGCAATCGAGAGAATGTTGGGGATCATCAAAGCGCTCCTCATCTGCACCGGCAGAAGAGAGGATTGCAAAAGCCGGAACCTGCACCCCGGGGATTTGCGCGCCTTCCTCCGCCGGCATTATCCGGGTCAGGTTCCAAGGGTACATCTCAGCCCGTTTCCGGGCGCCCCTGTCGCAGTTATAGCGGCATCGCATCGACGCATGGTGAGGTCAAGTGTGATGGGGCTTCAGCTTGCCAGCCCCAGGCGTTCCGATGACCCGACAAGGTGGCGGGTCATCGCGTCACATGCGCCCTGTTCATCTTGCGCCTCGACGCAGTCCAGAATGACCTGATGCTCTTGCGCTGCGATTTTCGTCGTCTCTTCAAAGATCTGTTTGTCTATGGCCAGGGCGATGCTGTTCTTGAGGGTTTGATCGATGTACGAGATGAACAACACCAGAAACGGGTTTTGGCTGGCTGCGGCAAGCGCCCGGTGAAAGCCGAAATCCGCTTCGATATAGCTTTCCGGGCTGGCCGTTTCGCTTTCCATGTCGTCGATCAGGGCGCGCAGCTTGGCCAGATCCTGCTCGCTGCGAAACTGCGCCGCCAGTCGCGCGGTCTGGCTCTCGAGGATATTTCGCACCTGGTACAGATGCCGGAAATCCTCGGGCTGGGACATTTGTTCCTCTGTGATGGACAGGAACCGGTTCTTGTCGGGCGCGCTGACAAAAACGCCGACACCCTGCCGCGAGGACAGCAACCCCTCGTGGCGCAGGCGCGACACCGCTTCACGCACCACGGCGCGGCTGACATCGTAGCGTTCGCAAAAGGCGCGTTCGGTCGGAAGCTTGTCCCCGGCAGCGAGTTCGCCCGACAGGATTTGTTCACGCAGGGCATCCGCCAGCATGGTCGGCAAATCGGCGCGGGAGGCGCGCAACGGCATCTTTGTGGTTCCCGGGTCCTCTGTCATTCGCCTGTCCTGACTAAACGCCCAACTTGATGTTAAGCCCCCCATCAATAACGAAATCGGCCCCGGTGTGAAACGCGCTTTCCGGGCCGGTCAGGTAAGAGACCAAGGCGGCGATTTCTTGCGTGGTGCCGACGCGCCCCACGGGATGGGCGTCACCAAAGCCCTGCATGGTTGCCTCCGGGTCGCCATCGGCGGGTGTCAGTTCGCGCGCGGCGAATTCCAGCAGGGGGGTCCGAACTGAGCCGGGGGAAACGGAGTTGACCCGGATGCCATCACGCGCAGCATCCACCGCAAGGGCGCGCGTGAAGGCATGTATCGCGCCTTTGCTGGTCGCGTAGCCCAGCACGTTGTTCTGACACCTGTGCCCCTGTACCGAGGCAAAATTGACTACCGACGCGGCGCCGGCCTTTTTCAGCAGCGGGTACAGGAAGTGCGCCATGTTGAAATACCCGCCAAGATTCACACCGATCACCCTTTGCCAATCTGCGGGGGTGGTTGTTTCGATCGTGCCGTAGGGTTGAATTCCGGCACAATTGATCAGGGCGTCCAGCTTGGGGATACGCGCGATCAATGATGCGGCAAACTGCGCAACGGCCCGATCATCCGAAACGTCGAGTTCGACAACAGCTGCCTCGGGCAGGGCCTCCGTGGCGGCTGAATTGTCCTGAGCGTCGACGCCGCAAAGCGTGACCGCAAAGCCATCCCGGACAAGCCTCCGGGCCACGCCCAGACCTATCCCGGCGGTTCCGGTGACAACGGCGTATTTTTCGACTGATCGGGCCATGATCACGCGCCCTTTCTCATCTTGAGGACGCCATCCTGCACCAAACGGTCGACGATGATGGCAACGATAAGGACGAGGCCCTGAGCCACAAACTGCCAGAAGGGTTCGACACCCGCAAGGTTCAGCCCGTTTGCCAGCACACCGATGATCAGAGCGCCGATGACCGTGCCAAGGATACGACCCTCGCCACCCGACAGGCTGGTGCCGCCAATGATGATCGCGGCAATCACCTGAAGTTCAAATCCCACACCGATATTGGGATCCCCGGACCCCACGCGCGAGGACAACACGACACCGGCGAGCGCGGCGGTCATGCCGCACATGACATAGAGCCAAAGCAGGGTCCGTTTGATGTTGATCCCGGACAGGCGCGCGGCCTCTTCGTTGCCGCCGATGGCATAGATCCGCTTGCCGAAGGTCGTGTAACTTGTCATCACATAGAACACCGCCACGACGATGCCCGCGATGACGATCGGCATGGGCAATCCCAGGACCTTGGCAGTTCCCAGAAAGCTCCAACCGGATGGCAGGCCGACGAGGATGGCACTGGGGCTGATCAGATACGCCGCGCCGCGGGCAATATTGAGCATGCCGAGCGTCACGATGATCGGGCTGACGGCAAGCCCGGCGATGATCACGCCGTTTACGGCACCGACCGCCGCACCGAACAGAACCGCCAGCAGGAATGCGAGATACAGGGGCACGCCCGCCACGGCGAGGGAACCGGCGATGACCGAAGAGGCCGCCAACACGCTTCCGACTGACAGATCGAGCCCACGGGCGATCATCACCGTTGTCATGCCGCAGCTTGCGATGATGACAGGCGCCGCATTGCGCATCACGTTCTGAAAATTCGACACCGTCAGAAACCGGTCGGTCAGGGTGGCAAAGACACCGCACATCAAGACGAGCACGGCCAGCGTCGCGGCGGTCAGCACCATATTGCGGTTCGATAGGAATTTCTGGCCCATTCCAGCGGTGGAATGGGGCGTTGCGACATCGCTCATGGATGTTCTCCTGTCAGAATGGGGGTCGCAGCATGAAGCATTGACAGTTCGATGACCTGTTCTTCGGTTGCATCACCGGAAAGCCCGCCGACGATTTCGCCGCCGTTCATGACGACAATGCGATCTGCCAGCCCAAGCAGTTCGGGCAGCTCTGACGAGACAAAGACAACCGCGAGCCCTTGCTCGGCGAGGTCGTGAATGATCTGGTAGATTTCCTTTTTCGCGCCGACATCGACGCCGCGTGTGGGTTCATCCAGCAAAAGAACCCGCGTCTGGCTGAGAAGCCATTTGCCGACGACGACCTTTTGCTGGTTGCCGCCGCTCAACGCGGAAATGGATTGTGTGACCGAAGCCGTGCGGACGCCCAGCATCTCGATGATCTTCTGGATCGCGTCCGACCTCGGGCCGTCGTGGGCCCTGCGATTGACATATTGATCCCAGATGATCGCGGTATTGTCCGCCACCGAGAGAACCGGCACGATCCCGGCACTGCGGCGTTCCTCCGGCACCATGGCAATCCCGGCCTCGATTGCGGCGGGGATGGAATTGAGCGGCACTGGCGCGTTTTCGACCGTGACCGTGCCGCTGCTGACCCGGTCCGCGCCAAAGATCGCCCGCAGCATTTCCGTGCGGCCCGAGCCGACCAGCCCGGCAATGCCGAGTATCTCGTTCCGGCGAACCGTCAGATCGATATTGCGGATATGCGGATTGGACAGGCCGCGCACTTCCAGGGTCGGAGCGCCGGGCTGGCTGTCACGCGCGGGGAAAAGCGTGTCGAGCTTGCGGCCCACCATCATCCTGACCAGGTCCTCGGGCGTCGCCGCGCCACGCGTGACGGTCCCGACCCTGTGGCCGTCCTTGAACACGGTGATGCGGTCGCCAAGCTCGTCGATTTCCCGCATCTTGTGGGACACATAGATGATCCCCTTGCCCGCCGCGCGCAGGCGGTCGATGACCTTGAAGAGCTTCCTGACTTCGGCTTCTTCCAGGGGGGAGGTCGGTTCATCCATGATGATCACGCGCGCGTTCTGCCGCAGCGCCTTGGCAATCATCACCGCTTGCCGCTGGGCCGCCGAAAGATCACGGGCCGGCTGATCTGCGCGCAGCTCTGAAAACCCGATGCTGTCCAGCAGGTCCTGCGCCAGGACATCCGCCGCCTTGCTGTCGAAAAACCCAAATCGCCCCGGTTCATCCCCCAAGAGGATGTTTTCCGAAACCGAAAGGCCATCGACAACCGCCAGTTCCTGAAAGATGCAGGCCACTCCGGCGGCCTGGGAGTCCTGCGGATTGGCAAAGGACATCGCCTTGCCATTGACCTCGAATGTCCCGGCATCGGCCTCTTGGACGCCAGCGAGGATTTTGACCAGCGTGGATTTCCCGGCGCCGTTTTCGCCGATAAGGCAGTGTACTTCACCTGCGAAAAGGTCGAAATTCACGCCACTCAATGCCTGTACCCCGGGAAAGGATTTGCCCAGACCAGTGGCTCTCAGCAATGGTGAAAGGCCGGGATCAACCGGCTCCGAATGTTGCACGGGCAATGCTCCTGCATTCAAATGTCTGAAAGGCGGGGCGGCGCAATGACACCGCCCCTTTGGATAACTTAGCGGGGGTATTGCTGAGCCAACCAGCTTTCGATCCCGTCCTCGGTCGGAATGATGGGCGGATAGCCGACCACGACCTGCGTGGTCTCATCCGCCTCGCCCTCGATCGTCGCGGCCAGCAGGTTGAAGGCGGCCAGGGAAAAGTCGTAGGGGCCATATCCGCTTTCGGCCTTGAGCGGGGACACCGGATTGCCAAGCTCGCCCATGATCGGCTCGGACCCGTCGACCGAGGCAAGCGCGCCCCATTCGTCGGAATATTTGCCGACCGCTTTCAAGGCGGCCACGGTGCCCAACGAGCTGTCGTTGTTGATGCCGAAGATCACGTTGATGTCGGGATGGGCCTGCAACAGGTCCGATGCGGCGGCATTGGCCTTGTCGATCACCCCGCCGCCGTTGACGGCCTGGGCCACACGCGCCTCGGGCATCAGGGAAAGAAAGCCATAGAGAAACCCGTTCTTACGATCCTGAACCTGAAGCAGCTCGGGTTGGTCGACGATGCCGATTACCGGGTCGCGTTCGGGAAACTTGGCCTGGAAGTACCGGGCGAGGTTGCAGCCGACGATACGCGGGCCGTCGAAATCATTGGCGAAAACGCGGGGCGCAACCATTTCCGCCGGCTGCACATTATAGGTCACGACCTTCAACCCGGCATCCAGCATGCGCTTGACCTGTGGCACCGACGCCGCGCTGTCGAGCGGCGCAAAAGCCACGCCGTCTGGCGCATATGAGATGATGTCGTCCACCATGCGCTGAACCGTTCCGGCATCAAACCGGCCGTCAAACACCCGCAGCTCAAAGTCGTATTTTTCCGCCAGCGTTTCCCAGTGGTTCGCGATGGCCTGGAAATAGGGATGGCCGAGGCTCATGACGCTCATGGCAATGCGCTTGCCGGTCAGGGCGCTGGCCTCGGGCTCTGTCAGCCACATGCCGGGAGCCGAAGCGTAGCCGGTGAATCCCGATACAGCGCCGGGGATGTCGGCCACCGCGGCCTTGTCAATCGGCTCGCAAAGGTCCGTCGAAAAGGTGCTTGCAGCCGTTTCAACCGCGGTTTCGGCCGCGGCTTGTGCCCCCAAGGTGCAAAGCAGCACCGCGCTGCCCCGCAGGGCGCGCGTCAATACATTCCAAGTCATTCTGTCCTCCCGTTTCAGGTTTGAAGCGTCGAGATTCGAGCTTGAATGTCGTCGCCTCTGTGGTAGGGTTATCAGACAACTGATAACCCGTCAGCAAGTCCTGAAGAACTGGCGCTTTCCACCTTTGTCGCTTGCCGACGATCAGAACGGCCCGCCTCATGTGTGTTCTGTTCCGCGCCGCCAGCGCACCTCAGGCTGACAACCGAACAGGAAAGCCATGCCCCGTTTTGCTTGCAATGAAGACCTCCGGCGCGCCGCGCGCCGCAGGGTGCCGAAAATGTTCTATGACTACGTCGACGGAGGGTCGTGGACGGAAAGCACCTATCGCGCGAACGCCGGGGATCTGGCCGACATCAAATTAAGGCAGCGCGTTGCCAGGGACGTCTCGACCCGGACTGCAAAGGGCCGGATGGTCGGTCAGGATGTGCGGATGCCGGTTGCGATGGCGCCGACGGGGTTGACTGGAATGTTCTGGCCGAACGGCGAAGTACATGCCATGCGCGCCTGTGAGGAATTCGGCGTGCCCTATTGCCTGTCGACGGTTTCCATCGCTTCGCTCGAAGAGGTGGCGCAACATGCGACGTCGCCGTTCTGGTTCCAGCTTTACGTCATCCGCGACCGGGATTTTATCGAACGCCTGTTGCAGCGCTGTGAAGCGGTCGGGATCGACACCATAGTCTTGACGCTGGATTTGCAGATGGTCGGCCAGCGCAACAAGGACATCCACAACGGGCTGTCATCCCCGCCGGCGCCGACGCTTCGCAACCTTCTGAACCTCGCGACCAAGCCGCAATGGTGCTGGGACATGATGCGCCACCGACAGGTGCAGTTCGGCAATATTCATGGCCATGTCGCGGATGTCGGCAGCAGCAAAACCCTGGCAAAATGGACGGACAGCCAATTCGATCCGACGTTGAACTGGGATGACGTCAAGTATTTCCGCGATCGCTGGAAGGGAAAGCTGATCCTCAAAGGTATCATTGACCCGGAGGATACGGAACTGGCCTGTCAAACCGGGTGCGACGCGATCGTCGTTTCCAATCACGGGGGACGCCAACTCGATGGCGCCGCGTCGACGATCCACGCGCTGCCCTCGGTGGTCGAGGCCGCCAAGGCGCGAACGGAAATCCTGATCGATGGTGGCTTCACGAGCGGGCAGGACGTGTTCAAGGGGCTGGCTTATGGTGCGTCAGGCGTGATGATGGGCCGATCGATGCTCTACGGGCTGGGCGCCGCGAAACAGGCCGGCGTGGTCAAGGCGCTGGACCTCATCCGGCATGAGCTGGAAACGACGATGGGTTTGTGTGGCGTCAACCGTATCGAGGAAATCGGACGGCACAATATCCTCGCCGTGGCTTAGCTTTGCGGCCAATGATTGGGAATGCCGGATCAGCCGGTGATGGGGCATCCGGCTAACCGGAGCCCCCGTAATCGTTGCCCGGGCGGGCTCTGCCCTGGCAATTTCCACTTTGTTCGGGGGGGGGCGTGGTCATAATCGTCACGCAGCCGCTCTCAGTACCTGTGCCGGTTTCATTCCGCCGTTTCGAGACGGCCCGGAGGGCATTGCCAGCCCGTTTGCCTTTGGCTGGAAGTTACCAGCTCGGCGACGGTCAGACGGCCGCTTCAGGCGCTTAGGCAGCTCCTCGACATCTGCCTTGCCCACCGCGAAGCGGCGGAAGGAAAAGACGGCATTGGCGACGATCCCGGGAGGGCAGCGGTAGCCTTGCAGGCGCGGCATCGTGGGCGTGATCTCCATCCCGGCCACTTTGGCGAAAGGCCGTGGGCCAACAGGCTGGCGATGCCTTCCCCCGCCGTCCTTTGCGCTGTCGTTCTCAATTTGCTTTTCTCCCAGAATTTTCTGAGGTACGTATGTCAAAATCTGGGTTCGCTCCTGGCTTTGGGCATCGCGCGGCAAAGTCAGGGCAAAAGACAGGGGGCAGGACAGAATGATAGTGATCGGGTTGGATCTCGGAACATCGGGCATCAAGGCCTTGGCGATCGATGACGACCAGTCGATCCTGGCGGAAGCCAGCGCGGAGTTGTCGGTCGACCGGCCGCATGACGGCTGGTCCGAACAGAATCCGGCGGATTGGATCGCCGCCACCGAAACGGCAATCGCCGCGCTTCTGGACAGGATCGACCCCGGCGCCGTACGGGGCATTGGCCTTTCGGGGCAGATGCATGGCGCGACGCTGCTTGATGCCTCCGACAAGGTGCTGCGCCCCTGCATGCTGTGGAATGATACACGCAGCCATGCCGAGGCCGCGGCGTTCGATGCCGATCCGCAGTTTCGCGAGATCACCGGCAACATCGTCTTTCCGGGCTTCACCGCGCCCAAGCTCGACTGGGTGCGCCGCCACGAGCCGCATGTCTTCGAGAAGATCGCCAAGGTGCTGCTCCCCAAGGACTACCTGCGGCTCTGGTTGACCGGGGAGCATGTCTCGGAGATGTCGGATGCGGCCGGGACCGGCTGGCTGGACGTCGCCGCGCGCGATTGGTCCGACCCGCTGCTCGGCGCGACGGGGCTTGATCGCGCGCAGATGCCGAGGCTGGTCGAAGGTTCTGAGGTCTCCGGCAAGCTGCGGCCGGAGATCGCCGCGCGCCGGGGGCTCGCCGAAGATGTCGTCGTCGCGGGCGGGGGCGGTGACAATGCGGCCTCGGCGGTTGGCATGGGTGTTGTGGAGACGGGCACGGCTTTCGTATCGCTGGGAACGTCCGGCGTGCTCTTTGCCGCGACACAAGGATTTAACCCGAACGCGGAGAGCGCCGTCCACAGCTTTTGCCACGCGCTGCCGGACCGCTGGCACCAGATGGGGGCTATCCTCGCCGCCGCTGACGCGATGAACTGGTTCTCCGGCGTGCTCGGCAGCCCGGCCGCCGCGCTGACCGCGGATCTGGGGGAACTTCGCGCGCCGTCACGCACGCTGTTCCTGCCCTATCTCGGGGGCGAGCGGACGCCGCACAACGACGCGCATGTCCGCGCGTCCTTCCTGCACATGGGGCATGACACCGACCGTCGGGCGCTGGTGCGCGCGGTGCTGGAGGGCGTGAGCTTCGCGATCCGCGACAGCCGCGACGCGCTGGCCTCGACCGGTACACGGTTTGACCGGTTGATCGGCGTCGGCGGCGGCACGCGCTCGGAGTACTGGCTGAAGGCCATCGCGACGGCGCTCGACCTGCCGGTCGAACTGCCGGTGGCGGGCGATTTCGGCGGCGCGTTCGGCGCGGCGCGCCTTGGGTTGATGGCGGCAAGCGGGCAGGGGGCCGAGATCGCGACGCCGCCTGCGATCTCGCGGGTGGTGGAGCCCGAGCGCGACTTGGCCACAGCCTTCTCGGAGGCGCACGGCCGCTACAAGGAGAGCTACGCTGCGCTCAAGGCGCTGAGCCGCGGCTAAGGTGTTCGAGGCGCGCGCGGGGACGCAATGCCGCGTCGCGTTCCCCGGGCCCCTCGCAATTTGTCGATCTGTCGGCGCTGGTCTATCCGGAGGCCGAAGCAAACCAAGGGAGCTGTCATATGTCGCGACCGACCGTGCATGACGTGGCGCGTGTCGCCAATGTTAGTCTTTCCACCGTCGACCGGGTTCTAAACGGGCGGACGGGCGTGCGCGCAGCGACCGAGGAGCGGGTGCGCACGGCGATGAAGCAGCTCGGTTATGAGCGCGATATCATGGCCGCCAACCTGTCGCGCAAGCGGAACTACAATATTCATTTCGTGATCCCGGATGGCCCCAACAGCTTCATGCGCAATTTGGCGGCCGAACTGGAGACGCATGCGCAGGTCGCCCTGCGTGACCGCACCGAGATCAGCGTCTCGCTGGTGCCGCCCTTTGATGGCCGCGGTCTGGCTGCGGCCTTGCGGCGCGCCCGAGAGGCCAAGGTCGACGGGGTGGTGATGGTTGCCACTGAATCGGCAGAGGTCCGGCAGGCGGTCCTGGAGTTGCGCGCTGCCGGGATACAGGTCGTCACGCTGGTGTCCGACCTTTCGGCCTCGGCGCGCGGGCATTTTGTGGGGATCGACAACGTCGCAGCGGGGCGCACCGCCGCCGGGCTTCTGGGCCGGTTCTGCCAGGCGCGCCCCGGGCGTATTGCCATCGTCGCCGGTTCGATGTTGGTACGTGACCATGTCGAGCGCAGGCTCGGCTTCGAGCAGGTCATGCATGCGGATTTCCCGACCCTTGAGGTGCTGGCGCCCGTCGAGGGCGGCGATGAGGCGGCGCGCGTTGACAGGCTTTTGACTGACGTGCTTCAAGCATACCCCGATGTTGTCGGTGTCTATAGCCTCGGCGGCGGCAATCGCGGCTTGCGAAAGGCGCTGGACAGGATCGACGCTGCTGACCGGCCCCGCGTGGTCGTGCATGAGCTGACCGAGCAATCGCGGACGGCGTTGCAAGACGGGGTGTTCGACGCCGTTTTGCAGCAAGATATACACAAAGAGGTGACGAGCGCGCTCGTCATCATGCGCAACCTGATCGAGGCGGTGCCGACAGATCCGCGCACCGGCCTCATCCACACCGAGATCTTCCTCCGCGACAACCTGCCCTGACGCGTGTTTGGCAGCGAAAGCGTTGCACACGTCATTTTTTTGACGTACGTTAGTCAAACACAGCAGAATCGGGGTCAGGAGGATCCCGAGATCGGCAAAATTCCGGGAGGATTATCGATGAAAGTGATGTCAACTGCCCTGGTGGCAATCGCAGCTTGGAGCGGTACGGCTCTGGCGCAGGAGGAGATCCGCGTGCTGCGGGTTCAGCCGAGCGATCCCGAGCAGGCCTTTTATGAGCGCGCAGAGGCGGCCTATGAGGCGCAAAACCCCGGTGTTGACGTGGTGTTCGAATACATCGCCAATGAGGCCTACAAATCCAAGCTGCCGACGTTGCTGCAATCCAATGCCCGGCCCGACATCTTTTATAGCTGGGGCGGCCAGACGCTTGTCGAGCAGGCCGAGGCCGGCTTTCTAAAAGATATCTCCGGCGAGATCACCGAAGAGGTGCGGGCCACCTTCCCCGAGGCCGCGCTCACCGCCTATTCGGTGGATGGCGCGTTGCACGGGCTGCCGCTTTACGCCACCGAGGTGGTGTTCTGGGTCAACACCGCGCTGACCGAGCAGGCGGGCGTCGACCACAATGCGATCAAGACCTGGGATGACCTGCTGGCGGCGGTGCAGACCATGAAGGACGCCGGGGTCACCCCGATGGTTGTCGGCGGCCAGGACAAGTGGCCCTTGCACTTTTACTGGAGCTACCTGGCCTTGCGCGAGGGTGGCGCCGATGTCGTGACTGCGGCCATGGAGGGCGCGGATGGCGGTTTCGAAGCCGAACCCTTCATCGCGGCCGGGGCCGATTTCCAGAAGCTGACCGACCTCGAGCCCTTTCAGCCGGGGTTCATGGGCACCACCTATGAAACCGCCAGCGGCATGTTTGCCGACGGCAAGGGCGCGCTGCACCTGATGGGGGACTGGGATTACCTGCCAATGCGCGGCCGGTCGCAGAGCGGCGAGGGCCTTCCCGACGAGCAGCTGGCGATCATCTCCTTTCCTGCGGTCGCCGACCCGGTGTCCGAGGACGGCGACAACGTCACCCTGGGCGGCATGAACGGCTGGGCCGTGACCTCGGACGCAGCGCCCGGGACGGTCGACTTCCTGACGTTCCTGCTCAACCGCGACCACCAGGAAGAGGTCGCGCGTGAAGGTATCTTCATCCCGATCGTGAAGGGTGCCGAGCAGGCCCTGGAAAATCCGTTCTTCCAGCAGGTTGCGCAGGACATCGCCGCCTCGAGCTATCACCAGATCTTCCTCGACCAGTTCCTTGGGGCTTCGGTGGGTGCCACGGTGAACGACATCTCGGCCGATCTGGCGCAGGGCGCCGTCACGCCCGAGGACGCGGCGGCGCAGGTCCAGGAGGCCTGGGAGTTCCGCTGAGGGTTCCCCCTCCGGCGCGCGTTCCCATGGTGCTCCCCGGAGCGCGCGCCACCTTCTTACCGATACGGAGACGCATTCCATGCAAATGCTCGATGCTCGCTCGCCAGCGTCGCCGCGCCCCGCGCGCCGCATCTGGCGCGGCGCCGGTTCCAGCCGCTTCACCGCCATCGCGATCCTTCTGCCGCCGGCACTGATCCTGTTCAGCCTGTTCGTGATTCTGCCGCTCACCGAGTCGGGCTACTATGCCTTCTTCGACTGGAACGGCTATGGCACGCCGCAGGACTATGTGGGGCTGCGCAACTTCGAGCAGATCGCCGGCCACAGCGTGTTCCACACCGCGATCGGCAATACCACAAAGATCGTCGCGATCTCGCTCTTCATCCAGATGCCGCTGGCGCTGTTTCTCGCCCTGCTGATCTATCGCAAGACGCCGACCAACGCGGTGTTCCGGCTCATCTTCTTTGTGCCCTACATCCTGGCCGAGGTGGCCGCGGGCCTGATCTGGAGCTTCGTCTTCGACGGCAATTATGGCGTCACCGCTGCAATCGCGCGCTCCTTCGGCCAAGAAAGCTTCTTCATTCTTGCCGACCGCGACTGGGCCTTTGTCGCGGTGATGACGGTGATCGTCTGGAAATACTTCGGCTTCCACATGATGATCTATATCGCGGCCCTGCAAGGTGTGCCCGAGGACCTGATCGAAGCGGCCAAGATCGAAGGCGCGAAGCGGTCGCAGATCGTGCGCTACGTGCAGATCCCGCAGATCCGTCCGGCCATCATCGTCAGCGCCTTTTTTGCGATCATCGGGGCGTTGCAGGTCTTTGACGTGATCATTCCGCTGACCAACGGTGGTCCGTCGAACCAGACCCACACCATCGTCACCTATCTCTACAGCTTCGGCCTGACGCGACTGAAGATCGGCTTTGGCAGCGCCGTGGGCGTGCTGCTCTTCTTTGCCGCGATCCTCGTGGCGGTCTTCTACCAGCGCATCTTCATGAAAGGATCACGGGCATGAGCCGGTCGCATTTCTGGCGCAACTTCGCGCGCGTCGCGGTTCTGTGCGTGGTGGCGAGCTTCGTGCTGGCACCGATGCTGGCCACCGCACTGGGCGGCTTCAAGAGCAACGCCGAGATCCGCATGAATGCCTTCGCACTGCCACAGGACTGGGACGTCAGCTTTTACGGTGCGATCCTCGCTGACCCTGCGTTCTGGCGCTACCTCGGCAATTCGCTGCTGATCTCGACCGGCACCGTGGCACTGACGCTGCTGGTCGGGGCGGCGGCGGCCTATGTCTTCGCGCAGATCCGCTTTTTCGGCTCGCGCATGCTGTTTTCCTACATGCTTCTGGGGCTAATGTTTCCTTTTGCGACAGCGATCCTGCCCTTGTTCATCAAGGTGCGCGATATCGGCCTGCTCGACACCTACTGGGCGGTGATCCTGCCGCAGACGGCCTTTGGTCTCTCTCTGGCGATCCTGTTGTTCCGGACGTTCTTCGAACAATTGCCCAAGGAGCTGTTCGAGGCGGCGCGGATCGACGGTTGCGGTTACGTGCGCTTTTTCTTTCGGATCACCCTGCCGCTCTCGACTCCGATCCTCGCGACCGTGGGCGTCTTCGTTTTCGTGCAGAGCTGGAACAACTTCCTGCTGCCGCTGGTCGTGCTGAACTCGCGCGAGGCCTTCACCTGGCCCTTGGGCATGATGCAGTTCCGTGGCGAATACGTCACCGAATGGAACCGCACATTGGCCTTCGTGACGCTGACGATCCTGCCCGCGATCGTCTTTTTCCTCGCCGCTCAGAAATACATCGTCGCCGGCCTCACCGGCGGTGCCGTCAAGGGATGAGACTATGACTGAAATCCGCAACCCGATTCTGCCCGGCTTCAACCCAGACCCTTCTGTCCTGCGGGTGGGCGAGGACTACTACATCGCCACCTCGACCTTTGAATGGTACCCCGGCGTGCAGATCCACCATTCCCGCGATCTCGCGAACTGGCGGCTCGTCACCCGGCCGCTAACCCGTGCGGCACAGCTCGACATGCGCGGCGACCCGGATTCGGGCGGCATCTGGGCGCCCTGCCTGACCTATGCCGACGGGCTGTTCTGGCTCGTCTACACCGACGTGAAACGCCGCGACGGCGCGTGGAAGGACAGCCACAACTACGTTGTGACCGCACCTGCAATCGAGGGGCCTTGGTCAGACCCGGTGTACCTCAACTCTTCGGGCTTCGACCCGTCGCTGTTTCACGACGAGGACGGCCGCAAGTGGCTGGTCAACATGGTCTGGGACCACCGCCAGCAGGGCGGCGACAGGTTCGGCGGCGTCCTGTGCCAGGAGTATTCGGTCGCCGAGAAGCGGCTCGTGGGCGAGGTGCGCAACATCTACCGCGGCTCCGACCACAAGCTCACCGAAGGTCCGCATCTCTACCGCCGCGACGGCTATTACTGGTTGCTGACCGCCGAGGGCGGCACCGGCTACGAGCATGCGGTGACCATGGCCCGCTCCCGCGATCTCTTCGGCCCGTATGAGACCGATCCGCAAAAGCACCTTCTGACGTCCAAGGACGCGCCGGAAGCCTATCTTCAGCGCGCCGGCCATGCCGATATCGTCGAAACGCAGGCCGGGGAACATTACCTCGTCCACCTGTGTTCGCGCCCGCTCGACGCGACGCGCGGGGATGCGCCGGGCCGGGTCGTGGGCATCCACGAGGAGGATGCGCGCCGCTCGCCCCTGGGCCGCGAGACCGCGATCCAGAAGCTGATCTGGGAGGCCGGGGAGTTTCCGCGCCTGGCCCATGGTGGCTGTGTGCCGGCGCCGACTGCCCCCGCGCCGGATCTGCCCGAGCACCGGTTTGCGCCACAGACAGGCCGCACTGACTTCGCGCCGGGCGCGCTGCCGCCCGCGTTCCAATGGCTGCGCACGCCCGACAGCGCGCGGCTGTTCTCGCTCGACGCCCGTCCCGGCGCGCTGCGGCTCTTTGGCCGCGAAGCACCGGGATCGTTGTTCGAACATGCGCTGGTGGCGCGACGCCAGACCGACATCGCCTATGCCGCCGAGACCGAATTGGACTATGCCCCCGAGACCTGCCAGCAGTTCGCCGGGCTGGTCGCATGGTACAACGGCTTCAAGTTCCACTACCTGGCGGTGACGGCGGGCGATGCGGGGCAGCGCCAGCTCACGGTGATGAGCTGTCCTGCCGACTGGCCGATGATGCGCATGGAACAGCCGCTTGCCGCCCCGATCGATCTGCCTGCGACGGGCCGGGTCCGGCTCGGCTGCGATGTCGACGGTATGACCCTGCGCTTTCGCTACGCCATCGAAGGCGGCGATTGGACCGATCTCGGTCTCGCGTTGGATCAATCCGCGATCTCGGACGAGGCGGGCAACGGGCCGGGCAACAATTTCACCGGCGCCTTTATCGGAATGGCGGCGCATGACACCTCGGGGCGCGGCCTTCACGCCGACTTCCTGCATTTTCAATACGAGCCCCGCTGATGGCGGGCCTGACAAGGAGGGCCTCTGATGGCTGACGTTCAACTGACGGGCATCACCAAGACGTTCGGCGCGGTGACGGTGATCCCCGATCTCAATCTCAGCGTGCCCGACGGCTCTTTCACGGTCCTGGTCGGCCCTTCGGGCTGCGGCAAGTCCACGCTTCTGCGGATGATTGCCGGGCTGGAGAGCCCCACCGCGGGCGGGATCCGCATCGGGGGCACCGATGTGACCGATGCCGAGCCTTCTGATCGGGGCATCTCGATGGTGTTCCAGTCCTATGCGCTCTATCCGCACATGACGGTGGCGCAGAACATCGACTTCGGCCTGCGCCTTGCCAAGGTGCCCGCGGCCGAACGGGCCGCCCGCGTCAGCGAGGCCGCGCGCATTCTGTCGCTCGAAGCCTATCTCGACCGCAAGCCGGGCCAGCTCTCGGGCGGGCAGCGTCAGCGCGTGGCAATCGGCCGTTCGATCGTGCGCCACCCGGAGGTGTTCCTGTTCGATGAACCGTTGTCCAACCTCGACGCGGCACTGCGGACGCAGATGCGCGTCGAGCTGGCGCAACTGCACCAGTCGATCGGGGCGACGATGATCTATGTCACCCACGATCAGGTCGAGGCGATGACACTTGCCGATCAGATCGTGGTGATGAAGGACGGTCACATCGAACAGGTCGGCGCGCCGATGGAGCTTTACGACCGCCCGGCGTCCGAGTTCGTGGCGGGTTTCATCGGTTCGCCCAAGATGAACCTGCTGCCGGGGCGTGCCATCGCGCGCGACGACGTGAAGATCGCCGGCATCCGGCCCGAGCACTTGCATATCGAGAGCGAGGGACAATGGCGCGCCGTGGCCAAGGTTGTTGAGACCCTCGGGGCCGACACCATCGCCTACATGGATGCCGAAGGTCTGGGCGAGATTACGGTCCGGTTGCCGGGGCACATACGCCTCAAGGCGGGCGAGCGGCTGGCGCTGAGCCCGGAGGCGGCGAACCTGCATCTCTTCGGGCATGATGGACGCCGCATGGAGCATTCGGCATGAGCGCTTTGGGAGTGGGCGTCGTCGGCTGCGGCGTCATCAGCGACATTTACCTGAAGAACGCTGCCGTGTTCCCGCAGTTCGAGATCCGCGCCGTCGCGGATCTGCGTGCCGAGGCGGCGCAGGCCAAGGCGGAGGAATACGGCAGCGAGGCGATGACGGTCGAGGCGCTCTTGGCGCGCGAGGACATCGATATCGTGCTCAATCTCACCATCCCCGCTGCCCATGCCGAGATCGGTCACCGGGCGCTGGAGGCGGGCAAGCACGTCTATTCGGAAAAGCCTCTCGCGGGGAGCTTCGAGGAGGCGCGCGCGCTCAACGCGGCGGCGGGTGCGGCGGGTCTGCGGTTGGGTTGCGCCCCCGACACCTTCCTTGGTGGCGCGCATCAGACCGCGCGGGTGCTGATCGATGCGGGGCGCATCGGGCGCGCCGTCGCGGGCACGGCGACCCTGATGCTGCCCGGCCACGAGGCCTGGCATCCGAACCCGGATTTCTACTACAGCCGGCCCGGCGGCGGCCCGATGATGGACATGGGCCCCTATTACATCACTGCCCTGTTGAACCTGCTTGGCCCGATTGCGCGTGTGACCGCCTTGGGCACCCGCGCCCGCGACAGCCGCGAGATTGCCACCGGCCCGCGCGCGGGTGCGCAAGTGCCGGTCGAGGTCGATACACACCTCGCGGGGGTATTGGAGTTCGCCCAGGGCGCGCTGGTGCAGATCGCCACGAGCTTTGATGTCCGCGCGCACCGGCACGGGCCGCTCGAGCTTTACGGGACCGAGGGATCGATGACGATCCCCGATCCCAATCGCTTCGACGGTACCGTCGAACTGTTCGAGACCGGCGAATGGCGGGATCAACCGATGCACCATGGCCATGGCGACGGCAATTACCGCGGGCTCGGTCTGGCACAGATGGCAGAGGCCATCGGCTCGGGGCGCCCGCATTGCGCCAGCGGCGATCTGGCGCTGCACGCTCTCGAGGTGATGGAGGCCATGCACCGTGCGGCCCAAGAGGGCAGGGCGATCGAGATCACGACGCGCTGTGCGCGGCCCGCGCCGCTGGCAGCCGGTCTCGGCACCGGCGAAATCGCATTGCAGGAGGAGGCGGCATGAGCGCCAAGGCACTGATATTTTACGGCGGCTGGGAGGGGCACGAGCCCGAAGCCTGCGCCGCCATCGTCGAGGAGATGTTGCAGGCCGAGGGCTTCGACGTCCGGTCCGAGGCAGGCGTCGCGGTCTTGGGCGAGGCCGATCTGGCCCGCTTCGACCTGATCGTGCCGATGTGCACGCAGGTGAGCATCGACCAGGTGCCGCTCGAGCGGCTTTGCACGGCGATCGAGGCCGGCACCGGGCTTGCGGGCTTTCACGGCGGCATGGGCGACACCTTTCGCGATGCGCCGGCCTATCAGTTCATGGCGGGCGGCCAATGGGTGGCCCATCCCGGCGACATCCTCGACTACCGCGTCGAGATCGCCCAGCCGCAGCACCCGCTGATGGAGGGGATCGACGATTTCGAGTATCGCTCGGAACAGTATTTCTTGCATGTCGATCCCGGCAACGAGGTGCTGGCGACGACCACGTTCGACGGCAGCCATGCGCCCTGGATCGCCGGCACCGTGATGCCGGTAGTCTGGACCCGCCGCCATGGGCGCGGCCGGGTCTTCTACTCGGCCCTGGGCCATCAGGCCTCCGAATTCACCAATCCCCAAATGCGCGAAATCCTTCGCCGCGGGCTGGTCTGGGCCAGCCGAACGACAGACAGCCGAGAGACAGGCACATGAAAGACGAGACAAGCATGACAGATTTCTTCAAGGGCATCCCAAAGGTCCGCCACGAAGGGCCCGACAGCAACAATGATTTCGCCTTTCGCCATTACGCCCCCGACGAGGTGGTGATGGGCAAGACCCTGAAGGAGCACCTGCGCTTCTCGGTCGCCTATTGGCACAGCTTCGCCTGGGAGGGCGGCGATCCCTTCGGCGGGCAGACCTTCGAGCGGCCTTGGTTCGGCGAGGGTATGGAAAAGGCCAAGCTCAAAGCCGACGTGGCCTTCGAGATGTTCGAGATCCTCGGCGCACCGTATTTCTGCTTTCACGACGTCGACGTTCGCCCCGAGGGCGCGGATTTTGCCGAGAACACCCGAAACCTGCGCGAGATCACCGATTACTTCCAGGGCAAGATGGAGGCGACCGGCACAAAGCTTCTCTGGGGCACCGCGAACCTGTTCTCGCACCGGCGCTACATGTCCGGCGCGGCGACCAACCCGGATCCGGACGTCTATGCCTTTGCCGCGGCGACGGTGAAAACCTGCATCGACGCTACCCATCAGCTTGGCGGCGAGAACTACGTGCTTTGGGGTGGGCGCGAAGGCTATGAGACGCTGCTCAACACCGACATGGGGCGCGAGCGTCAGCAGGCCGGGCGGTTCCTGACACAGGCCGTCGAATACGCCCGCAAGATCGGCTTTGACGGCGCCATCCTGATCGAACCCAAGCCGCAGGAGCCGACCAAGCACCAGTACGATTACGATGTCGCGACGGTCTACGGCTTCCTCAAGGACTTCGGTCTCGAAAAGGAGGTAAAGGTCAACATCGAGCAGGGCCACGCGATCCTTGCCGGTCACAGCTTCGAGCACGAGTTGGCGCTGGCGCGTGAGCTGGGGATCTTTGGCTCGATCGACATGAACCGCAACGATTACCAGTCGGGCTGGGACACCGACCAGTTCCCGAACAACGTGCCCGAAATGGCGCTGGCCTATTACGAGGTGCTGCGCGCCGGAGGCTTTACCACCGGCGGCACCAACTTCGACAGCAAGTTGCGGCGTCAGTCGCTAGATGCCGAGGATCTGATCCTCGCGCATGTCGGCGGCATGGACGCCTGTGCCGCAGGCTTCAAGGCGGCGGCGAAGATGCTGGAAGACGGCAAGCTGGAAGAAGCCCGGCAGGCCCGCTACGCCGGCTGGGACAGCGCCGAGGTGCAGGCCATGCTCGCCGAAGGGCTGGACGAGATCGCGGCCCGTGTCGAGGGCGAAGGCCTCAACCCGACTCCGCGTTCGGGGCGGCAGGAAAGGCTCGAAAACCTGGTAAACCGTTACGTTTGAGGTTTTGCAGCGGCGGTCCCGACCGGGGCCGCCGCTGCACCTCCGGCCAGATTTATCAGGAAGGCCGAAGTTCTCGGCGCGACCCGCAGCGATCCGAGGGTGACGCGGCACGGGATCGGAGTGTTTGATGCCCGAACTGCCGGCGAAGCGGGTGGCACCCGTGGTTGATCCTGACGGTGATGGGGCAGGTCTGCAAACCAGACCCTGAATGACGCGCGTGCATCGCTCCCACGCGACCCGCGCATTACTGCGCGAACGGCGGGACGTTTGCCGATCATGGGGGCGCTTCTGCTCATGATAGTGTTCGAAGACGTGGTGTTCCCCGGTTTCGGTCAGGCCGCTGTGACAGGGCGGCGAGCAGGCGCGTGAGCGCAATGCCGATTGGAAAAATCCTTTTAACTTTGGTGTGGCGCGCGATCTTCATCGCGCCCTTCGGCGTGGCTTCGCGCACGGGACGTGACGCATTACAGCCTTGGGATGATCCAAATCAGTCATTGACTATGTTGAAATTAGTGCATACGTTAACTCACGCACAAGCATCGCTCACATAGTTTGGGTGGTGGAATGGCGACTCAGGGAGGACATCAAATGCAGGGAAAATTGGCGCGGAGCGTTGCGCTGGGTGCGATCATCGGATCGCTTCATGTGGCCGCGCAAGCTCAGGAGGTCGAGTTCTGGACGCAGCCGTACGGCGACCTCATTGCTTGGAAACAGTCAATCGAAGCCTTGGCCGACGAATTCGAGGCCGAGTCGGGCATCACCGTCAATTACGAGCCGATCAACTGGAGCGTCGCCTTTCGGCGGTGGCTTACAGTGGCTCAGGGCGGGCCGGCCCCGGACTGCGCCGACATGTTCTTCCTGCATTCATTTTCCGCCATCGGCGGAACCGAGCATGGGCCGCTGCCGCTCAATGAATACCGTGACAGCACCTGGCCTGCGCTCGACACAGACTTTTTCACGGGCAGCCTTCAGGACGTGACGTGGAGCGGTGATTTCTACGGCATCCCTTGGCGTGGCGACGTGCGTCCGATGATGTATCGCACCGATCATTTCGAGGTGGCCGGCCTGACCGCGCCCCCCGATACCTGGGACGAATTGGTTGAGCATGCCAAGAAGCTGACCTTGCGCGACGAAAACGGCAACGTGACGCAATGGGGCTTCGGGCTTGGCAACAACAACATCGGACAATCGTTTCCGCCGCTATACTGGCAGGCCGGCGGTGAAATGATGACCGAAGACGGCCGCACCGCGACCATCGACAACGAAGCCATGCGCACCGCCCTGCAATTCCTGAAAGACCTTGTCTGGACGCATGAGGTTCTTGATCCTGACTTCATGGAAAAGGGGAACGACACCGGCGAGGCCTTTCTGGCGGGCAAGGTGTCGATCGTCGGCAGCGTACCCGGCGGCTGGCCCTCGAACTGGACGGTGGAATATCCCGAGCTGAACGACAAATGGGCCCTGGCCGTGCCTGCGGCCGGCCCGGAGGGGCGCGATGCCTATTCGGGGTCAGGATATTTTGGCGTCCTGCGCGGCAGCGAAAACGTCGAGTCCTGCGTCAAATGGATCGAGTTCCTGAGCCGAGAAGAAAACATGCAGGTGCTCAGCGAGGCGAGCGGCAATGTCAGCCCGCACCGCGGTGTGATGAATTCCGAATTCTGGAGCGATACCGAATGGAAGTCGGTCCTGACCGAAAGTCTCGAATTCGCCCATACGTCGCAGCACCCGTCGCCGGTGTGGAATGCGCTTGCCGCGGATGAGGCCGGCGCCGTGATCTACGACATGGTTTATGACGTGGTGATCCGGCAGGCCGACATGGACGAAACGATCAAGCGGGCCGAAGAGCGGATGCAGGCCGAAATGGATCGGGCGTTCAACAAGTAACCTCCCTGGTGCGGGGCCCGGCTGGCCGGGTCTCGCGCCGCATTTCCAGACAAACAGGACGTGATGGCGATGGAACTGCGCAAGAATCTCTTTTGCTATCTGATGGTTGCACCGGCGCTTCTGATTACGTTGGCCCTTGGCATCGTGCCGATGGTCACGTCGCTATGGTGGAGCTTTCTGGACTACGATCTGATTCAGGCGGAAACCGCCGGCGAGACGTTCGTGGGATGGCGCAATTATCAGGTAGTCTTGTCTGACCAACGGTTCGTGACCTCGCTGGTCAATACCGTGGTGATGACCGTCATGGTCATGGCTCTGGTCGTGGCGCTCGGGCTGCTGCTGGCGCATGTCATGAATGCGAAATATCGCGGGCGCGCCATTGTCAGAACCCTGATCTGCGCCCCGTGGTTCGTGCCGCCCGTCGTGGCCGCAGCCATCTGGGTGTGGATGCTGGACACCGATCGCAGTCCGATCAACGCCTTGCTCATGGATTGGGGGCTGATTGACGGCAACCTGCGGTTTCTGACCGATACCACTGAAGCCGGACCGCTTTCGCTGCCGTTGGCGTCCGTTGTGGCGGTGCGGGTGTGGAACGGGCTGCCGTTTGTGGTGATCTTTCTGCTGGCGGGCATGCAGTCGATATCGCGCAGCTTGTACGAAGCGGCCTCGATCGACGGGGCAAGCCTGATCGGGCGTTTCAGGTATATCACCCTGCCTTTGCTGAAGCCGGTTCTTGGTGTCATCGTGATGCTGTTGCTGATCACCGGTTTCGGACACTTCGAAATCAACTTCATCATGACCGGCGGTGGCCCGCAGGACATGACCAATGTCGCGGCGGTATACGCCTATCAGCAGGCCTTCAACTTCTTCCGCTTCGATTATGCGTCTGCGGCAAGCGGTGTGGTCTTTCTGATGACCAGCGTGATCTGCATCTTCTATATCCGCGCGCAAATCAGGAAAGACAAATAACCATGGATGCCACCGTCAATCCGGCTGTGCGTCAGGGGCAGGGGATCTTTTCCCGCTATCGCCGTGTCGACACGATCACCAAGCTGACCGTCATTGCCGCAACCGTCATTGCGCTGATCTACATTCTGCTGCCGATCTTCTGGATGCTCAAAAGCTCGTTCCAGACGGCGGCGGAAATCAAGCAATTGCCGCCAAAGTGGATTCTCGATCAGATCCGGCTGGATTCCTACCAGGACATCAACCTGCTGATCCCAATCTGGCGCTATATCTTCAACTCGATCTACGTCTCGGCGGCGGCGGCGCTGTTGGCAACGTTGATCGGGACCAGCGCCGCCTATGTCCTGTCGCGGTTCCGCTTTCCGGGCATGACCCTGATCCTCGTCACGATCCTTGTGACCCAGCTGATCCCGCCGATCACCCGTGTCTTTCCGCTGTATGCGCTGATTCAGGATGCCGGCCTGTTGAACACCTATACCGGTTTGATCCTGTCCTATGCCGGGTTCTCTCTGCCGTTTTCGATCCTGTTGCTGAAAGGGTATTTCGAATCCTCATGTCCGCCCGAGATCGAAGAGGCGGCGCTGGTGGATGGGTGCAGCTACATCTCGACCTTCCTGCGGATCATCCTGCCGATTTCCCTTCCGGGATTGGCCGCGGTGACGATCTTTACCTTCCTCAATGCATGGAACGATTTTCTCTGGGCGTCCTTGCTGCTCAATTCCAGCGAGATGAAGACGATCCAGGTCGGGATCGGAGATCTGACGGCCGAAGGTGGCGGCACCCGCTATGTCAGCATGTTCATGGCCGCCTGCGTGTTGGCCACTGTGCCGGCGCTGATCATGTTCATTTTCGTGCAGAGATGGCTCGTTTCCGGGCTGACCTCTGGCTCTGTCAAATAAGCTGAGGACCCCCAAGAATGTCCACAATTTCTGTTCGGAACGTCACCAAGAAATACGGTGCCGTCACGGCCATTCCCGATCTGTCGCTGGAGGTGACGAAAGGCGAATTCATCGTGCTGGTCGGGCCATCGGGCTGCGGAAAGTCCACGCTCTTGCGCATGTTGGCGGGGCTGGAAAGCATCACCGAGGGCGAGGTCGCGATCGATGGCGAGGTCGTCAACAACATGATGCCGCGCCAAAGAAATATCGCGATGGTGTTCCAGTCTTACGCGCTCTACCCGCATATGACGGTTGCCGGAAACATGGGTTTTTCGCTGAAGCTCGACGGCGCGGACAAGGCGGAGGTTGCCGAGCGCGTCAACGAGGTGGCAAAGATCCTCGCGCTGGATTCCCTGTTGGATCGCAAGCCGGCGCAATTGTCGGGCGGGCAACGCCAACGGGTTGCGATGGGGCGTTCGATCGTGCGCGATCCTTCGGTGTTCCTGTTCGATGAACCGCTGTCCAATCTGGATGCAAAGCTGCGGGTTCAGATGCGCGCCGAGATCAAGTCGCTGCACAACCGTCTGGGCACCACGATTGTCTATGTCACCCACGACCAGATCGAAGCCATGACCATGGCCGACCGCATTGTCGTCATGAACGCCGGCACAATCGAACAGGTCGGAGCGCCGCTGGATCTCTATGACCAGCCCGCCAACCGCTTTGTCGCGGAATTCCTTGGCTCGCCGTCCATGAACCTGATCGACGGGACCATTTCGGACAGCGGTACTGTCGTGCTGGGCAGTGGACTTGAACTGCCGCTGGGAGCGTCCTTGCGGGCCGGGGCCGAGGTCACGCTTGGCATTCGGCCTGAATATATTTCGCTTTCGGATACCGGGGGCATGAAAGTGCGCTGCATGGTCTCGGTGATCGAGCCAACCGGCCCCGCGACGATCCTTGTCGTCGAAATGGGCGACGAAAAAGTGACCATCGAGGTGACCGGTCGGGTGGCTCACAGGGTCGGGGACTTCATCGATATCTGGATGGCGAAGGAGCATTGCCATCTGTTCGACACATCGTCCGGCATTCGCCTGGACCAGTAAGGGACATCACATGACCACCAAATCTACCGAAGTCACCATTGACGGCGCGAAGTTCCAGATCAACGGGGCGCCGACCTATCGCGGGCGGAGCTGGAAAGGGCATCCGGTCGAGGGTCTCTTGCTGAACACCCGCATGGTGCAAGGCATCTTTGACGATCTGAATCCGGAGACACGTGACGACTGGGCCTATGCGGATACCGGGAGCTGGGATGCGGATCGCAACACCGAGGAGTTCATCGCGGCAATGCCGAGCTGGAAGGCGCATGGCGTGCTGGCTTTCACGATCAACCTTCAGGGAGGCAGTCCCTACGGCTATTCCAAGCAACAGCCATGGATCAACTCGGCATTCACGCCTGAGGGCGCGTTGCGCGACGAATACCTCGATCGGCTGAGCCGCATTCTCAGGGCGGCGGATGAGCTGGGCATGGTGGTGATCGTCGGGCTGTTCTACTTCGGTCAAGAGAAGATATTCGCCAGCGAGGATGCGGTGCGAACGGCCGTGCACAATGCCGTGACCTGGTTGTTGGAGACGGGGCACAGCAACATCCTTCTGGAAATCAACAATGAGTGCGATATCCTTTACCAGCTGCCGGTTCTCATGCCGGACGGTGTGCACGAATTGATCGACATCGCGAAATCCGTCGAAAAGGATGGTCGTCGTCTTTTGACCGGGACAAGTTATGGCGGCGGCTTCATTCCCAAGACCAACGTCGTCGAGCGCAGCGATTTCATCCTGATTCACGGAAACGGTCAGGATGACCCCGACCTGATCCGCGACATGGTGCGCAAGACCCGCGAGGTGCCGGGCTACAGGCCGATGCCTATCCTGTTCAACGAGGATGACCATTTCGACTTTGACAAGGATGACAACAATTTCGTTGCCGCGGTGGAAAGCTATGCCGGCTGGGGCTTTTTCGACTACAGGATGGACGGGGATGGCCCCGACGATGGCTATCAATCGGTGCCGGTGAACTGGGGCATCTCATCCCCACGCAAACGCGGGTTCTTTGAAAAGGCAAAGGAAATCGCAGGCACTTGAGCCCAGCGGCCGTTGAAGCGAAGGCCGGCGGCAGGAGAGACAGATTTGCCGCCGGTTGTCGTTTCGCCGATGATTGGACGCCTTGATAAACGGCACAGATCCCCCGGGAGGGGATGGCCAGCCCCGTTGTTGACGGGCGGTGTCGCGGGCTCACCTCTTGGTATGTGCGATCAAAATGCGGCTCTAGATGATCTTTTTACGTCAGAACCGTTGTCTTTTTCTTGCCCAGCCCTCAGGGTAAAGGAGAGGGGCGCTAACTGGGGAGGATCTCGATGAAGAAGCCGACGGTCGAGGATATAGCTCGACATGCAGATGTCAGCACGGCGACCGTGGGGCGCGTTCTGAACAATCGCGGAAGCGTCAGCGCCAATGCCCGCGAGAAGGTGGCGAACGCCGTCCGGGAGCTGGGTTACCGCCAATTGCCTGATTCCATCACGCATTCGGTTCGCGGTGTCCTCAAGTTCTTGTTTCTCATTCCAAACGGGGAAAGTGCCTTCCTGCAAATGTTCAAGCAAGCGGTGGCCTCCGCCCCCGCCGCAGTGCCCGACTATGAGGTGAAAATCGATTTCGGATATATCCCGTTCGACGATGATGAAGCGATCATCGCGCAGCTGGATGCCGTGTCCTGCGAGGACTATCAGGGGATTGCTGTCTTTGCCGTGGATGCGCCCGGCGTGCGGCATGCGATCGAAAGGGCCAAGACCCGCGGGCTTCAGGTGGTGACGTTGGTTTCGGACATCACCGACGCGCCGGTCAATTTCATCGGCATCAATAATGTGAACGCCGGGCGTGTTGCGGGAAGCCTGATGGGGCGCTTCCTGCCGGCCGGACGCCACAAGATCGCGATCGTTTGCGGCACGGCGCGGTTGCGGGATCAAATTGATCGCATCTATGGCTTTAACCAAGCCTTGGACGCGACCCTTAAGACAGTCGAGGTTCTGGAGCCGCTTGAAGGCAACAGCATAATCGAAAAGAATTATCAGTTGGTTCGCAAGCTGCTGGCGGAGCATCCGGACATTTCCGGCATCTATTCCAGCAGCGCAGGCAACAGTGGCATACTGAGGGCATTGAGCGAAATAGAACAGCGACCGATTGTCATCATGCATGAGTTGACGCCGCGCCTGCGGGAAGCCTTGTCGCGCGGTGAGTTGGATGCGGTTATTGGCCAGAACGTCGATCACATCGCCAGAAGCGCGGTACGTGTCCTGCGGGCTCATTGCCTGGGGGCGCCAATTGTCGAAAGCCAGGAGAAGATAACCATCGATATCTTCCTCGCCGACAACATGCCTTGACCTGAAGATTTGGTTGCTCTGGCTGTCAATTTTGAAGAGTGCAAAATGTCAAATATCGATCCTGGAATGACCCAAAATGATCATTGACGATGATCTAAAATGATCATAGAGTCATCGGCGCGCTGACAGGGCTCAAGCCGTGTGGGTGCTGAAGGAGCGCCTCGGGGAGGGCGTCAGCGCATGAGTTGATTTTTCGACCGCGCCCGCGAAACACAGATGGAAACTCTTATGCCACTTCCAATACCAGAAACAGATGGCCTCTGGCTTGGGCGCATTCTTGTCCCGGATGTCGGTCCATGTGTCGTGACGGCCCGTGACGGAACCTTGCTGGATATCACATCGCGCGATGCGCCGGCGGTACGCGACATCATGGAAATGGACGACCCGGCCTCCTATGTGGCGGCGGCGCCCGGACGCCCGGTCGAAGGTGAATGGGATTGGCTGGCGCCCTGTGACTTGCAGGCCGTCAAAGCCTGCGGCGTGACCTTTGCCGGGTCGATGGTTGAACGCGTTATTGAAGAGCAAGCCGCGGGCGATGCGGCAAAAGCCGAGGATATCCGAAATCGGGTTGCCGCCCGTATCGGTGACAGTCTCAACAACATCGTCCCGGGCTCTGCCGAGGCCGAAAAGGTGAAAGAAGCTCTAAAGGCCGAGGGGTTGTGGTCCCAATACCTCGAGGTGGGCATTGGCCCCTACGCCGAAGTCTTTTCCAAAGCCCAGGTTCTGTCATCTGTCGGCTTTGGCAGCGCGGTCGGCTTGCATCCCATCTCGAACTGGAACAACCCGGAACCCGAAGTGGTGCTCGTTGTGAATTCCAAGGGCGCCGTCCTGGGCGCGACATTGGGAAATGACGTCAATTTGCGCGACGTAGAGGGCCGATCCGCCTTGTTGTTGTCCAAGGCAAAAGACAACAATGCCAGCTGCGCCATCGGACCGATGATCCGGCTTTTTGACGATACTTTCGACCTTGACGCCGTGCGGAATCTGGAAATTCAGCTCACAATCGAGGGCGTTGACGGCTATCGGCTTGAAGGTTCGAGTTCGATGAAACAGATCAGCCGCGACCCCGAAGACTTGGTAAAGCAAACCATCGGAAGGCATCACCAATACCCCGACGGGTTGGTGCTCTTTCTCGGAACCTTGTTCGCCCCCACACAGGACAGAGATGCGCCCGGACAGGGATTTACACATAAAATAGGCGATATTGTCACTGTGTCCTGTCCCGAATTAGGCCAGCTCGTCAACTCGGTCGATCTTTCAACATCCTGCGCCGAATGGACTTTTGGTCTGGCAGACATGATGCGCAATTTGGCGGCGCGCAATCTTATCTAACAAGGACAAATAATGAGTGTCGGAAAACATCTGATAGCTGGAAACTGGATTGGCGGAGAGCGGACGTTCCGGTCCGATCCGGCGCATGGCGAACCTCGGGAATTCTCGGTCGGCACGCCCGACCTTGTTGACGCAGCCGTGGAAGCTGCCGAGGCTGCCTTTGCGAGCTATGGAAAGACGAGCCGCGCAGATCGCGCCGCATTTCTGAACGAAATCGCGAAGGAAATCGAGAGCCGTGTGGATGAGATCGCAAAGATCGGGTCTCAGGAAACCGGGCTGCCCGAACAACGTCTGATCGCCGAGTGTGGCCGCACAACCGGGCAATTGCGTCTGTTCGCCGATCACATCACAGCGGGTGATTATCTTGATCGCCGTCACGATGCCGCCTTGCCGGATCGCGCCCCCTTGCCCCGCCCCGATCTCAAACTGATCCAGCGCCCGATTGGTCCTGTCGCGGTCTTTGGTGCGTCAAATTTCCCGCTGGCCTTCAGTGTGGCTGGCGGTGACACCGCGAGCGCCTTGGCGGCCGGTTGTCCTGTCGTGGTCAAGGGGCATTCAGGTCATCCTGGAACCAGTGAAATCGTCGCGCAGGCGATCGACGTTGCGCGCAAGACGCACGGGATAGACGCCGGCGTCTTCTCGTTGGTTCAGGGTGGCAGCCGCGATGTCGGCACCGCTTTGGTGCAGCACCCTTTGATCGCCGCCGTCGGATTTACCGGGTCTTTGGCAGGCGGCAGGGCGCTGTTTGACCTGTGCGCCCAACGCCCGACCCCAATTCCGTTTTTTGGCGAACTCGGGTCTGTCAATCCGATGTTCGTTCTGCCCGCCGCCCTGTCGGCACGTGCGGCATCGATAGGGGAGGGGTGGGCAGGTTCCCTGACAATGGGCGTCGGCCAGTTCTGCACAAAACCCGGGATCGCAATCGTTGTCGCCGGGCCAGAGGCAGATACGTTTATTGCGGCAGCGGCCACCGCCCTTGATGGAATTGCCCCGCAGACGATGCTGACCGATGGGATTGCGCAAGCCTATCAATCCGGCGCCGCAAAATTTGACAGCGACGCCACCACCACCCGTCACACAGGTCATGACGGCTCGGTGGGTGACGGGCGCACGGCGCGTCCGGTCTTGCTGTCGGTCCCGGCAAAGGACTGGTTGGAAAATGCCAGCCTGCACCACGAAGTCTTTGGGCCCCTTGGCCTGGTGGTTCTGGCCGATGACGTCAGGCAGATGCACAAGATTGCCGCCTCTCTCGATGGTCAGTTGACGCTGACACTCCAAATGGAAAACGACGACCGCGAAGAGGCCGGCAAGCTCATTCCGCTGCTCGAGCGCAAGGCAGGCCGCATCCTTGCCAACGCATTTCCAACCGGCGTCGAAGTATCTGACACGATGGTGCATGGCGGCCCATACCCGGCTTCGACGAATTTCGGGGCAACTTCGGTCGGAACACTGGCCATTCGCCGCTTTGTCCGTCCGGTCTGCTATCAGAACCTGCCCGACTCGCTCGTCGATGACTTCGCCGGCAATCCGTGACATGACACAGCCCACACCGCGCCTTCGTTCACAGGATTGGTTCGACAATCCCAACCATGCCGACCTGACGGCTCTCTACCTTGAACGGTTCATGAATTACGGGATCACGCCGGACGAATTGCGATCAGGTCGTCCCATAATCGGGATTGCGCAGAGCGGCAGCGATTTGGCCCCCTGCAACCGAGGGCATCTCGCCAATGAATCGCGCGTCAGGGACGGAATTCGCGATGCGGGAGGTATCCCAATCGCCTTTCCGACACATCCAATCTTCGAAAACTGCCGCCGTCCGACCGCGGCATTGGATCGGAACCTGGCATATCTGGGTCTCGTCGAAATTATGAACGGCTATCCGCTGGACGGGGTTGTTCTGACGACGGGCTGTGACAAGACCACGCCATCCGCGCTCATGGCGGCATCGACCGTCGATATCCCTGCGATCGTGTTGTCTGGCGGCCCGATGTTGGACGGGTGGCACAACGGCGAACGGGTGGGGTCCGGCACCGTCATCTGGCGGGCGCGGCGAAAACTTGCTGCCGGCGAGATGACCCGTGACGAATTCCTTGATGAAGCGTTGGATTCGGCCCCGTCGGCCGGACATTGCAACACCATGGGCACCGCCCTGACGATGAACGCAATGGCAGAAGCGCTGGGAATGTCCTTGCCCGGATGCGCCACGATCCCAGCGCCTTACCGCGAGCGCGGCCAAATTGCGTACAGGACGGGAATGCGGATCGTCGAGATGGTGCGCGCAGATCTCTGCCCGTCCGATATCATGACCAAAGCCGCATTTCTGAACGCTGTAAACACATGCGCTGCCCTTGGCGGATCCACGAATGCACAACCCCATCTGAACGCCATGGCCTTGCATGCAGGCCTGTCCCTGACGGCGGCAGACTGGTCGGCGGCCTATGACATACCGCTCTTGGCCAACGTTCAGCCCTCCGGCGACTATCTCGGGGAAAGTTTTCATCGTGCCGGTGGGGTGGCATCAATCATGCGCGAACTGCTGGACAACAAAAGGCTAAACGGGGAATGCCTGACCGTCTCCGGCGAGAAAATTTCGATCCAACTGGCGCGGGCCGCCGCCCCTGACGGCGATGTCATTCGTTCTTACTCGCAACCGTTGAAAGACCGCGCCGGCTTTCTTGTTTTGAGCGGCAATCTATTTGATTTCGCCATTATGAAGACGAGCGTCATTTCAGACGAGTTTTCCGAACGTTACCTGTCCGACCCCGAGAGGCCCGGTGTGTTTGAAGCCCGCGCGATCGTCTTTGAAAGCTCAGACGACTATCTCGCGCGGATCAACGATCCGACCCTCAATATCGATGCCCAAAGTATTCTTGTGATCAGGGGGGCGGGGCCCATTGGATGGCCGGGTTCGGCCGAAGTGGTCAACATGCAGCCGCCGGATCATTTGTTGAAATCGGGAATTACCAGCCTGCCCACGCTTGGCGATGGCCGCCAATCCGGCACGGCTGATAGCCCGTCCATCCTGAACGCCTCGCCAGAGAGTGTCGCGGGCGGTGGCCTATCGTTGCTGAGAACCGGTGATACAATCCGAATTGATATCAAGAACGGCACCTGCAATGCCGTTGTTGACGACGAGGAACTGCGCCAGCGCCGTACAGGCGGCCTTGAAATTCCCGAGGCGAATACGCCCTGGGAGCGGTTATACCGCGAAAATGTCACGCAGCTCGAAGACGGCGGAATTCTCAAAGGGGCGCCATCGTTTCGCGCGACCAGGAACCGCCTCCCACGGCACAATCACTGAACGCTTTTCCAAAGGTGGTTCTGGATCGAGTCATCCCCCGAGGAACTACACTGCAAAAGTGTGCTCCCGCCATCCACCTGAACCCGGGGGCGCCTGAAATCCAAGGCGCCCCCAGGGGAAATCATGTCCTTGCGTTAGCCACCTGCTCCTTGGCCGCGGCCACGATGTTGCCCGGCGTGAAGCCATATTGACGCTGGAGTTCCGCGAGCGGCGCTGACGCTCCGAAAGTGCGCATGCCGATGATCTGGCCGCGCAGTCCGGTATACCTGGTCCAGCCCAGGATCGACGCCTTCTCAACCGCCACGCGGGCGGTCACGTCCGGCGGCAGGACGGCGTCCTTGTAGGCCTGCTCCTGCTGCTCGAACAACTCCCAGGACGGCATGCTGACCACGCGCGCGGCGATACCCGCAGCCTTCAGCTCCTCGTAGGCCGCGATGCACAGCGACACTTCGCTGCCCGTGGCCAGTAGCAGGACGTCCGGCTTGCCGTCGACGGCATCGGCCAGCACATAGGCGCCGCGGGCGACGCCGGCCGCCGGGGCATAGCGAGAGCGGTCCAGAGTGGGCAGGTTCTGGCGGCTGAGGATCAGCACCGCCGGCTCATGGCGCAGATGCATGATGACGCGCCAGGCCTCGACCACTTCGTTGGCATCGGCGGGCCGCAGCACCACAAGCCCCGGGATCGCCCGGAGCGAGGCAAGGTGTTCCACCGGCTGGTGGGTCGGGCCGTCCTCGCCGACGCCGATGGAATCATGGGTGAAGATGTGGATCGTCGGGATCTCCATCAATGCGCTCAGCCGGATGGCCGGGCGCGCGTAGTCGCTGAAGATCAGGAAGCCAGAGCCGTAGGGCCGGACCTTGGACAGCGACATGCCGTTCAGAACGGCGCTCATCGCGTGTTCGCGGACGCCAAAGTGGAAGTTGCGGCCGGCATGGTCCTCGGCGCTGAAGTCGCCGGCGCCGTCGAAGGTCAGCCTTGTATTGGTCGACGGCGCAAGATCGGCCGCGCCGCCGATCAGCCAGGGCACCTGTTCGGCAATGGCGTTCAGCACCTTGCCCGAGGCGATCCGGCCTGCCAGCCCCTTGTCATCCGCCGGAAAGCTGGGCAGGCCCTGGTCCCAGCCGTCCGGCAGCACGCGCCGTTGCGTGCAGTTCAGCTGATGCGCGAGGTCCGGATATGTGTCTTGGTACTCGGAAAACAGCGCGTTCCAGGCGCTGGACGCTTCATCGCCCCGCTTTCCAAGCCCGTCGCGGAAATGTGCGATCACTTCGTCCGGCACCTCGAATTTCGCGTCCTCGGGCCAGCCGTAATTCCGCTTGGTCAGGCGGATTTCATCGTCGCCCAGCGGACTGCCATGCGCGCCGTAGGTGCCCTGCTTGTTGGGGGATCCATAACCGATATGGCTGCGCACGATGATCAGCGTCGGCCGGTCCTCTGCCGCCCTGAAACTCCGAAAGGCCTGATCCAGCGCATCGAGATCGTTGGCATCCGCGACCCGGAGCACGTTCCAGCCATAGGCTTCGAACCGCTTGCCCACATCCTCGCTGAAGGCCAGGTCGGTCGACCCCTCGATGGTGATCTTGTTGTCGTCGTAGATCCAGCAAAGGTTGGACAGCTTGAGGTGCCCGGCAAGCGAGGCCGCCTCGCCGGAAATTCCCTCCATCATGCAGCCGTCGCCGGCCAGCGCGTAGACATCGTAATCGAAAAGCTCGAAACCCGGCCGGTTGTAGGTCGCCGCAAGCCACCGCTGCGCGATCGCCATACCCACTGTGGTGGCGACGCCCTGGCCGAGCGGGCCGGTCGTGGCCTCGACGCCGGTGGTCCAGCGATATTCCGGATGGCCCGGGCACGCGCTGCCCATCTGGCGGAAATTCCGGATCGCATCGAGCGGCACCGCCGGTTCGCCCTGGGTTTCGTAATCGGGATTGACCGCCTTGACGCCCGTAACGTGCAACAACGAATAGAGCAGCATCGAGGCATGGCCGACCGAAAGCACGAAGCGGTCTCGGTTCGGCCAGATCGGTCTGTCGGGATCAAAGCGCAGAAAGCGCTGCCAGAGGGTGTAGGCCACCGGCGCAAGCCCCATGGGCGCGCCCGGATGGCCGGAATTGGCGGCCTGAACCGCGTCGATCGTCAGAGTTCTCAGCGTGTTGATCGACAGTTGATCGAGATCGTCGGAATTGCTCATGACTGCGTTCCTTCCAAGTTCGGCAATGAGGCGCGAACGCGCTTTGATGAGGGGAGTGGAGGCCGGGATGAATATCCCCGGCCTTCCGATTGATCAGGCGGCGGACGACTGCGTCAGCTTTTGCTCGATGCCTTGCAGAAGCTTCTGATGGTCGGCGTCGAAATTACGGATGCCTTCGGCCAGCTTCTCGGAGGCCATGGCATTGGCGTTCAGCCGCCAGCGAAAATCCGACTCGTCCAGCGAGATCCGCGCCATGCCAGATGCACTCTCGGGCGTCATCACCCGCTGCACCCCGGCCTCCTCGGCGTCGAGTTCCTCGAGCAGATTGGGCGAGATCGTCAGACGGTCGCAGCCCGCCAGCGCCTTGACCTGGCCGGTATTGCGGAACGAGGCGCCCATCACGATGGTCTCGATCCCGTTCGACTTGTAGTAATCGTAGATCTCGCGCACCGAGCGCACGCCAGGATCCTCCTCGGCGTCGAAGCTGCGGCCCTCCTTGGCGGTGTACCAGTCGGTGATCCGGCCGACGAAGGGCGAGATCAGCGCCACGCCCGCTTCGGCGCAGGCCGCAGCCTGCGCGAGCGAGAAGAGAAGCGTAAGGTTGCAGTCTACGCCCTCGTCTTGCAGGACTTCCGCGGCGCGGATGCCTTCCCAGGTGGAGGCCAGCTTGATGAAGATCTTCTCACGACCGACCCCGCGTTCGCCGTAGGCCGCGACCAGCGCCCGCGCCTTGGCAAGCGAGGCCTCGGTGTCGAAGGACAGGCGCGCATCCACCTCGGTCGAAACCCGGCCGGGTACCAGTTGCGCCAGTTCCACGCCGACCCCGACAGTCAGGGTATCCGCGATCTCGAGCGGCGTCTTTCCGGCCGACCTGCCGGCCTCGATCTCCTTGGCGACCATCTCCTCGAAGGCTGGCATCTGCAACGCTTTCAGGATCAGGCTGGGGTTGGTTGTGCAGTCGTGGGGTTTCAGCGCCCGGATCGCATTCACGTCTCCTGTATCGGCGACAACGGTGGTCATCTCCCGCAATTGGCTCAGGCTGCTTGCCATGGGTCTTCCTCCTTGATCGGTTGTGCTGTGTTCGAACGTCAGACCCGGATGTCGTCCGCGACAAACGTCACATCCGCCTCCGGGCGGCCGGCGAGAATGCGGCGCGCGTTCGGCAGATCGTTGCGTTCGGCGCGCGCCAGGGCCTCGTCGGGTGTGTGCCCATGGTCGAGCCAGCGCTGCAAGAGACGGCCCCGCAACACCTCCTCGGGCGTGTCGAGCCAGACCGACAGGTCCCAGAGCGGCTTTAGCGATTGCCAAGGGTCTTCGCCGAAGAGCAGGTAGTTGCCCTCGACAATCGCCACGTCGCACTCCGCCTCGATCGAGGCCGTTCCCGCGACGGCGAGGTCACGGCTGCGGTCGAACAGCGGATAGACGACCTCGCCGCCTTGCTTCAACCGGTGCATCATGTGAATGAAGCCCTGCGCGTCGAAGGTCTCGGGCGCACCCTTGCGCGCCACAAGCCCGCGTGTCTCAAGCAGGCCATTGTCGAGGTGAAACCCGTCCATCGGGATGGCGCGGGCGGGGCGGCCCGCCGCATTTACTGCGGCCGTAATCATTCCGGCCAGCAGGGACTTTCCGCCTGCCGGCGCCCCGGCAACGGCCACCAGCCAGCGGTTCCCTATCCGCGGCAATCCGGCAATGCGCCGCGCAAGATCGACGACATTGCCGGGGGCGAACGCGTCAGGCGAACTCATCTGCACGCTCCGGCACCTTGGCGCCGGTCATGTAGGCGACGGCGTCGGACATGCTGTGATCCTTGGGGTTGATCACGCAGAGCCGCTTGCCCAGCCGGTGGACGTGGATCCGGTCGGCGACCTCGAAGACATGCGGCATGTTGTGGCTGATCAGGATGATCGGGATGCCGCGCGACTTCACGTCCTGGATCAGCTCCAGCACCTTGCGGCTCTCCTTGACGCCGAGCGCCGCCGTCGGCTCGTCGAGGATGATGACCTTGGAGCCGAAGGCCGCCGCGCGGGCCACCGCCACCCCCTGACGCTGGCCGCCCGAGAGCGTCTCGACCGCCTGGTTGATGTTCTGGATCGTCATCAGGCCCAGCTCCGACAGCTTCTCGCGGGCGAACCGCTCCATCTCCTTCTTGTCGAGCTTGCGAAACCACTTGCCCATGAAGTCCTTGCGCACGATCTCGCGGCCCATGAACATGTTGTCGGCGATCGACAGGGCCGGCGACATGGCCAGCGTCTGGTACACGGTCTCGATCCCGGCGTTGCGGGCGTCGATCGGCGAGTGGAAGTTGACCGGCTTGCCGTCCAACTCCACCGTGCCCTCGTCGGGGATCACCGCGCCCGAGACCGCCTTGATCAGCGTCGACTTGCCGGCGCCGTTGTCGCCGATCACCGCGAGGATCTCGCCCGGATAAAGGTCGAAGTCGCAATGATCGAGTGCGGTGACCTTGCCGTAGCGTTTGACGAGGTTGCGTCCTTTGAGAATGGGCTGGGTCATGCCGACACCTTTCTGATCCACTGGTCCACGGCCACGGCGGCGATGATCAGTGCGCCGATGAGCAGGAAGGTCCATTGCGGGTTGGCCCCGCCCATGCGCAGGCCAAGCTCGAAAACGCCGACGATCAGCGCGCCGAAGAAAGCGCCCAGGATCGAGCCGCGCCCGCCAAAGAGCGAGATGCCGCCGATCACCACGGCGGTGATCGCCTGGATGTTGCCGATCACGCCGGTCGTGGCCGAAGGCGACACCGAACCGAACCGCCCGATCATCACCCAGGCGGCGAGACCGCAGATGAAGCCCACCAGCATGTAGACGGACATCAGCGTTCGGTGCACGTCGACACCGGCCAATTCGGCGGCCTCCGGGTCATCGCCCACCGCATAGACATGCCGGCCCCAGGCGGTCGAGCGCAGCGCATAGGCCAGCGCCGCCACCAGCACGATCATCAGGAAGACGCCGAGGGTGAACCGCGCGCCGCCGACGTCGAAAGTGGTGCCGAGGAATTGCAGGAACGGGGCTTCGGCCTCGATGTCCTGGCTGCGGATGGTTTCATTGGCGGAATAGAGATAGGTGGCGGCCAGCACGATCTGCCACATGCCCAGCGTCACGATGAAGGGCGGCAGTTTCATCCGGCTGACCAGCCAGCCGTTGGCCGCGCCGATGGCGGTGCCGCAGAGCAGCCCGGCGATCACCGCGAAGAATGGCGGGATGCCGTAATTGAAGGAAAACTTGCCCATCACCACGGTGCAGAGCACCGCGATGGCGCCGACCGAGAGGTCGATCCCGGCGGTCAGGATGATCAGCGCCTGCGCCGCCGCCAGCACACCGACGATCTGCACCTGTTGCAGGATCAGCGTCATGGCGAAGGGCGAGAAGAATCGGCTGCCCAGCAGCAGGCCGAACAAGATGATCGCCGAGACCAGCACGATCAGCGGCACCAGGGCCGGTGTCGTGTGCAGCAGGTCGTGGAACTTGCCGACCAGCCCCTTGTGGTTCTCCTCGAACGACGCGACGTCGGTCGAGGCGTCCTGGGTTGCGGCTTCGTAATTGTCCGAGTTGGACATGAGTGCCTCCAGATGTTGTGCCGGGTGGGTCCGGGCACGGGAATAGAAACGGGGGCGGGCAGGTCACCCGCCGGAGTGTTCCATGTCAGAGAACTGTCCGGGCCGTCGGTGCGGCCCGGACAGTCAGGCGATCAGCCCCAGCAGAGGTTCTTGCCCTCAGCGACCGAGATCGACTCGACGCCATCGGCCGGCTGGTCGGTCACAAGCGCCACGCCCGTATCGAAGAAATTCTTGCCTTCGGTCGCTTCCGGCTTCTCGCCGGTTTCGGCGAAGGTCGCGATCGCCTCGACCCCCAGCGCGGCCATCTTCAGCGGGTATTGCTGCGAGGTCGCTCCGATGATCCCCGCCTCGATATTGTCGACCCCGGGGCAGCCGCCATCGACCGAGACGATCAGCACATCTTCCTGCCGGCCGATGGCCTTCAGCGCCTCGTAGGCGCCGGCAGCGGCGGGTTCGTTGATCGTGTAGACCACGTTGATTTCCGGATCCTGGGCCAGCAGGTTCTCCATCCCCTTGCGACCGCCTTCCTCGTTGCCTTCCGACACGTCGTGCCCGACGATGCGCGGATCCTTTTCATCGCCCCATTTGCCCGGGTCGCCGAGATCGATGCCGAAGCCTTGCAGGAAACCCTGGTTCCGCAATACCCCTACAGAGGGCTGCGAAATATTGATGTTCAACAGGCCGATTTTGGCGTTGGCGCTCTCGTCACCCAGGGAGGCGGCGGCCCATTGGCCGATCAGCTCGCCCGCCTTGAAATTGTCGGTTGCAAAGGTCATGTCGGCGGCGTCGATCGGATCGAGCGGCGTGTCGAGTGCGATCACCAGAATGCCGGCATCGCGCGCCTGTTGCACGGCGGGAACGATGGCAGAGGTGTCCGATGCGGTCAGCAGGATGCCCTTGGCGCCGTTGGCGATGCAGGTTTCGATCGCAGCGACCTGGGTCTCGTTGTCACCATCCACCTTGCCGGCATAGGTATTGAGCGCGACGCCCAGTTCCTCGGCCTTGGCGGTCGCGCCTTCGCGCATCTTGACGAAAAACGGGTTGGTGTCGGTCTTGGTGATCAGGCAGGCGCCAGCCGCGTGGCTGCCGGCATATGCGGTGCCGGCAAACGAGGCTGCACCGAGAGTGGCGAGTGCCGTAACACAGGTTCTAAGGGTCATGTTTCCTCCAAAAGTCGTTCTGTTGTCCGAGGTTTTGGAACCATAAAACTTCCTGATGAAGTAATTAATGGTGTCTGGTTCGGACAGTCCGTTGTTGCGGTCGCAACATGCAACCGGAGCGAGGCACCTGCTAAAAATCTCTTCGGCAGACGCGGGTTCTGGGTAGAACGTGAAGGGCTCGCGAGTCAATAAATAATTCATTCGAAAGTAAGTAATGGTGCGCGCCGACCCGCGCCGCTGCTTGTCAAACTGGCAAGAAATCTTACTATCGCAGCGTCGGCCAATGTGGTGAGACCTTCCAAAAATCAAAGTGATACATGGCCCGATGCGTCGCCTTCTGACCGAGAGGCGCTACTCCGGTCAAACCGCCAAAGGCGATCCAACCAGGTCGCCGTGGGGAACCACAACGAGGGCCTGATCCTCAAGTTGATCCGCAGGATGGGCAATTGACCAAGGCAGAGGCGACTCAGGCCACCGGTCCGTCCCCCAATGCGATTTCGGGGATCTTCCGAACTCTCGTGGACGCAAATCTGGTGATCCGGGGCAAACCCCAGCGCGGCAAGATCGGACAACCGTCCGTTCGGCCAGGATCAACCCGGACGCGCCACTATCTCGGCCTGCGACCAGGGCGCCGTGGTCTTGACCTCGCCTCGGTCGATTTCGGTTCTCTGGACAGTTCGCCGGCTGTCCCAAGGTGTATCGGACTTGGCTTTCATGCCGCCAATTTCTGATCTCGACCCTGCCAATATGCCTCGTCCGGCGTTCTGCGCTTGAACGAGCGCCGTTTTTTGACGTCCACCTTCGTCAGCAAAGCTCATCGTTTGGTGTCGGCCTGCGGTTCATCCCGGAAAGTGTCACCCAATACATTGTCACGCAGCAGGGGTGCCAATTCATGATCTGCGCGGGCGAGCGCAAGGAAGGGCGCAGGGGCTGTCAGCTCCGGGGTAAAGGCGGGGGCCACCACCGTGCCGCCCGCGGCCTTGATAATCGCGATGCCGGCGGCGGCATCCCACAGGTTCAACTCGCGCTCCGCATAGGCGTCGACCCAGCCCGAGGCGACACCGATCAGGCCAATGGTGGCCGCGCCGCTGCGGCGGAATTCGCCGCCCTGCGCCACGATCCGTTCCAGAAACGCGGCATGATCGGCAAAGGGCGTGCGCGGCGACCAGCCGACGGCAATCAGCGCTTTGGCAGCGGCGCATCCAGCGTCCACCTGAAGGGGAACGCCATTCTTGCGTGCGACGGGGGCGCCGGACAACAGCCCCTCGCACAGCAGATCCAGATCGGGCGCAAAGATCACACCCAAAACGATTTCGCTCGCGCTGGCACAGGCAATGGACACGGCCCAGTCCGGCATGCCGCGCAGGAAATTCGTCGTACCGTCGATCGGGTCGATGATCCAGACCTCGCCAGAGGAGGTATCGCCGCGGCGTCCGCCCTCTTCGCCAATGATGGCGTCTTGGGGGAAGTGTTCCGCAAGGCGTGTGCGGATGAGGGACTCCACCGCCAGATCGGCGGCGGTGACAAAATCCTGCGGCCCCTTGGCGTCGATGGTCAGCCCCCCATGGGCCGCGCGCATGTCACGGGCCAGCGTTCCGGCCTCTCGGGCCAGAGCGGCGGCAAAGGACAATCGGCCCTGCATGTTCATGGTTGTTCGATCTTTCCTGTGGTGCCGCGTGCCACCGGGTGCAGCGGCAGATGTGTCACCAGTGTCGGGGCATCCGGTGTTTGCAGTCGGTAGCTCATTGCCTCGACCGCCATGGCGGCCTGTGTGCCGGCATCTTGGCGCACGGTGCTGAGATCATAAGACGCCCAGCTGGCCTGTTCAATGTCGTCAAACCCGACAACGGCAATGTCCTGTGGCACGCGCAGCCCCAGATCACCGCGAAGCCCGTCAAGCGCGCCGCAGGCCAGCAAGTCATTCGCGGCAAAGAGGCCATCGCAGGAACGCAGGGTGGCTTCGTGGCGGCGCATTGCATCACGCCCGGCCTCAAAGGATTGGCCATCGCAGGGCATCACCTGACAGGGCATCCCCCTGGCGTGGACCAGTTCGCAAAAGCTGTTGACCCGGCCGATCACGGTGAATGTCCGATCCTTGGGGCGCAGCACGGAAAAACGGCGCGCACCCGCCGCGTGCAGCATGTCGAACACGATCTCGGCAGCGGCATCGGGGTCGAGCTGAATCCGGTCGCCGCCGCTGGAGCCGGGGTTGCGGTTGATCAATACAACGGGCACACGCAGTCGCTGACATTCCTCGGTCACGGCGGCGGGCGGTGTATCCGAAGTCACGATCATCCCGGCGAGGTTGTAATCCAGCATCGACGAGAGCAAGGGCTCCAGATCATCGCTGTGATCAGCGGTCAGAAGCAGCGGGCGAAACCCCTCGGAAATCAGCGCGCGGGCAAGGTGTTTCACCTGCCGCGCCCGAAACGGCGTGTCCAGCCGCGAGGCAAGGATGGCGACCAGCTGCGATCGCTGCGATTTGAGGTTCCGCGCCAGTGCGTTGGTGCGATAGCCCAAAGCGCGCGCGGCCTCCATGATCTTGGCGCGGGTGTCATCCGCGATGCTGGCACCGGGAGTGAAACAGCGCGACACCGCAGATCGCGAGACCCCGGCCATGCGCGCCACGTCGTAAGATGTGGGTCGACGGTGGTCATCCATCGGCGCGCACCAATCGGGCAAGCGCAAAGGGATGATCGACATTGGCAAGGTCAGGCGCGGCGGCCACGATCTGCGCCAAGGTGCCGGCATCACCGGCCATTGCGGCCAGCATGACAGATGCGCCTGCGGCGCGAACGGCGGCGAAATCCCCGGTGCCTTCGGGCATGGTGAATTCCACGATCTGCGGCGCAAGATCGGCCAGCGTATCCGCAAGCGTTGGATAATCCTGCCGCCGCGCCATGATGTTCGCTTGTGGGGCAAGGGCGCGCAGAGCTTGCAGTTTGGCGTGATCGAAAGACCAGAAAAACACGCGATCCTGCAATCCCGCCGCGCAGACCGCTTGCCAGACCGGGGCCGGGGGCGCGGATTTGAGCTCAAGATAGGCGCGCCCGTCATAGCGGTGCAGCAGGTCTAGAACTTCGGCCAGTGTCGGAACCGAGGTTCCGGCGAAATGCGGGCTGAACCAGCCACCGGCGTCGAGCGCGCGCAATTCGGCCAGGGTGTGATCACTGATCGGGCCCGCGCCATTGGTGGTTCTTTCCAGCGTGGCATCGTGGTGAATGACGATCTCGTCGTCGGCGGTGTGATGCAGATCGCATTCGATATAGTCAAAGCCAGCCGCCAGCGCGCATTCCAGCGCTGGTAGGGTGTTTTCCGGCGCGAATTTGTTGGCGCCGCGATGGCACACGGTCTGAAACGGCAGGCCGCGTCCCGGCTGGTTGACCAGTTCGGGCCGGTCCGAGCAGATGCCGATCACAGGGCGGGTGCGGATAGCGGCCATGCGCTCCGGGTCTTCCTCGTGCCAGATCGCGATGCGCTGGCCCTGGGCAAAGGCGCGTTCAAACAGGGCGTCGGTCAGCGTGTCTTGCGGCCGGTCCATATGTTCCCAGCACAGGTGGATCACATCCGCGCCTTGGGCATAGGCGAAGGGCTCCGCGCCCAGCGGCACAAGCACGGACCGGGGGTAGGGGCTGTCGGCTTCGGCCAGAAGCTTTGCGGCCTCCCGGTCAAAGGCACCAAGGATGGCGCGGGTGATGCCGTGGTCGCGCAGCATATGCAGCACTGGCAGGGTTGCGCGGGTGTCCTTGATATCGGCGTAGATGCCGGTGCCCAGCATCGCGGCCTCGGCCACCACATCCCGCAACAGGGGGCAGGGACGGTTTTCTGCCGTGGTGTGGGCGAGGATTTCGGCAAAGCTTGTGTCAGAGATCTTGCGCCCGTCCGACAGGATCTTGTCGTGGAACGCGATGATCTGGCCGTCGGACGATATGCGAATATCGACTTCCCACATTTCCGCGCCAAGCGCGCTGGCGATGCGGAATGCCTCTAGCGTGTTGTCAGGCGCATAGGCGGAAGCGCCCCGGTGGGCGATGGCATAGGGGCGGTCCGGGCGGGTCCAGTCGGGGGATGCGGTCACAGGCGGGCTCCTTCGGCGTCAAACAGATGCACGCGAGACAGGTCAAGCTGCCAGTTGACGGGTTGTCCCAGCGCGATGTCATGGCCGGCGGGCACGATGGCGCGCAGCCGTTGGTCGCAGGGCAGGGTCACGTCGATCAGGTCTTCGCGGCCTTGCGGCTCGATGAAACTGACCTGCCCGGCGATGGATGGCCCGCGATGCTGCGGGCCGAAATGTTCGGGGCGCACGCCCAGCGTGATCGGCCCGCGGGCCTCGGTGCCATGGGGCAGGGGGAGAGCGATGTCGGCGCCGATTGTCAGTTGGCCATTGGCCTCGGCCCGCAAGAAGCTGATCGGCGGATTGCCCAGAAACCCGGCCACATAGCGGGACGCGGGACGTTCGTACATGTCGCCGGGAGTGCTGATTTGTTCGATCCGGCCATCCTTCATCAGGGCGATGCGGTCACACATCGACATGGCTTCGATCTGGTCATGGGTGACAAGGATCGCGGTGATGCCGGTTTCGCGCTGAAGCCTGCGGATTTCCGAGCGCATTTCCAGCCGCAGCTTGGCGTCGAGATTGGCCAGCGGTTCGTCCAGCAACATCACATCGGGCTTGCGCACAAGCGCGCGTGCCAGCGCCACGCGCTGTTGCTGACCGCCGGACAATTGTTGCGGTTTGCGGGCCAGAAGATTGCCGATCTGGACCAGTTCCGCCATCTCGCCCACGCGGCGTTTGACCTCGGCCGGTTTGAGATTTTGCACCCTGAGCGGAAAGCCGATGTTGTCCGCCACGCTCATGTGCGGATAAAGCGCATAGTTCTGGAACACCACGCCGACCGGACGGTCCTGCGGCGGCAGACGGGTCACATCCCGATCCCCGAAATGCAGCGTGCCGCCGTCGATCCGGTGGATGCCGCTGATCGCAAACAGCGTGGTGGACTTGCCGCAGCCCGACGGCCCCAGCAGCGCGATCATCTCGCCGGAGGCGACCGAAAGCGACATGTCCTCGATCACTGTGGTGTCGCCAAAGCGTTTGGTAAAGTTTTGCAGTTCGATCCGCATCAGCCTTTCGTGCCTCCGCCATAAATGTTCATGAGCCGTTTCTGGAACAGCAGGTAAACTGCGATGACCGGCAATGCGTAGAACATGCCGATCGCCTTGAAGAGTCCGTAATCCGGGCGGGTGTCGTCCGCGATGACCGCGTTCATGTAGGTGGCCAGAACCTGGGCATCGGCGCCGGGCGCCAGCACCAGCGGCAGGATGAATTCCGACCAGCCGGCGAGGAAGGAAAAGATCAACAGCGCCGAAAGGCCCGGTTTGACCTGCGGCAGGATCAGTTCCCGCCAGACCCGGAACCGCGAGGCGCCGTCCTGCACGCCCGCCATTTCGATCTCCCACGGGACGGAATCGTAAAAGCCTTTCATGATCCAGATGCCAAAGGGCAATTCCAGTGCCGCTTTCACAAGGATCACGCCCATCAGGCTGTCGTAGAGCCCGAGAAATTGCAGCACGATGAAGATCGCGATGATCAGGGTAATGGTCGGAAAGGCATGCAGCATGATCAACCCGGCCAAGAAGAACCGCCGCGCCGGAAAGTTCAGCCGCGACAGCGCATAGGCGGCGGTGATCGAGAAGGCGCAAACCAAAAGCGCGGTCGCGCTGGCAAAGACGAATGTGTTGAAGGTCACCCGCCAGATGGAGGGCCGCGCACTGTCGATGCTTGTCCAGAGGAAGCGCCAGTTGGTCAACTCCCACTCCTGCGGGATGATGCCGCCGGGCGCGGGGCGCGACACGCTGTCGATCAACTGAAAGCCATACATGATGACCAGCGGCGCCGAGATCAGCGACAGCGCGAGGATCAGCATCCAGTTTCCCTTGGTGTTCATTGTTCGATCCTCGGTTTTGCAACGAGTTCGCTGAATTTGAAGAAACGCAGGTACAGCGCCGACAGCAGGATGCCGATGATCACCAGCGCCAGCGCATAGGCGGCCCCCAACCCGTATTCGAGATTGCCGCCATAGTTCGAAAGCGCGGTGTGATAAGCGGCCAGCGCCCAGACCTCAGTCTGTCTGCCCGGCCCGCCATCGGTGGCCAGCAGGATGTATTCAAACGAGGTCAGCAGCGACAAGGTTTGGTACGAGGTGATGAACAGGATCGGCCAGCGCATCTGCGGCAACAGCACATGGCGGACCTGTTGCCAGCGGTTGGCCCCGTCCACCTGTGCCGCGAACAATTGCGTTTCGGGGATCGCGCGCAGCGAGGAGGAAAACAGGATCATTCCCAACGACGCCCCCACGCAGCCATTGATCAACACAATGAATGTCCAGGCATGGGTGGCGGTGTGACGCATCCAGTTGATCGGCTCAAAGCCGAAGGGGCGCAGCATGGCCGAGATAAAGCCCTGATCCCATGTCAGCCATTGCCACATCAGCACATAGAGCACAGGGGGCAGGATGCGCGGCAAAAACCAGATGGCCCGAAACGTCTGGGCGGTGCGGCTTGGCAGATAGAAGGTCGACAGCGCAAGGAAAAGACCGAAGCCCACGTTGAAAGCAAGCGTCAGAACCACGTAGATGACGGAGTTCAGCGCATAACGCCATGTGGCAGGCAACTCCCACAGCAACTCAAAATTCTGGGTGGTAAAGGTCCACCCGGTATAGGCCGCCTCGGTCAGCGCGAGGCGGTCGCGCTCCGGCACGCCAAGATCGGCGATGGCCGAGGCGAAGTCATCCCGGGTGGCGAACCGTTGCCCAAGGATCGAGACGCGGAACAGGTCTGCCGCCGTCTTGCGGTCGCGGACCTTGCGCAGCGGGTTCCGCCGCAGCTCCTTCAGCGCCCGTTCCATGGCCCGCTGGTCGTCGAACTTTGCGCCGCCATGCAGCTTGTCCAGCTCTGCGGCGCGGTCCTCGCCGAATTCGGCGGCAAACAGGGCCAATGTTTCGGGCTGCACCGCGTATCCGGCACCTGCCAACAGGGCCACCGCGTCATCGCCAACACCCACTGCCGGCAGGCGGCGCAGGTCGCTTTCGCTGATCTGGTATTCGCCGCCCAGAATGCCGGTCGAGGTGCTCATGTTCGTAAAGGCAAAAACCACCGTCAGCACAACGGGTAGTAGAAAGAACATCATTACCGCCAGCAACGCGGGGCTGAGAAAGCCCAAGGCCAAAAGGGTCTGTCGGGTCATGTGGCACCTCGTGATTGAACAGGGGCGACGGCGGGCTGATTGTGCGCGCCGTCGCCGGATTTCAGCCGGATCAGGCTCAGCGAACGATCAGCTCGTCGCCCAGCGTGGCGGTCAGTTGCGCTTCCACTTCGGCCACGGCTTCTTCGGGGGTCTGAACGCCGGTCCAGGCGGCTTCGAGGCCCTTGAACATCGCTTCCGAAAACGCTCCGTAGCTGGGGTGGTTCGGTTGCGCATTGGCGTGCGGCAGCAGGACTTCGGTAGCCTCGGCGGCCCAGCGGTCACCGGAATAGAGGTCAAGACCGGCTTCGGCCTTGCCGATGGCGAGGTGCGACGACTTGATCGCATGCAGCGCGTTCAGGCGCGGCTCGGACGCGATGGCGACCAGTTGTGCGGCGATTTCCTCGACGCGGTCGTCTTTCTGATCGGTAAGAAGATAGACCAGCGGGTGGGTCACGGTATTGGCGCGGCCCGCATCATTGCCGGCCGGGATCAGGGTAAAGCCGACGGTGCCGAAGAAGTCTTCGTTGCCTTCCTTGCCGGTATAGCGACCATAATGCCATGTGCCGCCGTGCCAGAACGCGGCTTTGCCATTGGCAACTTCGGAATACCACTGGTCCCATTCGGTGCCGATGTGGTTCCTTCGGGTGACACCGGCATCCACCGCGTCGACAAAGAACTGGTACATCTCGGTCATGGCAGTGCGGTCGAACAGCAGCTTGCCGGTTTCGGTGTCCGTCAGCTCACCGCCGAAGGATTGATAGAACTGAGCGTAGTCCGGCCCGTTGGACACGCGCGGATAGAAGCCGTAGCCTTTTTCGACAAGGCCCATGTCGACGGCTTTCTTGGCATCGGCCAGCATGTCGCGCAGGGTGTATTCACCGGCCTCGACACGGGCAGACATGGCGTCCATGTCCGCCTCGCTGTAGCCGAGCGCTGCGAAGGTCTCTTTCCAATAGAAGAACGGGCGGCTTTCCGCGTCCTGGGGCACACCCCACTGCATGCCGTCAAACGTCGCGATTTCCATCAGGTTGCCGTAGATGTTGTTCAGCGGCCAGGCGTCCAGATCGACGTAGTCCTCGACCGGGACGATGTAGCCGGCGCTGGCCCAGGGGGCGATGTCCAGATGCGAGGTGACGACGATATTGGGGGCGTTGCCCGCTTCGGCGCCGAGGGTCACGGCCTGTTTGAAGCCGTCCCAGCCGTCGAAATCGCGTTTGCCTTCGACGGTGATGTTCAACTCTTCGCCGCGGATGGCTGCTTCGCGCGACAGCATGTCGGCGGCAATGCGGATGTTGTCTATGCGGTAGTGGTCGCTGTCATTGGACCCGCCGGCCCAGACTGTGATGGTGATGTCTTCTGCCAGAACCGGCGCGGCGGCCGTGGCGGCGATCAGCGCCAATGCGCTAGTCATCTTTTTCATGGGATCGAATCTCCAAGCTGTGGGGCGCACGCGGCATTGGGTTGCACACGTGTGCACAGCTCTCGACGATCTTTGTAACAGCGGCCTGTGTGTTAAGTGTCATTTACGTGAAAAAACGGCGGCCGCGGATATTCCACCATCAGCCCGGGTGCGAAAGTCAGTGGACAGCAGGACGTAGCAAGACGACCTGCCCCCTGCTGGTCCCTCATTCATAACGAGAGTCTGCAGGTTGGTGCTCTGCCGCCATGTTGTCTCAAGCCTCGTTGCGACAGTTTCCGCTATCTCAGCTTCTTCATCTCTTCCCGGAATGCCTCGGTCGGGGTTCGCCATCCGAGGCACTTTCTGGGCGTGCCGTTCAGGCGGTCGCAAATCGCCTTCATCTTGGGATTTGAGAGCGCCGCGAGCTGGGTGTCCCTAGGCAGGTAACGGCGCGCGCGCTTGTTCAGGTTCTCGACCGAGCCCTTTTGCCACGGCGCCTGCGGGTCACAGAACCACGCCACGGTGCCGATCCCGGGCTGCAACTTGCGCCATTCGCGAAATTCGAGACCGCGGTCAAAGGTGATCGAGCGGCGGGCCGGTTGGGGCAGGGAGACCACCACGTCCATCAGACGGTTCATGAACTGCGTCGAGCTGCGGTCGTTGTTGCGGAACAGCATGGCGAAACGGGTCTTGCGTTCCACCAGCGAAGCCACGTTCATCTTGCCCTGGGCCTTCTCGAAGATCATCAGATCGCCTTCCCATTCACCAAATGTCTCACGGGTCTTCACATACTCCGGCCGTCCATGGATCGACCGATCCGGCGGGAAAACAAGGCCGCGCGGGCGTCTGGCATAGCGCGGTTTGCGTTTCTTGCGGCGGCTGGGCAGATACCGCGCCAGCGCGGCGGACTGACCTTCGCGGCTGTAGACATGGGCGTATATCGTCTCGTGGCTGATGCGGATGGGTTGGCCTTCGAACCCGAGGCGGCCGGCGATCTGCTCGGGAGACCAACCTTCCTTGAGGCGGTCGATCACCGCTTCGCGCAGCTCGGGCAGCCGGATCAGCTTGCGACGACGGGTGCGCCGGGCGGCGGCATAACGCTGAGCATTGATCCCGTAGTAGCCGTCCAGATACGGTAGTTCCTCGTCGCTGAAGGAGTTGCGCTTGCTCTCGCGATAGATCGTCGAGCGGTGCCTGCCGATTTCCGCCGCAATCCTGCTGACCGGCACTTTCGTGTACAGCATATCCTCGATCGCACGTCGTTCGCGTAAATTCAGCTCTGTATGGGCCACTGTCCGTTCTCCTTGCTTTTCAGCAGGATAGGGGATTTGTCGCAACCCAGTTTAGAATGTGCCCCAGCAATCGTCGCGCCACGCAGAATCCGGATTATGGTAAATTGATACCTCAGTCCGCCTGCAAGACCCGGTCGGCCATCACCGCGGCCGAGGTGCGGTTGTCGACGCCCATCTTGTGAAACACCTGTTCGAGGTGCTTGTTGACCGTCCGGGCGCTGACCGAGAGGATATCGGCGATGTCGCGGTTGGTCTTGCCGTGGGACAGCCAGAGCAGCACTTCGGCCTCGCGGGCGGTCAGGCCGAAGCCCTCGGCCAGCCGCTGGTTCTCGGCCTGGCCGCCGGCAGCGCGCAGGCGGATCATCAGCTCGCCCTCGGCCAGCCCGATCAGGGTCAGCGTCAGGGCGCCCAGCACCAGCGGCCGCGCTTGCGACACCGGCATCCGCGCCACCTCGTCCAGCCAGCCTCGCAGGCGGTCGCTGGCCCGGCCCTCGGCGAAATCGGCGCCGATCCTGGCCAGCGCACCGCGGGTGCCCCAAGACAGCCGGCCGTCCGGCAACACGCCGATCACGTTCTGGCCGGTGTAATCCAGCGCCGCGCGGGCCATCTGGATCGCGCGGGCGTTCATCACATGGCGGGTGATCCGGGCGATCAGCTCGTCGACGACCACCGGCTTGGTGACATAATCGACGCCTCCGGCGCGCAGCCCGGCGAGGATGTGCTCGCCCTCGGTCAGCCCGGTCATGAAGATCACCGGCGCGCTTTCGGAGTTCGGCGGGGTCTTGAGCCGGCGGCAGGTCTCGAACCCGTCCATGCCGGGCATCATCGCATCGAGCAGGATCACGTCGGGCTGCACCCGCCGGGTAAGCCGCAGCCCCTCTTCGCCGGAGCGCGCCACCAGCACGGTCATGCCATTGCCCTCGAGCGCATCGCTGACCAGCCCCAGCGTCTCGGGGGCATCGTCAATCACCAGCACGATATAGCGCCCGCCCTCGGTTTCATCGGTCATCCTTGCATGTCCTTCAGCACTCGCGCCACGGCGGAGAGGTCGAAATCGGCCAGGTGCCCGTCCAGCCGCCGGCGCAGAGCGCCGTCCAACGCGCCGCCCCGGTCCAGCGCGTCAAGCTCGCGCACCACGCCGGCGGCATGACCGATATCGGCCAGATCGATCAACCGCCGCACCGCCTCCAGCGGCAGGGCACCGGCCGCGGGCGCAGCGGCCTGCGGGGTGTCGAAGGTCAGATCGACCTTGAGCAGCCGCGCCAGCCGCGACACCAGATCGTTGAGCGAATAGGGTTTCACCACGAAAGCGTCGTAGAGCCCGTCGCGGTCCACCGGCTGGCGGGCCTCAAGCGCATGGCCGGTGACCATGACGATCGGCGTGGCGCGGTATTTCGGCCGGGCGCGCAGTGCTTCGGCCAGTTCCCATCCGGTCATTTCGGGCATGTCGATATCCAGCAGAAAGAGATCCGGCGTAAGCTCGTCGACAAAGCTCAGCGCGGTTTCGGCATCGGAAAACGGTTGCAGAAGAAACCCCATCGGCCGCAGCACGGTTTCCAGCAGCCGCAGGTGGTCGGCGTCGTCATCCACCGCCATGATCGTCTTGCGCGCGCCGTTGTAGCCGATCGCGGCCAGGCCTTCGGACCGACCCCAGCCGGGACCCTGCGCCGCCGCGCCCTGCACCGAGGGCAGCATCAGCCGCACAGTGAAGGTCGTGCCCTTGCCGGGCTCGCTGTCGACGGTGATCTCGCCGCCGAGCACCTCGACCAGCAGCCGGGTGATCGTCAGCCCCAGACCCGAGCCGCCAGCGGACTTCTGCGCCAGCCGCTCGAAGGGTTTCCAGATCCGGTCGACCTGGGCCGGTTCGATGCCGATGCCGGTGTCGGCGATCTCGAAACGCGCGATCTCGTTGCGATAGGACAGGGACAGGCTGACCGAGCCCTGGGGCGTATAGCTGATGGCGTTCGACAGCAGGTTGATCAGGATCTGGCGCAGCCGCTTTTCGTCGAAATCGACCCAATCGGGCAGCTTGCCTTCGGTGGTGATGCCGAAATCGAGGCCCTTCTCGCGCGCCTGCCGCTCGAAGATCGCCGAAATCTGGCCCAGCAGCGCCGGCAGGTTGATGCGGTCGCGATGGATCTCCAGCCGCCCGGCCTCGATCTTGGAGATATCCAGCAGATTTTCGATCAACCCGGCCAGATGCTCGGACCCGCGCCGGATCGCCTGTACGGCCGTGCGGTGGTTGCGCGGCAGGCTGGCGTCGCGTTCGAGCACCTGGGCATAGCCGTAGATCGCGTTCAACGGCGTGCGCAGCTCGTGGCTGATGCCGGCCATGTAGCGGGTCTTGGCGAGGTTGGCGGCCTCGGCCTTTTCCTTGGCCGCCTGAAGCGCCGCGTCGGTGCGTTCATGCGCCCGCACCTCGCGCAGCAGGCGCTGGGTCTGAATATCGGCTTCGTCGCGCGCCTTGTGGTGGCTTTCGGCGGTGAGGATGAAGGTCCAGACGATCACCCCGATCGCCACCAGAACCGAGCAGAAGATGATGGCCAGAACCGCGTCGAGCGTGCCGCCATCGGCGCTGGCGCGGATCACCAAGAGCAGGGCCGCAAAGACCGCGGCCGGAACGAAGGTTGCCACCGCAAACAGCGCCACCCGCGTCGCCAGCGCCTGATAGAGCCGCTCGGGCAGGCGGCGCTTCATGCTGGCGGTGAAGACATGGCCAAAGCGCGCCTGCGGCTTGCAGGCATCGCGGCAGGAGGCATCGAGCGTGCAGCAGAGCGAACAGATCGGCCCGGCATAAAACGGGCAATCGGTCATGTCCTCGGCGTCGAAGCGAAACTCGCAGACGCAGCATTCGGTGGTCTGGCCGGCGTGCAACTCGGGGCGTGGCGCGGGTTTCGGCCCCGGCCGCGCGATGTAGTAGCGCCCGCCGGTCTTCCAGGCAATCAGCGGCGCCATGACCATCGCCACCGAGAGCGCCACCAGCGCCGAGAAACTTTCGGCCAGCGCACCGAACAGCCCGGCATAGGCCATCAGTGACAGTGCCACCGCCGCCCCCATGGCGCCGGTCCCCACCGGGTTGATGTCAAAGAGATGGGCGCGGCGGAACTCGATGCCGCGCGGGCTCAGCCCCAGCGGCTTGTTGATCACCAGATCGGCGGTCAGCGCCCCGATCCAGGCCAGCGCGACATGGGAATACAGCCCGAGGATCGACTCGATGGCGTGAAACACCCCCAGTTCCATCAGCATCAGCGCGATGGCCACGTTAAACACCAGCCAGACCACGCGGCCCGGGTGCGAATGGGTCAGCCGGGAAAAGAAGTTCGACCAGGCGATCGAGCCGGCATAGGCGTTGGTCACGTTGATCTTGAGCTGCGACAGGATCACGAAGGCGCCGGTCAGCACAAGCGCCAGCAATGCCGAGGGCATCACCGCGTCGTAGGCGGCATAATACATTCGCGTCGGATCGGTGGCCTGGCGCAGTGGCACCGCCGCGCTTACTGCGAGCGTCACCAGGAAGGAGCCCGCAAGCATCTTGGCAACTCCCAACACCGTCCAGCCCGGCCCGGCGGCCAGCATCGCCGCCCACCAGCGCCGCCGCTCGCGCGGGCTGCGCGGCTCGGGCAGGAACCGCAGGATATCGACCTGTTCGCCGATCTGCGCAATGAGCGACAGCACCACGCCCATGGCCGCGCCGACCATCATCATCGTCGGCCCCTCGGCGCCGCGCGCGCCGGTGTAGCTGGTCCAGCTGGTCAGCTCCGCCCCCGAGAGCGCCAGCAGCGCGAAGGGCAGGATATGCAGGACGATCCACAACGGCTGGGTCCAGGCCTGAAACGCCGAGATCTTGGAAAATCCGTTCACCACCAACGGGATCACCACCAGCCCCGACAGCAGATAGCCCAACGCCACCGGCACCCCGAAACAGAACTCCAGCGCGAAGGCTAGGATCGCCGCCTCGAGCGCGAAGAAGATGAAGGTGAAACTGGCATAGATCAGCGAGGTGATCGTCGAGCCGATATAGCCAAAGCCCGCGCCCCGGGTCAGAAGATCGATATCGACGCCGTAGCGCGCGGCGTAATAGCTGATCGGCAGCCCGGTCAGGAACAGGATCAGCCCAGCCAGCATGATGGCGAGGATCGCCGCGTCAAAGCCGTAGGTCAGGGTGATCGCGCCGCCAATCGCCTCGAGCGCCAGAAAGGAGATCGAGCCCAGCGCGGTATTGGCCACCCGCCCGAAACTCCAGCGCCGCGCCCGCCGCGCGGTAAAGCGCAGGGCGAAATCCTCCATCGTTTCGTTGGCGACCCAACGGTTGTAGCTCCGGCGTCCGCCGGTGGCACGGAATGCGACGACCATGGTGCCCCTGTCCTGCGCCGCCCCTGCCGGGCGGCCGATTTCGCCCCGGCGGGGCCTCCTCCGATCATGATCGGGAAAAACGCGCACTCATATACGTCAATCGACGTATACTGCATCGCAGCATTTGCTGTCAGCCTCGGGTCAGCACCATTGCCCATCACTGCGATGAACTGATCAACAAGGAGGCATCCATGACCAATTCCGCCAATTCAAAAGGCACAAACGGGCTCAGCCGGCGCGCCGTGCTGGCCGGGGGCGCGGCGTTGACCGCATCGCTCTTTGCGCCCAAGGGGCTGCGCGCCGCCGATTTCCCCACCGCCGCGGTCAACACCACCGGGCTGGCCGTCACCGATGACACCGTGACCATCGGCATCCTGCATTCGGTCACCGGCACCATGGCGATCTCGGAAACCGGCTCGGTCCAGGCCGAGAAGCTGGCGATCGAGCAGATCAACGCCCAGGGCGGCATCCTCGGCCGCAAGATCGAATACGTCCAGGAAGACGGCGCCTCGGACTGGCCGACATTCGCCGAAAAGGCCAAGAAACTGCTGGTGCAGGACAAGGTCGCCTCGGTCATGGGCTGCTGGACCTCTGCCAGCCGCAAGGCGGTTCTGCCGGTCTTCGAACAATACAACGGCATGCTCTACTATCCGACCTTCTACGAGGGTCTCGAGCAGAGCCCGAACGTGATCTACACCGGTCAGGAGGCGACCCAGCAGATCATCGCCGGCCTCGACTGGGTCAACAAGGTCAAGGGCGCCAAGAGCTTCTATCTGCTGGGTTCGGATTACATTTGGCCGCGCACCTCGAACAAGATCGCCCGCAAGCACATCGAGAATTACATGGAGGGCTGCAAGGTCGTCGGCGAGGAATATTATCCGCTCGGCCACACCCAGTTCAACTCGGTGATCAACAAGATCCGTCTCAAGAAACCCGACGTGATCTATGCCATCGTCGTCGGCGGTTCGAACGTCGCCTTCTACAAGCAGCTCAAGGCCGCCGGCATCGACATGACCAAGGAAGACCCGATCCTGCTGACCATCTCGGTCACCGAGGACGAGATCCGCGGCATCGGCGGCGAGAACATCGACGGTGCCTATGCCTGCATGAAGTACTTCCAGTCGCTGGACAACGACAACAACGCCGAGTTCGTCGCCGCCTTCAAGTCGATGTGGGGCGAGGACATGGTGATCGGCGACGTGACCCAGGCCGCCTATCTCGGCCCCTGGCTGTGGAAGGCCGCGGTGGAAAAGGCCGGCTCCTTCGACATCGACAAGGTGCGCGAAGCCTCGCCGGGGATCGAACTGCCCACCGCGCCCGAAGGCTACGTCAAGGTGCACGAGAACCATCACCTCTGGTCCAAGACCCGCGTCGGTCTGGCCAAGCCGGACGGCCAGTACGAAGTGGTCTACGAGACCGCCGAGCTGGTCGAGCCCGATCCCTTCCCCGAGGGTTATCAGTAAGCCCCGACGTCGCAGGGGGGTGCCAGCTCCCCTGCCCTTTCCCCGCGCCTGATGGCGCAGGGCCAGTGCGCGCGGGGCCGCCCTGCGCGCCCTTCCCTCAGTCACATACGCAAAGGTGAGCCATGTTCTCCGAATACACGGCCAGCGAGCTCGGCGCGATCTTCGCCATGCAGGGCTTTGCCGGTCTCATCCTCTTTTCGGTCTTCGTCCTGATGGCCCTCGGCCTCGCGATCATCTTTGGCCAGATGGGCGTGATCAACATGGCCCATGGCGAATTCATGATCCTCGGGGCCTATGTCACCTATCTGGTGTCCAACCTCTTCGGCGACCTGATGCCGGCACTGTTCTCGGGATATTTCTTCGTCGCCATGATCCTCGCCTTCCTCGCCGCCGGGGCGTTGGGGATGTTCGTCGAATGGGCGCTGATCCGGCATCTCTACAAGCGCCCGCTCGATACGCTGCTGGCCACCTGGGGGCTGAGCCTGATCCTGCAACAGCTCTATCGGTCGATCTTCGGCGCGCGCGAAGTGGGCGTCACCATTCCCGACTGGATGATGGGCTCGCTGCCGCTGACCGATCTGATCGAAGTGCCGATCAACGGCATCTTTGTCATGGTCCTCGCGGTGGGCATCTCGGCCGGGGTCTACGTCATGATGTACCGCTCGCGCTGGGGCCAGCAGGTGCGCGCGATCAACAACAACCGGCAGATGGCCGATGCGGTGGGCATCAATACCGCCCTGACCGACCGGATGACCTTCGGCATCGGCTGCGGCGTCGCGGGTGTGGCGGGCAGCGCCTTCACCATGATCGGCTCGACCGGGCCGACGGCCGGCCAGCAATACATCGTCGATACCTTCCTTGTGGTGGTCTTCGGCGGCGCCGGCAGCCTTCTGGGCACCATCGCCTCGGCCTTCTCGATCAGCCAGGCGCAATCGATCATGGAGTTCTTCCTCTCCGGCTCGATGGCCAAGGTCCTCACCCTGCTGACCGTGGTCGGCATCCTGATGCTGCGTCCGCAGGGGCTCTTTGCCCTCAAGCTGCGCAAGTGACCCGGAGGTCAGACAGATGAAATCCCACAGCCACGCCTTCCTCTCGCCCCGCGACATGATCGGCTTTGCCCTGCTCGCCGCGATGATTTTCGTGGTCTTCCCCCTGCTGCTCGAGCCGTTCCGGCTCAATCTCTTCGGCAAGTACCTGACCTATGCCTTTGTCGCGGTGGGCCTCGTGCTCTGCTGGGGCGTCGGCGGCATCCTGTCGCTGGGCCAGGGGGTCTTCTTCGGCCTCGGCGGCTATTGCATGGCGATGTTTCTCAAGCTCGAAGCCTCGAGCCCGGAGAACACTGCCATCCAGTCGACCCCGGGCATCCCCGACTTCATGGACTGGAACCAGCTGTCCGCCCTGCCCTGGTGGTGGGAGCCGTTCAACTCCTTCGCCTTTACCCTCATTGCGGTGATCGCGGTGCCGGTCGTTTTTTCCTACATCATCGGCGTGGCGATGTTCCGCCGCCGGGTGGGCGGGGTCTACTTCGCCATCATCACCCAGGCCATCGCGGCGATCCTGACCATCCTGATCATCGGCCAGCAGGGCTTTACCGGCGGCGTCAACGGCATCACCGACCTGCGCACCCTGCACGGCTGGGACATCCGCACCGACGCGGCCAAGACCACGCTCTATTTCGTCAACGGCGTGCTGCTCTTTGCGGTGCTCCTTGCCGCGCAATTCGTTCGCCGGTCCAAGCTCGGGCGCTTGCTGATCGCCATGCGTGACCAGGAGGACCGGGTGCGTTTTTCCGGCTACGACGTCGCCAACTTCAAGATCTTTGTCTTCTGCCTCGGCGCGGCCTTTGCCGCCATCGGCGGGGCGATGTTCACCCTGCAGGTGGGCTTCATGTCGCCCTCCTTCGTCGGCATCGTGCCCTCGATCGAAATGGTGATCTTTGCTGCGGTCGGCGGCCGGCTGTCGCTGCTGGGCGCGGTCTGGGGCACGCTGCTGGTGAACTGGGCCAAGACCTCGTTCTCCGAAAGCTTCCCCGAGCTCTGGCTGCTGGGTCTCGGCGCGCTCTTCATCGCCGTGGTCATGGCCTTCCCCAACGGCCTCGCCGGTGTCTGGGCCGAGCAGATCGAGCCGCGTCTTCTGAAACTCACCCGGCGCGGCGACAAGCCGCTGCCCAATGCCACCCCGGCGGAGTGACCCCTGATGCTTGACATGACCAACCCGAAATACGTGCTGATGGTCGAAGGGCTGACCGTGTCCTTCGACGGGTTCAAGGCGGTCAACGACCTGTCCTTCTACGTCGAACCCAATGAATGCCGCGTCATCATCGGCCCCAACGGCGCGGGCAAGACCACCGTGCTCGACCTGATCTGCGGCCGCACCAAGGCGACCTCGGGCAATGTCGCCTTCAAGGGCGCCGACCTGCTCAAGATGCGCGAGGACCAGATCGTTCACGCCGGCGTCGGTCGCAAGTTCCAGACACCCTCGGTCTACGAGGATCTCTCGGTCTTTGCCAATCTCGAGCTGAGCTTCCCCAAGGGTCACGGCGTCTTTGGTGCGCTGTTCTTCAAGCGCGACGATGCGGTCAAGGCGCGGATCGAGGAGATCGCCGAGATGATCTTTCTCAGCGACCACCTGAGCCAGAAGGCGGCCTTTCTCAGCCACGGTCAGAAGCAATGGCTCGAGATCGGCATGCTGCTGATCCAGGACCCGGAACTGCTGATGCTCGACGAACCGGTGGCCGGCATGTCGGTGGCCGAACGCAAGAAGACCGCCGAGCTGCTCAACCGGATCATCGCCGACCGTTCGGTCATCGTGATCGAGCATGACATGGGCTTTGTCGCCGATATCGCCACCCGCGTCACCGTGCTGCACCAGGGCAAGGTGCTGTCCGAAGGCTCGATGGAACACGTCCAGAACGACCCTCGGGTTGTCGAAGTCTACCTGGGTCACTGAGAGGTCAACATGCTGAATATCCAAGAACTCCGGTCGTCATACGGCGAAAGCGAAGTGCTCCACGGCCTCAATCTCGATGTCGCCCCGGGCGAGATCGTGGCGATCATGGGCCGCAACGGCATGGGCAAGACGACGCTGATGAAATCGCTGATGGGTCTGGTGCCCCCGCGGCATGGCTCGGTCAGCATCGACGGCACCGATGTCACCGCCCAGAAGCCGCACCAGCGGGTTGCCAGCGGCATTGCCTATGTGCCGCAGGGGCGGATGATCTTTTCGTCGATGACGGTGCAGGAAAACGTCGAGACCGGTCTGACCGTGACCGGCGAACGCGCCGTGCCCGAGGATATCTACGAGCTCTTCCCAGTGCTGCTTGAGATGAAGAGCCGCCGTGGCGGCAACCTTTCCGGCGGGCAGCAGCAGCAGTTGGCCATCGCCCGCGCTCTGGCGTCAAAGCCCAAGGTGCTGCTGCTCGACGAGCCGACCGAGGGCATCCAGCCTTCGATCATCCGCGAGATGGCCCGCACCCTGCGCCGCATTCGCGACGAAAAAGGCCTGTCGATCATCGTCTCGGAACAGGTGCTGAGCTTTGCGCTCGATGTCGCCGACCGGGTGGTGGTGATCGAGAACGGCCAGTTCGTCCACGACAGCCCCCGCGCCAGTGTCGACGAGGCCAAGGTCTCGAAATTTCTTTCCGTCTGAGCCAATACAGGGAGTTATACCATGGCAGACACGCTGATTTCCGTCGATCTTTCGGAAAGCCCGCATACCAACGACAAGGTCCACAACCGCTGGCACCCCGACATCCCGATTGCCGTCTGGGTCGAGCCCGGCGACGATTTCAAGATCGAGACCTACGACTGGACCGGCGGGCAGATTGCCAATGACGACGACGCCGCCGACGTCCGCGATGTCGAGCTGGAGCAGGTGCATTACCTCTCAGGTCCGATCGGCGTCAAAGGTGCCGAACCGGGCGACCTGCTCAAGGTCCACATCCTCGACATCGGCGCCAAGGAAGAGATGAACTGGGGCTTCAACGGCTTCTTCTCCAAGCAGAACGGCGGCGGTTTCCTGACCGAGCATTTCCCCGAGGCACAAAAGTCGATCTGGGATTTCCACGGCATGTTCACCTCGTCGCGCCACGTGCCGGGGGTGAAATACGCCGGTCTGATCCACCCCGGGCTGATCGGCTGCCTGCCCGATCGCAAGATGCTTGACATGTGGAACAGCCGTGAAAAAGCGCTGTTCGACACCGATCCCACACGCACCCCGCCGCTGGCCGCCCTGCCGAACACGCAATCGGCGCATATGGGCCAGCTGCAGGGCGAGGAACGCACCAAGGCCGCGGCCGAAGGCGCCCGCACCGTGCCGCCGCGTGAACATGGTGGCAACTGCGACATCAAGGACCTGTCGCGCGGCTCGACCTGCTATTTCCCGGTCTATGTCGACGGCGCCGGCCTTTCGATGGGCGACCTGCACTTCAGCCAGGGCGACGGCGAGATCACCTTTTGCGGCGCCATCGAGATGGCCGGCTGGCTGCATATCCAGGTCGAGCTGATCAAGGGAGGGATTGAGAAATACGGCATCCGCAACCCGATCTTCAAACCCTCGCCGATTACGCCGAAATATGACGACTACCTGATCTTCGAGGGTATCTCGGTGGATGAGCATGGCGGCCAGCATTACCTCGACGTGCATGTCGCCTATCGGCAGGCCTGCCTCAACGCCATCGAGTACCTCAAGAAATTCGGCTACACCGGGGCGCAGGCCTATGCGATCCTCGGCACCGCGCCGGTGCAGGGGCATATCTCGGGGGTGGTCGACATCCCGAACGCCTGCGCCACGCTCTGGCTGCCGAACGAGATCTTCGATTTCGACATCATGCCCGGCAGCGATGGCCCGGTGAAGCATTTCGATGGCACGATCGACATCCCGCTGGCCCCCGATCTCTGATTTATCGCGGGCGGGCCGATGCGCCCGCCCCATCCGCTTCAGGAGGCTTTCATGCCCTATTACGACTACCTCTGCGACACCTGCGGCCCGTTCACCGAACAGACCAGCATGGCCAATTTCGACCAGCCCTGCGATTGTCCCGACTGCGGTGCCTCGGCGCCCCGTGCGCTGTTGCGCGCGCCGATCCTGGCCAATATGGACAGCGCCCGCCGCACCGCCTTTGCCACCAACGAACGCGCCGCGCATTCGCCGAAATCGACCCGCAGCCACGGGCCGGGCTGCGGCTGCTGTTCGGGCAGGAAGAAGCCCTCGCGCACCCTGCACCGGCCCGACGGCGCCAAGAGCTTTCCCTCGGCCCGGCCCTGGATGATCTCTCACTAGGGCAGGCTACCGCACCTCGCCCAGCCGTTCGTTGGCCTCGTCGATCTCGCGGAGCCGCCGGCGCCCGTCGCTGCCGGCCTTGAGGGTGGTGCGGGTCACGATCTGGTGGCAGAGCGAGAACACCGAGGCATGGTTGAACTGCGGGCTGGAGGTCTCGATCCGGCAGCGGAAATGCCAGGCCGCGCGGGCGTCGGGCGCCATGCCGTCATCGCTGATCACCACGGTGGTGACGCCGATCCGGGCCAGTTCGGCGAGCAAGGGCTCTGTATTGGCGGCGCGGCGGCGCAGGGCGGTCAGAATGACCAGGTCGTCGGGGGACATTTCGGCGGCGTATTCGCCAAGGCTCTCGCCGGCCTGGGGCAGCACGCTGGCCGAGGGGATCACCTTGAGCAGCTGCCAGTAAAGATAATCCGCGAAGACCCGGCTGATGCGATAGCCGATCAGCCAGACCCGGCGCGCCGACAGCGTGGCCTCGGCCAGCGCGTCGAGATCGGCGGGCGCGAGGCGCTCGAAAGTCCAGGCGACATTGTTCATTTCCTGCTGGAGACTTTGTGACAGCGGGTCTTCGGTCGGCAAGTCCTCGGCATGGGCCAGGAAATGCCGCGAGCCTGTCTGACGTTCCTCGCGGGCAGCGCGGCGGGCGGCCTCGTAGTTCTCGAAGCCGATCCGCCGCACGAAACGCGAGACCGTGGCCTTGGAAACGCCGCTGAGCCGGGCCAGCTCCTGCGCGTCGTAGGAGGCGAGATCGCCGGGGAAATCGAGCAGGAAATTGCCCAGTCGCCGCTCGGCACGGTGCAGATCGGGAAGCGCCGTCCGAATCCGGGGCAGAAAGCTCGCAGGCGGGTCATCGTGAAACTGTGGTTCCATGGTGCCACTTTGCGCCAGCCGCCCGGGCGTGACAAGCTTTGCCGCGCAGCCCGGTCTCTGCCGCTGATTCGCACCGTGAATGTGACGATTTTCACCCGGTTTCCGCCCAACAACCCGCCAGACACCCGCCGCAACGCCCGGAATTTGCGCGAAATTCGGGTTCCGATGGGTCAAATTCGTGAAACTGTGATTTCTTTTCTTTGTGAATTTCAAGAGTTGTGGAACCATGGTTTCATCAATCCACGGAAGGGAAACCCCATGTACCGCCGCACTCTTCTTGCCTCGGCAGCCCTCGCTCTCACTGCACTGGCCCTGCCCGCCAGCGCCGAAACCCCCTGGCCTGAGCGCCCGGTCCGCATCCTCGTCTCCTTCCCGCCGGGCGGCTCGTCGGATCTGGTGGCACGGCTCCTGTCAGAAAAGCTTTCGGCCAGTCTTGGCCAGCAGTTCGTCGTCGAGAACAAGCCCGGCGCCGCCGGCACCGTCGCGGCTTCGGCGCTGCAACAGGCTGCGCCCGATGGCCATACGCTGATGCTGTCGAACCTGACGCCGTTCAACGTGGCGCCGATCCGCTTTCCCGACACGCCCTATGATCCGATCGCCGATTTCGACCACATCACCTATGTCGGCACCGTGCACCTCGGCCTCTTTGCCACGCCCTCGCTGGGCGCCGAGGATCTGACGGGTTTCCTCGAGATGGCCCGGGCCGAGCCGGGCAAGTTCGAATACGGCAGCTCCGGCGTCGGCTCCTGGGGGCATATCATCGCCGAACAGTTCCAGGACGAAACCGGAGTCGAGCTGTTCCACATCCCCTACAAGGGCTCGGGGCCGATGCGGCTCGATTTCATGGGCGGGGTGGTGCCGACGATCTTTGACGCGGTGCCGCAGAACCTGCCGGCGGTCGAGGAGGGCACCGCCATCCCGCTTGCGGTCTCGGCGCCCGAACGGATCGCAACCCTGCCCGATGTGCCGACTTTCCGCGAAGCCGGTTTTGACATCCTGGCCGAGAACTGGCTGGGGGTCAGCGCGCCGGCCGGCGTGCCCGACGCGGTCAAGGACAAGCTGGACGCGGCGCTTTCGGAGGCGATGGCCGATCCCGAGGTCATGGCGCAATTCGACAGCTGGGGCCTGATCCGCGCCCCCAAGTCCAGCGCCGAATTCTCCGATTATGTCGAGGCGCAGCTGGCCCAATGGACGCCCCTGGTGCAGGCGGCAACCCAATGAGTGCCAAGATGAAAATCGCCGTTTTCTTCGTGGGCGAGGTGCAGGACGCGGGCTTTAACGCCAGCGCCCTGCAAGGCGCTGAACGCGCCGCCGCGCAAGGGGTTGCCGAGATCTCGGTGATCTCGGGCGTGCGCTATGAGCAGGACGCCATTCGCGCCCGGATGGCCGAGGTCGTGCCCAAGGTCGACGGGCTGGTCTTTATCGGCGGCCAAGGCAATATTGCCACACCGGAGGCCGCAGCGGCCCATCCCGACACCCGCTTTGCCATTGTCCAGGGGCAGAAGACGGGGACTAACCTCGCCAGCTATGACGTGCGGCAGGAGGATTCCGCCTTTCTCGCCGGTGTGCTGGCGGCCCATGTCACCCGAAGCGGCATTGTCGGCCATCTCTCGGGCCACCGGGTTCGCCCGGGGCTGAAGGGGCGCGCGGCCTTTCTTGCCGGGGTCGCCCACGCCCGACCCGAAGTGAAGGTGCTCACCGGGTTCTGTGGCACCCAGGATGACAATTCCGTCACCCGCGCCTGGGCCGAGGCCGAGATCGCCGCCGGCGTCGATGTGCTCTTTACCATGCTCAACGGCGCCCGGCGCGGCGCGATCGAGGCCTGCCGCGCCGGCGGCGCGCGCCAGATCGGCAATGCGCTCGACTGGGTGGAGACCGATCCCGAGGTCTTCCTCGCCTCGGCGCTGGCGCGCATCGACCTTGGCGTCGAACGGGCGATTTCCGATATGGTGGCGGGCCAGGTGCCGCCCGGGATCGTCGAATTCGGGCTGGGGGAAGGCGATGTCGTCTCGCTCCGCCTCGGCGCCGATGTGCCGGAGCCCGCGCGGGAGGCCGTGGCACAGGCGGCAGCGGACCTGCGCGCCGGCCGCATTGCCATCCCCGACAGCTACGAAGGGCCGGAATTCACGCCGGAGCGCGTCGCATGCGACGGCTGATTCCCCAGATCGGCCCGGTCCTGATGCTGGCAGCGGGGCTGTTTTTTGTCCTCGGCGCCCTGACCGCGCTCGATCTGGGGTCATTCCGGCGGATGGGCCCCGGAGCCTTTCCGCTGCTGGTGGGCGGCCTGCTATGCCTTCTGGCGCTGATCGGGCTGGTGCAGAACCTGCGCCAGCCCCTCGCCCCCGGCCCGCCCGACCCGATGGCGGTGCTGGGGGTGGTCGGCGGCGTCGCGGCCTTTGCCTTCTTCACGCCGCTGGCCGGGGTACTGCCCGCCACCGCCATGACGGTGCTGGCCACCGGCGCGGTCATTCCCGGCTTTCGCTGGCGCTACCGCATCCTCTTGGCGCTGGGTGTCGCGCTGGCCGTCTGGCTGATCTTCGTTCTGGGGCTCGGCATTCCTTTCATCGCCATCAGGGGACTCTGACATGGACCTGCTCGCCAATCTTTCGCTCGGCCTCGCCACGGCGGCGACGGCTCAGAACCTGATGTATTGCTTTGTCGGGGTCTTCCTCGGCACCTTCATCGGGGTGCTGCCCGGCGTCGGTCCGCTGGCCGCCGTCGCCATGCTGTTGCCGGTGTCCTTCTATCTGCCGCCGGAAACCGCGCTGGTGATGCTGGCCGGGGTCTATTACGGCGCCGAATACGGCGGATCGATCGCTTCGATCCTGCTCAACATCCCCGGCACGCCCTCGGCCTCGGTCACCTGTCTCGATGGCTACCCGATGGCGCAGCAGGGCCGCGCCGGGGTGGCGCTCTTTGCCACCGCCATGGCCTCGATGTTCGGCGCGCTCTTCGGCGTGGTTGTGATGGTGCTGCTCTCGCCGAAACTGGCCGAGTTCGCCCTGTTGTTTCAGCCGGCCGAGTATTTCTCGGTCATGGTGCTGGGGCTGGTGGCAGCCTCGATCGTCAATTCCACCGGTGCGGTCAGGGGCCTGATGATGGTCTGCCTCGGCATCCTGCTGGGCACCGTCGGCGTCGATGTGAACTCGGGCGAGACCCGCTTTACCGGCGGTTTCCAGGAGCTGCGTGACGGGGTGTCGCTTGTCGTCGTGGCCATGGGCCTCTTTGGCATTTCCGAGGTCATGGTTTCCTTGCGCGGCGCCACCAAGAGCTATGCCGGCGCCGGGCTCACCGGCTCGATGTTGCCCACTGCGCGGGAATGGTTGCGGAGCCTGATGCCGGCACTGCGCGGCTCGGCCGTCGGCAGTTTCTTCGGCACATTGCCCGGCACCGGCCAGACGGTGGCAAGCTTTGTGGGCTATGCGCTGGAAAAACGCGTCAACAAGCGCGGCGCCAGCTTTGGCACCGGCGCGATCGAGGGCGTGGTGGTGCCGGAATCCGCCAACAACGCCGCCGCCCAGACCGCCTTTATCCCGACGCTGACCCTGGGCATTCCCGGCTCCACCACCATGGCGCTGATGCTTGGCGCGCTGATGATCCATGGCATCACGCCGGGGCCGCGGCTGATCTCGGAACACCCCGAGCTCTTCTGGGGGCTGGTGGTGAGCTTTGTCTTCGGCAACATCTTTCTGCTGATCCTCAACATCCCGTTGATCGGCCTCTGGGTGCGAATCCTGCGGGTGCCGCATCACTACCTCTATCCGACGGTGATCGTGCTGATCTGTGTCGGCGTCTTCAGCATCTCGAATTCGCTCACCGATGTCTGGATGACGCTGCTCTTCGGGTTGATCGGCTATGTGCTGCGGCTGTTCCGCTTCGAGCCGGCTCCGATGTTGATCGGCTTCGTGCTGGGCCCGATGATGGAGGAATTTTTCCGCCGCGCCATGCTCTTGTCGCGTGGCGATCCGAGCGTGTTCCTGACCCGGCCGGGCAGTGCCCTGCTGCTTGGGGTGGCAGTCCTGTTGCTGGCTGCCTCCGTGCTGCCGTGGCGGTCCTGGCTGGCTTCGGGCCGGCTGGCGGTGCGGCGCCGCGCCTGAGCGCGCCGCACCGGGGATTTGCCACCGGGGATTTGCCACCGGGGATTTGCCACCGGGGATTTGCCACCGGGGATTTGCCACCGGGGATTTGCCACCGGGGATTTGCCACCGGGGATTTGCCACCGGGGATTTGCCACCGGGGATTTGCCATCGACAATCGGGCGGAGGTCCGGGCAATCTCCGGGACAGCAAGACCACGAGGACCCCGATGGCGAAACCCAGAATTCTGGTGACGAGAAAGCTGACCGATCCGGTCGAAGCGCGGCTGACGGCCGACTATGACGCAACCTTCAACCCGAGCGACCGGCCGATGCCGGCAGCGGCGCTGGCCGCAGCGATGCGCGACCAAGACGCCCTGGTGCCGACGGTCAGCGATCGGATCGCGGCCGGGATGTTGCAGGCCGAGGGGTGCCGGGTGCGGATGATCGCCAATGTCGGTGTCGGCTTTTCCAATATCGACACCGAGGCCGCCAGGGATGCGGGCATTGCCGTCTCGAACACGCCGGACGTGCTGACCGATGCCACCGCCATGTTGCTGATCCTGTCGGCCACCCGCCGCGCCTTTGCCGCCGAAAAGATGCTGCGCGCGGGCCGCTGGGGCGGGTTCTCGATTGTCGACGGGCTGGGCACAAGCATTCAGGGCAAGGTGCTGGGCATCATCGGCATGGGCCGCATCGGCCGGGCCACCGCGCGCCGGGCGGCAGCCGGGTTCGGCATGGAGATCGTCTATTACAACCGTTCGCCGGTCGGCGAACTCGGCTTCGAGGCGCGGCGGCTGGAGAGCATCGAGGCGGTCATGGCGGCGGCCGACGTGGTGTCTGTGCATGTGCCGGGGGGCGGGGCGGCGCCGCTGGTGACGGCCGCGCATATCGCCTGCATGAAGCGCTCGGCCTATCTGATCAACACCGCCCGGGGCGACAGTGTCGATCAGGATGCCCTGATCGAAGCGCTGGCCCGGGGGCGCATCGCCGGTGCCGGGCTCGATGTCTTTGCCGAGGAACCCGAGGTGCCCAAGGCGTTGCGCGAGATGGAGACCGTCACCCTGCTGCCGCATATCGGATCGGCCACCCAAGAGGTGCGCACCGCCATGGGGCATGTGGCGGCCGACAATCTCGACGCCTTCTTTGCCGGCAAGGAGCTGCCCTGCCGGGTGGTCTGAGGACGGCCCGCTAGGCGGCTGGCTGGCCGTTCAGTCGTCCGGGCGGCCCGGTCGAGGCGCGGACCATCAATTCGATCTCGAGCAGCCGGGGCTGCGGCACGGTCTGGGTCTCGACCCATCCGGCCAGCGCATCGGCGGCGGCCAGGCCCATGCGCGACACCGGCAGGTGAACGGTGGTCAGCTCGGGATAGAGATGCTCCGAGCCGGGCAGATCGTCCACCCCGATGAGCGAGATCTGCCCGGGCACGGCGATGCCCGCGCGCTGCAATTCGAACAGGACGCCCGAGGCCAGCACGTCTGACAGGCAGAGCACGGCGCTGGTGCGCGCCGCCGCCGTCCGCACCGCCTGCCCTGCCGCGCAGCCGCCGGCGATCGACAGCGGCACCTCATGATAGACCAGATCGACTTCGGGGCGGTGGCCGGCCAGGGCTTCGATCCGCGCCCGGGTGCGGTCGTTCAGATTGCTCGGGCCATGTACCACCGCGATCCGGCGATGGCCCTGATCGGCCAGGTGGTCCAGCGCCGCCCGCGCGGCGGCGGTGTTGTCATAACCGATGGTTGGCAGCCGGTAGTCGGGATCGAAACAGGAGATCGCGATTGCCGGCAATTGCCCGCGCTCGATCAGCCCGAAGAACTCCGGCGTGTGGGTCATACCCGAGACCATCAGCCCCTCGGCGCCGATATCGATCAGGCCTTGCGCCTTTTCGGCCTCGATCCGGGGATCGTCGTCGGTGGTCGCAACCACCAGCGACAAGCGGTGGCTGGCCAACTGGCGTTCGAGCCCGGCCAGCACGCGGGCGAAAATGTCGTGTTCCAGTGTCGGCACCAGCGCGCCGACAAAGCGGGTGCGGCCCGAATTGATCGCCCGCGCCGCGGCACTCGGCAGCCAGCGCAGCTCCTGCATCGCCTGCTCGACCCGAGCGCGGGTTTTCTCGGCCACGGTTTCCGGCGCGTTCATCACCCGCGACACGGTTGCCACTGAAACTTGCGCCGCCGCCGCGACGTCGCGCAGATTGGCGCGTTTGCGCTGTGCCTTCATTTTGACCCCCTCTGCCTGCCCGAGCAGCAACACTCCGCGGTCCGCTGCCAATTTTCAACTTCGTTATACACCCACTTGACGGATGTAACTAGTTTCATTCACTCTGTAACCAGTTACAAAACGAGAATCGGCCAGAATATGACCCAATACGCAGTCCTTCGTGATTTCGACAACATGGGCTTTCGCAGCCAGGCCAGATCCTTCCCGGGGTTCCCCGCGCCATTGCAGACGCACCTGCGCCGTCTCGCCCCACGTGAGGCGCTGCGCCAGGATCTTCGCGCCGGCGACCTCTTGTCGATCGAGGCTCCCGCAGGTGGCGCGCAGATCGTTGCCTTCGATGCCGCCGGCCGCCCGGCGCTGGACACGCTCGGCCTGAAACCGGACGGCCCGCTTGCCCTTGTCGCCAGCGACACCGGGGTGCTGACCGGCTGGATTGTCGCCCAGGGCGGCGATGCCACGGCGCCGATCCCGGCCGCCTGCCCCGCGCCGCTGGCCGAACCGCTGCTGCTCAAGGCGAACGCGGCGGTGACGGTCTGGATTCTCCGCCCGCTTCAACCCGAGGCGCTGGTTGACGGCTCGGCCGGCGGCAGCGTCACCGTCAGCCTCAAGCGCGCAGCGGGCCAGTCACCGCTGCTGCCGCCGCTGCTCGGCGACACCCGCGACGAATTCACCGTGCCGCGCGGCACGGCGATGGCCTATGAGGTGAAACAGGGCGAATTCGTCCAGATCATCGACATCGAGGGCCAGCAATGCTCGGACTTCACCGCCTTTCGCAGCGACGGTCTCGACCGCGGCGAAGAGCTGATGATCGACGGCACCGCCACCCGGTCGATGGTGCGGCGTGCCTATCCCGGCCCCGGGCTGCTCGACAAGTTCTTTGACCGCGACATGCGGCCGCTCTTGAACGTGGTGCAGGACACCTGCGGCCGGCATGACACCTTTGGCCTGGCCTGCACCGCGCGCGGCTATGAAGAGCGCGGCTTTCCCGGCCATGTCAATTGCTCCGACAATATCTCGCGGGCGCTGGCGCCTTATGGCGTGGCGCCGCGCGCGGCCTGGCCGGCGATCAACTTCTTCTGGAACACCTGGATCGACCTGCACAGCCACAACATCATGACCGAGGAATCGCATTCGCGGCCCGGCGATTACGTTGCCATGCGCGCGCTGGAGGATCTGGTCGCCGTCTCCACCGCCTGCCCCGACGACGTCGATCCGATCAACGGCTGGAATCCCACCGATGTGCATGTGCGCATCTATCGCCCTGACACCCCCCTGCGCCGCGCCGTAGCGTATCGCGAAAAGGAAGACGCCCCGATGACCATCTCGCAGACCTCCGCCTTCCACGAACGGCTGGAACCGATGACCCACAATTTCGCCCCCGCGCGCGATCTCTGGGCGCCGGTCAGCTTTCCGGCGGCGGGCGCAACCGGCGAATACTGGGCCTGCCGCGAGGCGGTGACCGTGCAGGACATGAGCGGGCTGCGCAAATACGACATCGTCGGCCCGGATGCCGAAACGCTGTTGCAGCGCGCGACCACCCGCAATGTCGCCAAGCTGGCGGTCTGGCGTGGGCAATACACGCTGATGTGCGATGCGGCCGGAACGGTGATCGATGACGGCACCCTGTTCCGGCTGGGCCATGACCTGTTCCGCTGGTGCTGCGGATCGGAGGAAAGCGGCCGGGTGCTGGAAACGCTGGCGCAGGAACTGGGGTTGCAGGTCCGCATCCATCACATGGGCGGCGCCATGCCGAACCTGGCGATTCAGGGGCCGAAATCGCGCGATCTGCTGCGCAAGATCGTCTTTACCCAGCCGCATGTGCCGGCAATGGACCATCTCAAATGGTTCGGCGTAACCGTGGCCCGGCTCAACGACCGCGAAGGCGCGCCCTTCATGCTGTCGCGCTCCGGCTATACCGGCGAGCTGGGGTACGAGATCTTCTGTGCCAAATCCGACGCGGTGGCGATCTGGGACGCGGTGATGGCGGCGGGCGAGGAGTTCGGGATCACGCCGATGGGTTCCGAGGCTCTGGGCACCATCCGCATCGAGGCCGGGCTGGCGGCCGCAGATGCCGAATTTGCGCCGGGCGTCGATGCCTTCGAGGCCGGGCTGGGCTTTGCCGTCGATCTGACCAAACCCGAATTCACCGGCAAGGCGGCACTGGAGCGCAACGCGCAAGACCCGCGCCGGGTGCTCAAGGGGCTGCTGCTGGACGGGCCGGACGTGCCGCATCACGGCAGCCCGGTGCTCGACGGCGAACGCCAGGTGGGCGTCGTCACCTCGGCCACCCGCTCGCCCACGCTGGGCCATGCCATCGCCATGGCGCGGCTGGGCGTGGAACATGCCGAAAACGGCGCCCGGCTGGACATCGGCCAGCTTGACGGCCGGATGAAACGCCTTGGCGCCACGGTTTCCGACATTCCCTTCCTAGACCCGCAACGCAAGCGGGCGCGCGCCTGAGAGCGCATAAACCCAACCTGAGAGGACCCACGATGAAAGCACTTTCCACATTGACCGCCCTTGCGGCCCTGACCCTCGGCACCGGCGCGCTGGCGCAGGAAAAGGTCATGGTCGGCGAACCCAGCTGGCCCGGTGCCAAGGTGATGAGCCGCGTCATCGGCCAGGTGATCGAAACCCGGCTTGGCGGCGAGGCCGGCTATGCCCCGGGCGCCAACGCGGTGATCTTTGCCGCCATGGACGGCGGCCGCGGCGATATCGACGTGCATCCCGATGTCTGGCTGCCAAACCACGAATCCTTCCGCAAGGAATACGTCGAACAGAAAGGCACCGTCGCCCTGTCGTCGGGCAGCTACGAGGGCCGCACCGGGTTCTGCACGCCCACTTACATGGCCGAAGAGCACAACATCCGCTCGATCTTCGATCTGGCCACCCCAATGGCGCAGGATCTCTTTGACACCGACGGCGACGGCAAGGGCGAGATCTGGGTCGGCGGCTCCGGTTGGGCCTCGACCAATGTGCACAAGGTCAAGGTGCGCGACTATGGCATCGAGACCTTTCTCGACCCCTCGACCGAGGACGAGGCGGTGTTCTATGCCCGGCTGAATGACGCCATCGACCGGAAGCAGGGCGTGGTCTTCTATTGCTATTCGCCGCACTACGTGCACGCGCTCTATGACGTGACCATGATCGAGGAACCGGCCTATGACGAGGCCGCCTATACCATGGTGCAACCGGGCGAGGATGCCGACTGGTTCAACAAGTCGTCGATCACCACCGGCGACATGATCAAGACCGTGACAGTGGGCTACTCGCGTTCGCTGGAAGAGCGCAACCCCGCCGCGGCCGCCTTCCTGAGCAAGATCGACATGGAGTCCGAGGAGCTGTCCAAGCTGACCTATGAGGTCGTGGTACAGGGTCGCGACATCGACGCCGCGGTGTCGGACTGGCTTGCGGCGAACGGCAAGGTCGTCGATGGCTGGCTCGGCCTGAACTGATCCCCGTCTGCCGGCCTGTGGCCTCGCGGGGCCACAGGCCCCTCGACCCACATTCGTGACAGGAGAAGCCATGTCCGGCGAGATAGCGATAGACGCAAACGGCGTCTGGAAGATTTTCGGCAAACGTGCCGATGAGGCCCTTCGGGCGATCCATGACGAGGGGCTGACCAAGGCGCAGGTGCTGGAGCGCTTCAACTGCGTCGTCGGCGTGGCGGATGCCAGCTTTCAGGTCAAGCGCGGCGAATTGTTCTGCGTCATGGGCCTGTCCGGGTCCGGCAAGTCGACGCTGGTGCGCCACGTCAACCGTCTTCTGGAGCCCACCGCCGGACATATCCACATCAACGGCGAAGACGTCATGGGCCTGGACGATGCCGGCCTGCGCGATCTGCGCAACCGTCGCGTTGCCATGGTGTTTCAGAACTTCGGCCTGATGCCGCACCGCACGGTGCGCGACAATGTTGCCATGCCGCTGGAAATCCGCGGCACCGGCAAGGCGCGGCGTTGGGAAGAGGCCGACCGGGTGCTCGATCTCGTCGAGCTTGGCGGCTGGGAAGACAAATATGCGCATGAGCTCTCGGGCGGGATGCAGCAACGGGTCGGTCTGGCCCGGGCCATCGCCTCGGACCCCGAGATCCTGCTGATGGACGAGCCGTTCTCGGCGCTCGATCCGCTGATCCGCAAGCAGTTGCAGGACCAGTTCATGCAGCTCAGCCGCAAGCTGGGCAAGACCACGATGTTCATCACGCATGATCTGGACGAGGCGATCCGCATCGGGCACCGCATCGCCATCATGAAGGATGGCCGCATCGTCCAGATCGGCACCCCGGAAGAGATCATCCTCAACCCGGCCGACGGCTATGTGGCGGATTTCGTGGCCGGCATCTCCAAGCTCAACATGATCTTCGCCCATTCGGTGATGCAGCCGGTGGGGGAGTTTGAATCCGCCTACGGCAGCGTGCCCGGCGACGCCAAGGTTGCCCATCCCGAGATGGATCTGAGCGATCTGATGAACCTCGCGGTGGATGGCCATGGCATCGTCACCGTCGCCGACGCCGGCAATACCGTCGGCGTGATCAACCGCGCGCGCCTGCTGCGCGCCATCCAGAACAGCCAGGCGTGAGGAGACGAAACATGCAACATGTCGATCCGATGCAGATCAAACCCGACGCCAGCGCGCGCATGCAGGCGCTGGTCGGGGATTTCGCCGGGCAGTCGCAAGGCTATTACCGCCGGGTCTTCGCGCATATGATGCAGGCTCCCGGCTACGCCTTTACCCTAAACCCCGCCGCCGGGCTGCTCGGGCCGGTCTGGTTCGGGGCGCGGGGGCTTTGGTCGTGGTTCCTGGGCTTCCTGGTCCTCGAAACCCTGGCCTATATCCAGATCGGCCTTGGCCTCTTTGGCGATCTCGGCCGCGATGCCCGGCTGCGGGCCGATCAGATCGCCCAGACGCTCGACCTGCGCCGCCAGCAGATCGAGGCGGCGGAAACCTCCGGCGCGGCCTCGCTCGAAGCGTTGAAGCGCGCCGCGACCTCGCTGGAAGAGGCGCTCACGGGGGCGCGGCTCGCGGCGGACAGTGCCGATGCCAGCGGGCTTGTCTATCTCGCCGTGGGGCTCGGGCTTCTGCTGACCTTCAAGTTTGCCGCCGCCGCGCTTGCCAACTGGACGCTGGAAGGGCAGTTCGCCCGCTGGCGCTCGGACCGGCTCGTGGCCAGCGGCTGGTCGCAGCTGCGCATGCTGCTGGCCGGGCTGATCACCTTGGCCGTGGTGGTGATCTCGACCGCGAAATTCGCCCGCCCCGACGCCTTTCCGGTGCTCAACGCCTTTCCCACCGACCGCGACTGGCGGCTTGGCACCGGCGACTGGGTGCAGGCCGGCTTCGACTGGCTCAAGACCCATGGGCGCGGCTTCTTTGACGGGCTGACCGTCGGGATGCGCAGCCTGCTCGACGCCATCGAGGTGGTGCTGGTGGGCACACCCTGGCCGGTGGTGGCGCTGGTCTTCGTGATGCTGGCCTATCTGTCGGGCGGCGCCCGTGTGGCGATCTTTACCGCCGCGGCGCTGGCCTATCTCGGGCTGCTCGACTTCTGGGAAAAGGCGATGACCACGATCGCCCTGCTCGGTGCGGCGGCGCTGATCTCGATCACCCTGGGCATTCCGCTCGGCATTTTCTGTGCCCGCCGCCCCGCGGTCTTTGCGGTGGTGCGCCCGGTGCTGGATTTCATGCAGTCGATGCCCTCGTTTGTGTACCTGATCCCGGTGGTGGCCTTCATCGGCTCGGGCAAGCCTGCGGGCGTGGTTGCCACGATGATCTTTGGCAGCCCGCCGGTGATCCGGTTCACGGTGCTGGGCCTGCAACAGGTGCCCAAGACGGTGCGCGAGGCGGCATTGGCCTTTGGCGCCACCCCCCGCTATCTGCTCTGGCGTGTCGACCTGCCGCTGGCGCGCAAGACCATCATGGCCGGCGTCAACCAGACCATTCTGCTGTCGCTGGCGATGGTGGTGGTGGCCTCGCTGATCGGCGCCAAGGGGCTGGGCGAGGATGTGCTGGAAGCGTTGCAATACGCTGCCGCCGGTCAGGGCATCCTTGCCGGGCTCGCCATCCTGTTCTGTGCCCTGATCCTCGACCGGATCGTCGCCGGCAAGAAATAACCCCGGCTACCCCGACCCAATCGAAGCCCAAAGGCGGGATCGCCCCTGATCCCGCCTGCCGCCCTCCCCTTGCCTCCCCCGGTGCCGCCCCTCCAGCGCGGCCAGAACGAAGGACCCTCGCCCATGGCTCTCCCCCCTGAAAACGCCCGTGTCGTCATTGTCGGCGGCGGCGTCATAGGCTGTTCGGTGGCCTATCACCTGACCAAGCTCGGCTGGACCGATGTGGTGCTGCTCGAACGCAAGCAGCTGACCTCCGGCACAACCTGGCACGCCGCCGGGCTGATCGCCCAACTGCGCGCGACCGAGAACATGACCCGGCTGGCCAAGTACAGCCAGGAGCTTTACGGCCAGCTCGAGGCCGAGACCGGCGTCGCCACCGGCTTTCGCCGCAACGGCTCGATCACCGTGGCCCTGTCGGACGAGCGGCGCGAGGAAATCCTGCGCCAGGCCTCGATGGCGCGCGCCTTCGGCGTCGAAGTCGAGGAAATCAGCCCCGCCGAGCTGAAAACCCGCTATCCGCATGTCAATGCCGAGGACGTCAAGGCGGCGGTCTATCTCGACAAGGACGGCCAGGGCGACCCGGCCAATATCGCGCTGGCCATGGCCCGTGGCGCCCGCCAGCGCGGTGCGCAGGTGCTGGAGCGAACCAAGGTCACCGGCTTTGTCCGCGACGCCTGCCGGATCACCGGTGTCCACTGGGAGGCCGAGGGCGAAAGCGGTACAATCACCTGCGATCACGTGGTCAACTGCGCCGGCATGTGGGGCCATGAGGTTGGCCGGCAGATGGGCGTCAACGTGCCGCTGCATGCCTGCGAACACTTCTACATCGTCACCGATACCGTTCCCGGGCTGTCCCAGCTTCCGGTGCTGCGGGTGCCCGAGGAATGCGCCTATTACAAGGAAGACGCCGGGAAAATCCTGCTTGGCGCCTTCGAGCCGGTGGCCAAGCCCTGGGGCATGGCAGGCATCCCCGAAAGCTTCGAGTTCGACCAGCTGCCGGAGGATTTCGACCATTTCGAGCCGATCCTCGAACAGGCGGTGAACCGCATGCCGCTTCTGGCCGAGGCGGGCATCCACACCTTTTTCAACGGCCCTGAAAGCTTCACCCCCGACGACGCCTATCACCTGGGACTGGCGCCCGAGATGGACAATGTCTGGGTCGCCGCCGGCTTCAACTCGATCGGCATCCAGTCGGCGGGCGGCGCCGGCATGGCGCTGGCGTCATGGATGGACAGCGGCGAAAAGCCCTTCGATTTGGGCGACGTCGACATTGCGCGGATGCAGCCGTTCCAGGGCAATCGGCACTACCTGTTCGAACGCTCCAAGGAAACGCTGGGCCTGCTCTACGCCGACCATTTCCCCTATCGTCAGAAAGCCACCGCACGCGGCATCCGCCGCTCGCCATTGCACGAGACCCTGCTGCGCGAGGGTGCGGTGATGGGCGAGATCGCCGGATGGGAACGCGCCAACTGGTTCGCCGACAGCGGCCAAACGCCGGCCTATGAATATTCGTGGAAGCGGCAGAACTGGTTCGGCAATGCCGCCCGCGAACACAAGGCGATCCGCGAGAATGTCGGGCTTTACGACATGTCCTCCTTTGGCAAGATCCGCGTCGAGGGGCCCGACGCCGAGGCCTTTCTCAACCATGTCGCGGCCAGCAACCTTTCGGTGCCCGTGGGCAAGATCGTCTACAGCCAGTTGCTCAACACCCGGGGCGGGATCGAGGCCGACGTGACGATCACCCGCCTGAGCGAGACCGCCTACCTCGTGGTGACCCCGGCCGCCACCCGGTTGGCCGATCAGACATGGCTGCGGCGGCATGTGGGCGATCACCGCGTGGTGGTCACCGACATCACCGCCGCCGAGGCGGTGATCTGCGTCATGGGGCCGAAGTCACGCGCGCTGTTGCAGCGGGTGTCGCCCAACGATTTCTCCAACGCCGCCAACCCCTTTGGCACCGCGCAGGAGATCGAGATCGGCATGGGCCTGGCCCGCGCCCACCGCGTGACCTATGTCGGCGAGCTGGGCTGGGAGATCTATGTCTCTGCCGACATGGCGGCGCATGTCTTCGAGGTGCTGCACGAGGCCGGGCGCGAGATGGACGCGCGGCTGTGCGGGCTGCACATGATGGACAGCTGCCGGATCGAAAAGGGTTTCCGCCACTTCGGCCATGATATCTCGTCCGAGGATCACGTGCTCGAGGCCGGGCTGGGCTTTGCGGTCAAGAAGAACAACGTCTCCTTCATCGGCCGCGACGCGGTGGAGCGCAAGCGCGAGCAGGGCTTGCAGACCCGGATGGTGCAATTCCTGCTGCAAGACCCCGAACCGCTGCTCTATCATGCCGAACCGATCCTGCGCGACGGCGATATCGTGGGCTTTCTGACCTCGGGTAGCTACGGCCATCACCTCGGCGGTGCCGTGGGTCTGGGCTATGTACCCAGCGCCGGCGAAACCGCGGCAGAGGTGCTGGCCTCGCGCTACGAGATCGAGATCGCCGGAAGCCGCGTCGCCGCCACCGCCTCGCTCAAGCCGCTCTACGACCCGAAATCGGAACGCGTGAAGGTCTGACCCACCGGGCGGCGCGGCACATGGCCCGTGCCCGCCGCCAACCCGCCAACGCGCGCCTACTCTTGACCAACAGGATCGCCCCATGACCAAATACTGTCTCACCGTCACCTGCCCGTCACGCCGCGGCATCGTCGCCGCGATCTCGACCTTCCTGACCGAAAAGACCTGCAATATCACCGATGCGTCGCAGTTCGACGATCAGGAAACCGGCTATTTCTTCATGCGGGTCAGCTTCACCCCCGAGAACGGCTCGGATCTCGCGGCCCTGGCCGAAGGCTTTGCCGAGATCGCCGAGCCCTTCGGCATGACCTACGAATTCCACGACGAAAGCCGCAAGATGAAGGTCGCGATCATGGTGTCGCGTTTCGGCCATTGCCTGAACGACCTGCTCTACCGGGTCAGGATCGGCGCCCTGCCGGTCGAGGTGGTGGCGGTGATCTCGAACCACATGGATTACCAGAAACCGGTGGTGAACGCTGACATCCCGTTCCACTGCATCAAGGTCACCAAGGACAACAAGCCGCAGGCCGAAGCGGCAATCATGAAGGTGGTCGAGGAGACCGGCGCCGAGCTGATCGTGCTGGCGCGCTACATGCAGATCCTGTCGGACGAGATGTGCCAGAAGATGTCGGGGCGGATCATCAATATCCACCACTCGTTCCTGCCGTCGTTCAAGGGCGCGAACCCCTACAAGCAGGCCTTCGAGCGTGGGGTGAAGCTGATCGGCGCGACCTCGCATTACGTCACCGCCGATCTCGACGAGGGGCCGATCATCGAGCAAGACATCGTGCGCATCACCCACGCGCAATCAGCGGCCGATTACGTCAGCCTCGGGCGCGACGTCGAAAGCCAGGTGCTGGCCCGGGCGATCCACGCCCATGCCCACCACCGGGTCTTTCTCAACGGCAACAAGACGGTGGTCTTTCCGGCCTCGCCCGGCAGCTATTCGAGCGAGCGCATGGGCTGAGCCCCCGGGCCCGGCCAGGCGGTGTCAGATCCGGCCGGGCACACATAGGGTAATGCCCAGCACCAAACCGCGCTCCAGCCGGGGCCGGCGATCCAGTCATAGACCCCCCGGTCACTCGGACAGGGGATGGAAGCAGGCGGCTTCGGTTCGTGGACCCACCGGCGACAGGCGCGGCGTCTCGGTCCGGCATCGCTCGGTCGCCCTCGGGCAGCGGGCGGCAAAGGCGCAGCCCGGGGGCGGGTTCAGCGGGTCGGGCAGCTCGGTGCCCTCCGCCTCGGGCGCAGAGAGCGGCCGCCCCACCACCGGCGCGCTGTCGGCCAGCAGCCGGGTGTAGGGGTGGCTGGGGTTGGCAAAGACCTCTTCCGCCGGGCCGATTTCGACCACCGCGCCGAAATAGAGCACCGCGATCCGGTCGCTGACCGCCTCGACCACCGCCAGATCGTGGCTGATGAAGAGATAGGTCAGGTCGAAGTCGCGCCGCAGGTCGGCCAGGAGGTTCAGCACCTGGGCCTGGACCGAAACATCGAGCGCCGAGACCGGCTCGTCGAGGATCAGGATGCGCGCCTGGGCTGCGAGCGCGCGGGCAATGCCGATGCGCTGGGCCTGGCCGCCGGAAAATTCATGCGGGTAACGGTCGAGGAATTCCTCGCGCAGGTTCACGCTGTCGAAGATCTCGGAAATGCGGGCACGGCGCTCGGCGGCGGGCATCCCGTGCAGCCGCTTGAGCGGGGCCTCCATGATCTGGCGGATGGTCTTGCGCGGGTTGAGCGAGGAAATCGGATCCTGAAAGACATACTGGATGCGCTTGCCGAACGCGGCCGGATCGGCGGTATCGAGTGCGGCGCCCTCGATCTCGATCTGCCCGGTGGTGGGCTCCAGCAGCCCGACCAGCATCCGGGCCAGGGTCGACTTGCCGCAGCCGGATTCGCCGACGATGCCCAGCGTTTCACCCTGATGCACCGTCAGGGACAGCGGATGCACCGCCTTGACCGATCCCTTGGGCCCGCCGAAAAGCCGGCGCCCCACAGGGAAGGTCTTGGACAGGTCTGTGAGCTTCAGCGCCTGGGTCATTGGGCCGCCTCCCGGCTGTCATCGATCGGATGCAGGCAGCGCACCCCATGCCCGCCGGCGCGCGCCAGGGGGATGTGCCCCTGGCGGCAATCCTCCTGCACCCTGGTGCAGCGTTCCGCAAAGGCGCACCCCGGTGGCAGCTTGTTCACCGCTGGCGGCAGCCCCGCGATGGCCTCCAGCCGCCGCTTGCCGCCGCCCAGTTCGGGCACGCAAGCCATCAGTCGGGCGGTATAGGGGTGGCGCGGCGCATCGAGGATTTCGGCGGTCCGCCCCTCTTCGACGATCCGCCCGGCATACATCACCGCCACCCGGTCGCAGAGCTGTGCCACGACGCCGAAATCATGGGTGATAAAGACGATGGCAAGCCCGCGCGAACGCCGCAGGTCGTCGAGAATCGTCAACACCTGCGCCTGCACGGTGACATCCAGCGCGGTGGTCGGCTCGTCGGCGATGATGATATCGGGATCATTGGCCAGCGCCATGGCGATGCCGACCCGCTGACGCATGTCGCCCGACATCTCGTGCGGATAATCGGAAATGCGCGTCTCGGCATTGGGGATGCGCACTGCCCTGAGCAGGTCCACCGCCTTCGCGCGCCCTTCCGCCTTGCCGATGGGCCGATGGGCGCGGATCGCCTCGATCAGTTGATCGCCGACGCGGTACAGCGGATGCAGCGTGGCCAGCGGATCCTGGAAGATATAGGCGACGTTGCGCCCGCGCATCTCGCGCAGCTGCCGGTACGGCGCGCCGATCAGATCTTCGCCATCGTAATACACCGCACCGCCGGTCACCACGCCGGGCGGCGAGGCGACCAGCCCCATGACCGAGAGCGCGGTGACGGATTTGCCCGAACCGCTTTCGCCGATGATGCCGAGACATTCGCCCTTTTCCACGTGCAGATCGACCCCGCCGACCGCGCGGTAGACCCGATCCTTGACGTGAAATTGCGTCTCCAGCGATTGCACGTCCAGCAGCCCGGCACCCGTCGGCGCGGGCACCGGGGCCTTGCGGTCGACGCGGGTGGCCGCCATCGGCCGCGACAGCGCGCCCGATTTCAGGCGCGGGTCAAGCGCGTCGCGAACCCCGTCGCCCAGCAGGTTGATCGCCATCACGATGATCAGGATCATCATCCCCGGCACGATCGAGGTATGCGGGTTGGTGATCAGCGCCGACCGCGCCTCGCCCAGCATCGAGCCCAGGTCGGCCTGCGGCGGCTGGCTGCCGAGCCCGAGAAAACTCAGCCCCGCGGTCTCCAGGATCATCCAGCCGATGGTGGTGGACATGGCGATGACAATCACCGGCACCACGTTGGGCAGGATCTCCGACAGGATGATCCGGGTGTTCGACAGCCCCGCCAGCCGTGCGGCATCGACAAATTCCTTGTGCGCGATGCCCACGGTGATGCCGCGGATGTTGCGGGCAAAGAACGGCACGTTGACGGCGGCCACCGCGATCAGCGCATTCAGCAGCCCCGGCCCGAGCGCCGCGACGATGGCCAGCGCCAGCAGGATGTAGGGAAAGGCCATCAGCATGTCGACGCCGCGCATGATAACATTGTCGGTGCGGCCGCCGTAATACCCGGCGATGATACCGATCGCCGCCCCGAGGGTGGCGGCGACGATGGCCGCCGCGAACCCCACCGCCAGCGACAGCCGCGTACCCCACATCAGCCGCGACAGCAGATCGCGGCCGAGGTGATCGGTGCCCAGCAATGCATCTGGTGAAAAGATCGGCCGGAAGCGGTTCGACGTGTTGGTCACATCCGGGTCGGCCAGCGGCAGGAGCGGTGTCACCAGCGCCAGCAGTCCGACCAGCAGCAGCACGATGCCGCCGGCCAGCGCCAGCCGGTTGCGGGCGAGAAGTGTCAGGAAGCCGGTCATGTCTTGATCCTTGGGTCGAGCAGGCTCTGCGCCACGTCAACCGCGATATTGAACAGCACGTAACAGGCGGCGACAAAGACCACCCCGCCCTGCACCAGAAGGATGTCGCGCTTCAGGATCGCATCGACCAGCATGCGGCCCACGCCGGGCCACTGGAACACGATCTCGATATAGACCGCGCCGGACAGCACGAAACCGGCCTGGATGCCCAGCACCGGGATGATCGCCACCATCGCCGCCTTCAGCGCGTGCCGCCAGATCACGCCGCGCTCGTGCACGCCCTTGGCCCGCGCGGTGCGGATGAAATCCTGCCGCAGCACCTCGAGCATGGCCGAGCGCGACAGACGTGCGATCACCCCGGTCGCCACCACCGCCAGCGCCAGCGCCGGCATGGCAAGATGGGTGAGCAGCACGCCGAAGGTGCGATCGCCATAGATCGGCCACATGCCCGAGACCGGGAACCAGCGCAGGTTCACCGCAAAGAACAGGATCATCATCATGCCGAGGAAAAAGGACGGGATCGAGATGCCCAGCAAGACGACAAAGGTGATCGCCTTGTCGGCCAGCCCGTATTGATTGGCCGCCGAGATCACCCCGGCCATGACACCGAAGAAGGAACAGAGCACAAAGGCGGTGCCGGCAAGGACAAGCGTGCCGTTGAACCGTTCCAGCACCTCGTCGAGCACCGGGCGATTGAGCGCGAAGGAGGTGCCGAAATCGCCCTGGAGCATATTGCCGAGCCAAATGAAATATTGCTGCACCAACGGCTTGTCGAGGCCGAGGTCACGGTTCAGCTTTTCGACGTTCTCCGGCGTCGCATAGCTCCCCAGGATGGCGGTCGCCGGATCGCCCGGGATCAGCGCCATGATCAGGAAGACGATCACCGTGATGCCCAGCAGAACCGGGATGGCGGACAGCAGGCGTTTGAGGATGTAGCCGGTCATCGGAACTCCGGGCGGTCAGGGACAGGGCGCAGCGGCGCGCGCCGGGCTTGGCCCGGGGCCTCTTGGCAGGCCCCGGGGGAAGTCCCGGACCAGGTCCGGGACGCGGGGTGCCTCAGTTCTTGGCTACGTCGTCAAGCAGCAGGAAGAACGACGGTTGCAGGGTGAAATTCTCCACTCGGTCGCTGGTCACCGCGTTCTGCTTCCAGTTGGCGACAAAGACCCAGGGCGCATCCTCCTGCACGATGGTCTGCATCTCCTTGTAGAGCCGCGCGCGTTCCTCCTGATCGGTGGCGACGCGGGCCGCCTCGAGCAGCTCGTCGACCTTGGGATTGGAGTAATACCCCGAGTTGAAGCCGCCCTTGTCCGGCCAGGCCTCGGTGCGCAGCGCGAGGAAGGGCAGCGTGTCGGGGTCATTGGTCATCCAGGCCATCTCGGCCATGTCGGCCTTGCCTTCGAGGCCGGGGTTCACTTCGCCCAAGAAGGTGTTCCACTCGTAGGTTTCGATGGTGACGTCAAAGCCCACCGCCTCCAGATCGGCCTGGATCGCCGTGCCCATGGCGATGGGGTCGAGCATGCCCGAGCCACCCTCGGTGACATAAAAGGTCAGCTCGGCGCCGTCGGCGCCGGCCTCGGCGATCAGTTCGCGCGCCTTGTCTGGGTCATAGGGATAGGGCTCCAGGCTTTCATTGTAGGCCCAGGCAAAGGCTGGCGGTGTCGGACCGGCGGCGACTTCGGCGGTGCCTTCCAGCACCTCGCTCACCAGCGCCGATTTGTTGACCGCATAGTTTGCCGCCTGCCGCACGCGTCTGTCGGCGAAAGGGCCCTCCTTGGCGTTGAGGATCAGGAACCAGACATGCGGGCCGGCCTGTTCATGCACCGCGTAGCTGTCATCCTGGAATTCGGAGAGCGCGACCGGCGGCACTTCGACCATCAGGTCGATGCCTCCCGCCAGCATCTCGGCGGTGCGGGTGTTGGCATCGGTGATCGGGCGGAACACCACGGCCTGCAATTCCGGCGCGCCGTCCCAGTAATCGGCGTTGGCTTCGACCACCACCGCTTCGTTCGAGCGCCATTCGGCAAAGCGGAACGGCCCGGTGCCCGAGGGATTGCGTCCGAAGTCCGCGCCATGCTGTTCCACCGCAGCGGGCGAGACGATCAGCCCGGTGGGATAGGCGAGGTTGGACAGGAAAGGCGCGTAAGGCGCGTTCAGCGTGAAACGCACGGTCTGCTCGTCCAGCGCCTCGACGGTCTCGACGGCCGAGAAGAAGAAGGAGAGCGGGAAAGGACCGGTGTCGTAGAACGGATGGTCCTCGTTCAGCATCCGGTCAAAGTTGAACTTCACCGCTTCGGCGTTGAACGGGCTGCCATCGTGAAAGCGCACGCCCTCGCGCAGGGTGAAGGTATAGACCGTGCCGTCCTCGTTGATCTCCCAATCGGTGGCCAGCGCCGGTTCGACCTCGAGCGTGCCGTCCTTGTAGCGCACCAACCCGTCATAGACGTTCATCAGGATGCGGAAATCGTTGACCGCCGTCACCGCGGCGGGATCAAGCGCCTTGGGTTCGGCGATTTGGCCGACGATGAGAACGCCGGGCGGGGTCTGGGCCTGGGCTCCGCCGGCCAGGCCCAATGTCAGGGCCAGCGCTGTGCCGGCGGCAATGAGCCCCCGGCGGGTGACGTGAAAGACCGACATGTCTGTTTCCTCTCCTGTTGCGTCTTGGCAATTTGCGTTTTGGCTATTTTATCATGATAAATTGCATCTGGCCAAATTTTCATGATAAATTCAAGCGGGCTGTGAAACGGAGACCGTGATGACGATTTCGATCCTCGCTTATGACGAAAAATCGGGCACTTACGGCGGAGCGGCCACCACCGGAAGCCTTTGCGTCGGCGGCTGGGTTCTGCGCGGAGACGGCGAATCGGGCATGTCGGCATCGCAAGGCTCGCTTCCCAGCACCATGTGGGGCAGCGATGTTCTTGACCGTATGCGCGCCGGCACGCCGGCGGACGACGCGGTGGCGCAGATCACCGGGGCCGACAGCGGCCGCGCCGAGCGGCAGCTTTCCGCGCTCGATCCCGCCGGCGGCACCGGCCATTTCACCGGCGCCAACAGCATTGCCACGGCGGGCGTGCGCCGCGCGCGGTCGGTGATCGTGGCCGGCAACCTGCTGGCATCCGAGGCGGTGCTGGACGCCTGCCTCGATGGATTTGCCAACGCCACCGGCGCGCTCGACAACCGGCTTCTGGCAGCCCTGACCGCGGCCGCACAGGCCGGCGGCGACAGTCGCGGGCTCTTGTCGGCGGCATTGCTTGTGGTCGGACGAAGGCGGCCGCCGCTCACCCTGCGGGTGGATTATGCGCCCGCGCCGCTGGAGGCGCTGGCCGAGCTGCACCGCCACGCCACATCCGGCGAATATGCGAACTGGGTCCGACATGTGCCGACGCTGGCCGACCCCGAGCGCGCCACGCCTTATGAGCCGTGATCATTCCGCGATGAACCGTTTCATCACCTCGGCCTCCTGCGCCTCCATCAACCTGCGCGCCATTTCCATATGGCTGCGCATCACTTCCCGGGCGCGGTCGGCATCGCCCTGCCGCAAGGCCTCGATCAGATCGACCTGGTGGTCACGCCCCTGCTGCCAGAGATCGTGGTTGGGGGCCTTGTAGAGCCGCTTGTAGACGGTGAGATCGGTGAGGATCTGCGACATGAAGTTGATGAAGAAGCTGAGCAGCGCGTTCTGGCCGAAATCGGACAACCGCGCATGAAACCGCAACGAGGCCACATGCTGGCGGCGCTCTTCCTCGGCATCCGCCGCCGGGTCGGCATATTCCGCCATGATCGCCTCGAGCTCGGCCAGTTGGCTCTCGGTCAGGCATCCGGCCAGCTTGGCCGCCTGTTCCGGCTCGAGCGCGATGCGAACCTGATAGATGTCGTCGATGCTGACGTCGCGAAAGTAGAAGTAATTCGCCAGAAGCGCATTCGCCCGCTCGCGCGAAACCTCGCCAACGAAACTGCCACCGCCAGGGCCAGTCTTGGTTTCCACAAGGCCCTGCGCCTGCAACAGCCGCATGGCCTCGCGGATCGTGCCCTTGGACATGCCGAACTGCGCGATCAGCTCGGCCTCGCCGGGCAGCCGGTCACCCGGCTTCAATCCGCGCTCGACCACCCAATCCTTGATCGCATCGGCAACGCGCAACGGACGCGAACGGCGGGGCTGTCCCTGGGGCCGGGGCGATCCGGGTGTCATCAAAAAATGCCTCGATTTTTCCTGTCTGGGCGGGGTATCTGTAATACAAGCCCATTTATCATGATAAATTCAAGGCCGCTATGACCTACGGAGACAAGGCTGCTGCCCGATTGCAGCAAATTGCCAAGGCGTCAACCACGACCGAGGGGGTCACCCGCCTGCCCTGGACCCCGGAACACCGCGTGGCCAGCGATGAAATCGCCGGCTGGATGCAGGCGGCCGGGCTCGACGTGACGCGCGATGCCGCCGGCACGCTTGTCGGCGCCAGCCCGAACCCCGAGGGCAAGCCGGTGCTGCTGATTGGCTCGCACCAGGACAGCGTGCCTTCGGGCGGGGCCTTTGACGGGATCATGGGGATTGCCGTCGGCTGCCTCGCGGCCGAGGCGCTGCGCCACGAGATACCGAAATTTCCCTTTGCAATCGAGGTGCTGGCCTTCGCCGATGAAGAGGGCGTACGGTTTCCCACAGCGCTGATCGGCCCGCGCGCGCTGGCCGGAACCCTCGATCCCGGCGCATTGGAGATGACCGATACCGAGGGCGTCTCGATGCGCGCGGCGATGGCAAGCTTCGGCGTCGAGGCCGCGCAGAGCCTTGGCATAGCCCGCGATCCGGCGACGGTTGCCGGATATCTCGAGGCCCATATCGAACAGGGCCCGGTGCTCGAAGCCGAGAACCTCCCGGTGGCCGCGGTCAGCGCGATTTGCGGCATCTCCCGCTTCGAGGTGATGGTCACCGGCACCACCGGCCACGCCGGGACGGTGCCGATGTCCGGTCGGCAGGATGCGCTTGTCGCCGCGTCGCGGATCATTGCCCTGGTCAGCGATGAAGCCATGGCAACAGAAGTCCGCGCCACCGTGGGCAGCATTTCGGTCGGCCCCGGCGCGGTCAATGCGATCCCCTCCCGGGTGCGCTTCACGCTCGAAATCCGCGCAGCCAGCGATGCCACCCGCGTCGCCTTTGAAACCGGGATTCTCGGCCGCGCGCAAGAGATCTGCGCCGCGGCGGGCTGCGAAATCGAGGCCGGCCGCACCTATGTTCAGCCGGCGACGACCTGCGACCCGAGGCTGACAGAGGCGCTGGAACAGGCCATCCGCGACCACGGCATCAGGCCGATGACAATCCCCTCCGGCGCGACCCACGACGCCTCGGCAATGGCCGATCTCTGTCCGGTGTCGATGCTCTTTGTCCGCTGTCGCGGCGGCGTCAGCCACCGGCCCGACGAATTTGCCAGCGCCGAGGATCTCGATGTGGCGATCACGGTTCTCGAACGCGCCATCCTGCGACTGGCCCGGCAGGGCTGAGGCACCGCCGCAGCCCGCTGCCGCGAGCGGTCTACCTCTGCCGCAGACCGGCCTCGTCAAACCGCATCACCTGTGCCGAATCCCAGGCCAGGCCACAGCTCTGGCCCTCGGTCGGGATCGCCAGGCCGGACTCCTGGCGAACGGTGATCTGCTGGCCGTCCCCCGCGCGCAGATGCACCAGCGTCTCGGCCCCCAGGGCTTCGGCGTAGACGACAACCGCCTCGATCCGCCCCTGCTCGGCCAGGCGGACATGCTCGGGGCGGATGCCGATCCGGCCCGCCCTCTCGCCGTCCAGCAAGGCGGCGTCGATGAAGTTCGTCGGCGGCGAGCCGATGAACCCGGCCACGAATTCGGTCGCCGGATCGGCATAGACATCCAGCGGCGCGCCGATCTGATCGGCGACGCCGGCATTCATCACGATCATCCGGTCGGCCAGGGTCATCGCCTCGACCTGATCATGGGTCACGTAAAGCGAGGTCACTCCCAATTCACGCTGCAAGGCCTTGATCTCGAGACGCATCTGCACCCGCAGCTTGGCATCGAGGTTCGACAGCGGCTCGTCGAACAGGAAGACGGCGGGCTTGCGCACGATGGCGCGTCCCATGGCGACGCGCTGGCGCTGCCCGCCGGAAAGTTCGCGCGGTTTCCGTTGCAGATAGGGCTCCAGCTGCAAGAGCTTGGCGGCGGTTTGCACCCGCTCGGCGATCTCGGGCTTGGCCACCTTCTGGATCTTCAGCCCATAGGCCATGTTGTCGAAGACCGACATATGCGGATAAAGCGCGTAGTTCTGGAACACCATGGCGATGTCGCGGTCCATCGGCTCGACGTCATTGACCCGCTTGCCGTCGATCCGCACCTCACCCGACGTCGCCGTCTCGAGGCCCGCCACCATGCGCAGCAGCGTCGACTTTCCGCAGCCCGAAGGCCCGACGATGACGACGAATTCGCCATCCGCGATGTCGATGTCGATGCCCTGGATGACCTCGGTCTTGCCGAAGGATTTCTTCAGGTTCTCTAGGGTGACGGTTGCCATTACTTCTCACTTTCGACGAGGCCGCGGATAAAGAGCTTCTGCATGCCGATGACCACGATGACCGGCGGCACCATGGCAAGGATCGACGTCGCCATGATCGTCGGCCAATGGGCAAAATCGTCGCCCGAGGGGAACATCTGCTTGATGCCCATGACGATGGTGTTCATTTCCGGTTCGGTGGTGATCAGAAGCGGCCAGAGGTACTGGTTCCAGCCGTAGATAAAGAGGATGACGAACAATGCGGCGATATTCGTGCGGCTCATCGGCAGCAGGATGTCGAAGAAAAACCGCATCGGCTTCGCGCCATCGACGCGGGCGGCCTCGGCCAGCTCGTCGGGCACGGTCATGAAGAACTGCCGGAACAGAAAGGTCGCGGTCGCCGAAGCGATGAGCGGCAGGATCAGGCCCTGATAGCTGTTCAGCATGCCGAAATTCGCGATCACCTCATAGGTCGGCACGATGCGCACTTCGACCGGCAGCATCAGCGTCAGGAAGATCAGCCAGAAGAACAATTGCCGCCCCGGAAAGCGGAAATAGACGATGGCAAAGGCCGAGAGCAGCGAGATGGCGATCTTGCCAAGCGCGATGCCCATCGCCATGACCAGCGAATTCCACAACATCGTCGCCACCGGCGCATTGATGCCCGAGGTCAGCGCCCTGGCGTAATTCTCGAAAAACTTGTCGCCGGGCAAAAGCGGCATCGGCGGGCGCACGATGTCATGCTGTTCGACGGTCGAGGCAACGAAGGCCAGCCAGATCGGGAAAAAGATGAAGGCGATGCCGACGATCAGCCCGAGATGGGTCAACCAGAGGCCCGTGCCCCGCTTTTCGACCATGCCATGTCGCTCTGCCATCAGTAATGCACCCGTCGCTCGATATATTTGAACTGCACGACCGTCAGGACCGAGACGATCAGCAGCAGGATCACCGATTGCGCCGCCGAAGAGCCGAGATCCTGACCCACGAAGCCATCGGAATAGACCTTGTAGACCAGGATCGTGGTGGCCTGCTGCGGGCCGCCACTGGTGATCGTATGGATCACCCCGAAGGTCTCGAAGAAGGCGTAGATGATGTTCACGACCATTAGGAAGAACGTCGTCGGCGACAGCAGCGGAAAGACGATGGTGCGAAACCGGGTCCAGAAATGCGCGCCGTCGATGGCGGCGGCCTCGATCACCGATTTCGGGATCGCTTGCAGGCCCGCCAGGAAGAACAGGAAATTGTAGCTGATGCGGCCCCAGGCTGAGGCGACGACGACAAGCCCCATCGCCTCGCCCTCGTTCAGCACGTGGTTCCAGTCATAGCCCAGCAGGCCCAGATACCAGGTCACCACGCCGACCCGCGTGTTGAACATGAACAGCCACAGCACGCCGGCCACCGCCGGCGCCACGGCATAGGGCCAGATCAGCAGCGTCCGGTAGGTGCCCGAGCCCTTGATCAGCCGGTCGGCCAGCACCGCGAGATAAAGCGCCACGCCCATCGAAACCAGCGTCACCAGGATGGAAAAGACCGCCGTCGTGACAAAGGAGGCGCGGTAATAGGGATCCGACAGCAGGAACTCGAAATTGCCCAATCCGACCCAGCGCATCGACAATCCGAAAGGATCGGGGATGAACAGCGATTGCCAGATCGCCTGTCCGGCCGGGTAGAAAAAGAAGATCGCGGTGATCGCGATCTGCGGCAGGACCAGCAAAAGCGGCAGCCAGCGGCCCTTGAACGTGACGCGTTTTTCCATCGGTCCTCCTTGCTTCCCCGGACGCCACCGCCCCGGGACCGACCCGGGGCCTCCTCGTCAACCGGGAGGCCCCGGACCGGGGTCCGGGGCGGGCGGGATTGCCGCTAGCGCGAAGCCTGCTCGAAGCGGCGCAGCAGCGCGTTGCCGCGCTCCACCGCCGAATCGAGCGCCGCCTGCGCGTCCTTGTCGCCGGACCAGACCGCTTCCAGCTCCTCGTCGATGATGCCCCGGATCTGGTCAAACGAGCCCAGACGAAGGCCCTTGGAATTGGCCGTCGGCTGCTTGGCCGTCATCTGGGTCACCGCGATATCGGTGCCGGGGTTCTCGTCGTAGAAGCCCTGGCTGCGGGTCAGTTCGCCGGCCTCCGAGGTGATCGGCAGATAGCCGGTGTCCTGGTGCCACTTGGCCTGGATCTCGGGGCTGGACAGGAAATTGAGGAAGGCGGCGACACCCTTGTATTCTTCCTCGGTCTGGCCCTCCATCACCCAGAGCGAGGCGCCGCCGATGATGGTGTTCTGCGGCTCGTCGGTGACCGATTCCCAATAGGGCAGCGGCCGCACCTCGAAATCGAACTCGGCCTCCGCCTTGATCCCGGCATAGCCGGCCGAGCTCTCGGTGAAGAGCGCGCATTCCCCGGCGCGGAAGTTGGCGCCACCCTCGTTGCGGCGGCCGGCATAGATGAACTTGCCGTCCCGCGCCCAGTCGCCCATGGCAGAGATATGCGCCACCTGTGCCGCACCGTTGAAGGCCAGTTCGGTATCGGTGCCGCCAAAGCCGTTGTCCTTGGTGGCGAAAGGCACGTCATGATAGGCGGAGAAGTTCTCGAGATGGATCCAGCTCTGCCAGGCGGTGGTCATCGGACAATCGACCCCGGCCTCCTTGAGCTGGTCCAGCACCGCGCCGACCTGTTCCCAGGTCGACAGATCGGTGTCGGGATCGATCCCCGCCTCTTCCAGTTTGTCGCGGTTGACCCAGAGCACCGGGGTCGACGAGTTGAACGGCAGGGACAGCATGTCGCCGTCGGGCGTGGTGTAATAGCCCTTGACCGAACCGATGTACTTCGACTGGTCGAAATCGGCGCCGGCGTCTGCCATCACCTCATAGACCGGCTTGATCGCGCCCTTGGCGCCCATCATCGTCGCGGTGCCGACCTCGAAGACCATCAGGATGTCGGGCTGTTCCCCCGCCCGGAAGGCGGCGATCCCGGCATTCAGCGTCTCGGAATAGTTGCCCTTGTGCGAGGCCACCACCTGATAGGCGTCCTGAGAGGCGTTGAATGTCTCGACCTGTTCGGCCACCAGCTCGCCCAGGCGCCCGGTGAAGGCATGCCAGAATTCGATCTCGGTCTGGGCCAGGGCCGACTGGGCCGAGCCCAGCACCGCCGCCGCGGCCAATATGCTGATCGTGTGTTTCATCTCTTTCTCCCTAAGTTGAGGTTGTGGCGACCTTTCTCGCCGCGATGCCGCGCATTCTTGTGGCGCGTTGTAAAACAAATATAACATGACGGCCTCATGGCCGCCTCACAATGAAATCCGGCACGATACCGGCGCGCAAAACGGCCTGCTCGGCATCCTGACCGGCGAAAAATCCGAAATCAGTGATCAGCGCCGAAGGCAGGCCGGCGGTCTGGGCGCCGAGGATATCGGTGTGCAGGCTGTCGCCCACCATGACAATGCGGCTGCGGTCGACCTCGCCAAGTCGCGCGAAGGCGAGATCGAAGATATTGCGGAACGGCTTGCCGAAAAATTCCGGCGCTATGCCGGTTTGCTCGGCCAGCCGATGGGCAAAATGGCCGGGTTCCGGGGAGAACCCGGTTTCCCGCGGCGCCACGATATCCGGGTTGCCCACCAGCACCGGGCGGGGGTGCCGCCGCAGGGCCGCTTCGAGCAATTCCTGTCGCGGCTCGGTCCAGACAGCGCTGCCGATCAGCAGGAAACCGTCGACGGCCTCATAGGCGCCCGGATCCTCCTCGAGATAGGTGAGGTGCAATCCCTCCAGATCGCGCAGCCCGGCGCGCGGCGTCGCCATCAGCCCCCAGTGAAGCGCGCGCCGCGCGTCGAGACCGGCCAACAGCGTGGCGCGGCTGGTAATGATGTCTTCGGCAGCGAAATCATAGCCCAGACGGGTGTATTTCTCGATCAGGGCGGCATGGGGGAAACCCGCGGCATTGGAGACCACCAGCACCCGCTTGCCCCGGGCCTTCAACCCGGCGATCCGCTCGGGCGTGCCGGGGATTGCCGCCTCGCCGATGTTCAGCACGCCGAAGGCATCAAGCAGGAAGATGTCGAATTCGTCGGCCAGGTCGTCGAGCGTTTCGCAATGGCGGCAGGCCGGCGCCGTGGCCCGCGCTGGCGGCAGCCGGTGGCGCACGGATTCGTAGACCTCAAAGGCCTCTTCTGCCGAGATCGCCATCAAATGATCGCCCCCCGCACCTTGGCCGAAACCAGTTCGCTGATCAGCACGGCGATCAGGATCACGATCAGGATCAGGCTGACCTGCGGCCAGGCCAGCACGTTGAGCGAGGCCGAGAGCTGCAAGCCGATGCCCCCTGCCCCCACCAGGCCCAGCACCGTGGATTCGCGGATATTTATGTCCCAGCGAAAGACCGCGATGCCCGCGAAGGCCGGCAAGACCTGCGGCACGATCCCATAGGCCATGACCTGCCAGCGGCTGGCTCCGGTGGCGGTGATGGCCTCGACCTGGCCGGAATCGATTTCCTCGATCGCCTCGTACAGAAGCTTGGCGCAGAAACCGATCGACCGGATGGCGATGGCAATGACCCCGGCAAAAACGCCGGGGCCGATGATCGCGATCAGCAGCAGCGCCCAGATCAGCGAGTTGATCGACCGGGTCGAGACGATGATCAGCAGCGCGACCGGCCGGATGAACAGCGCCGACGGCGTGGTGTTGCGCGCCGCCAGAAAGGCCACCGGTACCGCCAGGCAGAGCGCGATCAAGGTGCCAAGGGTGGCGATGTTGAGCGTGTCCCAGATCGGCCGGCCGAGCTGGGTGATGTATTCCCACCGGGGCGGCGTGGCGCGGGTCCAGATGTCATTGGCGATGCGCGGCGCATCCCAGACAAAGAACCACGTGGTCGAGGCCGAGATGATCTGCCAGCAATAGACAAAGACCGCCACGCCGATCAGCCAGCCGAACCAGCGGATCAGGCTGTCGCGCCCGGTTCGCCGGCGCCAGATCTGCATGCCTGCGCGCTCCAGGACCGGCATTACTGCACCCTCGCGCGGATGATGCCGGAGAGGTATTCCAGCGCCATAACGATGCCGATGATCAGGATCAGGATGGCGGCGGCGGTGTCGTATTCATAGCGGTCGAAGGCGGTGTTCAACGTCGCCCCGATGCCGCCGGCGCCCACCAGCCCCAGAATGGCGCTTTCGCGGAAGTTGATGTCGATCCGGTACATCGACAGCCCCACCAGACGCGGCATGACTTGCGGCTGCACGCCGTAGTTGATCCATTGCATCCACCGCGCCCCCGAGGCCCGGATCGCCTCGGCCTGCGCCTTGTCCATCGCCTCGATATCCTCGGCCAGAAGCTTCGACAGGAAACCGATGGTGGCAAAGGACAGGGTCAGAAAGCCGGCCAGCGGGCCGAACCCGAAGATCGCCACCAGAAGGATGGCCACGATGATCTCCTGCAAGGCGCGGCTGATGGCGACGATGCCGCGGCAGATCACATAGACCGGCAGCGGCGCAATATTGCGGGCCGCCCCGAGGCCGATCGGAATGGAAATCGCGATCCCCACCACCGAGGCGGCGACGGTCATCACGATGCTTTCCAGCAGTCCGCTCCAGATGTCACTCCACCGCGAGAGGAAATCCGGGCTGGTAAAGGCCAGAATGAAGGCCCAGCCCCGATCCAGCCCTTCATAAACCCGTCCCCAGTCCACCTCGATGGTCAGGACGGCGGCGATCAGATAGGCGACAAAGCCGAGGCCCAGCCCCCATCGCAACAGCGGATTCCGGACGAAGGCCGGTTTGCGCCAGCCTTTGCCCAGCATGTCGTCAAGTTCCCGGTGGCTCATTCCGCGGCCTCGATCTCTTCGTCCTCGACCTTCTCGATGGTCGCTTCCCAGTCCTCCTCGCCATAGATCTCGGTCAGCTTGTCGGGGGTCAGCCCAGTGGGCAGCCCGTCATAGACGATTTCGCCAAGACGCAGCCCGACGACACGCGGCACGAACATCTGCGCCAGCGCCACGTCGTGAATGTTGATGATCGCCGCCAGCCCGCGTTCCTGGCATAGTTCGGTGATCAGCCGCATGATCTGCCGGCTGGTCTTTGGATCGAGCGAGGCCGTCGGCTCGTCCACCAGCAGCAGCTTGGGCTGCTGGATCAGCGCGCGGCAGATCCCCACCCGCTGGCGCTGACCGCCCGAAAGCTCGTCGGCCCGCTTGTCGGCCATATGCAACAGACCCACCCGATCGAGCAGCCGAAATGCCGCATCGACGTCCGATTGCGGATAGCGGCGCAGGAAGCTGCGCCAGAAGCCGACATATCCCAGCCGGCCCGACAGCACGTTCTCCATCACCGTCAGACGTTCGACCAGGGCGTATTCCTGGAAAATCATCCCCATCTCGCGCCGCGCCTTGCGCAGCCGGCCCGGGCCGAGCCCGGTGAGATCGACCTCATCCAGCAGCACCGCGCCGCCGGTCGGCTCGACCAGCCGGTTGATGCAGCGGATCATCGTCGATTTCCCCGCCCCCGACGGCCCGATCAGCGCCAGAACCTGGCCCTTGGGCACATCGAGATCGATCGCCGTCAGCGCCTGGTCGCCGGTCTTGTATGTCTTGGATAGCTTTTGAAGGCGCAGCATCGCATTCCCCTTGCGCGCTGCGGCGGCCCGGATCCGGGGCCGCCGCCATGGTGCCGGATCACTGGCAGGCGTAGCTGACGTCGTTGGCCGCATCGATTTTGCGGATCACGTCCCAGTATTCCTTGTAGGTGATCGGCAGGAACTGACCTTCGCCGTTCTTCTCGAACTCTTCCTTCAGGCTGGAGCCTTCCCATTCGAAGTTGAAAAAGGCGTCTCGGATCTGCTCCTGCAACTCGGGCTTGAGGTTGTAGACCACGCCGTACCCGGTGGTCGGAAAGGTCTGGGACTTGTAGATCGACACGATCTGATCGGCGCTGACCACGTCGCGTTCGATCATCCGGCCCATGACCGAATTTGCGACGGCGGCGGCCATGTAATCCTTGTTGGCGACACCCAGAACCGAATTGTCGTGTTTGCCCGAGAACACCGGCTCGAAATCCTTTTCCGGCTCCATGCCGTAATCCGCCTTCAGGATGGCCGAGGGCGCCTTGAACCCGGAATTCGACGTCGGCGCGGTAAAGGCAAGCTGCTTGCCCTGGATATCCTCGATCTGCTCGATGCCGCTGCCGGGATAGGTGATGATCTCCATCTCATAGCCGAAACTGCCGTCCGGCGCGGCCATGATGGTAAAGGGGCGGAAACCGGCGCAATTCACCGCCAGCGGGTTGGACCCGGTGTTGAAGCCCGCGATATGAAGCCGGCCCGAGCGCATCGCCTCGATCTGGGCGGCATTGTTCTGGACCGGAAAGAAGATGACGTCCTTGCCGGTTTCGGCTTCGAGATGTTCGAGGAAGTCCGCCCAGGCCGTCTTGTAGACCGCCGGATCCTCCACCGGGGTATAGGCAAAGACCAGCGTGTCAGGATCGATCTGCTCCGCCGGATCGGTCGGAATGTCGGCAATCATGTCGTCGTCGGCGTCGCAGTAGCGCGCATCGAGGTCGCCGCGCGGGCACTCCTGGGCCGCAGCCGCTCCGCCAAGGGACATGAGCGCCATGGCCGATGCCCCGATCAATAGTGTGATCTCCGTCTTCATCTTGTCCTCCCTGAGTTACGGCGTTTTTGCCGCGGTTGATATTATCCTTCGTCCGTCGCGATGATCCTGACCTTGGCCGCCTCCAGGGCCGCCAGGAGTGCGCCCGCCGGGGCGGTGTTCACGACAATCGACCGCAGGTCCGACATGTCGCCCACATGGGCCAGCCCCCTGCGTCCGAACTTTTCCGAATCGATCAGCAGATGCCGCTCGCGCGCCCGGTGCAGCATCGTCCTTTTGACTGCCGCAAAGCCGCGCACGGTTTCCGAGGGGCCTTCCTCCGAGAACCCGGACGAGCCGATCATGCAGCGGTCGACATTGTAACGCGACAGAAATTCCAGGGTCTCGGTGCCGATGACGGCGGATTCGGCGGCAAGGTATTCGCCGGGGCACAGCAGGATCTGCGCGGCCCCGTGGCCAAGGGTCATCGCCACCGGAATCGAATTCGTGATCACCGTGCAGGAGGTGCCGAGATAGGCCAGCGCGCGCGCCATCTCGATCGTGGTCGAGCCGGAATCGATCATCACCGTCTCGCCGTCCTGCACCAGTTCGGCGGCCCGCTTGCCGATCCGCTCCCGCTCCTCGATGCGCGCATTCGCCCGCTCGTCAAGGCTGGGATAATGGCCCTGGGTGGGCGCGGTCGCTCCGCCGTGCGCGCGGGCAACAAGCCCCTCATCGGCAAGCGCGTCGAAGTCGCGCCGCAGGGTCTCGGTCGAGACGTTGAAGCGCTCGGACAATTCGCTGATCCGGACATGCGGGCGCAGTTTCAGCTCCAGCAGGATTTGCCGGCGGCGCTCCTCCTTCTTGAGCCGCCTGCGTCCCCTGACCGGTATCTCCGATGTCGTGCCCGCGTGCGCCATACCACCCCGCCGATTCACTTGCTGTCATCAAAAGTGTGGAGTTTCGGCAGTATATGCAATGAATTTTGTTGCAAAAGCCTCGTTCTGGTGGTGAGATTTTTGCATGGGCAAGGAAATCAAACCGTTGAAAGCGCCTGTTTCGTCCGACACTCGTATGCCTGCGGCCCGGCCGACATGATCCTGCTCGCGGTCAACCTGGCGGCGGCTGTCGCGCTTCTGTTGTGGTCCGTCCGGATGATCCGGACCGGCGCCGAACGCGCCTATCTGCCGGAACTGCGGCGCTGGCTGAAAGAGATGTCGGCGCACCGGCTCTCGGCGGCCGCGGCCGGCATTCCAACGGCGATGATGTTGCAAAGCGCCACCGCCGTGGCACTGATCGGCAGCGGTTTCGCGGCCTCCGGCCTGCTGTCTTCGGGCGCGGCGCTGGCCATGATTCTCGGCGCCGAACTCGGCTCGGCGCTGATGGTGCAGGTGCTTCAGCTCCCGGTCGACAAGGTGGTGCCCCTGATCCTGCTTGTCGGCGTGATCCTGTTTCTCAACGCCCGGTCCCGCAAGGCCAAGCAGACCGGGCGGATCACCATCGGCGTCGCGCTGGTCTTTCTCTCGCTGGGCATGATCCGCCAGGCCACGGCGCCGATCGGAGAGAACGACATCGTGCAGGCGGCGGCCGCCTATTTCGAACGGGATCTTCTCAGCGCATTCGTCATCGGTGCCCTGCTGGCCTGGCTGATGCATTCCAGTCTGGCCGCCGTTCTGACCTTCGCGATGTTCGCGGCAACCGGCCTTGTCGGCACCACCGCGGCCGCGGCGCTGGTCATCGGCGCCAATCTCGGCGGCGCCATGATTGCGGTCGGATTGCTCTGGTCAGAGCGGGGTGTGGCGCGGCAGGTCGCCGTCGCGAACCTCGTGGCGCGCGGCGGCGTGACGCTGGCGGCCTTCGCCCTGCTGGTCTTCGGCGCCTTCGACCTGTCGATGCTGTGGGGCGGGGCAAGCCAGCAGGCGGTCACCTTGCATGTGCTTCTGAACGCCGTCCTGCTGGTCCTGGCCCTGCCGGTCACCGGCCAGCTGGTCGGTCTGGCCGAAACCCTGGTGCCGCAATCGACCGAGGCCGAGGCGGTGACCCGCACCGCGCTGGATCCCGGCGTGCTCGACGAACCGGCCATGGCGCTGGCCTGCGCGCAGCGCGAACTGCTTCGGATGGGCGAAACGGTGCAGGCCATGCTGTCGCCGATCCCGGGGTTGCTGCGCCAATGGGATCAACAGGCGGCGGATCTGATCGAGCTTCGCGAAGATGCCGTCGACCGGATGCATTACGAAACCAAGATCTACCTGTCGCAGCTGCGCGACAAGGACATCCCCCGCGAACAGGCGCGGCGCGCGGTGGAACTGGTCGCCATGGCCAACAGCCTCGAAGAGGCTGCCGACCGCGTCGCTGTCAACCTGTTGACCTTGGCAAAACGGCTGCACGACAAGGCCCATGCCTTCTCGGACGAGGGGCTGCGGGACATCGAGGCCTTTCATGATCAGGTGGCAACGAACACGCGGCTGGCGCTCTCGGTGCTGACCACCGGCGATGCCGAGTCGGCGCGCCAGTTGGTGGCGGAAAAGGATCGCATCCGGCGCGAAGAGCAGAAATTGCAGGAACGCCACCTGACGCGCCTCGGCCAGGGCAACCCGGCCAGTATCGCCACCACAAACGCCCATCAGGAAACCCTGAGGCTGCTGAAACAGGTGAATGCCGCGATCAGCTATGTCGCCTACCCTATCGCCGAGGAAACCGGCGATCTTCTCGCCAGCCGGCTGGCGCGCCCGAAATTCGCGGGGAAGCCGGCATGAGCAAATCCAAGGCCCGCATCGCCAGGCAGATCGCCGCCTTGCCGGTCCATTGGGACAGGAAAGGCCGGTTGCGGGTGCTGATGGTGACCTCTCGCGATACCGGGCGCTGGGTCATGCCCAAGGGCTGGCTGATGGACGGCAAGAAGCCTTGGCGCGCCGCCAAGATCGAAGCGCTGGAAGAGGCCGGCGCCGTCGGCTTCGTCTCCGACAAGGCGCTCGGCCGATACCATTACGAAAAACGCCTGACCGGCGGCGAAAGCGTGCTGTGCCGCGTGACGGTCTATCCGATGGTGGTCGACCGGCTCAAGCGCCGCTGGAAAGAGCGCAAGGAACGCAAACGCCATTGGTTTTCGCCGAACAAGGCGGCCAGGCTGGTGAACGAGGAGGAATTGACCGGCCTTCTGAAACGGCTGGCGGAAGACTCCGGGAAATTGACCGCATTGGAGGAATTGCGGCGGGCTTCGTAGGTTCGGGCGGTGAAAGGCCGGAAAAACGGCCAAACCAAACCCAAGGGAGGAAGACATGAAGACATTGACACGTACCGCGGCCCTGTCGCTGATCGCCTATGCCGCGTCGCTGGGGGCGGCACAGGCCGAAAAGCTGACGCTCTACTGTTCGGCGCAGGAAGACTGGTGCCAGCTGATGGCGCGCAGTTTCGAGGATGCCACCGGCATCGACGTCAACATGACACGCAAGTCCAGCGGCGAGACCTTTGCGCAGGTCCGCGCCGAAAGCGCAAACCCCAAGGGCGACGTCTGGTGGGGCGGCACCGGCGATCCGCATTTGCAGGCCGCCGAAGAGGGCCTGACCATGGAATATGTCTCGCCCATGCGCGACCAGTTGCACGACTGGGCGATCTCGCAGGCGGAAAGCGCCGGAAACCGGACCATCGGCATCTACTCTGGCGCGCTGGGTTATGGCTACAACGCCGATCTTGTCGCCGCCAACGACCTGCCCGAACCGGCCTGCTGGAAAGACCTGCTGAAACCCGAGTACAAGGGCCATGTGCAGATGGCCAATCCCAATTCCTCGGGCACGGCCTATACGACGCTGGCCTCGATGGTGCAGATTTTCGGTGAAGACGAGGGCTTCGAGTTCATGAAGGGCCTGCACAAGAACATCAACCAATACACCAAATCCGGCTCGGCCCCGATCAAGGCCGCCGGTCGCGGCGAAAACACCATCGGCATCGTCTTCATGCATGATGCGGTGAAACAGGCGGTCTCGGGCTTCCCGATCAAGGTTGTCGCCCCCTGCGAAGGCACCGGCTACGAAATCGGCTCGATGTCGATCATCGACGGCGCCCGTAACCTGGATGAGGCGAAAAAGTTCTACGACTGGGCGCTCAGCGCCGAGGCGCAGAACCTCGCGCTCGAGGTGAACGCCTTCCAGGTGCCGTCGAACATGGCGGCCGAAACCTCCGAAAGCGCCCCCGACATGAGCCAGATCAAGCTGATCGACTATGACTTCAAGAAATACGGCTCCTCGGACGAACGCAAACGGCTGTTGCAGAAATGGGATGAGGAAGTCTCGGTCCTGCCGCAGTAAGTGAGGGAGGAACCGGAAAAGACCACTCACCCGGTGCTGATCTTCTGGATCCTTGCCGGGTGGGTCGGTTTCGGCCTTCTGCCATGGTACATGGTAGAGGATGGCCTGTGGTCGTTCGACTGGCTGACCGGCGGCTATCCTTTCGATGCGGATGTCGCGCCGGCCCTGTTCCTGATCGGACAGGGCGAAAAGCTGTGGCTGGCGCCGCTCCTGCTCCCGCTGGCGCTGCCGCTGTTGGTGCTGCGGCGGGCAAAAAACGACCCGATCTATGCCCGCATCCTGATCCTTGCCGGGGCGCTCGGGTTCGGCTGGATGATCGTGCAGGGCTTTTCCATCGGCATCCGCGGCTTCAGCTTCGCCTGGCAGGAGGCGCTGTTCGGAGAACTCCCGATCCGCCAGTTCGGCATGGGCTACGGTGCGATGATCTGCGCCTCGGCCTTTCTCTTCCTGCTGACCCAGGGCGTCGCCGCGCGGGGGGCGATCAACGGCGATGTCTTTGTGGTCAGCGCCATCGGCGGCGTGATCACCATTGTCACCGCCTTTGTGTTCTTTCCGATCGCCAGGATGTTGTTTGCCGCCTTCGTCACCGAGGACGGCGCCTATTCGGTCAGCGTCTTCCTGTCGAAGTTCTTCGATGACCGGCTCTGGGGCATCGGCTGTTTCTGGGGCGCCCGCTGCGGCGCCGCCTGGAATTCGCTGGCCCTCGCCATCCTCGTCGGGCTGATCACCACGGTGTTGGGCCTCTGCTTTGCGCTTGTGGTGACGCGCTCGGGCTTTCGCTACAAGCGGGCCTTGCGGGCGCTCACCGTCCTGCCGATCATCACGCCGCCTTTCGTGATCGGCCTCGCGCTGATCCTCCTGTTCGGGCTTTCGGGCTCGGTCACCCAATTTGTCGCCGAGATGTTCGGCACGCAGCCCACCCGCTGGCTCTACGGCATGCCGGGGGTGCTGATCGCCCAGACCCTGGCCTTCACGCCGATTGCCTTTCTGGTGCTGATCGGCGTGGTCGAAGGGGTCTCGCCCTCGATGGAGGAGGCCGCCCAGACATTGCGCGCCAACAGATGGCAGACCTTCCGCACCGTCTCGCTGCCGCTGATCCGCCCCGGGCTCGCCAATGCCTTTCTTCTGGGCTTCATCGAGAGCATGGCCGATTTCGGCAACCCGCTGGTCCTCGGCGGCAATTTCGACGTCCTGTCGACCGAAATTTTCTTTGCCATCGTCGGCGCGCAATACGATCAGGGCCGTGCCGCCGTTCTGGCCATGGTGCTGCTGTTCTTCACCCTCTCGGCCTTTTACGCGCAACGCGCCTGGCTCGGAAAGAAAAGCTATACCACCGTCACCGGCAAGGGCGACGCGGGCATGCATCCCCTGATGCCGACCGGCCTTTCGGTGCCGGTGCAGATCATCGTGATCGGCTGGGGCCTGTTCACCATCGTGGTCTACGGCATGATCGTCTATGGCAGCATCGTCGAGCTCTGGGGGGTCAACAACGCGCTGACGCTCAAGCATTATGTCACCGCCTTCTCGGTGCGCATCGAAGAGGCGGGCATCCGCTGGACCGGGGCCGCCTGGGACAGTTTCTGGACCACGATCAGCATTGCCGCCATCGCCGCGCCGCTGACCGCCGCCGTCGGGCTGATCACCGCCTACCTCCTGACCCGGCAGAGCTTTGCCGGCAAGAACGCCTTCGAGTTCGGAACCATGCTGAGCTTTGCCATCCCCGGCACCGTCATCGGCGTCAGCTATATCCTGGCCTTCAACGTGCCCCCGATCGAGATCACCGGAACCGGCGTCATCCTGGTGGTCAGTTTCATCTTCCGCAACATGCCGGTCGGCGTGCGCGCGGGTATCGCCAGCATGTCGCAACTCGACAGGTCGCTCGACGAATCCTCGCTAACCCTCGGGGCCAATTCCTGGCAGACCTTCCGCCGGATCATCCTGCCCCTGCTGCGCCCGGCGATCCTCGCCGCCCTGGTCTACAGCTTCGTCCGCGCGATGACCGCGATCTCGGCGGTGATCTTCCTGGTCTCGGCGGAATACGACATGGCCACGAGCTACATCATCGGCCGCGTCGAGAACAACGATTACGGCCTCGCCATCGCCTATTCCACGACGCTGATCTTCGTCATGCTGTCCGCGGTCGGGCTTTTGCAATTTCTTGTCGGCCGGGTTCAGATCGGCCGGCGCACCGAACTCGGAACCGGGAGAACCTCATGAGCGACAGCAAAATCGGCTCCAAGGCCGCCCCGGTCCGGTTCGAAGGCGTGTCCAAGCTCTTCGGCAAGGACGTGGTGGCCGTCGACCGGATCGATCTCGATGTGGCCGCCGGCAAGCTGGTGACGCTGCTCGGCCCCTCCGGCTGCGGCAAGACCACCACCCTGCGCATGATCGCCGGGCTCGAGATGGCCAGCGCGGGCCGCATTCTCATCGGTGGCCGCGACGTGACCAGACTGCCCGCGACAGATCGCGACGTTTCCATGGTCTTCCAGTCCTATGCGCTCTTTCCGCACATGAACGTTCTGGAGAACGTGATGTACGGGCTGACCTTTTCGGGATTTGCCAGGGACGAGGCCCGGAGCCGCGCGCTTCACGGCCTCGATCTCGTCGGCCTCCGCGGTTTTGATGGCCGGCTGCCGTCGGAATTGTCCGGCGGACAGCAGCAGCGCGTGGCCGTCGCCCGCGCCCTGGTGCTGGAACCGCAGGTGCTTCTGTTCGACGAGCCGCTCTCCAACCTCGATGCCAAGCTCCGCCGCCAGGTGCGCGAGGATATCCGCGCGATCCAGCAGGATCTCGGGTTGACGGTGGTCTATGTCACCCACGATCAGGAAGAGGCGCTGGCGGTCTCCGACGAGATCGTCGTCATGCGCAACGCCGCGATTGCCCAGATCGGCACCCCGCGCCAGCTCTTCGAGGCGCCCAATGACCGGTTTGTCGCGGATTTCATCGGCGAAGCCAACCTGCTGGCCTGCACCATCGTCGCCATCGACGGCCAGACCGCCACGATCGACATCGAAGGCTATCGCCACGACCTGCCCTCGCGCGGTCTTTCGGAAGGCCCGGCCACCGTCGCCGTTCGTCCGTCCCGGCTGAGGATCGGCGATGACCGGGGCATCCGCGCCACCGTGGCCAAGGCGACCTATGTGGGTGTGCGCATGGAATACACGCTGACCGGCGCCTTCGGACAGGTGTTTGCGGTGCATGAGGATGTGGATGCGCCGCTGGCGCCCGGGGCCGAAGTGCGGATGGGTTTTGCCGCAAAAGGCCCGGTGCTGCTGCACGAATGACCCCCCGGCACACCGGCGCCGTCGCCGGTCAGCCCGGGTGCCTGGCCGCGGCCGCTGGCGCCAGCACCGCGGCGATCAGGCCCAGCGGATGCAGCAAATCGCGGCCGGCCAGGCGGTGGCCCTGGCTGCGGCAGGAAAAGCCGCAGGCGGCGGTGGGACATGGGGCATCGACCTGATCCCGCCAGGACAGGGCGAAGAGATCGCGCGACATGCGCTGATGGCGCGCCTGGTGGCCGAACAGCCCGGCCATGCCGCAACAGCCGGTGTCGGGTGTTTCCAGCGCGACCCCGAGCGCGGCAAAGACCTGCCGCCACTGCCGGGCGCTTTGCGGATTGGCGGTGACTTCGGTGCAATGGCCCAGCAGCCGCGCCCTGTCCTGCCCGGCCTGCGGAAAGGCCCGGCCCCGCGCCAGCTCTTCCGCCAGAAATTCCTGTGGCATCAGAACCGCCGGCACGCGAATCCCGGCCTTCGGGTATTCCTGCCGCAGCATCATGCCGAACGCCGGATCGAGCGCCAGGATCGGCGCCCCGGTGGCCGCCGCGCGGCGCAGGTGCGCGGCCAACCGGCCGGCAAGGCGCCGAAAGCCCGGCAGATCGCCGGCGCCATGGGCGGCCTTGCCCCCGGGACAGAGCGGCAGCAGACGCGGCGAATAGCCCAATGCGCGGAGCCCGGCCACGGCCTGGCGCTGCGCGGCCGCGTCGAAGAGCGCGGTAAACCAGTCTTGGGCGAGGATCACGCTTCCCTCGGGCAGCGACCCCGCCAGTTCGTTGTCGCGCAGGTACAGCTCGGGCGCCAGCCGCCGGGCCAGCCGCGGCGGCAGATCGGTGGTGGCGGTCAGCCTTTCGGCCAGCGGGCGAAGCAGCGGCCAGAGGGGCGCGACAACGGGCGCCAGCCGCAGCGCCAACGGGCTGGCGCGCTCGGCCAGGAGGGTCAGCCGCTCGGTCAGACCGCGCCGGTGGCGGCGGTGGTAGTCGGCCAGGAACCGGCTGCGCATCTCGGGAATGTCGACCTGCACCGGGCAAGACGTGGCGCAGGCCTTGCAGCCAAGGCAGGTATCGAGCACCGCATGCAGTTCGGCCTCGCGCCGGGCCAGCTCTGCCGGCGGCGCGCTGTCGCGGGCGCCGTGCCAGGCCCGCAGCGCATCGGCCCGGCCTTTCGGGCTGTGGCGCAGGTCGGCGCTGGCCTTGAACGAGGGACACATCGGCGTCGCGGCGGCGTAGGAGAGGCATTGCGCATTGCCATTGCAGCGAAAGGCCTTGTCGAGCGGGTCGCCCTCGGGCGCGTTGAACGGCCGGAACGGGGTGGTGGTGATGCCCATCAACCGCTCGGGCGGCGCCACCAGCTTGCCGGGGTTGTAGCGCCCCTCCGGGTCGAAGGCGGCCTTGACGCCTTGCAGCGCGGCATAGGCCTCATCGCCGATCCAGTCGCGCAGATAGGCGCCGCGCACGCCCTTGCCGTGTTCTCCCCAGAAGATGCCGCCATGCTTGCGGGTCAGCGCAAAGACCGCATCCGAGACTTTCTGCAAGATCGCGCGGTCGGCGTCGCGGTCGATGTCGAGCGCCGGCCGGACGTGCAGGCAGCCGACATCGGCATGACCATAGATGCCGTAGTTCAGGCCGAAGCCATCCAGCGTGGCGAGGAAGTCGTCGAGAAAGCCGGCCAGGTTCTCCGGCGGCACCACCGCGTCTTCGACAAAGGCGACCGGCCGGGCGCGGCCTTCGGTGCGGCCCAGCAGGCCGACCCCGGCCGAACGCACCGCCCAGAGCCGGCGGATCTCGTCTCGTCCGGCAGCGAGATGGGTGGCGCGCAGCCCCGGCAAGCTGGCCAGAATCTCGCCGATCGCCGCCACCCGGGCCTCGACCTCCTCGGGGCCGGTGCCATTGACCTCGATGAACACCGGGGCGATGTCGGGCGCGCGCAGCGCCTCGGGCAGCGCGTCCAGCAGACCGGCGCCGGCGGCCAGCCCCTGGGTGCGCGCGTCCATGACCTCGACGGCGGTCGGCGCCCCTCGCGCCAGCGGAACCGCGGCAGAGAGCGCGGCGCGAAACCCGTCGAAGCCGGCCAGGATCAGGCGTTTCTCGGCCTCGATGCGGCGCAGGCGGACGCGGATGCGCGAGATCAGCCCCAGCGTGCCCTCGGCGCCGGGAAACAGCCGCCACCAGTCGAAGCCGCCCGGCTCGGTGCAGGCGCGTTCGAGATCGTAGCCGGTGAACCGCCGGTTCAGCGCGGGGGTGGCCGCGACAAACGCGGCGCGGCCGTCGCGCGCCGCACGCCCGGCCTCGGCCAGCATCGGCCGGGCCCAATCCGGCGCCGGGTCACCGCTCCACAACAGCCCTTCGGGGCGCGCGATCTCGAGGCCCACAAGGTTGTCGGAGGTCTTGCCATAGACCCGCGACCCCTTGCCCGAGGCGTCGGTGCTGACCATGCCGCCGATGGTGCAGCGGGTCGACGTCGAGGTTTCCGGTGCGAAAAACCAGCCGGTGTCGCGGATCTGCGCGTTCAGATCGTCGAGCACCAGGCCCGGCTCGACATCGGCCCACCCGGCCTCGGCATCGAGCGCCAGCAAGCGGTGCATGTGGCGGCGGGTGTCGACCACCACGCCCCGGTTCAGACTCTGGCCGTTGGTGCCGGTGCCGCCCCCGCGCGCGGTCAGCGGGATGGCGCGGAACCGCGGCTGATGCATCACCGCCACCAGTACCGCCATGTCGGCGGCATCGCACGGGGCGGCAACCAGATCGGGGCAGATGCGATAGACCGAATTGTCGGTCGACATCGCCTCGCGCAGGGCGCTGTCACCGTCCAGCGCGCCGCGGAACCCGGCCTGCCGCAGCGCTTCGTCCAGCGCTTCGATGGCAACCGCCGCGCCGTCGCCTGTCTGCGGAAGCTCACTCATATTCGGCCGCCCTTTGTCGGAATCTGTTGCTTTGTGGCGTTTAGTATCATATTTTCCGAATAACATGAAAGCTTCGACAGACAAATTGAATATCAATTTCCGCCATCTCCGCGCCCTGCATGCAATCGCGGCGCAGGGAACCTTCGCCGCGGCGGCGGAATCGCTGGGTGTCGTGCCCTCGGCGCTGTCGGAGCTGATGCGCCAGCTCGAGGCCGACATCGGCGCCCCGCTCTTCGACCGTCGCACACGGCCGCCCTCGATCACGCCGCTCGGCCGCGACTTTCTTGCCGATACCGCGCCGCTGGTGTCCGGCATGGACCGGGCAATCGACCGGCTCAGCGCCCGCGCCGGGCTGGAAAGCGGCACGCTGCACATTGGCGCCTCCCCCTCGGCGATCTCGGAGCTGCTGGCGCCGGTGCTGGCGGATTTCCTTGCCGGGCGGTCGGGGCTGCAATGCTTGCTGCACGACGACATCGCCGAACGCCTGGCGCAGATGGTGGCCGAGGGCCGGCTCGATATCGCCATTGCCGGGCGGGCAAAACATTCGGCCGATCTGCGCCAGCGCGGCATCCTGCGCGACGAGATCGGGCTGGCCTGCCCGGCGGGCCACGCCTTTGCCGGCTGCGACGCCGTGCGGCTTGACGAGATCGACGCCGCCTCGCTGATCGGGCTCGACGCCCAGGCCGGCACCCAACAGCTTCTGACCGATTGCGCGGCGATCCCGCGCGCCTTTCTCGCGCCGCAGCTGCGCGCCCATTCGACCATTGCCCAGCTCTGCATGGTGCGCGCCGGGCTGGGGGTCGCGCTTCTGCCCAGGAACGCAGTGCTGCTGTTCCGCGACCCGCAAATCCGCTTTGTGCCGGTGGGGGGCCTCGATCTCTGGCGCAGCCTCTACCTGCTGGAGCCGGCCCGCAGGCCGCTGACCGAGGCCGCCCGAGCCTTCGTCGCGACGCTCGAGCAGCGGGTGCCGGCCCTCACCGAAAGCGCCACCGCCCCATGACCCCAGGACGCCCTGCGCGGGCCCGACCACAGGACCGATCATGACGCAAGCTCCTTCCCTGCCCTTCACCTGCCGCAAGGCCCCGGCCAGCGGGTCCGGCGGCGTCGTCGTCACCAACCACCCGCTGGGCAGCGCCGCCGGCCACGAAATGCTGGCGGCGGGCGGCAATGCCGTGGATGCGGCGGTTGCCGCGTTGCTGGCGCTGACCGTGGTCGAGCCGATGATGGTGGGCATTGCCGGCGGCGGCGTCGCGCATCTGCGCACCCCGGACGGCCGCCACGTGGTCTATGACTGCCTGTCGCACGCCGGCGCCGCCGCCACGCCCGGGATGTTCCGCCCGGTCTCGGACCGGCTGCCCGATTACATGGAGACGGAAGGCCGCCGCAATCTCGTCGGCCCGGCGGCGGTGGCGGTGCCCGGCAACCTGCGTGGCTGGTGCGCGATGCAGGCGGCGCAGGGCGCCCTGCCCTTTGCCGATGTCATCGCCCCGGCGATCCGGCTGGCCGCCGGCGGTTTCCGGGTCACCGCCTATCTCAACGGCACGATCCAGCGCCATGCCGCTGATCTGGCCCGCGACCCGGTGATCGCCGCGCTGTTCCTGCCGGGCGGCGCCCCCGCCACGCCCGGCCACCGGCTGGTGCAGGGCGATTATGCCGAGAGCCTGAGACAGATCGCCCGCGAGGGCGACACCGCGCTGCACGGCGGATCGCTGGGCGCGGCGCTGGTCGAAAGGCTGGGCGCCGAGGGCAGCGTCTCGCTGGATGATCTTCGCGACTACCGGGCGCGCGAACGCGATGCCATCTTTGCCGACTATCGCGGCCATCAGATCGCCGGGCCGCCGCCGCCGGCCTCTTCGGGCGTGCATGTGGCGCAGATGCTCAACATCCTCGAAGGCTACGACCTCGCCGCCATGGGCTTCGACAGCGCCGCGCGGCTGCATCTTCTGGCCGAGGTGATCCGCGTCGGCTTCGAGGACCGCCGCGCCGCCTCGGGCGACCCGGATTTCGTCGACATCCCGGTCGAGCGGCTGATTTCCAAGGACTACGCCCGCGACTGCCGCGCCCGGCTGCGCGATGCCGGGGGCGCCGGGCCGGTGCCGCCGGGCCATGAGAGCCGGAACACCACCCATGTCACCGTGGCCGACCGCGACGGTTTCGTGGTTTCCGCCACCCATACCATCAACGGCCTGTTCGGGGCGCGGATCATGGTGCCGGGCACCGGCATCATCCCCAACAACTACATGTACAATTTCGACCCCCACCCCGGCAAGGCGCTGTCGATCCAGCCCGGCAAGCGGGTGCCGACCTCGATGGCGCCGATGATGGTGCTCAAGGATGGCGTGCCGCGCTTTGCGCTCGGCCTGCCCGGCGCGCTCCGCATCTTCCCCTCGGCGATGCAGGCCATCGTCAACCTGATCGATTTCGGCCTCACCCCGCAACAGGCGGTCGAGGCGCCGCGGATCTGGACCGAAGGCGGTCATGTCGAGCTCGAACCCGACTACGCCCATCACCGGAAAGCGCTGGAAGCCAGGGGCCACGAAGTCGCCCTGGTGCCGCATGTCGGCGGCGGCATGAACGCCATCGCCTTCGGGCCGGGCGGGCAGATGACCGGCGCCGCCTGCTGGCGCGCCGACGGCACGGTTTCGGCGATGGGCGGCGGGCTGGCCGAGGCCGGCGTCTCCTTCCATATCTGAGCCGACAAGACCGCAAAGGAGGCACCGGATGACCCAGAAGACACTCCTGCTCACCGGCGCCAGCCGTGGGATCGGCCACGCCACGGTTAAGCTGTTTCAGGCCGCCGGTTGGCGGGTGCTGACGGTCTCGCGCAGCGCCTTCGATGCGCGGTGCCCCTGGCACGCCGGCACCTCCGATCATTTCCAGGGCAATCTGGCGGATCCGGCCGCGCGCGCCGATCTGGTGGCGCGCCTGCGCGAGACATTGGGCGACGGCGGTCTCAACGCCATCGTCAACAATGCCGGCATCTCGCCGAAGGGGCCGCAGGGCGAGCGCCTCGGCGTGGCCACCAGCAGCGACGAGATCTGGCGGCAGGTGCTTGCGGTCAACCTGATCGGCCCCGCGGCGCTGATGCGCGACCTGATGCCCGAGCTCGCGCGTGGTACGGGCGCGGTGGTCAATGTCGGGTCCATCGTCGGCACCCGCGTGCACCCCTTTGCCGGCACCGCCTATGCCTGTTCCAAGGCGGCGCTGGCGGCCCTGACCCGCGAGGCGGCGGCCGAGCTCGGCCCGCGTGGCATCCGGGTCAACATGGTTACCCCGGGCGAGATCGAGACCGAAATCCTGTCACCCGGCACCGAGGAGATGGCCAGCCTGATCCCGATGCGCCGGCTCGGCCAGCCCGACGAGGTCGCCCGCGTCGTGCTGTTCCTGTGTTCAGCCGAGGCCGGCTATGTCAATGGCAGCTCGATCGACGTGAACGGGGGCCAACATGTCTGAGGGCCCCCGCCGGATGTCAGTAGCCGCGCGCCGCATCGGCCACATCGGGGCAGGTGCCGGTCTCGGCGAACTGCCGCAGGTTCTCGGCGATGATCCGGCCGCCGGTGTCGGCATCGATCTGCGAGGCGACATGCGGCGTCACGGTGATCCCGCGATGGCTCCAGAACGGGTGATCGGCGGGCAGCGGCTCCTGGTGAAAGACGTCGAGCGTGGCCTGTTTCACCTGGCCGCTGTCAAGCGCCGCCAGGAGATCGTCATCCACCAGATGCGGGCCACGGGCGCAATTGATCACGCAGGCCTCGCGCGGCAGCTTGGCGAAGAGCTCGGCGTTCAGGATGCCGCGCGTCGCTTCGGTCAGCGGCAACAGGTTGACCAGGATCTCGCAGCCGTCGAGGAAGGCGTCAAAGCCCTCGGCCCCGGAATAGCATGTCACGCCGCTGATCTCCTTGGGCGATTTCGACCAGCCACGGGTGGCAAAGCCCAGCCCGGCCAGCGTCTGCGCCGCCGCCGCACCGAGATTGCCCAGCCCCATCACCCCGACCGTGCGGTTCGGCGCCACCGGCACCACGATGGCGTGCCAGTCGGCCTCGGCCTGGGCCTGAAGCTGGCGCGGCATGTCGCGGTGATGGCGCAGCACGTGCAGGGCGACGTATTCGCGCATCCGCTGCGTCAGGTCGTCGCCGACGGTGCGGATGATCGGCACGCCGACGGGGAGTTTTTCGTCGGCGAGAACATGGTCGATGCCGGCACCGATCGAGACGATGGCCTTGAGGTTCGCGAACCGGGCGAGATCGCCGGTGCGCGGGCGCCAGACCACGGCGACGTCGATGCTTTCCGGCTCGCTCGCCTGATCCATCGCGACGACCTGCCAGCCGGGCAGCAGGCCTTGCAGCATCTCGACCCACCATTGGATCTTGTCTTCGAGGGGCAGGTAGACGGCGGCTTTCATGGGTCTGTCCTTCATTGTTCGTGTCGGGGAGTTAGGGGATGAATTTCAAACAGCTCGAGGCCTTCTACTGGCTCAGCCAGATTCAGAACTACCGGCAGACCGCGCAGCGCCTCGGGCTGACGCAACCGGCGGTCTCGGCGCGGATTCAGTCGCTCGAGACCGATCTCGGCAAGACCCTGATCGACCGCAACGCCCCGGCCTTCCGGCTGACCGATCAGGGCATGGAAGTGGCGGATTTCGCGTTGCAGTTCCTGAACCTGCGCGAGACGATGAACACCCGGCTTCTGGACAAGCACAAGCAGCGGCTGACCATCGGCCTGGCTGGGATGGCGGCACTGACCTGGGGGCCGATCCTGCTGCAACGGCTGCGCGACGAGCTCCCGGAGATCACCCTCGACGTCTATTCCAGCTCGGATCTGCAACTGGCGCGTTTCATCGATGCCGGGACGCTGGATCTCGCCTTCACCGCCGGCGGCGACAGGGTGCCGGAGGCCGCCTTCACCACCCGCTTCGATGTCGGCTGGGTGGCACGGCCGGATCTGGTGCAGGGCGTGGTGCAGCCGCTGACGCCCGAGGCGCTGCGCAATCTGCCGCTGGTGCTCTATCCCAAGACATCGCCGATGTGGAACCCGGTGGCCGAGGTCATCGACGAGATGCGCTCGCAGCCGGCGGCGCGGCACTACGGCAATTCGCTGTCGACGATGTACGACATGCTGCGGCGGGGCTATGGCGCCTCGGCGCTGGCCCTGGCCGGCGTCGAGCAGGAGCTGGCCGACGGCCGGCTGGTCCAGCTCGAGGTGACCGACAAGATCCCGCCGCTCGACCTCGCCTGCACCTACGCCAACCGGGCGCGGCGCAAGCAGGTCAAGCTGGTTCTGGAACTGGCACGCGACAGCGCGCAGGCCTGGTGTCGGGATCATCCGCGCTATACCTCTTACATCGAGGGCAACTAGGGTCAGGTTACATCGTAGGCAACGGGGGTCAGCCCGCCAGCTTGCCCTCGACCATCTTCGTCGCACCGGACAATTGGCCGAGATGCGTGCCGTCGCTGACCTTGGCCTCGCTGATGCGGCCGCGCTCGGTCTTCAGCTCGCCCTCTTCCAGCACCGCATCGAGATCCTCGGGCGCGATGAACAGCACCCCGGAGGCATCCGCCAGCACCGCATAGCCCGGCAGCACCGCCGCGCCGCCGATCGAGACCGGCACGTTGAAGCCGCCGCCGGTGTTGTAGAGCCGCGTCGTCACCGGCGAGGCACCGCGCGACCACATGGCAAAGCCTTGTTCCTCGATCTCGGCGGTGTCGGTGTGCGGGCCGTCGACGCAGCCGCCCTCCAGCCCGATCATCGCCGCCATCCGGGTCACGCCGCCGCCCCAGCAGGCATATTTGCTGTCGCCCAGCCGGTCGACGGCCAGGAAGTAACCCGGCCCGCATTGGCTCAGGCAATGGTGCAGCAGCGTCGAATCGAGGCCGGGAATGGCCAGCGTCGCCACCGTCGCCGCCACCACCTTGCCGGGCAGCACCGGCTGAATCGCCGGCGCGGCAAAGCCGAAGTGATAGAAATGCCCGATGGTCGCGGTTTCCAGCTTGGCCAGACGGTCGAGCTTGTCCTGCGCGATCGGCGTCGGCATCGGGTTCATCTTGTAGGTCAGGTTGGTCATGGTTCGTCCTTATTGCGGGCCCAGCACGAGGTCGGGCAGGAAGGTCACGATTTGCGGCACATAGGTCAGCAGGATCAGCACGGCGAAAAGCGGCAGCAGCATCGGCAGCACGGCCAGGGTCACCCGCTCGAAGCGGACGCGGCCGACCTCCGAGACGATGTAGAGCCCGATGCCCATCGGCGGCGTGGCGATGCCGATCAGCAGGCCCAGCTGGATGATGATGCCGAAATGCACCCGGTCGATGCCGTAGGCGTCGATCAGCGGCAGCAGCGTCGGCACCAGGATCAGCTTGGCCGGCACGCCCTCGACGACACAGCCGACGAGCACGATGAAGATCAGCAGCAGCGCCAGAAAGACATGCCGGCTCTCGGTCAGCGAAAAGGTCCAGTCGGCCAGTTTCTGCGGCGTCTGGTCGATCGCCAGCAACCAGCCCATGGCAATCGAAAAGGCGATGATGATCATGATCACCGAAGTCATCATCGCTGTATCCGACAGCGCCTGGACAAAGTTGCGCAGGGTCAGCTCGCGATACCAGATGCCAAGCCCGATGCAGTAGAGGCAGGCCAGCACCCCGGCCTCGGTGGCGGTGACAAAGCCGAACAGGATGCTGCCCAGGATGATGCCAGGCGCGATCAGCGCGGCAAAGCCGTGACGGGCGGTGCCCACCACCTGCCGCGGGGTGGCGCGGGGTTGGGTCGGAAATTGCTCGAAACCGGCGCGCAGCCGCACATAGATCATCAGCGCCAGCCCGACGGTCAGCCCCGGCACCAGCCCGGCAAGGAACATCCGTTCGATGCTCTGCTGCGCCAGAAAGGCATAGATCACCAGCCCGATCGACGGCGGGATCAGCGGCCCGATCACCGAAGAGGCGACGGTGATCGCCGCGGCGAAATCGGCCTTGTAGCCGCGTTCGCGCATCGCCTTGATCTCGATTGCGCCCAGCCCGGCGCAATCGGCCACCGCCGCGCCCGAGATGCCGGCAAAGATCATCGACGACAGGATGTTGACCTGCGCCAGCCCGGCCTTGAGATGGCCGACCAGCGCATTGGCAAAGGCAAAGATGCGCTCGGTCACGCCGGTGGCGTTCATCAGGTTGCCCGCCATGATGAAAAAGGGCACCGCGGTCAGCGAGGCCTTGTTGACCCCCTCGAGCATCTGCTGCGGGATGATCTGCATCGCCGAGGAGAAATCCGAAGTGGCAAAGGTCAGCACCGTCGCCGCGCCGATGGCGATGGAAACGGGCACGCGCACCAGGATCAGCGCGATGAAGGTTCCGATCAGGATCCAGGCCATGGGTCAGCTCTCCGGGTGATGGTCGGCGACGTTCTCGGGCATCCCGGCGCCGATCTTGGCCAGGTCGAGAAGCGCGGTCAGCGTTACCAGCGCGGCCGAGACGAACAGCGGGATCGACAGCGCCAGCCGCGGCAGTTCGAAACCGGCGGGCAGGATCGCACCGTCATAGACCCCGCGTGAGGTGGCGATGACCTTGGGCAATTGCCACAGCAGCACGCCGGTCACCGAAAGCGTCGCGGCATCGCTCAGAAGCCGGGTGACGGCCATGCCGGCGGGGCCGAACAGACCGGCGATGAAATCGACGCGCACATCCTTGAGCCGCACGTACATGGCGAAAAAGCCGAAGAAGCTGAGCCAGATGAAAAACACCATGGTCCAGGGCCACATCCAGTACGGCGCGAGGCTCATCGGCCGCAGGATGATGGTGGCCACCGTCAGTCCCAGCATCACCAGCAGGCAGACATTCGACAGCCACATGAAGATGCCGCCCAGATCCCAGTTCAGCCGGTCGATCCGGTTGAGGGCCCGCTGTCGCGGGCCCCCGGGAGTATAGTCGTAAGGCGTCACTGGCCGGAGGCCCGGCTGGCCTCGACCGCCGCCATGAAGCCTTCGGGCAGCTCGCCCTGCGCGGCCATATCGTCGTAGAAGCTCTGCATCTTCTCGACCAGCGGTGCCGTGTCGAGCACGCTGAAGGTGGCGCCGGCCTCCTCCATCCGCGCAATGCTCTCTTCGGCGACGCCGAACATCACCTCCTGCGAATAATCGCCGGCCTCCTCATAGGCCTTGAGCAGCCCAGCGCGGGTCTCCTCGTCAAGCGCGGCAAGCGCCTGTTCGTTGACCATGAAACCGATCGACTGCCAATATTCGTCGTGGCGGGTGATATAGGGCGCGACCTCGTTGAAGCGCATCGATTCGACCAGCGCGATCGGCGAGTTCACGGCCTGCACGATGCTCTTGGAGATGCCCTGATAGACCTCGGTCCACGGCAGGGTGATGACCTCGGCGCCAAGGTGGTCCCAGGTCTCGATGGCCACCTTGTTCTCATGCATCCGCAGCTTGACGCCCGCGATGTCGGCGGCGCTCTCGATCGGCACGTTGGACACCATCACCCGGTACGGCCCGCGCAGCACCTGCGTCGGATCTCCCAGCGGCCGCACGCCGGATTGTTCAGCGGCGTTGTCGAACCAGCCGGTCACCGTCTCGGAGGTCATGAACCGCTGCCAGTGATCGTAATCGTCAAAGGCGAAGGCGGCGGCGACCCAAGCCAGCGCCGGCTCCCATTTCTTCATGTAGCCGAAGCCCTCGGCGTAGACCTGGATGATATTGGCCTGCAATTGCTCGAGTACCGCGTCTTCCTTGCCGAGCTGCTCGTTCGGAAAGACATCGATCTTGAGCTCGCCATCGGTGTATTCCTCGGTCAGCTCGGCGAACTTGGCGAACACCTGCCCCTCGGGGCTGTCCACCGGCATCTTGGTCGCCATGCGCCAGGTGGTCTCGGCCAGCGCCGGGCCGGCCAGCGCCAGCGCCAGCGCGGTGGTCAGGGTCAGTCGCATCGTCTTGGTCATGGTCTTCTCTCCGTGTTGGGGGCTGCGCGACCGGTTGTCCGGTTCATGATGTCTTTGCTTGGCAGCCGGGGGTTGGCGGTTCGGTGTCGGCCGGTCCGCGGGATGGGGTCGGTCAGTCGTGCAGGCCCGGGGCGACATGGTCGCGCACCAGCGTGGCGCCAATGGCGGCCAGCCGCGCCACCAGCCTGTCGCCGGTCTCGGCCGAGCAGAGCGTCGGGTCGCAGCCGAAGGCGCCGGTCTCGGTGGCCTCCAGCGCCTCGATCGGCACCTGTATCCTGGCGCCGTCGACGGTGACGGTGTTGAAACCGGAAATCGCCAGCCCCTTGATCTCGGCGCCTTCGGGAGCCGGCCGGATTAGGTCGGGGCGCAGCAGGTCGGGATAGAAATGCAGCCCGACCGAGGTCAGCGGATCGCCGCCATGGCCCGAGGATTTCGCCGCCTGCTCCGGGCCGATCAATCCCGGCAGCTCGCCATAGGCCACTTGCCACAGATACATCGACGGCACGAAAAGCCCGGCCTTCTGGCGCCAGCGCAGCGTCACCTCGGTGATCGCCGGCACATTGCCGCCATGGCCGTTGACGATCATCACCTTGCGGATGCCGTGCCGGTTGAGACAGGCGAACATGTCGTCGAGAATGCCGCACAACGTGGCATGGCTGATCGAGATCCCGCCATGGCTGCTGTCAAAGTAATCGCGTCCGCCAAAGGGGATCACCGGCGCCACAAAGGTCGCCACGCCCTCGGCGCGGGCCGCCTTGGCGATCTCCACCGCCATCAGGTCGGCGGCCAGATAATCGCCCATCGGCGCATGGATGCCCTGATCCTCGAGCGAGCCCATCGGCAGCAGCACGACGGCCTCTGCGGTCAGGGCCTGCCGCGCCTCTTCCGAGGTCAGTTCCGCCATGCGGATCTTGTTGATCATGAGGGGCTCCTTGAAATGCTTGTCACTGTCACATGCAGTGAACCGGTCGCGGGCGGCGCCGTCCAATTCAAAGGGTTTGTCAGCCGATAGAGAAAATTTTTGCCGTGCCGCCAGAGGCTTGGCGGCGCCTCTCAGGCGCCCTCGTGGAGCGGACCGGCGGCGGCCGCCGCCCGGCGCGCGCCGGGCAGCCGGGCAAGGCGGAATGGCGCGGGATCGACCAGCGGCGCGGCGCCGGTGGCCAGTTCCGCCGCCAGTTGCCCGGCGCCGGGGCCCAGCCCGAAACCATGGCCGGAAAAGCCGGTGGCGATCACCAGCCCCGAGATCCCGGGGGCCTGGTCGATCACCGGCACCCCGTCCGGGGTCACGTCGATGATCCCGCCCCAGCGCTCGCGCACCGGCACGCCGGCAAGCGCCGGAAAGCTGTGGCAGACGTCGCGCAGCGCGGCCGCCAGCAGCCGGTCCTGCGGCGCGGGGTCGAGCACCCGGCAGCGCTCGAACGGGCTGATCTCGTCGCCGCGCCAGCGCCGCGGCGTGACCAGCGTGTCGATCAGGCTGCGATCCACGGTCAGGGAAATCTCGCGGCGGTTCTGCCGCAGCCCGGCGGCAAAGCGCGGCGCCTGGCGCAGCAGATCATGGGTGAGCTGCACCGGCGTGCGGCCGCGGCGCGCCACGGTATAGCCACCGTCGGCCCGCGGCCGGATGCCAAAACGACCGGTGCCGAGCGCCAGCGCCGGGCCGCCGGCCACCGGCGCGGTGCGCAGCACCGAGCTGCGCACCCGCACCTGTGGCAGATCGATCCCGAGATTGCCGCAGAACAGCCGCGACCAGGCTCCGGTCGCAAGGATGGCGGCGCCGCAGCGGATCACCCCGCGCTCGGTCACCACCGCCGACACCCGGCCGGCCTCGGTCTCCAGCCCGCGCACGGCGCAATTGGTGAGCACGGCGGCCCCGGCGTCGCGCGCGCCCTCGGCCAGCGCCGGCGCCGCCAGCGCCGGTTCGGCGCGGCCGTCGTCTGCGGTCATCAGCGCCGTCGTGGCGGCCAGCCGCGCGCCGGGAAAGTGATCGGCCAGCCCGGCGCGATCCAGCCGCATGACCCCGAGGCCGAAACGCCGCGCCTCGGCCTCGACCCCGTCGAGCCAGGCCTCCTCGCGCGCACTGCCGGCGCCATAGACGATGCCGCAGCGGCGAAAGCCGGTGTCGCGGCCGATGCGGGCGTTCAGCCCGGCCCAGAGCGTCAGGCTCGCGATGCCCAGCGGATATTCCGCCGCCGCCCGGCCCATGCGCCGCACCCAGCCCCAGTTGCGCCCCGATTGCTCGCCGGCAATCCGGCCCTTTTCAAGCAGCGCCACCCGCAGCCCCTGCTCCGCCGCCCAGAGCGCCGCCGAACAGCCGATGATGCCGCCGCCGATGACCACCAGCTCCACCGCCTCGGGCAAATCGGCGTCGCCCGCCACCGTCGTCACCCAGGGCCGCATCACAGCCCCGGCTCGTAACGCCAGTTCACCGCCAGTTCGGAGACGCTGGCGCTGTTCGGCAGGCGCACGATCTCGGCCACCAGCCGGCCCAGATCCGCAGGCTGGGTGATCTCCTCGCGCGGCAGATCGTGGCGCAGGGTCATGTCGGTTGCGGTGAAACCGGGGCAGATGGCGCAGGCCCGCACGCCGCTGTCCCAGCCGGCCCGGCGGGCGGCATGAGACAGCGCTACAGCGGCATGTTTGGTCATCTGGTAGCCGGCGTTCAACCCCAGCACCCGCTTGCCCGAGAGCGAGGCCAGCACGATCACCCGGCCCTGCCCCGACCGGCAGAGCGCCGGCAGCGCCGCCCGGGTCAGCCGGAACGGCGCCTTGACGTTCACCGCCAGCAATTGCTCGAGCGCCGTTTCCATCTCGTCATCGGGCTGCGGCGCCTCCGGCATCAGCTCCAGCGGGCCGCCGGTTCCGGCATTGTTGACCAGCACGTCGATGCGGCCGAACTGCGCCTCGGTCGCTGCCACAAAAGCGCGGGCGGCGGCCGGATCGGCGGCATCGTAAGGCACCTCGAGCGGATCGAGCGTGGCGATCTCGGGCGGCAGGCTGCCGGCGCGGCGCAGCCCCAGCGCCAGCCGGTAGCCGCGCGCCGCCAGCGCCTGCGCAATCGCCGCCCCGATGCCGCGGTTGCCGCCGGTGATCATCGCCACCGGCGCACTCATGCCACCGCCTCCGGCGCCGCCTTGATGCAGGCGGCCTGCCACCCCGGTTCGATCCTGCGTGCCGCTGGCACCGCCTCGGCGCAGGCCGCCTCGGCCAGCGGACAGCGGGTGCGGAACGGACAGCCCGAGGGCGGGTTCGCCGGGCTCGGCAACTCGCCGGGCAGAATTCGCGGCGCGCCGCCGGTCGGGCGCGGCTTCAGGCTCGGCGTCGCGGTCAGCAGCGCCCGGGTATAGGGATGCGCCGGCGTGGCAAACACCCGCTCGGCCGGGCCCTCTTCGACAACCCGGCCAAGATACATCACCACGATCCGGGTGCAGAGATGGCGCACCACATGCAGATCATGGCTGATGAACAGCATCGCGAGGTCGAGATCGCGGCGCAGGTCCATCAGCAGGTTGACCACCTGCGCCTGGATCGACACGTCGAGCGCCGAGACCGGCTCGTCGGCGACGATGAAATCCGGCCGGGTCGAAAGGGCGCGGGCCACCGCGATGCGCTGGCGCTGGCCGCCGGAGAAGGCATGCGGCCGGCGCGACGCGGCCGAACGCGGCAAGCCGACCTGATCGAGCAGACGAAACAGCTCGGCCTCGATCTCGCCGGGCGGCACCAGCCGGTGAATGCGCAGCCCGTCGGTGATCTGCGCGCCGATGCTGCGCCGCGGATCGAGCGAGCCGAAGGGATCCTGAAACACCATCTGCATGCGCCGCGATAGCTTTCGCCGCTCGGCCGCCGACAGCGCCGCCAGATCGCGGCCGTCAAAGCTGACGCTGCCCTCGGTCGGCCGGTCGAAGCCCATCATCATCCGGCCGAGCGTGGATTTGCCGCATCCGCTTTCGCCGACCACGCCGACGGTCTCGCCCGGCGCCAGCGCCAGGGTGACATCGCGCACCGCCCAGACATCGCGCACCCGGCCCAGCAGGCCCTGCCGGCCGGGAAAGTTCCGCGCGAGGCCCCGGGCCTCGACCAGCGGGGCGGGCTTGGCTCCCATGTCGAACATCAGCAGACCTCCTTCCAGCGGATACAGCGCGAGCTGCGGGACGCCTCCGGGTGGCTGGTTTCCGGCACCCGGCTGGTGCATTGCGGCAGCGCATGATCGCAGCGCGGCGCAAACCGGCAGCCCGGCGGCATGTCATGCGGCGGCGGCACGCTGCCGGGAATGGCGCGCAGCTGATCTGCCGCGCCCTCGGGGACCGAGGCGATCAGCGCCGCGGTATAGGGGTGTTTCGGCCGGGCAAAGACCTCGGCCACCGGCCCGGTCTCGACCACCTCTCCGGCGTACATCACCACCACCCGGTCGGCCAGTTCCGAGACAACCGCAAGGTCATGGGTGACGAAGATCAGCCCCATGTCCGGCGTGTCGGTCTTGAGCTTGCGGAACAGGTCGAGGATCTGGGCCTGGATCGTCGGGTCGAGGGCGGTGGTCGGTTCGTCGGCCACCAGCAGCCGGGGAGAATTGGCCACCGCCAGGGCGATCATCGCGCGCTGGCGCTGCCCGCCCGAAAGCTCATGCGGATAGGCGCGGCGGCGGCGTTCGGGATCGGGAATGCCGACATGGCGCAGCAGCTCGACGACGCGGGCCTGCACCGCGCGCTCGCCGGTCAGACCGCCGGCGCGCAGCGCCTCGGCCAGCTGGTCGCCGACCCGGTGCACCGGGTTGAGCGCTGCGGCGGCGTCCTGAAACACCATCGACACCTCCGGCCCGCGCAGCGCCCGAAACGCCTCTTCGTCCATCTGCGCCAGGTCGAGCACCGCGCCCGCGCGGGTGCGATAGCGCATCTCGCCGGCGCTCACCCGAAGCTGGTCGGGCAGAAGCCCGAGCAGCGCCAGGCTGGTGAGCGTCTTGCCCGATCCGCTCTCGCCGACCAGCGCCACGGTCTCGCCCGGCATCACCGTCAGCCCGGCACGGCGCACCAGGTCGATCTGCGGCGTCCGGCCGACCGAGATGGCGAGGTTGCGGATTTCGACCAGCGGCCCGTTGTCGTCCGCGGCCCCGGGCCGCCGCGCCGCCGCCGTCTTGCGCCGCCCCGGCCGCCGCATCCACAGCGCGCCGCCCTTGGTCACCTCGCGCGGGTCGAGCGCGGTTTGCAGCCGGTCGCAGAGCAGGTTGAAGGTCAGGATGGTGCCGGCCAGCGCCAGCGACGGCCAGACCAGCAGCATCGGCGCCTGTTCCATCGCGCCCCGGGCGGCGCGGATCATCAGCCCCCAGGACGGCGTCGGCGGCACCACGCCCAGGCCGAGGAAGCTCAGCCCGCTCTCGATCACCATGGCCGAGGCCACCACCAGCGACATCTGCACCAGCAGCGGCGGCAGCACGTTGGGCAGGATGGTGCGGCCGAGGATGGTCAGCGGCGGCGCGCCCATGGCGCGCTGTGCGGTGACGTAATCCAGCCCGCGCACCTGAAGCGTCGCGGCATAGGCGACGCGGGCGTAATTCGGGGTATAGAGCAGCGTCAGCGCCAGGATCAGCGGCCAGGTGCCGGCGCCGAGGATGGTCACCACCAGCAGCGCCAGCAACAGCGGCGGCAGGCACAGCAGCACCTCGGCGGCGCGCACCGTCAGCACTTCGACGACGCCGCGGAAATAGCCGCCGAGCAGGCCCAGCAGGGTGCCGATCGTGGCCGCCGCCAGGGCCGAGCCGACGGCAATGAACAGCGAGGCCCGCCCGCCCCAGATCAGCCGCGCCAGCACGTCGCGGCCGAACTCGTCCTGGCCCAGCCAATGCGCGGCCGAGGGGCCGGCGAAACGGTTCGGGATGTCCATGGCGCGCACGTCGTGCAGCGGCAGAAGCGGCGCCAGCAGCAGCACGGTGACAAGCGCGAGGACGATGCCGCCGGGCAGCAGCAGTTTTCGGGTCGATCGGCTCATGGCGTCACCAGCGAGATACGCGGGTCGAGCGCGGCATTGACCACGTCCACCACGAGGTTGAGAAAGACAAAGAGCACCGAGATCGTCATCACGATACCGACCACTTCGGGATAGTCCCGGGCGTCGACGGCGGCGACGAGATAGCCCGACAGACCCGGCCAGTTGAACACGAATTCGACCAGCACGGTGCCGCCGATGAGCGTGCCCATCTCGAGCCCCAGCACCGTCAGCACCGGGATCAGCGCATTGCGCACCACATGGCGGCGCAGGATGGTGTTGCGGCCCAGCCCCTTGGCGCGGGCGGTGCGCACATGGTCGCGCTCAAGCACCTCCAGCACCGAGGCGCGGGTCATCCGGGTGATCACCGCCCAGAGGCTCAGCGCCACGGTGCCGGCCGGCAGGATCAGCAGTTTCAGGTGTTGCACCGGATCCTCCGAGAACGGCACGAAGCCGCCAGCCGGCAGCCATTTCAGCTGTTGCGCAAAGATCAGGATCACCACCGAGCCGACCACGAAGACCGGCGTCGACAGCGCCGCAGAGGCCAGCAACGAAACGAAACCGTCGGCCTTGCCGCCGGCGCGGATCGCCGCCCAGGTGCCCAGCGGCACCCCCGCCAGACTGGCCAGCAGGGCGGCGGTGAAGATCACCTCGAGCGTGCGCGGCAGGCGCGTGGCGATCTGTTCAATCACCGGCGCGCCGTCACGGAACGACGCGCCGAGATCGCCCGAGAGCAGCCCCCCCAGATGGTCGAGATACTGCTGCCACAGCGGGGCGTTGAGCCCCATCTTCTCGCGCAGCGCGGCCACCGCCTGCGGATCGGGCGCGATGCTGCCCTGGCTCAGCAGAAGTTCCGCCGGATCCCCGGGGATCAGGTGCAGCAACAGGAAGACCAGCGTCACCACCACCCAGACCAGGAAGATCGCGACGAGACTGCGGTAGGCTATGTATCTGACCATCGGGGACCGCTCAGCCCAGCATGGTTTCTTCCAGCGTGATGCCGGAATAGAAGGTCAGCTGCCCGGGCAGGTTGGCAAAGCCCGAAACGCCCGCCTTCATGCCATAACCCTGCGCCCGCCAGGCGAGACCGACCAGCGGCACCGTCTCGATCGCGGTGCTTTCCAGCTCGTGGTAGATCGCCTTGCGCTCCTCGGTGTCAAAGGTCGCCCGACCCCTGGCGAAAAGCTCGGTGATCTCCGGCGTCGGCATGTCATAGCTGCGCACGAACGAGGGCGGCAGCGAGCCGTCAAGCACATTGACCAGCCCGTCGGGGTCGTTGTTGTCGGCGGTGGTGCCCATCACGGCAAGGTCGTACTGGCCTTCGTTGCCCTTCTTCACCCGGCTCGACCATTCCGGCAGATCAAGCTGCGCGTTGATGCCCACCATCGAAAGATAGGCCTGACAGACCTCGGCGGTGGATTGGTGCATGCCGTATTGCGCCGTCGACAGCATGGTGCAGGAGAAACCGTCGGGATAACCGGCCTCGGCCAGCAGCGCCTTGGATTTTTCCGGGTCGTAAGACCAGGCGTCGGCCAGGTCGGGGTTGAAGAATTCCGATTTCTCCGCGATCGGCAGATGGGTCAGCGCCCCGCCGCGATCGTAGAAGGCCGCCGCAACGATATCCTCGCGCTTGATGGCATGCGCCACGGCCTGCCGCACCTTGGGGTTGTCGAACGGCGGCTTGCCGGCGTTGAAGGTCAGATACATGAACGGCCCGTCGGTGACATCGAGCCTCAGCGCGTCATTGTCCTCGACCTGTGCCATGGCCTGCCAGGGCACGTATTCGGCAAGATCGACGTCGCCCGCTTCCAGCGCCGCAACGCGCAGGTTCTCGTCGGCATAGACGATGGCCTCGACCCCGGCGAGCTTCGGCAGCCCGGGCTTGTAATAGCCGTCGAAGGCCGTGAGGCTCAGCGACACGCCGCGTTCGATGCTGTCGAGCGTGAAGGGCCCGGCGCCGATCTCGGTTTCGGGGCTTTCGCCGGTCTTGATGATCGGCATGTGGTAATGCGCGAACCAGCCCGGCAGGGTCGCCAGCGGCTCCGAGGTATGCAGCCGCACGGTGCGGGCGTCGGGCGTCTCGACCTTGGTGATCAGCGACATCTGGCCCTGGCTGAAAGCGGCGCTGTCGGGCTTGGCGACCTCAGCGATGGTATAGGCCACGTCCTCGGCGGTGACCGGCGTGCCGTCGTGCCACTGCGCCTCGCGCAGGGTGAAGGTCCAGACCCCGGCGTCATCCACCGACCAATCCTCGGCCAGCTCGCCGCGCAGCATGCCGTCGGCTCCATAGCTCAGAAGCCCGCGGTGCATCATCAGCTTGATGGTCCCCGCCGCCGTTCCGGCCGAGGTCCAGGCCGCGAGGCTCGGCGGAAAGGTCGACAGCGCAAAGCGCAGCGTGCCGCCCTCCTGCGCCATCAGCGCGCGCGGGCCGAGGAAGCTCAGCGCCCCGGCGCCTCCGAGTGTCGTGGCGAGAAAGCCGCGGCGGTTCAGTCCATTGGTCATTGCAGTCTCCTTGTCGGTTGTGGCGGGCTCTTTTCGGCCCTTCGGGTGGGTAAAGGTTCGGGGGCGCGTCACTCGGCGGCGACGCGGCGTTCCTCGGGATGGCCATAGCCGCCCCCGCCGGGGGTGACCACCTCCAGCCATTCGCCCCGGCGCAGGGCACCCTGGCCGCGATCGAAAGGCGCGGTGCCGGGGCCGGTGGCATAGCTGCCGTGGCCGCCCTCGCCGCCGCCCGCCAGCCCCCAGGAGCGCGACAGGTTGCGCGAGATATCGACCCGGACAAGGCAATCCTCGGTGGCGCGGTAGACCCGGCGCAGCCCCATGCCGCCACGCTGGCGGCCGGTCCCCTGCGAGCCGTCGACCAGCTCGTAGCGCTCGAGGATCAGCGGATATTCGACTTCCAGCGCCTCGACCGGCAGGTTCGATGTATTGGTGGCATGCACATGGATGCCGTCCAGCCCGTCGGCCGCGGGCCGGGCGCCGCCGCCGCCGCCGATGGTCTCGAGATAGACCCAGTAGGCGCCGGCCTCCGGCCCGCTCTGCCGGGTGCCCGAGAACTGCGCCACCGTGCAGGTCGAATTGGTGCAGGCCGAGACCCGCTCGGGCGCCGCCTGCGCCAACGCGCCAAGGATCAGATCGGCCACCCGCTGGCAGGTCTGCACCCGCCCGTTGACCGCCGCCGGATGGGCGCAATTGAGGATCGATCGGTCCGGCGCCGTCACCGTGATCGGCCGCGCCAGCCCGGCATTGGGCAGCACCGTCGGATCGACCACCGATTTCACGATGTAATAGACCGTGGCCAGAAGCGCGGTGCGCGTCATGTTGATGCCGGCTCGGACCTGCGGCGGCGCTTCGAAGGCCAAGGCGATGTCCTCGCCGGAAATGGTCACCGTGACCGCCAGCGGGATCGGCGCGTCGAAATCGAGATTGTCGAACACATCCTCGAACCGCCACGCCCCGTCCGGCAGCGCCGCCAGGCCGGCGCGCATCTTGCGCTCGGCGTAGTCCAGCAGCGCCTGCCCCGAGGCCAGCACCGTCTCGGCGCCATAGCGCGCGCACAGCTCCTGAAAGCGCTGCACGCCGACCCGGTTCGCCGCCATCTGCGCGCGCAGATCCGACAGCCGTTCGCGCGGCACCTGACAGTTCAGCAGGATCAGGTTCTGCACATCTTCCTGCAACACCCCTTCGCGATATAGCCGGATCGGCGGGATGCGCAGCCCCTCCTGATAGATATGGGCATGCGCCCGGTCGACGAAATCTGAATGGTGCGCAAGGTTCACCGTCCAGGCCACCAGCCGGCCGCCATGAAACACCGGCTCGGCCAGCACGATGTCGGGCAGATGGGTGCCGCCGCCCTGATAGGCGTCATTGCCGACAAACACATCGCCGGGGCGGATGCCCGCCGCGTCATGCAGCGACAGCACCATCGGGATGAAATCGAGGAAACTGCCCAGGTGCACCGGGATATGCTCGGCCTGGCAGAGCGTGCGGCCGGCCCGGTCGAACAGCGCGGTGGAACAGTCGCGGCGCTCTTTGACGTTGGTGGAATAGGAGGCGCGCACCAGTGCCTCGCCGGTTTCCTCGACGATCGAGGACAGCGCGGCGCCGATGACCTCGACGGTGATCGGATCGAGCGCGGGGGCGGTGTCGGTCATTGGCCAAGCTCCAAAATCAGGTTGTCGATTTCGTCGACGTGGGCCGAAACCCCCGGCGGGATCAATGTGGTGGTGTCCATCTGCTCGACGATGGCCGGCCCGTCAAAACGCATCCCCGGCCGCAGCCGGTCGCGGGCATAAAGCGTGGTCTCGGTAAAACAGCTGGTTTCCGGATACCAGACCCGGCGCGCGCCGATGATGGCGCGGTCGGCCGCCTCGGGGCCAAGCGCCGCCCGCGGCAGCTCGGCCTTTTGCACCAGCCCCACCGCCTCGGCGCGGAACGTGACGCAGAAAATGCGCTCCTGCTCCACGGCAAAGCCATACATGCGCCTGTGCGCTTCGGTGAAGCCCTGGCGCAGCGCCGCCAGTGTCTCGGAGGTGACCGGCCCGGCGGGCAGGTCGATCGACAGCTCGTAATTCTGGCCTTCATAGCGCATGTCGACACGGCGGGTTAGCCCGCGCTTGTCGGCGGCGATCTCCTCGGCGGCGAACCAGCCCTCGGCCTCGGCCGTGACCGCCGCGGCGGCGGCGCCGATCTCGGCCAGCGACGCCTCTTCGAGCGGCATCAGCCGGGTCAGCGGGAATTCCGCCCGCAGATCGGTGAGCAGCAGCCCCATGGCGCAGAGCGTGCCCGGCGTGCGCGGGATCAACACGCGCGGCATGCCCAGCTCCTGCGCCAGACGCACCGCGTGCAGCGGCCCGGCGCCGCCAAAGGCCATCAGCGCATAGACCCGCGGATCGTGGCCGCGCTGCACCGAGATCACCCGGATCGCCTTGGCCATGTTGGCGGTCACCACCGAGATGATGCCTTGGGCGGTGGCCATGGTGTCCATGCCCAGCCGTTCGGCCATGCGGTCGATGGCGGCCAGGGCGAGATCGCGGCGCACCTCCATGCGGCCGCCCAGCAGATGCGTCGGATTGAGCACCTGCAACACGATATTAGCGTCGGTCACCGTCGGCTCCGCCCCGCCGCGCCCGTAGCAGACCGGGCCGGGATCGGCGCCGGCGCTGTCGGGGCCGACCTTGAGCAGCCCGCCGGCGTCGATCCGCGCGATCGAGCCGCCACCGGCGCCGACGGTGTGAATGTCGAGCATCGGCGCCTTGATCGGATAGCCGTGCACCTGGCTTTCATGGGTCCGCGCGGTCTGCCCACCGGCCATCAGCGCCACATCCGACGAGGTGCCGCCCATGTCAAAGGTGATGATGTCGGGCGCGCCGGCCGCCGCGCCGATCACCTGCGCCGCCACCACGCCGGTCGACGGCCCCGAGAGCACTGCCCGCACCGGCGTCTCCGCCGCCACCTCGAAACGCACCACGCCGCCGTTCGACTGGGTCAGATGCGGCGGCACTGTCAGGCCGAGATTGTCAAGCCGTGGTGTCAGGCGGCGGATATAGCGCTGCATGATCGGCCCGAGATAGGCATTCACCGTCGCGGTCGAAAGCCGTTCGAATTCGCGAAACTCCGGTGCGATCTCATGGCTGGCGCAGAGAAAGACCCCGGGCAGCTCCTGCTCGAGGATCGCCCGGGCGCGCTGTTCATGCGCCGGGTTGACGAAGGCATAGAGAAAGCAGATCGCCACCGCCTCGACCCCTGCCGCGCGCAGCCCGGCCCCGGCCCGGCGCACCGCGTCCTCGTCAAGCGCGGTCTCGACACTGCCGTCGTGCAGCAGCCGCTCTGGCACTTCGAACCGCAGCGCCCGCGGCACCAGCGTCTGCGGCTTGTCGGCAAAGATGTCGTAGAGATCCGGGCGTTTCTGGCGGCCGATCTCCAGCAGATCGCGAAAGCCGGCGGTGGTCAAAAGCCCGACGCGGGCGCCGCGATGGGTGATCAGCGCATTGGTCGCCACCGTGGTGCCATGGCCGAGATAGGCCACCGCGGCCGCCGGATCGGTCTCGGCGCCGGCGCATTCGCGCATCGCCTCCTCGACGCCGCAAGCAATGCCGCGCGACGGATCATCGGGGGTCGAAGACACCTTCCAGACGTCCATCTTGCCCGAGGTCTCGTCGAACAGGCAGATATCGGTAAAGGTGCCGCCCGAATCCACCCCGACGCGCCATTGCGCCAGACCATCCGCCGTGTCGGTAACATCCTTCATTTTCGCGCTTTCCCTGCTCTGCACTCTGCGATAGGCACCGGCTCGACCCGGCCGGAGGCACCTGACCCCCCTGCCCGCTCCGCCCGGAACGGCCCGGATCAGACCGGCCGAACCCGGCGCGGTGGCCTGGGGTCATCGGACACGCGGAACCCCCGCGCCGTCCAATCCAAAACTTTTGTGACAGGGAAAAAAAAGTCTATCGAGGGCAGGCCAGACCGGCGCCGCCCAATCCGCAGGCATTTGAAAAGCCTGGGCGTTTTTCGGGGCCTCGGGCATGCCGCCGCGCGCGGGTCACCGGGAATTTGCCCGCAAGAGCGCCCCGGATCCGACGCGCAAAGATCCACCGTTGCCGGTCAACCGCCGACGAAGGGCGGGGAAGCAACCGCCGGCGCCCGCCGGGCCAAGGTCCGAAACCGGCCGAAGCGGCCGCGCGATCCCGGCTCCACCGCGCCGGGCCGAACTGCGCTCAGGCCTCGCCCATCCGGGCCGCCGGCTCAGCGATAGACCGCATTCGGCAGCCAGAGCGCGATGCCGGGGATGAAGGTGATCAGCAGCAGCACGATCACCAGCGGCACGAGAAAGGGCATCGTGGCCCGCACACATCGCTCGAAACGCACGCCCGAAACCTCGGCCAGGACAAAGAGCACCATGCCCACCGGCGGCGTCAGCAGCCCCAGCATCAGGTTCAGGATCAGCAAGATCCCCAGGTGCACCGGGTCGATGCCGGCGCTCAAGGCGATCGGCATGAGCACCGGCACGAGGATGGTGATCGCCGCGATGGTCTCCATGAACAACCCGATCAACAGGACGATCCCCATCATGATCAACAGCAGGATCTGCGTGTTGTCGGTGATGCCCAGAAGTGCCGCGCCCAGCTTGGTCGCCACCTGCTCCGAGGTCAGGATCCAGGCAAAGACCGCCGCCGAGGCGATGATCATCAGAATCGCGGCCGAGGTGATGATCGTGTCCATCGACACCCGCACCAGGTGCCGCCAGGTCAGTGAACGATAGACCAGGAGGCCCAGCACCAGCGCATAGCAGACGGCGGCCACCGCGGCCTCGGTCGGGGTAAAGATGCCGGTGGCGATGCCGCCGACGATGATCACCGGGGTCAGCAGCGGCAGAAAGGCCTGCTTGAAGGTCTCCCAGATGCGGCAGGCGCTGATCCGGCCGTCGCGCGGATAGCCGCGCTTCCACGAATACCATGCCACCATGACCATCAGCGACACCGCCATCAGCAGCCCCGGCACCAGACCGGCCGCGAACAGCTCGCCAATCGAGACCGAGGCCATGACGCCATAGATCACCAGCGGCAGCGAAGGCGGAATGATCGGGCCGATGGTCGATGAGGCGGCGGTGACCCCGACCGAGAAATCGGTGTCATAGCCGCTTTCGCGCATGGCCTTGATCTCGACATTGCCAAGCCCGCCGGCATCGGCCACCGCGGCCCCCGACATGCCGGCAAAGATCACGCTGGCCCCGACGTTCACATGCCCCAGCCCACCGGGCAGCCAGCCCACCAGCGACCGGGCAAAGGCAAAGATCTTGGTGGTGATGCCGCCGGTGTTCATCAGATGCCCGGCAAGGATAAAGAACGGAATGGCCAGCAGCGGAAAACTGTCGATGCCGCCGATCATCCGGTGGATCAACAGCACATCGGGCAGCCCCTTGATCATGATATAGGCCAGCGAGGCGCCGCCCAGGGCGACCGCGACCGGCACGCCCAGGATCAGGAAGACGGCGAGCAGGATGAAAAGCACGGTCAGAGCCATGTCAGGTGTCCTCCGAGATGAACGGGAGCTTGGCGGCGGCGATGTCCTGCGCCGGGCGCCGCGCCTGCCGCACCAGGATGACGGCGGAAAGACCCGCCATGCCGGCGCAGCCCAGGGCGACGGCGTAATAAAGATAGGCCTTGGGCATCTGCACCGAGACCATGCTGGAATTGGTCCGCTGCGCCAGCTCCACACCAAGCCAGCCGGCATAGCCCCAAAAGACCGTCACCAGCGCCTCGACCCCCAGAACCACCGGCTTGATCACCCTCGGCGCCATGTAGTGATAGGCAAATTCGAGAAAGATATGCTTGCCCAGGCGAACACAGGTCACGCCCCCCAGAAAGCCCAGCAAGATCAGGAAATAGCGCGCGATCTCTTCGGTCCAGCCGAGGCTGTCGTTCAACACGTAGCGGGTGAAGAATTGCAGCGCGACAATCACGAACAGGATCGCAAAGACGAGCAATACGGGGATGTCCATCCAGCTGACATCCGAAATATCGTCGGTGACTTCCTCCGCCTCGCCGATCAGCGCGTCGATCTGGTCTTTCCGGGTCATCGGGTCCTCCTCCCTGGGGTGCCGCGGCCCGGCAAGCCTCGGGCCGCGGCGGCGTGCGATCTCGCCTTACTCGGCGTCCGGCACCGCCTGCAAGCGCTCGTAAAGCTCGGTCGGGAACGGCTGATCGCCATTGGTCAGCGCCGGCGCCACGGCGGCGATAAAGGGCGCGCGGTCCACCTCGTTGACGGTGACCCCCTCGCCCCGGAACCAGTCGGCCAGCTCGGTCTCGGCCTGCACGATGGCGGCGGTGGCGTCGTCGGCGGTTTCCTTCAGCACCTCGTCCAGGATCTGCCGGTCCTCGTCCGACAGCATCCCCAGCCGGAAGCCGGACACCACGGTATAGGTCGAGTTGATGATGTGGCCGGTCAGGCTGATGTCGCTCTGCACCTCGTGAAAACGCTTGGCCTTGATCGTGGTCAGCGGGTTTTCCTGGGCATCCACCACGCCCTGTTGCAGCGCCAGATAGACCTCGGCAAAGGCCAGCGGTGTCGGGTTGGCCCCGACGGCGGCCGGAAACAGCATATAGGCCGGCGCGCCGGGCACGCGGATTTTCAGGTCCTGCATGTCCTCGGGCGTCAGGATCGGCTTGTTGGCGGTCACGTGGCGCGAGCCGTAATAGCTGACCGCCGCGATCTCGTTGCCGCCGGTGGCATCGGCGTAGCCCCGGGCCACCTCGGCAAAGACGTCACTGCCGAAATAGGCTTTCCAGTGATCGAGATTGCGCAGGGTAAAGGGGAAATCGGTCATCGAGGCCGGGCCATAGAACGACCCCGCAAAGCCGGCGCCGGTATAGATGATATCGACGGTGCCCAGCGACAGGCCTTCGTTCAGGTCGGTCTCCTTGCCCAGCGACGAGGCCGGGAAAACCTCGATCGAATGGCGGCCTTCGGTGCGCTCCTCGAACAGCTCCGCGGCCTTTTCGGCGGCGGCCTGCAACGGGTGGCCGACTTCGTAGACATGCGCGAACTTCAGCACATCGGCAAAGGCGGCGCTGCCCATCAGGCTCGCGGCCAGGGCAACGGGCCCCATGACATTGGTGATCTTCATTTCTCTCCTCCGGAATTTCATGGTTTGGGGTGGGTGCAACGTCAGGCCGCCACATCGTTGGCGCGGCGCAGCTTGTCCCAGTCGAATTCGACACCGATGCCCGGCGTCGAAGGCGCAACGGCCCGGCGGTTTTCAAGCACCAGTGGCCGGTGGGTGTATTCGTCGATTGGAAAACTGTGCACCTCGATCCAGCCGGCATTGGGCCGGGCGGAAACAAGGCTGACGTGAAGCTCCTGCATGCCGTGGCTACAGACCGGGATACCGGCCTCGCGCGCCATCTCGGCGACCTGCAACCAGCCGGTGATGCCCCGGCAGTTCGAGGCGTCGGGCTGGATGAAGGCCAGTTTCGAATTCTCGAAGGCGTGGCGGAATTCCTGTGCGGTATGCAGGTTCTCGCCCATCGCCAGCGGGCAGCCGGTGGTCTCGGCGATGTGGCCATAGCCGACATAATCGTCCGGCTCGATGGGCTCTTCGAACCAAGTGATATCCAACTCCATGAATCCGCATGCCGCCGCGATGGCCTGATCGACCGTCATCGCGTAATTGGCGTCGACCATGAAGTCGATATCCGGCCCGATCAGCGCGCGCACCGCGCGGGCGCGGGCCAGGTCTTCGGCCAGATCGGGCTTGCCGACCTTGATCTTGACGCCATCGAACCCCTGATCGAGATAGCCCTGTACGCTGGCCAGAAGCCTGTCCTGCGAATAGTTCAGATCGATCCCGCCGCGATAGGCCCGGCACCGGTCCGAGGCGCCGCCGGCCACCTTCCACAGCGGCTGGCCCAGTTCGCGGCACCTGGCGTCCCAGAGCGCGATATCGATTGCGGCGATGGCAAAGCTGTCGATGCCGCCGCGGCCGACATAATGGATGTGCCGGCCCATCGCGGCATTCAGCGCTTCGATGTCACCGGCCTCTTGCCCGGTCAGCCATCCCGCGAAATCGTGCTCGATCATGGCAAGGATCGCGTGGCCGCCCTTGCCGCCGGTATAGGTATAGCCAGTCCCGCGGCTGCCATTGTCCAGCCGGACCTGCACGATCACCAGTTCGAAATGGGTATGATCCCCATGCATGGCATCGCTGAGAACCTCTGCCAGCGGCAAGGTGAACAATTCGGCGGTGACGGCTTCTATCTTGGGCATGTACCTGGCTCCTCCTGTCAATTTGGTCTTACCAAATAACGATACGGGGCGTCAATATCCGAATTTTCCTGCCAAGTCTGTAATTATGGTAAGTCCATTTTCGAGGCTTTGGGGCCAATAGCGACATGGGGCAAGCCTGATGGCACTAGGTGCCTGCCATCGAAGGAACGGCCCCTGATCCACCCGGCCCGGGGCCGCAGCCCCCTGCCCCACCCATGGCCAGCGGCACGCAGCGCTTCGGGCAATCCCTCCGGGGCCTCTCCGAGCGGTCCGGGGAGGAGCCAAAGATCGTCTTTCGGCGCTCCTTCACGGCCGTCGAGGACGCCAGGCGCAGCCCGGCGCAAGTCCCATCGATCCCGATCGTCAGTTCGGCAAACCCGCCTTGTGCAGAAAATGTCCCAGTGACCGGGAATGTAGGCCCTGTCCGCGTGGGTTGGACAGGAATTTCCAGCTAACAATGTCCGCGCGGGAGGGCGGTGTCAGGGACATTGCCAGGTTGATGATGGTACTTTGGATCGGATGGCGTTCTGAGATGACCGATTATGCGTCCGGGCCGCGGCAGAAGGGCTTGCGTTTTCCGCGCGAGGTCTTCGCCTAGTACTACAGTTGCGGATGCTATGAACTTCTGGCTCAACCGTCTCAGGAGTGGGAGGGCTGGGTCATGTCAGTTTCGGCTTGGGCGGGCGAAGCAACATCTGCCATTCCCGGCTGGTGAACTGGAAGGCTTGATCGGAATGCACCGTGTTGGTCAGAAATAGATCGGTCTCATCCAGCGCGTCGAGCAGAGCGCCGGGAGACCACCTCGCCCCTCGGATTGCCATCCACCCGAGGTTCGGCTAAACGGTGCCCATTCCGGTCGCAGCCTACCCGGACACCAAAACAAGGGCCCAACATGAAAACTCTCGTCATCTGCTCGGGCGGACTCGATTCCGTGTCGCTCGCTCATATCACCGCCGATGAGCATCAACTCACCCGGCTGGTGTCCTTCGATTACGGCCAACGCCACCGCAAGGAGCTCGACTTCGCGGCCGCGGCGGCGCAGCGGCTCGGCGTTCCGCATCACCTGATGGACATGCGCGGGATCGGTGCCGCGCTCTCCGGATCGGCGCTGACCGACGACATCGATGTGCCTGACGGCCATTACGCCGAGGACACGATGCGCATCACCGTCGTGCCGAACCGCAACGCCATCATGCTGGCGATCGGTTTCGGAGTTGCCGCCGCCAACGGCGATGAGGCTGTTGCGACCGCCGTGCATGGCGGCGATCACTTCATATATCCCGATTGCCGCCCTGGTTTCGCCCGCGCCTTCGACGCCATGCAGCAGGCTGCGCTCGACGGCTATGCCGAGGTGCACCTCCACACGCCCTTCGTCGAACGCAGCAAGGCCGACATCGTGCGCGAGGGCGCCCGCCACGGCACGCCCTTCGCCGAGACCTGGTCGTGTTACAAGGGCGGCGCGCTGCATTGCGGCCGCTGCGGCACCTGCGTCGAGCGCCGCGAGGCGTTTCACATCGCCGGTGTTCCGGACCCTACCGCCTATGCCGATCCCGAGTATTGGGCGACGGCAATTGCCGAGCGGGAGGCCACCTGATGTTCCGCATCCGCAAGGAATTCCACTTCTCCGCCTCGCACCAGCTTTCGCATCTGCCGCCCGACCACCAATGCGCGCGGCTGCACGGGCACAACTATGTCGTCGTGGTGGAACTGGCCGCCGAAACGCTGAATGACGACGGTTTCGTGCGCGACTACCACGATCTGAAACCGCTCAAGAGCTATATCGACGATCAATTCGACCATCGCCATCTGAATGACATTTTCGATGTGCCCTCCACCGCCGAGCACATGGCCCGCCATTTTTACGACTGGTGTGCCGCGCGTTGGCCCGAGACCAGCGCCGTGATGATCAGCGAGACGCCGAAAACCTGGGCAGAGTACCGGCCATGACCCTGCGCATCGCCGAGATATTCGGGCCGACGATCCAGGGCGAGGGCGCATTGATCGGTGAGCCCACGGTTTTTATCCGCGCCGGTGGCTGCGACTACAGGTGCAGCTGGTGCGACAGCCTGCATGCCGTTGAAAGCCGGTATCGCCATACTTGGGCGCCGTTGAGCGACGTGGAAATCTGGGATGAGGTGCTGCGTCTTTCGAACGGTCAGCCGTTGACGGTCTCGATCAGCGGCGGCAATCCCGCGATCCAGGATTTCGCTCCGGTGATCGCGCGGGGACGTGCGGCGGGGTATCGCTTCGCCTGCGAGACACAAGGTTCCTTGGCCAGAGATTGGTTTGCGGAGCTCGACACGCTGGTTTTGTCGCCGAAACCCCCCTCGAGCGGCGAAACGGTGGACTGGGATGCCTTCGATGGCTGTGTCTCCGCCGGCAAGCCGGCGCGGCAGTCGGTGATGAAGATCGTCGTCTTCGACGAGACCGATTACCAATGGGCCAAAGCCGCCCATGCCCGCCACCCGGACCTGCCGCTCTACCTCCAGCCGGGCAACGCCGAGGTCGACCCCGACACGCCGGTCGATCTGCGGGCCCTGTCTGCCCGGCTGGAATGGCTGACCGACAGCGCGATGGCCGACGGCTGGTTCGCCCCCCGCATCCTGCCGCAGCTTCATGTCCTGATCTGGGGCAACAAGCGCGGCGTCTGACCTTAAGGAGCCCCCATGTCCGAAAATATCTACAGCGATCTCAAGCAGCTTGGCGGCGAAACCCGCATTCCCGCCAGCCCGGAAGAGGCTGAACTGGAGCGTGTGCCCAACCCACAGGCCGACCTGGCCTATAATGTGCGCTTCACAGCGCCGGAATTCACCTCGCTCTGCCCGATGACCGGACAGCCGGATTTTGCCCACCTGGTGATCGACTACGTACCCGGCGCCTGGCTGGTGGAATCGAAATCGCTGAAACTGTTCCTGACCTCCTTTCGAAATCATGGTGCGTTTCACGAGGATTGCACGATCTCTATCGCACGCCGCCTGGTCGATTTCCTCGAACCGCAATGGCTGCGGATCGGCGGCTACTGGTATCCGCGCGGCGGCATTCCGATCGACGTGTTCTGGCAGACCGCCCCGCGTCCCGAGGGCCTCTGGCTGCCCGATCAAGGCGTGCCGCCCTATCGCGGCCGGGGTTGAAAAGCAGAGCAAGCGTTTCGGGACTGCCAGGATAGCAGCCGCTACTCCCCGACAACTGTCAAATGGGGGAGTAGCACGCAAAAAGGCATTCAAAAACAGTGATCTAAAATGGCGCGCCTTTGCAGGCAGGTGATTGAATTCGCCACCGGAAGAATCTGGCTTGACAAACCAGGTTGTGAAGAAGAACTTCCGGCGCGAACGGTTCCCAATCGGGATGAAAAGGGAACCCGGTGCCAAGCCTTCTGGCTTGAACTCCGGGACTGCCCCCGCAACTGTAGGCGGCCGTTTCGACCCATGCGCCCGTCGGGCGATGCCACTGTGTCACAGAACAGGCACGGGAAGGCGGGTTGGAACGATGGCCGCGAGTCAGGAGACCTGCCGTTCCGGCCTGCGATGGAGCAGAGCCGAAATTTCAATGCGCACCGGACGGGGTGTCCGGAAAAGGAGCGTCAATGATCCAAATAGCTCGCGGCCGCGGTCGTATCCTCTGTGTGCTTGCAACTGCCATTCTCGCATCAACTGCCTTGCGGGTTCAGGCCCAGGCAACCACCTATCCTCTTGAAATCCGCAACTGCCAGAGGGACTTGATCCTGGATGCAGTTCCGGAGCGCGTGGTGGCGATCGGACAGGGCACAACCGAAATCTTGCTCTCGCTCGGCCTGGCCGACAAGATCGTCGGTAGCGCAATCTGGCTGGCGCCTTTGCCAGAGGAATTGGCCGAGCAGGGCCAAGCCTTGCCGCGGCTGGCGGATAAGTCGCCCAGTTTCGAAGCGGTGCTGGACACCCGCCCCGATTTCGTCGCGAGTCAGTGGATCAACGACATCGCTCCCGAACAGGCGCGGGTCGGCACCTTTTCCCAGTTCGGAGATTTCGGCATTGCCACCTATGTGTCGCCGGCCGAATGCGCCAAAAGCGATTTCAGCACCGGCAGCGGTGACGGAGCCCGGTCTCAAGCCTGGTCCATGGACCTACTATCCCGCGAGATTGCTGAGCTTGCCGGCATTTTCGATGTGTCGGACGCCGGTGCGGCTCTGATCGAACGCAACGCGGCGCGGATCGAAACCGCAAAGGCACATGTACGCGGGCTGCGAGCAGGCGACGTTTCGGTTCTCTTCTGGTTTTCCTCACCGCAGACCGAGGGAGAAGCCTATGTGGCCGGCCGTTACGGGGCCCCGGCTTGGATCTCGGATATCGTCGGGGTCCGCAATGTCATCACCTCGGAAGAAGAATGGCCGCTGGTGGGATGGGAAACAATTTCGGGCCTCGACCCGGATGTAATCGTGCTGGGAAAGATGGATCGGCGCCGTCTGCCGGCCGATGACGTCGCCGCCAAGCGCGCGTTCCTGCAAAGCGATCCTGTGGCCAGTCAGCTGAGCGCAGTGCGCAATGGCTGGTTGATTGAAATGGACGCTCAGTCGATGAACCCGACTCTGCGCGCGGTAGACGGGGTCGAAACGCTTGCCGCCGGCCTACGAGCCTTCGGCCAAGCACGGTGATCGCCGAGGCGCGCCCCGCGCCCAGGTCGCGCAGGATGGCCCTTGGGCCGTTTCTGCTGGTCTCGGCCGTGGCTCTGGTCCTTGCTACGGCGGGGGCCATTTTGCTGGGCGAGATTGCGGTAACGCCCCGAGACGTGACCCGGACACTGGCCAACCGTATTCTGGGCTTGGATCTGGAAGTCGATCCGATCCGGGAAGGCATCATCTGGCACTATCGTCTCAGCCGTGCCGCCGTTGCGATCTGTGTCGGCGCGGCTCTGGCGGTCTGTGGCACCGTTCTTCAGGCTCTATTGCGCAATCCGCTGGCCGAACCATATTTGCTTGGTATTTCGGCAGGGGCATCGACCGGCGCGGTCACGGTAATTGTTCTGGCGCTCGGCGCGGGGGCGCTGTCCGTCTCCGCAGGTGCCTTTGTGGGCGCGACGGTGGCCATTCTCTTCGTCGCAATCCTGGTGCGTGAAACCGGCGGCGGGACCGAGCGCATTATACTTGCGGGTATTGCAGGCTCGCAGCTCTTCAATGCGGTAACTTCCTTCATCGTCACGTCTTCGGCCAATGCCGAACAGACGCAAGGGATCCTGTTCTGGCTTTTGGGAAGCCTTGGCAGCATCCGTTGGCCGGATGCCTGGCTTTCCTTCCCGATCATGGTCATTGGCTTGGCCATCTGTCTCTACCGTGCCAGGGCGCTTGATGCCTTCGCCTTCGGCGAGGACGCCGCTGCTTCGCTGGGCGTGGACGTCGCGCGCGTTCGCCTTGAACTCTTTGCGGTCACCGCATTTCTGACCGCGACGGTGGTCAGCATGGTGGGTGCTGTCGGCTTCGTCGGGCTGGTCATTCCCCATGCGACTCGTTTTCTGGTCGGCCCTGCACATGGCCGCCTGATACTGGCTTCAGCCTTGGCTGGAGGAGTCTTCATGGTTGCAGCGGACGTGTTGTCTCGCATCGTTTTGCCGGGACAGGTGCTGCCCATTGGTGTCATCACTGCGCTGTTCGGTGCTCCGGCCTTTGCTGCTATCCTTTGGCAGTCTCGGAGGGGGAGATGACGCTCAGGGCGGAAGATGTGTCTTGGGCGGCCGGAGGCGCCCCGATTGTGCGTGGGGTTACATTGCGACTGCCCGAACAAGGTGTTCTCGGACTTGTCGGGCCGAACGGATCGGGTAAATCCAGTCTTCTGCGGCTACTCGCAGGATTGCGTCGAGGGACGGGAGGCGCGATCTATTTGGAGGATCGCCCCATCGAGAGCCTCCGCCGCAAAGAGATTGCCCGCCGCCTTGCCCATGTCGAGCAGCAGGCGGACATTGACATCTCCTTGACTGCGCGCGAGGTGGTCGCGCTCGGGCGCCTTCCCTTGCGAGGCGCCTGGAATGGCTGGTCAACTCGTGACGAAGATGCCGTGGCCTCGGCGTTGCAGCGCACGGACATGATCGACCGTGCCGCCCAGCCATGGTCCACGCTGTCCGGCGGCGAGCGACAGCGAATCCTGATTGCGCGGGCCTTGGCACAAGAGCCGCAGGAACTTCTGCTCGACGAACCGACAAACCATCTGGATATCCGCCATCAGCTGGACCTCATGCGCCTCCTTGGCAACTTAGGCACCCGCATCGTCGTTGCCCTGCATGACCTCAATCAGGCGGCCGCCTTTTGCGACGAAATCGCTGTCATGCATCACGGTCAGCTTGTCACGCAAGGCGCGCCAGAGGACGTGCTGGATGAAGAGCTGATCCGCAAAGTTTTCGCGGTGGAGGCAACAATAAACCATGCGGGGTGTGGACTGCGGGTCGCATTCTTTTGATCTTACGCAAAGGTGAAGTTCGCCGCAGCCTACCCCCACACATCCGTGTGGCGATACCCTGCTCTTCTTTTCCCACGGAACCAATATAAATCGCCGTTGTGGTAAGCTGCGCGTGGCCCATCCATTTCTGCACGATGTGCTACGGAACGCCGTTCACCGTGGCATTGATTCCGAAGCCATGACGCAGAGGCTTCGGACTGCGATGCGGCACATCAGGAATGTCAGCCTCGATCAACGCGTCCTTGATGTTGAGCTATTCCGCACATGAGCGCCGGCTCTGGCGTTGCATTCGTGCAGGTGTGCATAGATAGCTGATCAGTTTCGGTTGTAACTGGTGCCACCCCCGTAAGAGGCTATTGGAGTTTCGCCCGAGCACAGTCCCAAAGGTGTTCAATTCCTCGGTAACGAATAGTGCACGAGCAGGTTTGAGATACCATATTTACAAAGCAACTTGGAGCTGGGGTCGTAGCCTTCATGTTCTTCGCCCCAGCAAGGGGAAGGAGAAATACCATGTGGAAGCGTTTGATCAGCCTGAGCCTGACCTTTGGACTGGCAGCTCTTGGCCCCCCCGCCTCCGCTCAGATGACCTGCGGGTCTCGCGAGACCATCCGGGGCACGCTGGAAACTGTCTACCAAGAAAGCTTGGTTGGCCGCGGCCTTCAGTCCTCCACGCGTATGGTCGAAGTCTGGCGCGCCAGCGAGCAAGGCAATTGGACAATTCTCGTCGTGACCCCCGAAGGGCTGACCTGCATTGTGGCGAGCGGTGTGGCCTGGAGCGACGCGACGTCCAAGCCGCTTGGCGTGGAAAGCCAGTATCGGCCTGGATAAGGCTTGGGGGTGATATAGGGCCGGTGGGACGGCCCGCGTTTTCGGGGTGCACCTTTGGGCACCCTCGTGAAATCTCCGGGATCAGACCGCCTTGTTGGCGACGTCCTGCGCCAAGGCGCGGATGTCGCGGCGCGCGATTCCGATATCGGTCAGGTCGCGGTCGTCGAGCGCGTTCAGCTCGTTGTAGGTCCGGTCGAAAATTGCGCGCTTGGCGCGGGCGGTTTTCCAGGTCTCGGCCGCGCAGTGCAGCGTGGCCGACAGGTTGGATCGGGCGTGGGTATTGGACAGTGCGTATGCCATGTTCAGCGTCCTTTGATGTGTCGGGCGTATTCCCCGGTGAGGTTTTGTTTCCTCAGTGACACTCAGATAATGGCGAATGATTGCGCTAACAACGCGCAGTTTCCGCCATGCCGCCATGCATGTACTGCAATGCGGCATGGGTGGGGCGGGTCCGATCCTGGCGCCCGGACCGTGCGGTCAACACCCGCAGCGTCAGATCGCGACGTCAGATTTTTCCCGGGTTCCTGGGCTGTGACGGTCGATGCGGCCAGAGACACAGACAGCGACCCTGGCGCAGCTACGCCGCGTGACCAAGGTTCAGGACGCGCCGGCGGATTATGCGAAGACCGTCAGCGATGGCGTCCCGGCTCACTTTGACAACATAAGACAATTGCACCCGCAGACGCGAGTGCCTATGCTGACGAAAAACCGCCATAATGGGGTCACCTTGGCGCACCGACCGACCATCAAAGATGTCGCAAAGGCGGCTGGCGTTAGTGTCACGACCGTCGATCGCGCGATCAATGGACGCGCCCAGGTGCGCGCCGAGACCCTGAGAAAGATCGCCGATGCGGCGCATCGGATCGGCTATCACGGCAAGGGGCTGTTCGAGGGCCGGTTGACCGCGCATCTACCCGAGGTGACGCTGGGCTTTGTGCTGTTGAAGCAGGCGCAGGAGTTCTATCGCAACTTCGCCACCGAGATCGAACGCGCGGTTGCCGCCAGGACCGACATTCGCGGCCGCGCGGTGATCCGCTATTCGACCTCGCAATCGCCGGCGGAATTTGCCGCGCTGCTGACCGATCTGGGCAAAAGCTGCGACGTGATCGCCGCCACTGCGGTCAACGACCAGAAGCTCGACCGCATCGTGCAGGATCTCAAGGATGACGGCATCCCGGTGTTTTCCCTGCTGAACGATTTCGCCCAGGGCATCCGCAAGAATTACGTCGGGCTCAACAACATCAAGGTCGGGCGGCTGGCAGCCTGGCTGATCACGCGGACAGTTAAAAGCCCCGGAAAGCTGGCGATTTTTGTTGGCGGCAACCGCTGGCACGGCCATGACCTGCGCGAGGTCGGGTTCCGGTCCTTTGTGCGCGGCGCCGGTGCCGGGTTCGAGGTGCTCGACACGCTGGTCAACCTGGAGACCCGGCAGCTGACCTACGAGGCGACGCTTGACCTGATCGACCGTCACCCGGACCTGCGCGGCATCTATGTCGCCGGCGGCGGGATGGAGGGCGCAATTGCCGCGCTGCGCGAGAAACACCCTGCGCCGCGGATCTCGCTGGCGGTCAACGAGCTGACGGCGGACAGCCGCGCGGCGCTGATCGACGGCTATGCGGTCATGGCGATTTCCACCCCGCTGACGGACCTCTGTACGGACCTGATCGAGATGATGGTGAAATCGGTGGGCGCCGATGACGACGGCGTGGCGGGGCAGCATTTCCTCGAACCACGGCTCTATTTGCCCGAAATGGTGTGATGACATAAATACGTCATCAAGTACCGAATGAATGCGTCATGAATGACGCGATATCTGCCAGCTCAGATTGACCGAATCTCCCCAAACTGCGCAAGTGAGCGCATCCGACGGGCGCTGACAGCCCTGCGGCGGGGGGTACACCATGAAGACAACTTTGAACCATATGACGGTGCCCGGTCTGGGCTATGCCGAGTTTCTCGATCTTGCCGCGCGGCTGAGCTGCATCGGCGTCGAGGTGCGCAACGACATCGCCCGCCCGCTGTTCGACGGCATCGCCCCGGAGGAGGCCGGAAAGATCGCCCGCGACAAGGGGTTGCGGCTGGTCGGGTTGAGCCAGGTCTACCCGTTCAACGACTGGACGTCCGAGCGTGAAGCCCAAGTTCAGGCGCTGATCGACATTGCCAAGGCGGCGGGAGCCGAGACCATCAGCCTGATCCCGCGCAACGACGGCACGGGGCTTGGCAACGGCGAACGCCAGGCCAATCTGCGCATCGCGCTGAAAGGCGTGCTGCCGCTGCTTCAGGCCGCCGGGATGACCGCGCTGGTCGAGCCGCTGGGTTTTCAGCGCTCTTCGCTGCGCTCCAAGGCCGAGCTGGTCGAGACCATCGCGGCGATCGGTGGCGAAGACCATTTCAAGCTGGTGCATGACACATTTCACCACACGCTGGCCGAGGGCGGGCCGTTCTATCCCGAGCAGACCGGCATCGTGCATATCTCGGCAGTGACCGACCCGGCGCTGGCGGTCCACGAGATGGAGGATGAACACCGCGTGCTGGTCGACGGCCAGGACCGGCTGGGCAATGTCGACCAGATCGCGGCGCTGCTGGCGGCGGGCTATGACGGACCGATTTCCTACGAATGCTTCTCGCCCGAGACCCAGGCGATGCCGGATCCGTATTCCGAGATCCGGCGCTCGTTCGACTTTATCGCCTCGCAACTTCAGGCGCGCGCCGCCTGACTGCGCAAGACGGGCCCCGCAACGGGGCTTCCGGCCAGGAGAACGGTGCGCCGGACACCACACTAGGGAGGAAACCCAATGAAAAAGACCCTGACTGCCGCGGCACTGACCGTGCTCATGTCATCCACCGCGATGGCCGAAAACATCGGCGTGTCGATGGCGCTCTTTGACGACAACTTCCTGACCGTGCTGCGCAACGGCATTCAGGAACAGGCCGACGGAATGGAAGGCGTCGACGTCCAGATCGAAGACGCCCAGAACGACGTGGCGCGCCAGCTCGACCAGATCAACAACTTCGTAGCCTCCGGCGTGGACGCGATCATCGTCAACCCGGTCGACACTTCGGCCACCCAGGCGATGACCCAGGCCGCCGAGGCCGCCGGCGTGCCGCTGGTCTATGTCAACCGCGAGCCGATCAACGTCGACACCCTGCCCGACAGCCAGGCCTTCGTGGCCTCTGACGAGGCGGAATCCGGCACTTTGGAAACCATCGAGATCTGCAACATCCTGGCCAAGATGGGCCGCGATCCGGCGCGGGTCTACATCCTGATGGGCGAGCTGTCGAACCAGGCCGCGGTGATGCGGACCAAGGACATCGACGATGTGATCGCCGCCGGTAAATGCGCCGTGCAGATCGAGGAAATCGACCGTCAGACCGCCAACTGGTCGCGCGAACAGGCCACCAGCCTGATGACCAACTGGCTGTCCTCGGGCGAGCCCTTCGACGCGGTGATCGCCAACAACGACGAAATGGCCATCGGCGCGATCCAGGCGATGAAGGCCTCTGGCATCGCGATGGAGGACGTGGTTGTCGGCGGCGTCGACGCCACCCAGGATGCACTCTCGGCGATGCAGGCGGGCGAGCTGGACGTGACCGTGTTCCAGAATGCGGCGGCCCAAGGCGGCGGCGCGCTTCAGGCGGCACTGCAACTGGCGCGGGGCGAGGCGGTGGAGCAGAAAGTCTACATTCCCTTCGAGCTGGTGACCCCGGACAACATGGAAAGCTACATGTCGAAGAACTGAGCCTGACAAGACCAAACCCCGGGGGCGGCGCGCGACGCGCCGTTCCCGACTGTGAAAGCGCCCTTTCCACGGGAGGAGACGGGACATGTCCGACCAGACATCGCAAGGCGTAGGCGGGTTGACCTTCGACCACAAGAAGCGCGCCTGGCCCAATGAATTCAACGTCTTTCTGGCGCTGATCCTGATCACCCTGTTGTTCGAGGTGCTGGGCCAGGTGCTGCCTTACATGAACGGCCAGAGCATGCTGTTCGATTTCAACGAGGCCCGCGACGGTACCATCCTGAACATGGCGCGGATCAAGATCATTATCCTTCAGGTGGCGATCATCGGCATCATCTCGCTGGGCGTGACCCAGGTGATCATCTCGGGCGGGATCGACCTGTCCTCGGGGCCGCTGGTGGGCGCGACGGCGATGATCGCCATGTCGTTCGCCCAGACCGAGCTGGTCAATGGCAACCCCAACCCCAAGGCGGTCTTCGGTCTCTGGGCGATGGATCTGCCGGTGATCGTGCCGGTGATCGTCGGGCTTGCTTTCGGCGCGCTGATCGGATCGATCAACGGGTTCTTCGTGGCCTTCGCCCGCATTCCCCCCTTCATCGCCACGCTGGGCATGTTCCTCGTCTGCCGCGGCATCTCGCAATGGTGGACCAAGGGCCAGCCGGTGTCCTTCCCGACCGATAGCTATGCCTGGATCGGTAGCGGCATGATGCCCGTGGTCTGGTTCATCGGCCTTGCGGTCGTGCTGCAACTGATCATGCGCTACACCGTCTACGGCAAACACACCTACGCCATCGGCTCGAACGAGGATGCGGCGCGGATGTCGGGCATCAACATCCGCCGGCACAAGGTCATGGTCTACATGATTGCCTCGATCCTCGCCGCCTTTGCCGCTATCGTGCTGAGCTCCAAGAACCTCACCGCGCAGGCCGGCATGGGCCAGTTCTACGAGCTCTATGGCATCGCCATGGCCGTCATCGGCGGGGTCAGCCTGACCGGCGGGCGCGGCTCGATCATCGGCACGGTGCTTGGCGCCATGGTCTTCGGCGTGATCCAGTCCGGCTTCACCTTCATCAAGCTCGACGCCTTCTATCAGCTGATGGCGATGGGGGCGATCATCATCGGGGCCGTGGTCCTCGACCAATGGCGGCAGCAACGCGCCGCGGCCAGAGCATAGGGAGACCCGACATGAGCGATATCATCCTCGAGACCCGCGATCTGACCAAGCACTACGGCGGCGTGCATGCGCTCGAAGGTGCCAACTTCACCCTGCGCCGTGGCGAACACGTGGCCATTATGGGCGACAACGGTGCCGGAAAATCGACCTTCGTGCGCCAAATCACCGGCGTCGAACAGCGCACCCGGGGCGAGATCATCTTCGACGGCAAGCCGGTGCATTTTGCCGGCCCGCTCGAGGCGCGCAATGCCGGCATCGAGACGGTGTTCCAGACCCTGGCGCTAGCCGATCAGCTCGATGTGCCCGACAACCTGTTTCTCGGGCGCGAGATCACCAAGTACAACTGGCTGGGCCCCTTCCGGATGCTGGATTACAAGGCGATGCGCCAGCGCACCATGGATGCGCTGGTCAAGACCGGCGTCAAGATCCCCAACATCCGCGGCTCGATCGAGAGGATGTCGGGCGGCCAGCGGCAATGCGTGGCAATTGCCCGCACCGCCACCTTCCACTCCAAGCTGACCATCATGGACGAGCCCACAGCGGCGCTCGGCGTGCAGGAGACCGCGCAGGTGGAAAACATCGTCCGCACGCTCAAGGAAGCCGGCGAGCCGCTGATCCTGATCAGCCACAACATGCGGCAGGTGATGGATCTGGTGGACCGGATCGTGGTGTTCCGCCGCGGAAGGATCTGCGCCAACCTCCGCAAGGAAGAGACCAACGGCGAAGATGTCGTGGCCTATATCACAGGCGCCAAGACCCAGCCCGAATACGAGGAGGCCGCCTGACGCTTCCGGGGCCGGTCAATGCTCCCTGCATGGGCCCCCGGCATCCGCCCTCTTCCCGACGCGGCCGGCGGACCCTCTTCCGCCGGTCGCGCATAACAGATGCGGTCCGCCCGCAATTTCGCCCTACGAGGACAACATGACAATCAACTTCGCCATTCTCGGCGCCGGCCGCATCGGACAGGTCCATGCCCGCGCCGTCACCGCCACCCCCGGCGCCCGCCTTGTCGCCATCTCCGACCCGATAGCCGAAGCCGCCGGAAAAGTCGCCGAGGCCTATGGCTGCGATATCCGCAGCATCGACGAGATTGCCGCCAGCGACGACGTACAGGCAGTGGCGATCTGCACCCCCACCAACACCCATGCCGACCTGATCGAGCAGTTCGCCCGCGCCGGCAAAGCAGTGTTCTGCGAGAAACCCATCGACCTGAGCCTGAACCGGGTGAAGTCCTGCCTCGACACCGTGGCGGCGGAACAGGCAACGCTGATGGTGGGCTTCAATCGCCGCTTCGATCCCGACTTCATGGCGCTGAAAGCCGCGATCGACCAGGGCCGTATCGGCGCGGTCGAGATGGTCACCGTCAGCAGCCGCGACCCCGGCGCGCCGCCGGCCGATTACATCAAGGTCTCCGGCGGCATCTTCCGCGACATGACGATCCACGACTTCGACGTGGCGCGCTGGCTGCTCGGCGAAGAGATCGAGACCGTGCAGGCCGCCGCCTCGGTCCTGACCGATCCCGAAATCGGCACGCTCGGCGATTACGACAGCGTCAACGTCATCCTGACCACCGCCAGCGGCAAGCACTGCACCATCACCAATTCGCGCCGCGCCACCTATGGCTATGACCAGCGGATCGAGGTTCTGGGCTCCAAGGGTGCGGTCTCGGCCGAGAACCACCGCGAGGCCAATATCGAGATCGCCGATGCCGAGGGCTTCCACCGCCCGCCGCTGCTCAACTTCTTCATGTCGCGTTACACCCAGGCCTATGCCAACGAGATCGCGGCTTTCGTCGCCGCGGTGGCCCAGGGTGCCGCGACGCCCACCACCGGGCAGGACGGGCTGATGGCGCTGGCGCTGGCGGAGGCGGCGCTGAAATCGGTGGCCGAGGGCCGTGCGGTGAAACTCGCCGAGGTGCTCGACGGCGCGTGAGCCACGGGCGACCGGGAAGGAACGGATATGACACAGACACTTGACCTGATCACCATCGGCCGGTCGTCGGTGGATCTTTACGGCGCGCAGGTTGGCGGGCGGCTGGAGGACATGGGGTCCTTTGACAAGTACATTGGCGGCTCGCCGACCAATATCGCCTGCGGCACGGCACGGCTGGGGTTGCGTTCGGCCGTGATCACCGGGGTGGGGGACGAGCACATGGGCCGCTTCATCACCGAGCAGCTGGCGCGTGAGGGGGTGAGCACCGAGGGCGTCAAGGTCGACCCGGAGCGGCTGACCGCGCTGGTGCTCCTGGGCATCCGCGACCAGGAGCAGTTTCCGCTGATCTTCTACCGCGAGAATTGCGCCGACATGGGGCTGACCGAGGATGACATCGACCCCGATTTCATCCGCCGGGCGCGGGCGGTGGTGGCGACCGGCACGCATCTGTCGAACCCCAAGGTCGAGGCGGCGACGCTGAAGGCGCTGGAGATCGCGCGGGCGGCGGGGGCGAGATGCGCGCTCGACATCGATTACCGGCCCAACCTCTGGGGGGTGGCGGGCCATGGCGCGGGCGAGCGCCGCTTTGTCGAAAGCGCCGCGGTGACCGCCAAATTGCAGGAAAGCCTGCCTCTGTTCGACCTGATTGTCGGCACCGAGGAGGAGTTCCACATCGCAGGTGGCTCGACCGACACGGTCGCGGCGCTGCGCGCGGTGCGGGCGGTCTCGGGTGCGACGCTGGTCTGCAAACGCGGCGCGGCCGGCGCGGTGGCCTTCACCGGCGCGATCCCCGACAGCCTCGATGAGGGCGAGACAGGCCCCGGTTTCCCGATCGAGGTGTTCAACGTGCTGGGCGCGGGCGATGGCTTCATGTCGGGGTTGCTGAAGGGCTGGCTCGATTTCGAGAAGGGGGGCGAGGACTGGCCCACCGCGCTCAAATACGCCAATGCCTGCGGCGCCTTCGCGGTCAGCCGCCATGGCTGCACCCCGGCCTATCCGTCCTGGGACGAGCTGCAATTCTTCTTCGACCGGGGCCTGCAACGGCCCGACCTCAGGAACGATGCCGCGTTGGAGCAGGTGCATTGGGCGACCACCCGCTCTTCCAGATCGGGGGGCGACTGGTCGCAGGTCAAGACCTTTGCCTTCGACCACCGCCTTCAGCTCGAGGAGATGGACGGCTATACCCTGGAAAAGGGCGGCCGGTTCAAGGAACTCTGCCTTGAGGCCGCGCTGCGGGTGCAGGCCGGCCGGCCGGGCTACGGCATCCTCTGCGACAACCGCATCGGGCGCGCGGCGCTGCACCGGGCCTCCGGCAGCGGGCTGTGGATCGGGCGGCCGACGGAGCTTCCGGGCTCGCGGCCGATCGCCTTCGAGCCGGAACTGGGCGCCGATCTCGGCCAGTTCCGCGAATGGGCCCGCGAGAATGTGGTCAAGCTGCTGGTCTTCTGCCACCCCGACGACGCTGCCGACACGATGGCCGCGCAGGTCGGGCAGGTGACGCGCCTGTTCACGGCGGCGCGGCGCAACGGGCTGGAATTCCTGCTGGAACTCATCCCGTCCAAGGTCGGGCCGGTGGATGACGAGACCTCGGCCAGGCTGATCCAGCGCTTCTATGATGCCGGCGTCTTTCCCGACTGGTGGAAGCTGGAGCCGTTCAGGACCGAGGCGGCCTGGGCGAATGCGGTGGCAGCGATCACCCGCAACGATCCGCGCAGCCGCGGCATCGTGGTGCTGGGGCTCGACGCGCCGGAAGAGGCGCTGGCGGAGAGCTTTGCGCTGGCCGCGAAACAGCCGCTGGTCAAGGGCTTTGCCGTGGGGCGCACGATCTTTGGCCCGGCCGCGCGGCGCTGGCTGGCCGGCGAGATCACCGATGCCGAGGCGGTGGCCGAAATGGCCGAGAACTACAGCCGCCTGTGCACCATCTGGGACAAGGCCCGCGCCCGGGCCATGGAGGAGGCCACATGACAGCAACGATCCGACTGACCGCCGCACAGGCGATGGTGCGCTATATCGCGGCGCAGAAAAACCAGGATGGCGATCCTTTCCTTGCCGGGTGCTGGGCGATCTTCGGCCATGGCAATGTGGCCGGGCTCGGCGAGGCGCTGCATGCCGTGAAGGACAGCTTTCCCACCTGGCGCGGCCACAACGAACAGACCATGGCGCATGCCGCGATTGCCTATGCCAAGCAATCGGGGCGCAAACGGGCGATGGCGGTCACCTCCTCGATCGGTCCGGGGGCGGCCAACATGGTCACCGCCGCGGCGCTGGCGCATGTCAATCGGCTGCCCGTGCTGCTGATCCCGGGCGACGTCTTTGCCACCCGTGGCCCCGACCCGGTGCTGCAACAGATCGAGGACCTCCAGGATGGCACGGCAACCGTTAATGATGCGTTTAGGCCGCTGACGCGGTATTTTGACCGCATTACCCGCCCGGAACAGCTTCTGACGGCGCTGCCGCGGGCCTTTCGCGTCCTGACCGATCCGGCAGACTGCGGCCCGGTCTGCCTGTCTTTCTGTCAGGATGTTCAGGCCGAAGCTTTTGAATATCCCGAGAGTTTCTTTGTGCCCCGGGTCTGGCGCCCGCGTCGCATCCGCCCCGACGAGGCCGAGCTGGCCGAGGTCGCCGAGATCATCCGCGCCGCCCGCCGCCCGGTGATCGTGGCCGGCGGCGGGGTGCATTACGCCGGTGCCACCGGGGCGCTGCACGCCTTTGCCGAGGCGCACAACATCCCGGTGACCGAGACCCAGGCCGGCAAATCGGCGCTGCCCTGGGACCATGCGCTCAACCTCGGACCGGTCGGTGTCACCGGCGGCGCGGCGGCCAATACGGTCTGCGCCGAGGCCGATATGGTGCTCGGGGTCGGCACGCGGTTCCAGGACTTCACCACCGGGTCGTGGGGGCTGTTCGCCAATCCGTCGCGCAGGCTGATCTCGCTCAATGTCGCGGCCTATGACGCGATGAAACACGGCGCCGCGCCGTTGCTGGCGGACGCCCTGGTCGGGCTGACGGAGTTGAGCGCGGCGCTCGACGGCTATACCGCGCCGGGCAAGACCGACGGGCTGAAAGACGACTGGTTCGCCAAGGTCGACCCGCTGACGGCGGCGCCTGAGGACAGCAATCAGCTGCCGACCGACATGCAGGTGATCGGCGCGGTGCAGCGCGCCGCCACGCCGGAAACCGTCGTCATGTGCGCCGCCGGCACCATGCCGGGCGAGCTGCACAAGTTGTGGAAGGCCGGGCGCCCGGGCAGCTACCACATGGAATACGGCTTTAGCTGCATGGGCTACGAGATCGCCGGCGCCATGGGCATCAAGATGGCGGATCCGGCGCGCGACGTGATCTGCTTTACCGGCGACGGCACCTACATGATGGCCAATTCCGAGATGGCGACGGCGGCGATGATGGGCATCGCCTTTACCGTGGTGGTGACCGACAACCGCGGCTATGGCTGCATCAACCGGCTCCAGATGGGCTGTGGCGGGGCCGAGTTCAACAACCTGCTCGATCACACGATCCACGAGACCCCCTCGGCGATCGACTTTGCCAAACATGCCGAGGCGATGGGGGCCACCGCGGTCAAGGTCGGCTCGATCGCCGAGCTGGAAGCGGCGCTGGCCCGGCGTCACGACGCCAGGGGGCCTTACGTGGTGGTGATCGACACCGATCCCTATCCCTCGACCGAACACGGCGGCGCCTGGTGGGATGTCGGCGTGCCGGAAGTCTCGGAGCGCCCAGCGGTGCGCGATGCCCGCGCCCGATACACCGAAAACAAGCAGAAACAACGCGCGGATTGATCCGTAGGGTGCGTGCTTTGCACGCACCGCCAAGAAGGACGAGACCCATGGCTGTAAGGATCGGCATCTCCCTGATCGCCTGGCAGAACGACGACCTGCCGGAGCTGACGAAGGACTTCACCACCGAGGGCGCGATGCAGGATGCCGCCAGGATCGGCTATTCCGGCGTCGAGCGCGGCCGCCGAATGCCGGCCGACACCGCGGGCCTGCGCGCATACCTCGACCGCTACGGAGTCGCGCTTTGCGGCGGCTGGTGCTCGGGCAACCTGTTGGTCAACGACCTCAAGACCGAGAAGGCGGCGATCGCGGCGCAAGTGGAACAATTCGCCGCCCTCGACGCGCCCTGTATCGTCTATGCGGAATGCTCCAACACCATCCAGGGCGACCGGGGCACGCCGGTGTCGCGCCGCCCCAGGCTCTCGCGCGACGAAGTGACCGCCTATGCGAAGAAACTCTCGGAGCTGGCGAAATGGACGCGCGATCAGGGGGTTGTGCTCTCCTACCACCACCACATGGGCGCCATGGTGCAGGATGCCTGCGACATCGACTGGCTGATGGCGGGCTCCGACCCGGCGCTGACGCTGCTCTATGACACCGGGCATCTGCATTTTGCCGGCGCCGATCCGCTGGCGGTGCTCGACCGCTGGGGCGACCGGGTGCATCATGTGCACGTCAAGGACGTGCGCCAGCCGGTGCTCGACTGGGTCCGGGCCGAGGACCGCAGCTTCCTCGACGGCGTCGCGGCCGGGGTCTATTCGGTGCCGGGCGACCCGGAGGGCTGCCTCGACTTCCAGGCGGTGACCGACCGGCTGAAGGCGATGGACTATGATGGCTGGATCGTCGTCGAGGCCGAACAGGATCCGGCCAAGGCGCCGCCGTTTGAATATTCCAGGCGCGGGTATGACCATCTCGTCGAGATCTGCACCCGGTCCGGACTGAACATCCAACCCTGAGGAGGCGCCCATGCCCGATCTGCTCTGCAAACCCTTCGGCACTCACGGCAAGGTGCATGAGATCACCCCCGCGCGCGCCGGCTGGCGCCACGTCGGCTTCTCGCTCTACCGCCTGCGCCCCGGCGAGACCGCGGCCGAGGCGACCGGCGCGCGCGAGGTGATCCTTGTCATGGTCGAGGGCAAGGCGGCGATCACCGCCGCCGGCCGGGATTGGGGCACCCTCGGCGCGCGGATGAATGTCTTCGAGAAGACCCCGCCGCATTGTCTTTACCTGCCGAACGGGACCGAATGGTCGCTGCTGGCCGAGACCGATTGCACCGTCGCGGTCTGTTCGGCGCCGGGCCGCGGCGGCCATGCGCCGCGCCGCATCGGCCCCGAGGGCATCACGCTCACCGAACGCGGCCGGGGCACCAACACCCGCCACATCAACAACATCGCGATGGAAGCCGAGGATTACTGCGACTCCCTCTTGGTCACCGAGGTATTCACCCCCGCCGGTCACTGGTCCTCCTACCCCAGCCACCGTCACGACGAGGACGACTTCCCGCGCATCACCTATCTGGAGGAAACCTATTACCATCGCCTTAACCCGGCCTCGGGATTCGGCGTGCAGCGGGTCTATACCGAGGATGGCACGCTCGACGAATGCATGGCGGTGCACGATGGCGAGGTCGTTCTGGTCCCCCGCGGCCACCACCCCTGCGGCGCGCCTTACGGCTTCGAGATGTACTACCTCAACGTCATGGCCGGCCCCCGCCGCAACTGGCGATTCCTGCCCGACCCCGCCGTCAAGTGGATCATCGATAAAGACGGGTGAGGCTCAGATCGACTCAGGCCCGTAGAGCTGCGGCGTCAGGAAGTGCTGTGCCGAAACCGGGGGCGCGGACTGGCGCGTCGCCTCGATCATCAGGTCGACGAGCTGTCGGGACAGCTCGGTTAGCGGCGTGGCGATGACCAGGCTGGCGTAGCGGTCGGCCAGCGCGGCGCGGCTGTCGTCGGTCAACTCATTGACCACCAGCGCCACTTTGCCGGGCGGGCGGAGTTCCCGCAGTGCGGCGATCGCGCCTTCCATGCCACCGCCCGCCACGTAGATGCCGCGTAGGTCCGGATGACGGTCAAGCAGGTCGAGTGTCGCCTCGTAGGTCACCTGCCGGGTCTCAAGGTTCACCACCGCGTCCAGCAGTTCCAGTCCCGGTGCATGATCGCGCAGGTAGCTGCGCAGCCCGGTCTCGCGCAGGATATGGCCGTGCCAGCGGTTACCGCCGATGAAGACGGCGACCTTGCCGGGATCACGGACCTGCGTTGCGATCATCCAGCCTGCAATCCGCCCGACCTTGACGTTGTCGAGGCCGAGGTAGCTTTGCTGGATGCCCGAGGCCGCGTCGTTGAGCAGCGAGAATACCGGTTTGCCCGCGCCCTGCAGCGCGGCGATTGCCCTTGAGAGGCCGGGGTGGTTGATCGCCGAAGTGGCCAGCACCTGCGCGCTCTGGCCGGCCTCTTGCAGTTCGGCGGCGAAGTCACCGGGCGATTGCGAGGCCGAAAAGCGGATCTCGCATCGGCCGCGCACGTCCTGACGTTCTGCCACCGCGGCCTCCAGCGCTGCGGCGAAACTGCGGTAGAAGGCCTGCGACGGTTTGTGCAGCACGAAGCCGAAGCGTACCACGGGTCGCTCCGTCCGGTCATTGATCTCGGCAAGCCGAGCCGTCGGATAGCCGATCTCCTGCGCCGCGATCAGCACGCGCCTGACTGTCGCTTGGCGGACGTTGTCGCGTCCGTTCAAAACGCGATCGACAGTCGCCAGGCCCACACCGGCGGCCTTTGCCAAGTCTTTCAGGGTTGGACGACGGGACATAAGTCTTGAGCTATTCGCATCATGGATGGCGCTCATGATGATGTATTTTGAGGTTATCGGCAAGCCCGTCTCTCTGAAGAATCGCGGGGTGGGTGTATCGCTGGATCAACCGCTTATCCTGGGAGGATATCATGACAAAGCGCGATTATTCCCTGCTGGGCCCCGATTCGGCGCGGGCCGTCGAGACGGGGCTGGCCACGGCCCAGTGGTATCACACCGAGGTTCCGCGCAAGGAGATGAAGGCGCTAATGCAGCGTAGCGACCAGCCGGCGATCCGCGACACGATCCTGTTGTTCGGGGCGATGATCCTGCTGGCCGGCCTCGGCATCGCGCTCTGGCCGTCGCCCTGGTCGGCGCCCGCCTGGCTGGCCTATGGCGTCCTCTACGGCTCGGCGATGGACTCGCGCTGGCACGAATGCGGCCACGGCACCGCCTTCAAGACGCCATGGATGAACAACGCGGTCTATCAGATCGCCAGCTTCTGCATGGTCCGCAACCCGGTGGTCTGGCGCTGGAGCCATGCGCGGCATCACACCGACACGATCATCGTCGGTCGCGATCCGGAGATTGTTGCCATGCGCCCGCCGGCGCTGTTCCGCATCTTCCTGAATTTCTTCGGCATCCTGGACGCGCTGACCGGCTGGAAACACATGCTACAGAACGCCGCCGGACATCTCGGCCCAGAAGAGGCCGATTTCATTCCCGAGCAGGAGCGACCCAAGGTGTTCCGCGTCGCCCGCATCTGGGTGCTGATCTATGCCGCGACGATTGTCCTCGCGGTCGCCACGCAGTCGATCCTGCCGCTCATGGTGATCGGCCTGCCGCGGCTCTACGGCGCCTGGCACCACGTAATGACCGGCATCATGCAGCACGCGGGTCTGGCCGACAACGTGCTGGACCACCGGCTCAACAGCCGCACCGTCTATATCAACCCGGTCAGCCGCTTCGTCTACTGGAACATGAACTACCACGTCGAACACCACATGTTCCCGATGGTGCCCTATCACCGGCTGCCGGAACTGCACGAGAAGATCAAGCACGACCTGCCGGCGCCCAATACGTCGATCCTCGATGCTTACCGCGAGATCTGGCCGGCCCTGAAACGCCAGCTGCGCTACGAGGATTATTTTTTGAAGCGCGAACTTCCGGGCACCGCACGGCCTTATCGCGAAGACCTGCATGCCGAGGCACTCGGCGTTCCTGCGGAATAACAAAAAGCTCGAAAGGACAGTATCATGGCACAATGGATCGACGCCTGCGCGACCGACGACATCGACGAAGAAGACCTGATCCGCTTCGATCACGACGGGCGCACCTTCGCGATCTATCGCAGCCCGGACGACGAGTTCTTCTGCACCGACGGTCTATGCACCCACGAACAGGTGCATCTGGTGGACGGGCTGGTGATGGATTACGTGATCGAATGCCCCAAGCATAACGGCCAGTTCGATTACCGCACCGGAGAGGCGAAACGCGCGCCGGTCTGCGTCAACCTCGCCACCTATCCCGCCAAGGTCGAAAACGGCCGCGTGCTGATCGAGGTCTGAGGTGGCAGGGATCGTCATCGTCGGCGCCGGCGAATGTGGCCTGCGTGCCGCATTTGCAGCCCGAAATGCGGGATACACGGGCGAGATCACCGTGATCGGCACCGAGACCGCACTGCCCTACGAGCGGCCGCCGCTGTCCAAGCCTGATGCCGCCGGAGTTATCGAAAAGCCGATCACCTCGAAAGAGGCTCTGTCTGCGTGCGCGATCGCCCTGAGGTCCGGCGTCACTGTCACCGAAATCGACCGGGCGAACCGGCAGTTGCAGCTCTCTGTCGGCAGCGCGCTTGGCTACGACAAGCTTCTGCTCACCACCGGGGCGCGGCCGCGCACTCTGGCCTGTCCGGGCGGCGAGCATGCACGTGTTTTCCGCACGATCGAGGACGCGCGGGAGGTGTTCCGCTCCGCCGGGGCTTCGACCCGCGTGACCATTGTCGGCGCCGGGCTCATCGGCCTGGAACTCGCAGCTGTCCTGATCGGGAGGTGTGCGAAGGTCACCGTGCTGGAAGCCGGGCCGCGCCCTCTTGGCCGCAATGTCCCGGAACCTTTCGCGATGCGCCTGGCCGAGCGCCACCGGCAACGTGGAGTCAATATCCGCTGCGGCGTCGCCCTGCGCGTCTGTACCGCGTTCTCGGTGGTGCTGGAGAACGGCCAGACCATCGACACCGATCTGGCCGTCGCCGCGATCGGTGTCACGCCAAATATCGACCTGGCAGAGGCGGCAGGGCTGACCACCCAGAACGGTATCTGCGTCGACGCGGGCTTGCGTACCGAAGACCCCCGGATCTTTGCGGCAGGCGATTGTGCCGCGGTGCAGGCGCCGGACGGCGGCTATCGACACTATGAGACCTGGCAGAATGCTCAGGCCCAGGGGGATGTGGCAGGCGCCAACCTGGCCGGTGGCGATGCAAGGTTCTCCGGGCCGGTCTGGTTCTGGTCGGATCAATACGATCTCGGGTTGCAGGGCTTCGGCGAAACAGAGGGCGACCCGGCCGCCATCCGCGATCTGGGGAACGGCGCCGAGGTGCGTTTCTACTCCAACGATGCCGGGCAGCTGATCGGTGCCGCCGGGCTCGGGCCGAGCAATGCCGTTTCCCGGGACATCAAGATCGCACAGCGGCTTGCCGGCGCGACGCTCGACCCGGCGCTGCTGGCGGACGCCAACCAGAACATGAAGAAGCTGCTCAGGGCGGCCTGAGCGAGGGAGGATTCCATGAGCAAGACACCAAAGCGGCCGACAGTTGCCGATATCCGGGCGATGAAGGGCAAGCGCACCCTGACCATGCTCTACGTCGAGACGCCCGAGGAGGCGGCAGCCGCGGCCGAGGCCGGCGTAGATATGCTGTCGATCATCGACCCGGTCTGGACGTCAGAAATGCGGGACGCCGCCGGCGCTTGCTTCGTGCAGGTCGGTCTTCTTTACGGTGAGTTGGTAACATTGGAGGATTACCAACGCGCCGCGCACCACGCCATGCAGGTCGGCGGCGATTGCGTGTACTGTGCGTCGTCCTTTGGCACGATCAAGGCGCTGGCGGATGACGGAATCCCGGTGGTCAGCCACGTCGGGCTGATCCCGTCGAAAGCCACCTGGACAGGTGGGTTTAAGGCTGTCGGCAAGACCGCGGACAGCGCGCTGAGCGTCTTCGAGCACGTCAGGAAGCTGGAGGAGATCGGCTGTTTCGGCGCCGAGCTCGAAGTTGTTCCCGACCGGATCGCCGCCGAGATCGCCTGTCGCACCAGTCTTGTCCTGCTCGGCATGGGCGCCGGGCCGTACGCCGATGCTCAGTATCTCTTTGCCGAGGACGTCCTGGGCTATACGCGCGGTCACAAGCCGCGCCACGCCAGGACCTACCGCGATTTCCGAAGTGAACTCGACCGGTTGCAGCGCGAACGTGTCGCGGCCTTCGGCGAATTCGTCAATGACGTGACAACAGGAGCTTATCCCGCCGCAGCGCATTGCGTCGGCATCGAGGATGACGAGTTCTCCAAGTTCATGCTTGCGCTCAACGATTGAACAATTTGAAGGCGATCAGCAACCAATTGATCTCGCCACCCCTACTTTCACCACAAATATTTCGAGGTGAACTATGTCGGCAAACCGAGCTTTTTCCGAAGAACGACCGTGGCCGCCAAGCGACCCGCGCGGGAATTACACCACCGGGATGCTGCTGACGCGCCCTTCGGACACTGGCGGACGCAGACCTTCATCGCAGGGCTGCGTGTCGACGAATTCAGCGCGCTTCGGGTGGTGGACGGCCCCATGAACCCCGCCGCGTTCGACACCTGTATCGATCCCCAGCTGTCCCCCGAATTGCCGCCAGGCGACATGGTGATCGCCGACAATCTGTCGTCGTACAGGTCCGCCAAGGTTCAGGCGGTTTTGCCGGATATGTTGCTGATTGAATGGTTGTTGCTGTAGTGGCAACGCCGAGAGAATGTTGGACTGGTTTCGGTAAACATTTCCCGTCGCCCTGCCGTCACTGATCAGGCCGTATCGACGCCGCGAATTTCTGCTCCCGCCCGGGGACACCCTGAAACAGTCGATCGATCTCAACACCCGTAGGGCGGCCGAGACCAATGACATGCCGGGCCAAATGTGGCGGCCTACCAGATCAAGAGAGTTCGCCAAGGATATCCTTTGTCGCCGGCATGCGATCAAGGCTTGAGGCGATCCGGTCTCGCCACCTGGGGCCCTGGGACAGCGCGTGCTCGTAGGCCTCGGCGAGATCGTCGGGCCGGTCTTCCGCGAGGATGCGGATCAGGAATTCCGCCTGGGACCGGTCTTTGCGCGCCTTCGCCTCGTCCGGACCGCCCTGCCGCCTGCTGGCCACGATCAGCTTGTGGAGTGCGAAGCGCTCGGGGCGCGGGATCTGCACAAGGACACCCGAGCGGTAGAGGGCCAGCGCGTGGATCGGTTCCGCGATCAGGAAATTGAGGTAGTTCAATGCCTGTGCGCTTACACCCAGTGCTGGAAGGGGCTTGACGCCTTCCTCGCCGAACGCCGGCGTCAGAAACTCGACCATTGCCTCGCCACCACTTTGACGCCACTTCCAGATTTGCCGATCAAAGACCCCCGGAACAGCCTCGAATTTCATCGACCGAAGGATATCTCCCGGTTCTTCCTCGACGCGGTCGCCCAGAGCCACCGAGAGCCGCTCGAAGCTCGCGAAATCGATGTCGCCCGTCTGGGCAAGCTCGTCAGAGTCGAAACGAACCCCAAGCTCTCCTTGATAGAGGGCATATGCGCCGGTTCCGATCAGCGTGCCGCCCAGCCGGAAGACGCCGGCGCGCGCGAAGGCGAGAAGCAGCGAGCCTGTCTCCCGGTCGGTTCCAATCATCCCTTCGGCCCTCAGGACCCGCGCCAGGCGGGACATGCGTTTCTTTCGCTCCTGCGCCTCTGCCTTCAGTTCAGCCGCCCGGGCAAGACGATCGCGCAAGTCGGGGCTATCCTCGCCAAGGTAGCGGCTCTTCATCTCGGTCCCGATACGGAACCGGTCGTAGAGATAGATCCGCCCGTTGCGCTCACGCGCCTCGATGCTGCCGACAACTTCCGACGCCGCCTCGTCGAGATGCATGCGCAGCAAGTCTTGATAAGCGACCTGGGCTGCGCGGGAATGTGATATCGGGTCCATGTTGTGCCTGTGCGCCGACTGTGTGCATCAAATATGAGATTGATACACGCAGCGGGTGGAGTGCAGCAAATATTATTTTGATGCACACAACTCACAACACCCGGATTAGGGGCACGCTCCATCTGGTGAAGCTGTACCGCAGCGGTCAACGGCGTAGCCAATGGCCGGGGGCCGCTCGCATCGAAGCGCGCCTTGCGGTCCGCGCGATCGCAGCATTTCCGAATATGGTCCAATTGCGGACGGGAGAAACCAGCATGACCATCGCCAAGTTTCCCGCAATTCGCGCCTGCCGCCGGGTCTGAAACAAGCGCCATTTCCTCGGCCAGAAGCGCCCCCTCATGCCGAAGTACGTCTGGGCCAGCTGCTTACGCCTGGAAATCGCGAAGAACCATCGCGACCTCGCGCTCTTCAACCTCGCCATCGGCAGCAAGCCTTGGGGGCTGCGACCTCGTCAAGCTGAAGGTCGCCGAAATCTATGCCTCCGGACACCCTGCGCACCAGGGAGGTCAGGACGACGGGTCATCCTCCGACAGCAGGTCCGACAGGCGCGTGGCCGAGGCCCTCAACCTGTCGACGTGACCGATGGCATCGGCCATCGAAAGTCGCTGTTGCGGCGCGTGGAACGACAGGGTTGAGACCAGCCGGTCGTTGCCGTCGAAGATCGGGACTGCCACCGCGATCATGCCTTCCATGAACTCCTCGTCGTCGGTGGCATAGCCGCGTTCACGCACCTCTGTCGCCTCGGCGATCAGCACCTCGGGATCGGTGATCGTGCGCCCCGTGCGCGGGTCCAGCTGCGCCGACAGCGCGTAGTTGCGCAGGTGGCGCCGGTCGAGGTTCGAGAGATACATCTTGCCGCTGGCGGTGCAGTAGAACGGCACCCGGGTGCCGACGGGAAGCTGTATGCGCAGCGGCCATTTGGTTTCCACGCGGTCGAGATAGACCATGGCGTCGCGATCCGCGATGGCGATGTTGCTGGTTTCGCCGATCTCCTCGGCCAGTTTTGCCAGAACGGCGACACGGGCGGTCCGGATGCGCAGCGACGACAGGATGCCGGTCGACATGTTGCGCATGCGACGGCCGGGGGAATAGCCCCGGCCGTCGATTTCGCGCTGGATGAAGCCTTCGTTCTCCAGCGTGGTGAACAGCCGATGGATGGTCGGCTTGGGCAGGCCGAGGGTCTGGTTCACTTCGGTCGGCGTGACCGGCACCCCGGCTTCGGCCATGGCTTCCAGCACGAGCAGCAACCGCAGGTTGGTCGGTATCGCGCCTTCTTTTTCGCCGTCGTCCGCCATGGTGTCCCTTGGTGCCAATCCCTTTTGTAACGGTTTACCCGCCCGGGATCAGGATTGTCGAGAGAGCCGGCACCAGCGCGACGATGATCCAGACCGACAGCAGTGCGAACAGGTAGGGCACCGTGTAGCGCAAAAGCCGGAAATACGGCACGCCCGTCACCCCCGAGGCGACATAGAGATTGAGCCCGTAGGGCGGGGTGATGAAGCCGATCGAGGCGCCGACAAGGAAGATCACGCCGAACTGCACCGGCTCGACCCCCACGGAATGCGCGATGGGGGCGAGGATCGGGGCGAGAATGATGGTGACGGGCAGGCTTTCCAGCACCATTCCGGCGACAAAGACAATCGCCATCGAGGTGAAGAGTACCGCGTAATAGCCACCCATGCCGCGTACGAACTCGCCGATGATCTCCTGCGCGCCCAGCACCGAGAGGATCTGCTGCATCACCACCGACACCGCGATCAGCGGCGCCAGGATGCCGGTGATCTGGGCCGAGCGCATGGTGATCGACGGCAGCTCCAGCGGGCCGAAGCCCTGCACGACGAGGTATTCCGACACGCTGCGTTCGCGGAAATCGCGGTCTTCCGAGGGGCGGCCCATCATCCTGTGGACCGGCAGGCTCAGGAAACCGACGATGATGCAGAAGCCCACCGTGACGCCCGCCGCCTCGGTCGGAGAGAACTTGCCGGTGTAGATGCCCCAGAGCACCAGCCCGATGGCGAAGAAGCCCAGCCAGGCGCCGATGCCGGTCTTGAGGACGCGGGCGATCTCGAGCCGGATCAGGTGACCCCAGCCGTTTTTGGTGCAGATGACGAAGGCCACCAGCATCATGCCGCCCACCATCATCGCGCCGGGGATGATGCCGGCCACGAAGAGCTCGGAGATCGGCAGGTTCAGCAGGAAGCCGTAGACGATGAAGATGATCGAGGGCGGGATGATGATGCCGACGGTGCCGCCCGCTGCGGCGGTGGCGGCCGAAAAGCGTTCGTCGTAGCCGCCTTTGACCATTTCCGGATGCAGCATCGAGCCGATGGTGGCGGTGGTCGCCGAGTTCGACCCGGAAATGGCGGCAAACAGCCCGCAGGCCCCGAGAGATGCCATGGCGAGGCCGCCGCGCAGCCAGCCGAGAAGCGCATATGCGAAGTCCGACAGGCGCCGGGCGATGCCGGAGCGGTTGATCAGGTCGCCGGTCAGGATGAAGAGCGGCATGGCGAGCAGCGCGAAGCCGTCGGTGAAGACATCGGCCAGCGCGGCGCCGGTGTTGATCAGCGGCAGGCCGAGCACCAGGCTCATGCCGATCACCCAGTAGCCGATCACCAGAAAGACCGGCACCCCCAGCATGAACAGGAAGGTGACCGCGATTGAGATGAAGATGGTCCAAGATCCGTCAGTCATGTCTGTCTCCTCAGTCCGCGCCAATGGCGACGGGGGCGATCATTGCGTTGCCGTGGCGGAAGTTTCTCAGGTCCTCCAGCCAGTTCTCCATCGCCCGCGCCGCGATCAGGATGAAGCTGAGCGGGACGGAGATCAAAAACCACCATTGCAGGACATTGTCGGTGCCCAGAAGGATCTGGAAGTTCGCCGCCGAGTTGGCGGTCACCTGGGTCGAGGTCACGATGACGATCCAGGCAAAGCCGATCCACAGCACCGCATCGATCGACAGGCACAGGAATTGCAGTCCGCGCGGCATGTTGCTGCGGAATTCGGCAAACGCCAGATGCGTTCGGAGCTTCACGTTATAGGCGCAGCCCGCCCAGGTCATGATCAGGAACAGGAAGGGCGGCAGCGTGGTCGACCAGGGTGCCTGCACGTTCAGCACGAAGCGTCGGAACACCTCGACAAAAATGATCGCACCGATCAGCAGGTAGGTCGACACCATGACGGTGGCCTCGAACTTGCGTTCAATCCACGGGACATAGTGGTAGACGATCAGGAACAGCGCGCCGCCCAGCAGGGTGATCACCCCGCCCAGGACCCATGCGGCTTCGGTCTTCAGGGCTTCGTTGATCATCCAGGCGTCGTTGGACAAGACAGCGCTGAATATCTCAGCGATGTCGCTCACGATAGTGGACATTCCGTCTCCTCCTCGGGACAGGTCAGGGCGTGCAGATGTGGTGGCTTGCAAGGAGGTCGCGGCGCCAGGTCAGAAACCGGCGCCGCGACAAGAGGGTGTCAGCCCTTCCACCAGCGGCGGGGCTCGACGTTCTCCGGCTTCATGTCGGCCGGCACCTCGCGCGCAACACGGTGCAGCTCGGCATAGGTGTCGATGCCACCGGCCCAGTTGTTCAACCGGCCGCGCCACTGCTCCCAGGGCTCGGGGTTGAACTCGGGTGAGCACATCTCTTCGGCCATCTTGATCTGGTCGTCCGCCAGGAAGGCCGGGCGCACGTCGTGCTCGTCAAACAGCGTGCCGGGCAGAACCGGGTCCGAGAAGCCGACGGTCTTGACCAACGCCGCCTCGTTCGCGGCCTGCACGTGGACCTGTGCCAGGTAGGCCGATTCCATAACCGCATCCTGAAGATGGCCTTCGAGGCCGTCGAAGACGCTGGCCGACATCGAGGTGTGCTCGGTGCCGCAGAAGAACTTCAGATCGACCGATTGCGAGACCACCGGCGACATGTTGGCGTAGGCCACGGCCGAAGCCCAGGTTTCCGCGCCGTCGATCAGCCCGGTCTTCAACCCGTCGAGCGTTTCTTCCCAGGCCACCGGAACCGGGTTCAGGTTGAGCAACTGCATCGCGATGCGGCCCAGCTGGGTGCCGGTGACGCGGTTCTTGGTCCCAAAGAGTTCCTCGAGCTTGGTCACCGTCGGCTTGTCCGCGAAGGACTGGCCCATCTGTAGCCCGCGCAGCTCGCAGTGGCTGAACAGGAATTTCAGCCCGTGCCGCTTTTCCAGCGGGTCGCGCAGGATGGCGTTCGATTCGGGGCTGTAGAGGAAATGGTACTGCGACGCCCGGCCCGGGAAGACATAGGCATAATCCAGCACGTTCAGGTAAGGCGCGCCGCCGGCCGAGTTCTGGGTCGAGGCGGCATAGATGTCGACGATGCCGTTCTGGGTCTTTTCGACACAGTTCAGCTGGCCGCAGATCTGGTTGTCGCCGATGAACTCGACACGGATCTCCCCGTCCGTGCGTTCTTCGAGGTCGCGGGCGAACTCCAGCGCGCCGGCGCGCTCGATCAGCAGATTGCGCGCGTTAAAGCCCGAGGCACCGAACTTCAGCGTGTGCCTGGCCTCTTTCTTGAAGCGCTTGTCATAGGTCGATTCGGCCGCTGCCGCGAGCGTCGGCAGGCTGACCGCACCGGTCAGACCGCCGAGGCCCAACACCGTGGACGACAGCCCGTAACGGCCTGCAACCCTGAAAAAATCGCGGCGCGAGACACCGCCAAGTTTGTCCGAAATCTTCATGAACCTCTCCTCCTTCGTTCATAAATCAGCATTATTGAGACTTGTGGTATCATTTTTAATCATTTATGCAAGGTGGCGCAAGGGAAACTTGCTCAGCGAATTTCAGGGCTTTTGGAGGACCCGCTCGATGCAGACAAAGCAGGCCGATTACATCGTTGTAGGTGGGGGTTCGGCCGGGTGCGTGCTGGCGAATCGCCTGAGCAGGGACCCGGCGAATCGCGTCGTGCTGCTGGAAGCCGGGCCGCGGGACTGGAACCCGTGGATCCATGTGCCGGTGGGTTACTTCAAGACAATGCACAACCCGAGCGTGGACTGGTGCTACCGTACCGAGAAGGACAAGGGGCTGAATGGCCGGTCAATCGACTGGCCGCGTGGCAAGGTGCTGGGCGGATCGTCCTCGCTGAACGGGCTGCTCTATGTGCGCGGCCAGGCCGAGGATTACGACCGCTGGCGCCAGATGGGCAACGAGGGTTGGGGCTGGGACGATGTCCTGCCGCTTTTCAAACGCTCGGAAAACCAGGAGCGCGGGCCGGACGACTTTCATGGCACCGGCGGCGAGCTTTCGGTCTCGAACATGCGACTGCAACGCCCGATCTGCGATGCATGGGTCGCCGCGGCGCAGAACGCGGGTTACCCGTTCAACCCCGACTACAATGGCGCCTCGCAGGAAGGGGTGGGCTATTTCCAGTTGACCACCCGCAAGGGCCGGCGGTGCAGTTCCGCCGTGGCCTTCCTCAACCCGGCGCGCAAGCGCTCCAATCTCGAGATTGTCACCAAGGCCCAGGTAAGCCGTGTCATCGTGGAAGAGGGCCGCGCCACCGGGGTCCGCTATTTCGACGGGTCGGGGCAGGAGCGGACCGTCACCTGCACGCGCGAGGTGGTGTTGTCCTCGGGGGCCATCGGCTCGCCTCAGATCCTGATGCTCTCGGGGATCGGCGAGGGTGAGCAGTTGAAGGCCAACGGCATCGAGGTGATCCGCGACCTGCCCGCCGTGGGCAAGAACATGCAGGACCACTTGCAGGCCCGGCTAGTCTTCAAATGCAACGAACCGACGCTGAACGACGAGGTTCGCTCGCTCTTCAATCAGGCGCGGATCGCCGCAAAATACGCGCTGTTCCGCTCCGGACCGATGACCATGGCGGCAAGCCTTGCCGTCGGCTTCATGAAGACCGGGCCGCATGCGGACACGCCGGACATCCAGTTCCACGTTCAGCCCTGGTCTGCGGACAGCCCCGGCGAAGGGGTGCATCCCTTCTCGGCCTTCACCATGTCGGTCTGTCAGCTCCGCCCCGAAAGCCGTGGCGAGATCGTGCTGAACGGCAACGACCCGCGCAGCTATCCCAAGATCAACCCGAATTACCTGGCCACCGAACTGGACTGCCGCACCATTGTCGACGGTGTCAGGATCGCCCGGAGGATTGCACGCGAGGACCCGCTGAATGCCAAGATTGCCGAGGAATTCCGCCCCACCAAGGAACTCGACCTCGACGATTACGACGGCACGCTGGACTGGGCACGCAGCAATTCCTCGTCGATCTATCACCCGACAGGCACCTGCAAGATGGGGCAAGGGCCGGGAACGGTGGTGGATGCGCGTCTCAGGGTACATGGCATCCGCGGCCTGCGCGTGGCGGATTGCTCGATCATGCCCGAGATCGTCAGCGGCAATACCAACGCTCCCGCCATCATGATCGGCGAGAAGGCCAGCGACATGATCCTCTCGGATCGCGCCTGACCCGCCCTTACACTTTCAACCCCTCACCAATTCACCCAGGAGAAACGCCATGAAAATGACGACAGAAGAAGCCTTCGTGAAAGTGCTGCAAATGCACGGGATCGAAAATGCCTTCGGGATCATCGGCTCGGCCATGATGCCGATTTCCGATCTGTTCCCGGCGGCCGGAATCCAGTTTTTCGATTGTGCCCATGAATGCAACGCGGGGATGATTGCCGACGGCTACACCCGCGCCACCGGCAAGATGTCGATGATGGTGGCACAGAACGGCCCCGGGATCACCAGCCTGGTGACCCCGATCAAGACCGCCTACTGGAACCACACGCCGCTGCTGATCGTGACGCCGCAGGCAGCGAACAAGACCATCGGCCAGGGCGGTTTCCAGGAAGTCGAGCAGATGGCGCTTCTGGAGGACATGGTGGCCTATCAGGAAGAGGTGCGCGACCCGAGCCGGATGGCCGAAGTGCTGAACCGCGTGATCCTGCAAGCCAAACGCGCCAGCGCGCCGGCACAGATCAACATCCCCCGCGATTACTGGACGCAGGTAATCGACATCGAGCTGCCGGCGATCGTCGAGTTTGAACGCCCCTCGGGAGGCGAAGAGGCCGTGGCCCGGGCCGCGGAGCTGCTGTCATCCGCGAAATTCCCGGTCATCCTGAACGGCGCCGGCGTGGTGATCGGCGGGGCCATCGAGGATTCCAAGGCGCTGGCCGAACGGTTGGAGGCGCCGGTCTGCTGCGGCTACCAGCACAATGACGCCTTCCCCGGCTCCCACCCGCTGTCGGTCGGCCCGCTGGGCTACAACGGCTCGAAAGCCGCGATGGAGCTGATTTCCAAGGCTGATGTGGTGCTGGCGCTCGGCACCCGGCTCAACCCGTTCTCGACCTTGCCGGGCTATGGCATCGACTATTGGCCCAAGGACGCCAAGATCATCCAGGTCGACATCAACCCTGACCGGATCGGCCTGACCAAACCGGTGACCGTCGGCATCGTCGGTGATGCGAAGAAGGTGGCAAAGGGCATCCTGGCGCGGCTTTCGGATGACGCCGGCGACGCCGGCCGTAGCGCGCGCAAGACGCTGATCTCGGAAACCAAGTCGCGGTGGGCCCAGGAACTGACCTCGATGGACCACGAGGACGACGATCCCGGCACCACCTGGAACGAGCGTGCGCGCAGCCGCGAGCCGGAAAAGATGTCGCCCCGCATGGCCTGGCGCGCGATCCAGCAGGCGCTGCCGAAAGAGGCGATCATCTCGTCCGACATCGGCAACAACTGCGCCATCGGCAATGCCTATCCGACTTTCGAGGAAGGGCGCAAATACCTCGCCCCCGGGCTCTTCGGCCCGTGCGGCTACGGCTTCCCGGCGATTGTCGGCGCCAAGATCGGCCGCCCGGACGTGCCGGTGGTGGGCTTTGCCGGTGACGGCGCCTTCGGCATCTCGATGAACGAGATGGTCTCGGTCAGCCGCGACGACTGGCCGCCGGTCACCATGGTCATCTTCCGCAACTACCAATGGGGCGCGGAAAAGCGCAACACCACGCTCTGGTTCGACGACAATTTCGTCGGCACCGAGCTGGCGCTGGACGTGAACTATGCCGGTATCGCCAAGGCCTGCGGTGTCGAGGGGGTCCAGGTTTCGTCGATGGACGAACTGACCGACGCGCTGAACACCGCCGTCCGGGCGCAGATGAAGGAAGGCAAGACCACCTTCATCGAAGTGCTGCTGAACCAGGAGCTGGGCGAGCCCTTCCGCCGCGACGCGATGAAGAAACCCGTGTCGGTGGCCGGGATCAGCCGCGACGACATGCGTCCGCAGCCGATGGCCAGCTAAGGCAACCGGACACCGGGGCGGCATTTGCGGCCCCGGTGTCCGGCGCCCGCCGGGGCATTTCCTCCCGCCGAGGTGGGCGCTTTCTCAAAAAAGGGTGATGACGATGCAGGCGACAAGCGCATCCAAACGGACGATGGCCGGTCTCGGCGATCTCGTAACCTCCAATGGTCAGGGGTTCCTGGTCGCCGCGGTGGTCGCGGTGGCGGCGCAATTCCTGTCGGACCATTACGGCGCGCCGGCGATGCTGATGGCGCTGCTGCTGGGCATCGCATTCCATTTCCTCTCCGAGGAAGGCGCCTGCAAGCCGGGGATCGATTTCACCGCCCGCACCGTGTTGCGGTTCGGCGTGGCGCTTCTGGGGGCGCGGATTTCGGTCGAACTGATCGTGGGGCTCGGGCCGCAACTCATCTTCGTGGTGATCGCCGCGGTGATCCTGACCCTTCTCTTCGGTCTTGCCGCCGCGCGGCTTCTGGGCCGCGGCTGGCGCTTCGGCCTTCTGACCGGCGGCTCTGTGGCGATCTGCGGCGCTTCGGCCGCCATGGCGATCTCGGCCGTGCTGCCCAAGAACGAACATTCCGAACGCAACCTGATCTTTACCGTGCTCTCGGTCACCGTGCTGTCGACGGTGGCGATGATCGCCTATCCGATCCTGACCGACACCTTTGCCTTCAACGACGAGGTCTCGGGCGTCTTCCTCGGCGGCACCATCCACGATGTTGCCCAGGTGGTCGGCGCCGGCTTCTCGGTCTCGGATGAGGCGGGCGAGGTGGCGACACTGGTCAAGCTGATCCGCGTGGCGATGCTGGCGCCGGTCGTGCTGGTGATCTCGGTGCTGGTGCGCCGCAATTTCGCCAGCGAGATGGACGGCAAGCGCCCGCCGGTCCTGCCGGTTTTTGTCATCGGCTTCCTGGTCTTCGCGGCGTTCAACTCCTTCGGTCTGATCCCCGATGCGGTGGTCTCCTTCCTGTCCTCGCTCAGCCGCTGGGCGCTGCTGATCTCGATTGCCGCCGTCGGCATGAAGACCTCGCTCAGGCGCATCCTCGATGTCGGCGGTCAGGCGATCGCGCTGATCGTCGCCGAAACCGTCTTTATCGCCGGCTTTGTCCTTCTGGGCGTCGCCGTCCTGGGCCACTGATTGGAGCAGAGATGAAACCGCTAGAAATGCTTTTGAAAAACGCCGCCCGATCACAGAAAAAGATCGTGCTGAGCGAGGGCGGCGATCCGCGTGCGGTGCAGGCGACCGTCGATGCCCGCAAGCAGGGCATCGCCCGGGTGGCGCTGATCGGGCCGGCGGAGGAAATTCGCGCCCGCTTCGCCGCGCTTGGTGTCGCGCCGGACGCGGGTGTCGAAATCCACGATCCCGCCAACTCGCCTCTGATCGGCGAACTGGCCGAGGCCTTTTACCAGCGGCGCAGGCACAAGGGCGTGACACCGGATCAGGCGCTGGCGGCCGCGCGTTCGCCGCATGTCTTCGCCGCGCTTCTCGTCCACGCCGGCCATGCCGATGGCACGGTGGGCGGAGCGGTGGCGACAACCGCCGAAATCGTGCGCACCGCCATCCAGGTGATCGGTCCGGCGCCGGGCGCCAGCCTGGTGTCGAGCTTCTTTCTCATGCTGTTCTGCCAGAGCCACCACATCAAGAAAGGCGCCCATGTCTTCGCCGACAGCGGCCTTGTCGTCGACCCGAATGCCGAGGAAATGGCGCAGATCGCGCTCACCTCGGCACAGTCCTTTGCCGCGCTGACAGGCGACTTGCCGCGCGTCGCGATGTTGTCCTTCTCGACCAGGGGAAGCGCGACCCACACGTCGGTCTCAAAGGTGGTGACCGCCACCGAGATTGCCAGGGCGACCGACCCCGCGTTGCTGATCGACGGCGAGTTGCAATTCGATGCCGCCTTCATCCCCGACGTGGCGGCATCCAAGGCGCGCGATTCAGCCTTGGGCGGCAATGCCAATGTCTTTATCTTTCCCAACCTGGAAAGTGGCAACATCGCCTACAAGATCGCACAGCGAGTCGGTGGGGCGGTGGCCATCGGCCCAGTGCTGCAAGGTCTTGCCAAACCGGCAAACGACCTGTCGCGCGGCTGCTCGTCCGAGGACATCCTGCACATGATCGCGGTCACCGCCGCGCAGGCGGAGCATGGCGCCTAGGTGGTTCACAGCCGGGGCCCCGCGGTGTCCGATGTCGTCACGCCCCTCGTTGCCGGGCGATCGCGGACAGCGATTCGCCCACCACCAGGACCGACGCCGCCAACAGGCCGAAATCCTTCAGCAGAAATTGTCCGGGCATCACGCTGATGGCAGGGAATGTCAGTTCTTCCGGGGCGAATACGCCTTCTGTCGTCAACATGAAGCTGATCGTCGTCAGAAACAGCCCGCAAGAGAACAGGCCGCCGGCGACAGACAGCTTCGGCGAGACGAGCCGACCGGCAATCAGCAGGCCGATGGCGATTTCGAGGATGCCCAGAAAGATCGAGAATCCGCGGAGCGAGAACACGTCATACATCCAGCCGATGACGAAACTGGGCCCCACGAAACTCTCCAGGCCCTTGGCCTCGTATTGCGTGAACTTCATTCCGCCGAACCAGAAGTAGATCAGAACGAGGGCGGCGAAGATGCCGACGATCCCGGCCCTGCTCACCTGAGCGCCGAATTCATCGCGCGCCGGATAGGTCGTGGATTGATCTGTCATTGTATCGCTTCCTTCCAAGTACCTTGCCCGATGCGGATCTCTTGCGCCTCGGTATCGCCCGCGCGTTCCGAGGAGTTCCGCTTACCGGAACGCTGCATAGGCCCAGGCCAGCACGGCGCCAAAGACGAGGTGGCTGGCAATGGTGATGAAGTTCCGCGCCATCGCGAACCAGGGGAACACGGCGGTCATTCCGTAGAAGTTGACGAAATAGACCAGAAGGCCGAACACGACGCCCAAACCAACCAGTGCACCGGTTCCAAGCGCCATGCGGCGCGCGATCAGCACGAAGATGACCGCCAGAACCACGGAAAGAACAAAGTGAACGATCTGACCGGTCAGGAACACACCCATATCGAACGGAGGCGGTGTGCCCTGTTCCGGAAGAACCTCCGGACCCAGAACGATGGCGCCGATCATCGTGGGCGGGCCAAGCGGACTGCCACCGCCCACCACGGCGACGAGGACCATTTCCATGACGATAAAGACAAGGCCGGCGATCAGGCCCGCCAGGATGACCGCCTTCCAGTTGACACCAGTTTGCGCTTCAGTTTCTTCGGCCATCTGTTCACTCCTTGTTCAATGGTGGAACTGCCCGGCCGCTTCGGGGCCGGGCACGCCTGTTTCAGTCAGCTTCCGGGCGCGATGGAAATGCGTGCAACCGGGCCGGACCAGCCATGGGCATCGGTCAGATCCCCAACGCCCTGAATACCGGCGTGTTCCGCGATCACGTTGCCGTCATCGGCGATGTCGTTGATGTTTCCGTCCTCCTCGAACATCACCGGACCCGCCGCGCCGCAGGGATCGACAATCGAATTGGTCAGCTCGTTGTTGACCTCCGAACCGGCGTCATAGGCCGTCGCTTCCATCTCGGTCATCTCACCGGACAGCGGCATGGAATCCACGCCGACGAAGCCGTCGTTGGTACAGATGAGCATGGTCACGATCGACAGGACGTCACCCTCGTTGGCGCTGATCGAAAAACTCGCCTCGTTCGGCGCGTCGGCGCCCATGCGCATGATCGGCGCGTCGATCGCCACGACGTCGGTGATGCCCGAGTCCATCATGCCCTGAAGCATTTCCGATGCCGTCTCCGGCATGCCGTTCTCGGCAATCTCGATGACGCCCTGCGATGGTTCGGCACCGGCCTCGAACAGATGGACGTCCGGACTGTGGGTCACGATCACGCCGGGCGAGAACGGCTGACCCTCGGTCAGGTTGGTGATCGTGACCTCATAGCTGTTCTCTCCTGCCTCGTTCGACATCTGTGCCAGTGCAGAAGACGCCGCCAACGCTGAAATCGAGCAGGCAACGAGGATTGAATGTGCGGTCTTCATGGTTTTTCTCCCAATAGGTTTGCGAGCAATGCGCCTGAAAATAACTGTTGCGCGCGCCGATGGTTGCCTGTGCAATGTGCCTGGGAGTCCGGGTGGCGTGCCCGAGAGTGCAGAACTGACGGGAGGCCGGAATGGACCGCGAAAATCTCTTTCGTCGATTGCGCGTCGAGGTCGAGACCTACGGCTTTTGCGAAGCGCATTCCGGCTGGCGGCTTCGTTTCGAGGCAAGCGAGGCCGCGTCGCTGCATATGTGCTTGTCCGGCCGGGGCCGCATGCGGCTTTCCTCCGGCGTTGGTTTGCCGATGCGGCCCGGCGCGCTGGTGCTTCTTCCGGCCGACACGGAGTACGGCTTCGAAGCCGGCCCGGAAATCGTTTCGGAATGCGACGCCGAACGCGCCTTCCCGGACAATGACGAGAGCCTCAAGCTCTACCGCGCCGGAGACGGCGACGAAGACCCGCTGGTCGTGGCCTGCGGCGAAATCATCCTGGCCAACGACGAGATCGCGGATTTCCTGACCTGGCTGGACGAACCCGTTATTGAGGAGGTTCCCGAACTCATCCCGTCCAGCCACGGCCTTCTGACCCTCTTTTTCGAGTTGCGCGACGGCAGAGAGGTGTCGGTCGCCTTTCTCGAGACACTGCTGAAAGGCCTGCTGATCCGTGCCCTCGACATTCACCCGGACTTGGGAGGTTCGGTTCTGGTCAATCTGCTCGATGCGGCAGACCGCCGTCTTGCGCGGGCGCTTGAACTGATCGTGACGCATCCATCCGACGCCATAACCATCGAAATGCTCACGGCAAACGCAGGCATGAGCCGGACGCTGCTGTTCGAGCACTTCAAGGAAGCCTTCGGCATGTCGCCAATGCGGTTCATCTACGATTTGCGGCTTACCCGCGCCGCACAGATGCTCTCGGGCGGGCCCGGCTCCGTCGGTGAAATCGCCCGTGCAACGGGCTTTCGCAGCCGCAGCCATTTCAACCGCGAGTTCAAACGGAAATACGGTCAAACGCCCGGTCGTTTCCGCGGTTAGTCCATCCGGAGCGGCAAGGTACTGCGGTTCAAAGAACTGAATTCATTTACTTAATTTTCCAAATCTGCTCCACATGCGGACGTGCACCGTGCCGCGGCGCCCTGTGCTTGATCACCAGGAGCCGTGGGGACGGCCGCCACTTGCTCAACATATCCGCGGAAGTTGCTCGCCCTCCAGCATGTCCACCAGCCGGTCTCCGCCAAAGAACGAGGTCATCACCGCACGGCCCTGCGGCGTCGCAACCACTTCGCCGATCTGACAGGCGGCCTCGCCTCCCGATCGCTTGCGCAAGGCGGCGAGCGCGGCCTCTGTTTGCGTCTGGGGGACAGCGGCGACGAAAAGCCCCTCGCAGGCGATGTAGAGCGGGTCGAGACCCAGGATCTCCGATATGCCCCGCACCTCCTCGCGCAGCGGCAGCTTGTCCTCCACGATCCGGCAGCAAGTGCCCGAAGCGGCCGCGAATTCGTTCAGGACCGTGGCAACGCCGCCGCGGGTGGCGTCACGGACCGCGCGGGTGTCCGGCGCGGCCTCGAGCAGCGCCTCGACCAGCTCGCCCAGCGGGCGGCAATCGCTTTGCAACGCGCTGGTCAGCCCGAGATCGCCGCGCGCCGCCATGACCGCCGCACCGTGCTCGCCTAGCGTGGTGTTGACGATCAGCGCGTCGCCCGGGCGAATATGCCGCGCCGCCAGCGACCGGTCTGCCGGAATGGCGCCGATGCCGGCGGTATTGACGAAGATCCGATCCGCCGCGCCACGCGGGACGACCTTGGTGTCACCGGTCACGATCCGGCACCCGGCCTCGGCGGCGGCGGTGGCCATGCTCTCGGCGATCCGGTGCAGATCGGCAAAGGCCAACCCCTCTTCGATAATGACCGAGCAAGTCAGCGCAACCGGTTTGGCTCCGCCGACCACCAGATCGTTGACCGTGCCGCAGACCGCCAGCTTGCCGATGTCGCCGCCGGGAAAAAAGATCGGATCGATCACGAAACTGTCGGTGGTGAAGGCCAGCGTCCCGCCGCCGAAGGCGTCCAGCGCCAGCCGCGCCTGATCTTCCAGCCCGCTCACCCGTGTCTCGCCGAAGGCTTTCAGGAAAATCTCGTCGATCAGGTCGCGCATGGCGCGCCCGCCGGCACCATGGGCCAGCGTCACCGCGTCGCCGCGCAGCCGTCGGGCGCCGCCACCGTCATCCATTGCGCGTGCCGACCAGATCCGTGGCGCCATATTGGTGATAGGCCGCGCAGGCGCCTTCGGAACTGACCATCAGCGCCCCGAGCGGCGTGGCCGGCGTGCATTCCTTGCCGAAGGCGCGGCACATATGCGGTTTCAACTGGCCGCGCACCACCTCGCCGCATTGGCAGATCGCCGGATCGGCGACATCCGCCGGGACCAGCCCGAATTTTCGCTCGGCGTCGAAATCGGCATATGCCGCACGGATGCGGACCCCCGAGCGGTCGATCGCGCCAAGCCCGCGCCAGTCGCAGCTTTCGCGGTCCTCGTAGACTTCGGCCATTGCGCGCAGGGCGGCCGTGTTGCCATCTTCGGGCACGACGCGGGCGTACTGGTTCTCGACCGAGGCGCGGCCTTCGGCCATTTGCTCCAGCACCATCCACAGCGATTGCAGCAGGTCGAGCGGCTCGAAACCGGCAACGACAAATGGTTTGCCATAGTCGTCGGGAATGAACCCATAGCCCCGGTTGCCGATCACCATGCTGACATGACCCGGCCCGATGAACCCGTCGATCAGGCACTGCGGGTCGGACAAAAGCGCCTTCAGCGTCGGAATGATGGTGATGTGCTGGCAGATCATCGAGAAATTTTCCACGCCTTCTTCCGCCGCCTGCAACAGGGTCAGCGCCGTGGACGGCATCGTCGTCTCGAACCCCAGCGCAAAGAACACCACCTCGCGCTCGGGATGGCGCCGGGCAAGCTCGAGCGCGTCCAGCGGCGAATAGACCATGCGCACATCGGCGCCGCGCGCCTTGGCCTCGATCAGCGACCCCTTGGAGCCCGGCACCCGCATCGCATCGCCGAAGGTGGTGAAGATGACCTGTGGCTGCTCGGCCAGCGTCACGCAATCATCAACCCGGCCCATCGGCAAGACACAGACCGGACAGCCGGGGCCGTGCACGAATTCGATGCTGTCGGGCACCAGCTTTTGCAGCCCGTAGCGGAAGATCGAATGGGTGTGGCCGCCGCAGACCTCCATGATGTGCAGCGGACGCCCTTCGGGCATCGGGATGCGATCCAGGGTTCGTTCGATGCGGTTCAGCACCTTTCGGGCCAGCACGGGGTCGCGGAATTCGTCGGCGTATTTCATGGCTGTGCACTTTCCCGCATCGCGGTCAGTTCATCCTGCACCTCGCCCAGTTCATCGAGCACCTCCAGCGTGCGCGCGGCTTCAGCCTCGTCGATGACGCTCATGGCAAAACCGACGTGAAGCAGCACCCATGCGCCGATCAGATCATCCAGCGCATCTGTCTCGGCGATACAGGCGACATTCACCTTGCGGCGGACGCCGGAGACATCGACCACGGCAAGATACTTTTCGGCATCGGTGATTTCGATGATCCGTCCGGGAATGCCAAGGCACATGATCTATCCTCCCCTGTTCTCGGTTTGGTATCTGGCCAGCGCCACGGCAATCTGCCCGAGCGCGAGGCCTCCGTCATTGGCCGGGACTTCCGCATGCTGGCGGACGGTCAGCCCGGCGCCGTCGAGCCGCTCCGCCAGCATAGCGCTCAACAGCCGGTTCTGGAACACGCCGCCGGAAAGAAAGATCGTGTCGCAGCCGGTGTCTGTCGAAAGGCGTGTGACGACTTCCGCCCATATCCGCGCCCAACCAGCATGAAACCGCGCGGCCATCGCGCCGGGAGCCTCCTCCTGCGCGAGATCGGCCGCAATCCGAGGCCAGATCGGCGCGGGGTCGACCTCGATCATGTCGGGTCTGTCCACGATTTCGAAGTGGTAGGGATCGGCGACATTCGTCGTAAGCCAGCCTTCCGCCGCCGCTTGCAAGCGCATCGCCGCTTCGCCTTCGTATGTCTGCCGCGCGACGCAGAGCCCCGCCGCCGCCGCCACAGCGTCGAACAGACGTCCCGCAGAGGAGCTTGCCGGCGTGTTCAGCCCGCTGGCCATCGCCGCAATCAGAGGTTCGGTGGGCTGGCCGCGCAGCCGTTCGCACAGTGCCGCCGGCCAGCTATCGCGCGTGCCGGCCTGGCTCAGCCGCGCCAGCAGGTTCCGCCAAGGCTGTCGGGCCGCCTGGTCACCGCCGGGCAGCGGCGCCGTACGAAGCGTGGCCAGCCGCTTGGCACCGCGATAATCGCAGTGCAGCACTTCGCAACCCCAAAGCGCCCCCGCCTCGCCGATACCGATACCGTCCTGCACCACTGCAAGCACGGGGGCGGTGTCGAGCGGTACGCCATGTTCGACCATGCAGGCCGCCGCGTGGGCGTGGTGATGGCCGACCTCGACCAGCGGGAGCCCGCGTGCGCTGGCCAAGTCCCGCGCGAGGCTGCGCGACCGGTAGCCGGGATGCGGATCGGCGGCGATGACGGCAGGTGACAGGCCGTAGAGGGTTTCGAACAGCTCCAGCGTGCGCAGGAAATCCGCTTCGGTCGCCAGCCCGGAGAGATCGCCTATGTGCTGCGACAGCACCGCCACGCCGCCCTTGGCAAGCCCGAAGGTGTTCTTGATGTCGCCGCCGAAGGCGATCACCTGTGGGTGTGACGCTCCGAACCCCTCGGGCAACGGCAGCGGCCGCGGTGCCAGGCCCCGGCCCCGCCGCAGCGGCCGGGCGCGGCCGGCGGTGACCTGAACGAGGCTGTCATCCACCCGGTTTGCTATGTCGCGATCATGCATCAGGAACAGGTCGGCGAAATCCGCCAGCCGGTCGCGGGCCTCGGCATTTGTCGTCACCTGCGGATCGCCACCGGGATTGCCGGAGGTCATCACCAGCGGAACATCGACGGCCTCCATCAGCATCGCGTGCAGCGGCGAATATGGCAGCATGATTCCCAGCCGGTTCAGACCGGGCGCCAGCCCTTCGGGCAGCGGGCCGCCCGGCAGCATGTCGAGCAGGACGATCGGCGCGGCGGGCGATACCAATGCCGCCGCTTCGGCGTCGTTGACACGGACGAAGGCCTGCGTTGCCGCAAGGTCGCGAACCATCAGCGCGAAGGGTTTGTCCGGCCGGCGTTTGCGGGTGCGCAGCGAGTGGATTGCCGACCGGTCGGTGGCGCCGCAGGCCAGATGGAAGCCGCCGATGCCCTTCAACGCAACGATCCCGCCGCGCGAAAGGCACTCGGCCGCACGGGCAATGGCCCCGGCGCCGATCTCCCGCTGCGTGGCGTCGCCCGCGTGTTCCGCCCAGAGCATGGGTCCGCATTCCGGGCAGGCCGTGGGCTGGGCGTGAAACCGGCGGTCGGCGACGTCGCGATATTCGGCGCGACAGGCGGGACACATGGGGAACCGCGCCATCGTGGTGTTGGCGCGGTCATAGGGCAGCGCCCGCAGGATGGAAAACCGTGGCCCGCAATGGGTGCAGTTCAAGAACACATAGCCATGACGGCGGTCGCCCGGATCGAGCAGTTCGGCGCGGCAGGCATCGCACAGCGCGGCATCGGGCGTGGCGGCGGCATGGACCGCGCCACCCGTGCTGAGTTCAATGGAAAAGTCGCGCGGCGCCGGAGTGCCAAGCGGCGCCGCGTCGATGGCGTCGATCCGGGCAAGCGGAGGCGCATCCCCGGTCAGCCTGTTGCGGAAGTCGGTCAAGGCGGCGCCGGACCCGAAAGCGTCGATCTCGACGCCGGCACCGGTGTTGCGCACAGAACCGGTGATGCCGGCCTTGCCGGCGATGAGATAGACGAAGGGGCGAAACCCCACGCCCTGTACCAGGCCGCGCACCGTGATCCGTTCTGCACCGGGAGCGTCCCTCATTCGGCGGCCTCCCTCCGTTCGAGCGCGACGATCACCTCGAACGCCATGTCAACGGCAGGCATGATCGCGTCATGCATCGCCGGGCTCATCTCTGTGCCGAAGGTGTCGGCCTCGGCGATCTGCGCGGCGACGATGCGCACCAGAGGTGGCAGGGCGCCGACCTCGCGCGCCAGCGTCAGCGCACGCACCGGAGTGGCGTAGTGGATGTCAGCAAAGAAATCGCGACGCTCGCGGTCGGTGAATCCGGCGACATCCGGCAAATCCGGCGCCAGCAGGAAGAGCGTGCCCGGTGTCGCCCCCCGATCGCAGGCATCGAACAAGAGCACGGCGTCGTAGCCTCGCATCAACTCCTGTACTAGATGAATGCCGCCGATGCCGGTCTCGAAGACGGTGACGTAGCCGCGCAGACGAGGATCGGCCCCGGCGGCGCAGGCGGCAAGAACGCCAAAGCCGTCGTCGCCCTTCAATTCGTTCCCGACTCCGGCGACGAGTACCCGCATCTACATCGCCGCCAGCGAGGGCGTGAACGGCATCCCGAAGCCGATCAGCACGCGGTCATGGTCGCGGCGCACCGGCCGACAATCGAGCGGTGCGCCGCCGCCCATCCGCGCGCCACTGCGGATGTCGTAGAGGCAGCCGGGCGCAGCAGGACAGGCCCAGGCATACCCGTTCAGGGTGCCCTCCCGCATCCCGGCACCGTGTTCGCCACAGACCCCTGCGAAGGCGAACAGATCACCCCCGGCACGGGCCAGCACATATGTCCCCTCCTCCATGCGGCACACCGCGAATTCGCCATCGGCGGGCGCGGCGTCCACCGGCGCAGGCGACCAATGCGGCGGCGTGTCGGCGGGATCGGCAGAGACGCCCGCGTCGTCCTGCGGCAGGAAATCCCAGACCTTCCGGCATCCCGGCGTTTCCGGCGGCAACAAGTCGTACATCCCCATCAGCGTATGAATGGCGGGATCGGTGATCACCTGTTCCAGCACGCCTTCCTTGAACAGCCGCACCAGCCGGTGCATGGCTTCGCGGTGGATGGCATCGATCCCCGCAAGCGCCGCCCGGACGTCCTCGCGCGGCTTCTCGTCCGCCTCGTCGAGCGCGGCCAGCGCATCGCCAGTCGCCGCCACCAGCGCCTCCCATTCTTCATTGGACCGATAGCCCACAAGTTCTTGCGGGGCGTCGTCCTTCAGGTTCGGGGGGGCGCCGGACGTCATCGCTCAGCCATGCGCATGATTGTGGTGATCATGCGTCGGGTCGTCGCAAGGCTCGTCGCCGTCGCAGCAGCCGGCGTTGCATTCGCCGTGACTGGCCTGCTGTAACTCGGTGAAAGTCTCGAAGAACATGCGCCCGGCCTTGCGCCGCCCCGTGGCGGTGAAGACATAGGCGCCGCCGTCACGCCGGAGATCGCCCGCCTCCGCCAGCCGCTCGAAAGTTTTCGCGACATCGCCCTCGCCGCTCTTCAGAAATGGCAGGACGGCCAGCGGCGTGAAGCTCTCGCCAAAACCTTCGCCCTGATACCAGTAGCAGATTTGCAGCACATCCTCCTGTTCGATCAGCCGGTCGAGCGCTTGTGCATCGGTGTCTCGGGTCATTGACTCTGCCTCCGGGGCGCGGGTCCGGTGGTGGTGGCGTGATGAAAGGACGTCACCGGAACCAGATCCGCCGCCTGTTTCAATCCGGCCAAATCTCTGTCGTCGCCCCTGGCCAGACGTGTTGCCGTGGCGGCCAGCCGGGCGATCGTCAGCGCGGGATCGAAACCGAGGCCCCGCACCAGGGAAGCGGACGAGAGCTTCCGGGTTTCCGCCATGACCATCGTGCCAAAGGTCCCGGCCGGCAACTCTGCTTCCACAGTGTAGCACTTCGTCGGCCAGATGCCGAATTTTTCGCCGATCATCAGCGTGTTTTCCAGATCCACCACGCCGGTGACCGCTTCATAAATGCGTTCCTGCATCGCGGCATCCGGCAAGCAGCCACCCGACCAGCGCCAGGCCCTGACCCGGCCCGGGCAGGCGCAGACCGAGGCCGCGCCCACCAGGACGATGCGGTCCGGCAGGTCCGCACCCATGTCCTCGAATTGCTGCACGATGTGGATCGGGCTCCAGGTCATGTTGCGCAGCGACACCTCCGGCATTCCGGCGCAGCGAACCTCCAGCTCGGCCATCAGCCGCGGTCCCAGCGGATAGGGGTCGAGCACCGGCGTGAAGCCGACGACGCCGATGATCGTTGTGGCGGCGGGCTCAGTCGATGCCGCAGGCACAGGTGGTTACCTCGCGCGTGACCACGCGGTCCGATCCTTCGACCATGACATGCGTGGTGCAGGGCATGCAGGGGTCGAAGGATCGGATCGCGCGCAATATGTCGATCCCCTGAAAGTCACTTTCTCCCTTGAAGTTGCTTTCGACGATGGCGGTGTTCAGCACCGCGCGCTCATAGGGTCCGGGCTCGCCCCAGGGCGTGCGCGGGCAGGCGTTGATGGTCGAGGGCGTGACGATCTGGTAGTTCGCAAGCAGGCCATCCTTGATTTCGCAATGATGAGAAAGGAAGCCGCGCCCCGCGCCCCAGAAGCCGACGCCAATGGAATGACCGCTCTGGGGGATCTCGAACGGCGTCGCGACCTTGGTTTCGCCGGCCTTCACCAGATCCATCGCGCGGGTCAGGTTTTCCATGGTCACCATCAAGTTGAAGGCCACGGCATAGGCGCGCGCGCGGTTGCGCTCAAAGGCGTTCCAGATCTCGGGCGGTTTCCATTCGAAAGTTCGCTCGGGACGTTCCTCGCCCTTGGGGACGCGCAGGATCAGGCTGTGGCCGGTCGATTGCACGAACGCCGATTGCGGCAGCTTGCCGGACACCGCCGACAGGTAGACCCGGGCATAGGCGCCGGCCTCGAAGGTGCGGCGGTCCCAGGTCGGCGTGGTGGCCCAGGAATAGCGCTCCTTCCAGTTCTGCGACCCGGGGCGCGGAATCGTCGTCTTGTTCCAGGGGTGGTTCGGCGACAGCGGGTTGCCGGCGGGATCGGTCTTGAACGGGTAGTCGTCCCACGTCTCATAGTAGGAATGTTCGACGAACTCCTCGAGTCCGACGTTGATGTCGGTCAACCGGTTGGTCACCAGCTTGCCGCCCACCAGAACACCGGGGGTCGACCAGCGCTCCTGCCCCCAGGCATTGCAGTTGGCATAGGTCGCGTCGTAGTGGTCCTCATGGTCCCACTGGCCCAGATCGACCATCGTGGCATCGAGCCGTCCGCAGTCGAGATAACGCGGATCGGCCTCGAGGAAGAAATCGAACACGTCGTCCCAGATGCCGATGCATTTCTTCGAATAGTCGAAGAACTTGATCATGCGCATGTAGAATTCGTTCAGTACCGAGATGTCGACGAAGGTGGTCACGCCGCCGGGAATGATGGTTTCGGGATGCGGATACTTGCCGCCCAGCAGAACATAGGCCTCGCGTGCCACGCGCGTCATTTGTAGCGCTTCGAGATAGAGCTTACCGGTCAGCGGGTTCAGATCGTGCAGGATATCGCCGATGGTGGCGTAGCCGTGCAGCTCCTTGTGTTTCGCGGGTGCGCCCTCGGCCCTTGTCCAAATCTCGGGGTTGGTCTGCTTGACCAGGCTTTCCGAAAAATCCGGCCCCGCCAGCACGAAGAGATGCAGCGGGTTGTCGTAGAGATATTCGCAGCTTAAGAGCAGATTGCGCACCACGATGCCCAGCGGCGGCGGCTTGATGCCAAGCGCCATTTCCACCGACAGCGCAGAGGCGGTCGAATGCACGCCGCCGCAGACGCCACAGGCGCGGGACGAAATGAAGGCCGCATCACGGGGGTCGCGGCCGCGCAGGATCACCTCGTAGCCGCGAAACAGCGTCGCCATCGAATTGGTGTCGCGCACCCGGCCCTGCTCCAGATCCACGGTCGAATGGAAGGCCAGCGCGCCGGCCACCCGCGTCACCGGATCGTAATCGACATCGACAAGCTGGCCGTTCTTGTTGGCCAGCTCCTTCAGCTTGGCGTCGCGTTCCTCGGGGGTGCGGGTCTGGTAGTCGTAGGGGTTCTTCACCCCTTGCTTCAGGAAGGCGTTGCCGTTTTCGTCGAACTCGACCGGCAGGTTCTCGAAACACATCGCAGGCTATTCCTTCTTCTCGGCGGTCATCCCGCGCGCGACGCCGACGATGGCGGCAAGGTTTCCGTTGGCGGCCAGCAGCGGTGGCGCCAGCGCCTCCAGCCGTGCAGAAATGTCGTCCACCCGTCCGTTTAGCGGCGCGGTGTCGTCGCGGACCTTGATCAATCCGTCTGCCAGATTCTGGAGGTGATCCGCACCGCGTTTCAGCGCCACGAAGATGCCGATCAGATGATAGGCCACAACCAGGACGATCACCAAGGCCAGCACGACCGAAATCCCTGTCAGCACAGCGATCATGGCGACCTCCTGTGCTCTGCCCGCGCGACCAGAAGCCCGGCCACTGCCCCGGTCTTGGCTTCGATGGCCTCGGCCACGGGATGCATTGACGCCGCAGTCTCCAGGGTATCGTCCAGTGCCGGGATCGCGCCGGTATGGGTAGCGATCCTGCCGCCCGCCGTACTCATGTCGGCGAGGTATCCCTCGATCGCCCAGGCGGCGTTCAACGCGCGCCGCAGAAGGGTCACCGCCACCGGCACGATGACCAGGGCGATGATCAGCAGCGTCACGATCCAGATCACGATTGCTGCCAATGGCATCATTTGTCCTCCTGTCCCGAGAGTGCTTTGTGCAGATCGCCCAGCGTCGCGTCGACCGCCGACAGCCCCGCCGCCACGTCGGCCAGCCCCTTGTTGACGGGCACGGCGGCGGCCGGCAGATGCGAGGTTTCGCGGTCGATGGCCCGCAACCCCAGCCGAAGTTTGGCGAGATAGCTGCTGCCGGTGCCGCCGATCTCTTCCAGCAGGCCGCTGATGCGCACCAGAGCAACGGCGACAACCGCCAGAAACAGCAGCGCGGCAAGCGCGGTCAGCGATGTGAGCAGGGTCGTCATGTGGCCCCCCTGTCCCCGGCGAGGATGCATTGCGGACAGCCCGGGCAGGTTTCGGCATGATCGCGAAGCGCCTCGGCCTCTTGCAGGATACCACCTGCCCTGCCCCGGATTGCCTGCACCGCCTCGAGCGTCCGGTAGAGCAGCGCGATATGGATGGTGTTGTTGGCCACCTGCTGGCCACGGGTCCAGACCAGCGCGGCGCCGTCGCGGATGTCGCGGGCGGTGCCGACCACCAGCGCCAGCAGGATCGCCACGACAATCGTCACTGCCAGAGCCGCGCCGATCGCGATCCACCAGAGCGTGATGTGGTCCATGGCTTCCTCCTCAGGCCGCGTCTTCATTTTCAGCGTCATGCGTGACAGCCTCGCGGATCGCGCGCGCGTTGGCCTCGATCGCGGCCGCGCCATCGAGAAGCGCGCCCGCGGTCCTGTTGATCTTCGCCACGCGCCAGACCGACCGCGTGTTGGCATCAATCTCGCCGACAATCTCCGCGGCGGCAGATGCAAGTCTGCGGATTCGCCGCGCCTGCCAAAGGATGGCCAGCAGCAGCACCGCCACCACGACGACAACCGCTGCCGCCACGCCGAAACCGAGAGCCCACCAGATGTTCATCGCGTCACCTCTCCACCTCGTGGTCATGCGGGGACTTGCGGATATAGGCATGGGAGGGGTTCTGGTAGGCGCGCTGCCGGTGCGAGCCCGCGGCCGAAAACCCCGTCCGCCGCCGCTTCAGGAATTCGTAGACGCCGCCCACCATCCGCTCGGCGGGATTGAGGCCGCCGTCCGCTTTGGCCCAGCCACTGGGCACCGCGTTGTCGCGTTTCCATCGGCGGGTCCGGTTGCGGCTTTTCAGCGTGAACTGGCGCAGGTAGTCGACAAAACTGCCGGTCGTCCGGCTGAGCGTGGTCGACATCAGTGAGCCCGGAGGGCGTTTATAAAAAGGCGCGAAGGCATCGGGAAACCCGGGCATGGTGCAGCCGATGCAGATGCCGCCGGTGTTCATGCAGCCCCCCATGTGGCCATTGGCACCACGCGACACGATATTGCATTGCACCACCGGTCCCCAGCAGCCCAATTCAACCAGGCATTTGCGCTCGCCGTAGCTTTCGGCGAACTTTCCCTCTTCGTAATTGCCCGCCAGCACGCAACGGCGGTGCACCGTCTCGCCGAACAGCCAGGCCGGCCGGCCCAACTCGTCGAATTCGGGCAGCGGCCCGAATCCGGCCAGGAACATCAGCACCGCGGCGATGGTCTCGGTGGTATTGTCGCCGACAGGGGCGCATCCGGGAATGTTGATCGGCGGCAGACCCAGCGCGCTGAGATACTCTTCGCCGAGAAAATCCATCACCGACATCGCGCCCGTGACGTTGCCGATTGCCGCGGGGATGCCGCCCCAGGTCGCGCAGGTGCCCACCGCGATCACCGCCGCCGCGCCGGGGGCGAGATCGTGCAGCCATTGCGCCGTCGGAATGGGCTGCTTGCCGGCACCTTCGCGCTCGTCGGCGCCCATGGCCGACCAGTAGCCGCCGAATTCGCCGGCAATGCGCTCGTCGGGCACCGAACCTTCGAACAGCACCACATAGGGCGCGCCCAGCTTGCCGGCCTTGGCGGCATGGTGCGCCTGCATGAAATCCTTGCCGGCGGTGACGGAAAGCACCGGGTGATGCAGCACGATCCGCGGCAATCCCGGCAGGCGCGCGTTCAAGAGTTGTTCGACCGAAGGATTCTGCGCCCCGGCCGCCGAGATCGTGCAGCCATCGCAACTCATCCCGGCAAGCCAGAAGGCATGAACCTCATCGAGCGGCCCTTCATCCAGCGTGAAGGTCGGGCGATAGGTCTCCTGGCGTGCGGTTTCGGCGGTCTCGGTCATCCATCTGGTCTCCCGATTCAGCCCATGCTAGCAGATTGCCCCTAGGGAAAGGTCAAGGAGATTCCGTCGCCGGTTACCGATTTCTGCTGTTCTTACAATCACAAGGCGCGAGAAGCGCAGCGCAGATGCAATCGCCGTCACGCTCGCGCGGGGTGCCGATCAATGCGTCGAAACGGGCCCGCAATTCGTCATGCTCGCCCTGCAATCGCGCGATACTCAACTCGCGATCCCGGATCTGTTCGTCCAGCCGTCCGAGCAGCCGCTGGCGCAGGCTGCGCCCGTCATCGGTGGTCAGCAGGTCACCGATCTCATCCAGAGACAGGCCGAGCTTGCGCAGATTCACGATCAATTGCGCGCGGCGCGCGGCGCTCGGACCAAAGAACCGATAGCCGTTCAACGCGCGCTCGGGCGGGTGTATCAGCCCGATCTTCTCGTAGTGGCGAAGCGTCTTGGGTGTCACCCCCAGAAGCTCGGCCAGTTCGCCAATCAGCATCCGTGCCTCAAGCGTTCCTCGTTGCGTCGGCCCCGGCCCCCGGCGCTGCGTGAGCGATCCGCGCGATGGCATCGATCCCGCCGGCAATGTCGCGGATCGCGGCGACACCCGGAGCCCCGGCCGCATGGTCAATCGGGGCGCTTCCCTGGCGTTCAGCCTCCATCATTGCCTCGTCGTAGGGAACGGTGCCGATGATCTCCATCCCATGCTTGTCGCAGAACGCCCGGATCGCGCTCATGTCGTCGTCGGAACGCACCTTGTTGGCAACAACCTTGACATGCGCGATGCCCAGCTCGACCGCCAGTTCGCAGGTCCGCATCGCCGCTTCGAGCGAACGGTAATAGGGTTCGGCCACCACCAGCATCATGTCGACATGCCGCGCGGTGCCGCGCTTGAGATGTTCCAGCCCCGCTTCCATGTCGGTGATCGTGTGCTCGCCAATCGATGTCAGTTCGGCGATCAGCCCGCGCACTGCCCGATGCGAGGCACACATGCAGCCCGAGCCGGCGCTGCCATGAGCCGGCTTGCCCATCACGATCAGATCGAGGTTGCTGGCCGCCGGGATGGCGTATCGCGCCATGATATCCTCGCGCGGGATCGCCGGCTCCATCATGATGACGCCATCAACCTCGGGCCCGCGGCGCATGACGTTGGCGGGAATATACCCGATGCGATCCGCCTCGTCGGGCGTCATCCCCAGCACCAGCGCCAGGTTGGGATTGGGATCGCCGTCGATGGCGAGAATCTTCCGTCCCTCTCCGGCAAAAATTCGTGCCAACGTTCCGGCGATGGTCGTCTTGCCCGACCCGCCCTTTCCGACCGTCGCGATCTTCATCCTCGCCTCCCGTCAAAAAACCAACGCGAAAATAGTAGCTTACCCAAGGTAATCGTGCAATGACACGCATTCATTGCCCCAAGGGAAAGGTTAGTCGTGCCGACCGACAGCTTTCGGAAACCCGCTGGGCATCGAAGACTTCGGTGATCTTTTGGCCGACGGGGTGCGGGTTGTCGTGACCGGTGATGCGGACGCATGGATCACCTGGCCCAACCGGCCGATCACCAAAGACGGTCTCGACATGATCGAACTGGCCGAGGATCGGGTAGTCTATCGCGACATCAACGTGGTGCTGTCGTCGGATGCCGACCCCGAAGCGAAAGCCTTCCTCGACTTCCTCGTGACGGAGGAGGCGCGGGAAATCCTCGCGACCGAGGGCTGACAGCGATAATTTTTGGCGCGCCCGGGAATAATTCCGGAGCGCCACACGTCTCTTTGTTGAATGACGGTGTGCGACTGTGCACCGCTCTAGCAGCCAAGGGAGGAGACTATGGCGCTCGACGAGGACAAGAAACGCTCGGTTCAGGAGTTTTTCGCAGATGATCCGGAGAAAGCGGACAAGGAATTTTTCGGACGGGTCGCAAACCCCGACCGGCGCGGTTTCCTGAAACGCACCGGCTTGGCGACGATGGCCGCGATGGTTGGCACATCGATCCCGTTCCACCGCAACATGCCGATTGGCTTTGTACCCGCTGCAATGGCGCAGGAAAACGTGCTGTTCGGCAAAGACGGGCTGACCCTGCTCAACGACCGCCCGGTCAATGCCGAGACGCCGCCCGAGCTTCTGGACGATGCAATCACGCCGACCAGCAGGCATTTCATCCGCAACAACGGCATCCCGCCTGAAGACGTGGACCCGTCCACCTGGACGCTGACCATCGACGGGTTCGTCGACAACCCGATGGAACTGACCATCGCCGATCTGCGCGAGCAGTTCGAGGTTGTGACCATGGCGCTCACGCTGGAATGCGGTGGCAACGGGCGCGGTTTCTTCAACCCGCCCGCCAAGGGCAACCAGTGGACCTATGGCGCGGTAGCCTGTTCGGAATGGACGGGCGTTCGCCTCAAGGACGTGCTGGAAAAGGCGGGGGTGCAGTCCAACGTCGTCTACACGGCGCATTACGGGGCCGACGGACACCTGTCGGGCGATCCCGACAAGCTGCCGATTTCGCGCGGCGTGCCAATCGAAAAGGCGATGACGGACAACATCCTGATCGCCTTCGAAATGAACGGCGAGGCGCTACATCCGATGAACGGCGCCCCCTTGCGCCTTGTTGTGCCCGGTTGGCCGGCCTCGACCGCGCAAAAGTGGCTGACACGGATCGAGCTGCGCGACCAGGTGCATGACGGCCCGAAGATGACCGGCACGTCTTATCGCGTGCCCGCCTATCCCGTGGCACCGGGACAGGATGTGCCGGACGAGGATTTCGTCATCATCGAACGGATGCCGGTCAAGTCGCTCGTGACCTTCCCCGCCAACGGCGCCGACACCGGTATGGGCACGCAGGTGCGCGGCCACGCCTGGTCCGGCGACCGGTCGATCGACAAGGTCGAGATCTCGACCGATTTCGGGTCAACCTGGAGGGACGCCGAACTGGACGCACCGGTCAATGACGGTGCTTGGCAGAACTGGCGGGCCGACGTGACCTTCCCCCAGGCCGGCTACTACGAGGTTTGGGCCCGCGCCACCGACAGCGAGGGCGTCATGCAGCCCTTTGCCATCGACTGGAACCCGAAAGGCTATCTGAACAACACCATGCACCGCGTGGGTGTTCGCGCAAGCTAACCAATACCGGGGCGGCCTGGAGCCGCCCCTCAACACTTCCGGACTGGAGTTACCTCATGTGCTTCGCAACTCTGCGAAATCTCTCTCTTATTGCACTCGGCTTCGGCCTTGCCTCGCCCGCCTTGGCGGATCTTGACGCGGCCCTCGCGGCAGCCGATGCGTCCAAGGGAGAACGCGTCTTCAAGAAATGCGCCGCCTGCCACACTGTCGAACAAGGCGACAAGAACAAAGTCGGCCCCAACCTTTATGGTATCGTAGGCGGGCCGGTCGCCGCGGTTGACGGCTTCAAGTATTCGAACGCCCTGACCGAATACGGTGGCGAATGGACTCCTGAACGTCTTGATGCGTTCCTCACCAAGCCCCGGGCCGAGGTCAAGGGCACCAAGATGAGCTTTGCCGGGCTCAAGAAAGAGGAAGACCGCGCGAACCTGATTGCCTATCTGAACACCTTCTCCGACAACCCGCTTGCGTTCGGCGCGACCGAGGCCGCCGCACCGGCGACAGACAGCGCTGCCGAGGAGTACGAATTCGGCATCCTGTTCGATGCACCGGGCGTAGAGGCCACGTATTACGCCTGCACCGCCTGCCATTCCGAGATGATCGTCGCCCAGCAGGGCCTGACCCGCGACGAGTGGGACGAGATGTTCGAGTGGATGGTCGAAGAACAGGGTATGTCCGAAATCGAAGAGCCCGACAGGACCGAGATTCTCGACTACCTGGCGGCCCACTACAACACCGACCGTCCAAACTTTCCTCGCCCCCTCGGGAATTAAGCTGCTCCGGTCGGGAATGGGCCGATTTGTCCCGGCCCATCACCTGGCTCGTCCGCTTCACTGAGGAGCCTTTGACGTCGTGTTGGGACGGGCGGCAATCCTTTACGCCTCCGTCCGGCCATGGCCGATCGTCGGGATACATCGCGATCATGACTTTCGGGTATCGGTGGAGGTTTCCTGCTCAGCCCACTCTTTGTGATCGCAGGCTGGACGGAGGCAAGACGGACGGCCGGCATCGCCGCCGTCTTCGTCTTGTTCATCCGCGGGCAACCTCGCCAAACTGAGCAGCGTCCCGGCACATTTTGAGGTGCCCCTAGCACTACAGTTGCATATTTGATCGGGCTTTTCGGTGGGCGATGGCGGCGGCGACTTGGTGCCCCCTTCGCCATCGTGACCAATCCCAGATGAAGGTGGCGGTGTGGACCGGGCGATGCAGCAGTCGCGTGCAGAGGCGACGGATTTCCGGCGTGGTCAGGGTTTGCCGGAGGCGCGCGATCATGCAGCCGGGCGTTTCGGACTCGTTTCGTTCTGTTTCCCATAGGCCGCGCGGCGCTGGTCGGCGCCGATCCGGGCGAGAAACGCGGCGGCGGCCATCACCAGACTCATGTGCCGATGCCAGCCGTGCCAGGACCGCGCTTCGCAGTGGTCAAGACCCAGGTCGTCCTTGGCACGGAGAAAACATTCCTCGATGGCCCAGCGCAGCCCGGCCGCCGCAGCGAGGTCTTCCAGCGTGGCGTCAGAAGGCGCGTAGGCGAAATAATAGGCGATGGCGCCGGGATCACGCAGACTCCGCCGCGCCAGAAACCAGAGGGAAAATCCCTGTCCGGCCTGATACTTGAGAGGCAGGCGCGCCCAGTGATAGAGCCGAGGCCCCTTGGCGCCTTCGCCGGCGCTGAGCGGCGTCCAGGTCTCGGCAGGCAGGTCGGCGATCATCGTCCCAGGGTCGGTCTGCACCAGCGACCAGTCTTCCAGGAACCGCAGCGTGTGATTGGAGCGTACCGCCAGCACATAGGCCTGGCCGCGGGCTTCAAGCATGCGCCGGAAGCTGTGATCGGAGCCGTAGACCGCGTCGGCGAGCACGAAGGCGCAAGGCGTGCCCTCGTCCAGCAGGCGCGCGATCATCTCGCAGGCCATCGCAGGCTTGGTGGCAAAGGCCACCTCATCAGGCACCTGCGCGCTATCGCGGCGCGCCGGATCGCCGGCCCAGGATTTCGGCAGATAGAGTTGCCGGTCGATCAGCGCCTGGCCCCAGCGGCTGGCATAGGCGGCAAAGACCCCGACCTGGCAGTTCTCGATCCGCCCCGCCGTGCCGGAATATTGCCGCGCGACACCGACCGAATGGGTGCCTTTCTTAAGGAATCCGGTCTCATCGATGATCAGAACGCCATCCCGATCGGCCAGCGCTTCCAAGGCATGGTTCCGGACCCGCTCACACAGCAGATCCGCCGACCAGCGTGATCGCCCCAGCAGCGACTGGATCCGGTAAGGCCTTGCAAAACCGGCTTGTTCTGCCAGCATCCAGCCCGTCTTGCGCTCCGCGCCGGACAAGAGTCCATCGATGAACGCCCCAGCCGTTGCCCGCTGCTCGGACCGTTTGAAGGCCGGAGCGATGAACGCCTTCAACCCCTCAAGCGCCTGCTGCCAATCCGAAACGCCGCTCGCCCAAGCCGAAACCGACATGACCCAACCCTCCCAATCCTCCGACGGTTGATGATGTGGACGCCGCTGCGAGCTCAGCGCCAGATGTGGTGCGGAGTACCACGCAAAAGCAGGAAAGGAGCGTTCCGATGAACATAGCAACAATTGGATTGGACTTGGCTAAGAGTGTCTTTCAGGCACATGGCGTGGATGGGGCCGGGAAGACCGTTCTGGTGAAGAAGCTGCATCGTAAACAGATGCTCCCGTTCTTCTCGAAGCTGCCACCCTGCCTGATCGGTGTGGAAGCTTGTGCCACGGCGCATCACTGGGCTCGGACGTTGATCGCCATGGGCCATGACGTGCGGATCATGCCGCCGTCTTACGTCAAGGGATACGTGAAGCGCGGCAAGAGCGACGCTCTGGATGCCGAAGCGATCTGCGAGGCCGTTGGGCGTCCGACGATGCGGTTCGTTCCTGTGAAGACGGTAGAACAACAGAGCATCCTGATGGCGCACCGGACCCGATCGCTACTCGTGCGCCAACGAACCATGGCCGCGAATGCGCTTCGCGCGCATTTGGCCGAATATGGCCTTGTCGCAAATCCGGGCATCGCCAATCTGGTGAAGCTGGCGGATCGGGCATTTGCCGATGAAGCCCTGCCAGCCTATGCCCACCGGGCGCTTGAGATCCTGATCCGCCGGATCGCTGAATTGACCGAAGAGATCGGCGCACTGGATCAGGACCTGAAGGCCTGGCATGCCGGGAACGAGGCAAGCCGCAGGCTCGCGGCCATCCCCGGCGTCGGTGTGATCACCGCGACCGCCCTCGCAGCGACCGTTACGGACCCGGATCAATTTCGCTCCGGCAGACAGTTCGCTGCCTGGCTTGGGCTCACGCCGCAGCAGCACTCAACAGGTGGCAAGACCCGGCTTGGCGGCATCTCGAAACAGGGCGACCGCTATCTCAGGCGATTGCTGGTCGTCGGGGCCACGGCAGTCATGCGGCACGCCAAGCGAAACCCGACGCCGATGACGGACTGGGTGAACGGATTGCTGGAGAAAAAGCCGTTTCGGCTTGTTTCTGTCGCGCTCGCAAACAAACTCGCCCGCATCGCATGGGTACTGCTCACGCGCGGCGAGACCTACAGGCCCTACGGGCGACCCGTTTGACAGCACCGGCCGAAACCAGATTGGCAATGGCAGTCGATGATGCGTAACGATCGAGCCAAAGGTGAAGCAAACCCGTCTGATTCAACGCGCCTCCAAAGCGCGCCAGGTTGATCAGGGACCTCACCGGCGGATTTCCATCAGGGCCAGCGGCAGAAGACAGCCGCGCAAGCAGGCCGGACATATGAAAGCAACCGATCACCGCAACCGACAAAATCAACCCTTGCCATAGGCGGCGTCCACATATGAATCACATCTGATGCCTCAAGGGAATCCCTCGCGATTCAGATTCAAGCCGAAACGCTTTAGGGGCATCTCAATCGAGGCCGAGGATGCCGGCCGCGCGCGCCACCTTGGAGCGGCCCGTGTTTTTGTCTTCGCCGGCCAGCCGCAGCGAGAACGACATGTTGTCGGCGGTGTTCATGTGCGGGTAGAGAGCATAGCTCTGGAACACCATCGAGATGCCCCGGTCACGCGGGGGCACATCGTTCATCGGCACGCCGCCGATCTTTAGCGCGCCGTCGCTGATGGTCTCCAACCCGACGATCTGAACTGATGCGGTTGTCTAATCGCTGTTGCGACGTCAATCCCTTTGCGCTTTGAAATGCGCCTACCGGATGCATGGTTGTCTCCGCGGTCGGCACTGGGCCGCCGCATGTTGGGGCTTCGCGGGGGGTCTTCAATGTGGATGACGCACTCGTTCTGATGGATAGTGCAACCTCATCAACGGGGGCGACCCGGCCCACGTCCCGGCAGGGACAGATCAAGCGTTCTGGTTTTGAACGCTCTCTGTTTGGGTTCAGGGTGCGGAGCCTATCTTTGGGTCGAAGACTTCCCCGGATTTCAGCATCGCATGCATGATCACGGCGAGCTTGCGGGCCACGGCGACAGCGGCGCGTTTGAAGCCGGCCCTTGCGCGCAGCCCGAGACCCCAAGTGCGCAAGCTGCGTGCAGCTGAGACACGAGTCAGAATGGTCGATGCGGCCTCGTAGAGTAGCCATCGCAGCTGTTTGTCACCACGTCGGGAAATGTGGCCGTCATAGTCAACCTTCCCGAACTGATAGCACCGTGTCGTCAACCCCACCCAAGCTCCGACAGAACGCGACTTCCTGAAGTTGTCTGGATCTTCAATGGCAGCGACGAAAGACGTGGCGGTGTTCGCGCCAACTCCGGGGATCGACATAAGGAGACGACAATCCTACCGTTGGCGTGCGGTCGTTGTGACTTAGGATCCAAGCCTGGCCACACGTTCGCGGAGCCTCCCGCAGTGGCAGAACGATGGCCGCCAGTGAAGCCATGCTCGTCGCGAAGCCGCTTGAACACCCGCCTCGCCGTGCGCCGTTGCTTTCGATGGACCTCGCGATCACCTTTCAGCCAGCCATCGATGATCTCGGTGAACCCATCCAGCTTCGGCCGCTTTACCGGCGCCGTCCGCCGGTATCCGGGCGGAACCGAGAACGCCAACATCTTCCGAACGCTGTCGCGAGAAATCCCAAACTGACGCGCAGCCTCGCGCTGGCTCATGCCTTCTGAACAAGCCAGGCGAACCTTCCGATACAAATCCACGGTGAAAACCCTCCCACCCTCCCTGCCGCCCGAAAGGGTAATGGTGGACGACTTTTTCGCCGCCCGCAGCGGGCTCATCCCGCCGCTACCGTGGTCGACTTTCTCACCGCCGTTCTCACCGCCCGGTCATACCGTCATGCGAGGTCTGACGCGTTCAGACTTTGGACCGACTATGCCGCGGATCTGGCCGCCTGAAAACCGTGATGGCGAATCGTAGCACTTGGGGTCCGTCAACCTGACAAAGCCCCCGCCAGCCTGCCGAAAACGCCATCGCAGGATACATCGACCGGGTCTTCAATCTGGTTCGACGGCCGTCATCGCTCGACCTCCAGAGCCCGGTCGCGTTCAAGCGAAACACTCTCCACCAAGTGGCGGCGCGAGTCAAACCCCGGCCACACGCATCGTAGGCCCGGTGCCGCAGGACCCGTCAGCACCGATTAGCTGGCCTGCCAAAGGCTGCTGCGCCAGCGCCTTGGCGTCGAGGAACCGTCGCTGACTGGTGACAAAAAGACTCCTGTCGCTCCAGATCGCCATAGTCGGGCGGTGCACCGGCAGGCTCAGGCGGTGGCAGATCTCGCCGCTCGCCGGGTCGATGCGGATCAACTCGCCCGGACCCACCAGCGCCAGCCAGAGCTTGCCCTCGCCGTCCATGGACATGCCGTCGGGATGGCTGCCTTCGGGCAGTGTAAGCAGGGTGCTTCGGCGGGCGATGCCGCCATCCGCGTCGAGATCGAAGCGTTCGAGCCTGCGCGTCGGGGTGTCGGTGAACCAAATTGCATCAGCCTGCGGATCGCCGACGATGGCGTTGGGAATGGCAATGTCGCTCAGCACCTTCTCGATGCGGCCATCGCGGTCGCGCCGGAACAGCCCACCCGAGGGCACGCCCTTGCCGGACACATCCATCGAGCCGAACCAGAGCCGCCCCTGACGGTCGGGCTTGCCGTCGTTCAGCCTGCGCTCAGGCGCATCGGCCTCAGTATCGCTGATCCGTTCCCAGACCATCGCCTCGGGATCGAGCGCCACCAGCCCGTCTTCCAGCCCCAGCACCAGCCGTCCGCTCTCCGCCAGCGCGATCAGCCCGCATTGGCCAGGCAAGGGGATGGCGCTGTTTTTGCCGCCGGGCTGGTGGCTCAGCAGGCGTTGGCCCTGGATGTCGAGCCACCAGAGACAGTCGCGCGTCGCATCCCAGAGCGGCACCTCGCCGGTAAGAGCAAGGGCTTCGTGGCGCGGGGTGAAGGTGTAGTCGGTCATCAGGGTCTTTCCAGTTTCACACGGGTGGGCGCGCGCCCGGTCACGCCGGGGCGCAGTTCGATCAGCCGCCCCGAGAGCGGGGCAATGTCGTTGTAGCCAGGCGGCAGGCGCAGGTAGGTCGAGGTGACAAAGAGACTGCCAAGGTCCGGCCCGCCGAAGGTCAGCGCCGTGGGCATCGGCACCGGCAGCGCATGGCGCGCCAGTTCGCGGCCCTCCGGATCGAGCCGCAGCACCGACCAGCCGCCGCGCATGGCAACCCAGAGACAATCCTCGGCATCGATGGTCAGGCCGGCGGGCTGGCCCTCTGCATCCGAACCCTCCAGCAACGCACGCCGCGACAATGGCAGGCCGTCCTCGTCAAGCTCGTAAGACATCAGCACCGCGCGGCCTTCGGCCGGGTCCTGTTCGGTCAGATAGGCGTGGCGGCCGCCGCGGCTGAAGGCAGTGTTCTTGGGCAGGAAAATCTCGGGCTGGATGATCTCGGTCGTGAGATCTGGGTGAATGCGGTAGAGCGTGCCGCTCTTTTCGAGATTGTCGAGCGGCATCGTGCCGGTCCAGAGCCGTTGCTCGGGATCGACGCCCACCGTGTTGAAGCGGTTCTCCGGGCGATGCGCCTCGGGGTCGATCAGCGGGGTCTGCTGGCCGCTGGCGGGGTCGAAGAGCGACAGCCCGTTCTCGCCAGTGAGCAGAAGTTCCGCGCCGGTGGTCAGCGCCAGCCCGCCCGTCAGCCCGTCGAGCAGGCTGCGGCCGCTGGCGCCGGTCTCGACATCCAGCCAGCGCAGCGCCGGGGCCAGCACGTCAAGCCACCAGAGCCGGCCGGTGCTCTCGCACCAGCTCGGGCTTTCGCCGACGTAGTCGCGGCCGGTGTCGTGCACCTTGCCCTCGAAGCCGGTCTTGGGGCGAGGCGCGATCACCTGTTCGTTGAGCTTTTGGGTGACGCCCACGTGGTGCGAGGCGCGGCGCGCGGCCTCGCGGATCATCTGGCCGGCCTCGTGCAGCCGGTCGGGCCGGGTGCCGGCGGCGTCGAACTGGCAGCAGAGCGCGCCGACCACCGTGTCCTCGCCATCGAGCACCGGGGCGGCCACCGCCAGCGGATCGCCATCGCTGGCAACATAGCCCAGCGCGCGGGCCTTGCTGAGGATGCGTTGCAGATCGGCGGACCATTCGTTTTTTTGCCCCGCCGGGCGCCCGGCCAGCATCGCCTGCCCCGGCGTGCTGCTTTCCAGCGTGAGGCGCGGCCAGACCCGAACGGTACGGCCGGCCGGATCGGCGGCGTCGAGCACGAAGACCGAATCGTCGTCGCTGACATAGAGGCAGCAGGGCACTTTCAGCAGTTGCGACAGTCGCGACATCTCGGCCTGGCAGGCGCGCACCGTCGAATCGCGGTCGAGCGCGCCGCGCGCCAGTGACATCACCGTGGCGCCGATCGCATAGCGCCGGGTGTCGCGGTCATAGCGCACCAGACGGCGCGAGCGCAGCGCCGAGAGCAGCCGGTGCAGCGAGCCCTTGGAGAGGCCGAGGTGATCCTGAATCTGCCGGAAAGTCAGGGGCGAAGAGCGTCCGAGCAGCAAGAGAAGATCGATTCCGCGGGTGAGCGACTGCGCGCCCGGCACATCCTCGGCATTTTCGAGAGGGTCGTCGATCTGCATGCGCCTCGTCCTTTGGTTTCGTCACCGTCCGTCACCCAAGTGTATCACATAAAGAGAGCAAACTGCGCAATGGTTCACATGTTGACACAATTACAGAAGTGTTCCACATTGTGGGGAGGAGGACGAAATGACCCAGCGAACAGCCCTTGCAGATGTCACGCTCTGGCGTGCCGACGTGTCGGACAAGACCGTCTGGTTGCTGCTGCGCCTGCGCGATGGCGCCGGGCGGGAGGGCTGGGGCGAGGCGACCTCTTTCGGCAACGAGGCCGAGATCACCGGGCTGGTGGCGCATCTGTCCGACCTAGTTCGGGGCGGCGATGTGCAAGGCGTTCAGCCGCTGCTCGCGGCGCTGCAACAGGTCGAGATTGCCCCGGGCCGCCGGGCGCTGTTGAGCGCGCTGGAGCAGGCAGGGCTCGACCTTGCGGCGCGCCGCGGCTGCCTGCCGCTGGCCGAGATGCTAGGCGGCGCGCGCCGCGATGCGGTGCCCTTTTATGCCAATATCAACCGCGGGATTGCCGATCGCAGCCCGGCGGGCTTTGCCGCCCGGGCGCGGCAGGTGATCGACACCACCGGCGCCAGCGCCGTCAAGATCGCGCCGTTTGACGGCTATCGCTGGGACCGGCTCGACTGGCCCGAGCGCCGCGCAGTGCTGGAGCAGGGGCTGGCGCGGGTCGATGCCGTGAGGGCCGAGCTGGGCACTGATGCGGATGTCTTTGTCGATTGCCACGAGCGCTTCGATCTGCATGGCGCACAGCAGGTGATTGCCGAGCTCTGCCGCATGGGCGTTGCCTGGATCGAGGATGTGACCGCCATGCATCTGACCACGCCCGAGAATCAACGCCGGCTGCGCACCGCCTGTCACGCCGGCGGGGCGCGGCTGGCCGGGGGCGAGAATGTCACCGATAGCGCCGGGATGACCGCGCTGATCGCCGATGGCGGCCATGATGTGGTTCTTCCCGACCTGCGCCTGACCGGGGTGCAGGAGGGCATGGCCATGCTGCGCCTTGCCGCCGCCTCTGGCATCTCAGCCTCTCTGCATAACCCGGTGGGCCCGGTGCTGGATGCGATCTCGGTCGAGTTGGCGGCGAGCCTGCCCGGCTTCCTCATCCTCGAGCGCCAGATCGGCGAAAGCGAGATGACCGCCCGTATCCGCCCGACCTCCGCCGCGATGGCGCAGGGACGGGTGGCCACGGCGACGGCCGCGGGCTTCGGTTTCGTGCCCGAGACAAGTGCGCTGGTGCCGGCCGAGGCCGGGACGCGCAAGGGCATGGCCTCTTTCACCGGGACCCCCGGCGCAGGGCCGGACGCATGACAGATACAGGACAGACAGGGGATACGCCCATGACCGCCGAGACAGGCTTTACCGGCCGAACCGCCCTCGTGACCGGGGCCAGCCGCGGCATTGCCGCCGCAATTGCCGGGGGGCTGGCCGCCGCCGGGGCGCGGGTGGTGATCTCCTATTCCGCCGAGGCCGATGCCGCCGCCGGCCATGCCGGCGCCGCCGAGGCGCTGGTGGCTGAGATCACCCAGGCCGGTGGCCAGGCAATGGCCATCGAGAGTGACATTGCCGAGCCCGGCGCGCCGGAGCGGCTGATTGCCGATTGCGCCCGCGAAATCGGCGTGATCGACACGCTGGTGCTCTCGGCCAGCGCCCAGGTCAATAAGGTGTTCTGGCGGCAGACGCCCACGGACATCGCCACGCAGCTGCAGGTCAATGTCACCGCCAATGTGGCGCTGTTGCAGGCGGTGCTGCCGCGTATGCAGGCCGAGCAATATGGCCGCATCCTGACCATCGGCTCGGTGCAGGAGGTGGCCCCGGGGGCGGAGATGCCGATCTATGCGATGACCAAGGCGGCGCTGCGCAACCTGGTGGAAAACCTTGCGGTGCAATGCGCCCGCGACAACGTGATGATCAACAATATCGCGCCGGGACTGATCCAGACCGACCGCAACGCCTTTCGCCGCGAGGACCGCGCCGGATGGCAGGAGTTCGTCCGCAGTGCCAACCCGGCCGGCCGCGCGGGCAGCCCAGAGGACGTGGTGCGCCCGGCGCTGTTCCTTCTGGCACCCGACAACAGCTTTACCACCGGCACCACGATCTATGTCGCCGGCGCGGCCCAGGTCGCCCGGTCCAGCAGTGACGCGGCCTGTGCCGTGTCGCCCGCGCTGCAAGGCGCAACCTGAGAAATCAAACACCACAGCAAGATCCCAAGGGAGGACACATGCTCAAGACCCTCATCAAAACCGCCGCCGTCGCGGCCCTGATCGGCCCCTTCGCCGGTCCGGTCGCCGCCGCCGAGGATTACCCCTCGCGCAACATCGAGATGATGTTCCCCTGGGGGCCGGGCTCTGCCTTTGCCATGGCGCAGATCATCACCAATGCCATGGGCGACGAGCTGGGCACCAATATCAGCGTTGTCTCGACCCCCGGTGCGGCCGGTGTGAAATCCTTCAACACCGCGCTGGAAAAGCCCGCCGACGGCTATACGCTGATCGATGGCTGGGTGGCGCCGCTGGTGCTGCAGCCGCTGGCCGGCAACACCGAGTTCACCCACAAAGATTTCACCCCGCTGTGGTCGGCCACCCGCGTGCCTTTCGCCGTGGTGGTGCGCAAGGATGACGAGCGCTTCCCCGATTACGACGCCTTCATCCAATATCTGAAGGACAACCCCGGCAAGGCGCGCTATTCCTCCGGCTCCATCGGCAATATCCCCCATATGGTGCTGGCCAAGATGATGCAGACCGAGGGCGTCTATGCCCGCAACATCCCCTATCCGCAGGATGGCGATGCCTTCAAGGACCTGCGCGGCGGGTTGCTGGATTTCAGCTTCAACGACCCGATCACATTCCAGTCCAACAAGGACGCCTTCAAGACGCTGGTGGCCTTCACCAACGAAAAGGACGTGGCCGCGGCCTATGACGAGAATACCCCGACGCTTGACGAGGTCGGCGTCGACATCGGTCTTACCGGGCTTGCGCCCTCGGGCTGGAACTGGTTCCTCGTGCACAAGGACACGCCGGCGGAGATCGTCGACACGCTCAACACCGCGATGGAAGCGGCGCTGAACCGGCCCGAGGTGCAGGAGAAACTGAAAGCGGCAGGCTTCCTGCCGACGATGTATCCGCCGGAGCGCTACGAAGAGATCGTCGGGCCCATCGGTGACCAGATTGCGGCGGCCAAGGACGCCATCACCTGGGAAGCCGAGCAACTGAAGAAGTAAGCCACTCACAGCTGAAACAGGGACGTTCCGGAGCAACCGGTGCGGCCCACATATGAAAAGGGAGGCGAGGATGACCGAGACAGCGACACCGGATCGCGACACCGGCCCAGAGGTGGTGGACCGCGTGGCACCCGGGGAATGGGTCATGCTGGCGGCCTTCACGGCTCTGGCGCTTTTTGTCTACCAACAGATTTACGGACCGCTTACCGCGGCCGGCTATGCCGATGGCGACGCGGTCAACAATGCTGCGCTGTTTCCGCGGCTGGTGGCCAACATGATCCTCGGGCTCTGCGGCCTTCAATTCCTGCAACTGCTGCGCCGCCGCGTTGTGCTGAGTGCCGAGTTCCGGCAGGGCAGCACACGCGATACCGCCTGGCGTTGTGGCGTCGGCACGATGGTGCTGCTGGCCTACTTGCTGGTGCTGCCGGTGATCGGTTTCTACCCGGCGACGGCGGCATTTCTGCTGGCGCTGTTCCTGCTGCTCAAGTCCCGGCCGGTCTGGATCGCGGCGCTGGTCGCTGTGCTGATGACTTTGGCGGTGGGCTATGTCTTTGAAGAGCTGTTGCGTGTGGTCCTGCCGCACGGGCGGTTCGGTCTCTCGCTGTAAGGACGCGCGCCATGTTCGACATTCTTCTCGCCGGGCTCGACAGCTTCCAGTCCTGGCAGGTGATCGGGGGGGTGATCCTCGGCACGGTGATCGGCATGGTGGTGGGCGTGCTGCCGGGCCTCGGGCCGCTGATCGGCATCATCCTGATGCTGCCGGTGACCTTTCACATGCAGCCGGTGGCGGGGATGGGCATGTTGATGTCGATCTTTGTCGCGGGCTCCTGCGGAGGGGCGATCTCGGCCATCGTGCTGCGCATCCCCGGCACGCCGCTGGCCGCCGCGACCCTGCTTGACGGCTTTCCGATGGCGAAAAACGGCCGGGCGGCGGATGCCATCGGGCTGGCGATTGCCTCTTCCGCCCTGGCCGGCGTCCTCGGCGGTATCGTGATGATCCTCGGCGCCCCGGCGCTGGCGGCGGTGGCCACGAATTTCGGCCCGCCGGAATATTTCGCGCTGGCAATCACCGGGTTGCTGTCGATTTCGGTTGTGTCGAACGAGAGCACGATCAAGGGGCTGATGACCGGCGCGCTTGGCGTGCTGATCGCCATGGTGGGCAGCGACCCGCTGTCGAACGCGGCGCGCTTTACCTTCGGCACCAATGCGCTGTCTGGCGGCATCCATATCGTAGCGATCATCGTCGGGCTCTTTGCCCTGTCCGAGGCGGCGTTTCAGATCCTCGAAGGCGGGTTTCGCAAGAAGCCAGAGGTGCAGGCGGTGCGGGTGTCCATGCGCGCGCTCTGGATGGCGCTGCGGCACTGGAAGAACCTTTTGCGCTCCTCGACCATCGGCGTGTTCTTTGGCGCGCTGCCCGGCGCCTCTGGCATCATCGCGTCGTTTACCGCATATGCCATCGCCCGCAGCCGCCCGCTGAAAGGCGATGCGCCTTATGGCGAAGGCGCCGAAGGCGGCGTGGTGGCAACCGAGTCGGCCAACAACGCCGCTTGCGGCGGCGCGATGATCCCGACACTGGCGCTGGCCATTCCCGGCGACGCGGCCACCGCGGTTCTGCTCGGCGCGCTGCTGCTGTTGGGACTGGTGCCGGGGCCGCAGATGTTCGCGCTGTCGGGCGATGCGGTGGGCGGCATCTTCCTCGCCTTCCTTGTATCGAACGTGGTGCTGTTCTTTGTCGGCATGCTGATGACGCCGCTGTTCGTGCGGGTGCTGAAAGTGCGCAAGCAATACCTGGTGCCGACGGTGCTGCTGCTGTCGATTGTCGGGGTCTATTCGGTGCAGTCCAGGGTCGATGACCTCTGGGTGATGCTGGTCTTCGGCATGCTGGGCTTCGGGCTGCGGCGCTACGGCTATCCGCTGGCGCCGATCGTGATCGGGCTGATCCTCGGGCCGATTGCCGAGGGCAGCTTCCGCCGGACACTGCTGTTTTCCGACAACGGCGCCTGGTTCATCCTCGAGCGGCCGATTGCCACCACCATCCTGGCCATAGACCTGCTAGTGCTGATCGTGGCCTTTACTCCTCCGGATCTGCGGCGGGCAGCAATGACGCGGCTGCGGACCCTGAAAAGCTGAACCGGCACTGAAACCGGGGCGAATGGCGATTGCCACCGGCCCTCGCTGGATCTGGATTTCTTGCTGGCTCTGCCCGGCGGCGCCGTCACGAGAATTTTCCCAGATCCAGCGGTGCGAAACCGCCGATTGCAAGCCTTCGGTTTGACAAATAAGTGCCGCGCTCCTAATTGCCACCGCATGACCAATACGCTGCAAATCCTGGGTGGCTTCGCCGACCAGATCTCCGTCATGGGGGTCTTTGTTGCGGCGCTGCTGTGCTGGATCGCGTGTTCCGCTCCCTATCACCGCTAACTGAAATTCGGACGGCCAGAGAGGCCGTCAACTGGTGAATGCACGCGCAAACCCCTTGCGAGGAGGCGCGCGCTCGGGAGAAAAACATGAAAAGATTTGAAGACCGCAGGATACTCGTCACGGGTGCGGGGTCCGGTATCGGGCAGGCCACCGTCGCCCGTCTGTTGAAGGAAGGCGGGACGGTCATCGCCGCGGATATCTCTGCCGATGGGCTCGAGAAGACCAGGGCAGCTGCGAAAGAGGCGGGCGACGACGCGCGCCTGAGTGTCATCGTGGCAGATGTCGCGGACGAAGGGTCGGTTCTACGCGAAATCGGCAAAGCCATCACGCTGGCCGGACAACTGGATGTACTGGTCAATGCCGCCGGCATCCTGCGCTCTACGCATACGCACAAGACGACGCTGGAAGAGTGGAACACTGTCTTGAAAGTCAACCTGACCGGCACGTTTCTGGTGACGCGGCAATGCCTGCCGGCATTGCTTGAGACCGGGCGCGGGGTTGTGGTGAATTTCAGTTCGACCTCGGCGAGTTTCGCGCATCCGTACATGGCGGCGTATGCGGCATCGAAGGGCGGGATTCAGTCCTTTACCCACACGATCGCGGCGGAATATGCCAAGCAGGGTCTGCGCGCGGTCGCGGTGGCGCCGGGCAATATCGAGTCCGGAATGACCAAAGCACCTGGCATCCCCGACGATGCCAACTTTTCCCTGTTCCAGAAGATGAGCCCGTTGATCGGCCAGGGATTTGCCAGCGCGGACAGCGTGTCCGGTATCATTGCCGCTCTGGCATCGGATGATGGGCATTTCATCACCGGCACCGAACTACGGATCGATGGCGGCACGCATATGTAGGGACAGGCCGACAATCCATTCATTGGTCTCAGAATAACGTCCATCTGCAAGCTTGAGAAAGGTGCCATTCCTCGCATGTCTGTGGGGAATGGCATGGAAGACGGTAGAAACACCTGTGCGGTTCAAGACCCAGCAACGCTGGACCTCAACTCCTCTGGCAGCAGGAATGCAGCCGTTCAGCGAGCCCCGGCCTTGCGACAGTCGAAGCCGCGCGCGGAACGGGTCAGAGCGTCGCTGCGGTTTTGGAGCCCATGGCAGTTTTTCTAATTAAGAAGATCGACCTAAAAATGGATCGAGATGTCGCGGTGGCCGGCGTTGCAGGCGGCGATGAAAAGCGCTTGATCGCGGCTGAGCCGCGCTTGCTGGCGGGAGCCGACCGTATCCGAGAGAATAGCGAAATAGGCCGCGAGGTCGGGTTCCAGATCCGACATTGCTTGCCGCCGCCAAGCGGCCTGCGTTTCGAAGGCCGCGACCGCAGCCGTCCATTGGGTGGAGGCCGCTGTTCGGTCCGGTGCCTGCGCGTCCAGGTCATCTGCCGCGCCTGCAAGGTCAGAGCGAACCTCGTTGGCGCCGGGAAGGGCCGCGAAGGCTGTGGCCAGATCGTCGACAGCCTGTTGCGCTACAACAAGTTCACCCTCGGCGATCAATCTTTCGAGCGCGCGCAGATCCGCTTCCAGCGCCAAAAAGGTCGCGTTCGTTTCCATGATCCCGATCAGTTCGGCCACTTCGCGATGCGCGGCATCGCCGGCGCGACGATAGCCATTTCGCGCGCGGTTCTCGGCTGAAACCAGTTCGGTGAACGCCGCATTCACCTCGGTCCAGCTCTCGGGAATTGTCGCTTCCATTCTGGCGCGTTCCTCCTCAAGCTCGGCAATCCGGCTTTCAAGCGTCGCGCGCAGGTCCGGATCGTCCTGGAACCTGAGGAAACTCAACTGTCTGCGCTGTTGGTCGAGTTTCGTGTCGATGACGCGCATGTCCTTCTGAATGTCGCGCACGACACGAAGTTGTGGGCGATAGGCGCCGGTCGCCGCGATGACGTCGGCCTCGGCGGTAAAGGCGTCGTCAAGCGTGGCGAGTGCGGTCTCGACGCTCTCAAAGCTTGCGGTCAAGCCTTCTGCGTATTTGGCAGGCAGGACCCCTAAGTCGAGACCGCGCATCGCCGCGATAGTCGACGTCAATGCGTCCGGCTCGTCTTCCAGCCGGTGGGCGACATATTCCTCCAGACAGTACTGAAGCTGCGGGTTTCGCGGTGGCGGAGCGGTTTCGCTCAGAAGCGACGAGCGGTTCGGCAGGTAGTTCACCAATTTCGGCAGATATCCCACGACCCCCAGCACGACCAATTGCAGGACGATGAAGACGATCACACCCTTGTAGATCTGAACCGTCTTGACCACCGCCGGCGCGACCCCGCGCAGATAGAACAGCGCAAAGCCGAAGGGCGGTGTCAGAAAGCTTGTCTGGATGTTCAGCCCGATCATCACACCAAGCCAGACCGCCGTGATGTTCGCGGAAGGATCGGACAGAAGGATCGGGGCGACGATCGGCACGACAACCACCGCGATCTCAATGAAATCGAGGAAAAAGCCAAGGATGAAAATCACCGCCATCACTATGATGAACTGAGTCCAGAAGCCGCCCGGCAGCGACAGCAGGAACTCGCGCACGAGGTCTTCACCGCCGAAGGCCCGGAAGGCGGCGGTGAGCATCGCCGCGCCCAGCAGGATGATGAACACCATGGAGGTGGTCTTGGCGGTCTCGATCATCACCTCGTGCAGGGTATTTTCGATCTTCAAGACCCGCAGACCGGACCAGACCAACCCGCCGATGATCAGCGCGCTACCCAGGACACCCAGCCAGATACCGGTCACTTCGCCGCCAGAAGCCAGCAGGCCCTTAACGTTCATGTCGTAGTTGGCGATTGCGACGCTGATGATCGCTAGCCCGGCAATCGACAGGAACACCGGGACATAGGTCAATCGGCCGCTGTCCTTGAGGCGGTAGCCCGCCATCAAAAGCGCCCCGGCCGCCCCGATGGACCCGGCCTGGTTGACGGTCGCCACCCCGGTCAGGATCGAGCCCAGAACAAGGATGATCAGGGCAAGCGGAGGAATAAGCGTCAACGCCACTTCACCCCAGAACCGGGCATCCCAGCCGTCCTCGTAGCGGACAGCGGGTGCGGACTGGGGCCGGATCAGGGCGTAGACCAGGATGAAAGCCATGTAGAACAGCACCAGCATGATGCCGGGCACGAAAGCGCCCAGAAACATCTCACCAGCGCTGGTCGAGGTGACATCGAACATCGACGGCATCGACAACTCGCCGGTTGCATCGCGGTAGAGCGCCCCGCGCAGGCTGTTCCCCTGGTCGGCGGCACTGGCGAGTTGGTCAGCCAGGATGATAAGAACGATAGACGGAGGGATGATCTGTCCCAGGGTGCCCGAGGCGGCAATGGTCCCGGCGGCAAGTGGCTGGCTGTAGTTGTTGCGCAGCATCGCAGGCAGAGAGATCAGCCCCATCGCGACCACCGTCGCGCCGACGATCCCCGTGGTGGCGGCCAGCAGTGCGCCGACAAAAACCACCGAAATGCCCAGCCCGCCCGGCACCGGTCCGAAGAGCCGCGCCATGGTGACCAGCAGGTCTTCGGCGATCTTCGAACGTTGCAGCATGATCCCCATGAAGATGAACAGTGGGATCGCAATCAGCGTGTCTCGTTCAACCTCCAGATAGACCCCTCGAAGGTTCGTGACCCCCGCCGACAGCCATTGTGACGGGCCGCTGGAATGAAAGAAGGCGTCGGTGCCATCGCCGAACAGCCACCCGGCCCCGGCGGCCAGCAGGACGGTGATGATCGCGGAGCCGGGCAATGCGAAGGCGACCGGAAACCCCGACCCGAGCGCGGTGGCCATGATGACGATCAACAGGAGGAGAAAGAACAATTCCATGGCGCGATCCTTAGACGGTCGTGGAGTCTTGCGTCGTGCCGCCCGGTTCACCGCGCGCATCGGCGACGGCCTGGAACAGGTAGCTCACGAATTGGATCAGCATGGTGATCGCAAAGACGGCGAGAAATCCGGCCATCTGGTACTTGATGAACATCCCCGAGGGGCCGGATTGGCTGATCTCGAAATTCCGGATCGGGGCGTTGATGATCGCCTGCGCCGATCCCATCCCGATCAGGACGATGGCCCAGCAGGTGATCATGCCGAACAGGATCGAGCCGATTGCGTTCACCCGGCCACGACGCCGGGGCCCGAAACCGGAATAGAGCACGTCGACGCGGACGTGACCTTCCTCCAGCAGCGTGTAGGCAGATGCAAAGAGGAACAGCGCGGCATACCAGTAGCGCACGAGGTCGCCCATGAAGGCCTGTTCGTAGCTGAAGACGAAGCGGGAAACGACGATCAGGAATTCGGCCAGAACGATCAGCAAGGCCAGCCAGACAAAGCCCAGTGACCGGCTGAACCAGGCGACGACAAATGCGGCAACGGTCAGCGGCACATGGATATGAGGCCCCACGAAACGCGACCGGCTCAGGCTGCGGGCGAAGTCTTCGGGGAAGAACTGGTCCAGCATGCCCTCGACCCGGAGAAAGGCGATGGCTGCATCGACGAGACCGACGAACAGGACGGTAATGAAGCAGGCCCGGATCAGATAGGCGTTGAAATCCGATATCGCGCGCGCCTCATGGCGCAGGCTGCGGTGCGATGTCCGCAGGACCCACGTCATGGCAAGAGCAAGCCCCACGACGTAGATCGCGACCAGCACGAATGACCGCAGGTCGCCTGAAAGCGCCTGTCGTGCGGGCGGAAATCCCCATCCGACAATCAGAATGTTGCAAATGAAAAAGGCGGCCAGAACGCCAAGCGTGATCCAGCCGAAAAATCTGACCATCGGGGCCGGTTGCCCGGTTCCGACGCTTTGATCGGGCAAACTATCCGCGGTCATCGTGAAACACTGTCATTTGCAACTGTCCTCAATGGCGTGAGAGTCCCCCGGGCTTGCGCACCGGAGAGACCCCAGTGACCGCGCGACCGCGCGGTCATCTTTCAACGGTGTCTCAGCTAAGGCCGAGAATACGGTTCCGCTGGTTCACGAAACGCGTCTCGAATTTCGCCATCATGCCGCCGTATTCCCGCAGTTTCTGCTGATAGGTATCGTTGATCTCTGCTGCCAGCGCAGAGTGCTCGCGGGTTTCCTCGTAGACTTCCTGCGAGGCGGCGCCGAAGGCACCCCAGACGTCGTCCGAGAAGTCGCGCACCTGAACCCCGTGCTCGTTGACCAGCCGCTGCAGGTACTCACCGTTCAGCGCCACGCCTTCCTCGAACTGGGCCGCGTTTTCTTCATAAGCGGCAGCGGTGATGATCTCCTGCTCCCATTCGCTGAGGCTGTTCCACCACGACGCGTTCATGCCCAGGGCAATCGCCGGCGCCGGTTCGTGCATGCCGGCGGTGTAATAGAACTGCGCGGCCTCGTAGAGCTTGAGGAAGAAGTCGTTGTAGGGGCCGACCCACTCGGTCGCATCAATCGCACCGGAGACGAGGTTTTCGTAAATCTGGCCACCCGGCAGGGAAATGGTGGAGACGCCCAGTTTTGTCATCACCGTGCCCGCAAGGCCCGGAATGCGCATCTTGAGACCGTTGAGGTCTTCCGGCGTGTTGATCTCCTTGTTGAACCAGCCGCCGGCCTGCGCGCCGGTCTGGCCGCAGACCACGGCTTTCAGGCCGAACTCGTCGCCGAGCTTGTCCCAGAGCGCCTGTCCGCCGCCGAACTTGATCCATGCGTTCCACTCCGATGTGACCATTCCGAAGGGCACGGTGCAGAAATAGGCAAAGGCGGGGTGCTTGCCGGTCCAGTAATAATCGGCGGCGACATAGGCCTGGCTGTTGCCCGAGGTCACTTCGTCAAAGCTGTCGAAGGCGCCGACGCGTTCGCCCGCTGCAAAATATTCTGCCTGGATTTGTCCCTGGCTCAACAGGTTGATGCGTTCAACCAGTCTCTGGGCGGAGGTGCCGAGCCCGGGAAAATCCCGCGGCCAGGTCGAGACGATGGTCATCGTTTTGGCGTTCTGCGCGTTCACCATTGGCGCAGCAAGCACCGTCCCCGCGGTGCCGAGTGCCGCAGATGTAAGAAATTTCCGACGTTCCATGTTCGGAGGTACTCCCGTTGACTTCGTTTATTGAAGGACTTCTCTTTCGTAAGAAGACGGCGCAGAGGCAATTCTGCCCGAACCCGCGAAACGGGCTCCAATAGTCAAAACCTAGGTGAAGGGCGCTCGTAGCTCTATCCGCGGAATTCGTGCGATTTCCGTGTTTTCCACGGCGAAGATGGTGGTTACCCGGTGATTGAACGCAACCGGACCGCCTCGGCTGACGATCCATGGTCCGGGCGGCACGCGGCTGGCGGCGGGACGAGCAAGACAGGGTCCGATCGTATCGGTTACTTGCCGGGTTGCAATTTGCAGCCCCTGCGCCGTCTTTCAAGGCCTCAGCTTGAGGTAGCTGATTTCGCGGACTTCGAATCCCCCTCCCCGCTCATCCGTAGGATCGACGGGAATAGTGCCACGCAGCCGTGAAACTGTCGGGTCATACCGGAACTGGACGGATTGAACACGCTAGACCCGCCCATTCGCTTAGGGAATGGACGCTTTCGGATCATCCGGCGCCTCTTGATCGGGATTTTTGCGAGGCCAGCCATGGACGAGGTGTTTCGCTGGATTGAGACGAGCGATCTCAGCTTCTGGATCCGATCGTCCCCGACGGTCTTCGCGTTTCCCGCGATACTGGTTTTGCATACACTGGGCATGGCATTGTTCGTGGGCACAGGCTTCGCCCTCGGATAGCGCCTGCTGGGTTTCGGTGCGGAGATTCCTTTTGCGGGCCTGCGCCGCCTGATGCCGGTTTTCTGGACCGGCCTCCTAGTGGTCTTGGCCTCGGGCCTCCTGCTTCTGGTGGCTTATCCCACCAAAGCGCTCACGAACCCTGTTTTCTATCTCAAAATGGCTTGCATCGTTCTTGCCGTCGCCTGTGTCCGTAGGGCCGAGCGCGTCGTGCTGCGAAACGCACCGCGCGGATCGCCGCGCGTGCTGGCGCTCCCGCTTGTCGTGTTGCTCATCGGATCAATAACGGGCGGGCGCTATCTGGCCTATACCTACACCCGGCTGACCGTCGACTTCGCGCGTGGCATTTAGGGAGGGCGCGGATGGGACCGGGCGACGACGTGCCGGCCCGTAGTAAGCTGATCACGACGGTCTCTTTTCTGTCATGGACGGGCGTGCTGGTCTCCCGTCGGCTGCTGACGTTCTACCGGCCGGAATTCATGCATCATTGACCCTTGCCTTTCGAACGGCGGTCTTCATAAATTGGCCGCGTCAAGTTTGCTTATACCCAACCGCCTATGACCATATACATGTCCTAAGTATATGCTATATAGGACATGTATTAACTACATGAGTACCCGACAATGCGGTCCCACCTTCCCAAGTACATTACAATCAAACATGTTCTGAAGGAACGGTTGAGCCGCGAGACGTCCAAAGGTTCCAGGCTCCCGACCGAAGCGGAACTCTGCGCGGAATTCTCGGTCAGCCGGATTACGGTCCAGCAGGCGATGCGGGAACTCGAGAGCGAAGGATTGGTCCGGCGCGAACGCGGACGGGGGACGTTCTACCTGGGCCCGGAACCCGGCAAACCGGAGCGGCGGGTCATCACGTTGATCGAATCGCTCCTGCAGGCCGGGCCAAGCTCCAAGGTCGAACTGATCAGCAAGCAGGTTCAGGCCCCGCCGGAGCATATCGCCAAGCGTCTGGATCTGCCGCCCGGGGCCCATGTGGTGATGTTCCAGCGCGTCGGGATCGCCGACAATGAGCCCGTGGTCCATATCAACAGCTACGTCCGACACGATGTCGGTATCAAGATTTTCGATATGGACGCACGCCTGTGCGAATGCACGATTGCCGAGATCCTGCACCTGGATATGGGCATGTCCTTTTCGCGGATGATCCAAAAGACCTCAGCCACATTGGCCAATCCGCAAATTGCGGACCTTCTCGAGGTCCAGGTCGGTGATCCGATCCTGGAGGGCGAGCGGTATTACTTTTCAAAGGATAATCTACCGGTCTTCTGTTCGGTATCAGGGTACCGCGCGGACCGATACAGCTTCGAGGTCGAATTTGATGGCACGGCGCTGAGGTTCTCGGACCAGAAGTGACCTCTGCAATAATCAGGGATACAGGTTGCGGTCGGATGACGACCTTCGGGCATCAGCCGGTTTGCAATTGCGCCGGTTCGACCTCATCGCAGAAATGGCAGCGCACATGATGGCCGGGCCCGGCCACTCTCAAATCCGGCCGCTCTGCCCGGCATCGTGACGGCTCCCCCTGGTCGCGGTAGAGCCAGCATCGTGGCTGGAAGGCACAGCCCGTCTCCGGCGCCCTGCCTTCCAGACCGGGCAATGGGATGCGCCTGCGCTTGCGGTCCTCCAGCGGGTCGGCCAGCGGCACCGCCGACAGCAGCGCCCGGGTATAGGGGTGGCGCGCATGGGTCTCGAACCCCGCGGACGGCAGGACCTCGACCACCCGCCCGCGCTCCATGACAGCGACCCGTTGGGCGAACATCGCGACCGCCGGAAGATTGTGCGAGATGAACAGGATCGAAAGCCCCAGTTCGCGTTGCAGCTCGCCCAGCAGATTGAGTATTTGCGACTGGATCGAAACGTCAAGCGCCGAGGTCGGCTCATCGCAAACCAATACCGAAGGTTCCGCCGCGAGCGCGCGGGCGATGCCGATGCGCTGACGTTGTCCGCCCGAAAACTCGTGCGGATAGCGGTCGGCGGCCTCGCGCGGCAACCCCACCAGGTCCAGCAGCTCCGCCACCCGCTCCCGGTGGCGCCCGTGGTGCAGACCGTGCACTTCCAGCGGTTCCGAGAGCGTGGACCGCACCCGCATCCGCGGATCGAGCGAGCTGAACGGATCCTGAAACACCATCTGGATATGGCGCCGGATCGGCTTGAGCCGTCGCGCGGGCATATCTGCGATATCGGTGCCGCGAAAGAAGATGTGCCCGTTGGACGGCCGCAGTAAGCGCACGATCGCCTTGGCCAGACTGCTCTTGCCGCACCCGGATTCACCCACGAGGCCCAGTATCTCACCTTCGCCAAGCTCAAGACTGGCGCGGTCCACAGCATGGAAGGCGGTGCGCTTGCCGGAGTTGTAGGTCACCGACACATCGTCCAGCCTAAGGATTGGCTCAGGTGCTGCCATCATTCGATCCAGCCCCCTTTCTCGGTGCCCCAACACCGGGCGAGGTGCCTGGATGTCCGCGGCAGGAATGCCGGCGCTTGGGTTCGGCAGATGTCGCGCGCATGGGGACAGCGCGGCTCAAAGCGGCACCCCTGAGGCAGGCTCAGGGGCGACGGCGGCTGCCCGGGGATCGTCCTGAAATCGCCTTCACGGGCATCGGTCATCCTCGGAATCGCCTCCAGCAATCCGCGGGCATAGGGCATGGCACTGCGATAAAACACCTCTTCGACCGGCCCGGTTTCGACAAGCTGCCCCGCGTACATGACACCGACCCGGTCGCACATCCGCGCGGCGACGCCGAGGTCATGGGTAATCAGCAGGACCGCCATGCCCTCGTCCTCGGACAAGGCGCGGATCAGATCGAGGATCTGCGCCTGAATCGTCACGTCGAGCGCCGTCGTCGGCTCGTCCGCGATCAGCAGTCTGGGACGACAGGCCAGAGCGATGGCGATCATCACCCGCTGGCGTTGCCCGCCGGACATCTCGAAGGGATATTGATCCACCCGGCTTTTCGGATCGGGAATGCCGACGCGCGACAAAAGCGCCAGCACCTCTTCCCGCGCCGCCTTTGGCCCCATCCGACCATGGATAAGCAGCGGCTCCTCGATCTGCCGGCCGATTGTGGTCGTCGGGTTTAGGCTGGTCATCGGATCCTGAAAGATGAAGCCGATCGACGCCCCCCTGATGGCCTGCATCGCGGTCTCGTCGAGGCCGATCAGGTTCTGCCCGTCCAACTGTACCGTGCCGCTGGGAATGCGCGTGACATTCGCTGGAAGCAGCCCGGCCAACGACAGGGCGAGAGTGCTCTTGCCCGAGCCGGATTCGCCCACCAACCCCAGCGTCTCGCCCCGCCCCAGCGTCAGGCTGACATCCGTGACCGCCGGGATCGGGCCCGCCGGTGACGCGAAGCATATGCTGAGGTCCTCGACCGCGAGCAGCGGGGACTCGTCCAAAGATGTGTCTTTCATGGCCTCACCCACTTTTCGGATCCAGCCAGTCGCGCAGGCCGTCACCCACCAGGTTGATGATGTGGACGCCGCTGCGAGCTCAGCGCCAGATGTGGTGCGGAGTACCACGCAAAAGCAGGAAAGGAGCGTTCCGATGAACATAGCAACAATTGGATTGGACTTGGCTAAGAGTGTCTTTCAGGCACATGGCGTGGATGGGGCCGGGAAGACCGTTCTGGTGAAGAAGCTGCATCGTAAACAGATGCTCCCGTTCTTCTCGAAGCTGCCACCCTGCCTGATCGGTGTGGAAGCTTGTGCCACGGCGCATCACTGGGCTCGGACGTTGATCGCCATGGGCCATGACGTGCGGATCATGCCGCCGTCTTACGTCAAGGGATACGTGAAGCGCGGCAAGAGCGACGCTCTGGATGCCGAAGCGATCTGCGAGGCCGTTGGGCGTCCGACGATGCGGTTCGTTCCTGTGAAGACGGTAGAACAACAGAGCATCCTGATGGCGCACCGGACCCGATCGCTACTCGTGCGCCAACGAACCATGGCCGCGAATGCGCTTCGCGCGCATTTGGCCGAATATGGCCTTGTCGCAAATCCGGGCATCGCCAATCTGGTGAAGCTGGCGGATCGGGCATTTGCCGATGAAGCCCTGCCAGCCTATGCCCACCGGGCGCTTGAGATCCTGATCCGCCGGATCGCTGAATTGACCGAAGAGATCGGCGCACTGGATCAGGACCTGAAGGCCTGGCATGCCGGGAACGAGGCAAGCCGCAGGCTCGCGGCCATCCCCGGCGTCGGTGTGATCACCGCGACCGCCCTCGCAGCGACCGTTACGGACCCGGATCAATTTCGCTCCGGCAGACAGTTCGCTGCCTGGCTTGGGCTCACGCCGCAGCAGCACTCAACAGGTGGCAAGACCCGGCTTGGCGGCATCTCGAAACAGGGCGACCGCTATCTCAGGCGATTGCTGGTCGTCGGGGCCACGGCAGTCATGCGGCACGCCAAGCGAAACCCGACGCCGATGACGGACTGGGTGAACGGATTGCTGGAGAAAAAGCCGTTTCGGCTTGTTTCTGTCGCGCTCGCAAACAAACTCGCCCGCATCGCATGGGTACTGCTCACGCGCGGCGAGACCTACAGGCCCTACGGGCGACCCGTTTGACAGCACCGGCCGAAACCAGATTGGCAATGGCAGTCGATGATGCGTAACGATCGAGCCAAAGGTGAAGCAAACCCGTCTGATTCAACGCGCCTCCAAAGCGCGCCAGGTTGATCAGGGACCTCACCGGCGGATTTCCATCAGGGCCAGCGGCAGAAGACAGCCGCGCAAGCAGGCCGGACATATGAAAGCAACCGATCACCGCAACCGACAAAATCAACCCTTGCCATAGGCGGCGTCCACATATGAACCCGAGACCGGTAACGAAGAGGGCAATGCCGGGCAGAAGCAGCAAAAGCGGCTGTTCCCAGGTGAAATAGCGGCCGTCGGAAATCATCAGCCCCCACTCCGATCCCGGCGGCTGCACTCCGAGACCGAAGAAATTTAGCGCGGCACCGGTCAGGATGTTGGTGCCGATCCTGAGCGTGGCAATAGACGTCAGCGGCGTTGCCATGTTGGGCAGGACGTGGTGCAGGACGATACGCCGGGGGTTTGCACCCAGTACAATCGCGGCGTTGACATAGTCCTGCGCGATGACCTGACGGGCAGCGGAATAGGCCACGCGGGCGAAGATGGGCGTGCTGTAGATACCCAGGGCGACGATCAGCGGGAAAACGCCGCGGCCCAGGATCGCTGCGAGGATCATCGCCTGCACCACCCCGGGCAGCGCCAGCAGCGCATCGACAAACCGGATGCAGACCGCCTCGACCCAGCCACGGCACTGGGCCGCGAGCAGACCGATTCCGGAGCCCAGAACAAGCCCGATCAGCATGCTGCTGGCCCCGATCAGAAGCGAAATCCGCCCGCCCGCCATCAGGCGCGCCATCACGTCACGCCCCTGATCGTCAGCACCAAGGGGATACGCGGCGCTGGGGTCGGCGAAGGCATTGATCAGGTTCTGATGGTCTGGATCTGTGGTCCAGAACAGCGGACCGAGCAGCGTGAAGAGAAGCACGAATGCCACCAGCGTGCCGCCGATCCTGCCCCCCGGCGGCAGGCTTGCCCAGGCCCTCCGGATCGCGTGGCCTGAGGCTGCGGGAATGGTTGTCCCGGCGCTCATGCGCGCAGCCTCGGATCGATGGTCATGTTTGTCAGGTCAACCAGCAGGTTGATAACAACAAAGGTCACGCCGAACAGCAGGATCAAACCTTGCAGGAGCGGGTAGTCGCGGTACAGCACCGACTGGATCAGCAACCGCCCGACCCCCGGCCAGTTGAACACCGTTTCGGTGACCACAGCCCCGCCCAGCAACATCCCAGATTGCAGCCCGACGACCGTCACCGTGGGCACCGCCGCATTGCGCAACACATGGGCCAGCACGATACGGCGGAAAGAGGCGCCCTTGGCGCGTGCGGTGCGGATGTAATCCATCTGCAGCACTTCGATCACGCTGCCCCGCGTGAGCCGTGTGATCAGGCCGATCTGGGTCGATGCAAGCACGATAGCGGGTAGGATCAGATGCCGCCAGGACCCTGCGCCGGAAGAGGGCAGCCAGCGCAGGTTCACCGGGAAGACCTCGATCAGCACGAGGCCGAACCAGAACGCGGGAACCGAGGTCAGCCCGACGGCCAATGAGGTCGCCGCGAGGTCAGCCGCCCTGTTCTGCCGGAACGCAGCGATGATGCCCGCCGGCACCGCGAAGGCCACCGCGAGACACATCGCGCTGAACAGCAATGGCAGGGTCGCGCTGAGGCCAGAGAGGATCTGGTGCGCTGACCGTGATGGAGAACCTGATGTTGCGCTCGCGCCCGCTAAACTGGAAATTGCGGGCGCAGCGCCTTGACAGTGTGTTCGGACTTTTTCCGCATCTTGCGGACAAGCGCCGGCAGACAGCTTCGGACCTCTTGGACGGTGACAGGCGGGTCCTGTTGTTGTGCCTGGCCCTGATGGCAGGGCCGCGCATCCTTTTGCTTGATGAGCCTTTGGCGGGACTTTCACCGCTCATGATGCGCGACATTCTTGACGCGATTGTTCGCATCCGCAACGAAGCGGCGATCACCGTACTTATGGTCGAGAAGAACGCTCTCGGCGCGCTGAGCGTGGCCGACCGCGCCTACGTGATGACCAATGGACAGATGGCGGTGACAGCCTCGGCGCAAGACCTTCTGAACGATCCGGCGATGGAATGGCACAACTTCGGTGACGCTCCGAAGGCGGATGATGCGGGTGCCGGGCCGGCAGTCAGATAACAGCAAGCGGTGCGTTCTGCTTGATCTCTTCGAGCACGACATAGGTGTTCGTACCGCTGACACCGGGCCAGTTGAGCACCACCATGCCAAGGAATGTCCGGTAACTTTCCATCGAGCCGAATCGGGTCTTGACCAGATAGTCAAACCCACCACCCACCATGTGGCACTCGATCACTTCCGGAGCGGTATTCACCGCTTTTGCAAATTTCTCAAAGACCTGGGGCGTCGCGTTGTCGAGACGGATTTCGATAGAAACGAGAAGCGACAGACCGACCTTCATAGGATTGAGCACAGCGCCGAAACTGCTGATGATCCCCTCGTCCTGAAGGCGGCGGATGCGGTCGCTCATGGAGGTTGCCGGAATGCCGACTCTTTCGGCTAGCTCGACATTGGTGATCCGGCCCTCCTTTTGCAGGATCTGCAGGATCTGGCGGTTGATCATGTCAAAGCCGTCGGATGACATCGACCTTGGCAGTTGTCTCATGCGCATGTCCCGAACCTCGCGAATGATGGCGCAATCATAAAGGGAGTGTCCTCGGCCTCACGTGGGACGCCGAAGGGAAGGCGGAGGAAACACCGCGTCGAAATAGATGCCCCCCGCCCTGTTAGGCCCAGGGGTCCAGGGCTGCCGGAGCGCGGGCCATGTAGGTCATTGGGGGCTGACCGACAGTTCCCGGGCACGCCGGAGCGCAGCAGAGGTGCACTCCGCCAGCAGGTGTTGCAGCGCGTCATCCGCTTCAAGCACGCCCAGCCCTTCCTGCGTGGTGCCGCCGGGGCTGGCCACCATGCGTTTGAGGTCTGAAGGCGTGCGGTCTTGCGCGGTCATCATCATTGCCGCGCCCAGCATGGTCTGCGTGACAAGGCGGCTTGCGTCCTTCGGCTTGAACCCGAGTGCGCAAGCCGCGTTCTGCATTTGCTCGGCAAAGGCAAAGACGAAGCCGGGACCGCTGCCCGCTATTGCCGTCGCCGCGTCGATATCAGCCTCTTCCCCCAGCCAGTGGAACTGGCCGATGCCCGCAAACAGGTCTTCGACGGCGGCACGGGACGCGGCATCAATCGCCGCCGGGTCAGCGAAACCCACGCTCATCGACTGGCCGATCATGGCGGCAATATTGGGCATGACCCGCACCACGCGGGACGACCCGGTTCGCGCGGCCATCGTGGCGGTATTGACGCCCGCCATGACCGAAACGGTCACGGCATTGGCAATCGCCGACAGAACCTCTTGCGGCAGAGTCTCGAAATGATGCGGCTTGACGGCAACGATTGCGATGTCCGGGGTCAGCCCGGCCAACTCCGCCGGATCAGAAACGACGCGGACGGAGGCATCTTGCAGCTCCGGGTTGCCGGGATCGTAGACCGTGAACCGTGTCGCGGGGCTGGATTTCAGCGCGCCGTAGAGGATGGCCGAGCCCATGTTCCCGCAGCCAATCAATAGCGCTGAACTCGTCTTGCTGCTCATGACACCCTCCCGGCGGGCCAAATTAAGAATCGATATTGTCTTAATGACATTCTATTCAAGTACTATTGTACTGTAAATATGTCTTTATAGCGAACCGCCGGCAATCTGACGCTCGACCCGCCTATAGCCCGATGGCGCGATAGGCCTCTGCGACCTCGTCGATGGCAATCGCATAGGCCGCGGTGCGCAGGTCGGCGTAACGCCCGTTTCCGGCGTTCCACAGGGTTGTCATCCGGTGGTAAGCCGCCCGCATCACGTCATCGAGCCCCGAGCGCACCAGCGTGATCTCGCTGCGGCCTTCGAGGTAACGGCTGTTCTCGACAGGGAATGTGCGGCCGGTCATCTGCTCCAGCGACCGCGCCAGGAGCCTGTGCTCATCCTCCTCCAGCCGCCGTTCCATCAGGCCAAAGGGAATATGGCTGAGGTTCTTGACCCATTCGAAATAGGAGACGACGACGCCGCCGGCATTGGCAAAGAGATCGGGAATGATCACCACGCCCCGCTCCCGCAAGATCGCGTCGGCGGCCTTGGTCACCGGCCCGTTGGCCGCCTCGACGATCAGCCGGGCGCGGATGCCATCGGCGTTCTCCGAGGTGATCGCCCCTTCTGCTGCCGCCGGGATGAGAATGTCACAGGCATCGCACAAGGCTCCCATGTCCGGAGCGCTGATCTCCCCTCCGGCGAAACCCGCGACCGATCCGGTCTTCAGAAGATGCGTCTTGAGCGCCTCGATGTCGATGCCGTCGGCATTGCGGACCACGCCCGTGCGTTCGATCACTGTGACGATCTTGACGCCATCCTCCTCGGACAGGAACTTGGCAGCATGGTAGCCGACGTTTCCGAGCCCCTGAATGACGCAGGTCAGCCCGGCAAGGCTTTCGTCGCGAAACCCGGCCCGGCCCCGGTCGCTTTCGTGGCGAAAGAACTCGCGCATCGCAAATTGCACGCCGCGGCCCGTGGCCTCGGTCCGGCCTTCGATGCCGCCGCCGCCGACCGGCTTGCCCGTGACACAGGCCAGCGCATTGACATCCTGGGGCCGGCTGCGGCGGTACTCGTCAGCGATCCACATCATGTTGAGTTCGGTCGTGCCCATGTCGGGCGCAGGCACGTTTGATGCGGAGCTCAGAAACTCATGCGCCAGCAGTTCCTGGGCAAACCGGCGGGTGATCTTTTCCAGCTCGACCTCAGTCCATTCCGAAGGATCGATGCGCAGCGCACCTTTCGAGCCGCCGAAAGGCAGACGCATCAGTGCGCATTTATAGGTCATCAGCGCCGCCAGCGCTTCGACCTCATCCTGGTCGGCATCCTGGGCAAAGCGGATACCGCCCTTGGCGGGCCGGTTGTGGCTGGAATGGACAGAGCGCCAGCCGGTGAAGGTATGCATCCGGCCCCGTAGCCGGACACCGAAACGGGTGACATAAGTCGCGTTGCAGACCTTGATCTTCTCGGCCAGCCCCTCCGGCAGGTCGCATTGGCAGACTGCCGCATCGAACATGTCATTCACGTCTTCAAGAAAGCCTTGGCTCGCCATTTCAGGAACGTCCCATTTCCAAGTGTCACCGCGCCGCTTGATTGCGGCTGCTGGGTATCCAGGGTTCTAAACAATTAAAGCCCAAACTGAAGTCGATTGTGGCCTTATTTTCCTGAATCCTCGGTCGAATTGCCTTACTATCAAGGAAAATCTGACCGGTTCTCCCTTGATGACGAGTCGATTCGGGAAAATCGGTGATCACGCGCCACTGGCGAGCTGTCTGGTCGGACGACTTACCAGGGCCGGCGCGTAAATTCGGGGCCTGCCGCGCGTTCATAGGCGCGCGCAATCCGCAGCAAGTCGAGGTCTCCCCTGTGCCGCCCGATCAGTTGCAGGCCCATCGGCAAACCGGATGTGTTGAAGCCCGCCGGGATCGAAATGACCGGATGGCCTGACAGCGACCCGGGGATCACCACCTCCATCCAGCGGTGATAGGTGTCCATCCCGCGCCCGGCGATCTCCTGTGGCCAGCTCTGCTCGATCGCAAAGGGAAAGACCTGCGCGGTTGGCAAGGCCACGACGTCGTAGCGCGCGAGCAGGCGGGTCAACGCGACCTGCCAGGCTGTGCGGCTGACGTTGGCGGCGTGAATGTCGCGCCCGGTGAGCGACAGCGCGCCTTCGACTTCCCATTGCGCTTCCGGCTTCAGCATCTCGCGCTTCTCGGGGTCGTCATAAAACGCGCCGATGCTACCCGCCACACCCCAATGGCGCAGGGTCAGCCAGCAGCGCCAGAGCCGGTCGGGATCGAAGTCGGGCAATGCCGCGTCAACCTCGGCCCCCAGATCCCGGAATGTTGCGAGCGCCTGTTCGCAGAGCGGCAGGATGCCGGGCTCCATCGGCAAGTGACCATTCCAGTCGCCCATCCAGGCAATGCGCAGCCCGTTGATATCGCGGTCGAGCGGCGCGGTGAACACCGCCGGATCTTCGTCGAGCGACAGGGGCACGCGGGGATCGGCACCGGCCTGCGTGGCAAGCAGGCGGGCAAGATCGGGCACGGTGCGCGCCATGGGGCCTTCGGTCACCAGTTGCTGGCCAAAAACCTCGGGCGCCGGGCCAAAGGGGACGCGGCCGAACGACGGGCGAAACCCGTAGACATTGTTGAAGGCGGCCGGGTTGCGCAGCGACCCCATCATGTCACTGCCGTCGGCCACCGGCAGCATGCGCAGCGCCAGCGCCACGGCCGCACCGCCCGAAGAGCCCCCGGCGCAGAGGCCAGGGTCATAGGCGTTGCCGGTGGCCCCGAACACAGGGTTGTAGGAATGAGAGCCGAGGCCGAATTCCGGCACGTTGGTTTTGCCGATCACGATGGCACCGTCGCGCTTCATCCGCTCAACGACGATGGAATCGGTTTGTGGCACGTTGCCGGCCAGAAGGGGCGAGCCAAAGGTGGTGCGCAGCCCTGCCGTCATCGCAAGATCCTTGATCGCCTGCGGAATGCCATGCAGCCAGCCACGCGAAACCCCGCGCGCAAGCTCGGCGTCGCGGGCATCGGCCTCGTGCAACAGGGCGTCGCCGTCACGCAACGAGACGATGGCGTTGACCCGAGGATTGACCGCTTCGATATGACCGAGATAGGCGGTCATGACCTCGCGACACGAAATGTCGCGGGCATGGATGGCGCGCGACAGGGACATGGCATCCCAGGTGCAGGGAGTGGGCACATCATCACTGTTAAGGGACGGGCGTGTGTCTGTCATGGCGCTCTCTTCGGGTGTGGTCGGGCAGGCAAGGTACGGCGCAGCCGACACTGGTGATGCGCACCGCCCATTTCAATGATATCCGGACCGCACGAGGCGCGCGGTCCGGCAAGCAGGCTACGGCAGGAAGGTCAGCCCGCCGCCGATGATCACACCGGTCACGACAAGGACGATCAAGCAGAAGCCCATGATGTCCTTGGCCGAGAGCCCGGCAATGGCAAGGATCGGCAGCGCCCAGAACGGCTGGATCAGGTTGGTCCAGGTGTCGCCCCAGGCTACGGCCAGTGCTGCGCGGGCCGGAGAGACGCCAAGCGCCGCCGCCGCATCCAGAACGATCGGGGCCTGCACCGCCCATTGCCCGCCACCTGACGGCACGAAGATATTGACGATCCCCGCCGACAGGAAGGTAAAGAGCGGAAAGGTCTGTTCGGTCGAGATCGCCACGAAACCGCTCGACAGCGTGACCGCCAGACCGGACCCCACCATCATGCCCATGATGCCCGCATAGAAGGGAAACTGGATCACGATGCCGCCGGCCCCTTCGATGGCCTTTTTCATCGCCGCGAGGAACAGGGTCGGACGTCCGTGCAGCAAGATCCCGGCAAAGAGCAACGTGAAGTTCATGATGTTCAGGTTCAGCCCGCCATCCGCCGCAAGGAAATAATGCGCGACGTAGAGCAGCCCAAGCCCCCCCGCGAGGATCGAAATCAGGCGACTGTCATCCATGCCATTCGCCAGGGTCGTGCTGTCCGCGCCGTCGTCTTCGGTCTCGGCCAGCCGCGCGGGATCGACGGTCACGGTCTCTTCCGGCGAGGGCATGATCAGGCGGTTGACCAGCGGGATCGCCAGCAGCAGCCCGAGCAGGATGCCAAGGTTCAGGGTCGAAAACAGGGTTTCACTTGTCGGGATGATACCGATCAGCTCCTGCGCAAAATGCCCCTCGGTCGCGATCACCAGTGGGATCGACCCGGACAGGCCGCCATGCCAGATCATGAAGCCACTGTAGGCGCTGGCGATGGCAAGACGGTAGTCAAGCCCTTCCACCTGACGGCCCAATTCACGGGCAAAGAAAGCGCCGATCACCAGTCCGAAACCCCAGTTGATCCAGGCCGCGACCAGCGAGACAAGTGTCACCAGAATGATGGCCTGCCCCGGCGTGCGCGGCAGGCGCGCCAGCGCCCGCAACAGCTTGCGGAACGGCGGCGTGCTGGCCACGACGAAACCGGTCACGAGGATCAGCACCATCTGCATTGAAAACGCCAGTAGGTTCCAGAACCCCTCTCCCCAGTAGGTCATCATTGCGATGGGGCTCTGGCCTTCGACCAGCATCCCGGCGGCAAAGACCACCAGTGTCAGCATCAGCACCAGAACAAATGCGTCCGGCAGATATCGTTCGACCATGCGCACCGACGCGCGCGTTGCACCCTTGAACATGAGGTTTCTCCTCCCTCGTTGTGATGGATTGATCTCAGCTGCGCGGCAGGATCGGCATCTGTTTGGCCAGCCCGAGCGCATCCTCCAAAAGATGTGCCGAGGACAAGAGATCGAAGTCGCCGCGCGGCTTGCCGATCAGTTGCAGGCCCACGGGCAGACCGTCTTTCGTCGTGCCGCAGGGGATCGAGATCGCCGGGCAGCCGGTCAGCGTGATGACGAAGGTCAGGAACATCCAGTCGATGTAGGATGTCAGCGTCTGACCGCCGATCTCGGTCGGGAACCGCTGATCGACCTTGTAGGGCGGCACGGTCACCGTCGGGCAGGCCAGCAGATCGTGGGTCTCGAAGAAGCGGGTCATTTCGTGGAAGATGCGGGCGCGGACCCGCTCGGCGCTCAGCACCTCGTCGGCGGTAATGTTCTGGCCCTTCTCGATGTTCCAGATGATCTCCGGCGCGACACGCTCGCGGTCGGTTTCCAGCAGGTCGCCGCGCAGCGTGGCCACGAGCACCGCCCGAAGCGTCTGGAAGGCGTCGATGCCGCCGCCGAGATCAGGGCAGGTCTCTTCGACCGTCGTGCCCATATCGGCAAATCCCTGTGCGCCCTTGCGGCAAATCTCGGCCACCTCGGGATCGACCAGCGACAGGCCGAGATCGGGGCTGTAGGCCACGCGCTTGGGAGGACTTGCGTTTTTCACGGCTTGGACAAAGGGTTTTTCGGGCCGCGGAATGGCCAGCGGATCGCGAGGATGCGCATGGGCCAGCGAGTCGAGCATAAGCGCACAATCGGCCACATTGCGGGCCATCGGACCTTCGACCCAGAGCGGATCGAACGGCAAAAGCCCCTTGCCGCGCGGCACCCGGCCCACACTGGGGCGCAGCCCGACGATGCCGCAATAGCTGGCGGGAATGCGCAGGCTGCCGCCGAGGTCGTTGCCGGTGGCAAGCCAGGCCTCGCCCGCCGCAAGCGCGCAGGCCGAGCCGCCCGACGAGCCGCCAACAGTGCGCGTCAGATCCCAAGGGTTGCGGGTGGCGCCGAAGACCGGGTTGAAGGTATTGGCACCGGCGATCTCCGGCACGTTCGATTTCGCCATCGGGATGCCGCCGCTTTCTTCAAGCGTCACCACGGTATAGTCTGACTCTTCCACCCGGTTCTCGGCAAAGATCGGCGAGCCGTAGGTGGTGATCTGTCCGGCGACGTCGTTGTAATCCTTCACCGCGACCGGCAGACCGGCGAGCCAGCCGGGACGGCCGGCGCCCGGATGGTCCTTTTGCGCCGCAAACGCCTTGGCGGCGTCGCGCGCTTCGTCGAAGAAACGGATCGGAAGGGCATTGATCTGCGGCTCGACGGCCTCGATGCGCGCGACGGCGGCGTCGACCAGCTCAAGCGGCGTGACCTCGCCCTTTTTCAAGAGGCCAACCACCTCGGTCGCGGTCATCTCGACCAGTTCATTGGTGCTGCTCGCTTGCGAGGCGATATCGTTTTGTTGCGAGTTCATGCGGGTTCCTCCCCCTGACTGAGTTTTCAATTTATCTGTCGGCCCGACGCGCAAAGCGCGTCAGTTGGCCGTTTGGTAGAGATCCTTATAGCGCGTGCGCAGCTCGGCCTTTTGCACCTTGCCCATGACGTTGCGGGGCAGTTCCTCGATACAAAGCACGCGCTTGGGCTGCTTGTAGCGTGCCAATACGCTGGAAAGCCCGTTTTGCAGGGCTGCCTCGTCGACCGCTTCGCCGGGGCGCGGGACAACGATGGCGGTCACAGCTTCGCCGAAATCGGGGTGCGGCAGGCCGATCACGGCGGATTCCGAAACTCCCGGCAGGTCGTCGATCAGCGCCTCGATTTCCTTGGGATAGACGTTGTAGCCACCGGTGATCACCAGATCCTTGTCGCGCCCGACAATGCGCAGATAGCCGTCATCGTCGATCCTCCCGAGGTCGCCGGTGATAAAGAACCCATCGGCGCGAAACTCGGACGCGGTCTTTTCCGGCATGCGCCAGTAGCCCTGGAACACGTTCGGGCCGCGCACCTCAATGGCGCCGATCTCGCCCTGCGGCAGTTCGGCACCGGTCTCGCGTTCGGTTATGCGGATTTCGACCCCCGGCAGCGGAAACCCGACGGCGCCGGGGCGTCGCGCACCGTCATAAGGGTTCGAGGCGATCATGCAGGTTTCGGTCATGCCGTAGCGTTCGAGGATCGCAAACCCCGTGCGTTGCTCAAAGGCGCGGTGATCCTCTTCCAGTAGCGGCGCAGAGCCGGACACAAAGAGCCGCATTCCGGCTGTGGTCACGGCGTCCAGCCGGGGCGATTTCAGCAACCGGGTGTAGAAAGTCGGCACGCCCATCAGCACGGTCGCGTCCGCCATTTCCGCAATGATCTCGTCAGGATCGAAGCGGGTCAGGAAAATCATCGTGGCCCCGGCGGCCAGCGCCATGTTGCAGGCCACGAACAGCCCGTGGGTGTGGAAGATCGGCAGCGCATGGATCAGCCGATCCTCGCTGGTAAAGTGCCAGGCATCGAGCAGCGCGGCACAATTCGACGCCAGGTTGCCATGGGTCAGCACCGCACCCTTGGAGCGCCCGGTCGTGCCAGAGGTATAGAGGATCGCCGCCGGATCAGCAGCGCTGCGCGCCACCGAGGTTTCGATCGGTGTGACCCGGCGGGCGCGTTCGGCAAGCGTACCCTCTCCTGCCCCGCCAAGGCTTTCGACAGTCAGCTGATCCGAAGCGCGAGCCGCGTGCTGGCTCAGGGTTTCAGGGCGGCAGACAAAGAGCGCAGGCTCGGAATCGCCGAGGAAATAGTCGATCTCGGCCCCGGTATAAGCGGTGTTGAGCGGCAGGAAGACCGCCCCCCGGTGCAGCGTGGCGAGATACAGCAGCACCGCTTCGGGGCTTTTGTCCACCTGCGCCGCTACGCGGTCGCCCGGTTGAACGCCGATCTCCTCCAGCACGCCGGCAAAAGCCGTGACCTGGGCCATCGCCTCGGCAAAGGAAATGTCCGGCTCACCGGGCCGTTCGAACAGCACCTTGGCGCCGTTGGCGTCGCAATTCCGGGCAAAGAGGTCGAGAAGTGTCTTGAACATGAAGGTTTCCCTTTCCGGTCTGAAGGTCGGATCAGATGTCATTCGGCTGTCGCCTTCTGGCTGCGCAGCGCGCGTTTCAGATCTGGGCCGCAAGTGACGGTGCCATCGGTGACAAAGGCTTCGTGCTGCGCCTCGATCCGCTCGGGTTCGTAGAGATAGTTGATCATCACCCCATGCGCGCGGCTCAGCGCCCCTGCGGCGAGGTCGGCGGGCCAGTTGACCCGATGGGCCGACGCGCCATTGCCGAGATGGAAGCGCGCAACCGGGTCGACGGGCGCGCCAGAGGCGGTTTTGCCTTGGGTGAAGTAGCGTGCGGCCCAATGATGAAGCTGCGGCGCAAGCCGTTGGATCGCCGCGTCGTCACTCTGCCAACCGCCTTCGGCCAGTTCATTGGAGAGGCGCTGTGCCGCAGGATCGGTCTGTTTGGACAGCCAGCCCGAGAATTCCGGCGCGGGCGACAGCGTCACGAAATTTTTCAGCCCCGGCAACTGGCTGGACAGATCCCGCACCACCTGCTTGATCAGGAAGTTGCCGAAGGACACGCCCTTCAGTCCCGGCTGGCAATTGCTGATAGAATAGAAAACCGCAGAGTCCGCCTCGCCCTCTTCGACATCGTGCGCATCTGAGAGCAGCGGGCCGATGGCGTCGGGAATACCCCGGCACAGCGCGACTTCGACAAAGATCAGCGGCTCGTCGCCGGTGGCGGGGTGAAAGAAGCCGTAACAGCGGCGGTCGGCGGGATCGAGACGGCGGCGCAGATCGTCCCAGTCACGGATTTCATGCACCGCCTCATAGGCGACAATCTTTTCCAGAATCGCGGCAGGCGTGTTCCAGTCGATGCGACGCATCACCAGGAACCCACGATTGAACCACGACGCGAGCAGGTGCCCGAAATCGGCGTCGAGCGGCCGTAGCTCCGGGGCTTCGCGGATCAGGCCAAGCAGGTCGGCGCGCATCCGAACAAGCTGAAGCGTGCCGCCGAGCGCGAAATTCAGACGCCGCAACAGGGTCTGGCGACGCGGCTCAACCGCCCGGAACAATGCCTCGAGGTCGGCTTCGTCCTGAGTCTTGTCCCAAGCGCCGAACGCGCTTCGGATTGCCGCAGGATCTGCGCTGTAGTCGGTCAGGAGGCTGCGGAAGAAATCCGCCTGCCCTGCCCGGTCGAGCTTGCCATAGGCGTCAAGCGCGTCTCTCGCCACGGCCACCTGCAAGGCTTCGCCAGCGTGCCGCATCAATTCGGTGCAAGCATCCGCAAGGCGTTGATCGGCGGGCAGAGAGGACCGGCCTGTGCCTTCGGCCTTCACGCTGATGCGTGCGCCGATGCTGTGCAAAAGCTCGTTGAGGAAAGCGATGTTGGAGCCGGGCATGGTGAATCTCCTCTTGGTGGATGGCATCGTTATACACGAAATCGCTTCTGTTGTATATAACAAAGAATTCTGTGGATGCATGAGGTAAGATATTCTATTTTTCAAACCAGTTCACAACGGAGGCCCCCATCCATGAGCAACGTGTCGAACACGCTCCGCATTCGCGAATCTCTTGAAAACGCGATTGTTGACGGCCGATACGTGCCGGGCACCAAGCTCGATCCGATACAGCTGGCCGAAGAATTCGGATGTTCCCGCACGCCGATCCGCGAAGCCTTGCAGCAGCTCGAAGCCTCGGGCCTCGTGCGGATTCACGCAAAGCGCGGCACATTCGTATCGGAATGGAACGTCGAAGAGCTGGCCGAACGCTTCGAGGTGATGGCAGAACTCGAGTCCACCTGCGCAAGACTGGCCGCCCGCCGCATCACGAACGAGGAACTGGCCGAATTGGTGTCACTGCATGAAAGATGCCGCCGGATGGCGGAGGACGAACGGTACGACGATTACTATGCCGAGAACTCGGCTTTTCACGCCTGTATTTACACCGCCACGCACAATAGCTTTCTCGCACAAGAGGCGCTGCGACTGCACGCCATGTTGCAACCCTATCGCCGCATCCAGCTTCGGGTCCGCAATCGGATGAAGCGCTCCTACAACGAACATGAGGCGGTGGTGTGCGCGATCCGAAATGGTGATGACAGCGCGGCATCAGAGGCGATGCGGGCGCATGTTCTGATCCAGGGCGACCGGTTCCACGATCTCGTCGCGGCTCTCAGAACCGAACCCTCCGTGCAACAGGCGATCGAGTGATACCGATAGTCCGTCTGCCTGCTTTTGCGCCGCCGGGTGGCTGATTTTTCCACCGCCGTTGACATGCCAGGGCGCTGGTTCGCCCCCTGTCTCAGATTTGAGGGAAAGGTTATCGGATTGAACGGCGACGGGCGGACGTTGATTTCGTTGAGTTTCTCATCTCACAAATCAGCGGCCGCGCATTCCAGAGCAGAAAGATCCCCGGCTCACGCCGCCTTGGTGCCGCGACGACGGCGCATCGCCTTGGCGATGGGCCAGGCAATCACCAAAAGCGTCGCAAGAGCCAGCGCCGCGGAAATCGGGCGGGTCAAGAGTTCTGTTGCGTCACCGCGGCTGATCAGCAAGGCGCGGCGGACGCTCTGTTCGGCCATGGGGCCGAGGATCATCCCGAGGATGATCGGTGCCAGCGGCACGTTCACCTTCTCCAGGAAATACCCCGCGAGGCCGGCGGCGAGCATCACCCAGAGGTCGACCGGGCGGCCATTGATGACGTAGACGCCCACACACATCAGGATCAGGATCGAAGGCACCAGGAGCACGCCGGGCAGGCGCTGGAACTGGGCGAAGACGCGTGTGGCGACGGCGCCTCCGAGGGCGAAGATCAACACCGAGGTGAGCAGCATCTCCATCATGAAGCCGCCCACCAGGACCGGATTCTGGTGGAAGAGCTGCGGGCCGGGTTGCAGCCCGTGGATGGTCAGCGCGCTGAGCACCAGCGCCGCGACCACGTTGCCGGGGATGCCAAGCGACAGCGCCGGGATCATCGAGGCGGCATTGTCGGCATTGTTGCCGCATTCCGCCGCCGCCACGCCCTGCGGATTGCCCTTGCCGAAGCTCGACGGGTCATCCGAGGCATTCTTGGCCGCATTGTAACTGAGGAAGGCCGCGATATTGCCGCCCGCGCCGGGCAGGATGCCGACGCCGATGCCGATGCCGGATGCACGGATCCAGGTCGGGATCAGCCCGCGCACCTCGCCGGGCTTGAAGGGCACATTGGTCAGCTTGAGTTGCGCCGCCGACAGCCCCTTGAGATCGGTCTTTTCGGCCAGTTGCAGCACGGGTGGTAGTGCGTAGAGCCCCACCAGCACCACGATCAGGTCGAGCCCGCCCAGAAGCCAGGTCTGGCCAAACGTGAACCGCGCCTGCCCCGAGAGGTTGTCGATCCCCAAGGTGCCGATCAAGAGCCCCAGCACCGCGGCCATGATGCCCTTGACCGGGTCGGAGCCGACCATGACGCCGACCGAGGCCATGCCGAAGATCGCGATCCAAAAGTACTCGGCAGGACCGAAGAACAGCGTCACGCGTGCCAGAAGCGGTCCGACGGTCATCAGGGCGATGGCGCTGGCGATGCCGCCCACGGCCGACGACCAGCTGGCGATCTTCAGGGCCTTGGCGGCTTCGCCCTTGTCGGCCATCGGGAAGCCGTCGAAGGTGGTGGCGATCGAGGCGGGCGTGCCGGGAATGCGCAGCAGGATCGCCGGGATCGCGCCGCCATACATCGATCCGTTGTAGATGCCCGCCACCATGGCGAGCGCCACCAGCGGGTCCATCGAATAGGTCAGCGGCAGCAGAAGCGCGATGGCCATCACCGGGTTCAGCCCCGGCAGCGCGCCGATGAAGACACCCAGCAGCGTGGCGCCGATCATCGCCGTCAGCGGCCCGAAGGACAGGACGTGGGCAAGCGCGTTGGTATAGAATTCCATATCAGGCTCCGGCGGCGAAGAGGGACAAAAGAGCCTCGCGCGGCAGCGGCTTTTCCAACAGCACCGAGAAGACGAGGTAGATCAGCACCATGAAAACCAGCGCCACGATCAGCGCATAGACCAGCTGGCGGAAGCCCAGCGCCATGGGCAGCGCCAGCATCAGCAGGAAAGAGGCGGTGTAGAAACCCAAGGGCACAACCAGCGCCACATAGATTGTCGCGATCACCGCGGCGATGATCATCTGGGCGGTGCTGATGCCGATTGCCATGATACTCATGGCGCTTCTGGGCAAACTGGCCGAACGGCGCTTTCCCGAGATCGCGCCACTCAAGCGCAACATCGCCCTTGGGCTTGTCACGTCGGTGATCATGCAGTCTCTTGTGGCGGCCATATCGGCGGGCACCGTGGTCGGCTTTGCGGATGGCGATCTGTTCCGGCAGGCATGGGCCACTGCCTTCGTCACCGCCTTCCCGGTCGGGCTGGCTTTGGCCTTGTTGCTGACCACGCTGATCAAGCCCGGGCTTGAAAGTTTTTTGCGCCGCTGAGCCCCGCGAGCGTCCCACCGATCGATAAGGGCGAGAAGACAGAAACCACGCCATGCCCACCCGCAAACCGGTGTCTGCAATCGTCTTCGACGTCAATGAAACACTGCGCGACATCGCCGCCGTCATGCACCTCGGATTGCTCGCGCGCGACCTCGATGGGAAAGGAGTCGCCGACCCAGATCTGGCCGTGCGGATGCGAGTTGGAACAGTCCTTTACCACGCCCTTGTATTCGAAGATCGCCACCCAGTCGTGATCCTCGAGGAATGGGGCATGCAAAGCGCCGCGCTGCCGGAGATCACCATCAAACTGCCGGCCAGCAAGCGATGAGGTGCGGTACGATCTTGACGGCAGCTCATATCAACGAAGCACCGACGCAAAACAAACGGTCGTGCACAGGCGGAATTTGGAAGCCTGGTCCCTCAGCTTCGTCTAATTCCGCTCAATTGAGCCCCGCTTCCAGCCAGGCCGGTGGCGTGGCGCTGGTTCGACCCGTCTGCGCGGCCTCGGCACATTGCGCGAGCGCGCCGAAACGCACGGCCCGTCTGGACAGGGGCCCGGTCTGTGTCAACTGCGCGTCCAGTCTCACGCGCCGTCCTCTCCGAGGCCCGGTTGTTCGAGATATGTCACCTTCATGAAGTCAGCGATCCGGTCTTCGAACACGCGGGTGTGGTTGTGGGCCAGCCGGTCGGCCTCGGCCTCGTCTTGCGCCGCGATTGCAGAGACCATCAGGTGATGTTCGGGGCTGAGCGGGAATTCGGAGCCGCTCTTTCGCACATGGGCAAAGTGAAAGTGCAGGATGCGGCGGCCTTCGTCGAGCATCCGTTCGTAGCTTTGCGCGAGGTAGCGGTTGCCGCCCGCGTTGGCGATGGACATGTGAAAAACCTTGTTGGCCTCGGACAGCGCCAGCGCCTGGCCTGTGGGGCAGAGCGCATCGTAATCATGGGCCGCCCGCGACATTGCGGCGATATCAGCTTCGGTCCGGTGCCGGGCGGCCAGCCGCGTGGTGGCGCGTTGCAGGTAATCCACTGCCTCTACAAAGCGGGGCAGAGTGGCGATATCCAGCGGCGCGACGATAGTGGAGCGGTTGGGCAGCATCTGCACCAGCCCGACCGCCGAGAGCCGGATAAGCGCCTCACGGATCGGCGAGCGCGACATGCCGAACCGGGCGGCAAGCGCGGTCTCGTCCAGCGCCGTGCCGGGAGCGAGCTTGAGTTCTAGAATTTCGTCGCGCAGCGCGTCCAGCACATGCCTGGAGCCGCCTCCGCGTTTACGGGCCATCCTGGGTTCGCTGTCTGGTTCGGCGTTTCGCATCGCATTCGTCCAATTTTTTGAGCAGATGGCCCGGTATTCACAAAGATTATGGCCTCGTCAGGAACGGGCCCGACTCAAGTTTATTGACATGTCGACTTCGTGTCGACTAGCTTTCGGTTAACTCTTGTCGACAAACTGTCGGCACAACCAAGCCAACCAAAAGGGAGACCTTCCAATGAAATTTCTTCTGACAGCAGCCGCGGCGCTGGGCCTGATGGCGGGGGCGGCCTCGGCGCAGAGCCGGCTGGAGACTGTGCAGGAACGCGGCAAACTTCTTTGCAGCGGTCACAACGGCAGTTATCTGGGCTTTGCCGAAGTCGACGATCAAGGCAACTGGGAGGGTCTCGACATCGACCTGTGCCGGGGCTTGGCGGCGTCGCTCTTCGGCAAGGCCGAGGGCCATCTGGACATCGTACCGATCTCTTGGGCACAACGTTGGCCCGCGCTGCAATCGGGCGATATCGACGTGATCATCAAGCTCTCGGGCTGGTCGCAAAGCCGCGACACCGAACTGAACCTGGCTTTTTCCAACCCCTATTTCGTGGCCGGTTTCCACGTCATGACCAATGCCGACCTGGGCGTTGAATCCGTGGCCGGCCTCGACGGCGGCTCGATCTGCGTCTCGGCGGGCACCACCACTGAGCGCTTCCTGGCGGCCTATGTCGAGAAACTGGGCATCGACGTCGAGATTATCGTCTTCGAATCCGGCGACGAGGTGCGAACCGCCTATTTCAATGGCCGCTGCGATGGGTTGACCCTGCTGGCGCCGCCGCTGGCCGCTGCCCGGGCGACCTCGGAAAACCCTGAGGCGCATGTGATCCTGCCCGACGTGATCGCGCTGGAGCCGGAAGGCATTATCGTGCCCGAGGGCGATCCGAAATGGCTGGACGTGATGAACTGGATGTTGTCGTCGCTCTGGTTCGCCGAGCTGAACGGCATCACCAGCGAGAACGTGGACGAGATCAAGGCCAACCCGCCCTCGGCACAGATTGGCAAGTTTCTCGGCGTGACGCCGGGCTATGGTTCGCGGCTGGGGCTGTCGGATGACTGGGCCTACAACCTGATCACGGAAGTTGGCAACTACGCCGAGATCTATGACCGCAACATCGGCGTGCCCTATGCGTTGCCGCGCGCGAAGAACAACCTCTACATCAATGGCGGCCTGTTCTACCCGCTGATGGTCGACTGAAACCGTCGCGCCGGCGTCCGGGCTTCGGCCCGGGCGTCGGACCCTTCCGCGTCAACGGAGCCTCTCCATGATCTCGCTTCTCAGACAGAAATCCTTTCGCGATACCGCGTCTCAGGTGGGCTTCATCGGCGTGCTGATCTTGCTGGTGGTCACCTTCGCGCTGACCGCAAAGACCAATCTGGACGCGCAGGGCATGACTTCGGGCTTCGGCTTCCTGGAGCGCGCCACGGGCTGGGGCGTCAGCTTTTCACTGATCCCATTCGACACCAACGACACCTACGCCCGGGTGATCCTCGTCGGGCTGCTGAACTCACTGTTTCTCGGCGCGATTTCTTTGACGCTGGCGACCGTGATCGGCATCGGCATCGGCATCATGCGGGTGTCGGGCAACAAGATGGCCGAGCTGATTGGGACTGTCTATGTCGAGATCTTCCGCAACCTGCCATTGCTCTTGCAGGCCTTCTTCTGGTACGCGGTGCTGACCACGCTGCCCCGGCCTCGCGATGCGCTGGAGTTTGGTGGGGTGGCGTTTCTCAACGGACGCGGCGCCTACCTGCCTGGCCTGAATGTCACAGGCTTTTCGGTCTTTCTCGCGGCGATAGCGCTGGCGGTCACTGTTGGTCTCTGGCTCTGGCTCCGGTCGGCGCGGCGCTTTGCCCGGATGGCGCCGCACATCAAGAAGGCGTGGTCTCGCGGCCTCTGGCTGGGCTGGGCGGCGCTGGCCGTGGCCCTTTTGTGGGCCGGCCGCATCCCCGAAACGCCGCTTTTGAGCATACCCACCCTCAAGGGCCTGAACTTCCGCGGAGGCATCCGCGTCTCGCCCGAGCTTCTGACCTGCATCATCGCCATCTCGGTCTATGGCGGTGCCTATATCGGCGAGATCGTGCGCGCGGGCTTCAACGCCGTGGGCAAGGGCCAGAGTGAGGCCGGCCACGCGCTGGGCCTGAGCACCTGGCAGACCTTCACCCGCATCCGTCTGCCACTGGCGATCCGTGCTGTCATGCCGATGCTGATCAACCAGTACGTCTGGCTGTTCAAATCCACAACCATCGGCATCGCCGTGGGCTTCGTGGATTTCTTCATGGTGATCTCGACCTCGATCAACCAGTCGGGCCAGACGCTTGAACTGATTGCCATCCTGATGGGCGGGTTTCTTGTCATCAACTATTCCATGGCCTGGGTGCTCAATCGCGTGAACGACGCGATCAAGCTCAAGGGCACGCAGCTGAGGACCTGAGCGATGGACGCGACCTTGCCAAGACAGACCCGTCTGCGCGCGCTGCGCACCGACTACTTCTCGACCCGCCTCGATACGCTCGTCACGCTCGGCTTCGGCCTGCTGGCGGCCTGGGTGCTGTGGTCGCTCTTTGACTGGGGCGTGCTGCACGCGGTCTGGAGCGCCGAGAATCGCGAGGCCTGCGGCCACGGAGCCGAGGGCGCCTGCTGGGCCGTGATCGATGCGCGTTGGCGGCTGATCTTATTCGGGCTCTACCCGTTCGAAGAACAATGGCGTTCCGCCCTGGCCTGCGCGGTGATCGTGCTGACCGGCGGGGCCTCTTGCGCGCCATGGTTCTGGACGGCGCGGCGGTTGGCAGCTCTGTGGGTGGCAGGGTTCGTGACCTTTTACGTTCTGATGCGTGGCGGGGTCTTCGGGCTGACCGAAGTGTCCGAGCAGAACTGGGGCGGGCTGTCGCTGACCATCTTCATCTTTGCCAGCGTGACGCTGCTGGGGATGCCGCTGGCCATCGTCTTTGCGCTTCTCCGCCGGTCGCAACTGCCGTGGATCGCGCGCACAATGGGCGTAATCATCGACGCCATCCGCTCGCTCCCGCTTCTGTCGATCATGTTCACCTTTGCCATCGTGCTGCCGTTCGTGCTGCCCGGCTGGATGATCGGCGACAAGCTGCACCGGGTGATCGCGGGCTACGCGCTGTTCTTTGCCTGCTACCAGGCCGAGATCATCCGCGGCGGCATCCAGTCGCTGCCCGGCGGCCAGGAAGAGGCAGCACAGGCGCTGGGCCTGGGCTACTGGCACCGGATCGGACATATCATCCTGCCGCAGGCGTTCCGCAATGCGCTGCCCGCGACGATCAACCAGCTGGTGATCACCTTCAAGGAAACCTCGCTGGTTGTCATCATAGGCTTTTTCGAGATCCTCGCCTCGGGCAATGCCGCCTATGGCAACTCGGAATGGAATTTCGCCCATGTCGAAGTCTACGCCTTTGTCGGGCTGATCTACTTCGTCTTCGTCTTCGCGCTGTCCCGCTACGGCGCCTACCTTGAACGCCGCATGGCCGTGGCCGAGCGCTAGGAGTTTATCCCATGCCCACTTCGCAAACCGCCGTCCAGATCAGCAGGATGGACAAATGGTACGGCACCTTCCACGCCCTCAAGGGCATCGACCTGACGGTGGCCAAGGGCGAAAAGATCGTCGTCTGCGGCCCTTCGGGCTCGGGCAAGTCGACGCTGATCCGCTGTATCAACCGGCTCGAGGAGCATCAGGCGGGGTCGATCAACGTGCTGGGCACCGAACTGGACGACAACCTCGACAATATCGACGAAATCCGCCGCGAGACCGGCATGGTGTTCCAGCATTTCAACCTGTTTCCGCACATGACGATCCTGGAAAACTGCATCCTCGCGCCCAAATTGGTGCGCAAGCAGTCCCGCGCCGAGGCGGAAGAGGTGGCGATGGAATATCTCACCCGCGTCAAGATCCCCGAGCAGGCCGACAAGTATCCCGGCCAGCTCTCCGGTGGCCAGCAACAGCGGGTGGCGATTGCCCGCGCGCTCTGTATGAAGCCCGAGATCATGCTGTTCGACGAACCCACCTCGGCGCTGGACCCGGAGATGATCTCCGAGGTGCTCGATGTCATGGTGGGCCTCGCACAGGACGGGATGACGATGATCTGCGTCACTCACGAGATGGGCTTTGCCCGCCAGGTCGCCGACCGGGTGATCTTCATGGCCGACGGCGAGATCGTCGAAGAGGCCGCCCCCGAAACCTTCTTCACCGCTCCGAAACACGAACGCGCACAGGCCTTTCTCGGCCAGATACTGGGACACTGACATGACGACGATTGATCTCGACAAGAAGACCACCCATGACGCAGAGCACGACCGACGCAATGACGAGATCCTGATCTACGTCAATGGCGAATTGAAACCCAAGGCCGAGGCGATGGTGTCAGTCTATGATTCCGGTTTCATGTTAGGCGACGGCATGTGGGAGGGGATGCGGCTCTACAACGGAAAATGGGCCTTCTTCGACGAACACATGGACCGACTGTTCAATTCGCTCAAAGCAGTCTCCATCGACCTTGGTATCGGGCCGGACGACATCCTCGAGATCCTGAACAAGACGGCCGAGGCCAACGGCATGACGACCGACGCCCATTGCCGCCTGATGATCACGCGCGGGCGCAAGGCCAAGCCCTTCCAGCACCCGGGCCTGAGCCGTTGGGGCGCCACCATCGTCGCGATCATCGAGCATTCGAAGCCCGTGGACCGGTTGCAGACCAAGGGCATTCGCCTCGCCACCGTGCCGCAGGTGCGCGGTCTGCCGATGAGCCAGGACGCGAAGTTCAACAGCCATTCCAAATTGAATTGCGTGATCGCCTGCCTCCAGGCGGAACAGGCCGGAGCCGACGAAGGGCTGATGCTTGATCCGCATGGTTTCGTGAACACCACCAACGCCTGCAACTTTTTCATTGTGCGCCGCGGCGAGGTCTGGACCTCGACCGGCGACTACTGCATGAACGGCGTCACCCGGCAGAAGGTGATCGACCTGTGCCGCGACAATGGCATCCCGGCCTTCGAGAGGAACTATTCGCTGTATGAAGCCTACGGCGCCGAAGAGGCCTTCCTGACGGGCACCTTCGGCGCCCAGACCCCGGTGGCAGAGATTGACGGCAAAGCCATTGGCACCGGCGACCGACCCATTACCAGGCGCATCCGGGAACTTTACAAGGAGCTCGTGGCGCGGAACACCGCCGCATGAACCTGTAGGCGATCAACAAACGCGGCCTTGTCATGATCGGCTCCGACTTCTTGAACCTGGCGCTGCTTGCGGGCTGGTTCGCCGCCGGTGTCAGGCGCGAGGCAGTGACAATGAGCGACCCCGCCGCAGGCGCCGGCGGTTCTGGTCATAGACGTCAAGCCGCCGGCGCCGGATCAGCTCATGCCGTCGCTGGCGGAGTATGGCGCCGGCGAGCCCATCATTGTCACTGTCGCGACCGACGCGCCGGTCGGCTATTGCAAGGGGTATTTGGGCGCCGGGATACCGATCGTACGCAACATGCCAAACCTGCCCGCCTCGGTCAGCCACGCGGCGACGGCAATAGTGGCGCAACCGGGGCCAAGGAATTCGTTGGCGCCCGCAAGAAAACGCAGTTGATCGACAATCTGGGCTACCTGCCGGAGATGCGGCGCGGCGACACCTTGCTCGGCAGGCGCCACGACAAATGACGGTGTGTCGCAGGACACAGCCTTCAAAAACTTGCCGAAGTCATGTGAGGATACCGGGACACTTGGCCCTTTCCGGCCGGGTGTCCCCGAAGGGAGAGACCGAAGGACTGCGGGCCCTCCCCGTCACCCAAATGACCAGCGGCCTGCGCCAAGGACCCTCCACCGCCTTCCCGCCCTGAAAGGAATTGCCCCCATGTCCAAACACATCGCCATCATTGGCGGCGGCTACATCGGCGCTGAACTCGCGAAATCGCTCGACAATGCCGCGGAGGTCACCCTGATCGAGCCGCGCAGCCATTTCGTTCATGCACCCGCAATGATCCGCGCCGTCGTCGATCCTGCGCTGCTCGACCGCGCCCTGATCCCCTACGACCGCCTATTGAAGAACGGACGGGTTCTGCGCGCCCGTGCGAACGGCATCGATGCCGACGGCGTGACGCTGGACGACGGCCAAAGAGTCGCAGCCGATTACATCGTCGTCGCCACTGGCTCATCCAATGCCACGCCCTTCAAACCTGTCGGAGACGACATCGACGGGCTGCGGCAGGCCAACCAGCGCGTTCACGACCAGCTGAACGCGGCCCGGAGGATCGGTATCGTCGGCGCGGGGGCCGTCGGCACCGAGCTGGCGGGGGAGATAGCCCATGCCATGCCGGACAAGGAGATCACGCTGATCTCGGATACAGGCCGCCTGTTTCCCACCATGCCGGAGAAGCTCGGCACGGCGTTGGCCAGCAAGCTGCGCGACGCCGGCGTGACCCTGGTACTCGGCAAAAGGGCCGAGAACCTGCAAAGCCTGACCGAGCCTTACGCGGGCCGCCTGAAGCTGTCGGACGGGTCGGAGCTGGAGTTCGACCTGATCTTCCCCGTCCTCGGCTCACGCGCCAGTTCCGAGTTGCTCGACGGCCTGCCGGACACGCAGAAGAGCACCGCGAACCGGGTCAAGGTGGATCGGTGGCTGCGCCCGTCGTCGCTGCCCAACGTCTTGGCCGCCGGAGACCTGGCCGATGCGGGGGACGGCATGACCATCGTCGCGACCAGCCGTCAGCTGCCCTGGCTCAAGGCAACGCTCAAAGGGTTCATTTCGGGCAAGCCGCTCGAACAGATGAAACCCTACAAGCCATGGGGCCCCAAGGCGCCGATCCTTGTGCCGCTCGGGCCGAAGCGCGGCAATTCTTTCCTCGGCCTGTTCACGGCAGGGGACCTTCTGACGCGCAAGATGAAAGGCGAGAACCTGTTCGTGAGAAAATACAGCAAGCTGCTGAACCGCGCGTGAGCGGCTGCGGACAGGGGATGTCCAGACGCGTTCGACAGCATAGCGCGGGCCTGCGATGGCAGCCACCAACAACGGCTTTGCCTTTGGCTCGCTGCCGTGACTGGAGGCGTTGCGCCCTTTGCTCGTCGACCGTCACCAGGGTCGCTCAGGTGCGGCCCGTCGTTCTTAACCGCCGACGCAATCGCCAAATCGCAGAGCCGACGCCGCCGCCAACCCGTTCGTTGTCCATGAAAGGGGTGAAGGCCGGGTTTGCCACGAATGCGCAGGAACCAGTGTAAGGGGAGCATCCCCCGCAGCGCTGCGGGGGATCCGTGGCAGCGCGATCAGAACGGGCTGTCGGGATAATAGAATTGTTCCGCGTTCTCCGGCGTGATCAGCACCGAACCGATGGTGAAGGTGCCCGAGACCGGCGCGGTCGAGGTCATGCCCACCGCCGTCAGTTCGATCGCAGTGGCGATCATCGACGGCGGATAGGTCACGTCGGCCGGGATCATGGTGTCGCCGTCCATGACGCGCTTGACCATCTCCTTCATGCCGGCGCCGCCCAGCACGAATTGCACGTCGTCGCGGCCCGCCGCATCGATCGCTGCCAGAACGCCCACCGCCATGTCATCATCCGAAGCCCAGACCGCATCGATCTGCTCGTGCTTGGACAGGAAATCCTGCATCACGTTGAAGCTGTCGTCGCGGTTCCAGTTGCCGTGCTCCATGTCGATGATCTCGATGCCCGAGCCTTCGATGGCGCTTTCAAAGCCCGCCACGCGCTCGTTGTCGATGGTCGTCGGGATGCCGCGCAGCACGACGATCTTGCCGCCGTCGGGCATTTTCGAGGCCATGTATTCGCCCGAAACCCGGCCGAAGCCCGGGTTGTCGCCAGCGACATAGAGATCCTCGATCCCCTCGACCGAAAGACCGCGATCGACCACCGTCACCCAGGCGCCGCCTTCGGCCACCGCCTGCACCGGCGAGGTCAGCGGCTCGCTCTCGAACGGCAGCACCACCAGCGCGCTGATGTTGCGGGTCGCCACCATGTCCTCGATGTCATTGACCTGCTTGCCCGGATCCGAGGCCGTGGCCAGCACGAAATCGAGCTCGGGATAGACCTCTTCCAGCCGTTTCACCGCCTCCTGCGCGTGAAAGTTCATGCCCCCGGCCCAGCCGTGGGTGGCGGCGGGGATCGAGACGCCAATCACCTTGGCGTCCTGCGCCATGGCCATGCCGGCGGTGACCGCCGCGGCGACCAGCCCGGTTGCGAATGTCTTCAAATATGTCATTGCTTTCCTCCCTTGGAACGGCGGGGCTTTCAGCCCTTCGCCTTGGCTTCGCGCTGCAAAATGACAGCGAGAATGATGATGACCCCCTGGATCGCGCCGTTCAGGTAGGGCGACACCAGGTCGGTCAGATTGAGAATGTTGTCGATCAGGCTCAGGATCAGCACGCCGATCACCGTGCCCCAGACCCGGCCGAAACCGCCCTTGAGCACGGTGCCGCCGATGATTACCGCGGCAATCGCCTCGAGTTCCCAGAGCACGCCGGTCGAGGCCGAGGCCGAGCCCAGCCGCGGCACATACATGATGGTGGCCACCCCCACCAGCACACCGAGCATGGCATAGGTGGCAAGCCGGGTGCGGTTCACGTTGACGTTGGAATAATGCGCAACGTGCTCGCTCGATCCGGTGGCGGCACAATGCCGGCCGAAACGGGCCCGGCTCATGACCACTTCGCCGATGATCACCACCAGCGCAAAGACGATGATCGGCCAGGACACCCCGAGAATGCCGTCGAAATAGACCGGCCGATAGAAGGTGCGGAGCCCGAAATCCAGGCTCAGCGTGCCGCCGTCGGCCAGCCAGGTGACGAGGCTGCGATAGATGCCCATGGTGCCGAGGGTGACGATGAAGGCCTCGATCCCCAGCGTGGTGATCAGAAAGCCGTTCAAGAGCCCGGCCAGCAGCCCGGCAATCAGCGCCGTCGCCATCCCCAGCAGAATGATCGGCACGCCCACCCCCAGCACCGGCAGCGCGGCGTTCATCACCAGAATCATCAACCCGGCAATAAAGGCCGCCATCGACCCCACCGAGAGATCCAGCCCGCCGGCGGTGATCACGAAGGTCATGCCCACCGCGATGATCCCGATAAAGGCCGAGCGCGCCAGCACGTTGGTGATATTGCCCGCACCGAGGAAATTCGGGTTCATCATCGCCCCGATCGCCACCAGAACCAGAAGCGCGATGACAGGCCCCAGCACCGACATCGACGGCAGTTTGCGCCGACGCTCCGGCATGTTCACGGTTTCGCTTGCCATCAGGCTGCCCTTTCCTTGGGATCGGCGCCGACACCCATGGCGTGGCGCACGATGGCTTCTTCGGTGATCGCCTCTCCGGCAAGTTCCCCGGCAATCCGACCCTGCCGCATCACCAGAACGCGATTGGCCAGGCCGATGATCTCTTGCATCTCGGATGAAATCACGACGATCCCATGGCCCGAAGCCGCAAGATCGCTCAGGAAGGCATAGATCTGTTGCTTGGTGCCGATGTCGATGCCGCGGGTCGGCTCGTCGACGATCAGGATCTGCGGCTCGCTCTGCATGACCTTGGCCAGAAGCAGCTTCTGCTGGTTGCCGCCCGAGAGGTTGCCGACCCGCACGTCGCGCCGCCCGGCGCGAATGTCGAATTCCCGAATGGCCCGGGTCAGGGCCGCATCCTCGGCCTTTTGGTCGATCAGCAGGCCGCCAAATCTGGCGAGCGCCTGCAAGGTCAGGTTCTCGCGCATGCCCTTGTCCAGCAGCAGACCCCGCAGCTTGCGATCCTCGGTCAGGTAACACAGCCGGTGCCTGAGCGCATCCGAGGGTTTGCGGATCTGCACGCTTTGCCCTGCGATCTCGGTTCGGTCCGCCCGGGCGATGCGCAGCCCGCAGAGCCCCTCCATCGCCTCGGTCCGGCCCGAGCCGACAAGCCCCGCGATCCCGAGGATTTCGCCGGCGCGCAACGCAAAGCTCACGCCTTCGGCAAAGCCCGGCACATCCAGCCCGTCGACGCGCAGCAGCACCGGAGCATCCGCCGCCACTTCAGCCTTGGCGGGATAGAGATCGGAGACGTCGCGCCCGACCATCGCCGTCGCCATCTGGTCTTCGCTCATGTCACGTACGGGCGCGGCCTGCACCACCATGCCATCGCGCATTACGCTGACCCGGTCGGCGATCTGCTTTACCTCGCCCAGCTTGTGCGAGGTAAAGACGATCGCCGTGCCCGTGGCACGCAGGGCCTCGACCTGTTCGAACAGGATGGCAGCCTCGGCATTGGTCAGCACCGCTGTCGGCTCATCCATGATCAGCACACGGGCGTCGCGGCCCAGCGCCTTGGCGATCTCGACCATCTGCTTGTCGGAATTCGACAATTTCGACACCGGCGTATCCGGGTCCACCCGGCATTTCACCCGTGCCAGGTACTCGCGTGAGCGCCGCCGCATCTCGGCCTTGTCGAGCAGGAGCCCCTTGCGCAGCTCGCGCCCCAGGAAAATGTTCTGTTCCACCGTCAGCTGCTCGGCGAGGTTGAATTCCTGGTGGATCAGCACGATCCCCGCCGCCTCGCCCTCATGCAGCGAGGCAAAACTCACCTCTTCCCCGTCGAGAAGAATCCGCCCCGACGAGGCAGGTTGATAACCGGCGAGACATTTCATCGCCGTCGATTTGCCCGCCCCGTTCTCGCCGATCAGCGCCAGCACCTCGCCGGCGCGGATATCCAGATCGACACCGTGCAGAACCTCGACCGGGCCGAAGCTCTTGTGCACGTTGCGCAGCGACAGGACGGGCTCGGTCACAGCGTCACCCAGGCGGTATTGTCCTGCGACGACCGCACGCAGGCGCCGATGAAGGCCATGCCGTCCAGCCCGGCGCCGATCCCCGGCAGCAGCCCAAGCGCTGCGTCACGGTCGGCACCGCTCTGGACCGCACGGATCGCATCGGCGGCGCCGCCGTAGATATTGGCGAAGCCTTCCAGATAGCCTTCGGGGTGGCCCGGCGGCACACGGCTTACCGCATTGGCGGCGTCCGAGGCGCCCGCCCCCATCCGCGTGATCCGCCGCGTGGCCTCTCCATGCGGCGTGAACCAGAGCTCGTTGGGATTTTCCTGCGCCCATTCCAGCCCGCCTTTGGTGCCAAAGACCCTGAGCCGCAGCGCGTTTTCGCAGCCCGGCGCCACCTGCGAACACCACAACATCCCCCGCGCACCGCCATCGAAGCGCAGCATCACATGGGCGTTGTCGTCAAGCTTGCGCCCGGTCCCGAAGCTGTGCAGGTCGGCCGCCAGCTCCGCCCCCTTCAGTCCGGTCACGAAACAGGCGAGGTTGTAGGCATGGGTGCCGATGTCGCCGATCGACCCGCCAGCGCCCGAACGCGCCGGATCGGTGCGCCATTCCGCCTGTTTGACGCCGGCGGCTTCGACCGCATCGGTCATCCAGTCCTGCGGATATTCCGCCTGCACGACGCGGATCTCTCCCAGATCGCCCTGTGCCACCATCTCGCGCGCCTGACGCACCAGCGGATAGCCGGTGTAATTATGCGTCAGCACGAACACCGCCTTGCTGTCGGCCACCGCATGGCGCAGCGCCTCGGCATCCTCTTGCGTCGCGGTCAGCGGCTTGTCGCAGATCACATGGATGCCACGCTCGAGAAACGCCCGGGCGGCGGCGGCATGCACATGGTTCGGTGTGACGATGCTGACCGCCTCGATCCCGTCGTCGCGGCCGGCCTCGCGTTCGGCCATCTCCTCGAAGGTGCCATAAGAGCGATCTTCCGCCAGCCCCAGCGCCGCGCCGCTGGTGCGCGCCTTCTCGGGGGTTGAACTCAAGGCGCCGGCCACCAGTTCGAAGCGGTCGTCAATGCGGCTGGCGATGCGGTGCACCGCGCCGATAAAGGCGTCCGTGCCGCCGCCCACCATGCCCAGTCTGATACGGTCCATCAGTCGATCCCCAATAGCTTGCGGTTCATGTCCTCGTCGGCGCCGCCGGCGAAATCGTCAAAGGCATGCGGCGTGACCCGGATGATGTGATCCTTGACGAAGGCCGCGCCCTCGCGCGCGCCGTCTTCGGGATGTTTCAGGCAGCATTCCCATTCGACCACGGCCCAGCCGTCGAAATCATGTGCCGCCATCTTGGAAAAGATCGCCCCGAAATCAACCTGCCCGTCACCCAGGCTGCGGAACCGCCCGGCCCGCTTTTCCCAGGGCTGGAACCCGCCGTAGACGCCCTTGCGCCCGGTCGGGTTGAACTCGGCATCCTTGACGTGAAACATCTTGATGCGATCGGCGTAGATGTCGATATTATCAAGGTAATCAAGGCATTGCAGAACATAGTGGCTGGGATCGTAGAGCATGTTGCAGCGCGCATGCCCGTCCAGCCTTTCGAGGAACATCTCGAAGGTGTCGCCGTCGTGCAGATCCTCCATCGGGTGAATTTCGTAGCAGACGTCTACGCCGCAGTCGTCGGCATGGTCGAGGATCGGCCGCCAGCGCCGGGCCAACTCGTCAAACGCCGTCTCGACCATGCCTTCGGGGCGCTGGGGAAAGGGATAGACAAACGGCCAGCACAGCCCGCCGGAAAAAGTCACATGCTGCCCGATGCCCAGGTTCCTGGACGCGGTCAGCGCCTTTTTCACCTGTTCAATGGCCCAGTCGGTGCGTTCCTTGGGCTTGCCCTGCACCTCGGGCGCGGCAAAGCCATCGACCCAGGCGTCATAGGCGGGGTGCACCGCCACAAGCTGGCCGATGATATGGGTCGACAAATCCGTCACCTCGACGCCATTGGCGCGCGCCTGGCCGACCCATTCGTCGCAATAGTCCTTCGACGTCGCCAGCTTGTCGAGATCGACCAGCCGCGCGTCCCAGACCGGCACCTGCACCCCCTTGTAACCGCAGTCCGCCGCCCATTTTGTGATGCCGTCCCAGGAATTGAACGGCGCCGCGTCGCCGGCGAATTGCGCCAGGAACAGACCGGGCCCCTTGATCGTCTTCATTGCAAATACCTCCCTGTCAAACGTAGCGATTGACGATGTTCTCGAGTATCTCCTGCCGCCCGGAAATCGGCTCGGGCGTGATCTCTCCGGCCTCGACCGGGGCCGCTACCGTGGCCAGATCGGCCCCCAGCATGGCCTGGGCCGCCGCGCTCTCCCAGCCGGCGTAGCGCGCCCGCCGGGGCGTCTCCAGGGCGTCATCCTCCAGCATCCGCGCCGCTGCCTTGAGCCCGCGGGCACAGACATCCATCGCCCCGACATGCGCCGCCACCAGATCCACCGGATCGAGCGACTGCCGCCGCAGCTTGGCGTCGAAATTTGTGCCACCCCGGCCCAGCCCGCCGGCCTTGAGGATCTCGTAATAGGCCAGTGCCACCTCGGGCACATTGTTGGGAAACTGGTCGGTGTCCCAGCCCGACTGGTAATCGTTGCGGTTCATGTCGATCGAGCCGAGGATCCCCAACTCGCGCGCCAGAGCCAATTCGTGTTCGAACGAATGCCCGGCCAGGATCGCATGCCCCTGCTCGATATTGACCTTCACGTCCTTTTCGAGCCCGAAGCGCTGCAAGAAACCGTACACCGTCGCCACATCGTAGTCATACTGATGTTTGGTCGGCTCCTGCGGTTTGGGTTCGATCAGGATTTGCCCCTCGAACCCGATCTTGTGCTTGTAGTCCACCACCATGCTCAGGAAGCGGCCCATCCGTTCCATCTCCTGACCGAGATCGGTGTTGAGCAGTGTTTCATAGCCCTCGCGCCCGCCCCAGAGCACATAGTTCTGCCCCTTGAGCCTGTGGGTCGCATCGAGACAGGTCTTTACCGTCGCCGCCGACCAGGCATAGACATCCGGATCGGGGTTGGTCGCCGCGCCGGACATGAAACGGCGATGCGAAAACAGGTTTGCCGTGCCCCAGAGCAGTTTGACCTTCGCGCCCTCCATCTTTTCTTCGAACAGATCGATGATGGCGTCGAAATTCGACCGGCTTTCGGCAAAACTTGCGCCCTCGGGCCGGATATCGGCATCATGCCAGCAGAAATACGGCACCCCGAGCAGGTCGAAGAGTTCGAAGGCCACATCCGCCTTGAGCCGCGCCGCAGCCATTTCGGCGCCGAACCAGGGCCGGTCAAAGGTCTGGCCGCCAAAGGGATCGCCGCCGGGCCAGGCAAAGCTGTGCCAATAGGCGACGGCAAACCGCAGGTGATCCTCCAACCGCTTGCCCATGACCGTCTCGTCAGGATCATAATGTCGAAAGGCCAGCCCCTCGGCCTCGGGGTCGAAACGCACCGGCGCAAGATCGCCAAAGAAATCACTCATGAACGGGGTCTCCAATTTGGGATGCCACTGCCGCCGGGGGCAGGTTTTCACGCAGGTAGATCGCCGGCACGATCGGCGCCGGCGCAGCCAGATCGCGCCGGTCGGCCATCGCGCGCAAACATTCGAGCGCGGTCTGAATTTCATCTTCGGGCCGTTGATCGATCACCACGTCTACCAGACCGGTCTCGAGCGCCTGGCGCGAATGCGCCACCAACTCATGAAGCACCACGATCGGCCGGCCTTCGGCGCGCCGCGCCAGCACCCGCACCAGCCCGGCATTGCCCGCGCCGGCGCTGTAGATCGCGGTGATCTCGGGGTCTTCGGCCAGCCGCCGGTGCAATTCGGCCTCGACAATGTCATGCCGGTCGCGGCCTTCGATCAGCGGCGCCGAGGTGACCCGCCCGCCAGCTTCGGCCAGGGTGTCCTGCATGCCGGCCAGCCGCTCGGCGTGGTCATGCGCCGTGGCGACTCCGACAATCGGCAGCACCCGCCCGCCCCGGTCGCCATGCGCCAGCAGCAGCAACCGCCCGGCGGTGCGCCCGGCAATCGTGTTGTCGATCCCGACATAGCCATCCGGTCGGGCGCCCTGGACATCGGCCACCAGCGTCAGCACCGCCACCCCCTGCGCCCGCAGCGCATCGATGGCGGCACAGACCCGGGCATCATCGGTGCCCACCAGCGCGACGCCGTCCACCTTGTCTTCGGCCAGCCGTTCGAGACAACCGACAAGCGCCGCCGCATCAAAGGCCGCGACGCTTTCCACCATCAGCGCGACCCGCGACACCAGCATCTCGGGCCGGGCTGTTTCCAGGATGTTGCGCAACCGCTGAAAGAAACTGTTCGGCCCTTCGGGAATGACAAAGGCAAAGCGATAGGTCCGCTTCTGCGCCAGGTTGGCGGCGGCGACATTGCGCACATAGCCAAGATCTTCGATGGCGGCCCGCACCCGGCGCACCGATTTTTCGGCCACGCCACCACGATTGTTGATCACGCGGTCCGCGGTGGCATAGCTCACCCCAGCCCGGCGCGCCACATCGCTCAAGGTTGGCGTCTGCCTGTCCATCGATTCCTCCCTCGGGCAACAGAGCAGTGAAAAAGATAGACGTCAATCATTTTTTGATAGGCGTCTATCTTTTTGCTCCCGCCCGGAACGGACACACCGAATTTCGCGTTGGTGCGTTGAGGGGATGGAACCAACCAGTAGCCGGATCAGGCATCGCGGCGATGCCTGGCGCGCCGGGTCACAGGGTCCGAAGCCGCATGCGGTCGAGCAGTTCGGTCAGCACGTCCCGCGCATGGCGGCGGTGGTCGCGGTGGACGCGGCGGGCCTTGGCGGGATCACCGGCAAGGATGGCGGCATAAACCTGGCGATGATCTTCGTTCGACTGCACCGGCAGCGGGCGGACAAACAGCGTCGACGCCTTGGCCCGCCGGACCTGATCGCCCATCATCGCGACAATCATCTGGACCCGCGAATTGCCACCCAAACGCACCAGCTCAACGTGAAACCTCTCATCCGCCTCCGCCCAGGCCTCGAGATCCTCATCCGCGATGGCCCCGTCCATATCGTCAATCGCCGCAGCCAGTTCCGTGAGCTGTGGCTCCGAATAGCCGGCTTCGGCGGCCCGCTCGGCAGCCAGGCTTTCGAGCTCGGTCAACACATCGTAGATCTCGCGCATGTCCGTGGCCGAAACCGGCAGAATGCGCACGCCCTTGCGCGGCCGCATCTCCACCAGCCCCTGACTTTCGAGCAGGAGCGCCGCCTCGCGCACCGGCGTGCGCGACATGCCCAGCCGTTCGGCCAGTTCGGTTTCCAGATGATCGGAGCCGGCCGGCAACTCGCCCGAGAAAACCATTTCGCGCAGTTGCTGCACCGCACGTTGAGCGTTGGAGACGGGCTTCGCAGTCTTGCTTGTCACGTCGTTGCTCCGCCAAGCTGAATTTTTTGCCCCGCGGCGGCTGAGGCATAGATGGCCTGTTCGATCTCGATCACCGTCAGATAGTCGCGCGCTGTGTTTTCCAACGCCCCGCCATCCAAAAGACCTGAAATCACGTGGCTCTGCAAGCTATGTACGCAATCGCCGCCGAAGCCGTCCCATCGGTCGGGCGGCAAAAGCACCTCCTGCCCGGTGTCGCCGTGGCGGCGCAGATGCACCGCGCCGTCACCCCGGAGGTCCAGCACCCCTTCGGTGCCCTCGAACAACGCCTCGCCCATGGTGCGGCGCAGGTTGTCGGCGGCATGGTCGAGATGGCGGTTGCCGTCAAACAGCGCCCGAACCCCGCCAGGATGATCGAACAGCACAAAACCCGCATCCTCGCCGCGGATTGCCGGGTTGAGGCGGCGCAGATCGGCGTAGACATGCGAGGGGTCGCCGAGCAGCCAGCGAAAGGTGTCAACCCAATGAACGGCAGTTTCATGGATCAGAAAGCGTTCCATCCGCTGAAAATAGGGCTGTCGGTCGAGATAGGCCCGCGGCCCCTGCCCGTCGCCGGGACGCAGGCGAAAGGTGACCTGTTGCAAGGTGCCCACCGCATCCCGGGCCAGCGCCGTTTTCACAGCCCGATACCAGGGCTGGAAACGGAAATTCTCATGCACCACGATCACGGCGCCCCGGGCCTCGGCCTCGGCGGTGATGGCCCGGGCCTCGTCGAGACTGGCGCAGAACGGCTTCTGACAGATCATCCGTGTCACCCCCGCCGCAAGCGCCATCCGGATCGTCGCCGCATGGGCTTCGGGCGGCAGGATGATGTCGAGCAGGTCGGGCTTTGCCTCGGCCAGCATCCGCGCCGGATCGTCAAACGCCGGCAATCCGGTGGCGCGGGCTCTGGCGAGATCGCGATCGCAGGCGGCGACAGCGCGGGCGCGCGGCATGCGCGCCCAGCTGCCATAATGGAACTGGCTGAAATAGCCTGCCCCGACGCAGGCCACCCGCAACGGCGCAGCGCTCATGCGGCACGCGCCGTCCGAAGCACCCGCTGCACCGCTCCGGCGGCCGCATCGGTGCCGGCGGTCCCGCCGAGATCGCGGGTCAGGCAATCGCCGCTTGCGATCACCGCCTCGACCGCCTCGCGCAGACGCACGCCATCGGTGCGCAGCGCGGCATTGTCATGCTTGAGGCCCAGCCAGTCGAGCATCATCGCCGCCGAGAGGATCATCGCATGCGGATTGGCCACGCCCTGACCGGCGATATCGGGGGCCGAGCCATGGCAGGGTTGGAACACCGCCTGTTTCAGCCCGATGTCGGCCGAAGGCGCGAGGCCAAGCCCGCCCATCAGCCCGGCACCGAGATCGGAGAGAATGTCGCCAAACATGTTTTCCGTCACCAGCACGTCGAAGTCCCAGGGCTTTTGTACCATCCAGAGCGCCGTGGCGTCGACATAGGCATGATCGGCGGCGAGATCGGGGTATTCTGCCGCGATCTCGTCAAAGATGCCGCGGAAAAAGGCGAAGGCGCGAAACACATTGGCCTTGTCGACGCAAGTCACCCGGCCCGGCCCGCGCCCGGCCTGCCTGCGGCTTCGCGCCAAATCGAAGGAGAAGCGGAACAGTTTCTCCGAAATCTCGCGGGTGATGCGCAGGGTCTCGCGCGCCTCGGTCTCGCTGACCACGCCAGTGCCCATGGAATAGAACAGCCCCTCGGTGCTCTCGCGCACCAACACGAAGTCGATCTCGCGCCCCTCGGGCAGGGTCAGCGGCCCGGCCTGGCCCTGCCGCACGCTCACCGGACGGATGCCGGCAAAGAGGTCGAAGGCCATGCGCAGCTCGATTTGCGGCGAAATCTCGGTGCCGTCGGGATAGCGCACATCCGGCAGGCCCATGGCCGAGAGCAGGATCGCATCCGCCGCCGCAGCGACCCGCAGCGACTCGGCGGGCAAGGATTCGCCGGTCCGGGCGTAATGCCCCGCCCCGGCGGGCAAAGTGACAAATCTCAGGTCATATCCGGTCGAGGCAGCGGCCAGTTGTTTCAGCAGGGCAATTGTGGGGGTGGTGATTTCCGGCCCGATACCATCGCCTTCGAATACGGCAATCTCATATGTTTCGGTCATGTCTGGCTTTGCCTTCTCGGTGGTTGCGGGTGCGCCGGGCATTCAGCGAACGGCGTTGACAGCGCGCCTTTTAATGCATACACAAAAAAACGCAATAAGCAACGCAAAACCTTTGGGAGGAATTGGCAGATGAAGATTTCGATCACCAGAACGTTGGCGGCGCTGGCGCTGACCGGCGGGATTGCCGGCGTCGCCGCAGCCCAGGACTATCCTTATCGCGACATCACCACCGTCGTGGTCTGGGGCGCCGGCGGCGGCACCGACACGATCAACCGGATGATCATGGCCGAGATGGAGAAACACCTGCCGGTATCCATCAACGTCATCAACCAGACCGGCGGCGTCGCCGGATCGAACGGTATGGTTTATGCCGCCAACCAGCCGGACGACGGCTATACGCTGGTCGGCCTCTCGGAATCGAATGTCACCGCGGCCGTCCAGGGCGGCTGGGACAAGAAATTCGACTATTGGTATCCTTTCATCGTCGGCGGCTCGCCCGATCTGATCTCGGTGCCGGCCGACAGCCCGCACGACAGCCTGAGCGATCTGATCGAGGCCGCCATGGCCGAACCCGGTTCGATCCCGGCCGCCGCCGGCGGCGCCGGGTCGATCCACCACCTGAACCTCCTGGCCTTGGAACAGGGCTCCGGCGCACGGTTAAAATTCGTGCCATACAAGGGCTCCGCACCCGGCCAGGAAGCGGCGATTGCCGGCGAAGTGGCGTTGGTCGTGACCTCGCTGGCGGAACAGGCCGCGCTGATCGAGGGCGGCCAGCTCAAGCCCCTGGCAATGCTGACACCCGACAGCGTCGAGATTGCCGGCCAGACCGTGCCCTCGGCCTTTGACAGCTATGCCGGCCTGTCCGAGGTGCTGCCGCTGAAACAGGCGATCGGCTTTGCGGTGCACGACTCGGCACCGGAAAACGTCAAGGCGACGCTGGCCGGGGCCTTTGAAAAGGCAATGGCCTCGGATACCGTTGCGACGTGGGCCGAGGTCAACAAATACGACATCGGCGGTCAGTATGGTGAAGCGGCCCAGGCGCTGTTCTCGACCCTGGAGAGCACCTTTGCCTATACGCTCAAGGATCTGGGAGCAGCCAAGGTCATGCCCGAAGACCTCGGCATCGAGAAACCGTAAGACCAGAGCGCCCCGGCCGCACCGGGGCGTTGCATCCGGCGGGTGCCCCGGCACCCGCCCCTGCCGTTGGGAGGCCCGCCTTGGACAATTCACCCGACACCGCGGCACCAGACATTGCCCGCCTGCGTGCCCGTGATTTCTGGAGTGCGCTGGCGCTCATCGTGCTGGCGCTGTTCTTTTTGTGGAAGACGCTCGACATCCCGCTCGGCGGCGGCAACGGCGCGGGCGTGAACAGCGCCGACTGGTACACTTCGGCCGCCATCGTGCCGCTGGGCCTCTTCGGCGCGCTGCTGGTGCTGGCTCTGGTGCTGCTCGCGATCTCGATCCGCTCGGGCGGCGCGGCACAGGCGCTGAGCGCCGCCGGCCTTGGCTGGTCGGCCTCCGAGGTCTGGCGCTTTGTCGCCGTGGCACTGATGCTGCTTGCCTATATTGCCGGGCTGGTGCCCAGGGTCGACTTCATCCTCGCTTCGGCGCTGCTGATCACCGCACTGATCGCCAGTTTCCACGGCCGGCCAGAGCCGCGCCCGCTGCTGCCGCTGCTTGCCATCGCCGGCGCCGCACTGGTAGCGCTGACGATGCATTTCCCGCGCGCCGAATGGGCCCGGCACGGCGACGATTGGGTGGCGCTGGCGCTGCTCGTCGCGCTGACGCTCTGGCATCAGGCAACCGGCCCAAGGGGAACCGCCCTGCGGCTGACCCCGGTGCTGGCCATCGGCGTGCCGCTGCTGCTGATCTGTGCCATGGCCTTCGGTTTCCGCCAGAACGTACCGAACCGCGGCGGGCTGATCTTTGCCAAGATCGAATACGGCTATTACGTGCATCTGCGCCCGATCTGGAGGTCCTGAGATGGAATTCATCTTCGGACAACTGGCAGGATTCGGCATGGCCTTCGCCACGCTGGTCAGCGACCCCTGGACCTATGTCTATCTGATCACATCGGTGTTTCTCGGCATCACCTTCGGCGCGCTGCCGGGGCTGACGGCGACGCTGGCGGTGACGATCCTGACCGGCTTTTTCGGCAACAAGATCCCGCTGGATTACGCGCTGATCGCCCTGCTCGGCGCTTATGTCGGTGCGATCTACGGCGGATCCTATCCGTCGATTCTGCTCAACATCCCCGGCACGGCCGCCAGCGCCGCAACCGCGATGGACGGCTATCCGCTGGCCAAACAGGGCCGCGGTGCCGAAGCGCTTGGCCTGACCACCACCGCCAGTTTCATCGGCACGCTGGTGGGCACCGTGGCGTTGCTGATCTTCGTCTGGGTGCTGCTTTTGATTTCCAAGAACATCGCCAGCCCGGAAAAGGCCTTGCTGGCGCTCTTCGGCATCCTGCTGTCAGGCACTTTGATGAGCGCGGATCTCGCGATCAAGGGCTGGATCGCGGGGCTGATCGGCCTGGCACTGGCCATGGTCGGGATGGATCCGATCCTGAGCGAGGCGCGCTACACCTTCGGCTGGTCCTATCTGCTCTCGGGAATCGCCGTGGTGCCGGTGCTGATGGGCGCCTTTGCCGTGCCGCAGATCATCGAAGGCATGCGCCACGTCAGAGCCGGCCGGGTGGCCGAGCTGAACGGTCGCATCCTGCCCAACATGACCGCCATGCGCCGTTACCTGCCCACCATCGGGCGTTCGGGCGTGATCGGCACCGGTGTCGGCGCCTTGCCCGGCGTTGGCGAGGATGTGGCAGGCTGGGTCAGCTACGGTGTCGGCAAGAGCGTCTCCGAAGAGGGCGACAGCTTCGGCAAAGGGTCGCTCGAGGGGCTGCTGTGTTCCGAAACCGCCAACAATGCCTGCATCGGCGGCGCGCTGATCCCGCTGCTGGTGCTGGGCATCCCGGGCTCGCCGCCGGCGGCGGCGCTGATGGGCGCCTTCAAGATCAACAATGTGATCCCCGGCCCCACCATCGACCCCGAGATCATCCTGCGGGTTGTCGCCATCATGGTGCTGGCCAGTTTCACCATGTTTGTCTTGGGGCTGTTCACCGCCCGCATCTTCATCAAGGTGCTGCGCATTCCGCAGACCGTCTTTCTGCCGCTGGTCATGGTGCTGACCACAATCGGATCGTTCAGTGTCGGCGGCGGGCTCAACGATCTCTACCTGATGCTGGGCGTGGGGCTGGTGGCCTATGTGATGAACCTGCTGTGCTATCCGATCGCGCCACTGGTGATCGGCGTGATCCTCGGCGGCATGTTCGACGAAACCTTCCGCCGCTCGTTGCTGCTCTCGGACGGGGACCTCTCGGTCTTTGTCTCACGGCCCGGCGCGGCACTTCTTCTGACCCTGATTATTGCCCTGATCCTCGGCCAGATGCCGGGGGCGAAACGGGCCATCCGACGCCTGAAAGGACGCACAACCTGATGTATGCCGTGACTGTGAGTTTCACCCTGCGCCCCGGTGCGCGGGCCGACTTTCTGCCGCTGATGGCCGAAAACGCGCGGCTGTCGCTGCAACGCGAAGCCGGATGCCGGCAGTTCGACGTCTGCACCGACGGAGGCGAGGAGATCTTTCTTTACGAGATCTACGAAAGTGCCGAAGCGTTCGAAACGCATCTGAAAAGCCCGCATTTCCAAAGCTTCGACGCTGCCGTCGCAGGCATGATCGCCGACAAGTCGGTCACCACCTTTGCCGAGGTGCTGCGATGAGCGCCTGGGAGGTTCACGCCGTCAAATACGCCGCGCGCAATGCCCGCAGCCGCGCCGACAGTTTCCTCTTCGACGACAACCACGACGCGCCACATGCCATGGACTATTACATCTGGGTGCTGCGGCGGGGGGACGAGGTGCTCCTCGTCGACACCGGCTATGACGACGCCGAAGCGCAGGCGCGGGGCCGACCGATCGAGCTCGACCCGCGCGCGGCGCTGAAGCCACTGGGCCTTGCGCCCGAGGCAGTGTCGCAGGTGATCGTCACCCATCTGCACTACGACCATGCCGGCGGGCTCCACCTGTTCCCCAATGCCAAGCTGCACATGCAGGCCGCCGAAATGCAATTCGCCACCGGCCCCTGCATGTGCCACGACACCCTGCGCGCGCCATTTTCGGCGCCGCATGTCTGCGAGGCGGTGACCCGGCTGTATTCCGGCAAGGTGGTGTTTCACGACGGCGACGCCGAGATCGCCGAAGGCGTGACGGTACATTGCATTGGCGGCCATTCGCGCGGGCTGCAATGCGTCCGGGTGCGCACGGCAGCAGGCTGGATGGTGCTGGCCTCCGACGCGGCGCATTACTACGAGAATGTCTTTGCCCGAAAACCCTTCCCGATCGTCGTCGATCTGCAAGATATGCTCGATGGGTTCACCCGGCTCGAGGCGCTGGCCTCCGATCGCCGGCTGATCGTGCCGGGTCACGATCCGCAGGTGCGGCGGCTTTACCCCCAAGGCGTGGCGCCCCATATCTTCCGGCTCGATCATGGGCCCGACGGCGACCCGACCGAGAGCGGGTTGCGCCCCGCGTAACACAACGGCGGTCCCGCCGGCGCAGGGCCGAAAGCCCCGCCCCGCGCCCACGGCTGGCCGCCGTGATCAGCGTTTCTTCATCGCATCGAGCAGGGCCGCCCCCAGCGCGCCCTGGCCACTGTCTTGCGGCTTGGCGGGTTTGGACGTCTTGCGCGCCGGGCCGCCCTGACGGCCCTTGGGTGCCGGACGCTCGCCGCGCTTGCCGCCGCCCTGGGCCGCGCCGCCTTCTTTGCGCATGGTCAGGCCAATGCGCTTGCGCGGGACGTCGACCTCGGTCACCCGCACCCGCACCACATCGCCGGCTTTCACCACCTCATGCGGATCCTTGACGAAACGGTCGGCGAGCTGGCTGACATGCACCAGCCCGTCCTGATGCACGCCGATGTCGACAAAGGCCCCGAAGGCCGCGACGTTGGTGACGGTGCCTTCAAGCGACATGCCGGGCTTGAGATCGGTGATCGACTCGATCCCCTCGGCAAAGCTCGCGGTCTTGAAGCTGGGGCGCGGGTCACGGCCGGGTTTCTGCAATTCGGCGAGGATGTCGTGCACCGTCGGCAGGCCGAAACTGGCGTCGGTAAAATCCTCGGCGCGCAGCCCCTTGAGCAGGCTTTCCTGCCCCATGATCTGGCGGATGTCGCGGCCGCAGGCCTTCACGATACGCCGCGCCACGTCATAGGCCTCGGGGTGGACCGAAGAGGCATCGAGCGGCTCGTCGCCACCGTTGATGCGCAGGAAACCCGCAGCTTGTTCGAAGGCCTTGGGCCCGATGCCCGAAACCTTGAGCAGCGCGCGGCGCGAGGCAAAGGCGCCCTGAGCATCGCGATGCGTCACGATGGCCTGCGCCAGCGAAGGGCCAAGTCCGGCGACATGTGCCAGAAGCGGCGCCGAGGCAGTATTGAGATCGACCCCGACAGCGTTCACCGCATCCTCGACCACCGCTTCCAGTGCCTTCGACAGCTGACGCTGGTCGACATCGTGCTGGTACTGGCCGACGCCGATGCTTTCGGGCGTGATCTTGACCAGTTCAGCCAGCGGATCCTGCAAGCGCCGCGCAATCGAGACAGCGCCACGCAGGCTCACGTCCAGCTCGGGAAATTCCCGCGCTGCCAGTTCCGAGGCGGAATAGACCGAAGCGCCGGCCTCGGAGACAACCACCTTGGTGGGGGCCGGTCCCGCCGGCAGCCTCTTGAGCGTTTCGCCGACGAGTTTCTCGGTCTCGCGGCTGGCGGTGCCATTGCCGATGGCGATCAGCTCGATGCCGTGTTTGCGCACAAGATGCAGCAGCGTCTCTTCCGATCCGCGGATGTCACGTTTCGGCGGGAAGGGATAGATCGTGGCGGTGTCCAGAAGCTTGCCGGTGGCGTCCACCACCGCCACCTTGACGCCGGTGCGGATGCCCGGATCAAGGCCCAGCGTGCACTTGGCACCGGCCGGGGCGGCCAGCAGCAGATCCTTGAGATTTCTGGAAAATACCCGGATCGCCTCGTCATGGGCGCGGCGGCGCAGCTCGGTCAGCAAATCCATGTACATCGACAGGCTGAGCTTAACCCGCCAGGTCCAGCCCGCTGCCTCGCGCAGCCAGCTGTCGCCGGGCGCATCCCCGGGAATGCCGATGGCGCGGGCGACGATGCCGGTGGCGCGTTCGGTACCGGTCTCGGGCTCGGGCTCGATGTCGAGGGTCAGGATCCCCTCCTTGGAGGCGCGCAGCACGGCAAGCGCCCGGTGAGCCGGCATGTCGGCCCATTTCTCGACATGGTCGAAATAATCCGAGAACTTGGCGCCGGCCTCTTCCTTGCCGGGCTGGACACGCGCGACCACCCGCGCCTCGGCCTTCATGAATTCGCGCAGCCGGCCCAGCAGGTCGGCATTCTCGGAAAGCTCTTCGGCCAGGATGTCGCGGGCGCCGTCAAGCGCGGCCTTCACCGTCTCGACGTTTTCGCTCATGTACCCTTCGGCCAAAGCCTGGGGCGCAGCGCTGCGATCTTCCTGGATGGCGCGCAGCAGCGGCTCGAGCCCGTTTTCACGCGCGATCATCGCCTTGGTGCGCCGCTTGGGCTTGAACGGCAGATAGATGTCTTCCAGCGTCGCCTTGCTCTCGGCCCCGGCGATCTTTTTCGCCAGCGCATCGGTCAGTTTGCCCTGGCCCTTGATCGTCTCGAGGATGGCGGCGCGCCTGGCCTCCATCTCGCGCAGATAGGTCAGCCGGTCGCCCAGGGTGCGCAGCTGGGTGTCGTCGAGCCCGCCGGTCGCCTCCTTGCGGTAACGGGCGATGAAAGGCACGGTGGCGCCTTCGTCAAGCAGCGCGGTGGCGGCCTCCACCTGCCGCGGGTTGGCTGCGATCTCGCCAGCAATGGTGCGGGCGATGCGTTCGGCGGTCAAAGCGGGAATCTGGCTCAAGGACGGCTCCTGTCGTTCGGGAGCAAAGTCATACCGGCCCCGCCCCCGTCACGCCAGTCAAAAGGATCCGGGCCGCGGCGCCAGGTGACGCCACGGGCGAGAATGCAAATGGCGGTGGTTGAGGAGCCGACAGCCCGGCCCGGGCGGGATGCGGCAACGGCGCGCCGTCCTAGGAGCGGGTGGAGGGAGGAGCCTGCCGGCCCCTCCCGTCCTTGTTCAGCTTCCGGCGCGGGCCTGAAGGAATTCGCCGACCTCGAGCAGGATCAGTTCGTTGTCGTCACGCGCACCAAGCGCGCGGCCGACCGAGAACGGAAAGTTGTTGTCGTTGCCGACGATGATGTGGCTTTCGTCCACCCGGTCAACATCCTCGATGGTGACAAAAGGAAAGGTGAACCGCCCGTCTTCGCGCTGGCCCTGGCGGGCGAGGCCCTCGGGGTCCTGCATGTCGAGCAGATCGATATAGGCCGCCTTCTGCACCGGCTGGCCGGCGTCGACACCGGCGAAATCGATCATGTAGACGCGCTTGAACATCGCGGGTTTCGAGAAACACTCGTCGGTGGCGCCACCCTTGCAGGCCAGTTCCGCATCGCCCTGCCCACCGTCACGTTCGATCACCAGCCCGCGGGTCTCGTCGATCATGTTAAAATCGCCGATCGCGTGGGTCTCGCCTTCCAGCGGGTAGAACCAGGAGGTGCCCGTCCAGTCGCGGGTCGCGGCGTCCATCTCGAGGATGCGCAGCGCGGTGCGGCCGTCTTCGACCGTCTCATAGGCCGCGCCGGTCCAGAGCGGACCTTCGAGCATCGGGTAAAGCGTCGTGCCATCGACCGAGGCCGCGAACCCCTCGTAGCCCCGCGAGCGCTTGGCGGTATGGCCGGGCTTTGCGGCGTCGGGGTTGCCGAGGCGCAGGAAGGGGTTGTCGGGCGACATCACGATCTCGCCGTCGACGAGGGTTTCGTGGAACTCCTTCATCACCCCGGTCTCGCGGTCAAAGACTATGACGAAGGGGCCGAATTCGTCACCGATGACAATGTCATCGCCGACCATCTGAAAACCTTCGATGTCGAAATCCGCGCCGGTCAGGTAGCGGCTCTTGGTGCCTTCCATGGTGATCGGGAAGGGCACGATGCCCTCGGGATCGCTGAGGAAGGTGGTCTTGACCACCTCGACCGCGCCACTGGCGAAATCAGGCCGCACCACCGAAAAGAACAGCATCGCGTCGGGCGAATTGACCTTGGAGCCGAAACCGTTGTCGGTCAGCACGTAGAAGCTGCCGTCGCCCACGGTCTTGATGCCGGAAAAGCCCTGAAGCGGCTGGCCGTTGAAGGGCAGCGCGGCGCCATCGGTCGGCGCGACGTCGGAGCGACGGTTGCCTTCGCCGGTGAACTTGCCCGAGGTTTGCAGCGTGGCCGGGGCGTCGGCGGGCGCGGCGATCAGGGTTTCGGCCGGAAGCACGGCATGGCCGGCGAGCCTGGCGTCGAACTTGACCGCTTCGGCGGTGGCGAATGTGGCGGTGCTGGCGAGAAGACCAGCCAAAAGAATGCGCGTCATGCGGCTCTCCTTGGTGAGTGTACCGCGCTGACCTAAGCGGCCGACATTGCATCCGCATGTCGCTTTGGTTGCAGTTCCGTGACGCTGCCGCCGGTGCCTCAGCCGGCCGGCAGATCCCAGACCCGGATCACCTCGCCGCCCGCGCGCATCGCCGCCAGATCGTCGGCGCTTGGCATAGCCATCGGCGCCTCGGGCGGCGCCTGGCCTTCCAGCCGCCCGGCATAGACCCAGGCGCCGAAACATGCCTCTCCGGGAACGAGCGTCGCGGTCAGCTGCGGCACCCAGCTGCGTGGGACCAGCACATTGGTATTGGGTTCCGGCATCACCACGCGGGGCGCGCGGCGCGTAACACCGGGAAAGGGCGCCGCGACATCGATGATGCAGCTTGCGTCCTGCGCCGTCACCATCCGCGCCATCCGGTCTGTCAGCTCAGGCTGCAACGCCGGCCCCGGCGTCGGGTCATCGCGGCGAAGGGCAAAGCCGCCCTCGACGGTCTGCACATGTCGCGCGGAACTGATCCGGTGGATGCGCAGGTGCCAGGGCGGGCGCGCCAGCAGCCAGGTTTCCACCGCGACCTCGGGCATCGGCGACCAGGCGGAATAAAGCCAGTCCGGCCCGATCCGCGCCATGCTCTCGCGGCAGCGCACCATGGCCAGATCGCCCTCTTCGGAAAACGCCAGCATGTTGTCGAACGGCCCGTTTCGGAACGCGCGTCCCTCGGTTTCCACGCTGAACCCGTAGCGGGTGGAATAGGCGAATTTGTTGTATTTCTCGGCCGTGCGGCCAAAGGTCGGCGAGCGCTGGCCGCCGGCCAGCACGGTCACGTCGCCCCGGTCTTCGAATTTCACCATGCCCGGCTCCGGCAGGCTGACGACCTGCGGGCGCTCTTTCGGCGCGGCCTCTTCCGCGGCCCAGAACGGATGATCGGCGGCCAGCGCCAGCGGCGCAAAGGCCTTCATCGCCCAATAGGGCGAACCGGGAGAATTGTAGCGCTCGGACATGCTAAGCTGAGGGTAGCCGTAGCCGATGCTCAGCGTCCCGCGCGGGTCGCAGATCGGCTTGTCCGACCACCAGCGCAGATTGCGCGCCCAGAAACCGCGGATGTCCCCCCAGGGCAGCACCTCTTCCCCGGCCAGCGCCAGCGTGCCCCAGAACCCCGCATGGGCAAAGCGGTAGGTTAGCGAGCGCCCATAGGGCAGCGCCGCGCCATCGGCGGCATACCAATGGGCGATTTGCGGCGCGAAACGCCGCGCCCGTTCGCGGAACCTCTCGCGGCGGGCGCCGTCGCCCTCGGGGCCGTATTGGGCATAGATCAGCCCGTAGAAATGCATGGCAAAGGGGATGTAGTGATCGGCCTGCCGGCTCGATCCGTCGCGATACCAGCCATTGCCCATGTCCCATCCCTCCAGCCGGTCGAGATTGCCCTCGATGATCGTCAGGTCATGGTCGATCCCCACGCGGCGCAGCCCCAGCGACACCAGAACATGAAAGAAATTCCAGTTGTTGGGCGCAGGCGTCTGATGCAGCGAGTTCAGCAGCCAGTCGCGCAGGCAGTCGCGGCCGCGCGGGCTCAGCCCGTCCCAGAACACATCCGGCGCCAGCGCCAGAGCGTAGCCGATGGCGGCGCTTTCGACCATGCGCTGATCGCGGTCGGTGACCGGGCCCCAGTATTCGGGATGCGCCGGATCGGCGCCATTGTTCAGCCCGTCGACAAATTTCTCGATGCCGTAGAACCGCCCGCCGCCCGCCAGAAGCGGCGCCAGCCCCCAGAAGGGCCGCACCAGCCCCTCGAGATCGGCCGCCGCGGCATGAAAATGCGCCCCGGTCGCGCCGAGGGTGACCCGCGCACAGCCGGGCGAAAAGGCCTCGAGCAGCGGCGCGGTGAGATCGACCACCGCCTGTTGCGCGTCGGCGCGGGTGGCAAAGGAATTGCCGGCCATCGGGTTGCCCATGGCCTGGTTCGTGAGGTCTTTCATCATGCCACCAGATGTCGTTTGCGCGGGTCCGGGATCGGCACCGCCGAAATGAGACGTTGGGTATAGGGCGCCTGCGGGGCATCGCAGATCTGCACGGCCGGGCCGGTCTCGACCACGCGGCCCTTGTGCATCACCGCCACACGGTCGCAGAAATAGCGCACCACGCCGATGTCATGGGCGATGAACAGGATCGCCAGGTCGAGCTCGTCGCGCAGGTCGAGCAGCAGATCGAGGATCTGCGCCCGGATCGAGCCGTCGAGCGCCGAGGTCGCCTCGTCGGCGATGATCACCCGCGGATCGAGCGCGATGGCCCGGGCGATGCCGATGCGCTGGCGCTGGCCGCCCGAGAAGGCATGCGGATAGCGCTCCATCGCAGAGGCCGGCAGGCCGACACGTTCCAGCAGTTCCCCCACACGCTTGCGCAACGCCGCGCCCTTGAGCAGCCCGCCCACCAGCAGCGGTTCGCCGATGATCTGTTCGACCGTCATGCGGGGGTTGAGCGAGCCGTATGGATCCTGAAAGATCATCCGCATCTCGCGGTACACCTGCCCGTCGCGAAAGCTCGCCCTGTCGGTCAGATCCCTGGTGCCGCCGTCGCGCAGGTGATAGACCGCCCGGCCCTGTTGCGGCTGAAACCGCCCCATGAGCACCCGCGCCAGCGTGGTCTTGCCGGAACCGCTCTCACCGACGATGCCGAGGATCTCGCCGCGCCGCAGCGCGATCGACACGTCCTCCAGCGCCTGCACCCCGCCGGAAAGCTTGCGTAGCAGCTTCTTCTTGCTTGGAAAGGCCAGTGACAGGCCCTGCGTCTCGATCAGCACCTCGTCCGAGGCCGGGGTGCCGCGCCCGTGGGGGGCCTCGTCGAGCCCCATCGAGGCTTTCAGCAGCTTCCTGGTGTAGGCACGTGCCGGGGCGTGAAACACCTGATCCACCGGCCCGGTCTCGACCACCGCACCATGCAGCATGACGACCACATGATCGGCGATCTCGGCCACCACGCCCATGTCATGGGTGATGAACATCACCGCCATGTCGCGACTATCCTGCAAACCTTTCAGAAGCTTGAGAATCTCCGCCTGGGTTGTCACATCCAGCGCGGTGGTCGGCTCGTCGGCAATCAGGATATCCGGCTCGCAGCCCAGCGCCATGGCGATCATCGCCCGCTGCCGCATGCCGCCGGAATATTCAAAGGGATATTTGTCGATCGCCGCTTCGGGGTCGGCGATCTGCACCGCCCGCAGGGCATCGATCGCCTTGGCCCGCGCCTCGGCCGGGGTCACGTCCTGATGCAGCAGGATCGCTTCGATGATCTGCTGGCCGATGGTGTGCACCGGGCTGAGCGAGGACATCGGCTCTTGAAAGATCATCGCGATGCGGGCGCCGCGCACCGCCCGGATCTCGGCGCCGTCGGGGTCGAGGCCCGAAAGCTCCACCCGCTGCCCCGCCGCCACATCGACAAGGTTGATCGCGCCGGATTTGATCACCGCCGGTTCGACAATGTTCAGCACCGCCCGCGCCGTCACCGATTTGCCGGAGCCGGATTCACCGACGAAACAGGTGGTCTCGCCGAGTTTCAGATCGAAACTGACGTCCGAAATCGCCACCGTCTCGCCCTTGCGGTGCGGAAAGGCCACCGAAAGGCCGCGGACTTCGAGAACGGTATCCTTCATGTCTGTCTCCTCACTTGGCATAGGGGTCGGCGGCGTCGCGCAGCCCGTCACCGATGAAATTCATCGCCAACACGGCGATCACGATGGCCGCACCGGGCAGAAGCAGCCAGGGCGCGGTGGCCAGCGTGCGGATATTCTGCGCCTCTTGCAGCAACACACCCCAGGAAATCACCGGCGCTTGCAGCCCGAGGCCCAGGAAGGAGAGCGCGGTTTCCGCCAGGATCATCGCCGGCACCGCCAGCGAAGCGGCCGTGATGATGTGGCTGGTGAAGGCGGGCACCATGTGGCGGAGGATCACCCGCAGATGCGAACAGCCGTCATAGCGCGCGGCGGCGACGTAATCCTCGCCATTGAGCGCCAGAAAGCGGCCGCGCACCACCCGCGCCAGCTCGGTCCAGCCGAGGAAGGACAGGATCAGGGTGATGGCGAAATAGGTCTGCAAAGGCGACCAGTCCGACGGCATCGCCGCCGCCAGCCCCATCCAGAGCGGAATGGTGGGCAGCGAGCGCAGGAACTCGATGGCGCGTTGCGTGACGGCGTCGAACCAGCCGCCGAAATAGCCCGCCGCGCCGCCGATGACGACCCCCAGCACCAGGCTCATGATCACGCCCACCAGCCCGACCGAGAGCGAGATCTGCGTGCCATAGACCAACCGCGAGAACATGTCGCGGCCCAGCCGGTCGGCCCCGAAGAGATAGAAGGGATCGCGGTTGCGCTCTGGCCCCAGCAGGTGGATGTCGGTCGGGATCAGACCGAACAGCTTGTACTCCCAGCTGCGCTTGAAGAAGCTGAGATAGATCTTCTTGTCCTCGTCGATGACAAAGGTGCGGCGCAGGGCTTCCGGCTCGATCTCGACCGAATAGCCGTAGACATAGGGCCGGATCGCCCAGCCGTCGTCTGCGCGATCGATGAAATGCAGCGCCTGCGGCGGCGCATAGGTGTATCGCGCCTTGACGTCGCCGGGATCGTTCGGGGCGACAAAACCAGCGAACAGGGCAACAAAGACAAAGAGCGCCAACACCCAGAGGCTGATCACCGCCAGCCGGTGCTTGGCGAAACGGCGGCGGATCAGCTGCCACTGGCTTTCGGTGCCGTGGCTGGTGTCGATCCGGGGATCGACCTCGCCTATCGGGGCTTCGGGCGTGTCACTGACCGCGCCGATGCGGGTGTCTGGGGAATTTGCGGGGGTTGTGAGGGTCATCAATTGGCTCCCACCATGCCAAGCCGGATGCGCGGATCGATCCAGGCCAGCAGAAGATCGGAAATCAGGGTGCCCACAAGCGTCAGCAGCCCCATGAACATGATCAGCGCGCCGGCAAGGTACATGTCCTGGCTCAAGAGCGCGCGCAGCAGGATCGGCGAGAGCGTCGGCAGGTTCAGCACGATGGCGGTCACGAAGGACGACGAGATCACCGTCGGCAGCACCCAACCGATGGTCGAGACCAGCGGATTCATGGCCACGCGCACCGGATAGCGCCAGATCAGCCGCCGCCGGGTCAGCCCCTTGGCGCGGGCGGTCAGCACATAGGGTTTGTTCAGCTCGTCGAGCAGGTTGGCGCGCAGCACCCGCACCAGCTGCGCCGCGCCGGCGGTGGAAATTACCAGGATCGGCGCCCAGACGTGGCTGGCGAAATCAAGGAAACGGTCAAGCGACCAGCGGGCGTTCATGTATTCTGGCGAAAACAGCCCGGTGATGGTCACGCCGAACCAGTTGTAACAGATGTACATCAAGACCAACGCAAACAGGAAGTTGGGGATGGCGAGGCCGAGAAAGCCAAGCACGGTGGCGACGTAATCGCCAAGAGAATACTGGTTGACCGCGGAATAGATGCCGATCGGGATCGACACCGCCCACATGACCACCACGGCGGTCAGTTCGACGGCCAGCGAAATGCCGATGCGCTGCGAGAAGATCTCGGACACCGGGGTCTGCATCTCGAAGCTGTAGCCGAAATCGCCGTGCAGCATTTCCGAGAACCAGGCCCAGTATTGCACCAGCACCGGCGAATCCAGCTTGTAGCGGTCGCGCAGCGCGGTGATCGTATCCTGATCGACGCTTTCGCCGGCGGCCGAAAGGCTGGCGATGTAGGATGTCACGAAATCGCCCGGCGGCAGTTGGATAACCACGAAGACGACAACCGACAAGGCCAGAAGCGTCAGGATCATCGTCACCAGCCTGCGGGCCAGATAGGTCAACATGCGCGTCTCCTCCCCTGGATATACGCAATGGTTCGGGCGCGGACGGTTGCCCGCGCCCGGATGTGCTTACTTCTTGTAAAAGAGCTGCGCGGTTTCCATCGGACCGGGCTGCGGATACATCCAGGTATAGACCTGACCCTCCGGCACGTTACCAAGCTGCGCGTTGGCCACCACGTAGCCATCAGCCGGAAGCACGGTGCCCATCACATAGAACTGCTCTGCCGCGATTTGCAGGATCTCGTCGAACAGCTCTTTCTGCTTCGCCTTGTCCGCCGTGGCGATCAGCTCGATATAGAGGTCCATCTGCGTCTGGACCGCGGCCGGGGGAGCTTCGGCCAGCTTGCTGCCATCGTTCATGAAATACTGCGCCCATTTCTCGGCGAAGGCGGATTCAAGATTGAAGGGAAAGTAATAGCGCGGGTCGAGCAGCGCGTCGTTCAGCCCGCCATCGCCCCACCAGACATGCATGTCGTGGGTGTTGTTCTGGATCCGCTCGTAGACAAGGCTGCGCTCGGCGTTGCGGGCGTCCAGATCGATGCCGATTTCCTTCCAATGCTCGACAATCAGCTGGGCGATGTCGTTGAACTCGATCTGATCCGACGGCGAGAAAAGCTGAATGCGGATCGGTTCGCCGTCAAATCCCAGCCGGGTGCCGTCGCCGTCGCGCTCGGTCAGGCCCAGCCCGTCCAGCAATGCGTTGGCAGCGTCGGGATCGTAGTCGGTGAACTGCTTGGCCAGCGTCTCGTTGTAGAATTGCGAGCTGGGGCGCGGCGCGGCCTGATAGGGCTCGCCCTGGCCGGCAAAGACCACATCGATGATCTCTTCGCGGTCCATCGCCATCGAGAGCGCGGCGCGAAAGTCCTTTTCGTTGTAGAGCTTGCGCTTTTCCGGGTCGTCATGGGTCAGGTTGAGCTGAAAGATTGCGTGGTTCATCCGCGCGTCGGTTGTGGCCTTCAGCGAATAGCCGCCGCCGTCCTGACCGTCATAGATCACCGGCTTGTTGGTCACGGTGGCGAAGTGACGATTGGAGAAATCGATCTCGCCATTGACCACCTTGAGCACGATGTCCTCGACGTTCTCGGTCTGGACCATCTGCACCTTGTCGATATAGGGCAGCTGCTGGCCCTCGGTGTCGACCTTGAAGAAATAGGGATTGCGCTCCCATTCGATCAATTGGTTCAGCCCGTCATAAGGCGTGACCTGCCGCCAGGCAAAGAGCAGCGGGCGGTCTTCGTCGACAAAGTTGAAGAAACAGCTCTGCTCGATGGCCTGGGACCAGCTGTCGAAGCCCGCCGCCTTGGCGGTCTCATTGGCATCGGGGCTGACATCGGGGAAATACTTGCCGCAATAATGCTTGGCCGCGTTGACGATGAACTGCCCCTCGACCGAGGCCAGGCGCTCCAGAAACAGCCCGTTGGGATCACTCAAGGTCAGCTTGAAGGTCAGCGGATCGATGACCTCGCCGCGCATCTTGCTCCACTCGAAACCGTTGGCCTTGCGCCCGCCATAAGCCGGGCTCGACATCACATCGACGGCGAATTTCAGGTCTTCGGCGGTGAAGGGTTCGCCATCCGACCACTTGTGACCCTCGCGCAGGTAGAAGGTAAATTCGGTCGCATCGTCGTTGACCTCGAAGCGTTCGGCCACATTGGGCACGACCTCGGTCCATTCGTAGTCATAGGCCACCAGCGGCTGATACCCCACGGTGCGACGGATCCAGCCGGTGTCATAGGTGCCCTTGAGTGCCGAACGCCAGGTGCCGCCATAGCTGCCGACCTCCTCCATCGGTGTCACCACCATCGGTTTCGCCGGCAGGCGATCCTGAACCGGCGCCAGGGTTCCGGCCTCGACCGCCGCCTTCAGCTCCGGCGCCTGGCTGTAGTCCTGGCCAAAGGCCGGACCGGCCAGCGCGACCAGCGCGGCCAGCGATATTCCCGTGAAACTCGTATTCAGCATGTAACTCTCCTCCCATGGATTGCTGTAATGTCGTCTCAGCCCCCGCCGGGGCTGCAAAGCGCATGCAGGTGCCGGATGTCATCCCGGTACTGCTCCGCCGTGTCCTCGCGCACGAATTCGAGAAAGCCGGTGCGGGGGTGCGGCCAATGCGGCGCCGGCGTCCAGGCGGCAAAAAGCGCGTGCCAGTCGGCGAGGCCCTCGGCCAGCGGCCGGCGCTCCTGGCCGGTTTCGGTCATGATCCAGTGAAAGACGTGCAGATCCCCCAGCCAGGGCTGCAACATCCGCAGCTCCTCGAGCCAGCATGTCCGGCCCCGCCCCGGCACCGGCTGCCAATAGCTGAACAGGTTGTCGTCATCCGCCGCCCGCATCAGGGCGCGCGCATCCTCGGCCTCTTCGGTCAGCGAGTTGCGGTGGTATTCGACGCTGACGGTGATGCCCCGGGCTTCGGCGGCGCGCGCCATCTGGCCAAGGTCTCTCGCCGCGTCGGCAAAGGCCGCCTCCCCGGCCTCGTCCCGCCGTGCGGTTCCGGCCCAGACCCGGATATTGCCGGCGCCCAGGATTTCGGCCGTGGCCAGCACCGCATCGAAATCCTTGCAACACCCCGGTGTTCCGGCCCGCACATAAGAGCCGTAAGAGGCCGGCAGCACGCCGCGTTCCGCGCAGATCGCCCGCACCCGCGCGGCCAGATCGGCATTGCCCGGCGGCACATGTGTGTCGCCACCCCATTCGACTGCCGCGACGCCGGTGCGCGCCGCCAGATCAATCACCGCCTCGGGCGTCAGCGCCCGAAAGGTGACGGAGCAGAGACCGGGGCGGATCATGCCACCCGCTCCCAGTCGGCGATGACCACCTCATTCTGCATCGGCTCGTCGCGGGTAAACCGGCCGATATCGTCCAGCACCAGTTCGGTCATCGCGCAGACCTCACAGCCGAAGGAGCCGGCGATATGCGGGGTGATCGTCACATTCGGCATATCCCATAGCGGCGAGGTGTCGGGCAGCGGCTCCGGGTCAGTCACGTCGAGTACCGCAAAAAGCCGGCCGCCCGACATCGCCGCCTCGAGCGCAGCGCTGTCGATGATCCGCCCGCGCGCGGTATTGATCAGAAGCGCGCCGTCGCGCATCCGGGCAAATTCAGCCTCGCCAAAGCTGCGTTCGGTTGTCGGCAACAACGGCTGGTGCAGGCTGACCACGTCGCTGCGCCGCAACAGCACGGCCATTTCGACCTTCTTCGCGCCGAAAGAGGCGGCGGTTTCGGCGCTGACAAAAGGATCGTGCAGCAATACCGAGACGCCGTGCCGGCGCAGGTCCTCGGCCACCCGCCGCCCGATGCGCGAGGCGCCGATGATGCCGACGGTGCGGCCGGCATTGCCCAGCGGGCCGCCGAACCGGGTGTTGCGGGTGTCGATCCGAGACCGTTTCTCGCGGTAGAGGCTGCGCCAGTCCGCCACCCGCTTCAGATGCAGCAGGATATGCGCCAGGGTGAATTCCGCCACCGGCTTGGCATTGGCCTCGGCCGCGCTGACGACGCGCAGCCCCGAGCTGGCCACGCCCTGGGTCAGCACGCCTTTCACGGTGCCGGCGAGATGCGCGATCAGCTTGAGCCGTGGCATCCGCTGGCGCAGCTCGGCGTCCACCGGGTGCGATTTCCAGCCGGTCACCAGGATATCGACCTGGGGTAACAGCGCCGCCATCTCGGGGCGGCGCAGATCCGGCACCGGATCCGCCTGCAACAACTCGGTCAGCCGGCCCAGCCGTGTGCGCGCCTCGGTGCAGCACGGGGCGGGAAAGTGGATGTCGAACTCGGCCGGCGACAGCTGAATTAGAGATGTGAAGCGCATTCGGCTCTCCTTGCGGTTCCTGCCATTGCAAGGATATTTGCACGACTTGCATTATTGCGCAAGTTTTGCGGTCCATCTGCAAGAAATTTGCACAAAACTCGCCGAGCATTGCAACTCTTTGATTTTGTGTCTCTAATTTGCCTCGATTACGGATTCACCGCGGTGCAGCACGACCTGTGTCTGAATTTGCTGGGTCGGTCGAAGCGGCTCCAGGCTCCGCAATGCGAGTATGCGAATCGATTCCGCACCAAGAAATTCCCAGTCCACCGCAAGCGTGCTGAGCAGCGGCGAGGACAGTTCCGCCACCGGCAAACCGTTGAACCCCAGCAGCGAAACCTGCCGCGGCACCTCGATTCCGCGCATCCGCAATTCCTGCATTGCCGTCAGCGCGACATTGTCAGCCGCACAGAAGACCGCCGAATAGGCAAAATCGCCGCGCTCCAGCAGATCGTTCAGGGTGACCCTGGCATCATGTTCCGTCACATTGGGCAATTCGATGTTGTCGCATTTCAGCCCCGTCACATCCGCGCCGTCGATGCCGGCGCGAAAGCCGTCGGTCCGGGCGCTGAGGGTCCAGCGCCGCCGGGTGCCAAGGTGCAGAATGCGGCGATGGCCCATCGAAACCAGATATTGCGCCGCCAGTTGCCCGCCAAAATAATTGTTCGGCGCAACCTGGTCATGGCGCATCGTCGGATCGAGCCCGTTGACGATAACCGTGGGATGCCCCTTGTTTTTCAGGCGTTCACTTACATTGTGACAGGGATCGACACCGGCAAAGAGCACGCCGGTTTCCGGGCCTCCGAGGATCTTTTCCGGGATCTCGCCATCGTCGCCCAGCAGCGCCAGTTCGATCGGCAGACCGGCTTTCTTCGCGGCTTTCTGAATCCCGGTAATCACGAAATGATAGATCGAGCCGGAGCCGGTGTTGATATCGACCTGATTGAGAAACAGCAGCGCCCGCTGCATCTTGTGGGCCGCAACGGCACTGCCGGGGCCGCCCGTCGGGCCGGTGACAGGCGTGCCAAGATCGGCGGCGGCGCGCATGACCTTTTCCGCCGTCGCCGGGCTGATCCCAGGTGCGCCCGACAACACCCGTGACACGGTGGAAACCGAAACACCCACCGCGCGGGCGATGTCTTCCTGTCTGACCCTGGACTGCCGCACAACCGCTCTCCTGACTGAACTCACGGCGACCCGGTCGCCCTGCCCCGTTTTCTGCCGAAACTTCGGGTGATGCAAGTTTTTTGCAAGCGGTGCAAGTGCGGCCTGCTACGGTCCTAGATGTGCTCGCCGGATGAAGACTTTCCGCCCTGGTGATGAAAATGTTTCGCTCGTCCGAAAGATGCGGTTACAAGCGCCGCATGAAAAAAGTCACCGCCAAGGATGTCGCCGCCCTCGCCGGGGTTTCCGTCTCTGCCGTGTCGCGGGCCTATCGCGCCGATGGCGCGATTGCCGATGACAAGCGCAAGGCGATCTTTGCCGCCGCCGGCAAGCTTGGCTACATCAGCAGCGTCGACAAGGTTCTGGCCACCCAGGCCACCAACACCATCGCCATGGTGGTGAGCGAGATGCACAATCCGTTTTATCCCGTTGCCATCGACGAACTGACCCGGCAGTTGCCCGAACGCGGGCTCAAGGCGATCATGCATGTGGTGCCCTCGGCCGAAGACGTCGACACGGTGATCCGGCAGGTTCTGGATTTCCGCACCGAAGGCGTGATCCTGGCCAGTTCGACCATGACCTCGCGCCTGGCCCGCGCCTGCCGCGAGAACGGCATTCCGGCGGTGCTGCTCAACCGCGTGCAATCCGACAGCAGCATGATGGCGGTCTGTTGCGACAATTACGGCGGCGCCAAGCAGGTTGCCGCGCGTTTTCTGGCCGGCGGGCGCCAGCGCATTGCCTTTATCGGCGGGCGGCGCGACACCTCTACCCATCTCGAACGGATGCGTGGATTTCGCGACCATCTGGAAGAGGCCGGCCGCGAGATCGCCCGTCAATTCGACGGCGGATACGATTATCAACAGGCCTATGCCGCCGCGCAGGACCTTCTGGCGCTGCGCCCCTTGCCTGACGCGGTGTTCTGCGCCAATGACATCATGGCCATCGCGGTGCTGGATGCCGCCCGGATCAAGGGCGTCGCGGTGCCCCAGGAACTGGCGGTGATCGGCTTTGACGACATCCCGATGGCGTCGTGGGAATCCTATCGGCTGACCACCATCCGCCAGCCAGTGAAGCGGATGCTGGGACAGGCGGTCGATATCATCCTGAGCGCCGATGTCGCCAGTGGCGCCGGCGATATCCGAATCCTGCAAGGCGAGCTGCAAAGCCGTGAAAGCGGGTAGTGAAAATTTTTCATTGCACGCGGCAAGAGTTGCGAAGCCGCTGCGATCTGTGCCTTTTCCTCCCGATACGCCCGATTGTTGGGCAGATCATGAATTCTTGGGAGGATTGCAATGAATTTGCATACTTTTGTCACCGGCGCTGCCATGGCGCTTTCCGCTCTGGCCGTTGCGGCTCCGGGGCAGGCCGAAACCCGGCTGGCCTTTGGCGCCACCAACTCGCAAAGCGCGCATTACGCCTATTTTGCCTCGTTGGCGAAGATCGTGAACACCGCCTACCCCGAGACCTATCAGGCCTCGGTGGTGGAAACCGGCGCCACGGTCGACAACCTGAAACGGATGGCGCGCGATCAGCTCGATATCGGCCTGATCACCACCTCGACGCTCTATCACGCCTATAACGGCGTCAAATCCTTTGACGGCCGGCCGATCGAATCGAAACTGCTTTGGGCCTATTCGCTGGCCCCGCAGAACGTCGTGGTGCGCCGCGATTCCGGCATCACCGAGCTGGCCGCGCTTGCCGGCCAGAAATTCGGCCCCGGCATGCGTGGGTCCTCGACCGAGGCGACGGCGCTCGAGGTCTTCGATCTGCTCGAGATCACCCCCGACTGGGTGCGCGGCACCAACGGCGAGCAGGCCAATGCCATCAAGGACGACCGCTCGGAAGGGTTTGTCAAAAGCGCCGTCGGCACCTCCTTCGACGCGCTGACCACCGACATTGCCGCCTTCACCCCGCTTCAGGTGCTGGGTGTGTCCGACGACCAGGAGGCGAAGATCCGCGAAACCCTGCCCGAGCTTTCGATTGTCGAGATGCCGGGCGGCGAAATGGAGAATTCCGGGCCCTACACTGCCTGGGGCTTCATGATCGGCGTTTCGGCCCGCCCCGGCCTCGACGACCAGACCGCCTATGATCTGACCAAGGCGGTGATGGAGAACATGCCGGAACAGGCCGCCGCCTTTCCGACGGTCAAAGGGCTGAACCTGCCGGAGCTCACACTGCAATATGCAACCAGCCCGCTGCATCCCGGCGCGATCCGCTACTACGAGGAAATCGGCCTGACCGTGCCGGACCACCTCAAGTAAGCAAGACCCCAGAGATCGGGGCGGCTCTGGCCTTGGTGCCGGGCCGCCCCTTTTTTCGATCTTCAGCGTGAAAGTGCCGGCATGACCCGACCCCTGTTCCTGACCAACATCCGCCAGACCGCCACCGCCGTTCTTGCCGTGCTGCTGGGCGTCTTTGTGTTCTACACCTCGTTCAACGGGCCGTTTGAATCGCTGGTGCAGCGCGCGCTCTTTGTGATGACCATCGCGGCGCTCGCGGTGCTGATGCACCCGCTGTTCGACGGCAGCCGCTGGCGGCCGCTGGGCATTCTGATCGACGTCGGAATCGTCGCCATGATCACCGTCTCGGGCGTCTATATCATCGGCAATTACCAGACCATCATGACCGATCTGCCCTGGGCCACGAAATGGGACATGGTGATGGGTTTCGGCACCCTGCTCTGTGTGCTCGAACTGGCGCGGCGCACCTCGAACTGGGTGTTTCCGCTGATCGTTCTGGCCGCTGTGGGCTATGCCTTTTTCGGCTACCTGATCCCCGGGCAATTCGGCCACCGCGGTTTTGACGCCGGCTATCTGACCGAAATCATCTTTCTTTCCGACCGCGGCCTCTGGGGAATGCTGGTCAATGTCGCCTCGACCACGCTGGCCGCCTTCGTACTCTTTGGTGCAATCCTGCTGCACACCGGCGCGGGCGAGACCTTTTTCGACCTCTCGGCGCGGCTTGGCGGCGCGCGCCCCGGCGGCGCGGCCAAGATCGCGACCTTTGCCTCGGGCTTCTTCGGCGCGATCAACGGCTCGACCGTGGCCAATGTCGCCACCACCGGCAATTTCACCATCCCGCTGATGAAACGGCTGAAATACCCGCCCGCCTATGCCGGCGCGGTCGAGGCCATCGCCTCGACCGGCGGCCAATTGGCGCCGCCGATCATGGGAACCGCCGCCTTTGTCATGGCCGAGCTGGTGGGCGTGAACTACTGGTCGATCGCGCTCGCGGGCGTGGTGCCGGCCCTGCTCTTCTACCTCGGCATCTATGCCACGGTGCATGTGATCGCCCGGCGCCAGAGCTTTCGTCCGGTGCGCCCCGAAGACCTGCCCGACTGGCGCGGCGCGATGAGCTTTGCGCGGCTGGCACCGATTGCCGCTGCCCTCGCCGGACTGGGCTTTGGCGTGATCAATGGCAATTCGGTCGAACTCACCGCCTGCTACGGCATGATCGCCATGCTGGTGGCGGTGCTGGTGGCGCGGATCGCCAATGGCGAAGACCCGCGGGCGGTGTTCGGCATCATCCTGCGCGCGCTCGAGGCCGGCGGCAAGGGCGTCGTTATCGTCGGCATCCTGCTGGTGGGCGCGCAGGTCTTTGTGGCGATGATCAACCTTACCGGTTTCGGCGTCGCCGTGACCTCGGCGGTGCTGGCCATCGGTCAGGGCCAGATCTGGCTCATTGCCGGGCTGATGGCGGTGGTCTGCCTGATCGCCGGCATGGGGCTGCCGACTTCGGCCGCCTATGTCATGGTCGCGGCGGTCTTTGCTCCGGCGCTGATCCAGCAGGGCATCGATCCACTGGTGGTGCATATGTTCGTGCTCTATTACGCCGCGCTGTCGGTGATCACCCCGCCGGTCTGTCTCGGCGTCTTTGTCGCCGCCACCATTGCCCAGGCGCCCTGGATGAAGGTCGCGGGCGAAACCCTGCGGCTGGGGGCCACCGCCTATGTGCTGCCGATGCTGTTTCTGGCCTATCCCGGCATGCTCGGCGGTGGCGGGGCCGAGGCCATCGCTCGAGCGGTACTGTCGGGCGCGGTCTTTGCGCTTGGCATGGCCCATCTTCTGGGGGGCGCACGGCTACCCTGGGGCTCTGTCTCGCGGGTGCTTTGGGCGCTGCCGGTGGGGCTGGCGCTGATGCCGCCCTGGGGCGCGACCCTGGCGGCGGCGGCGCTGCTGGCGGCGCTGGTCATGCTTTCGCGCCGCAGTCTCGCCACCGCGCAGGCCGCCGACGCCCAGCCGGCCTGACATCGGGGGGCGAGACACCCGGATGCTTCCCCGCAGCCGGCCCTCGTCAGGGTCGGCTGTGGGGTCGGTTCGTTCGGGCCGCGCCCGGAGTTGAAATTTTTTCATTTGGATCAGAAATTATTGCATGGCGTGCTGGCTGCGCTAGCAAGCCTGCAAAGTCAGCAAGCAATCGGACAGGAGACCGGTCATGACCATCGAATATCTCAAACGCGGCAAGCCGGAGGCCGACCGGGCGGAGGATGATGCCCGGACCCGTGCCGTGGTCGAGGCGACGCTGAAAGACATCGAGACGCGCGGCGATGCCGCCGTGCGCGCGCTGTCTGAGAAGTTCGACGGCTACAGCCCGGCCGCCTTCCGTCTCAGCCAGGACGAGATCGATGCGCTGATCGGCCAGCTCTCGGACCAGGAACTGGCCGATATCCGCTTTGCCCAGGACCAGGTGCGCAACTTTGCCCAGGCCCAGCGCGACACCATGCTCGACCTCGAGGTCGAGACCCTGCCCGGCGTCATCCTCGGCCACCGCAACATCCCGGTGCAATCGGTCGGCTGCTACATCCCCGGCGGCAAGTTCCCGATGGTGGCCTCGGCGCATATGTCCGTCGCCACCGCCGCCGTCGCCGGCGTGCCGCGGATCATCGCCTGCACCCCGCCGTTCGAGGGCAAGCCCAACCCCGGGGTGATCGCCGCCATGCACCTGGGCGGCGCGCATGAGATCTATGTCATGGGCGGCATCCAGGCGGTCGGCGCCATGGCGCTCGGCACCGAGACCATCGACCCGGTGCATATGCTGGTCGGCCCCGGCAATGCCTTTGTCGCCGAGGCCAAGCGCCAGCTGTTCGGCCGCGTCGGCATCGACCTCTTTGCCGGCCCGACCGAAACCATGGTCATCGCCGACGAGACCGCCGCCGATGCCGAGCTTTGCGCCACCGACCTGCTGGGCCAGGCCGAACACGGCTATAATTCGCCGGCGGTGCTGGTCACCAATTCGCGCCGGCTGGCCGCGGACACCCTGGCCGAGATCGACCGCATTCTTGCCATCCTGCCGACCGCGGGCACCGCGCGGGTGAGCTGGGAGGAATATGGCGAGGTCATTGTCTGCGACAGCTATGAAGAAATGCTTAAGGTCGCCGACGGGATCGCCAGCGAGCATGTCCAGGTGATGACCGACCGCGACGACTGGTTCCTCGCCAACATGACCTGCTACGGCGCGCTGTTTCTCGGGCCGCGCACCAATGTCGCCAACGGCGACAAGGTGATCGGCACCAACCACACGCTGCCGACCAAGCAGGCGGGCCGCTACACCGGCGGGCTCTGGGTTGGCAAGTTCCTGAAAACCCACAGCTATCAGAAGGTCACCACCGACGAGGCGGCGACGATGATCGGAGAATACGGCTCGCGGCTCTGCATGCTCGAGGGCTTTGTCGGCCATGCCGAGCAATGCAACATCCGGGTCCGCCGCTATGGTGGCGTCAACGTGCCCTACGGCGCGGCCGCGTCGGCCCGCGACGCGGCAGAGTGAGCCGGCCGGCCGGGCGCGGGGCACATCCCCTCGCGCCCGGCCGGGAATTGGTGAACAATGGATATCAGCTTGACCCGTGAGCAGGAGACCCCCCATGCAGCTTCCCCAGACCCCGACCTTCCAGCTTGACGGCAAGCGCGCGCTGATCACCGGCGCCACCTCCGGGATCGGCCTTGGCGCCGCCACCGCGCTGGCCCGGGCCGGGGCGCATGTGACCTGCGTTGCCCGCCGCCAGGGGCCGCTGGACGCGCTTGGCGCGGCGATGGCGGGTGAAAACCTGGCCTTTGCCCCGCTGGCGCTGGACATCACCGATATCGAAGCCACCCGCGCCGCCCTCGCTGCCGCTCAGGCATTCGACATCGTGGTCAATTCTGCCGGCATGGCGCGCCACGGCCCGGCGCTGGATACCGATCCCGCGGATTTCGATGCGGTGATGTCGGTCAACCTGCGCGCCGCCTATTTCCTCTCGACCGCCGCAGCCGGCCGGATGATCGAAACCGGCCTGCGCGGGTCGATCATCCATGTCAGCAGCCAGATGGGCCATGTCGGGGGCGTCGACCGCGGTGTCTATTGCGCATCGAAACACGCGCTCGAGGGGATGGTGAAATCCATGGCGATCGAATGGGGGCCCAAGGGCGTGCGCATCAACACGCTTTGCCCGACTTTCATCCGCACCCCGCTTGGCGAACAGACCCTGGCAGATCCGGCGCGCCGGGCCTGGATAGAAGACAAGATCAAGCTCGGCCGCGTCGGCGAAATCGAGGATGTCATGGGCGCGGTGGTCTATCTCGCCTCCGAAGCGTCGGCCCTGGTCACAGGCACAGCGCTGATGGTCGATGGCGGCTGGACTGCCGATTGACCATTTGACCGGGCCAGAGCGCGCAGCCGGGACAGCGGTCGCACTCGCGCGCAAAAGGCGCCTGTGGGGGCGGCCGACGACGGGCAGGTTTTGCGCGAATAACCGCATAGGTTGTGCTATACTGCGACCATAACACAGAATTCATTTTTGAACCGCCTGAGCCGCCCCCGCCAAAGTCGGAGAAAGTCATGTCTCACAAATCATCTGTCCGCGACCGTCTTGCCCATCTCGAAGAACTCCGGGGCATCCTGCCCACCCGCGCCCAGCCATCGGAAACGCTCTCGGGCATGGCCGAGGGGCTGCGCGCCAATGACATCGGTCGCGCCGCCAGCGCCGCCCGCACGCAACTCGATTCGCTCGATCTCGATACCGGCCGCAAGGCGGTCGCGCCGGAGCTCTATGAAGACCCGGCCATGCGCGAGCAGATGGCGGGCTTTGCCGGCGCCGGGATGAACTTTTTCCACAGCGATGCCGATTTCTGGAACCTGCCCCTGGCGGAACGCGAGAACCAGGGCGGCAACGGTCTGGTCAATCGCGTCTTCGTGCACAGCCAGCGCCTGCTGCTGGAAACCTCGCGCATTGCCCTGCGCTTCGAGGCAGATGTGCCCGAGGCCGACCGCGCGGCGATTTTTGCCCGCCACAATATCACCCGTCTGAGCAGCGCCGGCCTGCCTCCCGACACCTACCGCGCCGATACCGGCGACGCCCGCGCACTCGATACCTGCCTGATGCTGATGGAGGAGGCCGAGGTCACCTTTGCCGAGCCCGATTTCATCGAACATATCGGCCAGCGGCTCACTCCGAACGACCCGGATCTGACCCGGCAATGGCATCACGCCAATATCCTGTCGCGCAACGCCTGGGATCGGACCCAGGGCGAAGGCATCAGGGTCGCGGTGATCGACAACGGCTTTGACACCACACATCCTGATCTGATTTTCGGCGCAGGGTCGGGGCATTACCGCCCGACCTTCGATTTCGTCGATGCGGATTTCATCCCCGGAACGGCCAATATTCCAGATGGCAACCATGGTACCGCCTGCGCCGGGATGATTGCCGCGATTGCCGACAACAATCTGGGTGGCTGCGGCGTGGCGCCTGGCGCCGATCTGCGGATGATCGCCTGCATGAACGATCAGGTCGGCACCCAGCTTACCCTGGCCCGGGCCATTGCCTATGCCGCCGATCCCTCCAAGGAAGGCGTTCAGGAAGAGGGCGCCGACATCATCGCCTGTTCGCTCGGCCCCAATGGCGCGGTCTGGACGATGAGCGCGGTGCTGAGCGACGCGCTGGATTTTGCCGCCGCCAGCGGCCGCAGCGACAAGGGGTGCGCGATCTTCTGGGCCTGCACCAACGGCAACCATCCCATCGGCTCGGATCAGGTCTGCTCCCATGCCGAGGTGATGGCGGTCGGCCGCGCCACCGCCAATGACACCGACAATGGCTCGGGTTTCGGCCCCAAGCTGGACTTCCTCGCCCCCGGCGTGAAGGTCTGGATCCCGGCCAGCGGCGGTACGTATCATGAAACCACCGGCACCAGCTTTGCCGCGCCCTGTGCCGCCGGTATCGGGGCCCTGGCGCTATCGCAGAAGCCCGACATGACCGCGCATGAATTGCGCCAGGTGCTGCGCGACACATGCGACAAAGTCGGCCCGCTGCCCTATATTGGAGGGCACAACATCCGCTACGGCCATGGCCGCGCGAATGCCGAGGCCGCGGTGGCCGAGGCGCGGCGGCGTGGCACCGGACTCTGAGCAAAGCCTGTCACATGGACAAATCGTCGGCCCTTCAACGTCTGACCGGAATCAAGAAGGTCGAACGCCTGCGCGCCCTGCCCCCCGGCTCTGACGCCGCCCCTTCGGCCCCCGACATCGCGCAGCGCGAGCTGGGCACGGCCTCGCAGGAAGCGCAGGCCGATCTGCAAACGCTCCAGGCCGCCGGCTGGACCTTCGGGCCGCCGGAAAGCGCCCCGGACGACCGCGCTTTCGAGGTGGTGATGGACACCGACGGGCATCTCAAGCTGGCCGGCCGTGCCCTGACCGTCAAGATCAACCCCGATCTCTCCCCAGAGCGGGTTGCGGAGCTTCTGGCCGAGCTTGGCTTCAAGGTCCGGCGCGAGCTGGGGTTTGCCCCCAACACCTTTCTGATCGAGGCCGAAGGCCAATCCGGGCTCGAGGCCGCCAAGAGCCTCAACGAGCGCCCGGAGGTACTTTACGCCGAGCCCAACCTCGTCGAGGCGATGCAGACCCGGCGCTGAGCCCCTGCCGCAGGCACTACAACGAGGACAGCCCCCGCAGCGCAATCGGATACAACGTTCCGATTGCTCTACATTATCCCGATGGTGTCACCAGCCCGTCATCGGGACCGATAGACCCCGGTTTATGGGCGTTCGCCGTCCACGCAATGAAAGATCAGGGTTTCGAAACGATCCAACCTCGGGACAGTCACGCTGGCGCCGGATTCCATAGGGTTTAGCGGCAGGTCCAGCCCTGCTTTCAACGCGGAGACCCGCGCCACCGGCCTGCCTGCTTTCAGTTTTAACATTATGTCGTGCATCGGCACCGGGGCATGAAAGGCATGACCGTTCTGGCCCGATTGATTGACCAGCGTGACAACCATCCAGCGCCCGTCTTTTCGAGCCTGGACGTGAACCTCGACCAATGCCGGGGCATCCGTGCTCAGGCAGATCGGTGGGGCGAATGTGGCCAGAACGCGATTCATCAGGATGGCATGCGCATGATTGCCATGGGTTTGGTAATGGCTGCCGACAGCCCAGGGGATCGTGACGCAGCAGCCCGCGCCGTGGCGGTTGACGATTAGACCCGGATCATCGGCTTCCACCTCATGATAGCATTTCTCAGGCGGCCCGTGCATATGCGGTGGCAGGTGGCTCAATATCGCCTCGGCGCCCGCTTTCAATTCACAGTCCATGTATTCGCCATAGAGAAAGACCACATCGAGTGCGTCCTGCCAATCCAGCCGCGCCTTGTCTTGATCGCGCAAGGAGAAGTAGGCGCTGTTGGCGCGGGGTCGGATGTCGCGCACCGCGTTAATTCCGCTGGCGACAAGGCCACAGCCCCCCGTGGCCCGGCCATTTTGGTCAAGCGTCGCGGTCTGGCCCGTGGTGATCAGCACGCCACCGGATGCGACATAGGCATCCAGCGCCGCCGCGATGTCCGGTCGCAGGCAACGCGCCTCGCCAACGATCACCGTCTTGTAGCGCGACAGGATTTCCAAGGTCGGGGCGATTTCCAGCGCGTCCTCTGGCCAGACGTCATATAGGATGTGATTTTCCGACAAGATGCGCAAAATTCCGTAGTATTCGTCTTTGGCGCCGTAGATGAAATTTGCCTCGGGCTTGATCAGGCAGACCTCGGCCAGAGGTTCTACATCCTGATACCAATGGGCATTCTGCGCGTGATAGTGGAACAGGTCGCGCACCCCGTCGTAGCTGACCCGGTCCTTCTGATTGCCCAGCGTGCCGATTACAAAGAAATCGAGCGGAGCGGCGCAGGCGATATTCTGAACAAGCCGCAACCTGGACAATTCCGGCGCGACACCGGAATAGCGAAACCGGCGCGACACGAAATGCACCGCAGCATTGGCCACTGCCTTGTCAGGGTAGGCGGGCATGACACTTTTCACATTATCGGCGGATTCGTATTCCCATTCGAGGTTGCGCTCAAAGGTCGTCGCGGCTTCCTTGCGCCAGATATCGACCCCGCGGCTGGTGTAGGTACAGATCGCGATATTCGGGTCCAGCGCTTTGACGTGCCGGTTGATCTGGTCATATTGCTCGTTCGTGCGCTCCAGCGAAAACCGTTCCAGCGCCAGAAACGCCGGGTTGGCCGTGTCGGCCGTCGGGGGCAAGTCCATGCCCGTGCGCGCATGAAAACTTGTCTGGCAGGCGTCGCATTGGCAGATGCCCAGATAGTTGCGGTCGTAATCGTCGCGTTGATACCCCGTCATGTTGAAGAACACGGCATCAAGGCGATAGCGTGCGATCGTCTCTGACAGGATTTTCAGGCAATATTCCTGCTGATAGCCACCGCTGACGCAGGTCTGTACCTGACCGTTGTAGTTGTTGTGTTTTCCCGCCTCGCTGACATAAAGCCATTCCGGCCGCCGCGCGGCCAGGCTTTCGTGCACCTTGGAAAAGTCGAACCGCGCCATGAATCGGATGCCGGCCTCGTGACACCGATCGATCACTTCGCCCAGAATGTCGCCCCGCCCGATAGGCAGATGCGGGTTGGGGTAATGATACTCCAGTTCCGTCGGGTAATTGGCGACAATGCCGCCGACGTTGAACAGAACGACATTGGCAGAGAAATCCACCAGTTCGGCGACAAAGCCCGCCGGATCCAGGTCGATGTCGATTTCGCGCAGGTTGGTCTGAACCAGCCGGATCGGTTCTGTCAGCCACCATGACATGGCGTGTTCCTTTCTCGGATCAGTGCGGTCATTTCGCGGGGGGCAGTTCGACGACCAACGCGTCCTGCGCGGGCACACGGTATAGCCCTTGGGAAAACTGGCTGTCTGCGCCGCCCCAGGCTTGTTCCGGCTGTGCGCCGCCAACATCGGCAATCAGGCTGGACACGCGCCCCTCTTGCGCCACGCGTTCGGGATTGACGAGCCAGAGCCAAAAGCGGTCGCCGTCGGCGTGCAGCCGCGCCTGAACGCGGGGATTGCTGTTGCTCACCGCGGGTTCATGCCCGGCCCAGGTCAGCAGGTTGCCAAAGAACGTCCGCAGGCCGTCATTGGGATGGTAGTGATAGCTTGCCGACAGGTGCGAGCCGATCAACATCGTGCGCCCCGCGCCAAAGCGGTTTTCGACAATCGCGGTTTGACCGGTATCGAAATTGGCCAGCGCCGTGCCGCTGGTGGCACGATACGCCTGCCGGAAACCCGCGCAGGTCAGTTCGTCCCCCCGATGGAAAATACTGTTGCGGTCGGCGATGTCGGGCATGAATTCGACGTCCTCCTCTTCAACCCCGAAAAGCGTATCGAGGCCGAGGTTCGGCTGCTTCGTGCCAGCGCGTCCGCCCGGTCCGAAGTATCCCGGACAGGCTTCGCAAATCAGCACTCCGCCAGCCCGGACCCAATTGGTGATCTTCTCGACCTGATCCGGCAAGAGCATGATCGGATAGGGGAAATAGAGGATGTTCCGCCCTTCGATATCGTCGATATGAACCCAGTCGGCTTGGATGTTGTTGTCAAAGAACCCGCGATAGGCCCCCCACATCGCCGCCGAATAGGTGTCGAACTTGCCGTTGTAGTTAAGCAGGAATGCAAATCCCTGAGCTTCCGGTGCCATGATAATGCCGATGTCACCGGTGACCGGCGCGGCCTTCATCAGATCGGCCTGCTTTTGCGCATTGGCCCAGCGTGCGATGCTGGCGGCCATGTCGGATCTGGGCGTGCGGTGGCCGGCCATGTCGTAAGACCCAAAAGCGCCGAACAGCGGACCGTCCAGAAGCGGCCGGAACCGCAGGTTCATCATGCCCCGCGCGCCCCCGGCAAAGGACGACAGTGACCACAGGCGGATATCCTCGGGCGTGGCGACGCGCCCGTCATCCTTGTCGCGGCCCAGAACCTGCGGCTGCATCCACAACGGCCCGCCCTGCCGCTCGGCGTGCCAAAAGGTTTTGCCCCGCGCGGCCCCCCGCACCAGATCGGCGGCAAAGAAGTTTTTCCACGGCTCCGTGCCCTTGCGCGCGCTGACCCATGTATAGCCGTAGGTTTCCACCTTGGACGCGGCGCGCCAATCGTCCGAACCGCGTTGGGCCAGCTGCGTGACAGAACCCGCGGTGCCATGCGCGACGATCATCGCATCGGGGTCCACCGCCCGGATCGCATCGATGCGGAATTGCATTTGCTCGTAGTGATTGTCCTGCTTGAAACGCAGCCAGTCGAGGCATTCGCAATAAGGCATGAACTGCGTCGGCGGCTCGATGTCATCCCATTCCGCATAGCTGTAGCGGTGCCACGCCCGGGCCAGATCATCGAGCGTGCCGTATTTCCGCTTCAGCCAGTCGCGGAACGCGGCAACCGTATAGGGGCCGTAATCGGTGTAGGGCGAATAATTGCATTCGTTCCACACGTCATAACCCAGCAGCGCGGGGTGGCCCTTGTACCTCCGGGCCATGGTGGTGAGGAAGTTATGCGCCGCCCCGCGAACCTCTGGCGCGTTCAGCGTCAGGGTGCCGGTGCCGCCGCCGGAATGGCTGAACCCGCCGGTAGCGGACGAAGGGCTCTGGATCGAAGGATGCTCCCGCCCGTCATAGAGCACCTGCCGTGCATCCGCGAATTTTCGCACTGCCCAATCCGGCGTGGTCTGGGACAGTTCGGCAATGATGGTGACGATCCCGTGCTTGGCGGCAAGATCGAGCTGGCGATCATAATCGTCCCAGTCGAACTTGCCCGGCGCACGCTCGATCGCGCTCCACATGAACCAGTGGCGAAAGACGTTCAGCCCGTCTTCTGCGGCTGTCTTGTAATCCCTTTCCCAATCCTGTTGCGGTGGGTTGGACTTGCGAAAATAGACGGCACCAAAAGGCACCTGAGGTAACTTTGCCATTTTTCAGCACCTTATGCCGCTATCTGCCGCGCGGCCACGATCCGATCACCGGATGAAAGCGAAAAGAACTTGGTCTTTTCCAGATCGAAGGCGGCGGTCACAATGTCCCCGCTGGACCATTGGCCGGCATCGCGCATCTTGCACTGGACCGTCCGCTCTCCGAAGGACAGGGTCACCAGATCCTCGGCCCCCGTCGGTTCGATCACCTCGATCCGCAGCGGCAGCGCGAACTCGCCCCGGCGCTTCGGGTCTGAGGCGGTCACCAGCCGCACATCCTCGGGCCGGATGCCCAGCATCACGCCGTCGCCGGGGACGGCGTCGGCCAGTGCGCCCATGGTATCGACGGTTTCAGACAATGGGCCCTGGGTTTGCAGCGTCACCCCCTGCGCGGAAGAGATGACATCGCAGGGAATGAAGTTGATCTCGGGCGAGCCGATGAACGAGGCGACAAACATGTTGGCGGGTTCATCGTAGATCACGCGCGGCACGTCCAACTGCTGGATCTCGCCGTCCTTCATCACCGCGATCCGGGTGGCCAGGGTCATCGCCTCGATCTGATCATGCGTGACATAGATCATCGTCTTGCCAAGCCGTTCATGCAGCTTCTTGATCTCGGTCCGCATCTCGACACGCAGTTTTGCATCAAGGTTCGAGAGCGGCTCATCCAGCAGGAACACCTTGGGGTCGCGCACCAGCGCGCGGCCCATGGCGACGCGCTGGCGTTGGCCGCCCGACAGTTGCGACGGCTTGCGGTCCAGCAGATGCGTGATCTGAAGAAGCGCCGCCACATCCTCGACCGCGCGGGTGCGCTCTGCCTTTGGCACGCGGCGCATTTCCAGCCCGAAGCTGATGTTCTGCCGCACTGTCATTGTCGGATAAAGCGCATAGGTCTGGAACACCATCGCAATGTCACGGTCCCTGGGGTGGCTGCGGGTCACGTCGTCCCCGTCAATCAGCAGGTTGCCCTTTGACACGTCGCTCAGCCCGGCAATCATCGACAGAAGCGTGGATTTGCCACAGCCCGAGGGGCCGACAAGCACCAGCAGTTCGCCATCCTGAACATGAATGTCGAGGCTCTTCAGAACCTTCAGCGCGCCAAAGGATTTTTCGACGGATTTGATGTCAATGGTGGCCATTCTTCAACCTTTCAGAGAGCCGGCGGTCAGGCCGCGGACAAAGTATTTCCCGGCCGCGACATAAACCAGCAACGTTGGCAGAGCGGCGATGATTACAGCGGCGGCCTCCACGCCGTAGTCGCGGATCCCCCCCTTGGGGCCGGTCACCGCATAAAGCGCCGCGGTGATCGGCAGATCGGTTCCGGTGGTGAACGTCGCGCCATAGAGGAATTCATTCCAGATGTGGGTGAACTGCCAGATCACGACGACCACGATGATCGGCGGCGACAGCGGCAGGACAATCCGCCGGAAGATGGCAAAGAACCCGGCCCCGTCGATCCGCGCAGCCGCCACGATTTCATCGGGAATCTGCACATAGTAGTTGCGGAAAAACAGCGTGGTGAAAGCCAGACCATAGAGGTTGTGAATGATCACCAGACCCCAGATATTCGTGGCCCCAAGCCAGCCCAGCATCTGCGCCGTCGGCAGCAGGAACAATTGCGCCGGAAGGAAGATGCCAAAGATCGTTGCGGCGAAAAAGAACTCGGACCCGGGAAACTTGAACTTGGTCAGCGCATATCCGGTGATCGCGCCCAGAATGGTCGAGGTGGCGGTGGCGGGCACGACCATCTTGACCGAATTCCAGAAATACGGCGCCATGCCGCGACAGTCGGTGCCGACGCAGCTGTTGAACATCGCCTCGCGCCAGGCACGGGCCGAGACTTCTTCGGGCCAGGACAGCACGCCATTGCGCAGGATTTCGCCCTGTTCGCGCAGCGACGTGATGACCACGATGGCGAGCGGCAGGATGAAATAGACCCCGAGCAGGACCAGCAGCGCATAAAGCACGAGCCGCCCCATCACTTCGCCAAGGGTGCCATCTGAGACGGCGGCGGTTGCCGCGGATGAATCGCTCATTGCTTGGTCCTCCGGCGGGCGATGACCTGATAGGATTTGTAGATTGCCATCAATGTGAACAGCAGCAGCAGCATGTAGACCGAGGCCACGCTGGCCAGAGCGATTTCACCACGGTTGAACATCATGTCGCGGACAAAGATCGACGGCACATCTGTGGCAATGCCCGGCCCGCCCCCCGTCAGGGCAAGGATGATGTCATAGGTCTTGAGCGCCCATTGCGAGAGGATGAAGAAGACGGCGACGAAAATCGGCGCGATCGATGGCAGGATGACCCGGCGATAGATCGTATGTGTGGGTGCGCCGTCGATCATCGCCGCATTGATGATGTCGCGGTTCACAGTCCGCAGCCCGGCCAGTACCAGCGCCATGACGAACCCGGCATGCTGCCACACCTGGGCGATGATGACCGTATATATCGCCCGGTCCTTGCGGGTGATCCAGTCGAACACGAAGCTTTCGAACCCCATGCCCTGCACCAGCGCCTCGACGCCGGTGCCGGGATTGAGAATCCAGCGCCAGATCGTCCCGGCCACGACAAAGGACACCGCCATCGGATAGAGATAGATGGCGCGAAAGATGTTTTCGCCGCGCACGTTCTGATCAATCGCAATGGCCATGCCGATGCCGATGACTCCGCAGACCAGCATATAGATCGGCCCGAAGGTGAACAGGTTGCCGGCGGCGACCTGCCAGCGCGGATATTTCCAGATTTGCCAGTATCCTTCGAGCCCGACGAAATCGGTCGAGGGAAACAGCGTGCTGTCGGTCATCGACATGAGAACCGTCCATCCCAGAAAGATGAAGGTGCCGATCAGCGTGATGATGAAAGCTGGGGTCAGCGACAGGCCGATGACCAGCCTCTCCGTCACCCGGCTGTCAAGGCGGGGCCTGCGGCGCGGCGCGGCGGCCTGCTCGGACGTTGAAAATGTCATTTTTGTACCTTCGTCACCGCGGCAATGCGCCCGGTGCAGTGCATTATGGAGCCTGCCGACAGATGCGCTGCCGGCAGGCCCCGCATTGTATCAGCGCGTGATCTCGATCGCTGTGCGGATCGCTTCGGCGCCGTCCTCGGGCGACATGTCGGTGTTCATGTATTCGCTCACCGCATCCATGATCGCCCCGCGCACATTGCCCGGCACCGCCATGGAATGGCCCATGCTCAGCACCACGTTGCCTGCGTCGCTGGCCGCCACCAGATCTTCTGCCGATTTCTGCTGGCACGTGTGGAAATCCGCCAGGTCGATGTCACTGCGCGGCGGGATCGATCCCTTGACCTTGTTGAACGCGGTCTGGAACGTCTCTGACATGCCGATCCGTGCAAAGCTTTCCTGCCCGGCCAGTTCGTTGGCGTCCTCGGTGTTGAACAGGGCGATGGAATCCGCGTTCAGCAGGAATGCCGGATCACCCTGATTGCTCGGCGTCACCAGACACAGGAAATCGACTCCCACTTCGGCATCCTGCTGGGCCAGGGCGCCAAGTTCCCAATCGCCCATGAACTGAAAACCGGCCTCACCGGCCAGCATCATCGCCGCCGTCTGTTCATAGTCGCGTCCCGGCGAGGCTGAATCGACCCAGCCCATCATGGTGCGCAGTTGCTCCAGCGTCGCCTGCATCTCGGGCGCATTCAGGGCCGTGTCGTCGAGATTGACAAAGGCGTCGCGATACCAATCGACCCCCATGCCAAGGCCGACGGCCTCGAACAAGGTGATCTCCTGCCACTTCTGCCCGCCAAGCGCGACGGGGATGATGCCCGCGTCCTGCATCTTCGTGGCGACGGCGTTGAATTCCTCCCAAGTGGTTGGCGGCTCTGCCCCCACGGCATCCAGCGCCTTGACGCTTGTGTACATCCAGTTGTTGCGGTGGACCGTGACCGGAAAGGCGACATAAGCGCCATCGTACTGCATCGCGCCTTGGATCGTCGGGGCCAGCAGATCGTTCCAGCCCTCTGTCTCTGCGATCGCGTTGATGTCACGCAGAAAGCCATGCGAGCCCCATTCCTGGATGTCGGGCCCCTTCAGAACGACGGCGCCCGGTGGATTCCCGGCCAGCGCCCGTGCCCGCAAGGTCGCCATCGCCGATGCGCCCTCGCCCGAGACTGTCGTGTCTTTCCAGGTGCCGCCCTTCTCTTCGAAAAGGCCGCGCATGGTTTGCACGGCTTCCCCCGAAGCCCCGTCCCACCAGTGAAGAAGTTCAATGGCCGGCGCGTCCTGTGCCATCGTCGTGGTTGTCGCAACGGCCAAGGCAGCGGCGCCATAGAGCCCTAGTCGAATATGTGTTGTCATAATTTCCTCCCATGAAGTCCTGCCCCACCGCCCGCGGGAATCCTCCCTCCACGGCGTCCGGCATGTGCACGATCCCCGCGAATCCGCCAAAAGTCAACAACTCTGTACCGATTTAAACCCAAATCGAGAAATTGGGCTAGCCACTCAGGCGACATCGAGCGCCCAGCCCTGCTTGCGGATGTTCTTTTTTTTACTTCAAACACAACACATTATTCAAATTCCAGGAAGCCGTGTCGAATTTTCGGAAAATTGAGTGGGTCACAATCCGCGAAAGCTCACAGCGCATTCAGCCAATTGACACGGTGATATGTACCAATATATGCAAAGTGGGCCGTACCAATTTCGGGCGGTTGCCAAGGAAATAATCTGGAGGTCGCCCCCGATGGACAGGCCGCATTTCGTGAACCTCGACGCAGCGCCCGGCGACGTCGCAATCCAATGGGCCGCGGGCAAGCTGGCACAGGCCCACGCGGAATCCGGCGCGACAGAGCACGGCCCGCGGATTGTTGTCGGATTGACCACGTCGCCCAAGCCCGGCATCTGGCACGGCTTGGATGACGTCCACCTGCCGGAAGGCGACGACAGCTTCGTCATTGCATGCCACAAGGACGCGCCAGAGCTGCTGGTCTGGGGCACCACGACCCGCGGCGTGGTGTATGGCCTGCTTGAACTTGCCGACCGGCTTGCCCATGGCGCGGCAGTGACGGCGAAAGACTTTGTCACCCCGATGGTCCGCAGCCCAAAGGCCCGACTGCGCAGCGTGTCGCGGTGTTTTTCAAGCGAGATCGAGGACAAGGGCTGGTTTCACGATCGCGAAGGCTGGCGGCGGTATCTCGACATGTTGGCCACCAACCGTTTCAACCGTGTCGCGCTGACCTTTGGGATGCCATACAATTATCCGTATCAAAACGGGTACCTGACGGACGTCTACCTGCATTTCGCCTATCCCTTCCTCGTCGCGCCGGAGGGCCACGATGTCCGCGTCCGCGAGCTGTCAGATGACGAACGCGCGGACAACCTTGAAACGCTGCAATTCATTGGCCGTGAAGCAGAGCGGCGCGGGCTGGAATTTCACCTCGGCCTCTGGACCCACGGTTATGATTTTGATGACACGCCGAGGGCCAATTACACCATCGACGGCATCACACCCGACAACCACGCCGCCTATTGCCGCGACGCGCTGCATGCTCTGCTGGTGGCGGTTCCCCAGATCCGCGGTGTCACGCTTCGGGTGCACATCGAAGGCGGGGTGCCTGAGGCGTCCTATGACTTCTGGTCGGTGGTGTTTCAGGGCATCGCCAGAACCGGTCGGCCGATCGAGGTTGATCTGCATGCCAAGGGCGTGGAACCGAAATTGATCGACACCGCGATCCGCAGCGGATTGCCGGTGAACATTTCGCCCAAGTATCTGGCCGAACATATGGGCCTGCCCTACCATCAAGCGGCGATCCGCCGCGAGGAAAGCCCACCCGCAGGCGACGTGCCGAGCGCGATGAGTTTCAGCGAAGGCAGTCGCCGGTTCCTGCGTTACAGCTATGGCGATCTTCTGTCGCGAGCGCGTGATTATTCGGTGTCGTTCCGCATCTGGCCGGGCACACAGCGCATCCTGCTCTGGGGCGATCCTGACATGGCCGGGGGCTATGGCCAGCTGTCGACAATCGCCGGTGCCACCGGCGTCGAGATTTGCGAACCGCTGTCTTACAAGGGGCGGATGGGTAGCGGCCAGCCCGGCGGGCGTTTCAATTATACCGATGGGGCGCTGATACCGAAATTTGACTGGCAAAAACACGAGATTTTCTATCGCATCTGGGGGCGCCAGTTGCATGACGCGGCGGCGGAAGGGCCGGAACTTCTGCGCCTGCTCGACTCCCGCTGCGGTGACGCCGCTGACGATGTGGCCAAGGCCCTGACAGGGATTGGCGGTGTGCTGAACATCGTGACCCAGGCCTATGGGCCCTCGGCCTGCAATCACTATTACTGGCCCGAGATTTACGACAATCTTTCGCTGATCAACCCTCCCGGCCAATTGCCCTACGGCGATGACTTCGACCAACCGGGCCGGTTCGGCAATGCGCCGACCTTTGACCCGCAACTCTTTGCCAATCCGGCACAATACGCCACTGAGGCGCTGGCAGACCGGCAAAGCCACCGCTACACCCCGCTGGACGTGGCCGGATGGCTTGACGCGCGGGCCGAAACAGGGCTGGCGGCCGCAAAGGCCGCCGAAGCCCGGAATGGTGCAGACCTCCCCGAAACGCGCCGGATTCTGGCGGATGTGCGCATCCTTGCCGGCATTGCCCGGTTCTTTGCTGCCAAGTTTCGCGCCGGTTGTTCGTGGGAAATCTACCTCAAGACCGGTGACCCAGAGCTTTTCAGAGCCGCCAAGCGCCAATATGCGGCGGCCATCGAACATTGGAAATCCGCCGCAGACACCGGCACGAAAATCTACCAGAAAAATCTGTCTTGCGGGCCGTTCACCTGGCTTCAGGGCAATTGGGCCGACCGCGTGCAGGCAATGGTGCGCGACCTTAACGACATCGAAGCCTGGCACGTCGACACCCGCCTGCCGCTGTCTGCGGATGCCGACACGCTTGCGCGGGTCAAGGCCCTGATCGCGCAGGGCGGCAGGATGCAAACCGCAGCGGCGGGCCACGCTCCGCCGTCGGCCTTCGTGCCCGGTGCCCCCGTGAAATTGCGACTGGCCCGGCGTGCAGACTGGTTCGCCGCGCCGGTGTTGCACTATCGCCGACTGAACCAGGCTGAAAGCTGGCTGCAATCCGAGATGACGCCGGACGGGGCCGACTACATGGCCACAATCCCTGGCCTCTACACGGAGTCGGATTTCGAGCTTCAGTATTACTTCTCTGTTGAGACGCCTGCGGGGCCTTGCCTAATGCCGGGCTTGACGGCGGACCTCTCCAATCAGCCCTATTTCGTGCTCTGCGCGGAGAACACACCAAAAGGGGACGACCGATGACCCAGGCGACGATCGCGGCGGTCCATGTGACCGCGTTCCGTTATCCGATCCAGAATTGCGCGACCGAGCGCGCCTCGGGTCACACTTTCGACTGTACCGGGGCCACATCGTCGCGTGCGCGACTGCACGTGACAGTACGCGCCACCGATGGCTCTTGCGGCACCTATGTCGGCGGTACCGACGTGATGCTGCCTCAGGTGGAAAAGGCCGCTCAATTGCTGATCGGAATGCCCTGGCACGCCCGCGAACCTTTCTACGCCACTGCGCGCAGGCTGCTGCAAAAACACGATCGCATGGGCGTCGGGCTGCTCGATTCCGCATTGTGGGATCTTGCCGGAAAGCGGGCCGGCATGTCGGTCGCGGAAATGCTGGGCGGCGCGCGCGCCACGCTGCCGGCCTATGCCTCCACGTGGATGGGCGGCCCCGGCGGCGGGTTGCAGGTGCCACAAGATTACGTCGATTTCGCGCTGGAATGTCGCGAACTGGGTTATCGGGGCTTCAAGATGCACGGCTGGGGCGTCGATGACGTGGACCGCGAGATCGCAACCGTGCTGGCCCTGGGCGAGGCCATTGGGCATTCGATGGCGCTGATGAGCGATCCGATGTGTTCGATCAACGGGTTTGGCGACACGCTGCGGCTGGCCAAGGCGTGCGACGCGGCAGGCTTCTACTGGCTGGAAGACCCGATGAGCGACGGCGGGCAGGCGGCGACGGCCTATCGCGCCATACGCGAAAAGTGTGCGACCCCACTGATGATCGGGGAATGCGTGCGAGGGCTGGAGGCGAACGCTTCGGTTGTGCTGGCGGGCGCCAGCGATTTTGTCCGCGCCGATCCCGATTTCGACATGGGGATCACGGGTACCATGAAACTGGCCCATTTCGCCGAAGCCATCGGACTGGATGTCGAGCTACATGCGCCCGGCCCGGCGCAACGGGCCTGCATGGCTGCACTGCGCAATTCCAAGTTCTACGAAGTGTCGATGGTCGGCCCGGGCCGAGGGCTGTTCGCGGGCGGCTATTATGCCTGTGGCTACAGCGATGCGTTGGATGACGTGTCAGCGGACGGCACCGTGCCTGTGCCCGCCGGAGCCGGGCTTGGCGTTCAGTACGACATGGATTTCATACGCGGATATGCCTTTGCCGACCTGAAGGTCGCAGCCTAGGCCGGCGTAACCGACATGCGGGCGGGCCTCCGCACCTTGCAAAAGGCCCCAAATTGCTGAAGCTTTCAGGATCAATGTGCAAATGAGCGTCCAGACCATGCAGGAAACGAAAAATCCGGGTCGGCCGACGGCCGATCCCGACCCCAACGCGACCGACGTGCAGGGGCTCGGCGAAGGTCCGACCGACCGAATCTACAACGCGATGCTGGAAGCGATTTCTCATCTCAGTCCTGGCACGAAACTGCCCAGCGAACGCGAGATGATGGAGCGCAACAACATCACCCGGCAAACAGCTCGGGTGGTGCTTAACCGGCTGATGCGGGAGGGCGTCGTCGAGCGCAAGATCGGCAGTGGCACATTTGTCAGCGAACGCTATCACACAGCCCAAGACGACACGGATCGCGACAATGTCGACGCCGGCCTGAGCGATGTGCTCGAGGCGCGGCGCGGGCTAGACCCGCTGGTGGTGGAGCTGGCAACGGAACGGGCATCGCCGCGCGACATCGACAGGTGCGAGACCATCCTCAACCAGTTGACCGCGTCCCACGATCTGGGTGAGATCAAGCGCCTTTGTTACGACTTCCAGCTGGCGCTGGCGGCGGCCACCCGAAACCCCATCCTTCTGGCCAATTACAAGGTTCTCTATACCTCGCGAAAGAACCTCGGCTGGGACCGGCTGAAGTGGCAGCACAAGAACGGCAATTCGCGGCAGGAACTTATCAAGCGACAGACCGACATCTTTCAGGCCATCAAGCAACGTGACCGCTTTCGGGCGGTATCGCTGGTATTGCGCGATCTCGATCGGTTGCAGACCCTGACCATGGGACCGCGCGTCCTGCGCTATCCGAAAGAGGACGACGACGGGACGGAAATGCTTTGACCGTCGCCGGGCCGCGCAGGGTGGTCAGCGACCTGCCCCTGTCCCGGGCTCAGCAGGACAGGATCATTGCCGCATTCGGCGGTTGCGACCTGTGCATTCTGGGGGGCAGTGCCGATCTGCCGCGCGCGCTGGATCAGGCCGACATCGCCTTTCTCAGCCCGCAAGTGAAGGTCGAGACCCTGATTGCCCGGCCGCATCTGGCATGGGTCCACATCGACATCAGCGGAATGGAACGGTTTTCTCATCCGAAGATTTTGAATGGCAGCACTGTGGTAACCGGTTCCGCGGGCCGGTCGGCGCCGGTCCTTGCGGAACATGTCCTGATGTTCATGCTGGCACATGTCTATCGGCTGCACAGGCTGATGACCGCCCAGAACAACTGCGAATGGGCGACGGAGGGGTTCGCGCATCGGCGTGGTCTTTTCGGGCAAAGCGTCGGCATCATCGGGTTGGGCCAGACCGGGCGTGAGATCGCCCGCATGGCCAAGGCGCTGAACATGCAGGTTCTGGGCTTCAACCGCTCCGCTCTCGAGGTCGCGCATGTCGACACCCTGTTTTGTGACGCAAAGGGCGATGGGCTTGCTCCGCTCCTGGAACAATCCGATTTTGTCGTGCTGTGCCTTGCGCTCACGGATGAGACACAAGACCTGATCGGGGCGCCTGAGCTCGAAAGGATGAAACCCGGCGCCTGTCTGATCAACATCGGCCGGGGCGCGTTGATTCAGGAGGAGGCGTTGATCGAAGCACTGGAAAACGGCCAGCTGGCCGGCGCGGGGCTTGACGTTTTTCGTCAGGAACCCCTGCCCCCGGACAGTCCGTTTTGGCATGCGCGCAACATCCTGATCACACCGCACGTTACGCCGGGAATGCCAGACAAGACCGCCCGGACGGTGGATATCATCCTCGACAATATTGCCCGGTTTCGACGGGGCCAGCCACTTCGAAATGCGGTTCGTCCGACCAATCGCCTGACCCAGGCGACCATGTGAAAGCGGCGGAAGGTTGGCGGGCTGAAGGAGACCCGCATTGTCCGCAACATCCCTGAAAGGCGGCCCGTTCAACTGGGCAGACCCGTTCCTGCTGGATGACCAGCTCTCCGAAGAAGACCGCATGATCTCCGACACGGCACATCAGTTTGCCCAAGACCGCCTGCTGCCGCGCGTCGAAAAGGCCTATCTCAACGAACACACCGATCCCGAGATTCTCCGCGAAGTGGGCGCGCTCGGCCTGCTGGGCGTGACCATCCCCGAGGCATACGGCGGGGTCGGCGCGTCCTATGTCTCTTACGGGCTGGTGGTACGCGCCGTCGAGCGGGTGGACAGCGGCTATCGCTCGATGATGTCGGTGCAAAGCTCGCTGGTCATGTTCCCGATCTACGCGTAAGTCTCGGAACAACAGAAACAGAAATACCTGCCCAAGCTTGCCAGTGGCGATACATTGGCTGTTTCGGCCTGACCGAGCCGGACGCCGGCTCCGATCCTTCGGGCATGAAGACCCGCGCGGTCAAGACCGACGGCGGCTATCGCCTGATCGGCTCGAAGATGTGGATTTCCGACAGCCCGATTGCCGATGTCTTCGTGGTCTGGGCCAACTCCGAGGCGCATGACGGCAAGGTGCTCGGCTTCATCTTTGAAAAGGGCATGACGGGGCTGTCGGCACCGAAGATCGGCGGAAAACTGTCCTTGCGTGCCTCGATCACCGGCGAGATCGTGATGGACAATGTCGAGGTCGGCGAAGATGCGCTGCTGCCCGATGCCCAGGGCATGGGCGGGCCCTTCGGCTGCCTGAACCGGGCCCGATTTGGCAGGCGTGATGGGCGCCGCCGAAGACTGTCTCCACCGCACCCGGCAATACGGCCCCGGCGGCAAGCAGTTCGACTGCCCGCTGGCCGCCACGCAGCTCTACCAGAAGAAACTGGCCGACATGCAAACCGCGATCGCGCTGGGGCTTCAGGCCTCGCTGCGCGTTGGGCGGCTGTTCGACGAAGGCCGGTTTGCGCCCGAGATGGTCTCGCTCATCAAGCGCAACAACTGCGGCAAGGCGCCGGATATTGCACGCCACGCCCGCGACATGCACGGCGGCAACGGCATCCAGATCGAATACCACGTGGCAATCACCACTCCTGCCGCGTCAACCATTGCCCGAGAACGGGAAATTGACCGGAAGGGGCCTTCGCATCACGAACTCCCTGAGGCGTATCATTTCCGGATCCTCGCTGTCTGCGATGCGTGCCCAGACCGCGCGAAGGAAGAGCTCACAAGTCAGCTGTGTGAAGTCATGCGCCAGCGCGGCGGGGTCACGCGCAGCGAGAACGGTTTCCCGCGTCTCCCGCCACTGGCTGCAAATCGACAGCACATCCGCATCATCCGTCAGGTTGCCGATCATGGCCAGAAACGCGTCGGCGCCCGCGCCGCCGTGCAGCTTCAGCCCGCGGGTCGTGGTGGCCAGCTCGTGAATGCCATTGGCCCCTTCGTAGATTGAGGTGATCCGCGCGTCGCGCCAGGTCTGCGACACGCGGTATTCGGGCAGGTAGCCATAGCCGCCAAGAATCTGGATGCCGAGGTCTGCCGCGCGGATGCCGGCCTCGGAGCAGAAGACCTTGCAGAGCGGTGTCAGGAAATCGACCAGCGCCGGATTGTCACCGCGCTCAAGCGCGACAAGCGTGAGATGCGCCATGCCGCGCGCGCCCAACGTCAAGGCGCGCTGTTCATCGAGCATCCGGCGCACGTCGGCGTGATCCGACAGCACCGCCTCAGAGCCGTCGGGCCGGCGGCCCTGAACCCGTTCGTCGGCATAACTTCTGGCGATGTCATGGGCGCGGCTGGCGTGGGCCACGCCTTGCAGCGCCACGTCGATGCGGGCGTGGTTCATCACCGTGAACATGGCGGCCAGCCCCGCGCCCTCTTCGCCCACCAATTGCGCCGGGGTGCCGTCAAAGGCCATCTGGCAGGTCGGCGAGGCATGCAGGCCCAACTTTTCCTCAATCCGGGTGATCGAGATCGTGCGACCCGCCGCCTTCTTGCCGGTCAGGAACAGCGACAGTCCCTTGATGCCTTCTTCGCGCGTGCCGGTGCGGGCAAGGACAAGGTGCAGGATGTCGTCCGACATGTCCTGATCGCCACCGGAAATGAAGATCTTCTCGCCGGTGATTGCCCAGCCATTGCCGACCTTTTCAGCCTTGCAGCGCACGCGCGTCAGGTCCGAGCCGGCGCCGGGTTCGGTCAGACACATGGTCGACAGGGCCTCGCCCGCGGCAAGGCGCGGGATCCACGTCTGCTGCTGCGCCTCGGACCCGAAGCGCAGAAGCGTCGCGACCGCGCCGGGAACAAGGTTGCAGACCATCTGCATGGCGTGGTTGGCGCCGGAGAAGATCTCGGACACGGCGGCGGCGACAAGTTGGTTCTGTGCCATGCCGCCGAAGGTCTCGGGTGCGGTCAGCCCCTGCCAGCCGCCTTCGGCCAGCTCCGCATAGGCCGCCGCGAAGCCGTCGGGCATCTTCACGGCGCCGTTTTCCAATCGGCACCCCTGGGCATCGCCCGGCTCGTCAAGCGGCGCAATGACGCCTTCGGCGAAGGCGGCGAAATGGCCGAGGATTTCACCCGCCAACGCGCCGTCCCAGTCCGCAAGCGCGCCGGCCCCCGCCACGTGGTCGAGCGAAAACAGGATGTCGTCGAGAGGCGCTTCGAACGGTTTCATGTTCAGGGTCCTTATGGGGAGCGGGCAAAAGGGGGCTGTCCGCGCCCCCGATGGGGGACGCGGGCGCGACCTGTGTCGGCGGCGGTTGGGGTCAGCCCATCAGGCCCAGCAGCCGGGCGGCATTGTTCTTTATGATGTCCTCGCGCAGGTGATCCTTGATCGCGATCTGCTCGAAATCGCTGAGCCAGCGCTCTGGCGTAATCATCGGCCAGTCGGACCCGAACAGCACCTTCTTCTTCAGGATCGAGTTGCAGTAGCGCACGAGGATCTCGGGGAAATACTTCGGCGACCAGCCCGAGAGGTCGATGTAGACATTGGGCTTGTGCTGCGCCACGGCCAGCGCCTCTTCCTGCCAGGGGAAGGAGGGGTGCGCCATGACGATCTTCATGTCTGGAAAGTCCACCGACACGTCATCGAGGTACATCGGGTGGGAATATTTCAGCCGCATCCCGTTGCCGCCGGGCATACCCGATCCGACGCCGGTCTGACCGGTGTGGAAGAGCCCGATGCACCCGTGCTCGGCGAGGAGTTCGTAGAACGGATAGGCCATCCGGTCATTGGGATAGAAGCCCTGCATGGTCGGGTGGAACTTGAAGCCCTTGATGCCGTGTTCCTCGATCAGGCGCCGCGCCTCGCGCACCGCCATCTTGCCCTTCCACGGGTCGATCGAGGCAAAGGGGATCAGGATATCGCTGTTGCGCGCAACCTGTTCCAGCACCTCGTCGTTGGAAAACCGGCGATAGCCGGTCTCGCGTTCGGCATCGACCGGAAAGATCACCGCGGCGACGTTCTGTTCGCGAAAATGCGCGGCAGTCTGGTCGATCGTGGGCTGCACGATCTTGGCGTTGAAGTATTGGGCCATCTTCGCCTGAAGATCGTCATAGCCATCGTCGGAATGGCAGCCGCAGGGTTCTTCGGCATGGGTATGGATGTCGATCGCGCGGACCTTCGAGATATCTACCATCTGTCCTGTTCCTTCTCGCTCAAGTCTTTTCCTGCTTGCGGATCCGTGACAGCGCGTCGGTCAACGTGGCGCGGGTTGCATCGTCCATATCGGCGAACAACCGGTTTTCGTGGGCAATGACCGCGGCGTTGGCCTTGCCGAAGAGGCGCCGGCCGGCCAAGGTCGCTGTCAGCGCATAGGCGCGCCGGTCGGTGGGCACTTTGTCGCGCACGATCAGCTCGCGCCGTTCCAGCTCGTCGACGATGACCACCAGGTTGGGGCGTTCGATGCCCATCGCCTGGGCCAGTTGCGCCTGGCTGAGACCGGGGTTGCCGACGATCAGGGCGAGCGCGGTATAGGTCAGCATCCGCAATTCGAACGGTTTCAATGTCAGTGTCAGATCGGCCTGCACGATGTTGAAGGCGCGCTTCATGTGATAGCCGACGTGCGCCCGCAACGTCTCGTCATTGACCTTCTCGGGCGGGGTGATGGATTTCGCAGCTTTTGCCATGGTGATTACCTGAAGACGGGGGCGCGTTTTTCGAGAAAGGCTGTCAGCCCCTCTTCCGCGTCCGGTGTGGTCTGCGACAGGGCGGCGGCCAGCGACTCGGTGAAGAGGCCATCCGTCCGGGACATGTCGTTGATGCGGGCGATGGACTGGACCATCAGATAATTCGACAGCGGCGCATTGCGCGCGATCTTGCCGGCCAGCTCCCGCGCCAGCGCCAGCGCCTCTCCTTCGCCCACGGCATAGTGGGCAAGACCCAGGGCCAAGCCCTCTTCGGCACCATATTTGCGCCCGGTCAGCATCATTTCGGTCATCCGGTCGGCGCCGAGCAGACGTCCGACGCGGGCAGTGGCCCCGCCGCCCACGAAGATGCCGCGGCGCCCCTCGGGCAGCTGGAAGATGGTCGAGGCCTCGGCAATCCGCACATGGGTGGCGGCCGCCAGCTCCATCCCGCCGCCGATCACGGCCCCGAACATGGCAGACACGGTAATCAGTCCGCCCAGCTGGATGCGTTCCATCACCGCGTGCCAGTGGCGCGAATGATAGAGCCCCTGTTCGGCCGAACGGCGCACATGTTCCGACAGATCGAGACCGGAACAATAGTGACCGTCCGTCCCAGTCAGGATCACGACGCGCACGCCCTCGGGCGGTTTCGAATAGAAGGCATCCAGCGCATCGACCAGTTCATCGCACATGGCGTTGCGCTTGTCCGGGCGGCTCATCGTCAGGGTGGCGATGGGCCCTTCGACGGCCACTTTCAAAAAGTCCGACATGGGGTGGCTCCTTATCGCGGCGGCAGACGGGCTGCGCCGTCCAGCCGGATGGTTGTTCCGTTCAGGAACGGATTGGAAATGATCTGCTCCGCCATCATGGCGAATTCGCCCGGCGCGCCGAGGCGGGCGGGAAAGGGAATGTTGGCGGTGATCTTGGCGGCGACCTCTTCCGGCAGGCCCGCCATCATCGGTGTCTTGAAAAGACCCGGGGCGATTGCCATCACCCGGATACCGCTCTGCGCCAGTTCCCGCGCCGCAGGCAGGCACATGGATGCCACCCCGCCCTTGGACGCAGCATAGGCCGCCTGGCCCAGTTGGCCGTCCTGCCAGGCCACGGACGACGTGTTGACGATCACGCCGCGCTCTCCGTCCGCCAATGGCTCGAGCGTCGCCATGCGCTTCGCCGCATGGCTCATCACGATGTAGGTGCCGATCAGGTTCACGCGGATTGTCCGCTCGAACACGTCGATCGAAAGCGCGCCGTCGCGGGCGAGGATGCGAGCGGCGGTGCCAATGCCGGCGCAATTGACAACCGCACGCGGCGCCTCGCCGAGCTTGCTCACGGCCTCATCGAAGGCGAAACTCACCGCCCCGGCGTCACTGACATCCGCTCGAATGGCGATGCCGCCAATTTCTGCGGCCACGGCTTCGGCACGCCCGCCGTCGAAATCGACAATCGCGATTCTGGCGCCAAGCCCGGCCAGATGGCGCGCGGTCGCCTCCCCCAGCCCGCTTCCGCCACCTGTGACCAGCGCGGTATTTCCCATGACATCCATCTTGCCACCCTTCGTTAACTTTCATCATGATTGTATCGCATAACTACTTTCGTCAACGTCTGATGTCCCGGATCTCAAAAAAGAGATGGACAATAACAGATATGCCTTATAACTATTATGCCAATCGGCAAACGCTTCGATGGGAGGATCTCGTGGTAACTTTGCGGCAAGATGGAAGAGACCGCCGGTATTGGACCCCCGAATTCACGTATGACAAACGCGACGACGGCACCGTCTACATGCGCCATGTCGAGGATCTGCCCGAACATCCGCAGCTTCTGGCCGACTATCTTGACCGCTGGGCGAATGAGGCGCCCGACCGGACCTGGATCGCCCGTCGCGGGGCGGACGGAGACTGGATCGAGGTGAGCTACGGCAGGGCCCGCAATCAGGCGCGGGCCGCAGGGGCCGCCTTGCTGAACATGGGGCTGGGGCCAGACCGCCCGCTGCTGATCCTGTCGGAAAACAGCCTCGAGCATGCAATCCTCGGGATCGCCTGTGCCTATGTGGGCATCCCCTATGCGCCTATCTCGCCCGCCTATTCGCTGGTGTCCGAAGGCGCCGCAAAGGCGAAAGGCAGTGTCGAGACGCTTAATCCCGGGGCGATCTTCGCCGATGACGGGGCCACCTTTGCCGAAGCTTTGCAAGTGCTGGTGAAGGGCGACTGCAAGGCGATCACCGCGCGCAACCATGTCGCGGGTGCGGCGCGCTACGACGACCTCCTCGCGCATGACCCTGCCGAGGCCGAGGCCGCGGCCGCGCGGGCGATACTGACCCCCGACACGGTGGTCAAATATCTGTTCACCTCCGGCTCAACCGGGTCGCCCAAGGCGGTGATCAACACCAACCGGATGATCTGTGCCATGCAGGCCATGGTGCGCGATTGCTACTCCTTCCTGGAGAACGAGCCGCCGGTGGTGCTGAACTGGGCGCCCTGGAACCATACGGCGGCCGGCAACAAGATCGCCTACCTCGTGCTGACCAATGGCGGCACCTATTACATCGACGATGGCCGCCCGGTGCCCGGCAAGTTCGACGAGACCCTGCGCAACCTGCGCGAAATCGCCTGCACCTGGTATTTCAACGTGCCCATCGGATACGACATGCTCGCCCGCGAGCTGGCCCGCGACAAGGTGCTGGCCGAGACCTTCTATTCCCGGCTGAACATGATGTTCTACGCCGGCGCCGGCATGGCCCAGCACACCTGGGACAAGCTGATGAAGATCGGGCGAGAGACGACGGGCCACGACGTACTGCTGGCGACGGGCCTGGGCTCAACCGAAACGGCGCCCTTTGCCCTGGCCTGGACCGACTTGGAAGAGACCGCCGGAAACGTCGGCGTACCGTCGCGGGGGTTGACGCTCAAGCTGGTGCCGACCGACGGCAAGCTCGAGCTGCGGCTCAAGGGGCCGTCGATCACGCCGGGCTATTACGGCGCGCCGGAGAAGACCGCCGAGGTCTTCGACGACGAGGGCTTCTATTGCATGGGCGACGCGCTGCGTCCGGCGGACCCCGAGGATTTTTCGCGCGGCTTCTACTTCGATGGCCGCGTGGCCGAGAACTTCAAGCTGTCGACCGGCACATGGGTCGCCGTCGGCGCAGTGCGCGCCAAGCTGGTGGACGATCTTTCCGGGCTTGTGCGCGACGCGGTGATCGTGGGCGAGAACGAAAGTCAGCTCGGTGCCTTGCTCTGGCTGTCGGACGTCGCGAGACAGATGCCGCCCGACGAATTGAAGGCGACGCTTTCCGAACGGCTGACCGCTGCCGCCAAGGCCGCGACCGGGTCGGCCAGCCGGGTAAGGCGGGCCAGGATACTGGCGCAGGAGCCGACGCTTGACCGCGGCGAAGTCACTGAAAAAGGCAGCCTGAACCAGCGCGCTCTGCGTGCGGGCAATGCCGGCGAAATCGACCGGCTCTATCGGTCGGACGAGGGCGTAATCATCGCCTGACACTCGGAAGTCTTGAGGAGGAGACCCCATGAAATTGACAGCCAGATTGCTCGCGCTCGGCCTGAGCGCGCTGATTTCGACCGCCCCGGCGATGGCCCAGGACTGGGCGCCGAAGGGCCCGCTGACCATCAATATCGGCTTCGGCGCCGGTGGCTCCACCGACACCATGGGCCGGGTGCTGGCCAAGGTGATGCAGGACAACACCGGCTGGCCCACCGTGGTCGAGAACAAGCCGGGCGGCGGCGGTGTCGCCATGTTCACCGGCATTTCCCAGCGCCCGGCCGATGGCCGGACCGTGGGCATAGGCGTCAGCATCCCGGTGCTGGTGCAGCTTGTGCAGCGCGGCGATCAGCTGCCCTTCGATACCGACAGCTTCGACTATCTTGGCACCGTGGCCCGCACCGAACTGGCCGTGGTGGCCGGCAAGGATGCGCCGTTCGACGATCTCGCGGGCATGGTGGCCCATGCCAAGGAGCAGGGCAACCTGCCCGTCACCGCGATGGCCCCGCCGCAGGTGCTTCTGCTCAAAGAGACGATGGCCAAGACCGGAGCCGAGCTCAATATCGTCAACGCCGATGGCGCGGCCGAGGTGCTCAAGCTGATCCTGGGCGGCCAGGTCATGGTGGGCTTCGCCGCCGGCGAGCAGTTTCCCTATCTCGAATCCGGCGACATGAAGGTGATAGGCAGCGCCGGCCCCGAAGCGCTGAGCTATGCGCCCGAGGCCAAGAACTTCAGCGAAATCGGTGTCGAGGCCTATGTCGACCCGGTCTATTTCCTCGCCATGCGCGCCGGCACCGCTCCGGCTGCGGTGGAGGCCATTGCCGCGGCCATCGACGAGGCGGTGAAATCGCCGGAGGTGGCCGAGATCGTCAAGAACGCGACGCAGAGCCAGTCGCTGAACCTGGGCCCGGAGGGCACGCACAAGATGATGACCGACGGGCCTGCCGCTTCGAAGGTGCTGTTCGGCAAATAAGTCCTGGCCCCGCCGCAGATCGTGGCGGGGCATCCATTCACGCGGGAGGATAGAATGACTGCTGCTGATCGTGCCTCGGGTGTCTTTTTCGTGCTGTTCGGCCTGGCGATGTATTTCCGCGTCAACCCGACCTACATCGAGACGGTCGATGGCGGAAACCTGGCGCCGGACACCCTTCCCAATGTCATGGCGCTTGTCATTGCCGCCTGCGGGGCGCTGCTGGTGGTCAAGCCCAGCACGCACATGATGCGCAGCCCGCGGCTGATCGCCCGCGCCGGGCTGTATTCCGCTGTGCTGGCGGCGGGCACCTTCGCCATGTCGCACTTCGGGTTCGAGATCGCGGGCCCCTGTGCTGGCGCTGGCCATCATGTGGCTGATCGGAGAACGACGTCCGCTCTGGCTGGCAGGCGGCGTGTTCGTCATGCCCGCCGCAACGTGGTTTCTCGTGGCCCAGGTGCTTGGGCGCGCATTGCCGTAAGGAGGCGGAACGATGGTTGACCTTGCGACGATCCTGGCCGGTTTCGGGGATGCCTTCACGCTCTACAACCTGGCCTTCGTGCTGCTCGGCGTCACCCTGGGCCAGATGGTGGGCGCGGTGCCCGGCATCGGGCCGATCATGGCGATGGCGATTGCCATTCCCTTCACCTTCGGGCTGGACTCCCTGCCCGCCATCGCCTTCCTCGTGGGGGTGAACAAGGGCGGGCTTGTGGGCGGTGCGGTGCCAGCAGTGTTGATGAACACGCCCGGCACGCCGGACGCCGCCGCGACCGCGCTGGACGGTCATCCGCTGGCGAAACAGGGCAAGCCGCTGAAGGCCACCAAGATGGCGCTGTTCTCCTCGATCACCGGCGATACCTTCAGCGACATCGTCTTGATCACCGTCTCGGCGCCGCTCGCCATCCTGGCGCTGAAGATGGGGCCGATCGAGGTGGCCGCGCTGATGATCTTCGCCTTCTCGATCCTTGCAGGGCTGATCGGCAATTCGTTGACCAAGGGCGTCATCGCCGCCGCCTTCGGCGTGCTGGTCGCCTCGGTCGGGCAGGACCCCGAGCACTACACGCCACGGCTGATCTTCGGCTACTGGGACGTGTTCGACGGGCTGCCCCTGCCCGCAGTGGCCATCGGGATGCTGGCGATGTCCGAGATCCTGCACCGCATGCCGCTGGCCCACGGCGGCGTGCAGTCGGCCATCGAGACAAATGACACCGGCAACCCCGATGATCGCCGCGTGACCTGGGCCGAATACTGGTCCTGCCGCTTCACCCTGCTGCGCGGCGCCACAATCGGCACCATCCTGGGCGCCATGCCGGGGATCGGATCGACGGCGGCGGCCTTCATGTCCTACGCGATGACAAAGGCGTCGTCGAAAGAGCCCGAGACATTCGGCAAGGGCAATATTCAAGGGATCGCGGCGTCAGAATCGGCCAATTCCGCCGTCGTCGGATCGAACCTGATCCCGCTCTTGACCCTCGGCATTCCCGGCTCGGTCGGAGCGGCGCTGATCATCAGCGCCTTCATGATCCACGGCATGCAGCCCGGCCCGCTGCTGTTCGAAAGCCAGGGACGGCTGGTCTATGGATTGTTCGGCGCGATGATCATGGCCAACTTTGTCAACCTCTGGGTCGGCCAGGTGGGCCTGCGCATCTGGGTCAAGGTCGTCTCGGCACCGGAATCGATCATCTTCGCCTCGGCCATCCTGCTCTGTGTGGTCGGCGTGTCGATGGCGACGAGCGGGCTGTTCGGGGTGGCGATCATGCTGATCTTCGCGGTGCTGGGCTCCCTGATGACGAGCTTCGGCTATTCTCTGGTGATCTTCATCATCGCATTCTTCCTCGGTCCGCGGTTCGAGAAATCCATCGCCCAGGCCCTGGCGCTGACCAACAACGATCTGACGCAAGTGATCTATAGCCCGGTGGCTCTGGCGCTGCTGATCCTGTCGGCCGTCTCGGTCGTCTGGTTCCTGCGCAAGAATGCCGAGGCCGCGCGCGCCGAGACGGCATGACGGTCCGCCCCCGGCGGTCCGAGTTTGTCGATCTCGATGCCGGCGCGGGGCTGTCCCTGTCGGAATACGCGCGGACATTCGACCTTGTGGTGAAGGGAGTGCATTCCCGACGCGAGAACGAGGCGCATATGTCCGCCGATCCCGATCTGATCGCGTTGCGCTAGGGCCGGCCGGTGACAGTGGTCCCGGACGGGTATTCGGCGGACCGGCTGGCCGAAAACGCGCTGGTGGCCTGGGATGGCAAACGCTCCTCGGCCCGCGCCGTCGGCGATGCCATGGCCGCGCTCGAACAGAAGGCAAAGGTGACGATGCTGACCGTCGGGACAGAAGAAGTGCCGGGCACGCGGACGCTCTTGCGCAACCTCCGCCGGCACGGGATCGACGCCGAGTTGGTGCTGACACCGCGCAGGGGTCGATTGCCCGCACCTTCGTGTCCTTCCCGGACCCGCATTACCCGTTCAATCCGCCGGGCAAATACTGGGACATGTACTCTCCGGACAAGTTCGACTTGCCGTTGCCATTCGAGGCGCACCAGAACCCGACGCCGCCGATGCAGCACCTGACGCGACAATGGCAGGAGGGCGGCGAGGATTGGGACGGCCCTGTCCTTACGGCTGATCGCGCAGCTCACGGCGCAGATGGACGAAAGCCCCCTGGCCGAAAAGCTGGCATAGGACGGGCCGCCCTCAGGCGTCCCGCAAGGGCTTCGGCACATCCTCCCGCCGCCCGCCGCTGCCGAGTTCCATAGCGGCGCGCCAGATGTCCCGCGCGCGCAGGTCCGGCGTGTCGCGCGGGCTGATCTCCTCCCCGGCCAGCATGATCGGCGGCCCGTCCCAGGCGGCGGCGGGCAGGTCGCGCCATTCCACGTCGAGATGTTTCACGGCGTGGTCGAAGAGATGCCGCAGGGCGCGCGCGGGCAGCGTCGCCGCCAGCGCGAGGTCGGGTTGCCACTCGGCCTCCTCCGCCATCAGCGGCTCGCGCAGCACCTTCAGCGCCAGCGCCATCGCCCGCGCCTGAAGGCTGACATGGGCGATCAGCTGCCGCCTGCTCCAACCGTCGCGAAGCGAGGGCGCGGCCAAGTCCTCGTCGCGCAATTCGTTGAGTTTACGCGCGAAATATGCGGTGCCGCGGCGCGCCAGCAGCAGGTCGCCCTGCGGCGCGGTCTCGGCGTCATAGCGCGCTCCCGCCCCTTGCCGCGCGCGCAGGGCGTCGCGCGCGGCGTTGGCCTTGCCGGTCATTGACCTGTGACCTGCGTGCGCATGAAGTCGAGCCGCTCCATGATCGGCGCGTCGGAGAAGCGGAACAGGTCGAACTGCGTCTCGGCCTGAAGCGACCAGGACACCCAGGAGGGCACGACGAAGATGTCGCCCTTCTCCAGCTTGCGGGTCTCGCCGCCCAGCACCACAGCACCCGCGCCTTCGAAAACCTGAAAGACCGAAGAGCCGACCTCCTGCCGCGCCGGCGTTTCAATGCCGGCCCGGACCCGGTGAAACTCGCAGCGGATGGTCGGCATCACGTCGCCGCCGGTGGTCGGATTGACGTAGCGGATTGCGGCATGGCCCAGCTCCACCGTCGCCGGATTGCCCTCATCCTCGAGCAAAAGCTGCTCGGTCAGCGCGGCGTCGGTGTGCTCCCAGCGGTATGCGCCAATGGGGGAGGCGACGGTGTTCTGAAGCCCCGAAAGCGGCCGCAGGCCGGGGTGGCACCAGAGCCGCTCGCCCTGGCTGTAGTTGGGCGTGGCATTGTCGGTGACGCGCTCGGCGCCGAATTCGAAGAAGCCCACGTCCATCTGCTGGCTGAACGGGATGTCCAGCCCGTCGATCCAGGCCATCGGCTCTGTCGCGACATTGTGATGGCCGTGGAAGTTCCAGCCGGGCGTCAGCAGCAGGTCGCCGCGCGACATGCGCACCGGGTCGCCATTGACCACGGTCCAGACGCCTTCGCCCTCGACCACGAAGCGGAAGGCGTTCTGTGAATGCCGGTGTTCGGGCGCGTTCTCGCCGGGCAGCAGGTACTGGATCGCGCACCAGAGCGTCGGCGTGATATAGGCATTGCCGCCCAGCCCGGGGTTGGCGAGACCGATGGCGCGGCGTTCCCCGCCACGACCCACCGGCACCAGCTTGCCGGATTCTTCCGCCAGTGGCAGCAGGTCGGCCCATTTCCAGACATGCGGCACCGCCTTCGGCTTGGGGTGCACCGGCATCAGGTCGCCCAGCTGGGTCCAGAGCGGCATCATGTGCTTGTCGTCGAACCCCTTGTAGAGCGCGCGAAGTTCGGGAGTGTCATCGGGTTGCATGGCATTGTCCATGGCTCTCTCCTTGTCTCAGGCGGCGTCGGGCTGGTTGGGTGGCGCGGCGTCGTTGAAGGCGGGCAGGCTGTCCAGCGCCGCGAAGATGCGGGCGATGGTGGGCCATTTGTCCAGCGCGATGTCGAAGCGTTTGTTGTTCCAGACCTGTGCATAGAGGCAGAGGTCGGCCAGCGTCGGCGTATCGCCGTGGCAGTATGTGCCGGTCTCGGGGCTATCCGCCAGCGTGGCCTCCAGCGCGTCGAAGGTGAGCGTCACCCAATGGGTGAACCATTGCTTCTGCGCGGCCTCGTCGGCGGCGAATTCATCGCGCAGGTAGAACAGCACGCGCAGGTTGTTGAGCGGATGGATCTCGAGCGCCACCATGTGCGCCAGCGCCCGCACCCGCGCCCGACCGTCTGCATCCTTTGGCAGAAGCGCCGGTTCGGGATGGGTCTCCTCCAGCCACTCGATAATGGCGAGCGACTGGGTGAGATGGCTGCCGTCCTCGCGCTCCAGCGTCGGGACGAGGCCCTGCGGATTGCGCCGCAGGTACTCTGGTGTCCGGGTCTGGCCGTCGCGCAGCGCGTAAGGGACGTAATCGTAGTCCAGCCCCTTGAGGTTCAGCGCGGCGCGCAGCCGGGTCGAGGTCGACGACCGGAAGAAGTTGTGCAGCTTCAGGGTCATTCCTTGGGCCCGATCTTCGTGGTCAACTCGCCCAGCCCCTCGACCGAGACGACGCAGGTGTCGCCGGGGGCGAGCGGGCCGACGCCGGCAGGAGTGCCGGTCATGATCACGTCGCCGGGGCGCAGTTCCATCGAGTGCGACAGGATCGAGATCATCTCGGGCACCGACCAGATGAGTTCCGCGAGGTCGGCCTCCTGCCTGGTCTCGCCGTTCACAGTCAGGCGGATGAAGCCCTTCGACGGGTGGCCGACCTTGGACACGGAATGCACCGGCGCGATGGGGGCGGAGCGGTCGAAACCTTTGCCCAGGTCCCAAGGCCGGCCCTGCTCGCGCGCCTTCAGTTGCAGGTCGCGGCGGGTCAGGTCATTGCCCACCGCATAGCCCCAGACGTGGTCCAGCGCGTCTTCCTCAGCGATGTTCTTGCCCCCGGCTCCGATCACCGCGACCAGTTCGGCCTCGTAGTGGAAGTGCTCGGTCTCGGGCGGGTAAGGCACGGTCGCGCCGTCCTCGACCACCGCGTCATTGGGCTTGAGGAAGAAGAACGGCGGGTCGCGGTCCGGGTCCTTGCCCATCTCGACCGCGTGGGCGGCGTAGTTGCGGCCGATACAGAAAATGCGGCGCACCGGGATGCGGTCTTGGCTATCAGCAACGGCAAGGGTCGGGACGGGAGCGGGATCGAAGATATAGCTCATGAGGGTACTCCTTGTTTGGGGATGTTCACGCGGCCGCGTCGGTCGCGGCGGCGGCGTCGAGGCCGTTCGAGCCGTAGAGCCAGTTCAACTGGCGATACCAGTCGTCGGCGCCCATCGAGCGCATGACGTGATTGCGGACGGCGGCCTTGGCGTCGTCGGGGTGGTAGATGTATTCGCCGATCAGTCTCGAGTTCATCTGCACGCGGGCGGTGCGCACCATGCGCATCTGCTGGTAGCGTTGCAGGGCGCCCTCGATGTCCTGCCCATGGTTCTCGATGCAATGCGACAACGCGACGGCATCCTCCATCGCCATGCAGGCGCCCTGGGCGAAGTATTGCAGCATCGGATGCGCACTGTCGCCCAGAAGCGCCACGCGGCCGTCGACCCAGTTCGAGATCGGGTCACGGTCGCAGAGCACCCATTGCTTCCAGTCGGTGCCATGCTCGATGATCTGGCGGGCGCGCGGGTGGATGTGCTCGAAGCCCTGCGCCACGTCTTCCTTGCTGACCGGCTTGCCGGCGATCGCCTCTTTCTCGTCGCGGTGATAGGTGACGACGAGGTTGTAGACCTTGCCGCCCTTCAGCGGATAGTGGACGATATGGCACTTCGGGCCGGCCCAGAGGGTGGCGGCGTTCCAGCGCAGATCCTCGGGCATCTGCTCGGTGGGGATCACCGAGCGATAGGTGGCATGGCCGGAAATCCGCGGCTCACCGTCGCCGATCATCTGGCCGCGAATGGGCGAGCGCAGGCCTTCGGCGCCGATCAGGAAGCGGCCCTTGAGGGGCTCGCGGTCCTTCAGTAGCAGCGTGGCGGAGGTGCCGTCCTGCTCGTATCCCGTGACCACGTGGTTGGTGCGGATGTCGACCAGCGGGCTGGTCTCGCAGAACTTCAGCAACACGCCATGCAAGTCGGCGCGGTGCACCACTGCGTAGGGGTTGCCGTAGAACTTGCGGAACGGATCGTCGAGCGGGATCGAGGTGATGTCCTCAGCGGTCTGTGCATCCATCAGGCGCAGGTGGTCGATATAGACCGCGACGCTGCGCGCCTCGTCGCCGACGCCGAGATAATCGAAGCAGTGGAAGGCGTTGGGGCCGATCTGGATGCCGGCGCCGATCTCGCCCAGCTGGGGCGCCTGTTCGACGACGATGGAACGTTGGCCTTTGCGGGCCAGGCCGCAGGCTGCCGCGAGGCCGCCGATGCCGCCGCCCGCGATGATGATGGGAAGCTCTTGGGTCATGACTTCTACCTTTCGGATGAGGGGGAGAGGGGCGGGGTTCAGAAGGGCCGGACAACCCAGGGGAAAAGGATCACGATGAAGATCACCAGGACCGAGGCCAGCACGTAGGGCGCCACCAGCTTCGACAGCCGGGTGATCGGCACCTCGGAGATGGCCGCCGCGATGTAGAGCCCGGCACCCACCGGGGGCGTCAGCAGGCCCAGCACCAGCGTCATCGAGACCATGATGCCGAATTGCACCGGGTCGATGCCATAGGTCGCGGTGGCGACCGGCAACAGGATCGGCACCATGATGATCAGCGCCGCGATGCCGTCGAGGAACATGCCCACCGCGACCAGCGACAGCATGACGAGGATCATGAAGATCGTCGGGTCCTGGGTCAGCGAGGCGATGAAGGCGGCGACGGCCTGCGGGATCTGGTTGAAGGTCAGCACCCAGCCGAACACCTTGGCGGCCATGATCAGGAACAGCACGATGGCCGAGTTCTGCACCGTCCGGTCGAGGATCGCCGGCAGGCTCTTCCACGTGAGATCACGAAACACCGGTCCCCCGAGGATCAGCGCCACGACGATGGCGACGGCGGCGGATTCGGTGGGGGTGAAGACGCCGAAGCTGATACCGCCGACGATCACGAAGGGAATGAGCATGGTGGCGAGCCCGGGCAGGCTGGCCTTGATGCGGCTGGTCTCGACCGGACGGGTCGCGGCGCCATGGGTCTGGTTGCGCGATGCCTGCCACAGGGTCAAGCCCAGCATCAGGGCAAAGAGGATCAGGCCGGGCACGATGCCCGCACGGAACATGTCGGCGATCGAGACCTGCGCGATCACGCCGAAGATGATCAGGATCATCGAGGGCGGGATGATCGGGCCAAGCAGTCCGGCGGCGGCGGTGATGGCGGTGGAATAGCCGCGGCCGTAACCCGCCTTCTCCATTTCCGGCACCACGGTGCGGCTCATCACCGCGATCTGCGCGGTGGCCGAGCCCATGATGGCGGCCAGTGCCAGGTTGGCAATCAGATTGACCAAAGGCAGGTCGTGGCGCACCCGGGTCAGCCAGGCGCGGGCGGCGCGGAAGATGCGCCGGGTCAGCCCGCCTTCGTTCATGATCTCGCCCAGCATCACGAAGAGCGGGATGGCCAGCAAGTCGAAGGTCTCGACGCTGCCGAAGGCGATCTGCGGCACCGCGTCGAGCACCGGCAGACGGTCGGCCATGTAGAGAAAGACGAAGGTGGTGGCGATCAGCACGAATGCGATGGGCATGCCGGTGCCGAGCAGGACAAGAAAGCTGAGGCCGGTCACAGGGTCACCTCATGATGTTCGCCGGTCGGGCGCAGGATATGCGCGACCACGTGAATGAAGGCGGTGATGCAGAAGAGCGGAACCACCAAAAAGAACGGCCATTTCTTCCACCCCGTGGTGATCACCTGTTCGAAGGCCACCATGGGCGAGTTCACCCAGACCACCGATTTCCACAGCAGCACCGCAAGGATGGCCGCAATGATCAGGTTGACCGCCACCTCCATCGCCCGCCTGGCGAAGCCCGGCAGCTTGTCGACCAGCAGGGTGACGCCGATCTGGGCGCGGTCATGCAGCGAGATCGAGATTGCCACGAAGGCCAGCCAGACCAGCATGATTGCCGCCAGTTCCTCGGCAAAGACGATCGGACGGCCGGCGAGGTAGCGCATGCCGACATTGACGGTGATCAGGCCGACGAAGCCCACCACCATCACCCGGCTCACGACCCGCTCGACGGCGACGAGCCGGTCCGAGAGGCGGAGCATGATTTGCTCCGCCGTGCCAGTGGTCCGGGTTGCGGCTGTCATTGGGCGGCCTCGCGGGCCTGCTCCTGAAAGCGGCTGATGATGTCGTTGGAACCGTAAGCCTCCTGGAAGGCGGCATTGGCGGTGCCGAAGACCTCGTTGCCGTTCTCGACGCGGCCGATCTCGATCTGGCCATCGAGCGAGGCGATATTGGCGCTCTCCGCCGCCACCTGCTGTTCGGTGCCCCAGGCCAGCGCCTCTTCCGCCGCGGCGGTGAAGGCGGCGCGTTCTTCTTCGCTCATTCCGCTCCAGGTGGCCTGCGACACCACCAGCACCGCCGGAAAGGCCATGTGGTTGGTCAGGGTGAGGCCGCCCGCAACTTCCTGAAAGTTCAGGCCGACCAGTGCGTCAAGGTCAATGTCGATGCCGTCGAGCAAGCCGCTCTGAAGCCCGGAATAGACGTCGCCGAGATTGACCGGCGTCGGCACGGCGCCCACCGCCTGCCACCAGGTCTGCATCGCCGGGAAGGGCACGATGCGGATCTTCTCGTTGACGAGGTCGTCGGGGGTTTCAATCAGGCCCTCGCGCATCAGGATATGGCGCATCCCGGCGAAGGTATAGCCCAGTCCCTGGACCCCTGCGCGTTGCAGCTCGTCCAGCATCTCCTGCGCGGCCGGGGTTTCGGCGGCGGCGGCGGCGGCGCTGACATCCTCGAAAAGATACGGCGTGAACCAGCCGGCCAGCGACGGCGCCCGCAGGCTGCTGATCGCGCCGGTCATCAGCGCGGCGTCAAGCAGACCGGTACCCAGCTGCTGAAACATTTCCTGCTCGGAGCCGAGCTGTCCGGCGGGAAAGACGGCCAGCGAAAGCGCGTCGCCCGATTCGTCCGGCAGCGAGTCTGCCATGCGATTGGCCACTTGCGTCCAGACATGCGGCGGCGGCGTGATCAGGCCGATGCGCAGCTCTTTCTCGGCCAGCGCGGCGGAGGTCATCAGGGCCAGGGCTGCGGTCGAGGCGGCAAGGCGAGCGGTCAGAAAATGCTTCATGGGGTCCTCCCGTTGCGTGATCCCGGGGAATCACTTCGCTAAGTATGCTTATGGTAAGTATACTATGTATTGCGCTGCGTCAAGATAGTGAGTAAGCATACTATTGACGAAGGCGGCCTGCGCCGACGAAGCGGAGACAGACGGTGACCTCATCCCAAAACCTTGAAATCCACAATATGGCGGGTCACCTGATCCGACGCCTCAACCAGATCTCGACCTCGGTCTTCCAGGACCGCATGAAGAATGCGGGATACGATCTGACCCCGATCCAGTTCGCTGCCCTGAACGCGATCTGCGCCAATCCGGGCATCGATCAGGCCAGCCTCGCCGGCCTCATCGCACATGATCGCGCGACGATCGGCGGTGTTGTGGACCGGCTCGAGGCAAAGGGGTTCATCCTGCGCAAGGTCAGCCCCCGCGACCGGCGCGCACGCGAACTTTCCCTGACCGACCTCGGTGACGCCACGCTCGCTGGCGCGAGACCCGTGGTGCGCGCGATGCAGGACGACATGCTGACCGGCCTGACGGATGCAGAGCGTCTGGAGTTTCTCCGGCTCGCCAGGAAAGCGGCCGACGGCGGAAACGACCTCAGTCGGGCACCTCTCGCAAAATAGCTTGAAGGCGCACTTCGTGCCGTGGCTGTGTGGCCGGGTCGTTTCGAGATCACCGAACGCACCCGCTGACCTGCCCCCCGCAAAATCCCTCACCATGATGTAGAGTCTGCGCCAACTCTAAAGGAGCAGACGAATGCGTAAGAGCCGTTTCACCGAGGCGCAAATCATCGGGATGATCAAAGAGCAGGAAGCCGGGATGCCGACAGCGGAGGTGTGCCGTCGGCACGGCCTGAGCCCGGCGACTTTTTACAAGCTGAAGTCCAAGTATGGCGGCATGGAGGTGTCAGAGGCCGCGCGGCTGAAGGCGCTGGAAGATGAGAACGGCAAGCTGAAGCGGCTGCTGGCAGACACGATGCTCGACAATGTGGTTCTGAAAGACCTGCTGGGAAAAAGCTGACGGCACCGAAGGAGCGGCGAGAGGCAGCGCTCAATGCGATGCGGGATCATGGCATCTCGCAGCGCAGGGCCTGCCGGCTTGTCGGTGTCGACCCCAAGACGGTCCGGCGCGAACGCCCGCCCGACCATCCTGAGATCCGCCAGGAGATGAAGGAGATCGCTGGCAGACGCCGCCGGTTCGGCTACCGGCGGATCGGCGTGCTGCTTGAGAGAAAAGGCATGATCATGAACCACAAAAAGCTTTACCGCCTCTACCGAGAGGAGGGCCTTGCAGTGAAACGACGGCGGGGCCGTAAACGCGCCCGGGGCTCGAGAACGCCAATGCCTGAAGCCACACAGACCAACCAGCGCTGGTCCCTGGATTTCCTGTCGGACAGCTTCGGGGCGTCGCGGAAGTTTCGCATCTTGGCCGTGAATGATGATTGCTGCCGGGAAAACCTGTGCCTGGCGGCAGACACCAGCATTTCAGGTGAGCGAGTTGCCCGAGAACTGGACGCGCTCGTCCGGATCTACGGAAAGCCTGCTTGCATTGTCAGTGATAACGGCACGGAATTCACCAGCCGGGCAATCCTGAGATGGGCCGACAGGAACGGCGTGGATTGGCATTACATCGACCCCGGAAAACCGCAGCAGAATGCCTTTATCGAGTCATTCAACGGCAGCCTGCGGAACGAGCTTCTCAATGAAGAGCTGTTCGATACCCTCGACGATGCCCGCCGCAAGCTGGCGCTGTGGCGCTACGATTACAACAACGTCAGGCCGCACTCTTCGCTGGGGAACAGAACGCCAAAGCAAGCGCGGCAGGCGCTTGAGCTATTTGAGGGCTCCGCGCCTGCCACGCTTGCCAAGCCCGAAACCGACGACTACCAAAATCAAACCGGCAGACTCTCGTCATGAGCGAGGGACCAGCGGGGGGCAGGTCACGCGCCTGCCACGCTTGCCAAGCCCGAAACCGACGACTACCAAAATCAAACCGGCAGACTCTCGTCATGAGCGAGGGACCAGCGGGGGGCAGGTCACCGCAAATCGATCCTGCGTCAGGTGGAAAGGCCGCTGATCGCCGGATCTGAATAGCTCCGCCCGGGCCGGTTTCGCGAACGGCTGCAAATCGCCAGACGCCAATACAGCCGGCACAAAAGTCGCGCGACAGACGAAAAGTCACGTCATCTGGCTGCCTTGCACAGCGCCAAACGGAATTCGATTTCCGGCAGCGACCGGTCGGGTCACTCTCAAAAGGCCCGGGCGACGGATCCTAAGATGCCGCGGAACCGCGTCGGCGTACTTTGTACAGGGTGGCGGACGACGCGACGATCTGAAGGGCCAGGACGGTACCGACCAAACCGGCAAAAGGCCATTGAACCCAGTTCGGTTCGGGCGTCGCCCGATGAAAATCGAGGAAGTGAAGGTACAGAAAGTAGCCGGTATGTACAACTGACAGCCACCACAGCACGTAGGTTCCCCGCTGTACAAATTTCCAAACCGAACTTCCCATCCACCGGAGGCTTCGGTCGTTCGACGTACCGGCCAAAATCAGACCGTAAAGCAATGCAAGGACACCAATCAGATTGGCAATCGCAAATCCGTGCTGCACCATGACGTATCTTTGCAGTCCCGGGTGAAATTCAAAGCCGACAAGACGCATGAGATCCAGGTTCACCCAGCCGATCAAGATGATCGTGGCGTGTATGAATGCCAGCAACACCGCATATATGCCCAATTCGCGCCGGTAGGGTAACAATACCGCCGTACTGCGCCACAGACGCGACACGGGACCAAGCGACATGGCGGCTGCCACCAGAACAATCGACATATCACCAACGGCCCTGTTCCAGCGGTGCATCGGCGACCACTCGATGCGGCTGTACAAGAACAGCCATGTCCCGGCCGCACCGATCAAAATCACGATCAAGTGGCGCGCCCACCATGATGAAAGCAGATAGGATTTCAGATTGAACCCGGCCACATTCCTGCGAGGCGATACTGTCATTCGCATACTTCTCCCAATCAACGGGACATCTAGATGCGCTGGAAAGCAAAGACCGCGCCAATCCCGACAAAAGCATATAACACGATCATGGGATCCGACCCCAGTTGCATCTTCGTGAAGGCCACCGGAACAACCGCGTCAGAGGCCGGCGCAACAGAGTGATGGCCTTTGCACCGATCTCATGTCGCATGCAGTGAAACGCACCCCAATGCACCGGCATGGCCATGACAAGATATGAAAATGCGCCAAGCGACGCGAACCGGCTGAGGTCAGAAAACACTACGAGAACCGAGGCAGGAACCACGGTGTAGACCAGGGTGTGGCCGCGGACCGGGCTGATATGATCCCCGGGAAAGCCCTCGTTTCTGGATCGCGTTTTCCGCATGGAGGCCTTGGCCGGGAGAGGAGCGGAAACGCATCAAAGCATCGAAGTTCCCGGACGCACAAAAGGTGTTCGGCTTCAGGCAGGCGGAGGGCAGAACGTCTGTTGCGGAGGTCTGTCGGAAGACAGATTGGCGCGGCTTCCTTCAACTCACCTGGATATCGATACGCCACATCCTGTAGCGCCCGTGCCCGGTCACTTCCTGAATCAGGCCCCGGTCTTCCATCCAGGCCAGGTTGCGCTGCACAGCAGCGCGGCTTGCGCCGGTCAAGGCTTCCGCCATTGGGGCCGACACCAAAGGCCATTCGGTCAATACAGAGCGGAGACCGGCCGGTGTGCGCCCGGAGAGCCGAGCCATCGCGGCGTCTGCCCGTGCATCCCAGGCTTCGATGTCGTCCAGATGGCGTATCGCCGTCAGAATGGCGTTGTTCATCCCATCCAGCCAGCGGGTCAACCGCTCGAACGGCAGGCCAGCGGCCCGCAGCCCGCCTGCCCCACCCTTGGCGATTGGCGCGAAGATCGCACCGCGTCCGTCACCGGCCGCGATCCGAGCTGCTGTGACGGTTGCCTCGATCTGGTCGCCGTGTTGGCCGAGGCCCGCCAGGCTCCAGAGATGAAAGCCCATGCAGGCGCGCGTGATCGGGTGCAGATCGGCCGCTGCCGTCATCACGTCTATCCATCCGCCCGCGCGATCTTCGAACCGCTCGGCAGTGTCCTCGATGGTCTCGGGATCACGGCGGTCCAGGAAGGCCGCCAGATCGGTCATCGGGCCCGGGCCACCGGTCAGGCGACGAACAGCCCACCCAATCCGGGCCAAGGCATTTGAATCATCCTGAACACCTGACAGCCGCATGGAGGTCCACAGTGCCAGACGATCGGGGCTCACCCGATCACCCGCATACCAGCTGAGGTCCGCCGCCTCGATCAGAGCCAGTCTGTGCCGCCAGCCTTTCGGGCCGCGCTCCAGCCGGTCATCCAGCGCCCCCATGCGCCCGGCCACCCTTGCCAGAAGCGCAGCCTGGGCGCCTTCCGCCATTGCCCAGTCGTCGATGACGGACTTTTCGGACGTTTGCGCGCGTGGCCCGGGAGGCAAATCATCCGGGTCTTCTTCGAGCGGCCCCGGCAGGAACCAGAGATCTTCTTCTGAAGTCTCCTCATCCTCTTCGGTGGTGGTGAGAGGATCGTCGGAAAGGTCATTAAAGGTAGATTCTTGCGGTTTCATATGTGCAAAATACGTGGCTTTTGCACATTACCCAAGCGATTTTGCGTCCATGCCCCTGCCCCAGGATCAACACGGGATGCACAGCCGCCCGCTACGCGCCGTGAAAGCCTGTGTGCGTGACGATCGCCTGCCCGCCAATGTCGCCGCGATCAAGGACGCGGACGCGGGCATTCCGTTGCAAGCAATCTGCGGCCGGCCGGAGGCGAGGCACGAATTCACGCTGCATTGCCACACCCGTTGACAGTCGTCCTCGGTCGGAATGTTGCTGGCGCGGGCCAAGCGCCTTGGGCCTATCTGAGCGGGCCCCAGATTGCCGTCATGCGTTTCGTAAGTGCCACGATTCGCAGACAAAGCTTGCCGTGTCCCCCGGGGGCAGGCAAAGGCAACACGGCAACTTATTCGCGAACAGCCCCTTCTCGCAGAGGTTATCATTATTTTCCAAATACTTACGCCATACCACCATACTGCACCCCCAACCGCTATCGGAATTCCGCCATCCACCAGCTTAAAAAAATTGTTGTCTGGGGATAAGTTGCGTGCGATGAGTGCTCTAGTCGCAAGAACGCGAAAATCACGCACTTTAGCGACGAAACATAATCGACCCACCAAGAGGTCACGAGGGCAGCATGAACAGCAAGGCGGATTTCCCCGGCACAAAGTCTATTGCAGGATCCATTTCCACGGATGCGGCGCGACTTTCGGAAGCCCTGAACCACCATATGCGCAACAGCTTTCAACCGGAAAGCAGAAAGACCCTGCGCAAATTCCACCCTGCCGAAGTTTCCGAGTTGACAGGCATCAGTATGTCGAACCTCCGAACGCGCCACCAGGAGGGTGACTTTCCCGACGTCGAGACGGATTCCCGAGGCCGACGCCTCTATACTGCGGAAGAAATCGACCAGATCCGCAAGGTGATGGCAAAAACCGGTCGCAACGGCGACGCCTACTTGCCAGGTCGGCGGGACGGTGACGCGCTTCAGATCCTCTCCATCGTGAATTTCAAGGGCGGGTCCAGCAAGACGACAACCGCGATCCACCTGGCCCAGCGATACGCCCTCAGGGGCTATCGCGTGCTGGCCGTGGACATGGACCCCCAGGCCAGTCTGACGACGATGTTCGGCTATCGCCCGGAAATCGAGTTTGCCGAGAGCGGAACCATATACGATGCGCTGAAGTACGAAGACCCTGTGCCGTTGAGCCAGGTGGTGCGCAAGACTTACTTTCACAACCTCGACCTGGCACCTGCCGGGCTGTTGCTGTCCGAGTATGAAACCGAAACCGCCTATGCACTTCAGCACAAGGTCGACCCGCCCTTTACGCAAAGACTGGCCATCGCACTCGATGAAATCGAAGCCAATTACGATCTGGTGATTATCGATTGTCCGCCTCAGCTGGGCTTCACGACAATGACTGCCTTGCTGGCGTCCACAGGTCTCTTGATAACCGTCGTACCCAGCATGCTCGATGTTGCTTCGATGGCGCAATTCCTTGAGATGGCCGGAGAGACTGTTCGCACCCTTGAGGAAGCGACGGGGCCGATCGACTGGTCGTTCCTCAAATACCTCGTTGCGAGGTTCGAGCCGACCGACGTGCCGCAATCGCAGATGGCGGGTTTCCTCAGGTCCATTCTGCTCGACCAGGTGCTTGCCACGCCGATGCTGAAATCCACCGCGATTTCCGACGCCGGGATGACGCAGCAGACAATCTATGAGCTGGAACCGAGCCAGGTGGTCAAGAAGACCCTGGACAGGATCATGGAAAGTGTGAACGGCGTCGCGGACGAATTCGAGAAAACAATCCAACAATCCTGGGGGAGGACCGTCGACTGATGGCACGTAGAAACCTGTTCCAGCCCCCGCCCCCGCCGGATGCCGCCGCTGCTGTTTCCTCCGAGGATTCGAAGCCCCGCTTCCCGAACACGGGCGCGATGAGCGGCGTAAAATCGACGCTCAAGGATCTCTCCAGCAATGCGGTCCGGGAAATTCCCGTCGACCTGATCGAGGAAGACGGGCCAAAGGACCGCCTTGCCTTTTCCGACGCCGACGTGGTCACGCTTGCGGCAAGCATCAAGGAACACGGCCAGCAGGTGCCGATCATGGTGCGTCCGCTTGCGGAAAAGCCCGGGCGCTACAAGATCGTTTACGGTCGTCGCCGGTTGCGGGCACTGCAATCGATCGGACTGGCGGCCAGAGCCCTGGTGCGCACGCTTTCCGACGAAGAGGCGATCCTGGCGCAAGGCCAGGAAAACTCACATCGGCTGGACCCGAGTTTTATCGAAAAGGCTCTTTTCGCGGCACAGCTCAGCGACACGGGCTATGAACAGCCCGTGATCCTCGACGCCCTGGCCATCGACAAACCGATGCTGTCGCGCATGACCAAGGTGGCGCGATCGATCCCCGAACCGGTGATCGAGATGATCGGCTCGGCGCATGGTGTCGGTCGCCGCCGGTGGGAAGACCTCGCCGACAAGGTGAAGGGCAGCAATTCTGACCTTATTCAAGTGGCCTCGGACTTGGCACTCGACAAGATCCCTGCCTCGGACGACCGCTTTGCGCGTGTCAGCGACGCTGTATCCAATAGCGCCAAGGCCGCCAAAGCCACAAAACCCGCGGCACAAAAGGTCATGGCGAACGACGGCAAAACATTGGCTGAGATCAAGGACAGCCCACGCGCACTGACCGTGAAGATGTCCAAGGTCGACGCCCCGGAATTCACTCAATGGATGCGGGACAATGCCGAAATTGAGCTGAAGCGTCTCTATGAGGCGTGGAAGTCGGACAGGCAATCCGACTGATACACAGGCGAGCAGAGCAACAAAAACCACAAGGAGCACGACACACAGCCAAAAAAAGAAAGAGCCCCCAAGGTCACCCCTGGAGAGCCCAATCTGTTCTTAGCACCCTCAGATTTACCAGCTTCTCCGTAACAGTCAACAACAACCGATTCGGTTGAACGGTTTTTTGTTGCCTTTTCTCAAGAAAACGGGGGGCTGGGCCCTTTCCCGACCGGTTGTCGTGAAAAATTCATGGCATTTACGCAAGCATCCGCCTCCGTAGGAGAGCGGAACCGGGAACTGTTGTCCGCGGACAACGCCCGCCCCGAACGGCACATCGTCATCGACACGCTGCGCCAGGCGGCCCCTTTGATGGGGCTGAAAGCGTCGGTCATTGCGACGCTCGACGCGATGCTGTCTTGTCTTCCCCCGAAGCGGCGCCACAACACCGTTTTCGCATCGAATGCCACGCTTGCCTTCCGCCGGAACGGAATCTCTGACCGGACCATTCGGCGCCATGCCGCCATCCTTCAGGAATGCGGCCTTCTCGTCCGGCGCGACAGTTCCAATCGGAAACGGTTCTGCCGACAGAACAGGACGGAGGGAACCGCACTTCGGTTCGGATTCGACCTGTCACCGTTGTTCCAGCGCTTTGGCGAGCTTGTTGATCTTGCCGCCGAGGCCGTTCGCAAGAACGATCAGATCGCCTATCTCAAAGCCAAGATACGCGCCGCCGCAAATGAAATCCTGCGATCCGATCCCGACAACAGTGGTGCCACAATGGCTATCCGCGCGCTTCGCAGAAATCTTTCACTGGAGGAAAGCCAAAACCTGTTGGCCAGCCTAGACATCGAAGCCATGGACATTGAACAACCGTGCGAATGCACCGACACCAGAGAAGAAAAAATGTCCGACAGCCACGGCCAAAATGTCCGGCACCATCATAACTCAAATAAAGAAAATATTGATATTAAAGACCCGAGCCAACCCAAAGTGCCTCCATCACGTTCCGAAGCGCCAAAGATCACCATTCAGGAAATCCTGAGCGCCTGCCCCGAAGCCGCGCAATTTTCACTGTCACCAGTGAAGACCATGTCCGACGTGGTTTCCCATGCCCGAACTCTTGCCCCAATGCTCGGGATCGATTCACGAAACTACCAGGATGCTCAGGAGCGACTGGGCATAGAAGGCGCGGCACTGACTGTTTGGGCCGTCATGCAATTCCATGAGAAAATCCAGAAGGTCGGCGCCTACTTTCGCTCGATAACGTCAGGAAAGAACAGCGATGGCTTTGTCCCGGAGCAACTTGTGCGCCGATTGTCACGGACATGACCTGGGCAATCTCGGGCCATCGACCCCGCCAGTTTCTCTCGCGGTTTTCGCAATGATCGCGCGATGGAGCCCAGCCGTTGTCCGCGGACAATTTTGTCCGAAGTCACGGGCAGGACTTTTTCAAAGAACAGTTCGTTGACGCCGATCCGCACATCAGGGCTCTGGGCTGGGGCATTACAGCAAGCAACGCGGTTCAGAGTTCAGGTCGCTGAATGTCACGCGCTCGATCCGCTTTTCGTGTTTGCGACGCTCCGGTTGGTTGAGCCGCTCCAAGACTTGTCGCAGTCGCCCCTGCCCTTCCCAATCTTGTCGCTGAGAATACGGCGGCGCTGGTGCGGCTTGGGTTGTATTGCCAAACCGGCGAGCAATGGTGCGGGAATGCATGAGCTTCACCCGATCAGGCCCGTAAGAATCCACTCGCCGGCCTTGGCGCGGCGGTGCCTCTGGAACCGGACGCCGAGGACATTCCCCTCGACATCGCCAGCGCTCCAGAGCTTTTCCCCGTTTATCGCGGTGACGACCTCCTCGACACGCCAATTGTCCGCGAACCGGTGGTCGGCCCAGACAGTTTCGGCAAAGTTTACTCCGAGAAACCGAAAGCCTTTTGCGCCCACCAGCACCTTGGCTGGGGCGGGCATGGCGGGCGCTTACCAGACCAGGACAGTTGCATTTCGAAGGAAGTTTCCATGGCCGGCTGAACCGGCAGGCAGCACGACAGGCCACCATCTGACACTTCAGAGTTATCGGACGTAGCTGGAGCAGGTAGATAGGGGCGGTTATGTGGCAAGAACCAGCCAGAAAGCGCCCCTGCCCGGCGGCCGTCGATCCCGGTATCAGCCAGTCTCAACCCAGGCGCCGAGTACTGAAATCCTAGCGCAACGCGCCGCCGCGGTCATCACCTGACGCCATGAAATCCGCAATATCGCGAGAAAATTGTTCGCGTCAACCGGCGGGCGCAGGGTAGGGGCGGTGCCAGAACCGCTCGTGAAAGGCGCCTTCGGGTGGCGATTTGGCCGCTGCCACCGTCTTGTCAGCATGGCCGGCGGTCATCCCGCGCAACATTTCGGCGGTGAGCAGGGCGTCGAGCCGGGCGCGGATGTCGGGGCGCGCCTCGATCAGGTTCTCCTGCTCGCCGGGATCGGCGCCCAGTTCAAACAGCGCCTCGCTTCCGGCGTGATAGCGGGCCAGTTTCCAGCGCCCCTGCCGCAGCATCACACCGCGCGAGGTGACGCCAAAGATCGCGCGGTCGGGCGTCGCGGTGCCAAGCACAGCGCCGCGCGATTGCGGGGCCGGCGGCAGAGCCGCCCAGGCCAGGAAACTCGGGAAGAGATCGACCAGCGTCACCGGCGGGGTTTCGACCTTCGCCTCGGGCTGGCGGAAATCGGCCACGATCAGCGGCACGCGAATCGAAGGCTCGTGAAAGAAGCCTTTGCCCATCAGTCCGAAATCCCCGAGGTAATCGCCGTGGTCAGAGGAGAAGACGACAACGGTATTGTCGAGCTTGCCGGTCTCGCGCAGGGTCTCGATCAGCAGCGCCACATCCTCATCCAGCCGTTCGACCGACACGGCGTAATGGTGGCGGATGGTGCGGATCTGCGCCTCGGTCAGTTCGGAATAATCCAGTTCGGCCCAGTCGCGGCGATAGCCGGCCACCAGTTCGGGCAACAGGACCGCGCTTTCCTCGGTGCGGGGCAGGGCGGGCGGCAGGCCGGCGGGATCAACCCGGTCCAGCGCCGTGGCGGGCGGGTCATAGGGGCAATGCGGACCGGGAAAGCCTACCATCATGGCAAAGGGCTGGTCGCCGGTCATGCCGCGCAGATGCGCGGCCGCGCGTCGGGCCACCCAGCGGTCGGGTTGCAGATGATCGGGCAGGGGATTGATCGCCGCGCCCTTGGTCGCGGCATAGCCGGCCATCTGATGGCCGTGCAGCTTGCCATGGCCCTCGGCGGTCAGCGCGTGGTGGTAATCGTCGCGCACATGGATATGGCGCTTGTCCTCGGAAATCACCCGGTGCTGAAACCCCTCGGCGCGGTCCCAGGGATAGAAATGCATCTTGCCGATGGCGGCGGTGTGATAGCCGGCCCGGGCCAGCAACTCGGGCCAGGTGGCAATGCCCATGGCGCGGCGGTCGGGGCGCAGCCAGCAGAGATTATGCAGGATGCCGGTCTCATGCGCCGGCTGGCCGGTCAGCATCGAGGCGCGCGCCGGCACACAGATCGGCGCCGGCGAGATTGCGGTTTCATACCGGGTGCCGGCGGCAGCCAGACTGTCGAGCGCCGGGGTGCGCAGGAAACCGGCGCCATAGCAGCCCAGGAAGTCGTGGCGGAGCTGATCGGGCAGCAAAAAGAGGATGTTGGGTTTGCGGGTCATGGCAGGTCCTTGTGAAACGTCGGGCGGCCGGCGCGGATCTGCACCGCCCCGGCCAGCAGGATGAGGCCGATGCCGGTCCAGCCGGCGAGATCGGGCAGGTAGCCCCAGAGCAGGGCGTCGAACCCCAGCGACCAGAGCACGCTGGAATAGCGCAGCGGGGCGATCTGGCTGAGTGCGGTGCGCCGCAGGGCAGCGATGATCAATACATTGGCGCCGATGAACCCGGCCGCCGCGGCCGCGATCAGGCTGAGGTCCCGCGCCGGCGGCATCACCCACCCGGCCTGTCCCGGCAGGAGCGCGGCCAGGCTTCCGGCCAGCGCCAGCGAGACCAGCGCGATGCGAATTGTATCGGTCCTGGGTGGCAGCAGCCGGGTAACGATATCGCGCAGCGCATAGGCCAAGGTCGAAATCAGGGCCAGCCCGATGCCCAGCGGCGAAAACGCCAGGCCGGGTTGCAGGATCAGCAGCGTTCCGGCGCAGGCCAGGGCAAGCGCCAGCCAGTTGAGCGCGCGCAACCGCTCTTTCAGCAGAACGCCCGAAAGGATCACCGAGACAATCGGCAGGGTGGCGTGGATCGCGGCAAGCAGCGCCAGCGGAATCTCGAAGATCGCCAGCGAAAAGCACAGTGCCGCCACCGCGTCGAGCACGGCCCGCAGCCCGCCGCGCGGGCCGATCAGCCGCGCTTCGCCGCGTCGCCGCGCCAGCACCACCAGCGCCAGCACCGCAAAGGCCATGGCCGAGCGCAGCGCGATGGCCTCGCCCGGCGGCGTGGCGCCGATCGCCTTGAGCACCACGCCCGAGGCGACGCCGCTGAACAGCGCCACCAGGGCCAGCAATTGGCCCGAGGCTGTGGGGCCCGGTTTCATGCGCGCGGGCAGGGGGCGGTAAGCTCGACCCGGTTGCCGGCGGGATCGGCAAAGAAGGTCCAGATCACGCTCGAGGCGCCCTGACGCGGCGGATGCAGTGGCGCAATGCCCTGGGCGGCAAGGTGCTCGAGCATTGGGGCGATCTCGGCGGTGTGCAGGCCGAAATGGCCCGGCGCGACTCCCTCGGTATCGGCCAAAAGCTCGATAAAGCCGCCGGCCCGGTGCATCTGGAGCAGCGCGATCCGGCCGGCGGCGTCATGGCGGGTGAACCCCCAGACAAAGCCGAACGCCTGGTAAAAGCCGGCGCTGGCTTCGGGATCGGGCGCGGCGAGGGCGACATGATTGAGGGCGACGGCGGGCGTGCTCATGCGGCCACCCGTCTCGGCCAGAGATCCTGCGCCACCCGGGTCAGCCCGGCGAGGCTGGCGGCATCGGCGTCCACCGGCAGATGGGCACGGCCGAAATGATCGAGCGCGCGGGCATAGCGGTCGGCCAGCACACCGCTGGCCAGAAGCAGAACCGGGCTGTCATCGGCGGGTTGGGCGGCGCATTCCGCCCCGATCAGCACGCCCGAGAGAAAGGCCGCAACCTCGGTGCCGGGCATCTGCCCGGTCAGCACCGAGGCGCGACCGGCAAAGACCGCATGTGAGAGCGGCAGCGCCGCGCCACGGTCGAGCCCGCGCCGAAAGGCCGCCTCCTGCATCTCGTCGCCCTCGGCCAGCGCGCCGACAAGGCTGGAGTTCAACAAGAGCTGGAACAGCTCGCCGGTGACAAAGGTCTGAAATCCGCTCAGCGTGCCGGCCGCGAGCCGGGCCCATTTGCTGTGGGTGCCGGGGATGCAGATGACCGCCTCGTCGCGCCCAGTAAGTATGGCGGCACCGAGGATCTGCACCTCTTCGCCGCGCATGACGTCGCCGCCGGTGTCGGTCTTCATGCAGGCGCCGGGCAGAATCACCACCGGATGCGCCCCGATGTGAAACCGGCCGGCATTGGCGGCAAGATCGGCAAACCGCACCGGGCAGGCGGCATAAGGCGCCTCCTGCCAGCCGCCGCGCGCGCCCACCATGCCCTGCGTCAGCACCGGCAGGGTCGGATCGGCCTCGAGCCAGTCGCCGCAATGGCGGCGGATCACCGCCTCGAAATCCCTGTCTTTCACGGACTTGAGCCCGTCCGGCCCGCTGCGCGCGGCGATCACCTCGCCGGCTGTGCTGACGGCCCAAGCGCGAAAGGACGAACTGCCCCAATCGACCGCGATGAAGGATGGCTGCGCCATGGTGAATGCTCCTCGTGCTGCAAAAACGCATTGACAGGTTACGATGGGCCTCGGTAAGTTTCAACTATGAAACGGCAATTGCAAATAGTGAGACTCACAAGATGAAAGCTGCGCTGAAGGGTGTCCTGCCCATCGTCCCGACCCCCTTTGCCAAAAGCGGCGAGGTCGACGAGGTCTCGCTCAGGAAAGTCGCGGCTCATGCGATCGAGGCGGGCGCGGCGGCACTGGTCTTTCCCGGCGTCGCCAGCGAAGATCTTTACCTCAGCGCCGAAGAGCGCCGCCGCGCGCTGGGCCTCGTGGCCGATGTGGCCCGGGGCCGGCTGCCGGTCATCGCCGGTGTCAATTCTTCCGATCCGGCCGAGATGGTCGAGATCACCCGCATGGCGGTCGAGGCCGGCGCCGATGGCATCATGGCGATGGCCGTACCCGGCATGGAGGGCGATTGCGGCACATGGTTCGGCCGCATTGCCGCCGCGCTTGGCGAGGGCCGGCCGATCATCCTGCAAAACCTGTTCAAGCCGCGCGGCGCCGATCTGAGTGCCGACGAGATGCTGGCGCTGGCCGCCGAGGTGCCGGCCATTCGCTACGTCAAGGAAGAAGGCATCCCCTCGGGACCCAAGGTTTCGCGGCTGGTCGCCGGGTGCGGCCCGGATCTCGACGGGGTGATCGGCGGCGGCGGCGCGCGCTACCTGCTGGAAGAGCTCGACCGGGGGGCGATGGCCACCATGCCGGCGATCGAACTGCTCGATCTGCATGTCGCGCTCTACCGCGCCTATGCGGCGCATGACCGGGCCGAGGCGCTGCGCCTTTACGAACGCAGCCTGCCGCTCTTGCTGATCCAGGCGCCGTACCGGATGCGGCTGACCAAGCTGATCCTCAAGCATCGCGGCCTGATCGAATGCGACGACGTGCGCGAACCGCTGCCCGAAATGGATGGCGAGCTGACCGAGCTGGTGCTGGAGCTTTATGAACGCGCCAGCCTGACGCGGGAGCTGGCCGATGCATAAGCGGATCGAACGCATCGACGTCTGTGTCTTCGAGCGCAACCGCAAGGCGGCCTATCTCGGCTATCTGGGAGACGGCGAATTTGCTCTCGGCGACAGCCACATCGTGCGGCGCTTCAATGGCACGGTCTATCCGCGCTTCGACCGTTCGGTGGTGGTGCGGCTGACCGATGCCGATGGCGCCATCGGCTGGGGCGAGACCTATGGGCTGGTGGCGCCCAAGGCGGTGGCGGCACTGATCGAGGATCTGCTCGGCCCCTATCTGATGATGCTGGATCCGGCTCGCCCGGATGCCACCTGGGATGCGCTCTACGAATTGCAGCGGGTGCGGGGTTATTGGGGCGGCTATCTGGCCGACACGCTGGCGGCGCTGGATATCGCGCTCTGGGATCTCTATGCGCGCAGCCGGGGAGAGAGCCTGCAAGCGGCGCTTGGCCGGCCCGGCGCCGGCGCTCTTCCGGCCTATGTCTCGGGGCTGCCGGAGGCGACCAGGGCGGCGCGGCTGGAACTGGCGCAGAGCTGGCAGGCGCGCGGCTTCGACAAGGTGAAAATCCCGGTGAGCCACAGCGACGATGGCGACATCGCCGGCGAATTCGACAGCCTGCGCAGCGGGCTGGGCGCCGATCAGAAGATCGCGGTCGATGTGCATTGGACCTGCACCGCAGATCAGGCCATCGCCATGGCAGAGAGCTTGCGCCCCTTCGATCCCTGGTTCTTCGAGGCGCCGGTCGCCTCCGAGGACATCGCGGCGCAGCATGCGGTGGGCAAGTCCATCGCCTGCCCGCTGGCGCTTGGCGAGGAATGGCGCAGCGAATGGGATTATCACCCGCGCGCCGGCGCCGCAGCGATCGTGCAGCCCGAGATGGGCCACACCGGCGTGACCCAGTTTGCCCGCATCGCCGCGCGCGCACGCAAGGACGGCGCGCAGGTCATTCCGCATGCCACCATCGGGCTGGGGCTCTTTGCCAATGCCAGCCTGCGCGCCGGTCTGGCCACCGGCGCCGAGGCGCATGAGTTCCAGCACACCATCTATCCGGCGAATGCCGCTCTGCTCGACGGAGCGGCAGATTGCGAAAACGGGGCGTTCAGGATCCCGGACAGCGCCGGCCACGGCAGCATCCCCAACGCGGCGGGGATGGCGCATCTGAAACCCCTACTGAGCCTTTAGAACAGACCAACGAGGAGGAGACCCGTTATGACAACCCTGAGAAAAACCGCCATCGGCGCGCTGCTGGCCGCCAGCACCATGCTGACCGCGCTGCCCGCCAGCGCCGAAACGCTGACCTTTGTCAGCTGGATGAAGGACGAGCCGGGATACGGCGACTGGTGGAATGAGATCATTGCCGAGTTCGAAGAGACCCATCCCGGCACCACCATCAACATGAGCCGCGTGTCGCGGGCGGAATATGCCGACACGATGTTCACCATGTTCGCCGGTGGCAACCCGCCCGACATCGTGCATCTTGCCGCCTTCGAATTTCAGCCTTTCGCCAACGAGGGCTGGATGGAGCCGCTGGACGCGCGCATTGCCGAGGAACGCATCGACCTGAGTAATTGGGCCGGGCAGACGACCTGCGAATGGGAGGGCGAAACGGTCTGCATCATGCTGCTCTACACCGGTTTCGTGCTGGCCTATAACGAAAAGATCTTTGCCGATGCCGGCATTCCGGTGCCGACCAACTGGGACAGTTATCTGCATGCCGCACGCGAACTGCGCCAGGACACCGATGGCGACGGCATCCTCGATCAATACGGCATCGCGCTGCCGTTCGACGATCCGGCCAGCGTCATGCAGGAGGCGCAGAACTTCGTGCTCGACACCGGCGGCGCCTGGACCCTGGACGGCGAGCCCGCCTTCGACCGGCCCGAGGTGGTCGAGGGGCTGGCGCGCTACAAGCAGCTCTTTACCGAAAACCTGACGCCGAAAGAGCTGTCTTCGGCCGATGTCCGGCAATTGCTGCTGGAAGGGCGGCTGGCGATGACGGTCGATGGCGGCTGGATCAACAACACCTTCCGCAGCGCCGCGCCCGAGGTGCAGCAGCACCTGAAGATCACGCAGTCGCCGTTCTCGCCGCCGTTGGGGGGCACTTCGAACGTGCTGGGCATGCCGTCGGATATCTCGGACGAGAAAAAGGAGCTGGTGTGGGATTTCATCGCCCTGACCGCATCCGAGAAATACCAGCAGCGATTTGCCGAATGGGCCAAGACGCCGGCACCGCGCCCGGGCCTCGATTACTCCGAGCTGATGGCCGAAAACCCGTCGTTCGAGGTGCTGGCCAAGGCGGCCGCGGATGCGGCGGCAGCCAATGTCGACCGTTTGCCCAAGGGCCTGGAGCTCGAGAACAACGAGGTCGTCAAGGTGTTCTACAAGGTTGCCCAGCAGATGATCTTGCAGGATCTTGATCCGGCCGAGGCCGCCAAGCGCCTGCAAGAGCAGGTCTCGCGCATCAAGGACTGACCTTTCAGCCAACTGGCCGGCGCCCCGCCCGGGGCCCGGCCGCACAAGGGCAAGACATTCATGACCGACACAACCACACATCATCGCGGCAGAACTGGAGGCTGGATGATCCCGACCATCGATTTCAGCGCCCCGCGCCACCGCGCCAAGTTCGGCTATCTACTGCTGGCGCCTGCCGTGCTGTTGATGGCCGTGATCATCGTCTATCCGATCCTGCTGTCCGTCAGCATCAGCATGCAGGATGTGCGCATCGCGCGCATCGGCGACAGCGGCGAACCCTGGACGCTGGAGAATTATCAATGGCTGTTCGGCTCGGGCGAAACCTGGCACGCGCTCTGGGTCACGTTCAAGCTTGTGGCCGTGGTGGGCGGTCTCTCGGTCATCATCGGCTTTGCTACGGCGATGCTGGTGAACCAGAAGTTCCGCGGCCGGGCGGCGGCGCGCCTCTTTGTGGCGCTGCCCTGGGCGGTGCCCGAGGTGGTGGCCACGGTGATCTGGGCCTGGATGCTGGACAGCTCTTTCGGCCTGGTGAACTGGGTCTTGCTGACCTCGGGCCTGGTGAGCGAGCCGATCGCCTTCGGCTCGAACCCGACCGCCGCCTTTGCCGCCGTCTGTTTCGTGATGATCTGGAAAGGCTATCCGTTGATGTCGATCATGCTTCTGGCCGGCCTGCAATCGATCCCGGAAGAGCAATACCAGGCGGCCAAGGTCGATGGCGCCGGAGTCTGGCAACGGTTCTGGTACATCACCTTGCCGAACATGCTGCCGGTGGTCGGTGTCACCATGGTGATGACCACGCTCTGGGTGTTCCGCGACTTTGCCATCATCCACGTGCTGACCCAGGGCGGTCCGCTGGGCGCGACGACGACCCTGTCGATCCTGACCTTCGAACAGAGCTTTGAATTCTTCCGCATGGGGCAGGGGGCCGCCGTCGGCGTGCTGACCATGGTGCTCTGCGCAATCATCAGCCGGGCGCTTGTCGGGCGCATGGCGAAATCGGTGCACTGAGGGGGATACGATGCAACAGAGACATCCGCTGAACACCATTGCCCTCTATCTCACGGTCCTCGTGACCTGCGGGCTGCTGCTCTTTCCGATCTACTGGATGGTGGTGACGGCGCTGCAACCCGCGTCGAACCTGCGGGCCTATCCGCCGCAGTTCTGGCCCGCCGATCCGCAATGGAACGTCTTTGCCGACCTGCTGGCAAAACACCCCTTCATGCTGTGGTTCTCGAACACCATCCTGATCGCCTTTGCCACGATGACCATCTCGCTGGCGGTCTCGATCTTGGCGGCCTATGCGCTCTCGCGCTTCCGGCTGCGCGGCGGGCAGGGCCTGGGCCTGTTCATCCTGACCTCCAAGATGCTGCCGGCGACGCTGCTGATCATCCCGCTCTTTGCGATCTTCCGCTCGACCGGGCTGGTGGGGTCGCTGTGGTCGGTGGTGATCGCCCAGGCGACGCTGATCGTGCCGTTCTGTACCTGGATGCTGAAAGGCTATTTCGACACCATGCCGCCCGAACTCGAGCAGGCGGCGCTGGTCGATGGCTGTTCGCCGCTGGGCACGATCTTTCGCATCGTGTTGCCGGTGGCGGCCCCGGGGCTGGCGGCGACGGCGCTTTACGCCTTTGTCGTCAGCTGGTCGGATTTCCTCTTTGGTCGCACTTTCCTGACCACCAATGATGAAAGCTGGACGCTGCAAATGGGCATCGCCTCACTCAAGGGCGAGTTCGTGACCGAATGGAATGTCATCATGGCGGGGTCGATCATGGCCTCGATCCCGATCATCATCGTCTATCTTTTCCTTGAACGTTTCCTCGTCGGTGGCCTGGCCGCCGGATCCGAGAAGTAACGGAGCAAAACCAATGGCAACCGTACAATTCGATCAGATCACCAAGAGCTATGGCGCCGTCAAGGCGATCCGCGATTTCAACCTCGATATCGAAGACGGCGAATTCTGCGTCTTCGTCGGCCCCTCGGGCTGCGGCAAATCCACCGCGCTCAAGATGTTGGCCGGGCTCGAGGCCACGTCGGGCGGCACCATCAGCATCGGCGGTCGCGACGTGACCGAGCTTGGCCCCGGCAAGCGCGACATCGCCATGGTGTTCCAGAACTACGCGCTTTATCCGCATATGTCGGTGCGCAAGAACATCGGCTTCGGCCTCAAGATGCACGGCCTGCCGGCGAACGACATCAACGCCAAGGTCGAAGAGGCCGCGCGGGTGCTGGAGCTGACCCCCTATCTCGATCGCAAGCCCCGCGCGCTCTCTGGCGGACAGCGCCAGCGGGTGGCGCTGGGCCGGGCCATCGTGCGCGAACCGGCGGCCTTTCTGATGGACGAGCCGCTGTCGAACCTCGATGCCAAGCTGCGGGTGCAGACCCGCTCCGAGATCGTCAAGCTGCAAAGACGGCTGGGGGTGACGACGATCTATGTCACCCACGACCAGACCGAGGCGCTGACCATGGCCGACAAGATCGTGGTGATGAAGGGCGGCGAGATCCAGCAGGTGGGCAGCGCCGAACAGCTGTTTCACGCCCCGGTCAATGTCTTTGTCGCAGGCTTCATCGGCTCGCCCGGCATGAACTTCTTTCACGGCAAGGTCGAAAGCGGCGCGCAGGGCCCGGTGACCCGGTTCGGCGGTCACGACATCCCATTGCCGGCAAAATGCGCCGGCATGTCGGGGCGCGACATGATCTTCGGCATCCGTCCCGAGCATATCCGGGTGGGCGAAGACGGCCCCGGCGTGGCGCTGTCGCTGGTCGAGAACCTCGGCACCGAAAAGATCCTGCATTTCCACACGCCGGGCGAAAACGTGCTCGAGCTGGACCGCGCGCAGGTCGGCGCCGATGAAGAGCGCGATGCCCAGACCATGCTGATCCGGGTGATCGACGATCGGCGCTACAGCGAGGCCGAGACCCTCGCGCTCGCTTTCCCGGTGGAGAAACTTCATGTATTCGATCCCGACACCCATGAGGCGGCGGCAGGATGAGCGCTTGAACAGGTTCGACGACATTGCAGAGCGGTTTCCCGGCGCCGGCACGCTGGTCAAGGGAATCCAGATCATCGAGATCCTCGATCAGATCGGCCGGCCGGCCACCTCGGCCGAGCTTCTGGCCCAGACCGGCCTGCCCAAGGCCACGCTCTACCGGTTGATCGGGGCGCTCACCGCCTTTGGCTACATCCGCCATGATCCCCGGCTCAAGACCTATGCGCTGGGGCATCGGCTGATCGAGCTGGCGGGCAAGTCGATGGCGTCTTTCGATCTGCGCACCGCGGCCGAGACCGAGGTGCTGCGGCTGTCGAAAGAGCTGAACGAGACGGTGAGCCTGGCGGTGCTGGAAGGCGAGCGCACGATCTATGTCGACGTACGCCGGCCCTCCAACCCGCTGGCCATCGGTGTCGAGATCGGCCGCGAGCTGCCGGCGCTGGAAAGCGCCTCGGGCCATGCCATTCTCTCGGCGCAGCCGCCGCACCGGGTCAACGGCATCATCGGCGCGCTGCCGGCAGAGGAGCAATCCGCCCTGCTGGCCGATTTCGCCATCGCCCGCGCGCGCGGCTATTCGATCGCCAATTCGCGCACCCTTGAAGGCGTGGTGGTAATCGCCGTGCCGGTCAACGGCCCGCCCGGCATGGGCCATGGTGCCATCGTCGTCACCGCGCTTGCCAGCCGGTTGAGTTATGAACGCCGCCATGTGATCGGACGCGACCTGATGGAAGCCGCGCGCCGGGTCATGGGCAATATCGGGAGCGCCCCTGTGAGCATCACCGCCAATCCGCGCCGCACCGCCCATGTCGAGGAAGGGCTCGAATGCCTCGCCGCGACCGGGGCCATCGTCGGCGAAGGCCCGGTCTGGGACGCCCGCGAAGGGGTGTTGCACTGGGTCGATGTCGCCGCGCCCGCCTTTCACGTCTACGATCCCAGACGCGGCGAAAACCGCATGTCGCAGGCGCCTTACATCGTGTCGGCAGTTCTGCCGGCCGAGGGCGGCGGTATGCTGGCGCTCACCCAGAACGGGCTCGAACGCTATGATCCGGTGACCCAGGCGCTCGAGACGATCCACAACCCCGAGGCGCATCTGCCCTCGAACCGCTTCAACGATGCCAAGACCGATCCGCAGGGCCGGGTCTGGAGCGGCTCGATGAGCCTCGACGCCTCGATGCCCTCGGGATCGCTCTACCGTTTCGACCGGCCGGGCGAGGCGCGGGCGGTCGACGGCGGCTTTCAGGTGTCGAACGGTCTCGACTGGAGCCCGGACGGCCGCACCTTCTATTTCACCGATACCGCGCTCGGCATCGTCTTTGCCTATGATTACGAGGCCGCCGGCGGCACCCTGTCGAACCGGCGCAGCTTTCTCACCTTCGATCCGGCCGAGGGCAAGTCCGACGGGCTCTGCACCGACAGCGAGGGCAATCTCTGGATCGCCATCTGGGATGGCTGGCGGGTGGCCTGCTACGGCCCCGACGGCAGGCTCAAACGCGAGATCGACATGCCGGTGCCGCGCCCGACAAGCTGCTGTTTCGGCGGCAACGACATGAAACGACTGTTCATCACCAGTGCCTCGATCCGCCTGCCGGCCAGCGTGCTGGACGAGGCGCCCCTGTCCGGCGCGCTGTTTGCCATCGATGTGGATGTGCCGGGCAAGCCGGCCACGGAGGCCCGGGCATGAGCGCCACCCATGCGGAATTTGCCGGCCGCCACGTGATGGTCACCGGTGCGGCGGCGGGCATCGGCCGGGCGACGGCGCTGGCCTTTGCCGCCCAGGGCGCGCGGGTGACGGCTGTCGATCTCAACGCCGAGGGGCTGGCCGAGACGGCGGCTGCGACCGAGGCGATCACCCCCGCCACCTGCGATCTGACCGACAGCGCGGCCCTGAATGCGCTCTGCGCCGAGGCAGAGGCGCGGCACGGCGCGATCCGGGTGCTGGTCAACAATGCCGGTGTCGACCGGCGGATCGCCTTTGCCGAGCAGACCGAAGCGGATTGGCGCTGGATGCTGGCCGCCAACCTCGACCATCACGCCCTGCTGGCGGCGCAGGTTGCGCCGGGTATGGCGGCGGCGGGCGGCGGGGCCATCGTCAACCTTTCGTCCACCGCCTGGATGAAGCTGGCCGGCAATCTGACCGCCTATCACACCGCCAAGGCCGGGATTCTCGGACTGACCCGCGGCCTGGCGCGCGATCTCGGCGCCCAGGGCATCCGCGCCAATGCCATCGCCCCGGGCCGCGTGGTGACCGAGCGGGTGGCGGGACAGGTGAGCGCCGATTGGGTGGCCGAGACACACGCGCTGCAATGTCTCCCCGAGCTGATCCAACCGTCGGACATCGCCGATTGCGTCCTGTGGCTGGCCTCGGATGCCGCGCGCATGATCACCGGGCAATGTATTGTCGTCGATGGCGGCGTGGTCTGACCGGCGCGGGCCGCTGATCGGTGGCCCTTTCCGGGCCGGATCACCCGCCTTATGCTGCCTGTGCCCGGCAATCGCCATGGAACTTGGCGCAGGTTTGCGGCAGAAAGGCGCGCAGGAGGGTTTCTTGACCATGCCAGTGTTTCGTTCCGTGCCACCGATCCCCGCGCCCTGCCGTCCGGGAGGCCGGTGATGTCCGATACCATTGCCAAGAGCTGCTGCGCCCCCGCCCGAAGCGGCGACAGCGCCAGACCGCAAGCCCAAGACCCGATGGCGCGCGAGAGCGATCCGCCCGAACGGGTGCAGATCCCCGGCGGCCGCGGGCTGATCGGGACCGACCGGCCGGAATTGCCGATCGATGGCGAAGCGCCGCTTCGCCAGACCCGGATCAAGCCCTTCGCGATGGATGCGACCACCGTCACCAACGCCCGGTTCCGCCGTTTCATCGCGGCGACAGGCTATGTCACCGACGCCGAGCGGCTCGGCAATTCCTTTGTCTTCGCCAATCTGCTGCCGCCGGATTTCCCGCCGACCCAGGCGGTTGCGGCGGTGCCCTGGTGGCGGGTGGTGGATGGTGCCTCCTGGGCCGAGCCGCTGGGGCCGGGCTCGGGCGAGGCCTGTCCCGACGAATATCCGGTGGTGCATGTGAGCTGGAACGACGCCCAGGTCTTTGCCCGCTGGGCCGAGGGGCGGCTGCCGACCGAGGCGGAATACGAACATGCGGCGCGCGGCGGGCAAGGTGATGTGCGCTTTCCCTGGGGCGACGCAGAGCCGAACGACAGCGATCACTTTCCCTGCAATATCTGGCAGGGTCAGTTCCCCCGGCACGATCTCGGGCTCGACGGGCACCGGGGCGCCGCGCCGGCGCGCTCTTTTGCACCCAATGCCTATGGGCTTTATCATATGGTGGGCAATATCTGGCAGTACACCGCCCAGCCCTTCAAGGTGAAATCGCTGAAGAAATCGGTGCAGCAGGCCCATGCCGACAAGGTCGGCTACAAGCTGGCCAAGGGCGGGTCATTCCTTTGCCACGCAAGCTATTGTTACCGTTACCGGATCGCCGCCCGCACCGGCTCCACCCCTGACAGCACCACGTCGCACCAGGGGTTTCGCCTGGTCTATGACGTCAAGGGCTGAAGGGGCGATCGCGGGCCACCACCGCGCGGCGGTGGCCCGGCGCAGGTCTCAGGCCAGCCAGGACCTGTAGTCGCTGACCAGCAGATGCGTGGGATCGGTGTCTTCCTCGATTTCGGCGAAGCGGCCGATCGGCTCGCGGAAGATATTGTCGGTCTCGTCGTCGTTCACCGTCGACACCTCGCCAATCAGCACATCGCCGCCCTCACCCCAGAAGGCATGCCAGTCGCCGGGCATCAGGGTGACGCTCTCGCCCGGGGCGAATTTCAACTTTTCGCCGGGGGCAAAGTCGCGGCGGATGCCGTCACACCAGACGGTGCCGCCCTTGTCCTCGGAGAAATTGCCCTGATCGTCAGAGCCGTAGAGCTCGATCACCATGGTGGCGCCGCCGCGATTGATGATGTCCTCGGCCTTGATCACATGGGTGTGCATCGGCGAAAGCTGATCCTGCCGCGAAATCAGCAGCTTTTCCGCGTAACACATGCCGCCGCCCCGTTGCAGATCGGCCAGCCGGCCATTGCGCAGGGTAAAGAGAAACAGCCCCATCTCGTCGAACCGGCCATCACCGTAATCGGTGATGTCCCAGCCACAGCGTGCCTCGATCACCGCGCGGGCGTCGTCCTTGCGGGATTTGAATTCGTCGGGTGTCCAATAGGCAAAGGGGGGCAGGGCAAAGCCATGGCTGCGGATCATATCGTCCGCCTGTGCCATGATGTCGTTGATGCGGGATCGTTTCATGCGGCAACCTCGAAGGTGTGAAGAATCTCGATGATCATTGCAGCGGTCCAGGTGAAATGCGCGCCGCCGCAAGGTTCGGCTGTAACGGGGTCGTGATATTCCGCAAATCCGCTGGTTTCAATCAGTCGCAGGCAATCACCCATGATCCGGTCGATGATTTCGCGTTCTCCGGCGCGTTGCAGCCCGTCGGCGACCATGAAATTGACGATCAGCCAGACCGGACCGCGCCAGTACCGCAGCCCGTCGAATTCGGGCGCGCGGGGGTCATGGCTGGGGATCAGGTAGTTGCAGACCTCGCCCAACTCTTCGATCCGCCGCACCAGTGCCGTGATGCGGTGTTTCGGGATCGGGGCAAAGGCCGCCAGGACGCCGCCGATCGAGGCGCTGGGGATCAGCTTGCCTTCGGCCCGGTCGTAACACAGGTACTGGCCCAGTTCGTCGCTCCACAGGCTTTCCATCGCCGCGACGCCCTTGTCGGCCATGGCACGGGATTCTTTGGCGATCTCCTCCATCCCCAGACGCGCGGCGAGATCGGCCACATCCTCGCAGGCGCGGATCAGGATGGCGTTGAAGCCCGGATCGACCACCTTGAAGGGTGAGGCATCGTGCAGCTTGGTGTTGTCCCAGCCGAGGCTTTTGAACTTCTGCACCAGCCAGATGTAGCGCTTGTACTGGCCGTCGGTCGGCCGGTGCGCCGGGTTGGCGTGGGCGGTGTCGCGCCGGGTGAATTCGCCGACGCCGTCGATCGGCACCCGGTCAAAGGCATCATCCCAGTCGACGGAATTGTCGCGGCCGGATTCCCAGGGATGCAGCAGCGCGACCAGCCCGGTGCCCTCTGGGTCGCGGCAGCGGTAGAACCATTGGTGCCAGGCGTGGATCTTGGGCAGCAGCGCGCGCGCCTGTCTGCCGGCCAGCGCGCTGTCGCGGGCCCGGTCATGGATGCGGCGCACGGCAAAGCCCGCAACCGGCGGCTGGGTGATGCCGGTGGTCGGAACGGCGCGGCCGGTGCCCCAGACCTCGGGGCCGGGAAAATAACCGTCGTCGGGTGCGTGAAAGATGATATGCGGCACCATCCCGTCATCCCATTGATGATCGAGCAGGGTTTCGATCTCGGTCCAGGCGCGCGGCTCGTCGTAATGGGCAAAGCCCAGCGCGCTGAGTGCGGAATCCCAGTTCCACTGGAACGGATAGAGCCCGTGGGTCGGCACCGTATAGGCGCCACGGTCATTGTCGCTCAGGACTTGCCGGGCGTGCCGGATCATTTCGTCATGGTTCATTGGTCTGCCTCACGCCACGGCCAGGGTTGTTTCGGGATCGAACCAGCGCACCCGGTCCGTTTGCGGGGCCAGCGTCAGCATATCGCCGCGCTTGACCTCCATGTCGCTGTCGAGCACCGCGCGGAACAACGTGGCGTTGACCTCGCAGGTCACCAGGAGATGCGCGCCCAGCGGTTCGACGATCTTCACCTTTGCCTCAAGCCCGTCGCCGGCCGGCTGCATGTCTTCCGGGCGGATGGCGAATTGCAGCGGCGACTTGCCATAGCGCGGCCCGTCGATCACGTTGCCAGCCACACTCCATTTGCCGTCGCCCGCCGCCTCGGCGCGCAGGAAGTTCATCGGCGGGTTGCCGATGAAACTGGCGACGAATTCGGCCGCCGGGTTGCGATAAACCTCGATCGGCGAGGCGGCCTGCACGATCTCGCCCTGGTGCATGACGCTGATGCGGTCGGCCATCGACATGGCTTCGACCTGATCATGGGTCACATAGACAGCGGTGGTCTTGCTCTCTGCCAGCACGCCTTTCAGTTCGGCCCGCATCTCCATCCGCAAGAGCGCGTCTAGGTTCGAAAGCGGTTCGTCCATCAGGATCACATCGGGCTCCATTGCCAGCGCCCGGGCCACGGCAACCCGCTGGCGCTGGCCGCCGGAAAGCTCGCCGGAATAGCGTTTGAGCAGCATCTCGATATGCATCAGCGAGGCCACCCGTTCGACCCGGCGCCTGACCTCGTCATCGGGCAGCTTCTGCATCCGCAGGCCAAAGCCGATGTTCTCGAACACCGTCAGATGCGGAAAGACGGCGTAGTTCTGAAACACCATGGCGATGCCGCGATCCTTGGGAGCGAGGTGGTCGACCCGGCGCCCGCCGATCCAGACTTCGCCCTCGGTCGCGGTTTCCAGGCCGCAGATGATCCTGAGCAGCGTGGTCTTGCCGCAGCCCGAGGCGCCGAGCAGGACCATGAATTCCTGGTCGGCGATGGTCAGGTTGATGTCGTGCAGCGCCTGATAGGCACCGAATTTCTTGGCGACGTTCTTGATCTGAATTTCAGCCATTTTTCTGGTTCCTTTCATGAACCGCCTCAGCGGTTGGCGATGCCCCACATGGCGAAGAGGTATTTGCGCACCGCGAAGATAAAGATCAGCGCGGGCACGACGAGGATGAAGCCGCCGGCGAACTTCAGGTGCAGCGGCGAGGTGTCGAGGTTTTGCAGCAGAAAGGCGGTCAGCGTCCGGTTCTCGATGGTCAGCACGGCGGCCGCGAAGACCTCGTTCCAGGAGATCACGAAGGCAAAGATCGCCGACGCCGTGATGCCAGGCAGGATCAGCGGCAGAACCACCTTGGTAAAGGCGGTGAGCCTTGTGCAGCCCAGCGTCCAGGCGGCCTCTTCCAGTTCGAGCGGGATGCCCGAGAACAGTGAGAAGGTGATCAGCACCGCAAAGGGGATGGCCAGCGTGGTGTGCACCAGCGCGAGGCCGAAGGTGGTGTCGTCAAGCCCGGTCTGGATGAACATCACCGCCAGCGGCAGCGCCAGCAGCGGCAGCGGAAAGGCGCGGGTGAGCAGGATCAGCAGGCGGAACAGCTCCTTGCCGCGGAAATCGAAGCGCGACAGGGCATAGCCCGCCGGCGCGCCGATCAGGATTGACATGATCATCGTCATCCCCGCCGTCAGCACCGAGTTCTTGAGCGCCGTCAGCATCCCTGCGAACTGCGCGAAAAAGGCCAGCGAGCCGAAGTCGAATTCGGGGAAGAGCGGCTTGGGAAAGCTGTTGACGGTATCCGGCGAGGACAGGGTGTTCACCAGCAGGAAGTAGATCGGCACCAGCACCCAGGCGCAGAGAAGGACCACGCCGGAGATGTAGAGGAAGCGGCCGGCGCTGCGGGTCGAGGGCGCGGCGGGGGCTTCGGCAACGGTTGCATCGGTCATATCGTTGCTCCTTTCGGGACGCGCAGGGCGCGCAGGATGACAAGCGTCGCGGCGATCGAGATGGCGAGGATGACCAGCGCCATGGCCGCGGCGGCGCCGCTGTTGAGAAGGTCGAACTGATAGGCATAGGTCTCGCCCATCAGCACCGGGAAGAGCGTGCCGCCAAGCGCTGCCACCACGGCAAAGACCTCGAAGGCCATGATCACCCGCAGCACCAGCGCGGTCTGCAAGCTGGGTCGCAGCATCGGCAGGGTGATGCGGACGAAACGTTTCCAGGGGCTGGCGCCAAAGACTTCGGCCGCCTCGTAATATTCCTTGGGGATCAGGCCGATGCCGGCGACTAGGATCACCAGCATGATCGCCGTCGCGCGCCAGATCTCGGCCAGGGCGATGGCCACGAAGACCAGCCCGGGGTTCTGGAAGGTCAGCAGGTTGGCCGGTTTGTCGACGATACCCATGCCGTGCATCATCGAATTGAGAAAGCCCGACTGCTCGAAGATCGCCAGCCAGATCAGCCCCGCCGCCAGATCCGAGATGCCCAGCGGAATGGTCCAGACATAGAGCACGAGGTCGCGGCCCTTTTCCATCCGGGTCACCATGGTGGCCATCAGCAGCGACAGCGCCAGCTGGATCGGCACCACGGCGGCGGCCAGCAGCAGCGTGTTTTTCAGCGAGATCGGGAATTTCCAGTAGCTGACCACCTCGCGGAAGTTGTCGAGGGTAAAGCCGGCGCCGGTGGTGAAGGCCTGTTTCGCGACCAGCACGAAGGGGTAGAGGAAGAACAGGCACAGAAACAGCGTCACCGGCAGGATCAGCATATAAGGCAAAAGTCGAGCGTTCATGGAATCGCTCCTTGTTCCGGCGCGTCGCGCGCGCTTGGGGTGGGATCTGGGGGCAAGGGGGATGTCCGGGCCCGAAGGCCCGGACGGGGAGGGGCGCTTTGACCCCGGCGGATCATTCCACCGGGCAGGCGCCGTCCGAGGGGGCGTCCGGGGCCCAGCAGGGCGCGCCGGTTTCGTTCATGATGGCCTCGAGCCGGCCTTTCTGATCTTGCAGCACCGCTTCGATCGGCTGACCGGCCAGCACGATACGTTCGAAGCTGTCGACAAAGACCCGGTTGAAATCGCCGCCCTTGTCGCCGAGCCCGGCGGGCAGAAGCCCCGGGTTGGCATCGGCCGAGCCCGACATCTTGGCCACGGCATCACCGGCGGCCTTGACCGAAGGCGGCAGATCGTCAGGCAGGTCGATATCGACCACCGGGAAGAAATTTGTCGCCTTGAGCGTGGCGATCTGGGTCTCCGGCTGCATCAGATAGTCGATCAGCGCCTTGGCCGTGTCTTTGTCAGGCGCGGTTTCCGGGATGGCGATGCCGGCCAGGACCGGCATGAAGCCACGGCCCTCGGGGCCGGCCGGCGCCGGGAAAGCGACAAAATCGTCGGGCCGCTCGTTGAAGGCATTGGCCAGGCGCGAGGTGTGGTCGAACACGATCCAGGCGTCACCCGACAAAAGCTGCTCTTGCATGAAGGAGAAATTGGTCGAGCCGGGGTTGGTGTGGGACCAGAGCTCCTTGAACTTTTCCCAGGCGGTCACCGCCTTGTCCGAGGCGAAGGTGCGAACCACGCCATCGGTGTAGGAGGGATAGAGATACCCCTGAAAGAAGCGGTGTTTCAGGCCCTTGGGGCCGGCCGGAAAGCCGAACTTGGGTTCGCCCTCGGCCGCGTGCACATTGGCCGCCCAGGCGATCAACTGGTCGTAGGTCAGCGCATCGATGTCGGCGCCTTCGGGCAGGTATTGCAGCGCCTCGCGGTTGGCCGCCATGATATAGCTGGCCTGCATCCAGGGCATGTACTGCATGCTGTCGGTGCCAAGCTTGGCAAGGCTGTTGAACGTGTCGGAAGCGGACATCGTGCCGGTGTCACCCAGATCGACCAGCGTGCCGGGATCCATCGCCGAGAAATCGCCGTGCAGCGCGCCCAGCAGACCGATGGTGCCCGTGCCGGCCTGGATTTCCGCGCTCAGCCGCGTCAGCCAGGGGCCGGCGTCGTTGGGTTGATAGTCGACGGCATCTTCGAAGCCGGCAAGCACCTGTTCGCGCATGGCCTGCGCTTCTTCGACCGGCTTGGCCTGGGTCGACCAGAACAGGATTTCGGCCTGGGCCACGCCCGCCGACAGGGCCAGCGCGATACCGGACACGGCGCCGGCGAGTTTGAAGTGAAGTGACATAAGTTCCTCCCGAATTGAAACACGGACGCAAAGCCTCTCGGCCTGCCCCGCCCGGTCACAGCCTGCCCGGGCCTCCTGACCCTGTGACAGCCTGCCGTCGCGCTGTTGGCGGGATCATGCGGCGCACGACTCGCCTTGGCGATGGCAGTACCATGATGTAACGATATATCAACTGTCAAATCCTTTTTACGCGTCGCTTTCGCCTAAATCGGCGGTTCTGTTGAATATGCTTGATCTTTTCGCGCGGCTGCTTTCTATATTTCGGCTAATCGTTATATCTTCGATGTGAGGAGCATGGCCGGAAAACCCACCCTGAGGAGTGTCGCGCAGGAAGCCGGGGTCTCGATTCCCACGGTCAGCCAGGTCATGCGCGGCACCGGCCGCATTTCCGAACAGACCCGCGAAAAGGTGCTCGAGGCGGCGCGCAAGCTGCACTATGTGCCCGACAGCCGGGCGGCGGCGATGCGGTCTGGCGAGAACCGGGAAATCGGGTTTGTCATCAACCAGTTCGCCAACCCGTTCAACGCCGAGGTCGTGTCTGGCGCGGTCGATCTGCTCGATGGCGAAGGCTACCTGGTGTCGATCCTCGACACCCGCGACGATGCCGCCCGACAGAGCCGCCAGCTCGAGGCCTTCATCCGCAACGGGCGCGGCGGGCTGATGTGGGTGCCGGCGCTCGACACCCCGGAAGAGACCGTCGCACTGCTGAGGGCGCAGGGCATTCCGACGGTGACGTTCCTGCGGCCGGCCGGCGATGATTTCGACCATGTCGGCGTGCGCAATGCCGTTGCCACCGATGCTGCGACCCGTCATCTCGTCGATCTTGGCCACCGGCACATCGCTTATCTCGGCGGGACCGGGATGACCGCGGTGCGCCGCCGCCGCATCGCCGGCTATGAGCGGGCCCTGGCGGCGCAGGATCTCGGACCGGCGATCGTCTGGCCATCGATCGACACCAAGCGCGCCGGGATGGAGGCGATGCTGGAGCTTTACCGGACGCATCCGAAGGTGACGGCGGTGGTCTGCAACGGCGACATGGTGGCGCTCGGCGCCTGTCTCGGGCTGGTCAAGGCCGGGTTGCAGCCCGGCAAGGACGTCTCGGTCATCGGCTTCGACGACATCGAGGATGCCAGCGTGGCGACGCCGCCGCTTACGACCATGGCGGTTTCGCCGCAAAAGCTGGGGCGCAAGCTGGCGCAGGTGCTGCTCAACCGCATCCGCGAGCCGGAAATGCCGGTGAGCCTCTCTGAGGTTTTTGCCGAACTGGTGATTCGCGAAACCACCGGGCCGGCGCCCCAGTCCTCCGATGCGGCGGCCTCGACCCGGGCACGCTGAACACACCTGCGATTATCCTGCGAATCGGAATAATGAAATCCGAAATCTCCGGTTTATTCGGATATGCGCCAAGGTTACCTCTGGTCGCAACACAGCGCTTGGATTGGAGCAAGAGATGAAAGCGATTGGCTACGAGACGGCAGGACCGGTGGATGCGCCCGATGCGCTCCGGGCATTTGACGCACCCCGGCCCGAGATCGGGCCGCAGGATCTCCTCGTCGATGTGCGCGGCGTGTCGGTCAACCCGGTCGACGTCAAACTGCGCCAGAATGCGCAGCCCGAGGGTGGGCCGCGGGTGCTGGGCTTTGACGCGGCGGGGGTGGTTGTCGAGGCCGGCGCCGAGGTCAGCGATTTCATCATCGGCGACGAGGTGTTTTATGCGGGTGACGTCACCCGCGCCGGCAGCAACGCCGAGCTTCAGGCGGTTGATGCGCGGCTTGTCGGGCGCAAACCCTCGCGGCTCGATTTCACCGAGGCCGCCGGCCTTCCGCTGACCACGATCACCGCCTGGGAAATGCTGTTCGATTCCTTCCGTCTGACGGAAGGCGGCGGCGCGGGCCAGAGCCTTCTGGTGATCGGCGGGGCCGGCGGCGTCGGCTCGATCTTGATCCAGCTTGCCAAGACGCTCACCGGCCTGACGGTGATCGCCACCGCGTCGCGCGAGGAAACCCGGGACTGGGTGCGCGACATGGGCGCCGATCACGTGGTCGACCATCGTGGCAACCTGGTCGAACAGGTCGCGGCGCTCGGTCAGGCGCCGGCCTATGTCGCGGCGCTCACCGCCACCGATCAGCACTGGCCCGCCATCCTCGAGCTGATCGCGCCGCGTGGGCAGATCGCGCTGATCGACGATCCCGCCGCGCTTGATATCAAGCCCGCCAAGCCCAAGGCGCTCAGCATTCACTGGGAATTCATGTTTTCGCGCCCGATGTTCGCGACCGAGGACATTGCCGCGCAGCGCGACCTGCTGAACCGCGTGTCGCAGATGATCGACACCGGCACGCTGCGTTCGACCGTCACCGAACGCGCCGGGGCCCTGAGCGTCGAGACGCTGCGCGCCGCCCATGCCCGCCAGGAAAGCGGCAAGGTGATCGGCAAGCAGGTGCTTTCGGGGTTCTGATCCGAAATTTCCGTGGCACCGGGCCGGTTGCGCACTATCTGCACCGGCCTGGCGCCCCCGCGCCTTTGACCACGCCGACCGCTTTGTCACCAAAGCACCTTTGCGACCCCGAATTGCGAGACCTGTCATGACCAAGACCATCCTGATCACCGGCGCCACAGACGGCCTCGGACATGCCACTGCCACCCATCTGGCGAAACAAGGCCATGCCCTTCTGCTGCATGGGCGCAACGTCAAGAAACTTGCCATCACCGCCGAAGAGCTGCGCGCCCTGCCGGGTGTCGGGGTGATCGGAACGGTGCGGGGCGATCTCTCGGACCTCGACGATGTGGCAATGATGGCCGAGGGGCTGCTGGCCGAGCAGGGCGGGATCGACGTGCTGATCAACAATGCCGGCGTTCTCAAGGCAGACCCGGCCACCACCGCCCGCGGCGAGGATCTCCGTTTTGTCGTCAACACCTTCGCACCCGCGCTGCTGAGCCGGCTGCTGCTGCCGGCGATCCCGGCGGAGGGGCGGCTGGTGCATCTGTCCTCGGCCGCCCAGGCGCCGGTGGACCTGGCGGCCATGGCCGGCGAGCGTCCGCTCGAGGCGATGGAGGCCTATGCCCAGAGCAAGCTGGCGCTGACCATGTGGAGCGCGGCACTGGCCCGGGAACTGGGGCCGGACGGGCCGGTCACGGTTGCGGTCAACCCCGGCTCGCTGCTGGCGACCAAGATGGTCAAACAGGGTTTTGGCGTCGCCGGAAATGATATCGGCATCGGCGCGGAAATTCTGAGCCGGGCCGCGCTCTCGGCGGATTTTGCGGAGGCTTCCGGCCTCTATTTCGACAATGACAGCGGGCGGTTCGCGGCGCCGCATTCCGCAGCGGCGGACAAGACGAAGGCCGCGGCAGTGGTCGCGGCCATCGAAAAGCGTATCGCGGAATACCTCTGACGCGGGCCGTCGGCGTCACCTAGCCGACGATCAGCTGCTTGAGCTGCAAGGCTTCGTATTCCAGCGCCGTCAGGCGATAGTTCACCACGTCGCCGATCGAGATCAGGCCGACAAGCTGGCCCTCCTGCATCACCGGCATGTGGCGGAAGCGGCCATCGGTCATCCGGCGCAGCACCGTAACCAGGGATTCGTTGGGCGTGGTGGTCTTGACCTCGGTTGACATCAGGTCGGCGACCTTCTGCGGCAGGGTATGGCCGGGCGTGTCGGCCAGCCGGCGCACCACGTCCCGCTCGGACAGGATGCCCACCAGCTCGCCTTGGGGATTTTTGACCATCAGCGCGCCGATCTTCTTGTCGCGCAGCACTTCGACGGCATGGCCGACGGTATCCTCGGGCGCGATCCAGAACATGTCGTCGCTCTTGCTTTCCAGCACATGCGCCACGGTGGCCTGCGCGGCCGACATGTTGGTCTGGATCGACTGGCTCGACGTCTTTTCGTGCGTTGCCGAGTCGCGGGTCTTGGGCTGGTACGACGCCACCATGGTGTATTCTCCCTGTTTCACACTATACGCTATAGGAATTCGTGCCTGTGTAAATGGGTTCCAACACACGCAGAGAGGAGCCTCGCTTGCCTGATGTCACGCTCACCCCCGTCACCGCGACGGCGCTCTTTGTCGTCGCCTGCCTCGCCGGCATGCGCTACCGGAATATCTGGAAGGCGGAAGGGCCCCGCAGCCGGCTCTGGCTTTACGGGGTGATCGCCGCGGTGGCGCTTCTGGTGCTGGGATTCGTGCCGATGCGTGGCTGATCCGGGGGTCAGCCCGCCGGCCGTTCCTCGGCCTGCATCTGATCGAGCATCTTGCGTGCGCGCGGGCATTGCAGCCGTTCGCGCAGGGGGCTGTCGGGGTCGATGTCCTTCTTGCAGACCAGGCATTGATCCGCGTCGGAAATCGCATTCAACCCGCCGCAGCTGCCCTTGATCGTGCGGCCGTTCAGGATGACGCCAAGCGCCATCCCCAACATGACCAGCAAGAGCAGTCCGAATGCGAGCAGAAAGGTCGACATGGCGTCCTCTTAGGCGGTGGCCGTCGCAAAGCGCTTGGAGGCGGTGGTGACAAAGCCGTCGGCGCCGCGATCGATGAACAGCGCGGCGATGCCTTCGCGTTCGGCGATCTCCAGCCCGCGTTCGCGGCCCAGCACCAGCAGGGCGGTGGCCCAGGCGTCGGCCAGCATGGCGGTGTCGGTCAGCACGGTGACCGAGGCGGTGTCATGGGTCACCGGCCGGCCGGAGGTGGCGTCGATGATATGCGAGAAGCGCTGGCCATCGACGTCGAAATAATTGCGGTAATCGCCCGAGGTCGCCATGCCCATGCCGGAGAGGCCGACAACCTGGCTGATGCCGCGGTCATAGGCCTGCGGCGTCTCGATGCCGATCTGCCAGGGCTGGCCGTCGGGGTTGCGGCCGGAAGCATAGAGATCGCCGCCGATCTCGACCATGTAATCGGTGATGCCGAATCCGGCCATTGCCTTGGCCACCTGGTCGACGCCAAAGCCCTTGCCGATCGACGAAAGGTAGACCTCGGCGCCCGGCGTGAGCTTGGTGAGCTGGCTGCCTTGCAGGTCGACCGAACGCGCCTGGCCGCAGCAGGCCATGGCTTCGGCAATCTCGGATTCGGCGGGCATGTCGCGACGGGACTGGCCGGCGCCGAAGCCCCAGAGATCGATCAGCGCGCCGACGGTCACGTCGAAGCCGCCTTCGCTGGCGGCATGGACGTCCTGTGCCGCCTGCATCACCTGCGCCAGCTCTGGCGAGACATTCAGGCTTTCGCCCTGTGCCGCTGCATTGAAGCGCGAGATCTCGGAGCCGGCGTCCCAGTTCGACATCTGCACGTTGACCCGGTCCAGAGCGGCATCGACGGCGGCCTGAAGTTCGGCCTGGTCGACATTGCGGCTGTGATCGACGGCGATGATGGAATAGCCGGTGCCCATGGTCAGCCCGGTCAGCTCCAGCACCGACCAGCCTTTCTTGCACGCCATGAGAAACAGCGGCATCGCAAAGACGCTACGGCGGGTAAGAAGAAGAGGGTCTGACATGGGACGGCTCCGCTGGCTGCAATCTGGTCCGGTGATCGTTTGATGAGCTTCTGTGACAGATCGGGACTGGGTTCAACTGGGAATCGCGAAAACGCGCCTAAACCGGCTTTAAAACCCAGCCGCAGTGTCGCATAAGGCGGCGGGACAGAAGACAGGACGAAAGACGTGCAGCAATTTCCGTTGAAAAAAGGTCTGGACGTGCCGGTGTTGGGCGCACCGGACATGACGATCCATGACGCCGCCCCCGTCCGAACCGCAGCAATTCTTGGCCAGGATTACATCGGCCTGAAGCCTCGACTCGCGGTTCAGGAAGGCGATGTTATCGCCGCTGGCGCGCCGATTCTGGCGCATAAGGATACGCCTCGAGTGCTGGTCACGGCACCGGTTTCGGGCCGAATCAAGGCAATCAACCGCGGTGCGCGACGGGTCCTGGTCAGCGTCGAGATCGAGGTCGATCACGCGGCTGCCGAACCGGTGGATTTCTCGCAGGTGGGCGATGTCAGCACCCCTGAAGGTGTGACAGAACGTCTCTGCGCCGCCGGGCTCTGGCCGGCGTTCCGCACCCGTCCCTATTCCAAGGTGCCCGATCCCGACAGCAAACCGGCGGCGATCTATGTCACCGCGATGGACAGCGAGCCGTTGTCGCCCGATGCCGCCGTCATCATCAACGACGACGCCGAGGCCTTTGCCCGCGGCCTGGCCGCCGTGGCGCTGCTGACCGAGGGCAATACCTATCTCTGCCAGGAGATCGGCGCCGAGATTCCCGGGGCCGATGTGGCGGGCGTGACCCCGGCGGGCTTCTCGGGCCCGCACCCCGCCGGTCTGGCCGGGACGCACATGCATTTCCTCGAGCCGCCCCGCGAGGACAAGATGGTCTGGACCATCGGCTATCACGACGTGATCGCCATCGGCCGCCTTTTGCGCGACGGCCGCATCAGCGCCGACCGCATTGTCGCGCTGACCGGCCCGATGTGCCGCAATCCGCGTCTGGTGCGCACGATCGATGGCGCTTCGATGCTCGAGCTCTGCGAGGCGGATTTGCAGACCGACACCCCGGTTCGGGTGATTTCCGGTTCGATCCTCAGCGGACGCGCCGGCGCCGGGCCGACCGCCTATCTCGGCCGCTATGCCCGCCAGGTCACCCTGATCGAGGAAGACCGCGAGCAGATCCCGCTGGGCTGGATTCGCCCGATGCCGTCGAAATACGCCTTTCAGCCGGTGCTGGGATCGGCGCTGAGCAAGAAACTCTACAACCTGACCTCCAACCTCAACGGCGGTCGCCGCGCCATGGTGCCGATCGGCACCTTTGAACAGCTGATGCCGCAGGATTTCCTGCCGACGCAACTGTTGCGCGCGCTGCTGGTGATGGACACCGACAGCGCCCAGGCGCTTGGCGTTCTGGAACTGGATGAGGAAGACGTCGCGCTCTGCGGCTTTGCCTGCCCCGCCAAGTATGAATATGGCATCGCGCTTCGCGACAGCCTCACCAAGATCGAGAAGGAAGGGTAGGCCATGGGTCTTCGCGCATTCTTCGACCGGATAGAGCCGAGCTTCGTCAAGGGCGGCAAGTACGAAAAGTACTTCCCGCTCTACGAGATGGTCGAGAGCTTTATCTATACCCCGCGCACGGTGACCACCGTCGCCCCGCATGCCCGCTCCTACATCGACATGAAGCGGATCATGACCTATGTGGTTCTGGCGACGATCCCGACGTTGCTCTTCGGGCTCTACAACACCGGCTTGCAGACCAACATGGCGATCGCCGAATTCGGCCCTTCGGGCTGGCGCGCGGCGATCATCGAGACGCTGGGCATCGGCTTCAACTTCAACAACCCGCTGGCCAACATGGCCCACGGGCTGCTGTATTTCCTGCCGATCTATATCGTCACCCTGGTCGCGGGCGGCATCTTCGAGGTGATCTTTGCGGTGGTCCGCAAGCATGAGGTCAATGAGGGCTTTCTTGTCACCTCGATGCTCTACACCCTGATCCTGCCGGCTTCGACGCCGCTCTGGCAGGTGGCGCTCGGCATCATCTTTGGTGTGGTGATCGGCAAGGAGGTCTTTGGCGGAACCGGCAAGAACTTCCTCAACCCGGCGCTGGTCGGCCGCGCCTTTCTCTATTTCGCCTATCCCGCCTATATGTCCGGTGACAGCATCTGGACCCCGGTCGACGGCTTTTCCGGCGCCACCGCGCTGGCGATTTCGGCCGCCGACGGCCATCAGGTCCTGCCCGAGAACGGCATTACCTGGATGGATGCCTTTGTCGGTACGATCCAGGGCTCTTTCGGCGAGACCTCGACGCTGATGATTTTGGTCGGGCTGGGCTTTCTGCTGTTCACCAAGATCGCGAACTGGCGGCTGATCGTCGGCTGTCTGGGGGGCATGATCGCCTTTTCGACCCTGCTGAACGTGATCGGTTCCGACACCAACCCGTTGTTTGCCATGCCCTGGCACTGGCATCTGGTGGTGGGCGGCTATGCCTTCGGCCTGGTCTTCATGGTGACCGAGCCGGTCTCGGCCAGCCACACTAACCTGGGTCGCTACATCTACGGCGCGCTCATCGGCTTCATGGTGGTGATGATCCGGGTGATCAATCCGGCCTTCCCCGAAGGCATGATGCTTGCCATCCTGTTCGGCAACGTCTTTGCGCCGCTGATCGATTATTTCGTCATCCAGGCCAATATCAAACGGAGGGCAAAGCGCCATGCCTGAGGACAACATGCCTGACGAAAACGGGCGCAAGGGCCCGATCCGCCGCTTTCTCGATGCGCCGCCCGACAGCGTGGGCAAGACGGTCTTTGTCGCCGTGGCGCTCTGTCTGGTCGCCTCGATGGTGGTTTCGGCCGCCGCCGTGGCCCTGCGCCCGGTGCAGGAAGCCAACCGCCTGGTCGACAAGCGGGTCAACATCCTTCAGGTCGCCGGCGTCTATGACGAGACCGTGCCGGTGAACGAGGCTTTCGCAGCCTTCGAGCCGCATGTGCTCGAGCTCGACAGCGGCACCTATGCCGATCAGTTCGACATCGAGACCTTCGACGACCTGGCCGCCGCCGACGACCCGGCGATCGTGCGCGCGCTGGACGAAGACCCGGCCGGTCTGGGCGGCCAGATGGACGCCTTTCGGATGATCTATCTGCTGCGTGACGAGGCCGGGGCGCTCGACAAGGTGATCCTGCCGATCGAAGGCTATGGTCTGTGGTCGACGCTCTACGGCTTCATCGCGCTGGAAGAGAACGGCAACGACATCTATGGCCTGCAATTCTATCAGCACGGCGAAACCCCCGGCCTGGGTGCCGAGGTGGACAACCCGCGCTGGAAAGCGCTGTGGAACGGCAAGAAGCTCTTTGCCGAGGATGGCGACCTGGCGATCACCGTCGCCAAGGCCCCGCCGCCCGAGGGCGCGGAACATTTCGTGGATGCACTGGCCGGGGCGACGCTGACCTCGGTGGGCGTGGACAACCTGGTGCGTTTCTGGATGGGCGAGGCCGGTTACGGCACCTTCCTTGAACGGCTGAAAGCAGGAGAGGTTGGCTGATGGCACAGACCTATCGTTCGCAACTCGTCGACCCGCTGGTCGACAACAACCCGATCACCCTTCAGGTGCTGGGCATCTGCTCGGCGCTGGCGGTGACCTCTTCGATGCAGGTGGCCTTCGTGATGTCGCTGGCGGTGATCGCGGTGACGGGCTTCTCGTCGCTGTTCATCTCGATGCTGCGCAACCAGATCCCCAATTCGATTCGGATCATCGTGCAGATGGTGATCATCGCCTCGCTGGTGATCCTCGTCGATCAGGTGCTCAAGGCCTATGCCTACGAGATCTCCAAGACGCTGTCGGTCTTTGTCGGCCTGATCATCACCAACTGCATCGTCATGGGCCGGGCCGAGGCCTTTGCGATGAAGAACCCGCCGGTGGCGAGCTTCATCGACGGTGTCGGCAACGGCCTGGGCTACGGGCTGCTGCTGATGGTGGTGTCCTTCTTCCGCGAACTGTTTGGCTCGGGCTCGCTGTTCGGCGTCACCATCCTCGAGACGGTGAACAATGGCGGCTGGTATGTGCCCAACGGCCTTCTGCTGCTGCCGCCCTCGGCGTTTTTCGTGATCGGTCTGCTGATCTGGGCGGTCCGCACCTGGAAACCGGGGCAGGTCGAAGAGCGGGAATACCGCATTCAAGCGGTGGAGGCACACTGATGGAAGGTCTCGTATCTCTCGCGGTCAAGGCGATCTTTGTCGAGAACCTGGCCCTGGCATTCTTTCTCGGCATGTGCACCTTTCTCGCCGTGTCGAAAAAGATCTCGACGGCCATCGGCCTCGGCATCTCGGTCATGGTGGTGCAGTCGATCACCGTGCCGGCCAACAATCTGATCCTGACCTATCTGCTCGCCCCCGGCGCGCTGGCCTGGGCCGGCTTCCCCGACATCGACCTGACCTTCCTCGGGCTGATCTCCTATATCGGCGTCATCGCGGCGCTCGTGCAGATCCTCGAGATGGTGCTCGATAAGTACTTCCCGCCGCTCTACAACGCGCTCGGGGTCTTCCTGCCGCTGATCACGGTGAACTGCGCCATCCTCGGCGGCTCGCTCTTCATGGTCGAACGCAGCTACGATTTCCCCGAAGCGCTGACCTATGGCGCCTCGTCGGGCTTCGGCTGGGCGCTGGCCATCACCGCCATGGCGGGGGTGCGCGAAAAGCTCAAGTATTCCGATATTCCCGACGGACTTCAGGGCCTCGGCATCACATTCATCTCTGCCGGACTGATGGCCATGGCCTTCATGTCCTTCAGCGGCGTCAAACTGTAAGGAGAGGCCCGGACCATGGAAACCTTCGGACTTGGCGTCCTTCTCTTTACCCTGATCGTCACCGCGCTGGTGATGATCATCATGGCGGCGCGGTCAAAGCTCGTCAGCTCGGGCGACGTCAACATCACCATCAACGGCGAAAAGACCATTTCGGTGCCGGCCGGGGGCAAGCTGCTCCAGACTCTGGCGGCGGAAAAACTCTTTGTCCCGTCGGCCTGCGGCGGCGGCGGCACCTGTGCGCAATGCCGGGTCCGCATCCACTCCGGCGGCGGCTCGATCCTGCCGACCGAGGAATCGCATATCACCAAGCGCGAGGCATCCTGCGGTGACCGCCTGTCCTGCCAGGTAGCGGTCAAGCAGGACATGGAAATCGAGGTTCCGGAAGAGGTCTTCGGCGTGAAGAAATGGGAATGCACCGTGCGTTCCAACGAAAACGTCGCCACCTTCATCAAGAACCTGGTGCTGGAACTGCCCGAGGGCGAGGACGTGAACTTCCGCGCCGGCGGCTACATCCAGATCGAAGCCCCGGCGCACAAGCTGTCCTACAAGGAATTCGACGTCGAGGAAGAATATCGGCCGGATTGGGACAAGTTCGATCTCTGGCAGTATGACTCCCACGTCGAAGAGCCGATCGAACGGGCCTATTCCATGGCCAATTACCCCGACGAAAAGGGGCTGATCATGCTCAACGTCCGGGTGGCCTCGCCGCCGCCGGGCTCCGAGGGCATTCCGCCGGGCCAGATGTCGTCTTACATCTTCAACCTGAAACCCGGTGACAAGGTCACCATCTCCGGTCCCTTCGGCGAGTTCTTTGCCCGTGATACCCAGAAAGAGATGGTCTTCATCGGCGGCGGTGCCGGCATGGCACCGATGCGCAGCCATATCTTCGACCAGCTCAAGCGCCTCGAGAACCGCGACCGCAAGATCACCTTCTGGTATGGGGCCCGCTCCAAGCGCGAGATGTTCTTCGTCGAGGATTTCGACCAGTTGGCCGAGGAATTTTCCAACTTCGAATGGCATGTCGCGCTGTCGGATGCGCTGCCCGAGGACGACTGGAAGGGCTACACCGGCTTCATCCACAACGTGCTTTACGAGGAATACCTCAAGGATCACCCGGCGCCGGAAGACTGCGAATACTACATGTGCGGTCCGCCGATCATGAACCAGTCGGTGATCAACATGCTCCTCGAGCTGGGCGTCGACCGCGAAGACATCATGCTCGACGATTTCGGCGGCTGAGCGCTGGCGCCGCCCCATGGGGCGGGCCGTCCCGGCCCAGCATACCGACAGAAAAGCGAAAAGCCGCGGGCATCCCCCGCGGCTTTTCGCCGTCTCATCTCCGTGTCGTTGGGGTCCCTCGTGCTCGGCTCATGATTTTGCGAGTTTTTTGAGGGTAATTTTGAATGTGTTTTCGTCCGGGTCGGTGAAGTAGAGGTCGGCGTCGTAGCCCTGGTCGTCCATGAAGTTGAAGATGCGCCTGGGTTCGGAGCGCCGGTAGGGCACCAGCAGGGTGGCGATGCGATGGCGTCTGGCGGCGGGGTATGTCGCGTGCAGGCAGGTGCTTTCGGGCAGGCCGGCGTAATCGGCCGGGTCGACGCCGGGGAAGCCGGTGACCTGGCTGAGTTCGGGCTTGCCGGCCTCGGACCAGACCACCTGGCCGTAGAAGCCCGCCGTCTCGCCGGTCATGCGGAAGGAGGTCCGGCCGAGGTCGTAGGGCTGGTTGGCATGCAGCAGCCAGTCGATGGTGACGGCTGCGTCGGCATCGACGCTGTCGACGATGACGAAGTAGCTGCCGTTCACGAAGTAGACCTCGCGGCCGGCGCGGGTGACCTCGGGCGAGAGGCTCCGATAGGCGGCGGTGGCGTCGCCGTGGATGTAGATGTGGTCGTCGCGCTGCTCGGCGGCGAGGATCGTGCCGGTGGCGGCCATGGCGCGGGCCTTGTCCTTGTCGGCATATTGGCCCTTGCCATTGATCAGGATGGCGTTTTTCGACCGGGTCTGGCGCCGCCAGTTGCGGTGCATCGAGGAGTTGAAGGCGACGTAATAGCCCGATTGCACCGCCAGGTCCTCGCCGAAGGCGGCCAGGCAAAAGGCGTTCTGGTCGCCGTGGCTGTGGCTGATCGAGCCGAACGTGCTGCTTTTGAACACGAACTGGATATGGCGGTCGGGGTCGGCCATCTCGTGCTGGATGCCGACCCAGCCGATGCCCTTGAAGTGGCGCATGCCCGAGGGCGGATCCGTAGCTTCGACAAGGGGGAAGTCGGTGAGATAGGTCAGCTCGTCAAAATGCGTGTCCCACCAGCCCCAGTTGTAGAAGGCGCCCTCGGTGCCGGGGTTCAGCCGGGCGAGCTCCTCATGGTACCATTGATAGGCGCCATTGCCGGTGACGCCGGCGTATTGCCGCAGGTTGATGCCGGTCTTGATGCAGGGCAGATCGCCCTGGGTGCTGTCGTCGCCGAAGGTGGCGCGGCGGGTGTTCGGCGCCTTGCAATAGAGCGGGAAGTCGCCGGTGTTGCGGAAGAAGGGGCGCTGGTAGAGGTCGATGCCGGCAAAGCTCTTCAGCCGGTTGGCGGCCTCGATCAGATAGGCCATGCCCATCATCCAGTAGTTGGTGCCCTCGGCCCAGCCGCCATCGGCATCGCCCCAGGGCGAATAGACCGTGGCGAGGAACTCGATGCAGTAGTTCAGCCAGTCGCGGGCCTCGCCGCTGCCGTTCTCGCCCTCGTCCTCGCCCAAGAGCGCGATACAGGCCGGCACCAGGGTCAGCGAGACCGAGCGCACGGCATGGCTGTCATAGGGAAAGAGGTGGATCTTGGCGTTGAGGATGGCGTGTTCGGCAATGTCGCGGGTGCGTTCGTGCAGCGCGTCGCGCACCAGCCTGCGCTCGTCGTCGGAGAGCTGGTCGTAAAGCCAGTCGTAGCCCCAGGCCAGGGCATTGGTGACGCGGTAGGCCCATTCGTCGGTATAGGCACGGCTGGTCACCCCCATCGGATCCCAGGAAGCCACCTCCAGCAGCCAGTCCCTGGCGCGGTCGAGCATCGCCTGGTCGCCGGTCACCTGGCCGCCGATGGCGAGGTGACGGATGGCATAGATCACCTCCTGCAACTCGATGTAGGTCTGGCGCCAGACCGGCGCGGTGCGCTGGTGGCCGGGATAGCCCGCCGGCTCGCGGGTGATCTCGCGGTCCATCCAGGGCAGGACGGATTTCTCGTAGAAGCGCGCCCAGGTGCAATGGTCGGGATCGGCCTTCACCGCCTTGCGGAAGGTCTCGAGCCGGGCGGCGTCGAGCCAGAGCCGCGGGTGGCTTTCGGGGGCCTCGGCAAAGCGGCTGGCGCGGCCGGGCAGCGGGGTTTCCGGCAAGCCCTCGGCCAGGGTGAACTGCCGGGTGGCGCTCCAGCCGGTGACCGGCTGGCCCTCGGCGTCGCAGACCGCATAGGCCCAGTGCCAGGTGCCGGGCTCGAGCACCCGGTCGGGGGTGAAGAAGTTGAGCGGCACCGGCCCGTGGGTTCGGGTCTCGGCGGCGGGAAAGGCCGGGTCCTGCGACAGGCGCAGCAGATAGAGCGCCTCGTCCTCGATCACCGGCAGCCAGGTGAAGCGCGGCGGGTTCTCGACGATCGGGGTCTCCGCGTCGGGCGCATACTGGATCGTCAGGCGGCCGGTTCTGGGTTCGTCGAGCGTGGGGGCGGTGGCGCCGGGCATCGGGATATCCTGTTGCTTGCGGGGAAGATTCGGGGGGCCTGCGGCCGGCGACGGCCGCAGGCGGGTCTGTCCGGGGGGCTCTGGCCTAGCCGCCGTACTGGCGCTCGTAGGCCGAGTTCATCACCTCGAGCACCTCCTCGTAACCCATCTTGTTCAGGGTCTCGATGTAGCTGTCCCAGTCCTCCTGGATGTCGCCGGAGCCGAGAATCCAGGCCTGCTGGCGCTCCAGCATGTAGGTCTGGATCGAGGGGAAGTACCGGTCGTAGACCTCCTGCTCCTCCTTGTTGAAGGCGACGCCCAGGAACTGCTCGATCAGCAGGTCCTCGGTGTCATAGAGCTCGATGCCCTTGCGCGCGCTGTCGCGGGTCCATTGCCATTCGTAGCGGTAGTCCTGCGGGTAGCCGCGATAGACCTGCGCGCCCTCGAGATACATCTGGCTGTTGACCGGCTGGCCCGAGCTCAGCACCTCGTCCTTGTAGACCGGCGCGCCGTCGATCATGTCCCAGGTCTTGCCCTCGACGCCGAAGTTGGCGAGCAGCGCCCCTTCTTCCGAGAACCAGTAGTCGAAGTACTTGATGGTCTCGACCGGATGGTCGTTGGAATAGGAGATCGCCCAGCCGTCGGGCTTCATCGGGATGCGGCGGTTTTCCTCGATGCGCACGCCCGAGACCGATTTCGGCGGCAGGAAGGGGATGAAGTTGAAGCCTTCGACCTTGTCTTCCAGCGCCACGTTGTAACCCGAGGTGGAAGCGAACCAGTCGTGCGTCATGCCGCCCAGGTTCTCGCCCAGCAGATAGTCGCGCGCCGAGGAGCCGCGGGTGAAGACCTCGGGGTCGATCAGGCCTTCCTCGTACCATTGCGCGATATTGGCCAGACCGTCGCGATAGGCCTCCTGGGCGTAAGGATGCACCACGCGGCCGTCCTTGACGTAGAACTGGTGATAGACATCCGCCCCGGTCGAACGCGCATCCCAGAGCGTCAGCAGCCGCAGCACCTCTTCCCAGTCGCGCACGAAGAAGGGGATCTCGTCCTGCACGCCGTTGCCGTTGGGGTCCTGATCGCGGAAGGCCACCAGCACGTCGTAGAGTTCTTCCACGTTGTCGGGCGCTTCCAGCCCCAGCGCGTCGAGCCAGTCCTGGCGGACAAACCAGGCGCGGGCGTATTTGCCGTCCGGCAGATAGGGGATGTAATAGACATTGCCGTCATAGGCCTTGATCGCATCCCAGATCTCGGGATGGTCGTCGAACCAGGCCTTGATGTTGGGCGCATGGTCCTCGACCAGATCGTTGAGCGGCACGAAGGCGCCCTCGGGGCCGTACTGGTTGACCGGCTGCTTGATCAGGTTGCCGCCGACGATGTCGGGCAGATCGCCGGTGGCGAGCAGCAGGTTCATCGCCTCGTTGTTGTCCTTGGTGTTGCGGCCCGAGGTCTGATCGATCAGGTGGATATTGGTTTTCTCGCGGGCCACTTCCTCGACCGGGTAGAGCTTCGAGGTGTCGCCGCCGGGGCCATAGCCCTGGGCGCGCGGCCAATGCATGTGGATCGTCAGCTCGAGCGGCTCCTCGGTGATCGGCAGATGGCTTTCGGCAGACGCCGGCACGGCGATGGCCGCCGTCAAGGCCGTCGTCGCCAGCATGGTCAGTGACAGGTTTCGCATGGTGTCCTCCCTTTATGCGAATTCATTCGGTATTCGGTTGCCAGGCCCTCGGGAGGGCCTCGGGCGTTCGCGCCCGGACAGGGCTCCACCGGAGCCCTGTCCGGGCGCCGCTCACTCCTTCACCCCGCCGAGCAGGATGCCCTTGGAGAAGTATTTCTGCAGGAAGGGGTAGATCATCAGGATCGGGATGATCGAACAGACGATGATCGCCACGGTCACGGTCTCGACCGAATAGGCCGCGGTCAGCAGCGAGGTGGCGAACTCCTCGTCGTCCGAGAGCTCGACGATCACCTTGCGCAGATAGACCTGGAGCGGGATCTTGTCCTCGTCCTGGAGCAGCACCATGGCCCAGAAGAAGCCGTTCCAGCGCGACACGATGCAGAACAGCGCCACGGTGGCGATCGCCGGCTTGGAAAGCGGCACATAGACCTTCCACAGCACCTGGAACTCGTTGGCGCCGTCCATCCGCGCGGCCTCTTCGAAGCTCCGCGGAATGCCCTCGAAGAAGTTGCGCAGCAGGATGATGTTGAAGCCGTTGACCGCAAAGCCGATGATGATGCCGAAGTAGCTGTCGAGCAGGCCCAGATCGCGCATGTTCAGGAAGAACGGAATGAGGCCGGCGTTGAACCACATGGTGAAGGCCACCACCAGGTTCCAGAACCGCCGGCCGTAGAGCTGCGGCTTGGACAGCGCATAGGCGCCGGGGATGATGAAGGCCAGGCTCATCAGCGTGCCGCCGATGGTGTAGATGAAGGTGTTGGCGTAAGACGACCAGAACAGCGGCTCGGAGAGCACCTGCTTGTAGGCCTCCAGCGTGAAGCCCACCGGGGTCAGGATGACATTGCCGGCGCGGGCCTCGAAGCCGGTGCTCATCGACATCGAGGCGATGTAGATGAAGGGATAGAGCGTCGAGATGGTGAACAGGCCGATCAGCACCATGTTGACGATGACAAAGAGCCTGTCGCCGCGCGAATAGAGGTTCATGTTGGTCATGTCCGGTCCTCCCTTACCAGAGCGAGGTGCGCGAATAGCGCTTGGAGATCGTGTTCGCCGTCATCACCAGCACGAAGGCCACCACCGCGTTGAACAGGCCCGCGGCCGCCGCCAGATCGTATTGCCCGCCCTGGATGCCCTGGCGGTAGATGAAGGTATTGACCACATCCGCCGTCTCGTAGGTCGCCGGCTGATAGAGCAGGATGATCATCTCGAAGCTGATCTCGAGCATGTTGCCGATGCGGATGATCAGCATGATGATGATCGTCGGCAGGATCGAGGGAATGGTGATCTTCCACATCATCTGCCAGCGGCTGGCACCATCGACCACGGCCGATTCATACAGCGTCGGCGAGACCCCGGCGATGGCCGCCAGATAGACGATCGACTGGAAGCCCGCCTCCTGCCAGATGCCGGTGCCGACAAAGATCGGCCGGAACCACTCGGGCTTGGTCAGGAAGTAGATCGGCTCCACCCCGATCCAGCCGAGGAAGGTGTTGACGATGCCCGCGGAGGGGCTGAAGGCGGTGATCACGATGCCGGCGATGATCACGCTCGAGATGAAGTGCGGCAGATAGACGATGGTCTGCGCCGTCTTCTTGAAGCTCTGCTTGAGGATCTCGTTGAACATCAGCGCCAGGATGATCGGCATCGGAAAGCCGAAGAGCAGCCCGTAGAAGGAGATGATGATGGTGTTCTTCAGCGCCCGCAGGAACTGGTCGTTGCCGAACAGCGTCTGGAAGTGCTCGAAGCCGATCCAGGGGCTGGCCGCCACGCCGCGGAAGATCGAGTAATCCTTGAAGGCGATCTGAAGCCCGTACATCGGCTTGTAGAGAAAGACCGCCAGCCACAGGATGGTCGGGATCAGCATGACATAGAGCTGCCATTCCCGGCGCAGGTGGTCGCCCACCCTCTGGATGCGGCTCGGCCGGCGCGCGCGCCGCGCCTCGGAGGCGTCGAAGATCAGCTCTTCGGTCGCCGGGCCGGCGGCGCCGGTGAAGTTGGGATCGTTGCTCATTGTTCCAGCACCTGCCCGGGCAGCGTCCGGCCGGTCTCGGCGTCGAAGACCTTGATCAGATGCGGCGCGATGGTGAAGCCCGAGATGCCGTCGAGGATGTGCATCTGGCCCACCGTCTCGGTGCGGATGACAAAGGGCTCGCCCTGCAGGCTGGCATGGATCAGCGCCTCCGAGCCCAGGGTCTCGACCAGATCGACATCGAGGCCGACCCGGGTCGGGTCGGAGGCACCGGCGACCGCGACGAACTCGGGCCGGATGCCGAGAATGACCGTCTGGCCGACCGCGTTCTGCAACGACGGGATCGGTTGCAGCTGGATGCGCTGGCCGTCGAACTCGGCCACCGGGCCGCGATCGCCGGCCACCACCTGCGCGCGGATCATGTTCATCGGCGGCGAGCCGAGAAAGCCCGCGACAAAGGTGTTGGCCGGGTTCAGGAAGAGCTCCATCGGGCTGCCGATCTGCTCGATCCGCCCGTCGTGCATGACCACGATGCGATCGGCCAGGGTCATCGCCTCGACCTGGTCGTGGGTGACATAGATCGAGGTCGCGCCGAGCCGCTTGTGCAGCCGCTTGATCTCGGCCCGCATCTGGGTGCGCAGCTTGGCGTCGAGGTTCGACAGCGGCTCGTCGAACAGGAAGACCTTGGGCCGGCGCACGATGGCACGGCCCATGGCGACCCGCTGGCGCTGGCCGCCCGAGAGATCCGCCGGCCGCCGCTCGAGATAGGGCGTGAGCCCGAGGATGCCGCCGACCTCGTCGACCGAGGCGGCGATGTGGTCCTTGCTTTCCTTGCGGATGCGCAGCCCGAAGGCGATGTTGTCGGCGACGTTGAGATGCGGGTAGAGCGCGTAGTTCTGGAACACCATCGCCACGTCGCGATCCTTCGGCGCCACCCGGTTCACATGCCGGCCGTCGATCGTCAGATCGCCGTCGCTGATCTCTTCCAGCCCGGCGATCATCCGCAGCGTCGTCGACTTGCCGCAGCCCGAGGGCCCGACCAGCACGACAAACTCCTTCTCCGCCACCTCGAGGTCGATGCCATGCACCACCTGCACCGCGCCATAGGCCTTGACGATGCCCTCCAAACGAACTCCCGACATGTCCTCTCCTCCGTTAAAGTTGCCGGCGCCCGGCCCCCGCCGGTCCCGCCTGTGCGGATGCCGCCCCCAATCAGTTGCATGGCGGTGCGATTCGGGGCTAACTTGAGACTGGTATACTAGTAACAAATCTGGAATACTAGTATGAAGTTCGGCAGGGCGCCCGCCAGACCCCCCAGGGGGCCGGCGCCGCAGCCACAGCCATCAGGGGGCAGCCGCCGGCCCCGCACAGGGAGACCCGAGGG
>NZ_JBVTQV010000003.1:0-195816 GCF_055755275.1 Marinovum sp. E3
ATGACCAACCCCCGCCACAACATCCGCGACGTCTTTCCCGACACCGGCCCCGAGATCAGCGCCAAGAGCTGGCTGACCGAGGCGCCGATGCGGATGCTGATGAACAACCTGCACCCGGATGTGGCCGAGAACCCGCATGAGCTGGTGGTCTATGGCGGTATCGGCCGGGCCGCGCGCACCTGGGAGGATTTCGACCTGATCGTCGCCAGCCTGAAGGCGTTGGAAGAGGACCAGACCCTGCTGGTGCAATCCGGCAAGCCGGTGGGCGTCTTCCGCACCCACAAGGATGCGCCGCGGGTGCTGATCGCCAATTCCAACCTGGTACCGCATTGGGCCAACTGGGATCATTTCAATGAATTGGACAAGAAGGGCCTCGCCATGTACGGCCAGATGACCGCCGGGTCCTGGATCTACATCGGCTCGCAGGGCATCGTGCAGGGCACCTACGAGACCTTTGTCGAGGCCGGCCGCCAGCACTACGATGGCGATCTCACCGGCCGCTGGATCCTGACCGCCGGTCTTGGCGGCATGGGCGGCGCGCAGCCCCTGGCGGCGGTGATGGCCGGCGCCTGCTGTCTGGCGGTGGAATGCGACGAGAGCCGCGCCGATTTCCGCCTGCGCACGCGCTATGTCGACGAAAAGACCCATTCGCTCGATGAGGCGCTGGCGATGATCGACCGCTGGACCAAGGCGGGCGAGGCGAAATCGGTGGCACTGATCGGCAATGCGGCGGATGTTTATCCCGAGCTGGTCAAGCGCGGCCTGCGCCCCGATATGGTCACCGATCAGACCTCGGCGCATGATCCGATCCACGGCTATCTGCCGCAGGGCTGGAGCGTGGCAGAGTGGCGCGAGGCCCAGGAAAGCGATCCCAAGGCGGTGGAAAAGGCCGCCCGCGCCTCGATGAAGGTGCATGTCGCTGCGATGGTCGATTTCTGGAACGCCGGCGTGCCGACGCTGGACTACGGCAACAACATCCGCCAGGTGGCGCTGGAAGAGGGGCTTGAAACCGCCTTTGCCTTCCCCGGATTCGTTCCGGCCTATATCCGGCCGCTGTTCTGTCGTGGCATCGGGCCGTTCCGCTGGGCCGCGCTCTCGGGCGACCCGGAAGATATCTACAAGACCGATGCCAAGGTGAAAGAGCTGGTCGATGACCCGCATCTGCACAATTGGCTCGACATGGCGCGCGAGCGGATCAGCTTTCAGGGGCTGCCGGCGCGGATCTGCTGGGTCGGGCTCGGCGTGCGTCACAAGCTGGGGCTGGCCTTCAACGAAATGGTGCGCAACGGTGAGTTGAAGGCGCCGGTGGTGATCGGCCGCGACCATCTCGACAGCGGATCGGTGGCCTCGCCCAACCGCGAGACCGAAGCGATGAAGGACGGCTCGGATGCGGTTAGCGACTGGCCGCTGCTGAACGCGCTGCTCAACACCGCCTCCGGCGCGACCTGGGTCTCGCTGCACCATGGCGGCGGAGTCGGCATGGGGTTTTCGCAGCATTCCGGCATGGTGATCTGCTGCGACGGCACCGAGGACGCCGACCGCCGCATCGCCAACGTGCTGTGGAACGACCCGGCGACCGGCGTGATGCGGCACGCCGATGCCGGTTATGACATCGCCATCGATTGTGCCCGCGACCACGGGCTGAACTTGCCCGGCATTCTCAAGAACTGATCCAATCCAACAGGGAGACAAAAAATGGACAGACGCAAATTTCTCACCACCGGCGCGCTTGGCGCGGCCGCCGCGCCGCTGGCGACACCGGCGATTGCGCAGGATGTGCAGCAATGGAAGATGGTCACCGCCTGGCCCAAGAACCTGCCTGGGCCGGGGGTGGCGGCGCAGATGCTGGCCGACCGGATCACCACGCTTTCGGGCGGGCGGATCGAGGTCAAGCTTTACGCTTCGGGCGAGATCGTGCCGGGGCCCGGCGTCTTTGACGCCGTCAGCGAAGGCACCGCCGAGCTTTACCACGCGGTGCCGGCCTACTGGGGGTCGAAATCCAAGGGCATCCTGCTCTTTGGCTCGCAACCCTTCGGCCTGCGCGCCGACGAGCAATTCGGCTGGCTCTACCACGGCGGCGGCCAGGCGCTTTATGACGAGATGTATGGCCGCTTCGGCATCAAGCCCTTTCTCTGCGGCAATTCCGGCCCGCAATGGGGCGGCTGGTTCCGCGATGAGATCACCTCGGTCGAGGATCTCAAGGGCATGAAGTTCCGCACCACCGGCCTGGCCTCGGAAATGGCGGCAAAGATCGGCATGGCAGCACAGGCCATGTCCGGCCCGGCGATGTTCCAGGCGTTGCAGACCGGGGCGCTTGATGCCGGCGAGTTCATCGGCCCCTGGACCGACAGCGCGCTGGGCTATCAGCAGGTGGCCAAGACCTACTACTGGCCCGGTGTCGGCGAACCCTCTTCGGCCGAGGAATGCGGCGTCAATGCCGAGGTTTTCGGCAATCTGCCCGAGGATCTGAAACAGGCGGTCTCGCTGGCCTGCGAAAGCCTCTACAACCCGGTCTGGACCGAATACACCACCAAGCACGCGGCTTCGCTGAAGAAGCTGGTCGAAGAGGATGGCGTGCAGGTCCGCATGTTCCCGCAGGACGTGATCGACGCCATGGGCGCGGCGGCGAAGGAGGTGATCGACGAGTTGCGCCAGGACGATGACGAGCTGGTGCGCCGTATCACCGAGAGCTTTGTTGCTTATCGCGACAGCGTCGGCGGTTACATGAGCTATGCCGACAACGGTCAGATGAACGCCCGCGCCCAGGTGATGGGCTACTGATCCGGCGGCGCGCGGGGGCATGTTCCTCGCGCGCGGCCCTGTGGCGACGGGAAGAGGTGGCGGATGCTGAGACTTGCAGGCTTGATCGATGGGCTGAACCGGGGTGTCGCCCGGGTGCTGCGCTGGTTTGCCCTGGCCATGGTGTTGATCCAGTTCGGCATCGTGATCGGGCGCTATGTCTTTGGCGTGAACTCGATCTGGGTGCAGGAAAGCGTGCTCTACCTGCATGCCATGCTGTTCATGCTGGCGGCCGGATACACGCTCTTGGTGGACAAGCACGTCCGGGTGGACATCTTCTATGCCAAGGTCACGCCGGCTGCCCGGCGCCGCATCGACATTGCCGGGCATCTTCTTTTCCTGCTGCCGTCGATGGCGGCGCTGGCCTGGTGGTCCTGGCCGTCGGTGCGCAACTCCTGGCGCATTCTCGAGGGCCCGATCTCGGTTGGCGGGATCGAGGCGGTGTTCCTGCTGAAATCGCTGATCCCGCTGTTCTGCGCGCTGGTGGCGCTGCAATCGCTGGCGATCCTCGCGCGGCTATTTGCCAATGAGGACGCGGCATGAGCGACACTCTCGATCTTCTGATGTTCGCGGCTCTCGTGGTGGCGATCCTGTCGGGCTTTCCGGTAGCCTTTTCGATTGCCGGTGTCGCGGTGCTCTTTGCCTATCTGGGCTGGGCTCTGGGCGCGATGGACATCTCGCTTCTGGGCGCTTTCGGGCAACGGGTGTTCGGGCTGATCTCGAACCAGGTGCTGATCGCCATTCCGCTGTTTGTCCTGATGGGCGCGCTCTTGGAGAAAAGCCGCATTGCCGAAGAGCTGCTGGATACCATGGGGCGCGCCTTTGGCCAGTTGCGCGGCGGGCTTGGCATCTCGGTGGTGCTGGTGGGCGCGCTGCTCGCCGCCTCGACCGGAATCGTCGGGGCGACGGTTGTGGCCATGGGAATGATTGCGCTGCCCACCATGCTGCGCTCGGGTTATGACCCGCGTGTCGCCTCGGGCATCGTCTGCACCGCCGGCACCCTGGGCCAGATCATCCCGCCTTCGACGCTTCTGATCATCCTCGCCGACGTGATGTCGAACGCCTATCAGCAGGCGCAATACGAGCAGGGCAAATTCGCGGTCGAGGCGCTGTCGGTCGGCCAGTTCTTTGCCGCCGCGCTGGTCCCCGGCCTCGTGCTCGTCTCACTCTATCTGATCTATGTGCTGGCCCGCGGCGTGCTGCGCCCCGACGACATGCCGCCGGCACCGCCGGATCTTCCGCGGCCGTCACGCCCCGAGGTGCTGGGCGCCATCGTGCCGCCGGTGCTGCTGATCTTTGCGGTGCTGGGCTCGATCCTCGGCGGGCTGGCCACTCCGACCGAAGCGGCGGCGGTGGGCGCGGTGGGTGCGCTCCTGCTGGCGGGGGCGCGGCGCGGGCGGCACCGGGGGGTGATCGCCGTCGCGGCGGCGGCGCTGATCGTTCTGGCGATCGCGGCGGGGCTGTTTCCGGTGCGGTTGCAGCGCGGCGATCTGGGGACAGGCGCCTACCTGGCCGGCGGGCTGTACATCGTTCTGACCCTGGTCGGGGTGACCGGCATCCTGGCCGCCCTGAACAACCTGCTGCGCGACCGGGTGGTGCATGGGGCGGTGGCCTCGACCATGACCATGACGGCGATGATCTTTGCCACCATCCTCGCCGCCGGCATGTTCTCGCTGGTGTTCATCGGGCTTGGCGGCGAAGAGCGGGTCGCGCATTGGCTGGAGAACCTGCCGGGCGGCGCAACCGGGGCGCTGCTGGTGACCATGGTAATCGTCTTCTTCATGGGGTTCTTCCTCGATTTCGTCGAAATCTCGGTCATCGTGCTGCCGCTGGTGGTGCCGACGCTGATCCTGCTCGGCCATGATCCGATCTGGCTTGGCATCGTCCTGGCCATCAACCTGCAAACCTCGTTCCTGACGCCGCCCTTCGGATTTTCGCTGTTCTATCTGCGGGGGGCGGCCCCGCCCGAGGTCACCACGGGCCATATCTATCGCGGGGTCCTGCCGTTCATCGTCTTGCAGGCCATCGGCGTGGCTGTCGTCTGGTTCTTCCCGGCGCTGGCCACCTGGCTGCCGCGGGTGATGTTCTAGCCGCAGGTGGCGCACGAGAAGGCGGCAATGCCCCTTTGCGCCCGGCCCTCGGGCGGCTTATGGTCCCGGCGTCGGCCATGCGCGCAAGGGAGAGGGAAACATGCACCCCCGCAATTTCGATCTGCGCCTTCTCGGCTATTTCTTTCGCACCGCCCAGACCGGCAACATCACCCGCGCCGCATCCGAGCTGAACGTCGCCCAGCCGACGCTGTCGAAAGCCCTGAAGCTGCTCGAGGATCAGGTCGGCACGCCGCTGCTGGAACGCCACGCCCATGGCATCACGCTGACGCCGATCGGGGTCCGGCTGGCGGAACATGCCGGGGTGGTGATGGCCCAGGTGCGCGACGCCGCCGATGAAATCGCCCAGTTGCGCGAAGGCCAGGGCGGGCATGTGCGGATCGGCGCCGGGCCGTCCTGGGTACGGCGCAAGCTGCCCGAGGCGATCAGCCGGATTACCGAACAGCGGCCCGACGTGCAGGTCGAGGTGCAGACCGGTTTCGACAGCTCGCTGCTGCGCGGGCTGGCCACCGGCACGCTGGATTTCGTCGTTGCGGAACGGCCGATCGACAGCGAAAGCGCCAACCTGGAATTCCACCTGCTCACGGCAGATGATCTGATCTGCGTCGGCCGGCCGCAGCATCCGCTGGCGGGCCGCACCAACGTGCCCCCGGTCGAGGCGCTGGCGCTGGCCTGGGCGCTGCCGCCCGACAATACCCTGGCCCGGCGCAAGCTCGACGGCCGGGTGATCAGCCTCGGCCTCACCCCGCCACGGGCCAATGTCGTCTCGACCTCGCTGACCTTTCTGCTGACCCATGCGGCGCAGACCGACACGCTGATCTATACCACCCGCTCGCAGCTGCTCTCGCCCGAGGGCAGCCGGCTGATCGAGATCGACGTGCCCGATCTGGTGACCAACCGCCAGGCCGGGCTGATCTATCGCAAACCGGGCCTGCTGACCCCGGCGGCGCGGGCGGTGGCCGACCGGCTGATCGAGGAATGCACCGCCGACCCCTTCAACTGATCCGCACCGCCAATCGGCCGGTGCAGGGGACAGCATTCGGGGAAGTGGCATAGCCATTGGCTATGGAGACCGGAATTCTTTTCATTTCTGGAATGGCTCGCCGCGAGTTAGGTTGGCCTCGGATCGGTGCGGGAGGCACTGGCATTTCAGACCCATGGGAGGATCTATGACTTACCAAAGCAGAATGACCGCGACACTTGCCGCCAGCGCCCTGGCGCTGAGCGCCTCGCTTGCGGCGGCCGAAGAGGCGCCGATCACCATCGTCATCAACCAGTCGCCCTGGTTCCCCGGCTTTCAGGCCGTGGTCGAGGCCTACGAGGACGAGACCGGCAATACCGTCGAGCTCGACGTGAACCCCTTTGCCGGCAGCCTCGAGAAACAGCGCACCGCCGTGCGCGCGGATGAGAGCCCGTTTGACATCCTGATCATGAACGCCGGCTTTTTCGTCGAGTTCTACACCGGCGGTTTCATCGCGCCGCTGCAAGAGATCGACGCCTCTTTCGAGCTCTCCGATGACATCTACACCTTCGACGACAGCACCTGCTGGAACGCTGAGGCCAAGACGATCACCTGCGACGGCGGCGATCTGCTGAGCGTTCCGGTCAATCCCAACGTGCTGATCCTGCACTATCGGCAGGATCTCTATGACGAGGCCGGCCTTTCCGTGCCCAAGACCTGGGATGAGCTCTACGAGAACGCCAAGACCCTGCAAACCGACCGCCGGTACGGTATTTCGCAGCGTGGCCAGCGCGGCACATTCGACGTGACCTATGACGTCTTTCCCTACATCTGGTCGCATGGCGGCGGTATCGTCGATCAGCAGGACGATGGCAGCTTCCAGGTCTCGATCAACTCGGAGGGCACTCTGGCGGGGATGGAAACCTATCTGAAGCTGGCCAATGACGTCGGCCACCCCTCGACCGCCGGCCAAACCCAGACCAATGTGATCCAGAACATGGCGACGGGGCGCGCGGCGCATATCAATTCGGTGCCGGCCCCGGGGCTGTTCGACGACGAAAGCAAGTCGATGGTTGTGGGCCAGGTGGCCTATGCGCCGCCGCCGGGCACCGCCGAGATCCCCTCGGCCACGCCGCTGGGCCATTGGCTGGCCGGCGTGCCCAAGAATATCTCGGACGACAACAAGCAGGCGGCGCTGGCCTTCCTGAGCTGGTTCCAGACCGACGCCGCGCAGCGCGCCTATGCCGAGGCCGGTTCGATGCCGGTCAGCCGGGCGGTGCTGGAAAGCGAGATGGCCGATCAACCGGAATACCGCTGGATGAAGGCGATGGCCGAGGCGCTGCCCAATGCGCGGCTGACCTTCACCTTTCCCGAGGCGACCCAGGTTCTGGCGATCACCGAACTGCGGCTCAACCAGGCGATCGGCGGCGAGATGCCGTTGAAGGAGGCGCTGAACACCGCCGCCGAAGAGATCACCAAGGTCATGCAGGACGCCGGTTACGACATTCCCGCGCCTGAACTGCTCCAGTAACCTCCCTGGTGGTCGCGGCACTGCCCGCGGCCGCCGAAATTCACGGAGCCCACCGATGAAAACCGATACCTTCTGGCGTCACGCGACGCTCTGGCCTGCGCTTGTCCTGTTTGCGCTGCTCACCATCTTGCCGCTGATCAAACTGCTGGCGCTGAGCTTCCACGATGTGGAATGGATCAACCGCGAAGCCGTCTGGGACTGGGTCGGGCTGGCCAATTACGCCAGGCTGCCGCAGGACAACCTGCTGCGCGCCGGCGCGCTGAACACGCTGATCTTTGCCGTGGTGGCGGTGGCGCTTCAGATGCTGATCGGTTTCATTCTGGCGCTTCTGACCACGCGGGTGGTGCGCGGGCGCGTGTTCTACCGGACGGTTTTCATCCTGCCGATCCTGGTGCCCGGCATCATCATCGGCGCGATCTGGAAGCTGATGTATTCCTATGATTTCGGGGTGCTGAACAGCCTGCTGCTCTGGCTCGGCCTGGCGCCGCAGGACTGGCTGGGCAACCCCGATCTGGCGCTGCTGTCGGTGATCGTCGTCGATGTCTGGCACTGGACGCCGTTCTGTTTCCTGCTGCTGCTGGCCGGGCTCGAAAGCCTGCCGGATGATATCTTCGAGGCCGCCAAGATCGACGGTGCCTCGCGCTGGCAACAGCTGCGCCACATCACCCTGCCGCTGATGCTGCCGACGATCGCCGTGACTTTCGTGTTCCGCATGATCCTGGCCTTCAAGGTGTTCGACGAGATCTACCTGCTCACCGGCGGCGGGCCCGGCACCTCGACCGAAGTGATCAGCTTCACCATCTACCGCCGGTTCTTCACCGAGGATCAGACCGGCTATGGCGCCGCCATGTCGATTGCGGTGATCGCGGTCATCGCCGCCGGCATCATCGCCGCCACCCGCGCCACCGCCGGCAAAGGAGCCAAGGCATGACCCATGCGACCGACACCCACACCGCGCTGACCGCGCCGCGCCGCCGCCGCTTCACCGCATCGGAACGCCAGGTCAGCGTGATCCGCCACCTCGTGCTGATGAGCTTTGCGCTGGTGGTGCTCTTTCCCTTCTTCTGGATCGTCTCGGCCGCCTTCAAGACCCAGATCGACCTGTTGATGGGCAAGGTGCTCTTTACCCCCAACCTCGACGGCTTTCTCGACGTGATCTTCGACAAGACCTCGGATTTCGCCCGCAACTTCGCCAACTCCATGGTGATTGGCCTGATCAGCACCTTCCTCGTGCTGGTAATCGCGACGCTGGCGGCCTTTTCGCTCTACCGCCTGCAATGGCCCGCTTGGGTGCTGCATTCGCTGCTCGGCTGGTCGGTGATCTTTCACATGGTGCCGCCGATCACCCTGGCGGGCGCCTGGTTCACCATGTTCCGCTCGGTCGGGCTCGACAACAGCTACACCGGCATCATCCTCGCCCACACCACGCTGCACCTGCCGATGGCGCTGTGGATGATGGGCGTCTTCGTCCGCGACGTGCCCAAGGAGCTGGTGGAGGCGGCGCAGATCGATGGCGCCAAGGTGCCGCAGATCCTCTGGCATGTGGTGCTTCCCATCGTGCGGCCGGGGCTGGCGGCGACCGGCATCCTGACCTTCATCTTCAGCTGGAACGAATTCCCGGTGGTTCTGGTGCTGAGCCAGCGACAGACCGCGACGGTGCCGCTTGGCATCGGCAAATATGCCCAGGAAAATACCATCGCCTTTACCGAAATGGCGGCGGCCTCGACCCTGTCGATCCTGCCGGCCTTCCTGCTTCTGCTCTTTGCACAACGGTTCATTGTCCGCGGCCTGACCTCTGGCGCGGTGAAATAAGGGTTTGTCATGAAAACGGTTCTTGTCCTCTTCGACTCGCTCAATCGCCACGCGCTCTCGCCTTATGGCGGCGATACGGTGCCGACGCCGAACTTTGATCGGCTGGCGGCGCGCAGTGCGCGGTTCGACAACCATCATGTCGGCTCGATGCCCTGCATGCCGGCGCGGCGGGATCTTTTGACCGGCCGGATGTCGTTCCTGCACCGCAGCTGGGGACCGATCGAGCCTTTCGACGTGACCTTCCCCGAGGTGCTGAGCCGCGACAAGGGTGTCTATAGCCATTTCGTCACCGATCACTTCCACTATTGGGAAGATGGCGGCGCCACCTATCACAACCGCTATGATAGTCACGAATTCTTTCGCGGCCAGGAAGGCGACCGCTGGAAAGGTGTCGCGGCGCCGGACTGGCCGGCGATTGACCGGCGCTTTGACCCGGCCCAGGTGTCGCGCAAGCCGCGCAGCTACAAGCGCCACAACGTCGTCAACCGCGATTTCATCGAGGACGAGGCCGGCCATCCCAGCTTTCAGACCTTTGCCGCCGGGGTGGACTTCATCGAGGCTAACAAGGCGGCCGACAACTGGTTTCTCCAGATCGAGACCTTTGCCCCGCATGAGCCGTTCTTTGCGCCGAAACGCTTTCGCGACATCGTCGGGGCGCGCGCCGATGGCCCGGCGCTGGATTGGCCGGAATACGGGTACAGCGACCGGCCGTTGGAAGAACAGGCGGAGCTGCGCGCCAGCTATCACGCCTCGCTGGCGATGTGCGACGAATTGCTCGGGCAGGTACTCGACGCTTTCGACCGCGACGGGCTCTGGCAGGATACGGCGCTGATCGTCACCACCGATCACGGCTTCCTGTTGGGCGAGCATGATCTCTGGGCCAAGAACCGCATGACGCTTTATCGCGAGATCGCGCAGATTCCGCTGTTTGTCCATGACCCGGGCCATCCGGCGGCCGATGGCACGCAAGTCGACGGCCTGAGCCAGACGCCCGATCTGGCGGCCACCATCCTCGATCTCTATGACACCCCGCGCCCGCCGCAGATGGCGGCGCCCTCGCTGCGGCCGATGCTGGCGGGCAAGCCCTCGGCCCATCAGGCGCTGATCTATGGATATTTTGGCGGGGCGGTGAATCTGACTGACGGAAGGCACAGCTATCACCGCTATCCGCCCGACATGGCCGAGCAGGAAGTTTATCAATACACCCTAATGCCGACGCATATCTTTGACTTCTTCCATCCCGAAGAGCTGACCCGCGCCGAGCTTGCGCCCCCGATGCCCTTCAGCCGCGATATGCCGCTGCTGCGGGTGCCGGTAAGCGAGAAATCGGCGATGTGGAACGCCTATGGCCCCGGCTGCCTGATCGAGAGCGAGACGCGGCTGTTCGATCTGGCGCGCGACCCGGGGCAGGCGGCGGCGCTTGACGATCCGGCGCTCGAGGCGCGGCTTGCTGGCCAGATGGCCGATCTGATGCGCGGGCTGGACGCGCCGGAAGAGGCTTTTGCGAGGCTCGACCTTCTGCCCGAAGCCGTGCCGGCATGAGGCAGGACTGGGCCGAAAGGGTGCCCGACCTGCGCCAGTTGGCCGCCGTGCGCCGGATCACGCTCGATGACGGGGCGGAACGCGGGGTCCGGGCGCTGAGCTTCGACACCGGCGGCGGGCTGGCCTTCTGGCTGCTGGCCGATCGCAGTCTCGATATCGGCCCGCTGAGTTTCCGCGGCATGCCGCTGGCCTGGCAGCATCCGGCGGGCTTCGTCGCGCCGGGGCTGCATGATGCGCAGGCCGATGGCGGCACCGGCATCCAGCGCGCCCTGTCGGGCTTTCTGGTGACCTGCGGGCTGGACAACGTCCGCCAACCGCGTGACGGCCTGCCGCTGCATGGCACCCTGCCGCTGACACCGGCGCGGGTGACGGCCTGTGGCGAGGATTGGGATCGCCCCGATCCGCTGCTTTTTGCCGAAGGCGTGGTGACCACGGCGCATAGGGGCGGCGCTTGTTTCCGGCTGCATCGCCGGATCGAGACGCCGGTGGGCGGGGCCGCGCTGACGCTGATCGACCGGGTCGAGAATATCGGTCCGGAGCGGGCCGAGATGCGCGTGCTTTACCACACCAATTTCGGCTTTCCGATGGTGGCGGAGGGCACCACCCTGCACCTTGATGGCGCGGAAGTGCTGGCCGAGGACCGGGAAACCACCTGTCACCCGGTGCCGGGCGGATGTGTCGCCGGGATCGCCCGACCGGCCTGCGCCGACTGGCCCGCCGTCGGCGCGCGGATCGAAAGCGATCTGCCGTTCTTTCAGATCTGGCGCGATGCCCGGCCGCGCCGCAACGTTCTGGCGCTCGAGCCCTGCAACTGCGACCGCGCGGCAGACGGCACCAGCGGACCGGGCACCTGGCTGGCCCCCGGCGAGAGCTGGCAGACCCGGCTGCATTACACCTTTTCATCCGGCAATCAGGAGGAATGACATGGCACATGTTCGGTTGAACGGCCTGTCCAAGAGTTACGGCAAGGTCGACGTCATCAAGGATGTCTCTCTCGATATCGAGGACGGCGAATTTGTCGTGCTGATCGGCCCTTCGGGCTGCGGCAAGTCCACGCTGTTGCGGATGATCGCCGGGCTGGAGAGCATCAGCGCCGGCACGCTCGAGATCGGCGGCGCGGCGATGAACGACGTGCCGCCGCGCGACCGGGGCATCTCGATGGTGTTTCAGAGCTACGCGCTCTATCCGCACATGAGCAGCGCCGACAACATGTCGTTCTCGCTGCGGCTGGCCGGCGAGGAAGAGGCGCAGCGGCGCTCCAAGGTCGACCGGGCGGCGGATATCCTCGGGCTGGGGCCATATCTCGACCGGTTGCCCCGGCAATTGTCGGGCGGCCAGCGGCAGCGCGTCGCCATGGGCCGTGCCATCGTGCGCAAGCCCGAGGTCTTCCTGTTTGACGAGCCGCTCAGCAATCTTGACGCCAAGCTTCGGGTCAAGATGCGGGCCGAGCTGAAGGAGCTGCACCAGAAGCTCCGCACCACCACGATCTATGTAACCCACGATCAGGTCGAGGCGATGACCCTGGCAGACCGCATCGTCGTGCTGCGCGATGGCGAGATCGAACAGATCGGCACGCCGCTCGAGCTTTACGACAACCCGGCCAATGCCTTTGTCGGCGCCTTCCTCGGTTCGCCGACGATGAACCTGCTAGAACTGGAGGTGGGCGCCGGCGAGGCCACCCTGGCGCGGTTTGCCGATGGCGAGGCGCTGCGGCTGGCGACGCCCGCCGCGCCCGGGCGGACAACCGTGGGCATCCGGCCCGAGGCCTTCACCATTGCGTCTGAGGCCGCGGCCGGGCGGATCAGCGCCGAGGTGGTGGTGGTCGAGCCGACCGGCGCCGCGACCGAGCTTCTGGTGCGCAAGGGCGGGCAGGCGATCACCGTGCTGACGCCGGAACGGCTGGCGGTGCGGCCCGGCGATACCGTCTGGCTGACCCCGGATGCGCAGCGCACCCGGGTCTTTGCCGGCGGGGCCGCCGACGCGGCCTGAACTCCCCGGTTCCCGTCAGTCTCTTTTCAGCAGTCATCACCTGTCCCCCGGCGCTTTTACGGCGCCGGGGGACAGGTTTTTGGCTTTTCGTAATTTTGGCATTCCAAAATTCCGATTACGTGCTATGACCATGTCATCACGAGTCGCGGCGCGGGCCTGGCGCCGCGCAGGAGAGCAAGAGAGGGGCCTTGATGACCAAGATCAAATCCGTGCGCACCCGCGTCTGGAGCTGGACCGGGCCGACGGTGCCGCCGTCGGGCAATTTCTGCACCAATGCGTCCGATGCCCTGTGGATCAAGGGCGACGCCATGGAGAGCTTTCGCTTTCACCAATGGCTGACCTGCGAGATCGAGACCGAAGACGGCACAGTGGGCATCGGCAATGCGGCGCTGGCGCCGAAGCTGGTGAAACAGGCGATCGACGAATGGTTCGCGCCGCTGGTTCTGGGCGAGGATCCGTTCGATTACGCCTATCTTTGGGAAAAGATGTACCGCCGCAGCCACGCCTGGGGCCGCAAGGGCGTGGGCATGACAGCGATCTCTGCCATCGACATCGCGATCTGGGATTTGATGGGCAAGCTGGTGGGCAAGCCGGTGTTCAAGCTGCTCGGCGGCCGCACCAAGGAGAAGATCCCGGTCTATTACTCCAAGCTCTACGCCGGCCCGGTCGAGAGCATGCAGGCCGAGGCGGAAGAGGCGATGAAACACGGCTATACCGGTTTCAAATCGCGCTTCGGCTATGGCCCCAAGGACGGCATGGCGGGGATGCGCGAGAACCTCAAACGGGTCGAGGCGCTGCGCGAGGTGATCGGCTATGACCGCGACCTGATGCTCGAATGCTACATGGGCTGGAACCTCGATTACGCCAAGCGGATGCTGCCGAAACTGGCGAAATACGAGCCGCGCTGGCTCGAGGAGCCAGTGATTGCCGACGATGTGGCGGGTTATGCCGAACTGAACGCCATGGGCATCGTGCCGATTTCGGGCGGCGAACATGAATTCTCGGTCATCGGCTGCGCCGAGTTGATCAACCGCCGCGCCGTCAGCGTGCTGCAATATGACACCAACCGGGTCGGCGGCATCACCGCCGCGCAAAAGATCAACGCCATCGCCGAGGCGGCGCAGATCCCGGTCGTTCCGCATGCCGGGCAGATGCACAACTATCACCTGACCATGGCCAACACGAACTGCCCGATCAGCGAATATTTTCCGGTCTTCGACGTCGAGGTCGGCAACGAGCTGTTTTACTACATCTTCGAGGGCGACCCGGAGGCGGAAGACGGCTTCCTGCAACTCGATGATGAAACCCCCGGCCTTGGCATCTCCATCACCGACAAACACCTCCACAATTTCGAGATCACCGAATGAGCGTCTATTCCGGCATCTGGCCTGTCGCGCCCACGCCCTTTCACGAGGACGGCAGCGTCGATTACGAGGGCATGAAACGCGTGATCGACTGCATGGTCGATCAGGGCAGCGACGGCATCTGCATCCTGGCCAATTTCTCCGAGCAATTCCTGATTTCGGACGAAGAGCGCCGCCGGCTGACCGAGGTGTCGCTGGCCCATATGGCCGGACGTCTGCCCGTGATCGTCACGATCAGCCATTACGCCACGCAGATCGCCGTGGACCGCGCGCGCCATGCCAAGGATCACGGCGCCGCCATGGTGATGATGATGCCGCCCTATCACGGTGCGCTTCTGAAAGGCACGGCGGCGCAGACCTTCGAGCAATTCGCCCGGGTCGGCGAAGTCGGCCTGCCGATCATGGTGCAGGATGCGCCGCTCTCGGGGGTCGATCTGCCGGTGCCGCTCTTGGTGCGCATGGCACGCGAGATCGAGATGGTGAAGCTGTTCAAGATCGAATGTCCGCAGGCCGCCGCCAAGCTGCGCGCGCTGATCGCCGAGGGCGACGATGCCATCGAGGGCCCGTTTGACGGCGAAGAGGCGATCACCCTGCTGGCCGATCTCGAGGCCGGGGCCACCGGCGCGATGACCAGCGCGATGATCCCCGACCAGATCAAGCCGGTGCTGGGCCATTTCGCCGCCGGCGATCTCGACGCGGCCACCGCCGCCTATGCCCGCGTGCTGCCGGCGGTGAACCACGAGAACCGGCAATGCGGCTTTCGTTCGGCCAAGGCGGCGATGGTCGAAGGCGGGGTGATCGGCTCGGAATTCTGCCGCCACCCGATCCCGCCATTGCATCCGCAGACGCGCGAGTCCCTACTCAGGCTGATCCGGCCGCTGGAGCCGGTGGTTCTGAGCTGGGGGAAATGACATGAGCAGGAAGGCCGAGATCGCCGATCTGGACACAGGAGAGCTGACGCTGGCGCGGCCGCGCGCCACGCTGGTCGAGGTCGCGGCCGACAAGCTGCGCGAGCTGATCCTGCTCGAGAAGCTGCCGGCCGGGGCGCAGATCTCCGAACGCGATCTGGCCTCGGCGCTCGGGATCAGCCGCACGCCGCTGACCCGCGCGCTGACCATCCTCGAACAGGACGGGCTGATCGAATATTCGGTCACCCGGCGGCCGCAGGTGGCCAATCCGCCGTTCGAGGAAATCGCCCAGAACCTGGTGGTGATGGGCGCGCTCGAGGCGCTGGCAGGCGAGCTAGCCTGCACGCGGATCACCGACGCCGAGATCGCCCGGGTGGCCGGGTATCAACAGCAGATGGAAGCGGGCGAGGGCACGCTTTCGCCGCTCGAGTCCTTTCAGCTCGACATGCAGATGCACGAGGCGATCGTCGCAGCCAGCGGCAATGCGCCGTTGATCGACACCCACCGCAAATACAATGCGCGCCTCTGGCGGGCGCGCTTTCAATCCTCGCAGCGTCGCGCCGGGCGCGATCAGACGCTGGCGGAGCACCGCGCCATCATCGCGGCGCTGTCGCAGCGCGACCCGGTGGCGACCGCCATTGCGCTGCGCCGTCACCTGGCTTCGGCCGTCACAAACATCAGAAACGTATTTCAGGACGCCGGCACCGCCCGGCCGCCCAACCCAGACACGGAGACCCCGGCATGAGCTTTGCCCCGCATGGAAACCACCTGATCGCTGGCGAATGGATCGGCTCGGACCAGACCTTTGCGTCCGACCCGGCACACGGCCCGTCGCATGACTTCAGCCGCGGCACACCGGCGCTGGTCGATCAGGCCTGCGAGGCGGCGGAAGAGGCCTTCTGGCGTTACGGCGCGACAACGCGGGCCGAGCGGGCGGCCTTTCTCAACGCCATCGCCGACGAGATCGAGGCCCGCGCCGAGGCGATCACCGAGATCGGCAGCCGGGAAACCGGCCTGCCGGAAGCGCGGCTCAACGGCGAACGCGGCCGCACCACCGGCCAGCTCCGGCTCTTTGCCGCGCATATCCTGGAGGGCGACTACCTCGACCGCCGCCACGACGCGGCCCTGCCGGAGCGGCAGCCGCTGCCGCGCCCCGATCTGCGCATGGTGCAACGTCCGATCGGCCCGGTCGCGGTCTTTGGCGCCTCGAACTTTCCGCTGGCGTTCTCCACCGCCGGCGGCGACACCGCGGCGGCGCTGGCGGCCGGCTGTCCGGTGGTGGTCAAGGGCCATTCCGCCCATCCCGGCACCGGCGAGATCGTCGCCGAGGCGGTGCAGGCGGCGGCGGAAAAATGTGCCATGCCCCGGGGCGTCTTTTCTTTCATCCAGGGCGGCAAACGCGATGTCGGCCAGCGGCTGGTGCAGCATCCGCTGATCAAGGCGGTGGGCTTTACCGGGTCGCTCGGCGGCGGGCGGGCGCTCTTCGATCTCTGCGCGCAACGGCCCGAGCCGATCCCGTTTTTCGGCGAGCTGGGCTCGGTCAATCCGATGTTCCTGCTGCCCGAGGCGGTCAAGGCGCGGGGCGCGGCCATCGGCGAAGGCTGGGCGGCATCGCTGCTCATGGGCGCGGGCCAGTTCTGCACCAATCCCGGCATTGCCGTGGTGGCCCGGGGCGCCGAAGGCGACGCCTTTGTGCGGGCGGCGGCCGAGGCGCTGAAAGACGCGCCGGCGCAGGTCATGCTGACCGACGGCATTGCGCATGCCTATCGCGACGGCACGGCGCGGCTGGACGGCCGGAACGGGGTGCGCCCGGTGCTCACCACCGACAGCGAGGGCCGCAGGGCGCTGCCCAATCTCTTCGAAGCCGAGGCCAGCGTCTATCTCGGCGATCACGCGCTTGGCGAAGAGGTCTTTGGCCCGCTCGGCCTCGTGGTGCGGGTCGAGGGCGCCGACGAGATGGCGGCGCTGGCGAAAGGGCTCGACGGGCAGCTGACCGTCACACTGCACATGGACGACGGCGACACCGAAGCGGCGCGCCGGCTGATGCCCATCGTGGAGCGCAAGGCCGGGCGGTTGCTGGTCAACGGCTTCCCGACCGGCGTCGAAGTGGCCGATACCATGGTACATGGCGGCCCGTATCCGGCCTCGACCAACTTTGGCGCAACCTCGGTCGGCACCCTGTCGATCCGCCGTTTCCTGCGACCTGTGTGTTACCAGAACATGCCGGAGGCGCTTCTGCCCGCGGATCTCTGAGCCCGGCGCCCTTTCCGCGGCTCCAGGTGCTGGCGGAAAGGGCCGCGACCTTCAGGCGAAGGTCATGGACAGCTGCCCATGCCAATGCGCGCCGGGCCGCAGGGTCGGGCCGGGGCCGCTGGTGCCATCGGCCAGAAGCGCGCAATTGCACGGCTCGAGTGCAAGGATATTTCGGCTGGCGCGGGCATCGCGCCAGGTTTGCAGATAGGGCAGCGAGGCGCCGTCGAATTCGAGCCTGATGTCAAGCCCGGGCCAGTCTGCGCCGGCCGGGCAGATCAACCGGACCTGCGCCGCCGGATCCACCGGGTGGCATTCTGGTGCGCCGGGTGCCGAGGTGATCTCGCTGTCCGCGATTTCGACAATCCGGCGGGCACCCAAAGCAACCGTGCAGCCCGGCTGCACCACGGGAAAGCCGAAATTGAGATGATAGAGGATCATCATCTCGGCCGCCGTGGCCGAGATGTTTTCGATCCGGTCGCTGATCGTCAGACGGGCCGCGCCGATTGGTGCGGTGATCCGGCGGTGCAGGCGGAACACGGCGCCATTGGGTTGGGGCTGGATGATTTCGCCTTCGACGAAAAGCTGCGGTTGCGCGGCGGCCCAATCTTCGCCCACGCCGGTGACACGCACCGGTGACATGGCCAGAGAGCCATGTTGGGCCATGCCGGCGCGCGGCGCGCGCACGTTTTCCAGCCCGCAGGTCACCAGGAAACCGGTCAAGGCGCGCTCGGGATTTCCCGGCTCGCCCGCCGGATGCTGCCAGCCGACGGGACGGCCACGAAAGTGCAGGTTGCGAATGTCCAGCGTGCCATTTTCCTTGATCTGGAAATCGAGGCCCCCGCCGGTGGAAAAGGCCAGCAGCGGCAGGCCCCGGTCGGGGCCGTCGCGCAGGGCGATCCGCTGCACCGACGCCAGTTGCCGCAGATCGCCCACCAGCTCGGGCAGGCGATGCCGCGCCGGCCGCAGCAGGCCGGGCAGGGGCGCCGGGCCCGTCATTCAGGCGGCCCTGCGCGCGGATCGCGCGGCGCTGCTGTCATGTTCGGGGACATCGCCGATCTCGGCCATGCGGGCGTCAAGCTGCGCCAGCATCTCGTCGAAGACATCGGCATAGGCCGGATCATCCGCCACGTTGACCAGTTCCAGCGGGTCGGTCTCGCAATCGAACAGCTCCCATTCCGGCGGCTCGTCGGGGCCATGGGCGCCGGGCTGGCCGAGATCGGAATTGTACCAGTAGATCAGCTTGTAGCGATGGCTGCGCAGCCCGTAATGCGCCCAGGCGTTGTGATGTTCGTCCTTGTGCATCCAGTAGCGGTGATAGGCACTGTCGGGCCAATCCTCGGGCGTTTCCCGTTCCAGCACCGGGCGCATCGACCGGCCCTGCATATAGCTCGGCACCGGCAGGCCGGCATAATCGAGGAAGGTGGGGGCGAAATCGACGTTGGTGGCGATCGCCTTGGCCACGCTGCCGGGGGCGATGGCCTTCGGGTAGCGGACGAGGAAGGGCATTTGCAGCGATTCCTCGTACATGAAACGTTTGTCGAACCAGCCGTGTTCGCCAAGAAAGAAGCCCTGATCGGAGGTATAGATGACGATGGTGTTCTCGGCCAAACCCTCTGCGTCCAGCCAGTCGAGCATGCGGGCCACGTTTTCATCGACCGCGTGGATCGTCGCCAGATAGCGTTTCATGTAGCGCTGGTACTTGAACAGGGCGAGCTCCTCTTCCGTCTCGAAGGTGAAGTTCTCGCCACTGTGCCGGTCGATCAGAACCAGCCCGCGCGGATCTTCGGGATGCGGCACACGCCGGTCGACATCGCCGGGGGTGCAGCGTTCGCCCACCTCGGCGCCGCCTTCGGGCTGGATCAGCCCGAGATCGGCGTATTTCAGATCCATCCGCACCCGCATCCGGGCCTCTTTGGCGGCGCGGGCGCGGTTAACATAATCATCATTATAGGTGTCGGGCACCTTGATATCCCGGCCCTCAAACATGTCGCGGTCGCGCGGATGGGGTTCGAAATTGCGATGCGGCGCCTTGTGATGGCACATCAGGAAGAATGGCCGATCCCTGTCGCGCTCTTTCAGCCAGTTCAGGCTCTTGTCGGTAATGATATCGGTGACATAGCCCGGCTCGGTCCGTTCCTCGCCCATTTCGATCATCAGCGGGTCGAAATAATCGCCCTGGCCCGGCAACACCGACCAATAGTCGAAGCCGGTGGGTTCATGCGGCTTGCCTTCGCCCAGATGCCATTTGCCCACCATCGCGGTCTGATACCCCGATTGCGCCAGATGTTTGGCCACGTTCGGCCAGCGGTTGTCGATATGGGTGTCGAGCGTGGTGACGCCGTTCACGTGGTTGTAGGTGCCGGTCAGGATCGCCGCGCGCGACGGCGTGCAGATCGAATTGGTCACGTAGCAATGATCCAGCCGCATCCCCTCATTGGCGATTCGGTCGATGCCGGGGGTCTGGTTGATGCCGTGGCCATAAGCGGAAATCGCCTTGGAGGCATGATCGTCGGACATGATAAAAAGGATATTCGGTCTCACGTGTGGCTCCGTCCCTAAGCGTCTTTCAGGTCAACTGTTGACCGTTTTCTCAAATGTGGTAATAACAAACCCAGATATAGGAATCAAGAATGTCCGGAACATCAAGCAGAGTGATCGCGATCCTGGAGGCCCTGACCGGCCCCGAAGCCGATGGTTTAAGCGCGCAAGAGGTCGTCGAACGCTCGGGGTTGCCGGCCTCGACGGGGTATCGAATCATCACCGAATTGCAGGAGCTGGGCCTTGTGCACCGCAGCGCCAGCCGCAAGATCATGGCCAATTTCAGCTTTCAGCGACGGTTGCATTGCCCCGGGCTCGAGCCGGAAATGCTGGCCGATGCCTGCGCGCTTCTGAGCGACCGGCTGACCGTTGCGGCCGAGGTCGTGGTGCTGAGCGGCCACAACATGCTGTGGCATATCGTGCAGCAGCACCCCGATCAGGCCATCCGCCTGCGGGCCTTTCCGGGCTTCATGCGCGGCGCCTATGAACTCGATTCCATCTCGCGGCTGGCGCTGGCGCATCGGCCGGTCGAGACGCTGGAAAAATCCTGGGACACCGGCGCGTTCTATACCGCCGGGGTGGACCGGCGGTCGCTGGACTGGGCCGAGGCGCGCGCGATGATCGCCGCCGTCGATCCGGCAGAGATGCAATACGACATGATGGGCAACGCCAAGGGCATCCGCCGCTACTGCGTTGCCATCCACGGGCCGGGCGGCGGCATGGTCTGCCTGCTGACCGTCGCCGAAGCGGCGACACCGGTGCGTGACGAGGCGCAGCATGTCGCCAATGTGCGCGGCCATCTGATGGCCCGGAAATCCGCAATCGAAAGCGCGTTCTCGGATCCGGCCAGAACCGGCTGAGACGCAAGTCAATCATAGGGAGGACACCATGAAATTCACCATATCAGCCTTGGCCACCGCAGCGGCCCTGACCGCGCTGCCCGGCTTTGCACAGGAGCTTGTGCTATCCATCGGATCGCGCGGCTACGGACCGGCGGTCGAGCGCAATATCGAACGCTACGCGGCGGAAAACCCCGATGTCAGCATCGAATGGAACAAGGTGTCCGACGTGCCGGGCGAGACCCGCAAGCTTTATGTCACCGGCCTGACCGCCAAGAGCCCGACACCGGATATCTATGCGGTGGATGTGATCTGGGCCGGCGAATTTGCTCAGCGTGGCTGGCTCGAGCCGCTGAACGGGTTGCTCGACGAGGCCACTATCGACGCTTTCAACCCCTCGCTACTGGCAGCCTCGACCGTCGATGGCGAGGTGCATGCGCTGCCGCTTTACGCCGATGGCATCCATTTCTTCTATCGCACCGACCTGCTTGAAAAATACGGCCTCGACGTGCCGCAGACCTGGGAAGAGGTGCTGGCCGCCTCGCAGACCATCACCGAGGGCGAAGGCAATCCGCAGCTTTACGGTTTTGTCTCGATGTGGGCCAAGATCGAAGGTCTGTTCATGAACTGGCTGGCCTTTGCCAATGGCAATGGCGGCGGCTTCTATGATGCCGAGGGCAATGTCGCGGTGAATTCGCCCGCCAATATCGAGGCGACGCAATTCATGGTCGATCTGCTGCACGAACACCGGATCACCCCGGATTCGATCCTCAACGCCCGCCCCGACGACGCCCGCACCCTGTTCCAGCAGGGTCGCGCCGCCTTCCTCATGGTGCAGGATTTCGTGCACGCGCCGCTGAGCGCCGACAACAGTCCCGTCGCCGGCAAGTTCGACTTCACCCGCGTGCCCTATTTCGAGGGCCACGAGGATGCCAATTCCACCACCATGGGTGGCTGGTTCCTGGGCATCAATCCGAACTCGGACAACAAAGAGGCCGCAGCGGACTTCCTGGCGCATTTCACCGCCCAGGAGCAACAGCTGACCGCCGCGGTCGAAGACAACCGCGCCCCGACCATCCCCGGCATCTATGACAACGACGCGATGAAGGGCAACGCGGTGCTGGCGAAATTCGGCAAGAACTACGATTACGGCGTGGTGCGCCCCTCTGCCGGATCGGGCAGCAAGTATCCCCGCGTGTCGGAGATCATGCAGCTCGAGATCACCAATGCCCTGCACCGGCAGAAAACGGTGGAAGAGGCGCTGAACGACGCGCAGGCGCAGCTTGACGCGCTTCTGTCCGAGTAAGAGCCGGACATTCCCGGCACCTCCTCTCCCGGCGGCGTCCCGTCGCCGGGCAGACCTTTGACACCCCCCACGGTGGACCCATGACAAACATGACTTCCCCGCTCGACAGGCGCAGGCACCTGACGGGCATGGCCTTTATCACCCCGACGATGGCCGTGATCATTGCGATCCTCGTCTATCCGATCCTGCAATCCATCGTTCTGAGCTTTGGCCAGTCCAGTATCGACGGGTCAGAACCCTACAGCTTCGTCGGCCTCAAGCATTACGCCACCCTGGCCGGCAACGAACGGTTCTGGAATTCGCTTTGGGTGACGCTGGTGTTCACCGGTCTGTCGATCCCGCTGGAGCTGGCGATGGGCATCGGGCTGGCGGTGCTGCTGAACGAACATTTCCGCTTCAAGGGCATCGCCCGGCTGGCGGTGCTGTTTCCCTGGGCGCTGCCCACGGCGCTGAACACGCTGATGTGGCGCTGGATGTACAACACCGATTACGGGTTGTTCAATGCCGCCGCCCTGCAAAGCGGGATCGTGGATCGGCCGATCAACTGGCTGGGCGACGAGACCCTGGCCATGGGGTCGATGGTTGTCGTCGCGGTCTGGAAAACCTCCAGTTTCATGGCGCTGATCATCCTCGCCGGGCTGCAATCGATCCCGCGCGAGCTTTATGAAGCGGGCCGCATGGATGGCATGACCCGCTGGCAGGAGTTCCGCGAGATCACCCTGCCGCTGTTGAAAGGGCCGATCCTGGTGGCGCTGATCGTGCGGTCGATGGATGCCCTGCGGACGTTTGAACTGCCCTTCAACCTGACCGACGGCGGCCCGGTGACCGCCACCGAGAGCCTGTCGCTTTACGCCTACAAGGTGATCTTCGACTTCATCGAGTTCAACTACGGCGCCGCCATCGTCGTGGTGCAGTTTCTGGTGATCTTCGCCATGAGCCTGCTCTACATCCTCACCCTGCGGAACAAGGACTGACGCCATGACCAAACGTCCCCGTTTCGGCCTCTATGCGCTGGTGATCCTGTCGGTGGTGATCTCCTTCCTGCCGATCATCTGGCTGGTGCTGACCTCGTTGAAAACGACCGAGGGCATCTATGCCTGGCCGCCGCAGTACCTGCCCGATCCCTTCACGCTCAAGAACTACATCAACATCTTCACCAATTCGCCGGAGCTGCTGCTCTACGTGCTGAACTCCTTCATCGTGGCGCTCGGCTGCACCGTGGTGGCGCTGAGCTTCGGCGGCATGGCGGGCTATGCGCTGTCGCGGCTGGGGATGCGGCGCGCGGGTGTGCTGATGGTCTTCATCCTCGCGGTGTCGATGTTCCCACCGGTGTCGCTGCTGCCGTCGCTGTTCCAGACCTTCCTGAACCTCGGGCTGCTCAACACCTACACCGGGCTGATCATCGCCCACACCGGGTTGTTCCTGCCCTTCACAGTCTGGATGCTGGCCAGCTATTTCGCCACGCTGCCGCCCGAAATCGAAGAGGCCGCGCGGATGGACGGCATGGGCTTCTTCCGCATCTTCTGGTCGATCGTGATCCCGCTGTCCTGGCCCGGCTTCGTGGCGACCGGGCTGATCGTCTTCATCTTCTCGTGGAACGAATTTCCGCTGGCGCTGGTGCTGATGACCCAGAACGCGATGCGCACCGCGCCGGTGGGCATCTCGCTCTACCCCGGCGAATACGCCTTTCCGTGGGAGACGATCTCGACCGCGACGGTGATCGCCATCGTGCCGATCCTGATCATCACCGCCATCTTCCAGAAACAGATCGTCGGCGGGCTGACCGCTGGCGCAGGCAAGTGAGACCCTGACAATGACCGAAGTGAAACTGGACCGTATCGGCAAATCCTATGGCAGCGTCGAGGCCGTGCAACAATTCGACCTGACAATCCGCGAGGGAGAGTTCCTGGTCCTGCTGGGGCCCTCGGGCTGCGGCAAATCCACGACGCTAAGGATGATCGCCGGGCTGGAAAGCATTACGAAGGGCGATCTGATGATCGGCGGCACGCGGATGAACGATGTCGATCCCAAGGATCGCGGCGTGGCGATGGTGTTCCAGAACTACGCGCTCTATCCGCACAAGACGGTGTTCGACAACATGGCCATGGCGCTGAAGCTGCAAAAGGTGCCGGCGGCCGAGATTCAGGACCGCGTGGGCCGCACCGCCGAGCTTCTGGGCCTGACCGACTACCTGCACCGCAAGCCCGCCGCGCTTTCGGGTGGCCAGCGCCAGCGGGTGGCCATCGGCCGCGCCATCGTGCGCACACCCGATGTCTTCCTGTTCGACGAGCCGCTGTCGAACCTCGATGCCAAGCTGCGCGTCAAGATGCGGATGGAATTGCAGGAGCTGCACGACCGCCTGGGCGCGACCTCGGTTTATGTCACCCACGACCAGGTGGAGGCGATGACCCTGGCCGACCGGATCGTCATCATGAACGGCGGCGTGGTGGCACAGGTCGGCACCCCGCGCGAGGTCTATGATCGCCCGGCGGATGAATTCGTCGCCGGCTTCATCGGCAGCCCGGCAATGAACTTCCTCGATCTGATGCGCGACGACACCGGGCGCTGGATCACCGAATGCGGCAGCCTCGTCCTGCCGTCCCTGCCGGTCGATGCCGGCGCCCGTCGACAGGTCAGGCTCGGCGTGCGGCCGGAACATATCGCCGTGACCGCCGGCGGCCAGCCGCAGGGCGATCTGGACTATCAGGCCGAAGTTCTGCTTGACGAGCTGCTGGGTGCCGATGCGCTGCTCAGCCTCGGTGTGGGCAAGGCGCGGCTTCTGGCGCGGGTCGGCGGCACCGATCACCCGGTGCAGGGCGATCGGGTGGCCATCGCGCTGACGGCAGCACAATTGCACGTCTTTGATGCCGACACCGGTGTCGCCCTTCGCGACTGACCGAAAGGGCCCGCGTCCGCGGCTTTGACCTCAAGAGCCCCCGCATCGAATGGCCGATGGGGGGGCTTGTTTTCGCGTGGGCCGCTGCCGCCGCATCCTGTTCCGGCCGGACGAGGATTGACAACAGGAGCAGGATTCGTCATAAGTCATATAAATTTCATTATTGGAATACAGAATTCCAAATAGGAAATAACGAGATGAATCCGACTGAACGAACCTTGCAAGTACTGGAGTACATCATGGCTGCGGGTCCGGGACCTTTGAAGCAGGTCGACATCGCCCGCGACTGCAGGCTGTCGCCGGCGACGCTCAATCGGATCATCAAGTCGCTGTCGGATTGGGGCTATCTGTTCCGGACCAGTGAAAAGTTCTGCGTCCGCAACTTTCGGCTCGACCGCAACGTGCCGATGTCGGAGACCTACCTTGCCAAGCTCGACGAAACGATGCGCGCGCTTTCGGAAAAGCTTGGCGTCTCGGCCGAGGTCGTGGTGGTCGCCGGGCACGAGCTGCTCTGGCATTCCAAGACCGACCACCCCGATCCCGAGGTGATGATCCGTGCCAACGTCGGCTTCCGCCGGTCGCTTTACGAGCTTGACGTGCTCTCCAAACTCTATCTCAGCCGGCTCGACTGGGACGAAGTCGAGGCGCGTTTTTATACCGACGGCTTCTTCGAGACCCAGTACACGCCCGGCCAGGCCACGTCCTGGCTCCAAGTGGCGACGGTGCGGCAGGCGCTCGAAGACATGCGCAATGACGCCTTTGCCGCCGATCAAGTCGGCAACCACGTCGGCATCCGCCGCTTTGCCACAGTGATCGAGGATCCCGAGGGCACTTTTCTGCATCTGCTCGCGCTGGCCGAACCGGCCGAGCGCGCCAATGGGGACGAAGACACCTATCGCGCCGCGCTGCTCGAGGCGCGGGACGAGTTGGCCGAGCTGGTCTCGGCCGAGAGCGCCGCGAACCGGTTGCGGCCGAAACATCAATCCATGCCGCTCCGAGGAGGATAACGGAGGCGGTGCAACTGACCCTTTGGGAGGACACATGAAACACCTTTGCACAACAGCTTTGGTGGCCAGCTTCGCTATGGCCGCCCCCTTTGCGCCCACTGCGGCAGACGCCGAAGAGATCAATGTCGTCATGTTCGGCATGCCCTACACCAACGGGCTGCGCAAACTGGCCGACGATTTCGAGGCCGAGACCGGCATCAAGGCCAATATCGACGTGATCGGCCAGGACGTCTTCGAGAACCGCATCACCCTGTCCTTTACCGGCGGCACCGGCGATATCGACGTTGTTCATGCGCCGGTCATCCAGGTGCAACGCTGGGTTGCGGCCAACTGGCTCAAGCCGATCACCGCCGAAGTCGCCGCCATGGCGGTCAAGGACGACATCCTGAAAGGCCCGCTCGACGCCTACAAGATCAATGGCGAGCAATATGCGGTGCCCTTCATGGCGGCCACCGGGCTGATGACCTATCGCCAGGACGTGCTGGAAGCGGCGGGCGTCGGCGTGCCCGAGACCTGGGCCGAAATGCTGGAGATCGCGCCGCAGGTCACCAATGACGACCGCGCGGCCATCGCGCTGCGCGCGGTGCCCGGCCAAGGCTTCAACATGTTTATCTTTCCGATGATCATGCGCGCCTATGGCGGCAAGTTCTTTGCCGATTACACCGGCGGCGACCTGACACCGGCTATCAATTCGCCCGAGACCCTGGAGGCCCTCAAGGTCTATATCGAGTTGATCAACGACTACGCCCCGCAGGGGGCCGGCAATTTCAATTTTGCCGAGGTCAATGCGGCGGCGCAGAACGGCCAGGTGGTTTTTACCGTCGAGGGCACCGGCGTCGTCACCCAGATCGTCGACCCGGATAAGAGCAAGTTCGCCGATGTCACTGGCATCGCCCTGCCGCCGGGTGGCCCGGCCGGCCGATCGCCCGCCATTGCGGTGCATGGCCTCGCCATCCCGAGCTCGGCCGAAAACCCCGAAGCCTCGGCCCGGTTCATCGAATGGGCGGTCAGCCCCGAGACGATGACCAAGATCGCGCTGGCCGAGCCGTTTTCGAACTTCACCACCGGTTCGGTCGCGCAGAACGCCGAAGTGATCGCGAAATACGACGCCGTTCACCCCGATTTCCTGCGCATGCAGGGCGAGGCGCTGAACCTTGCCATCGGCCATTACCGCCCGCTGCTGCCCGATTGGCCGTCGCTGGGGGCCGCCATCGGTGAAAACATCAACGCCGCGGTCAACGGGCTTATGTCGCCCGAGGATGCGCTGGCGGCGGCGGAACAGGAAATGAAGGACATCCTGGGCCAATGACGATCCTTCAGGCTCCGGACCGGCGGGATCATCCCGCCGGTCGCTCTCTCGCAAGAAAGCGCTCCATGACACAGGCCACCTCAAAACGGCGCGGCGCCACCTACGAGCTGGAACGCGGCTATCGCCGGATGATCATCCCCGCGATCCTCGCTGTTGCGATCTTTGCCATCGTGCCGCTGGCCGGCATGCTGGCGCTGTCGTTCAGCGACTACCACCTGATCCGCGGCTCCAAAGGCGAGTTCGGCTTTCACAACTTCGCCCGCCTGCTCAGCGATCAGCGGCTGGTCAATTCGATCTACGTGATGTCTGTCCTGTCGATCTTCGGCGTCGCCGCGCAAGTCGTCATCGGCACCGCCGTGGCCGTCGGCCTGCAAAAGATCGTCGGCAAGTGGCGGCTGGGCCGGGTGCTTTTTCTGGTGCCCTACGCCGTACCGCATGTCGCCGTGGCGCTGATCTGGCTGTCGCTCTTCACCCCCACCTTGTCGCCGATCAACGCCTTCTTCGATCTCTTCGGCTTCACCGTGCCGACCTTTCTGACCACCCAGAACGGCGCCATGTTCGCGATCATCGTGGCCGACACCTGGACCAACTTTCCCTTCGCCATGCTGATCATCCTGGCCGCGCTTCAGGGCATCTCGACGGATCTCGACGAGGCCGCCGCGATCGACGGGGCTTCTCGGGTCAAGACCTTCATCTTCATCACCCTGCCGCTGCTGATGCCGGCACTGCTGATGGTCACGCTGTTCCGCTTCATCGACTCGCTCAAGCATTTTCCGATGATCTTCGTTATCACCAAGGGCGGGCCGGGCCGGTCGACACAGGCCACCAACTTCTATGCCTATGTGCAGACCTTCCAGAACTCGAACGTCGCTTATGGCGCGGCAATCGCGGTGCTTTTGTTCCTGATGGCGGCGCTGATCAGCTTCTACGTCGCACGTCTCAACCAGAGGGTTTCGCAATGATCGACAACAGCCCTGAATTCCGCATCAAAAAGGCCATAGGAACCACCGTGATGCTGCTGCTGGTGACCTTTGCGGCGCTGCCCACGCTCTGGGCGCTGCTGCTGGCCTTTCGCGCCCCCGACGCGGTATTCGAGCCGATCTGGGAAAGCCCGCTGAAGCTCACCTTCGACAACTTCTTCAACATCACCCGGTCTGATTTCCCCAAGGCGCTGATGAACTCCTTCATCACCGCGGGCCTCTCCACCGTCTTTGCGATGCTGGTGGGCGTGCCGGCCGGGTTTGCCCTGGCCAAGAGCCGGGTCTCGGGCAAATTCATCGCGTCCTGGATCCTGCTCCTGCTGCGCATGGCGCCGCCGGTGGGCTTTGTGATCCCGCTGTTCCTGCTTTATGTCAACGCAGGGCTGATCGACACCTACGCCGGGCTGGTCTTTGCCTATATGACCCTGACCCTGCCGCTTGTCACATGGTCGATGTGGAATTCCTTTTCGCAGGTGCCGGACGAGCTGATCGAAGCGGCGATCATGGATGATGCCTCGCTGACCAAGGCCTTTCTGCTGATCGCCCTGCCCGCCGCACGGCCCGGGGCTGTGGCGGCGGCGATCCTGGCCTTCCTGGTGGCCTGGAACGACTTCTTCTATTCGCTGATCATCACCCGCTCCGACACCACGACGGCGCCGGTGGCGGTGATGAACTTCATCTCCTTCGACTCTGTCGACTGGGCCTCGATCGCCGTGGCCAGCATCGCGCTGACCCTGCCGATCCTGCCACTGATGGCAATTGCCAATCGCTATATCGTCCAGTCGCTCTCGGGCGCGGTGAAGGGCTGAGCATGACCAAGAGACCCAATATCGTCTTCATCATCACCGACCAGCAGCGCTACGACACCATCGCGGCGCTGGGCTTCGACCACATGATCACCCCCAACCTGGACCGGCTTGTCAAACGCGGTACGGCGTTTGAGAACATGTACATTACCTCGCCTTCCTGCGCGCCGTCGCGGGCCTCGCTCTTCACCGGCACCTATCCGCATACCAACGGCGTGTTCCGCAATGACGAGCCCTGGCAATATTGCTGGGTCAAGGATCTGGCCGAGGCGGGCTATCGCACGGTGAACGTGGGCAAGATGCATACCATGCCGGTCGAAGGCGCTTTCGGCTTTCACGAGCGCCACGTCACCGAGAACAAGGATCGCGACCATCCCAACCTGCCGTTCTACCTCGACAATTGGGACAAGGCGTTTTTTCTGCGCGGGCTGGAGAAACCCTCGCGCGTTACCAAGCGGCGCGACAACGGCTATGGCGACAAGCTGGGCGCCTGGGCCTGGCAATTGGACGAATGCCTGCACCCGGATGTCTTTACCGGCCAAATGGCCAAATGGTGGCTCGACCGCTACACCGGCGAGGGCCCCTTCTTCCTGCAAGTGGGCCTTCCCGGTCCGCATCCGCCCTACGACCCCACACAGGGCTACCTCGACATGTACAAGAACCGCGACCTGCCCGAGGTCATCCCGCCCGACCCCGAGGCACAACCGAAAGCCATGCAGGGCCTGCGAGATTTCATGCTGGGCGAGGATGCGGACGGCGTGGTTCACCTGCCCGACCCGAGCCCCGAGCAATCCCGCCGTCAGCGCGCGCATTATTACGCCAATGTCACCATGATCGACACCCAAGTGGGCGAGATCATCGAGACTCTGGAGGCGCGGGGCGTGCTGGACGACACGATCATCGTCTTCACGTCGGATCACGGTGACGCGCTTGGCGATCATGGCCATTCGCAGAAATGGAACATGTACCAATCCACCGTTCGGGTCCCCGCGCTGGTTGCCGGGCCGGGCATCCCTGCCGGCAGGCGGGTCACTGACAATGTTTCGCTGTTTGATTTCGGCCCGACCATTCTGGACTGGGCCGGCGTGCAGGTTCCAGGCTGGATGGAGGCATCCTCCCTAATCCCCTATTTCGGCAAGGAACCTGCACCAGGACGCAATCGGGTGTTTGCCGAACACTCCAACGACGCGCTGCTCAGCGGCACCCGCATGATGACCATGGTGCTCGAGGGCCGGATGAAGCTGGTGCATTTCGTCGACGCCGACGAAGGTATGCTGTTCGATCTCGACGCCGATCCGAGGGAACAGGTCAACCTGTGGGATGCGCCCGAACACCGGGCGACCCGCGACCGGCTGATCCACGAGATCCTGCTCTGGCGTTCCGATAGCGCCCTTAAATCTCAGGGTTTTATCGAAGCCTGCGTGCGTGGCGCGCAATCAATGATGTCTCCGCCGCTTCATATGGCGCGCGGACAACACCGGGAAGGGAGCCGCTGATATGGGCCGCATTCACCTGAAAGACGTGCGCAAGGACTTTGGCGAGATGACCGTCATTCCGCCGCTCAACCTCGAAATCGATGATGGCGAATTTGTCGTTTTTGTCGGCCCGTCAGGCTGCGGGAAATCCACCCTTCTGCGGCTGATCGCCGGGCTCGAGAACACCACTTCGGGCGCCATCGAGATCGACGGCAAGGATGCCACCGACCTGCCGCCGGGCAAGCGCGGGCTGGCCATGGTGTTCCAGTCCTACGCGCTTTATCCGCATCTCAGCGTGGCGCAGAATATCGCCTTTCCGATGCGCATGGCCGGTCTCGACAAGGCCGAACAGGCGCGGCGGATCGACAATGCCGCCCGGGTGCTGAACCTGACCGACTATCTCGACCGCAAGCCCGGTCAGCTGTCGGGCGGCCAGCGCCAGCGCGTCGCCATCGGCCGGGCCATCGTGCGCGAGCCTTCGGCCTTCCTGTTCGATGAGCCGTTGTCGAACCTCGATGCGGCACTGCGGGTGGGGATGCGGCTCGAGATCTCGGAACTGCACAAGCGGCTCGACACCACGATGATCTATGTCACCCACGATCAGGTCGAGGCGATGACCATGGCCGACAAGATCGTGGTGCTCAACAAGGGCCGGATCGAACAGGTCGGCTCGCCGCTCGAGCTCTATGACAACCCGCGCAACCTCTTTGTGGCCAAATTCATCGGCTCGCCGATGATGAACATCATCGAGGGCGAAGCGGCCAGCACCCAGGGCGCCGCGGCGCTGGGAGTCCGGCCCGAGCATGTCACCCTGTCGCCCGACCAAGGACTCTGGCAGGGCACGGTGGGCGTTTCGGAGCATCTTGGCAGCGACACCTTCATCCGCGTCGATGTTGATGGCGTGCCCGAAACGATGACCGTGCGCGCGCCGGGCAAGGTGCGGCTCAATTACCGCGACCGCGTCTTTGTCACCCCGCAAGAGGCCAGCATGCACCGCTTCGATGCGGAGGGTCTACGCGTCAGCTGACCCTTTACCGGCCGGGGGCAACGTCATGCGCCTCCGGCCTCGTCGCCCGCCCCGAGTGAACAAGGAGTGCACCCGTGACCTGCCCGACCCGGCACAACATCCTGTGGATTGTCTTCGACAGCCTGAGCGAAACCGCCTGCGCCGCCCTGCCGACGCTGTCGGCCTTTCGCGACAGCAGCCTGCATTTCGCCCGCGCCTATGCCCCCTCACCCGAGGCCGGCCCGGCACGCGCCAGCCTATTCACCGGGCTCGACATGGCGGCACATGGGGTCTGGACCGAGGGCGTCGCCCTGCCCGGGCGCGAAACCACGGTGGCGCAGCGGATGGCCGATGGCGGCATGCGCACCTGGCTTGTCGGACGGCGCCAGCTTGCCGGCGCCTCGCATTGGACGACGGAACATGCCCGGCCCTTCGAATATGCGCAATTCGATTGGGCGCACGGGCCGTTGCACCGCTCGCGCCAGAACGCCTATCTGGCCTGGCTCGAGGCACGGGCGCCAGAGGCCTATCAAGAGATTTTCCCGGCCCAGCCCGATCCTGACGCGACCGAAATCTCCGATCGGCAGCGCCATGCTCTGGCGGCGCTGCCCGAGGCGCTCGGATTCAACAGCTGGGTTGGCGCGCGAGTGTGCGCACAGCTCTCGCAGCCCGCGGGCGGGGCGAATTTCTTCGGGGTCGCGGGCCTGGTGGTGGGCGAGACCCAGGGTGGCGCGCCGAATCCGCATATTCCCTGCGAGACCGTCGATGCCGGCGCAATGCGCCAGGCCGATGCCGCCTTGGCGGCAATGCTTGAAAGGTTGGACAGCACCGGGCTGGCAGAGCGCACCGCCGTTGTCGTGACCGCTGCGCGCGGCGCGCTTGCCACGTCTCGCGGTCCGATGCAGGACAGCGCACTGCATGTGCCGCTGATGATCCGTATGCCCGGTCGCGCCCCGCGCCGCACCGAAGCTATGGTCTCGACCATTGACGTGGCGCCAACGCTTTATGCCTTGGCCGATATGCCGCCTCCGCGCCGCATTCAGGGCCGTTCGCTGCTGGACGGAACGCCGCGGGATTGGGCCCTGTCGCGGCTACGCAGCCCAGATCACCGCTGGCAGACCGCGCTTTGCATGGACCGGTGGAAGCTGGTGGTGACCCATGGCGCCAATGGCCGCGCGGCGCATGACAGCCTGTTCGACCTGACCGAAGACCCGGGCGAGGCCAGCAACCTGGCCGCCGACCCGGCGCATCAGGACCGGCTCGAGCAGATGGTCGACCGAATGATCGACGCCCGCGTCGCACTCGAAGATCGCACCGAGCCCCGCATCGCAAAATTCTGAAAGCGCCCCGGATGCCCGATACCCGCCCCAACATCCTATTCATCTGCACCGATCAGCAGCGCGGCGACAGCCTCGGTTGCACCGGCGCCGGTTGGGCCGTGAGCCCCAACCTCGACGCGCTGGCCGCCGAGGGCGCGCTGTTTCGCAATTGCTACGTCCAGAACCCGGTGTGCAGCCCGTCACGTGCGTCGCTCTTCACCGGGAAATATGTCGCCAATCACGGGCTGTATGCCAATGGCGTCCCGCTGCCCGAAGATCAGCGGATGTTCACCAAGACCCTTTCCGAGGCCGGATATGACTGCGGCATGATTGGCAAGCAGCATCTGGCTCCCTGCGACACCTGGCGGACCGAGCCGCGCCGCGACGATGGCTACCGCGTCTTCGAATGGGCGCATGGCCCCAATCACCGGGCGCTGGAGAACGACTATCACCGCTGGCTGCGCAAGACCCACCCCGCGATTTTCGCCCGGATCTTTCCCGACCGGGGTGCCAACGAGAACACCGAATACAGCAACCAGTCCCGCACCGGCACGCCGATCGATCATGTGCCGAAAGAGGCGCATTATTCGCACTGGGTTGCTGAACGCGCGATAGATTTCATCTCACACCCGCGCGCGGATGCGCCGTTCTTCCTGATGGCCAATTTTTTCGATCCGCATCATTCCTTTGGCGCGCCGCAGGAGTTTCGTGACATGATCGACGCCGACGCTATTGCGCCGATCACCACCAAGCCCGGCGAGCTTGACGAAAAACCGGCGCCGCACCGCGCATATTCCGAAAAGAGCTATAGTGGCACAGCGCCGGGGTTTCAGGAGTATACCGCGGAGCAGATCAAGGAAATCCGTGCGCAATACTGGGCGATGATCGCGCTGATCGATCATGAGGTCGGACGCATTCTTGCAGCGCTGGAGGTTGCCGGCATGGCCGAGAACACGCTTGTCGTCTTTTCGTCGGATCATGGCGAGATGCTGGGCAATCACCAGCAGCTTCTGAAAGGCCCCCAGCTTTACGACGATCTGACCCGCGTGCCGCTGATCGCTCGCTGGCCGCGCGAGATCGCGCCGGGCGCCGAGGTGTCCGAGCTGGTGCAATGGATCGATCTGCCCGCCACCTTTCTGGCGGCTTCGGGCTGCGCGCCGGCCGCGGGAGGGCAAGGCGCCTCGCTGCTGCCGCTGGCGCGGGGGCAGGCGGTGGATTGGCGGTCCTGGGCGCTTTGCGAATACCGCTATTCCGGCTTTGCCACCGATCCGCTGATCATGACTACCATGCTGCGCCACGGCGACTGGAAGCTGATCGTCTGGCATGGCGAACCGGCCTGCGGCACCACGCGGGACGGCGAGCTTTACAACCTGGCCGAGGATCCGGGCGAGCTCGATAATCTCTATCACCGCCCGGAGCACGCCGGCCAGCGACGGCGGATGAAGGCGCTGCTGCGCGACGCGATGGCCGAAGCCGAAGACCGGTCCGCCCCGCGCGCCCGGCCCTGGTAGGGACGGGCCGGCTCAGCGCCGCTGAAACAGGATCACCAGCAGGGCCAGCAGCGACGAGCCCAGCATCAGGAGCAGCGAGACCGCATTCAGGAGCGGCGTCGAGCCTTCCTTGAGCCGGTCGAACATGGCGATGGTCAGCGGCGCATCCGAGCCCACCAGCATCAGCGTGGTATTGAAATTCTCGAAGCTCATCAAAAAGGCCACCACCACGGCGCCGATCATCGCCGGCATCAGAAAGGGAAGAGTGATCGTGCGCACCGCCACCAGCCGCGTCGCGCCCAGATTCAGCGCCGCCTCCTCCAGCGTGCGGTCGAACTTCTGCAACCGCGCGGTGATCACCAGCGTGGCGATCGTGGTGATGAAGGAGAACTGGCCGAGGATCACCAGCAACAACCCGGGCCGCAACGCCTGAATATCGATCTGCGCCAGATCCCAGATGCCATTGGCCAGCGTCGAGGAAAAGACCAGGATCGAGATGCCCAGCACGATGCCCGGAATGACCAGCGGCAGCAGCATCAGCACATAAAGCAGCCCCTTGCCGCGAAAGTCGTAGCGGTTGAAGAGAAAGGCGTTGGTGGTGCCGACGCTGACCGACAGCACCGCCACGCAGAGCGCCACGAAGGCCGAGGTGCCCACCGCGCGCAGGATGCCGCGTTCGTGGAACACGCCGATCTGCGGGCGGTCCTCGCCGAAGAACCAGTTCCAGGTGAAGCCCTCCCAGGGCAGCGAGGGGAATTGGCTGTCGTTGAAGGCGAAGACCGCGACCACCGTCAGCGGCAGTGCCAGATAAAGGAAGAACGCCAGCACATAGCTGCCATAGATCAGCCGGAAGGCGCGCGAGCGGGGAATGGTGGGGATCATGCGGTCATCCCATCGTCTCTTGAAGGGTCCGGCCTGTCAGCCGCAGCATGCCCCAGACGATCACCGAGGACAGCACCAGCAACATGAAGCCGAAGGCGGCGCCCAGCTCCCAGTTCGAGCGCACGATGAACTGGTTGTAGATCATCTCGGTGAACCACAGGCTGTCCTTGCCCCCGAGCATGGTGGGCGTCAGGTAGTTACCGAGGCTGAGCATGAAAACCACGATGCAGCCCGAGACGATGCCCGGCATGGCATGGGGAATGATGATCTCGCGCAAGACCGACAGGCCGTTGCCGCCGAGATCATAGCCCGCCTCGACCACACTGTCGTCGAGGCTTTCCAGCGTGGTCACCAAAGGCACCACCATGAAGAGCATCGAGGTATAGACCAGCCCCACCATCATCGCCGCATCGTTATAGAGCATCTCGACCGGCTGGTCGGCCAGCCCCGTCCATTGCAGCAGGTTCGAGATCAGCCCGGTCTCGCGCAGCAGGATCATCCAGCCGAAGGTGCGCACCAGCTCCGAGACGTAGAACGGGATGAGGCAGAGCATGAAGAGCACCTGCTGCAAGCGCCCGCGCGCCATCTTGGCGATGTAATAGGCCACCGGAAAGGCGATCAGCAGGGTGATCGCCGTCGCCAGCACCGACATGACGGCGGTGCGCCAGAAGGTGCGCAGGTAAAGCGGCTCGGTCAGCGCCTTCTGGTATTGCAGCAAGCTGGTCTCGTAGACGCCAAAGCTGATGCGCTCGCGCAGCGAGATCAGAGCCATGTCGATATGCGGAATCAGGATCAGCAGCCCGAGCCAGAGAAGCAGCGGGGTCAGCAGCAGGATGAACGCGATGCGGGATTGGGCACGCATCAGCCCTGCCCCCCGAAACAGCTGGCCTGCGCCGCCCCCCAGCCGATATGCACCGTGTCGCCCCGTTGCAGGTTGGCGAATTCGCCCGATTGCGGCAGGGTCACTTCCAGCGTCTCGCCAGCCTCGTCCACGACCAGCACGCGCGAGGCGGCGCCGTTGAACAGGATACTGGTCACGCTGCCCTGCAAATGGTTGTCGACATCCGAAAGCGCGCCGGCGCTGCCCGCCAGCCGGATCGATTCCGGGCGAACGAAAATCTCTGCCCGGTCGCCTGCGGCCAACCCGCCGGCGGTCGTGGCACGAATGGCAAGGCCGGTCTCGGTGCGCAGTTGCAGCACGTCGCCCTCGGCCCGCTCGATGCGGCCCTTCCAGCGGTTGGCCTCGCCGATGAAACCCGCCACAAACGGCGTTTCGGGGCGGTAATAAAGGTCCTGCCCGGTGCCGACCTGTTCGAACCGGCCGGCATTCATCACCGCGATCTGGTCGGACATCACCAGCGCCTCGGACTGGTCGTGGGTGATATAGACGAAGGTGGTGTCAAACGCCGCCTGAAGCGCCTTCAGCTCGACCTTCATATGCTCGCGCAGCTTCAGATCCAGCGCCCCCAGAGGCTCGTCCAGCAAGAGCACATCCGGCTCGAGCACCATGCAGCGCGCGATGGCGACGCGCTGTTTCTGGCCGCCCGACAGCTCGTCGACCTTGCGGGCGCCGATCCCCGGCAGGCCGATCCGCTCCAGCGCCGCGTCGACCTTGCGGGCGATCTGGTCCTTCGGCATCTTCTGCCGCCGGAGGCCATAGCCGATGTTCTCGGCGATGGTCATCATCGGGAACAGCGCCAGATGCTGGAACACCATGTTCACCGGCCGCTTGTTGGGCGGGGTGTCAAGCACCGAGCGGCCCTTGATCCTGATGTCGCCCGAGGTCGGATCGAGGAAGCCGGCGATCATCCGCATGATCGTTGTCTTGCCACAGCCCGACGGCCCGAGGATCGAGAAAAAGCTCCCCGGCGGCACCGAGAAGGAGACATTGTCGACGGCCGTCGTCTCGTCGAACCGTTTCACGAGATCGACACATGCGAGATCAGGGGTCATTGCGGGGTCCGGTCTTGTGGCGGCACCCGAGGACCGGGTGCCGCCAGTTTCAAATCAATTGGCGGCCTGAACCCGGTCCAGCACTTCGCCCTCGATGGATTCCAGCCCGGCGGGAACCGGCGGATACCACTTGATGTTGTCGATCGCCTCTTGCGGGAAGCTGGCCTGATACTTGGCCTTCAACGCATCCTCGGCAAATTCGTCGGCGCCAGCCGAAGCGGTGAAGTTGCCCGCCGCCGCGGTGATCCTGGCCGCGATCTCGGGCTGCATGACAAAATTGATCCAGGCATAGGCGGCCTCGTCAGCCTGCCCCTTCGCCGGCAGAACGAAGGTGTCGATCCAGCCCAGGGCACCGGAGGCGGGCGCCACGAAGGTGATGTCGGCATTGTCGTCGTTCAGTTTCCAGCCGCCGGTGTCCCAAGCCATCGAGGCGGTCACCTCGCCCGAGCGCACCAGGTTCATCAGCTCGTCGCCGCCACCCCAATAGGTTTTCACATTGGCCTTGCACTCGATCAGCTTGGCTTCGACCTTTTCCATGATCTCGGTGTACTTGGCCTCGTCGCCATAAGCGGCAAAGGGATCCTCGCCCATGGCGAAGGCAAAGCCGATCAGCGTCGGGCGCTTGAGCCGGTAAGACACCTTGCCCGCGACCGCCGGATCGCAGAGATCGGTGTAATCCTTGACCACCTCGCCGGCTTCGGCGGTGTTCATCACCAGGCCGGAGGTGCCCCAGACATGCGGCACGCCATAAACGTCATCGCCGACGGTGGTATTGGCCATGGTGGCCATCAGCATCGACTCGATGAATTGCGACTGATCGATCTTGGACATGTCGATCGGCTTGTAAATGCCGAACTCCATCTGCGGGCCCATCACCCGGTCCTGGCTGGGCTGGGCCAGGTCAAAGCCGCCGCCGCCGGTGGCGCGCAGCTTGGCGATCATTTCCTCGTTGTTGGATTTGGTCACCTCGACGGTGTGGCCGGTCTGTTCCTCGAACATCTGCACCACGTCATCGGGCGCATAGCCGCCCCAGGTCAAGAGCCGCAGGGTTTCGGCCTGGGCCGCGCCGGCCAGCCCAGCAATCAGGGTGGAAGTCAGAAGGATGGTTCTGGTCATGGGTCGTCTCCTCTGTCGATTGGGCCCCGGACAGCACCGGGGCGGGATGCGGGCCTTATGGGCCTCTTTGGTATCAGTCTTGTGAAACCTTTTTGGTTTCAGAGGGTTGTGCCCGTTTTTTTGTCGCCGGGCACCGCATGTCAGAGCGCTGCCTTGAACAGCGCCGTCAGGTTCTCTTCGGTCAGCGCGATCGGGTTGCCGCCGCAGGAGGGGTCGGTGACCGCGCCCTTGACCAGCGCCGGGATCGCCTCTTCGGTGACGCCCAGATCGGAGAGCTTGCGCGGGATGTTCAGGCTGTCGTTCAGATCCTGCACGAATTCGCGGAAGCCGTCAAAACCGCCGTCGATCCCGAGGTAGGCCGCCGCCGCGTCAAAGCGGGCGCGGATCACCTCGGCGTTGAAATCGAGCACCGCCGGCATGCAGACCGCGTTGGTGGTGCCGTGGTGGGTGTTGAACCGCGCGCCCACGGGGTGGCTCATGGCGTGGATCGCGCCCAGCCCCTTCTGGAAGGCCGTCGCCCCCATCATCGCCGCCGACATCATCTGCGCCCGTGCCTCGAGATCCTGACCATTCTGGAAGGCGCGCGGCAAGTAGTCCTTGACCAGCCGCATGCCCTCGAGCGCGATACCCTGAGACATCGGATGGTAATGCGGGCTGCTGTAGGCCTCGACGCAGTGGGCAAAGGCATCGAGCCCGGTGCCCGCGGTGATGAAGCCGGGCATGCCGATTGTCAGCTCCGGGTCGCAGATCACCACCGAGGGCAGCACCTTGGGGTGAAAGATGATCTTCTTTTCGTGGGTTTCCGAATTGGTGATGACGCTGGCCCGCCCCACCTCGGAGCCGGTGCCGGCGGTGGTCGGTACCGCCACGATGGGCGCGATGGCATCGGCGTCGGCGCGGGTCCACCAGTCGCCGATATCCTCGAAATCCCACAGCGGCCGGGTCTGGCCGGCCATGAAGGCCACCATCTTGCCCAGATCCAGCCCCGAGCCCCCGCCAAAGGCGATCACCCCGTCGTGGCCGCCGTCATTATAGGCCGCTACGCCGGCGGCGAGGTTTTTCTCGTTCGGGTTCGGATCGACCTCGGCAAAAAGCGCGCGGCCAAGCCCCGCCTGCTCCAGCACGTCGAGCGTGGCCGAGGTGATCGGCAGATCGGCCAGACCCCGGTCGGTGACCAGCAGAGGCCGTGTCATGCCCGCCTGCGCGCAGGCGCCGGGCAATTCCGAGACGCGGCCGGCGCCGAACTTGATGGCGGTGGGGTAAGACCAGTTTCCCGTCAGGCTCATTGGGTGACTTTCTTCAGATGGTAGGATTTCGGACGTGTGAGGTTGTGATAGCCGATCACCGACAGCCCGCCGCCGCGCCCGGTCTGCTTGCAGCCGGTCCAGCACAATCCGGGGTCGAGGTAATCTGCGCGGTTCATGAACACGGTTCCGGTCTCGATCCGGTCGCCGATGGCCATCGCGCGGTCGACATCGGCCGTCCAGAGCGAGGCGGTCAGGCCGAAGTGGCTGTCGTTCATCAGCGCGATGGCCTCTTCGTCGTCCTTTACGCTCATGATGCCCACCACCGGGCCAAAGCTCTCGTCCCGCATCACCCGCATGTCATGGGTGACGCCGGTCAGGATTTGCGGTGTCAGATAGGCGGCGCCGTCATCCTCGGGGAAGGTATCGATATGCGCGGTTGCACCCATCTCCACTGCCTCGGCGATCTGCGCGCGCACCTCCTTGGCAAAGCGGACATGCGCCATCGGGCCGATGGTGGTTTCCGCCTCCAGCGGGTTGCCCAGCTTGTAGCCCTTCACGATGGCCACCGCCTTTTCGACGAAGGCGTCGAAAAGGCTTTCATGCACATAGATCCGCTCGATCCCGCAGCAGCATTGGCCCGAGTTGAACATCGCCCCGTCAATCAACGTGTCCAGCGCCGCATCGAGGTCGGCGTCCTCCATGACATAGCCCGGATCCTTGCCGCCCAGTTCCAGTCCGACCCCGGTGAAAGTGCCCGCCGCGGCCTGTTCCATCGCCTTGCCGCCGCCGACCGAACCGGTGAAATTCACGAAATCGAAAGCCTTGCCGGCGATCAGCGCCGAGGTGGTGTCATGGTCGACAAAGATGTTCTGGAACACCTCTTCCGGCACGCCCGCCTCGTGGAAGGCGCGGGCCATGCGTTCGCCCACCAGCAGCGTCTGGGTGGCGTGTTTCAGCATCACCGCATTGCCGGCGATCAGCGCGGGCGCAACGGTGTTGATCGCGGTCATGTAGGGATAGTTCCACGGCGCCACCACCAGCACGAGCCCCAGGGGCACCCGTTTGATGTAGCGCTTGAAAGTCGCATCTTCGCCGACCTCGATCGGCGCCAGCCCCTGCTCCGCGATCTCGGCCATATGCGAGGCGCGTTCGTTGAAACCGCCGAATTCACCGCCATAGCGCACCGGGCGGCCCATCATCCGCGCCAGTTCCGGCACGATCTCGTCATTCATCTCGCCGACGCGGGCGACGCCCGCCATCACCAGGCGGGTGCGTTCCGCCAGCGGCCGCGCCGCCCAGGCCGCCTGCGCGGCGCGGCCCTTGGCGGCCGCGTCCCGCGCCGCGTCGAGCGTCAGCACCGGGCGTTCGGCAAAGACCTCTCCGTCGATGGGCGAGACGCATTTCAATGTGTTGGTCATGGTATCCTCTGTCTGTCGGCCCGTTCAGGCCATCTCGAATCCGCGGGCGATCTCGTAATCGGTCACCGCGCGGTTGAAATCCTCGATCTCCACTTCGGCGGCGCGGGCGTAATGGGTCACCACGCCATCGCCAAAGGCCGCCCGCAGCATGTCGGAGGCGAGCAGCGCCTCGCGTGCGTCGCGCAGCGTGGTCGGCAATTGCGCGGCATCGGTGGCATAGGCGTCGCCGGTGAACGCCGGCTGCAACTCCAGCTTCTCCTCGATGCCCTTGAGGCCCGCGGCCAGCATCGCCGCCATGGCGGTATAGGGGTTGATGTCGGAGCCGCCGACCCGGCATTCGATCCGCACCCCCTTGGTGCCCGCGCCGCAAAGCCGGAACCCGGCAGTGCGATTGTCGATCGACCAGATGATCCGCGTGGGGGCAAAGCTGCCGACCTGGAACCGCTTGTAGCTGTTGATGTAGGGCGCAAGGAAGTACATGTAATCCTTGGCGTATTTCAGCATTCCGGCGGTGTAGCTCTTCATCAGCGGTGACATGCCGAGCCTGTCGTCAGCGTCGTAGAACGCCGGGCTGCCGTCCTGCCACAGCGACTGATGCACATGGCTGGACGAGCCCACCTTGTCGGGGGCCCATTTCGGCAGAAAGCTGACCGCGTGGCCCTGCTGGTGAGCGATCTCCTTGACCGCATGTTTGGCGATGGTGTGGTATTCGGCCGTGTCCAGCGCCGGGGCATATTTGATGTTGAGCTCTTCCTGCCCGGTCTCGGCCTCGCCCTTGGAATTCTCGATCGGCAGACCGGCGGCGTAGAGGTGATTGCGCACCGGGCGCATCACATGTTCCTCGCGGCTGGTCATCTGGATGTTGTAATCCTCATTGTAGCCCGAAAGCGTGGCGAGATCGCGGAAACCGGAGCGGCGGATCTCGTCAAAGCTCTTTTCGAACAGGAAGAATTCCAGCTCGGTCGCCATCATCGGTGTGAAACCCAGAGCCTCGGCACGGGCCACCTGTTTCTTGAGCATGGCGCGGGGAGAATGCGGCACTTCGTCGTGGCTGTGATGATCGAGCACGTCGCAGATCACCATGACCGTGGCCTCGAGCCAGGGCATCACCCGCAGCGTCGACAGGTCGGGCTTCATCACATAGTCGCCATAACCCATTTCCCAGGAGGTCGCGGCATAGCCGTCGGGTGTGGCCATCATCAGGTCGGTGGCCAGCAGATAGTTGCAGCAATGGGTCTCTTCCCAGGCGCTGTCGATGAAATGCGCGGCGTGGAACCGTTTGCCCATCAGCCGGCCCTGCATGTCGATGGTGCAGGCCAGAACGGTGTCGATCTCTCCAGCCGCGAATTTCGATTTCAGCTCTTCGAATGTCATGGGCATTCCGGTTCTTGTGTCCTGCGCGCGCCCCGGGCAAGACCCGGGGCCTCATGGTTGAGGGGGAGGTCCCGGCGCGGGGGCCGGGACGGGGTTGCCCGGACAGCGCCCGGGCAATGGCTCAGGTGTTGTAGCGATACGGCCGGCCGGCCTTGGCCATGTCGGCATTGTACTGCTTGAAGATCTCCACGACCTTGGCCTTGGTCTCGCTCTCCGCCGCGATCTCGTCCCAGAAGGTCTGCGCCGCGGCCTCGACCTGATCCCACTCCGCATCCGGGATGGTGGTGAGCTGCATTTTTTCGCCATGCACTCGAAGGCGCGCCTCGCCGCCCCAGTACCACCACTGGCGGTAATAATGCGACTGTTCCATGCAGGTCGCCAGCAAGAGCTTCAGGTCCTCGGGCAGCTCCTCATAGCGGCCCATGTTGGCAAAGAAATGCCCGATCCAGGCGCCCGAGATATTGTTGGTCAGGAAATAGTTGGTCACATCCGCCCAGCCGACGGTGTAATCCTCGGTGATGCCCGACCAGGCGATGCCGTCAAGCTCGCCGGTCTGTACCGCGACCTCGATGTCCTCCCAGGGAAGGGTCACCGGCACCACGCCGAACTGGCTCAGGAAGCGGCCGGCGGTGGGGAAAGTGAAGACCCGCTTGCCTTGCAGGTCGGCCAGCGAATTGATCGGATCCTTGGTGGCGAAATGGCAGGGATCCCAAGAGCCGGCCGAGATGTGCTTGACGCCGACCTTGGCGTATTCTTCGGCCCAGATCTCGTTCAGCCCGTACTGGTTGAACAGCACCGGCACATCCAGCGAGTAGCGCGAGGCAAAGGGGAAATAGCCGCCGAAAACCGTCACTTCGGTGGGCGAGGCCATCGAGTCGTCATCCGATTGCACCGCGTCGATGGTGCCGCGCTGCATCGCGCGGAACAGCTCGCCGGTGGGCACCAGCTGATCGGCATAGAACAGCTCGATCTGCATCCGGTCGCCGGCAATGGCGTTGAAGCGGTCGATGGCGGGTTTCACCACATGCTCGGCCAGCGCGGCGCCGGCATAGGTCTGCATCCGCCAGGTGATGGTGGATTGCGCCAGCGCGGGTGCGGCCAGCGGCGCGGCGGCGACACCCACCCCGGCAGTTTGCAGGAACTTTCTTCTCGAAGTCGTCATGTCCGTTCTCCTTGTTGCAATATGTCCCCTGTCCGGGGCTTCTGGGGTTATTGTCCGTATACGAGGCCCGGCAGCCAGAGCGCGATCTGCGGAAAGATCATCACCAGCGACAACGCCAGCACCATCACCAGAGCAAAGGGGATGATCGAGCGGTAGATGTCGGTCAGGCCGATCTCGGGCGGCGCCATGGCGCGCATGAGAAAGAGGTTATAGCCAAAGGGCGGCGTCATATAGGCGATCTGGGTGGTGATCGTGTACAGCACGCCGTACCAGATCAGATCAAAGCCCAGCGCCCCCACCAGCGGCACGTAAAGCGGCGCGACGATCACCAGCATGGCGGTGTCGTCGAGGAAGGTGCCCATGACGATGAACGACAGCTGCATCAGGATCAGGATCATCCAGGGCGAGAGGCCAAGGCGTTCGGTAAACAGCGTCTCGATGGCGCGCACCGCGCCCAGCCCGTCGAAGATCGCGCCAAAGCCCAGGGCGGCCAGAATGATCCACATGAACATGCAGGAAATCGCCAGCGTCTGGCGCACCGAAGTCTCGAAGACCTCGCGGGTCATCCGCCGCTTGAGCACCGCCGCGACAAAGGCCGCCAGCGCGCCGATGGCCGAGCTTTCCACCAGCGAGGTCCAGCCCCTGACGAAAGGCACCATCATCACCGCAAAGATCACCAGCGGCAGGATGCCGGCGCGCAGCAGGCGCAGCTTCTCGGCCCGGCTCACATCGCGTTCGTCTTCTGCCAGCGGCGGGCCGAGCTCGGGCTGCACCCGGCAGCGGATGTAGATGTAGACGATGAAGAGCGCAGCCATCAGCAGTCCGGGCATCACCCCCGCCAGCCAGAGCTGCCCCACCGGTTGCCGCGCGATCATCGCATAGAGCACCAGCACCACCGAGGGCGGCACCAGGATGCCCAGCGACGATCCGGCCTGGATCACCCCGGTCACCATGATCTTGTCGTACCCCCGGCGGAGCAGCTCCGGCAGGGCGATGGTGGCGCCGATGGCCATGCCCGCCACTGACAGCCCGTTCATCGCCGAGATCAGCACCATCAGCCCGATGGTGCCGATCGCCAGCCCGCCCCGCACCGGCCCCATCCAGACGTGGAACATCTTGTAGAGATCGTCGGCGATCTTGGATTCCGACAGGACGTAGCCCATGAAGATGAACATCGGCAGGGTCAGCAGCGGATACCATTTCATCAGCTTCATGGCCGCGGCAAAGGGCACGTCGACGCCGCCGGTCCCCCAAAGCAGGAGCCCCGCCGCCGCGCCGACAAAGCCGATGGCGCCGAACACCCGCTGACCGGTCAGCAGCATCAGCATCATGCCGGAAAACATCAGGATGGCGATCATTTCATGGGACATCAGATCTCCACCCCGCGAATGCGGCCAATATCGCGGAAAAACTCGGCAAGGGTTTGCAGCAGCATCAGAAAGATACCGACGGCCAGCAACAGCTTGACCGGCCAGAGGAACGGCCGCCAGGCGGTCGAGGAACGTTCAAGATAGCCCAGCGTCTCGCCTGCCTGGGCAAAACCGCCGGTAAAGAGTGCGCCAAGGAACTCGGAGAAATACTCCAGCGGCGCCATGCCGAAATAGCCCATGGCATAGGCCAGAGAACCGAGCGCGCCATAAAGCAGGACCCCGAGGTAGAACATCAGGAACAGCACGGTAAAGGCATCGACCCAGGCCTTGGTCTTGACCGACCAGCCGCCATAGAACAGGTCCATCCGCACGTTCGATCCGAGCTGGATCGAATAGGGCCCGCCCAGGATGTAATAGCCGACCATGACAAATTGCGCCGTCTCCAGCGTCCAGAGCGACGGCAGGAAGGCGACCTTGGAGATCGACGACCAGAGCAGCACGCCGATCAGCACAAAGATCAGATACATCGCGATCCGCCCGATGAAGCGGTTCATCGCGTCGACGCCGTGCACGAAAGCGGTGATCACCCTAGGCATCGGCGGCCTCCACCGGTACGGCGGCCAGCGCCGGGCGCAACATCGCCAGCAGCTCTTGGGCGATGCCCGAGATATCGCCGGGCGTGGTCAGAAGATCGTTGCGCACCTCGAGCATCACATTGGGCAGACCGCGCGCGATGCCGTGCAATTGCAGCGAATGGGTGACGCCATCCTCGGGGCCGTAGGGCATGTTGCGGTCGACCCGTCGCGTGGCGGGGGCATGGGCCAGCATCGCCTCGGCCAGCCGCGCATCGCTGTCATGCAGGATGCCGATCTCAGTCGGGCGGGCGGCGCCGAAATAGACCGGGGTGAAACTGTGCACCGTCACGATGGCGCGGGCCTCGGCATCCAGCAGCCCGGACACCGCCTCGCAGAAGGGCCGATAGACCGTTGCAATGCGCTCGGCGCGTTGCGCCGGGCTCAGATCGGCGTTACCGGGAATTTCCACCAGCTCCGAACGCGCCGGCATGGCGGCCGCGGCCTCGGGCGGGCGGTTGATGTCGTAGACCAGCCGCGACACGCGGCCCGACACCAGCGGTGCATCCAGCGCCTCGGACAAGAGCTGCGACAGCGCCAGAGCCCCCGGATCCCAGGCCGCATGGCTGTCGCGCCACTCGGGCCGCAGCCCGAGATCGCCGTACCGCGACGGGATATGCGCCGAGGCATGCTCGCAGAGCAGCAGCACAGCCCCGGCGCCTGCGGCATTTGTCACGCAAACCGTCGCTTCACAGCCGTCCTGCTGGCGCTCCGACATTGAATTCCCCCTGTTCTGAAAAAAACTTTCCACATGGCAGCGGGTTGTGTCAATATTTCTTCACAACACGCGCAGCAGATTGTTTGATTGACAGGCATCTGCCAAAGACCTGCGCAAAGCGATGCAAGGAAAGGGCCCCCCGTGAGCCAGCCCACCGCCACCGTCCGGGAATTGATCCGTGAGCATTACACCGACCTCACGCAATCCGAACGCAAGTTCGCCAATGCGCTGCTCGAGAATTACCCGGCCGCCGGGCTGGCCTCGATCACCATCGTCGCGGCACAGACCGGGGTCTCGACACCGACCATCGCGCGGATGGTGCAGAAGCTGGGGTTCAAGGGCTTTCCACAGTTTCACCAGGCGTTGCTCAAGGAATTGCAGGCCAAGGTCTCGGGCCCGACCGAGCGCCGTGCCAACTGGGCCGCCGAGGCGCCGGAGTCGCATCTGCTCAACCGCTTCGCCAAGGCGGTGACCCAGAACATCCAGACCACCTTCAGCAATGTGCCCTCCGAGGCCTTCGATGCCGCCGCACAGCTGTTGGCCAATACCGATCAGACCTTGTTCATCGTCGGCGGCCGGATCACCCATGCGCTGGCCGATTACGCCTTTACCCATCTTCAGGCGGTGCGGCCCCGGGTGATTCATCTCACCTCATCCTCCGCCACCTGGCCGCACTACCTGCTCGACATGGCGCGCGGCGACACCCTCCTGATGTTCGACATCCGGCGCTATGAATCGAACCTGCTGCGGCTGGCGGAACTGGCGCGCGAACGCGGGGTCGACGTGGTGCTGATCACCGATCAATGGGCCAGTCCGGTGGCCGAGATCGCCTCGCACAGCTTCACCTGCTGGGTCGAGATCCCCTCGGCCTGGGACAGCAACGTCTCGACGCTGATGCTGCTCGAGGCGCTGATCGCCGCCGCACAGGAAGAGGCCTGGCCGCAAACCAAGGCGCGGTACGAACGGCTTGACGGGTTGTTCGAACAGACCCGCCTGTTCCGCAAACCGGGCAGCCAGTAACCCGCCGGCCCTCACCCGCCCCGAAGGACGGCCGGAATTCTGTCATCCGGCCGGTCTGGCAAACATTCGCTTCTGGACCCAACGATGAGCGATTCGGATATTGCCAGGCCCGGGGTCAGGGATCGCCCGCCGGGACGGCGGGCGAACGTCAGCCGGCCGCCGTGGTCCGCGACGGCAGCTCGATATTGATCTCGAGGCTCGAGACCTCCTGCCCGTTTTCCATCCGAATATCGACGCCATCATCCTCGACGGTGACATATTTCCGGATCACCGCGATGATATCGCTCTGGAGCTGAGGCAGATAATCCGGCGAATGCGAGCCGCCCCGGCGTTCATGCGCCAGCAGCACCTGCAAGCGGTCCTTGGCAGTCTGCGCCGAGGAGGGACGGCGGGATTTCAGGGAAAATCCGAAAAAGCTCATGCCGTGCGCCCCAGCAAGCGATGGAACAGGTTGGGCCGGCGCTCGGCCAGAACCCGCATCTCGACCTCTTCGCCGATCAGCCGCGCCACCGCATCCTCATAGGCCGCGGCGGCGTTGGACGGACCGTCAAGGATCACCGGCGTGCCGACGTTCGAGGCCCGCAGCACCGCCTTGCTTTCCGGCACGATCCCGAGCAGCGGCACGGCGAGGATTTCGAGCACATCCTCCACCGTCATCATCTCGCCGGTGTCGATGCGGGCGCTGTCATGACGGGTCAGCAGAACCTGCGCCTTGATCGGATCGGCGCCTTCGGTCTCGGCGCGCCGGGTCTGGCTGCTGAGCAGGCCCAGCACGCGGTCGCTGTCGCGCACCGAAGAGACCTCGGGGTTGGTCACCACCACCGCCTCGTCAGCGAAATACATCGCCATCTGCGCGCCGCGTTCGATGCCCGCCGGGCTGTCGCAGATGATGTAGTCGAACTCGGTCTTTAGCTCGTCGAGAACCTTTTCCACGCCTTCCTTGGTCAGCGCGTCCTTGTCGCGGGTCTGCGAGGTCGGCAGGATCGACAGGGTGTCGATCCGCTTGTCGCGGATCAGCGCCTGTTTCAGCCGCGCGTCGCCCTGGATGACGTTGATGAAATCGAACACCACCCGCCGCTCGCAGCCCATCGTCATGTCGAGGTTGCGCAGGCCGACGTCGAAATCGATTACCACCGTCTTGTGACCGCGCTTGGCCAGCCCGGCCGAGATCGCCGCAGCCGAGGTGGTCTTGCCCACGCCCCCCTTGCCCGAGGTGATCACGATCACCTTTCCCTTGGGCGGCTCTTCCGTGAGTTGCGTCGTCATCCGAGCGCCTCCTTCTGCAATCTGTCGTCTTTGAGGAAAATCTGCACGCCACCTTCGCCGGGCGCCGGCCCCAGGGTTTCGCTGGTCTGGTAGAGACCCGCGATGGCCACCAGCTCGGCGTCGAGGCGTTGGCAGAAGATGCGCGCCCCCGTATCGCCCTGGACACCGGCCAGGGCCCGTCCGCGCAAGGTGCCGTAGATGTGGATATTGCCACCGGCGATGACCTCGGCGCCCGAACCGACCGATCCGATGATCGTCAGGTCGCCGCGCTCGGTGATCACCATCTGCCCGGAGCGGACCGACCCGGTGATGACCTTGTTGTCAGGTGGCAACAGCCGGTCCTTGCGCCGCTCGCGGCCCGCCTGCTCCGTCGGCGCCGGCGCGTCGCGACCGTTGCTGACCGCGATCAGCGCCAGCCGTTGCAACAGCTCGGGTGCGATCCTGCCGGCATTCTGCACCCCGAACACCTTGAGATCCCGCTGTCGCAGGGCCTCCACGAGATCGCTCAGGCGGGCGGCCTCGCTCAGCCCGCGGGCCCGGTCGAGGTCAAGCACCACCGGCGCATCGGCAAAGAACTGCGGCGTGGTTTGCAGATGTTCGTCCAGCGCGTCGAAAAAGCCCTGATCGGTGACATCGGTCTCCATCCGCAGCGCCAGCGCGGTGAGAAAATGGCCCCGAACCTGGAATGGCCTGACGGTGACCGGCGCCTGGGCACGCCGATCCTGCGCGTATCCTGCTGACACGGTGGGACTGCTCCTGCTCAATTGTCGCGCGACTCGTGTCGCGCCTTTGTTCTTGGGCGGCAGTGTACCTGCCCCGGATCCGGGCAGAAAGACAGCTTTTGCCGGCAATCAGCAGAATTCCGCCCGCCGCTCGGCCAAACCCCGCCTGCGCGGGGAAACCGCCTTGTCCCGGTCGCCTGCGCCCTGGGCTGGCCGAGGCCCGACACCGGGCCCCGGCCATGTGGTCAGAGGCTGATGCCCTTGATGACGACGAAGATGCCCGCCGAGAGCAGCGCCGCCGCCGGCACGGTGATGATCCAGGCGGCCACGATCGTCATGAAATGCGACCGCCGCACCAGCTTGCGGCGGCGGCGTTCTTCCGGCGCCAGATCGGGCAGGCCGGATACCGCCTTCTTGGCCTTGCGCATTCGCCGCTCGGTGTCCCATTCGCGGAAGAACCCGACGCCAAATACGCCGCCCACCGCGATATGGGTCGAGCTGACCGGCAGCCCCAGCCAGCTTGCCACGATCACCGTGATCGCCGCCGAAAGCGCCACGCAATAGGCCCGCATCGGGTTGAGCTTGGTGATCTGGTTGCCGACCATGCGGATCAGCTTGGGCCCGAAGAGGAACAGCCCAAAGGAAATCCCCAGCGCGCCGATGACCATGACCCAGAGCGGGATTTCCACCGCCTGGGTGAAATCGCCGGTCGACGAGGCCTGCACGATGGCCGCCAGCGGGCCGACCGCATTGGCCACGTCGTTGGCGCCATGCGCAAAGCTCAACAGCGCCGCCGAGACGATCAGCGGAATGCCGAACAGCACCTTGAGCGATTTGTTGCGGTTCTCGAGATTGGCCGATTGCCGCCGGATCACCGGGATCATGATCATCCAGGCGGCGATGGCAACGCCCAGGCCGATCAGCAGCGCGCTGCCCAGCTCGATCTTGACGATTTTCTTGAGCCCCTTGACCGCCAGGTAAGAGGCAAAGGCGCCGGCCATGATGCCGACAAGCACCGGCACCCATTTTCGCGCCGCCGCGATTTTGTCGTCGCGGTAGATGATGTTGGCCTTGATGAACCACAGGAACCCGGCCGCGATCAGGCCGCCCAGCAACGGAGAGATCACCCAGCTGGCCGCGATGGCGCTCATCTGGCCCCAGCTGACCGCGCCAAAGCCCGCCGCCGCGATCCCCGCGCCCATGACGCCACCGACCACCGAATGCGTCGTCGAGACCGGCGCGCCGATCCATGTCGCCAGGTTGACCCAGAGCGCCGAAGCCAGAAGCGCCGCCATCATCGCCGAGATGAAGGCCCCCGAGGTCGCCATGCTTTCGGGCGCGATGATGCCCTTGGCGATGGTCGATACCACATCGCCCCCCGCCAGGAGCGCCCCGGCGCTTTCGAAGATCGCCGCGATGACGATGGCAAGCCCCATCGACATGGCATTGGCCCCGACCGCCGGCCCCATGTTGTTGGCCACGTCATTGGCACCGATATTGAGCGCCATGTAGGCCCCGAACGCCGCCGCGATCACGACGATAAAGGTGTTGTCCGCCTGCCCAAAGATCAACGCCGCGATCAGCGCCGCAAAGACCACGAAGATCAGCGCAAGCCCGGTGCCCATCATGGGACGGCTTACATAGGCGGTGGCCTGTTCAAGCGTCGACAGCCGGCCGAGGTCGCGGTCCAGCGTCTCCAGATGGCTCGGATCAAGATTGCTGTTGTCCGAAGTGCTGTTGTCCGACATGTGTCCTCCCGATGATTCCGGCGCAGCTACATCAAGTGATCGCCATGGGCAACAGATCACCTAGCGCGGCGGGTATCGGCCTCAAATTCGAGCAGGATTTGTCGCAGGCCCGGTTCTCTGACCCGTTCGGCGGCCTCTGCCGGATCGAGCCAGCGGCGCTCGCGCTGCCCGGCTTCGGGAAAGCTGTCCTCGAGGACGCGGACCTCGACGGCAAAGACCAGGGTCTCGACGGTGACGGGCAGCCCGCTCGACTTGATCTTGTCATAGACATAAGAGCCGACCGGCTGCCGCGAGATCCGGCCCGGGCGCACCCCGGCTTCTTCCCAGGCCTCCACCACCGCGGCCTCGCTGGCGTTCTTGTCGCGCATCAGCCAGCCTTTGGGGATGATCCATCGGCCAGAATCGAGGCTGGTGATCAGCAGGACCTGCCGACCCTCATCCGTCGCGCGATAGCACAGCGCGGCAGTTTGCAACTGCCTGGGCCGTTGCACCATAGGAAGGGCAACGTCGGCGTAGAATTTCTTGATCAGCGCCCAAAGCCTGGTGATCAAGCCGTTGGAAATGCTCTTGTCTGGTGTCACGTCTCGCTGCTCCGCCCCTTTTTTCTTGGGCCTTTGAACCAGGCAATATAGGCGATGGCCGCCACGCTGGCAAATCCGCCGGCCCCGGCAAGGCGTTTAGAGGTGCGGCCCTCGGGCCCGGGCCGTGCCGGACCTCACGCAATCAGAGATTGCGGCCGAGGTGTTTCGGCGCAGCGCGCGCCGGCGATCAGCCCTCGGTCAGCCAGTCCGCCACCTTTCCGGCAATCGAAAGGGCGCTGGTCAGGCCGGGCGATTCGATCCCGTAAAGAAGCGCATGCGGGCCGGCGAGTTGACCCGGCCCGAGCATCACGAAATCGCCATAGGCGGCCCCCGCGATCTTGGGCCGCAATCCGGCGTAATCGGGGCTGAGATCCCGCGCCTCGATCGCTGGCCAATAGCGCGCGATCGCCTCGGCAAAACCCGCTCGCCGCTCCGGGTTCACGGTGTAGTCGATGCGCGCCGGATCGGTGTCGTCTAACCATTCGGTATCGGGGCCGAACTTGCCGCGCCCGGCCAGATCGAGCGTGAAGTGAACACCCAGCCCGCCGTCGCGCGGCACCGGGTAGATCAGCCGCGAAAACGGCGCCGGCCGGCTGAGCGCAAAGTAATTGCCCTTGACCAGCGCCAGACCGGGCGGCGGCGGCAGGCCGTCGATCCGCGCGCTGAGCGCCGGGGCCCAGAGCCCGGCGCAATTCACCAGCGACCGACAGCGCAGCAGCATCGGCTCGTCGCCGCCCACCGCAAGCTCGACCGAGCCGTCGCCGCACAGCTGCCCGCCCAAGACCGGTGCCCGGGTGACAAGCTGCGCCCCATGTGCCTCTGCCTCGCCCAGCAGTGCCAACATCAGCGCGTGGCTGTCGACGATGCCGGTCGAGGGCGAAAACAACGCCGCAGACGCCCGGAGCGCTGGCTCGAGCGCTTGCAGCTCTGCCGCTCCGATCAGCCGCAGGTCGGTGACGCCGTTGCCTTGGGCATGGGCCGCGATCTGTGGCAGGCGGGCCGCCTCGTCGGTGTCGCCGGCAACAATCAGCTTGCCACAACGACGGTGGCCGACACCGCGCGCCTCGCAATAGCGATAAAGCAGGTCGCGGCCGCGCCGACAGTGCCGCGCCTTGAGCGTGCCCGGCGGGTAATAGATGCCGGCATGGATCACCTCGGAATTGCGGGCGCTGGTTTCCTCGCCCATCACCGGATTCTTTTCGAGGATCAGCACCTCGCGCCCGGCCAGCGCCAGGGCCCGCGCCACCGCGAGCCCGACGACGCCGGCCCCGACCACCACAACATCGGTATCGAAACTTTCCATGCGGTCTCAGTATCTTGCCACGATCATCCTGATCCCGGCGGGGGTGCGGCCGGCAGCCGGCTGGCCCCAGGCGATATAGATCTCCTCGCCGCTCCCGGCCATGCGCGGGAAATTGATCGACCCGGCGGCGGTGTTCAGGGCAACCGCCTGCGGCGCCGGGCATCCGTCCTCGGGGGTGACGCGGCAAAGCCGGAGAATCTCGCCCAGCCTGGTCCATTCGACCCAGGAAACCACGGCCGATCCGTCTTGCAGAAGCAGCGTATCCACCCGGCCGGCCGCCTCGCCGCCGTCGATGCGGAATGGCGCATCAAAGCTGGCGCCGCTGTCACGGGAAAAGGCCACCTTGACCGCCGGATCGCTCTGCGCCGCGGTGAACCAGGCCACGACTGCATCGCTGCCTTCCGCGTCGATCGCCGGGCCGTTCACCGGGCAACCCGAAATCTCCCAGCCGTCGGCGTGAACCAGGCGGGGTTCGCTCCAGGCCCCCGCCACCTTGCGCACCACCGAGATATCGCGCACTTCTTCGACCGTGCGGTCCCGGTATGCCACCAGAATGCTGCCGTCGCCCGCCACCGCGGCTGATGTCTGGCAGCAAGAGCAGGCGCGGGAATCGAGCAGGCTTTCCGGAGACAGGGTTCCGTCGGCATCAAGCGAGGCCGACCGCAGCTGCATCGCGCCGGTGTCCTCGGTGCCATACTCCCGGCCGTCCAGCCAGAACACCTCGAACCGGCTGTCCGAGACCGGCAGGAGCGTGACGAAGCCATGCTGGCTTTGGGTGCCATCGCGGTGCGGAACAACCGGGGCGCTCCAGGTTTCACCCTTGTCGGATGACAACGCGATGTTCACATCATAAGAAAAGGACGTCACATCGGTCTCTTTCAGCCAATGCGCGGCCATCGTGCCGTCGGGCAGCACCGCGACCGAGGCGAAATCCGACCAGTTGACGATCAGATCGCCGGCGGCGACCACCGTGGACGGCGCACTCCACCCGGCCTCATTGCCGAGCGCAACCTTCACCGCATGGCCCGCCTCGGTAGGTTCCGTCCAGCTGACAGCGACGCGCCCATCCGCAAGCGCAAAGAGCGATGGCTCGCTCGATCCCGGGCCCGCCGGCACCGGGATTTCGGCGACCGTGGCCCCCACCTGCTCCTGAGCCTGAGCGGTGAAGGCGGCGCAAAAAACCCCCAGCGCGAGCCCGGACATGCGGGTTGCGCCGCCAAATTTAAACGCGATTTTGCCCATTTCAGCCATGATCATGCAGTCCTCACATCAAGTTGGGTCGTCGTTGCGGGCGCGGGATTGCCCAAGTTGGCGGCACCGCGCGGCAGAGGTCAATTGATTTCCGGCCCTCGGCGCCCCGTCCCACATCACGATATCGTCGGCCGGAGCGCGCGGTCCTCGGCCCGTATTCGAATGGCGAGGATGGCGGCGTTCAGAGCCGAGAACACCAGAGCGACCCAGCCGAGTCCCAAGACCAGGGGCGCTACCGCGATCTCGGCGACCACCAGCAGGTAATTGGGATGGTTGATCCAGCGGTAAGGGCCGCGCGCCACAAGCGGCGTGTCGGTGACGATGATCCGGGTCGTCCAGCGCCCGCCCAGCGACACGAGGATCCAGAGGCGGATCGCTTGCAGCACGACGAAGACGACAAGCCAGCCCGGGCGGATCGCCGCGTCATATCCGAAGGCCGCCAGACAGAGCAGCCAGCCCGTGTGCAGCGCGACGATGAGCGGGTAATGCTCCGGCGCGACCTCGCGTGCGCCCTGCGCCAGAAGCCTGGCGGTATTGCGCCGGGCTAGCGCCAGTTCGGCCAGCCTCTGGACAACGAGAAAACTCAGAAAGAGCGCCGCGCCCGGGGTCATGCCGCGTCTGCTCCGACGTGAAATGGCAGAAAGGCGGCGGTGAAGCCCGGGCCCAGCGCCGTTGCCATCATCTGTCCCTGCACCTCTTGCTTCAACACCTGCTCCAAAACGAAGAGCACGGTCGGCGCCGACATGTTGCCCGCCGCCCGCAGCACGTCCCGCTCGGCCTGCAAGGTGCCCTTTTCAAGCTGAAGCGCGCCTTCCAAGGCGTCGACGACCTTGGCCCCGCCGGGGTGGCACACAAAACGCGCGATGTCGCCGCGTTCCAATCCCGATCGGTCCAGCGCGCCCTCCATCGCCGCCTCCAGGTTTTTCTCGACAAAGCCGGGGATTTCCTGGCCGAAGACCACGCCGAGGCCGGTGTCGTCAACATCCCAACCCATGATGCCCAAGGTATCGGCCCAGGTCGTCTGTGTGCCGGCCCCGAGCGAAACCTGCCGGCCATCGGCCTTCTGCCCCGACAGGCAGGCCGCTGCCGCACCATCTCCGAAGAGCACGGTCGCGATGATATCCGCCTTTTGCAGCCGGTCGGTCCGAAACGACAGGGTGCAGGTTTCGACCACGACCAGCAGCACCTTGTCATCGGGGCGTGCCGCGGCCAGCGACTGCGCCAGAGACAGCCCCGAAACACCGCCCGCACAGCCGAGGCCAAAGACCGGCACCCGGCGCACATCGGCGCGAAACCCCAGCCGGTCCATGGCACGCGCTTCCAGTGTCGGGGTCGCGATGCCGGTGGAAGAGACGGTCACGATGCAATCGACCTCCTCCGCCGCCCATCCGGCACGCGCCAGAGCCAGTTCCGTGCTCACGCCAAACAACGCCAATGCGCCGTCGATATAGGCGTCGTTGCGGTCCTGCCAGCCGTGATCGGCCTCGAACCAGTCGATCGGAACCACCGAGTAGCGCCGATCGATGCCGGCCGTCACAAAGGTTTTCAGAAGCCGTTCGAATTGCGGATACTTGTGGCCGAGGATCTCTTGCGCCTTGGCCTGCACCAAATCCTGCGGGAGAAGATACGGCGGAAGGGCAGTGGCAAGACCGTGCAGAAAGACCGACAATAGGAAAGACCTTTGCTCAATTGAATGAAATCCATCGTTTTCAGAGAGGCTGGCGCGTTCTCCAGATCGTGGACCTAGCCCAGAGCATACGCACGGCAAGAAAATGCGGATCACAGACAATTGCGATGAGGTGAGCCGGTACAGGGCTGGCGGCCATTGATACGACCGGGCCAACGCCTGTACCGTTCGGCGGGATAGGACCGGATCGGCTGCCGCCGCCTGCTCGGATACGCAACCGCGGGAATGGGCGGAGATCGCCGTCCAAATCCGGTTTCGACAAAGGGTGCACACAATGAACCTTCACCGACGTGCTTTTTCGACCGGGTTGCTCTGTCTTCCCTTGGCCCAGGCCCTGCCGGCGCAGGCGCAGTCGGCGGATGTCTGGCCGGCACAGCGCGCCTGGGACGCCTTGAATGCCGATGATATCCGCATGATCGACGTACGCGCGCGGTCGGAATGGGCCGCCACGGGTGTGGCCGCGCAGGCCTGGCCGATCAGCATGCACGAGAACCGGTTTTCCGACCGGCTCTTTGCGGCCCGCGATCTGGCCGGAGAGCGGCAGATCGCCCTGATCTGCGCGACCGGCGGGCGTTCGGGCTATATCCAGCGCAGCCTTCGCAAGGCGGGCTATACTGGCTTCATCGATGTGTCGGAAGGCATGCTCGGCTCGGATCTGGGCGTCGGCTGGATCGCCGCCGGGCTGCCTGTGGTGCCGCTGGACGACGCCCTGGCAGCCTTGCCGCCTGCCCTGCTCTGATCGGCGCGGGCTCAGGCCGTTTCCTGTTTGGGATGTAGCGTGACCTTCGCGCCGACCTCGACCCGGTCGTACAGTTCCTTGATGTATTCGTTGGTCAGCCGGGCGCACCCATTGGAAACTGCGGTGCCGATGGTGCCTGGCTTGTTGGTGCCGTGGATGCGCAGATAGGTGTCCCGCCCCTTGTCGTCGTAGAGGTAGAGCGCGCGGGCGCCCAGCGGATTGTCGGGGCCGCCTTTCATGCCATCGCTGTACTTGGCGTATTTCTCCGGCTCCCTGCGGATCATCGCCTGCGTCGGCCTCCAGAACGGCCACTTCGCCTTGCGTGCCACGGTAAAGGTTCCGGGCGTATAAAGCCGGTCACGCCCGACGCCGACACCATAGCGGATGGCCAGACCGTCGTTCAGCATGAAGTAGAGAAAAAATTCGTCGGGCACGACATGCAGATTGCCGGCGCGCCAATCCTTGCGCCGGGTATTCACCAGCTGCGGCAGGAACTTCTCGGCTAAGGTGGGCTTGTGCGCCAGCGCCAGTCGCGGCGCGGCCAGGACGGCGAGGCTCGATATCAGGAAAATGCGTCGGTTGGAAACGGTCACGTGGGCAACTCCTTTTATTCAAGGGAATATCGGCCGGGCACCGGAACGAATAAAATTCCCCGTGAGCGCGAGAGACAGGCCGCAGGTGTGGCGGTGCGGCCACGTTCTTTGCGCTTTCGGGGGGTTGATCCCCGGGCCCGCGGTGCCGCTCAGCGCACCCGGACCCAGGTTGCCATGCCATCGGTCTGATGGCTCAGCATGTGGCAATGCAGCATCCATGATCCGGGGTTGTCGAGCACGCAGAGAATGTCGCGCGCGGCCCCTGCCCCCACCAGCGTCGAATCGCGGTAGGCGCCGGATGCGCCCTTGGCATCGAGTTCGTGAAAGTGATGCCCGTGCAGGTGCATGACATGCGGAAACGCCGTCGCATTGCGCAGGGTCATCCTGACCGTGGCACCGCGCCGGACATCCACCAGCGGCCGGCGCGGCAGGCCCGAGACGTCGTTCAGCGCCCAGGTGCCGAAACCGTCGTGATCTCTGCCTCCGGCGCCACCCTGCATGACCAGATCAACATGGGCGTCCACCGGGCCGGGGGCCGGCATGGCATTCGCGGGCAGGCCCGGGATGGCGGAACGGCGCGGCGTCCGGCTGCCCTCTATGGCGATCTCGCCCAGGGTCACGGACGTGCCGCCATAGCTATCGGTCAGCCTGACCGGGCCGGTCACATCCGCGATCACGTCGCAGCGCTGGCCGGGGGCCAGAATGATTGGTGCCAGCGGTCGCGGCGCCGGCAGCGGCATTCCGTCAAGCGCGACAATATTCCCCGCGACGCCCGAAAGCCGCAGCTCGTAGATCCGGTCGATCGACGGATTGATGCAGCGTAGCCGCAGCCTGTCGCCCTGGCGGATGCTGTCACGCGACACAAAGGCGGTGGCGACATTGCCGATCTTGCCGGCGGTGGCGAATTGCGCCGGGTCGAAGCTGTCATCATACCGGCCGTCTTCGTCGATCATCATGTCAAAGAGCTGAACCGTGATGTCGTGATCAACCTCCGGCGGATCGCGCTCTTCGACGACGAAGGCGCCGAACAAGCCGCGGCTCACCTGATCATAGGACAGGTAATGCGAATGATACCAATAGGTTCCGGCATCCGGCAGGGTAAAGCGGTAATCGTGCGACCGGCCCGGAATGACCACGTCCTGGGTCAGAACGTTCACCCCGTCCATCCGGTTGGGCACACGCAGGCCGTGCCAATGCACAAGCGCCCCGTCATCGAGACCGTTCTCGAGGCGGATATCAACCTGATCGCCCTGCCGCACCCTGATCTCGGGGCCGGGAATCGTTCCGTTGAAGCCCAGCATGTCGAGCCTGCGGCCCGCGATGCGCGTCGAGAGCGCGGCGGGGCGAAGCACGACCGATTGCCGCGCGGCGAGCGCAGGCCAAGGCAGGCAGGCCGCACCGAGGCCCGCCAGCAGGTTGCGGCGGGTCAGCCGGGGCGCACGTCCCAGTGTCTGCACGGCGTCACTGCTGCGCGTCGCGCGCCGTCTGGACGTGCTCGGCCAGCACCTCGGCCTCGACCAGCCCGCCGACCAGCGTATCGCCGATCACGAAAGACGGGGTGCCGGTGAACCCGAGCGCCCGGGTCAGCTCCATCGAGGTCTCGATATGTTCGCTCACCTCCGGCGCCTGCATGTCCCGGCGCAACTGCTCGATATCAAGGCCGACCTCGCCGGCGATGCGGAGTACGCTGGCCTCTTCGGCGCGTCCGTTCATGCCCATCATCGCCTCGTGGAATTCCTCGTATTTGCCCTGCTCGCGCGCGGCCAGTGCGGCGCGGGCGGCAAAGACGCTGCCGTCGCCGAGGATCGGCCATTCGCGATAGACCAGCCGGACGTTTTTATCCTGTTCGATCAACGCATCCACCTGCGGCATCGCGCGGCGGCAATAGGGGCAGTTGTAATCGAAGAACTCCACCACCGTCACATCGCCGTCAGGATTGCCCAGAACCGGCGCATTCGGATCCTGCTCGAGCTCATCCCGGATGCCCGACAGGGCCGCGGCGGCCGCCGCCGACTGGTCGCGCTGCTGCTGTTCTTCCAGAAGCCGCACCGCCTCCATGACGATGCCGGGGTTTTCGCGGATCGCCTCATAGACCAGCGCCTTGATCCGGTCCTCGTCCATCTCCTCGGCACCGGCGGCCAGGGGGGCGAGCAATGTGAGCGCGATCAAAGGCGCGAGTATATGTTTCTTCATGGCGGATCGTCTCTCCTTGCAGGACATTGGGGGCGCTCCTTCGGAGCACCCCGTTCAGGACGCGAAGGTCCGTTTCAGTGCCGGAACTGTCAGATCAGTTTGACCTGGGTTCCGATCGGCGTGCGTTCGTAGACCTCTTCGATCTGACGGTTGTAAAGGCCGATGCATCCGTTCGAAGACCGCCGGCCGATCTTGCGCGTGTCCTGGGTGCCGTGGATGCGGTAATAAGTCCAGGACAGATAGAGCGCGCGGGTGCCCAGCGGGTTGAGCGGATCGCCGCCTTCGACGACCGCCGGCCATTCCGGGTTCCGCTTGAGCATCGACGGCGTCGGGCGCCAGGTCGGGTTTTCGCGTTTCTCGACCACCGAGGTATAGCCCCGCCGCGTCAGCTCGTCGGTCAGCGGCACCGAGGTCGGATAGATCCGCATCTCGCCGTCAGCGGTCCAATGCTGGAGCACCTTGGTGTTGGTGTCGGAGAGGATGATTCCCTTGCCCAGCGTATCGAAGTGATCCCGCCAGTCGTGCAATTTGAAAGACGAGATATTGCGCCGCGTCGGTGCGCTTTCGGCTTGCGCCAGAGCGAGAGAGGGCATTGCCAGCGTGGCAGTCGCACAGGCCAAAACATGGCGGCGCGACCATTTCCTTTGGGTCATGGACTTGGTGCCTCGGCTTTAGAGTTTCACGACAGGCTTATCATTCCGTAGCCGGATTGTGATGTATCATTTTGTAACCAAGGCCCGTCTTGGGCTGTTCTCCGCCGCTATCGTGCTAGGAAGCCCCATGCACCGGTATTTCTCGCTCAGCCTGCCGATCGCGATCTTTGCGCGCAACGTGGCCCTGGTGAGCCTTCTCACACTGCTGCCGCTTCTGGCGATCTACGTCGCCTTGCAGCCCGGGTTCGCCGCCATGCTCTCGAGCGGCGGCCCTGCCCTGTCGCGATTTCTCAGGCAGGTTGCGACAAACGGATTTCCGGTGGTCTTCATCGTCAATTTCCTGGGCTTCGTCCTCTACGCCCGGCACATCAGCCTGACGCCGCGCAAGGCCGGTGGCCTTGGGTTGATCTTCACCGACATGGTGATGCGGGTGGCCGTGTTCATCCTGCTGCATGCCGTGATCTATGTCGCTTCGGCCGATTGGTTCGGCTCTTTCGGCGGCAGCAAGGGCACGGCGCTGCGGGTGGTGGCGCCGACCTTGGCGCGGTCGGCGCTTTTTGACAATATTTCCGGGGTTTACCTCTATGCCGTTCTGTTGGGCGCGCTGCCGATCTATGCCGCGGCCCTCAGCTGGGGGCAGACATCTGCCCCCAGGGCGCGGGCCTGGCTCGCCGCCGCGATCTGCTGCGGGCTTCTGGCGCTGGCGCTCACCCTCGTTGCCCGCGGATTGGTGCAGATGCAATCCGGGTGAGGCGCCCGCCACGGCCAGGCCGGTCAGCCGACGCGCAGCCGTGTCGTCATGCCGGCCACCGCATGCGACAGCATGTGGCAATGCAACAGCCAGTCGCCCGGATTGTCGGCGACAAAGGCCACTTCGCGGGTCTCGCCCCGCAAGAGCAGCGTGGTGTCGCGCAGATCGCCAAGCTGCCCGTCCTTCGTGACCTCGCGGAAATGCATGCCGTGCAGGTGCATGGCATGCGGAAAGGCGGTGTCGTTGACGATCTTCAGACGCACCGTCTCGCCGCGCGACAGCTCGGCCAGCGGCGGGCCTTCCATGGTGCCGATCGCGCCGTTGAAGGCCCAGAACTTGTTCTCTGCGACCAGGGCGTTCATCGATTGCATCTCGCCATCCAGCCGCGCCCCGCGCAGGCCGCCCATGGCGCCGCCTTCCATCCGCAAATCAAGCGCCGTCGCGGCGGCGAGATCGGGCCGGGCCACCGTGTTGGGCGGCAGCGGCGCGGCGGCGCCCCGCCGGGTGGCAGAGACCTCCGAAGTGACCGGGAAGGAGGCCAGGGCAAACCCCTCGCCGCGTTCGACACTGACCAGACCCGCCGTCTCGCCCGCCTCGGCGGTCACGTCGACGATCAGGTCCGCGCGCTGCGCCGGTGCCAGCAAGAGCGCCTCTGACAGCGGGCGCGGCGTGGGCAGCGGCATGCCGTCGAGCGCGACGATCCAGCCATCCAACCCGCTCATCTGCAACTGGAACACTCGCGCATTGGCGGCATTGATCAGCCGCAGACGCAGGCGTTCATGCCGCTTGACCGGCATGGTAAGATCATGCGCACCATTGGCGGTGACGAGATTTCCGACCTGACCGGCGTGGCTCAGATCGTGCATGTTGCCGAAACTGGCGGCAAGCTGGCCGCTGTCGGGGTCGATCAGCCAGTCATCGAGCACCAGCACTTCGTCCCGGTCGATGTCCAGCGGTTCGGGCTCCTCGACGATCAGCGCACCGTAAAGCCCGCGGCCAACCTGTTCGAAAGAGCGGTCATGCGCGTGATACCAGAAGGTTCCGGCATCCGGCACCGTGAAGTCATAATCGAAGCGTTCCCCCGGAGCCACCGCACCCTGGGTCAGCCCGGCGACACCGTCCATCGCATTGTCGATGCGAATGCCGTGCCAATGGGTCGAGGTGGGCTGATCGAGCCCGTTGACAAGGGTCCGCCGCACCCGCGCGCCCTGGGCGACGCGGATCTCGGTGCCGGGCGAGGCCGGTCCATAGCCCCAGAGCGTGGTCGGGCCATAGGGGTCGGGCAGCAGCTGGTGATCAAAGGCTGCGGCCCACAATTCCTCGGCCCCGGCCTGGGCAAAGGCCAGGCCCGGAAGGGCGGCACAGGCCGCACCTCCCAGCAGAATGTTCCGCCGTGTCACGTTCAACGCGGTGTCCTTTCGTGGTTCGGCAATCGTCCGATCATCCGTGATCGTCCATCAGATAGGTTGCCATTGCTTCAAGATCTTCATCGGACAGGTACTGAGTTCCATATAGGACGACTTCACCCATCGCACCGCCAAAAGCGTCACCCGACGGCGTGATCCCGGAGCGCAAGGCATATGAGAGGCTGTCGACATCCCAGCCCCGCGCCATCAGCGTTTCGGCATCGATCGCCGGCGCCTTGCCGCCGCCCGGCAGCATGTTGCTGCCCTTGAAATGCTGGCTTTCGTGATCGCGGCCGCCCAGCAGCGTCCGGCCGGTGTGACAGGCGCCGCAATGCGCCGCGCCCTCGACCAGCTCCTTGCCGCGATTCCACAGCGGATCGGCCCCCGGCACCGGCTCGGCGCGCGGCGGATCCAGATAGAGCGCGCGCCAGAACTTCATCAGTGCACGCTGATTGAAGGGGAACGGCATCTCCGGCTCGCGCGAAGGCTCGGCCACGGCGGGCACGGTCTGAAACGCGGCCCAGAGATCGGCAATGTCCTGATCGGTGAACTGCTGATAGAACGGATAGGTGAAGGCCGGGTAATAGGGGGCACCCTCCGGCGACACCCCCTGCCGAACCGCCGCCGCGAACTGCTCTATCGTCCAGTCGCCGATCCCGTGTTCCGGGTCGGTGGTGAGGTTTGGCGAGTAGATACTGCCGAAGGGAGTTTCCAGCTCGACACCGCCGGCCAGCGGTGCGCCGCCATTCTCGAAATCGGTGTGGCAGGCGATACAGCCGGACGCCCGCGCCAGATAGGCACCTCGATTGGCATCGCCTTGCAGCGCGATATCCTCGGGTGCCCGGCCGACGGGCCAGGCGGCCACCGCTGCCAGCCCCGCCGCGCCCAATGCTGCGGCGGCGACCAGCCCTCTTGTCACTTTGCGCATCTTATTTTTCCGCGCGGAACTTGGTGTGGCAGGCAGCGCAGGTCTGGCTCACCATTCGAAAGACCGCATCCGCCGGCATCTCTGCCAGCTGCGCGGGGTCAAGCTCGGCCGTCATCGGCCCGCTGCCCCCCATCATGCCGCCGCCGCCCATCATGTTGTCGCCACCCATCATGGACTGGCCGCCCATCATGTTGTCGCCGCCCATCATGCTGGCCGATGCTCCGCCCGCGGCCTTCAGCCCATTGTCCGCCGCCCGGTCCAGTCCTTCGGCGAGGGTCCCCAGCCGCACGGCCAGCGCCTCGAACTCGCTCCAGTCTTCCCAGATCCGGGGCTTAGCGACCGAGGGTGCCTCTTCGCTGCCTTCGGGGAACAGCTTGGTCATCGTCTCGCCCGAATGCTCTTTGATCGTGGCGGCAAAGTCCCGCACCCGCGCGGCATCATAGTCAACCTTGCCGCGCATGACCGGTGTGACCGCCTTGATCGCCTTGCTCATGGCCATCATGCCATCCATGCGTTCCTTCACGACGCCTGTCGCACCCGAATGGGCCAGAACGCCGCCTGCAAGTGTCACCGAAAGGACGATGCCGGTAATTCCTGTATATTTCATCTCTTGTCTCCGTTGAGTTCCAATGCGGCACTTGGGCCGCGGATGCATCAAGAGAGAGCTATAGGGACCGGTGGCTCGCGCCCGAGGGTGGCGTCGTTGAAATTCGTCGGGGCGCGATCCAGCGCCGGCAGCGGCGACCGCTCGGGCGGTAATGTACGAAGACCAAAGACGATGTGCAGCCCGCTGGAACAGGAGGCCTCGCCATGGCAATGGCCTATGCCGGTGCTGTGCGATTCGTCGGAGTGGATGTCATGCGCCAACTGCTCCGCAACCGGCGGCTGGTCGGAATGGGCGAAGTCCAGGTCAGGCGGGCTCAGCAGCGCCACGACACAGGCCGCGACGGCGAGCAGGATCAGCCGACCGGGAATCATGCCGCGCATCGTTCAGTCGATCCCGTTCGCTTGTTGCAGTTCCCGGACATAGGCGACAATCATCATCGCGTCGCCCTGGGTCAGCCCCTCGACCGGCGGCATGTCTCCGAATCTCCAGTGATGCGCGCGCACGCCGTTCTTGGCGGCGAGAACGAAGGCCATGTCGCCGTGATGGCTGGGCTCGTAGATCTTGTGAACCAGGGGCGGTGCCACCCCGTTTTGTCCGGCGGCGTTCGTGCCGTGGCACGCGGCGCATTTCGCTTCGAAAGCCCGCTGGCCGATTTTGGCATTGTCAGAGAATTCGGCGGGCACCGTGACATCCACGATCGCCGCCCCCTCGGAGAGCTGCGCCAGATCGGGTTGGTCCATGGAATGGCCGGTCGGGCGTGCGGCATACCAAGCCAAGGCACCGAGGCCGAGAAGAGCCGCCGCCACGATCGATATCGTCAATTTCGACATGCCCGTCCTTGTTCCTGCCTGCCCTTGGTCCGGTCGTCATCGGTCTGCCACGCGCCGCCGATTGCAGCTTCCGCGTTCTCCTCCCGATCCCTGACCCAGGAACCTAGGTGAATTCGCCGGACTTGCAAACGCCCGACCGGCGTATCTTTTGTATCCGAATGTATCGTTGCCGATCTACCCCGAATACGTCGGCGAACCTTTGCCGACGCACCCGGGGTTGCGGAGACCTTGATCGCAGCTGATCCGTCCGAACGCAGCACCGATCAACTCGTCATCAGGTGGGTTCCGCGGCCTAGATCCGCGCCGCCCGGAGACGCAGCGAATTGAGCACCACCGAGATCGAGGATGCGCTCATCGCAAAGGCGGCGAACATCGGGCTGATCAGGATGCCGAAGACCGGGAAGAGCACCCCCGCGGCCACCGGCACGCCGGAGGCGTTGTAGATCAGCGCGAAGAACAGGTTCTGGCGGATGTTGCGCATCGTGGCATGGGCCAGCCGCCGGGCGCGGACGATGCCGTCCAGGTCGCCCTTGACCAGCGTGATCCCCGCGCTTTCGATGGCCACGTCCGCGCCGGTGCCCATGGCGATGCCGACATCGGCCTGCGCCAGCGCCGGGGCGTCGTTGACGCCATCCCCGGCCATCGCAACCTTGCGGCCGTCCTGTTGCAGCTCCTTGATGATCCGCGCCTTGTCTTCGGGCAAGACGTCGGCCCGGATCTCGTCGATGCCGAGACGGGCGCCGATGGCCCTGGCCGTGCGCTCGTTGTCGCCGGTGGCCATGATGACGCGAAAGCCCAGCGCGTGCAGGTCCTTGATCGCGGCGGGCGTGCTGTCCTTGACCGGATCGGCAACGCCGACAAGCCCGGCGATCTCGCCATCCAGCACCACGAACATCACGGTCTCGCCCTCGTCACGCCGGGTATTGGCCTTGGCGGTCAGCTCGCCCGCGTGGAGACCCAGATCGCGGATCATTGCCAGGTTGCCAAGCGCGACGGCCTTGCCATCCACCACGCCCCGGACCCCCTTGCCGGTAATCGCCTCGAAATCCGCGGCATCGGCCATTTTCACGTCGCGCTCTTCCGCGCCCCGGACGATGGCCTCGGCAAGCGGATGCTCTGACCCGCGTTCCAGCGACGCGGCAAGCCGCAGCACTTCGGCCTCGTCATGACCGCGTTCGGGCAAAACGGCGACAAGGCGCGGCTTGCCCTCGGTCAACGTGCCGGTCTTGTCGACGATCAGGGTATCGACCTTCTCGAAGCGCTCCAGCGCCTCGGCATTCTTGATCAGCACCCCGGCCTGGGCCCCGCGACCGGTTGCCGTCATGATCGACATCGGGGTCGCGAGACCGAGCGCACAGGGACAAGCGATGATCAGGACCGCAACCGCCGAGATCAGCGCATAGGACAGAGCCGGCGCCGGCCCCAGAACCGCCCAGGCAATGAACGACAGAACCGCGATGGCGATCACCGCCGGCACGAAATAGCCCGCCACCCGGTCGGCATATTTCTGGATCGGCGCGCGCGAACGTTGCGCGTTCGACACCATCTCGACGATCTGCGCCAGCATCGTGTCCGCGCCGACCCGCGTTGCCTCCATCACCAGGCTGCCGGTGCCATTGATCGTCGCCCCGGTCACCGCATCGCCTTCGACCTTTTCGACCGGGACCGGCTCGCCGGAAATCATGCTCTCGTCGATCGAGGAGCGGCCTTCCACGACCACGCCATCAACCGGCACCTTGTCACCGGGCCGCACCCGCAGACGGTCGCCCACAAGCACCTCCTCGAGCGGAATTTCCTCTTCTGTGCCATCCGGCCTGATCACCCGCGCGGTCTTGGCCGCCATGTCCAGCAGGGCGCGGATGGCCTTGCCGGTGCCTTCGCGGGCCCGCAACTCCATCAGCTGCCCGAGCAGCACAAGCGTCACGATCACCGCCGCCGCTTCGAAATAGACCCCGACGTGCCCTTCGGCATCGCGGAACCCCGCCGGGAAGATGCCCGGCACCAGAACCGCCACGACACTAAAGAGCCAGGCCGCCGAAACGCCCATGGCAATCAGGGAAAACATGTTGAGGTTCATGGTGCGGAACGAATTCCAGCCCCGCACCAGGAAGGGCCAGCCGCACCACAGGACAACCGGCGTTCCGAGACCCAGCTCGATCCAGAGCGTCGTGCGTTCGCCAAAGGCCTCGCGCACGCCGGAAAAGCCGAGAAAGGGGGCCATCGTGAGAATGAGCAGCGGGATGGTCAGGACCGTGCCGACCCAGAACCGCCGGGTGAAATCCACCAGCTCCGGGTTCGGGCCCGCGTCGGCCATTGCCGCCGATTCCAGCTCGAGCCCCATGCCACAGATCGGGCAGGAGCCAGGATGCGTCTGGCGAACCTGCGGATGCATCGGACAGGTATAGACCGCGCCGTCATGATCCTCGGGAACGCTGTCATATCTGCCGTCCACGGCGCCGCTCTGGGAGCCGTGCGCATGGTGATCGTGTCCGCCGTGGTGCGCCTCTTGACCCTCAGGCACAAGATGCATCCCGCATTTCGGGCAGTCTCCCGGATGGTCCTGCCGCACCTCCGGGTGCATCGGGCAGACGTAGGTTGTTGTCTCGGCATCGTGCGAGACTGGGTGTGCATGGTCGCTCATTCTGAAGTCCTCTTGGACAAAGACGGGGAAGGAAACAGATAGAGCCTAGTCCTTCCAGTGACTGGAAGGTCAAGCGCGAACTTCGCGACATCGTGCAGGGCACCGCCGGCCGGCCTTCGCCCCGCTTTGCGGGGCGAGGATGTCCGTGCGGGGTCGTCTCTCGCTTGCGACCGGGCGACGTGAGAGACGGCCCCGCTTGGGTCAGTTGTCGTTCATCATGGCGTCGCCATCCATGCCCTTTTCGGCCTCCGGCTGCATCTGAGACATGTTGGAATGCATCTTTTGCATCCGTTCCATCATGTCGGCCGGTGCCGCCATCTCTTCCGCCGTCACGGCACCATCACCATCCGCGTCCAGATGCTGGAACCGGTCCACCATCATTTCCCGGATCATCGCGCTGTGCAGGGTTTCGAATTCGGCAATCGAAAGCGTGCCGTCGCCGTCACTGTCGTACTCGGCCAGCTTGGCTTGCAGCTGGCTGCGCATCTCTTCCGGCGTGACGGTGCCGTCGCCATCGGCGTCGAACATCTTCATCATGCCGCCGCCCATGGAACCCATGCCGCCCATCATGCCCCCACCCATCATCGAGCCATGCATGCGCTTCATCATGTCCATCATGCCGTCCATGCCGCCCATCATGCCGGAGCCGCCGCCCTGCATCGCTGCCGCACCGGATTTGCCGCCGGTCTTGCCGCCGTGGCCATGATCGGAACCGGCATAAGCGGCCCCGCCAAGCACGGTCGCGGCCAGAGCAAATGCAGCGAGAAGAGAATTGTGTTTCATTCGGATCACCTCATGTCAGTATTGCGATACCTGACATATGGCAGGGGTTTGTCGCGACAAAATGCCGGGGAGTCCACGGTTTTGTATCGGCGGATCACAACGGCGGTGGCGGTTACATTTCGTGACAAATATCTTCGGGAAAGCGCCCCTCACTCGTTTAAAAGAAGGTCCATGAGCGAACCACCACACATTCTTGTCGTCGACGACCACCGCGAAATCCGCGATGCCGTGACGCGCTACCTTGAACAGAACGGAATGCGGGCGACCTCTGCGCGCGACGCGGTCGACATGGACGCCAAGCTCGGCCATGGCCAGTACGATCTTATCGTTCTCGACGTCATGATGCCGGGAGAGGACGGGCTGTCGGTCTGCCGCCGGCTGTCAGCCAATGGCAATGTGCCGATCCTGCTGCTGACCGCGCTGGGAGAAGAGACCGACCGGATCGTCGGTCTGGAAATCGGCGCCGATGACTATCTTGCCAAACCGTTCAACCCACGCGAGCTGATTGCCCGCATCAAGGCCATCCTGCGCCGCACCACCAAGGCCGAACCCTATGCCGGCGCGCTCTCGGGCAAGCGCATCGCGTTTGCCCATTGGGTCCTCGATACCGACACCCGGGCGCTGTCGAATGACGACGGCGAGCAGATCGACCTGACCAGCGCCGAATTCAAGCTGCTGACCGTCCTTCTGGAGCGGCCCCGGTTCGTGCTCAACCGCGATCAGCTGCTCGATCTGACGGCGGGCCGGTCGGCCTCGGTCTTTGACCGCACCATCGACAACCAGATCAGCCGCTTGCGCCGCAAGGTCGAGCGTGATCCGTCGCGCCCCCGCATCGTGACGACGGTGCGCGGCGGCGGCTATTGCCTGGCATCAGACGTCCGCGAACTGAGCTGATGCCGCGCCCCTTTGACAGCCTCCGGGGGCAATTGGTTCTCTTGATCGTCGCGGCACTGGCGGCCGCCCAGACGATCAGCCTGTGGCTGTTCGTCGACGAACGCGGCCTCGCCGTGCGCGCGGCGCTGGGGTTCGAGGCCGCCGGCCGGGCGGCAAATGTGGCGCTGTTGCTCGAAGAGGCGCCGGAGTCCTTGCATCAGGCCATCCTGCGCGCGGCGAATTCGCCCCTCGTGCGGTTCGAACTCGCGGACAACCCCGACGTCGACCACGCCAGCCATGCCGATGGCGGCGCTGTCGAGGCCCGCGTGCGCGGGCTGCTTGGCGGCGCGGAACACCGGGAGATCCGGGTCGAGCTGCACGAGGTCGAGCATGGCATTCCGCCAATGCCCCATCTCGTGCCCGAGATGGCGGAAATGCACCTCGCCATGATGAAGGGCGAGCTCTCGGCCATCGAAATGCAGCTTTCGATCGCCCTGGCTGACGGCCAATGGCTGAACGTCGGAACCCGGTTCGAGCCGCCGCCGCTGCAATGGCCCTGGATTTCCATCCTCAGCTTCGGGATCACCGCGGCGATCATTCTGGTCGCGGCCTGCTGGTTCCTTCTGACCCGTCTGACCGGGCCTCTGCTGCGCGTTTCGCACGCCGCCGACCGGTTTGGGCGTGGGGAAACCGTGGATCCCCTGCCGCTGATCGGGCCAAGCGAGGTGCGCGGGCTCACGCAGACTTTCAACCGCATGCAGGAACGGCTGACCCGGTTCGTGGCGGACCGGACCAAGCTTCTTGCGGCGCTGGGTCATGACCTGCGCTCTCCGCTGACCGCAATGCGGGTTCGGGCGGAAATGGTCGAAGAGGACGAAACCCGCGAAAGCCTTGTCGCCTCGATCGAAGAAATGCAGGAGATGGTCGGTTCCACCCTGGATTTTGCCCGTGGCATGGCCAGCGCCGAACCCTCCGAAACAGTGGAGTTGCGCAGCTATCTTGAGCAGTTGCAGGCAGACATGATCAACGGGTTCGAGCTTGACGCCGCCGACGATGCCCAGGCGCGGTTGCGCCCGCAAGCGATGCGCCGCGCGCTGCGCAACATCATCGAAAACGCGCAGCGCTATGGCGGCGGGGCCCGGGTCTCCTTTCGGACCGATCCCGGCCATGTGCGGATACTGATTTCCGACACCGGCCCCGGCATACCGGAAAGCGAGCTTCAGCAGGTGTTCGAGCCGTTCTTCCGGCTCGAGAAATCCCGCTCTCGCGAAACCGGCGGCACCGGCCTGGGGCTGTCGATCGCGCGCACCATCATCCGGGCCCATGGCGGCGACGTGGCGCTTTCCAACCGCGCTGAAGGCGGATTGCTGGCGACGGTCACACTGCCGCTCGAAGCGGCCAACACCCCGAGCCGGGAGCCGTCGACCGCCCCCGAGCGGGGTGCCGTCCTTGCGCAAAACCGGCCGTGAGGCGCGGGCCACGGCGACGAGGGCCATGACCTGACAATCCGCCTGCGACCCGACACCCCTGTCCTGCGGCCAGGGGGGCGGGCCTTACCCGGCGCGATCCGCCCCGAGCACCATGAAACCCTCGCGACCGCCGGCACAGGCCAGCGTTGCCACCCCGTTTGCGCTGGTCCCGGTGATCTCGCATCCCGGCGGTAGATGCGCTTCGGCCCCGTTTGTGGACAGGCGCGCCGCCTCCAGGTCGAAGCAATCCGCCAGCGTCGTCGAACAGGCACCGAGACCGGCAAGCACCAGCATGCCGGCCGCGCACCGAAACATCCTCGCGCGGGGTTTATTCCGCGGCGACCCGTGCAGTGGCCCGGGGGTCTGGCGTCTCGGCCTTGGTCTCAGCATCTTCCGCCTTTCCGTGACAGGATTTTCCCATGAACCGGTGCATGACCAGATGCGCGCCGACACAGAGCACGATCGGCGCCAGGGTCGCGAGCCCCCCGGCCCCGCCCGACGCCCCGCCAGACACAAGGAAAGCCCCCAGCGGCAGCAACATCACCGCGCAGCAGGCCCACATTCCGTATTTCATGATCTTGTCGCTACCGGCCTGCCCGGCCGTCTTGTCGTTGGTGTCCATCGTTCGTCTTGTCTCCAGTGACCTGCCGAGGTGGCTAGCGGCCTCCAGCACGGGAAGGTCAATGTTGCAATCAGATACAAATTTCACTGTTTTGTCAGGGTGAACCAGCTTGACCTTCCTGCGCAGGAAGGTGCTCTACGTTGCCTCAATAGGCAAGAAACTAGGGGCGTGCATGCCATGGCAGGGCAGGCGCCATCACGGAATGATCGCATGTGCGTCGTTGCATCCGCTTACCACGGAAGCAGCGTTGCGAGACTCGGCAGGAATGGCAGAAAATCATCAAATGGGTCCATCGACGTTGACCGCGAAATGCGCGCCGAGGGCGCCCGGGCCGTGACAGCCCGGCCCCGGAGAAAATCGGCCCAAGTCGAACCGATGACCGCAAGGAACCAAATTCATGACTAAATCTCTACTGGCCCTCGTGGCCTTTTTTCTGCTTGGCGGATTGGCGGTCTATCTGAACATGGGGCAATCCACGTCTCAGACCGCGGGCCATTCGATGACCCCGCCAGACACCAGCGATATCGCGGACGGCGCGCCGATCGTCGAAGTTTCGCTGCCGGCCGAGCTATCCGCCAATGCGCAAATCGGCAAACGGGCTTTCGAAGCCAAATGCGCGGCCTGCCACGGGACAAATGCCGCCGGCCAGAACGGTATCGCGCCGCCGCTGGTGCACAAGACATACGAACCCGGGCACCATTCCGACATGGCCTTTGTCATGGCCGCGAAGAACGGCGTTCGGGCCCACCACTGGCAATTCGGCAACATGCCGCCGGTCGAAGGCCTGACCGATGCCGATGTGAAGATGATCGCGCGATACGTCCGCGAACTGCAAGCCGAGAACGGAATCTTCTAGCGGGATGCGGGGTGGGCGCTCTCCTCTGGCGATCCTGCGCACGGCACTCCTCTGTGTGCTGCTGGCACTCGGCCTTGGGCCAGAGGTCAACGACGCCCACCCCGACGACAGCCTGTCTTCTGCCACGGCATTCGCCGGCGCCGGCGATGCGCACGACGACGACCCGCATTCTCTGATCGAAGAGGCCCTGGGCCATTGCCACCCGGGGCTGGATTGCGCGGTTTCGGCGATTATGGCCGAACCGGCCCTGAAAGATCATGCGGCGCTCTTCGATACCAAGAAATTTCGGTCCCGTGTGGCCCTCTGGGCCGGGCTGGACCCGGGATATGACCCACCTCCTCCGCGTCCCTTCGTCTGACTGATTTGGAAAAACACCAACGGTAAGACGAAGGACAAGGAAATGAGAACCAAATTCACTATTGCCACCGTCGCGGCACTTTCGCTGGCGTCGGCTGCGCTTGCGCATACCGGCGCAAAAGGGATCGTGCGCGAAAGGATGGTCGCGATGTCGGCCATGGCCGATGCCATCAAGACCATCGCGCCGATGATGAGCGGCGCGTCCGAGTACGAGGCCGCCGCCGTGCGCGATGCCGCCGAGGCCATCGGCCGACATGCCGGCGCCTCGATGACGCGGCTTTTCCCGGCAGACAACGAAAACATGGCGTCTTACGTCAAGGCGTCCATCTGGCAAGACTGGGCCACCTTTGCCGAACTGGCCGAACGCCTTCACACCTATTCCGAAGGGCTCGCCCTGGCCGCCGAGAACGGACCGGCCGCGCCAAAACAGGGCATGGCCGACGCGGCATCGATGATGGGCGGCGGCGGCATGATGGGCGCCGGGTCGATGATGGGCACAGGAATGGCGCTGGAAGCGACGCTCGGCCGTGAAGAGCTGGCGGACATGCCGGCCAACGAGGTATTTTCGCTGGTCAGCAACACCTGCTCGACCTGTCATACGCGGTTCCGGAAAGAGGCCAAGTGACATGAGGCAGTTTCTTATTGCAGGCATCGCCGGGCTGTCCCTTGCCGGCGCAACCACCGTGGCGGCCCTCGTGGCCTGGCCGATCGGCAGCGACCCCAGGAAAATCGAACCAGAAGGCGATGTGCAGCGCGGCGCCTATCTGGCGCGGGCCAGCGGCTGTGTCGCATGTCACACGAATTTCGAGGAAGGTGGTGCGGCGCTGGCCGGTGGCGCGCCGCTCAACACCGATTTCGGCACCTTCTATCCGCCGAACCTGACCACCGATCCCGATCACGGCCTCGGCAACTGGGACGTGGAGCAATTCGCAAAGGCCATCAGGCAGGGCATCGCCCCCGATGGAACTCCCTACTACCCGGCGTTCACCTATCCGTTCTATGCGAATTTCTCGGATCAGGATATCGCCGACCTCTGGGCGGCATTTCAGACTGTCGCGCCGGTGGCCGAATCCACGCCCGAACACGACGTCGGCTTTCCCTTCGATCAACGATGGGGGCTCAAGCTCTGGCGGGCCGCGTTTTTCGGTGCCCCGGAAACAGCGCCGGTGGACGGCAAGAGCGCCGAATGGAACCGCGGCCGGGAGCTCGTGCGCGGCGCCGCGCATTGCGCGGCCTGCCACACCGGCCGGAACCTGGCCGGAGGGCGGGATCCGTCAGCCTTTTTCGCCGGCAACGACGCTCTTCCGGGTGGCAACAAGGCGCCGTCCATTCTTCCCGCGACATTGGCGGAAAGGGGCTGGACCGTCGACAACCTGAGCTATGCTCTGCAAAGCGGGATCACGCCATCCGGCGACGTCTTTGGCGGCAGCATGGGCGAGGTGGTGCAGAACGGGACACGATTCCTGACCCAGGCTGATCTGCGCGCGATGGCGACCTACCTGATGGAAGGCGAGGGCCTGAAAGAAAGCGCGGTTGCCGCCTTGTCGACGCCGCAGAAAACCTACGACTAGTATGATGGGGCGCGTCAGCGCCCCACCTTTCCTGAAGAATGGGGTAATGATGAAACTGCCGGATTTGTTATTGCAGCGACGCACCTTGATCGTGCTGCTTATCGCCCTGGGCGGCGTGGGCGCCACGGTCTGGATGCGCGGCGAGCTTGCTGCGCCGACGACCGCAACCATGCCTGCCACGGTGGATATCGCGCAGGGCGAGCAGCTCTACGGCGATTTCTGCGCCGCCTGTCATGGCGCAAATCTCGAAGGCCAGCCGGACTGGCGCTCGCCCGGCCCCGATGGCACCTTGCCCGCACCGCCCCATGACGAGACCGGGCACACCTGGCATCACCCGGACAGCGTGTTGTTCGATTACACCAAGCTCGGGGGCAAGGAGGCGCTCGCGAAAGAGGGCGTCGAGTTCGATAGCGCAATGCCAAGTTTTGGCGCGCAGCTGTCGGATGCGGAAATCTGGAATATCATCGCCTACATCAAATCGACCTGGCCGGAACGCCAGCGCACGGCCCAAGCCGAAAGAAGCGCCGCGGCGGGTCGCTGAATAGGGATAGGCCCGCGCGCGCGGCGCGGTGCCGGTTTCAAGAGCCGGGCTCTCAGGAGAACCCGGCGCCGCAGATCCGGCGCCGGGCCCGTTTCAGGCCGAAGCTTCGGCGGCCAGGTCGTATCCGGCGTCGCGAATGGCCTCGGACACCGCGCGGTCGCTGAGAATCGTCTCGACCGCGACGGCCCGTGCCGCGAGATCGCAGGTGACGGTGGCGGTCGGATCGATCGCCTTGATCGCTTTTTCGATTGCCGCGGTGCAATGCCCGCAACTCATTCCGGGAACCTTGAAGTTGCTCATGACCTTCTCCTTCTGTGTTGCCGTCATGTGGGTGCTTCCAGCCAGGGAAGGTCAAGATGGAAACAAAATCTTTCGAAAGTAGTTGACCTTCCAGTGAATGGAAGCCCTAGATACCTTCCCAGCAACGAAGGAGATGCCATGACACCCTCTACAAACATTCGGGTTTCGGTACAGAATATGTCCTGCGCGTCCTGCGTCGGCCGGGTAGAACGCGCGTTGGCGGCGGTGCCCGGGGTCGATGCGGTCAGCGTCAATCTCGCGTCCGAGACGGCACAGGCACAGATCGATTCCGACACCCGCGTTCCCGCTGTGATCGACGCGCTGGAGCGCGCCGGCTATCCCGCCCGCACCGGCACGGTGCGCCTGAACATCGCCTCCATGTCCTGCGCCTCCTGCGTCGGGCGCGTCGACAAGGCGTTGGAAGCGGTCCCCGGCGTGCTCGACGTCAACGTCAACCTCGCGTCTGAAACCGCGACGGTCACCTATGTCGAAGGCGCCGTCGAGCTCTCCGATCTGCTCAAGGCCGCGGCCGACGCCGGATATCCGGCAGAGCCGGCCGACGCGACCACGACCGAGGATCCCGGCGCGCGCAAACAGACCGAGGCCCGCGAGCTGGCCCGCCGCACCGTCTTTGCGGCAGTGCTGGCACTGCCGGTCTTCCTGCTGGAAATGGGCGCGCATATCGTGCCGGGCGTGCATGAGCTGATCGGCCGCACCATCGGCCACCAGACAAGCTGGATGATCCAGTTCGTGCTGACATCGGTGGTGCTGTTCTGGCCGGGGCGCCACTTCTATCTCAAGGGGTTCCCCGCCCTGCTGAAAGGCGCGCCGGACATGAACAGCCTGGTCGCCGTGGGCACCGGGGCCGCCTATCTCTATTCACTGACGGCGCTGTTCGCGCCCGCCCTGCTGCCGGAAACCGCACGCGCGGTCTATTTCGAAGCGGCGGCGGTGATCGTGGTGCTGATCCTTCTCGGCCGCTGGATGGAAGCGCGGGCCAAGGGCCGCACCGGTGCCGCGATTCAGAAACTGCTGGGCCTTCAGGCGCGCACCGCGCGGGTTCTGGTGGATGGTGAACCGCAGGAGGTGGCTATCGAGCGTATCGCCGCCGGCGACATCCTTGTCGTTCGGCCAGGTGAGCGCATCGCCGTCGACGGCGAGGTGACCCAGGGCAGCGCTCATGTCGACGAAAGCATGATCACCGGCGAACCGGTGCCCGTGGCCAAGGCCGAGGGCGACCCGGTGACCGGCGGCACCGTCAACGGCACCGGCAGCTTCCAGTTCCGTGCCACCCGCGTCGGCGCCGATACCACCCTGGCCCAGATCATTCGCATGGTCGAACAGGCGCAGGGCGCCAAGCTGCCGATCCAGGGCATGGTGGACCGGATCACCCTGTGGTTCGTGCCGGCCGTCATGGCCCTGGCCGCACTGACGGTGCTGGTCTGGCTGGTGGTCGGACCCTCGCCGGCGCTGTCGTATGCGCTGGTTGCCGGGGTCTCGGTACTGATCATCGCCTGCCCCTGCGCGATGGGTCTGGCCACGCCGACCTCGATCATGGTGGGCACCGGCCGGGCCGCCGAGATGGGCGTGCTGTTCCGCAAGGGCGACGCCCTGCAACAGCTGACCTCGGTCGATGTGGTGGCGCTGGACAAGACCGGCACGGTGACCGAAGGCCGCCCGGAGCTGACCGATCTGGTGCTGGCCAAAGGCTTTGACCGCGCCGACGTGCTGGCGCTGGTGGCAGCGGTCGAGGCGCTGTCGGAACACCCGATTGCCGAGGCCATCGTGCGCACCGCCCAGGCCGAAGGCGCGACGCGCCACGAGGTGGAGGATTTCGCCTCGATCACCGGCTACGGCGTGCAGGCCAAGATCGCCGGGCATGATGTGCTTGTCGGTGCGGATCGCCTGATGACCCGCGAGGGGATCGACATCGGCGCCATGGCCGATGCCGAACGCCGCCTGGCGGAACAGGGCCGGACCGCGCTCTTTGCGGCGGTTGACGGCAAGGTCGCGGCGGTGATCGGCGTGGCCGACCCGGTGAAACCGGCCAGCGCGGCGGCGATCCGCGCGCTGCACGATCTCGGGCTGAAGGTCGCGATGATCACCGGCGACAAGCGCGAGACGGCCCTTGCCATCGCCCGCGAAACCGGGATCGACCACGTGATCGCCGGTGTTCTGCCCGATGGCAAGGTGGCCGCCCTGGACGAGCTGCGGCAAGGCGGCAAGCAGATCGCCTTTGTCGGCGACGGCATCAACGACGCGCCGGCGCTGGCCCATGCCGATGTCGGGATCGCGATCGGCACCGGCACCGATGTCGCCATCGAGTCGGCGGATGTGGTGCTGATGTCGGGCGACCTGCGCGGCGTGGTGAACGCCTTCGAAGTCTCCGGCCGGACCATGCGCAACATCCGACAGAACCTGTTCTGGGCCTTCGGCTACAATGTCGCGCTGATCCCGGTGGCCGCGGGCCTGCTCTATCCAGCCTTCGGCCTGCTGTTGTCGCCGGTTCTGGCCGCCGGTGCCATGGCGCTCAGCTCGGTCTTTGTGCTGACCAACGCCCTGCGGTTGCGCCGCGTACGCGCGGTTATGGACGAATCCCGCATGCCGGGGCCTGCACAGGCCCCGACGCGCTCCCCTGCCCCCCTCGCCGCTGAATAAGGAGGAACTGACATGAATATCGGAGATGTGGCCGCCCTGTCCGGTCTGCCCGCCAAGACGATCCGCTACTATGAGGATATCGGCCTGGTGAAACCGCTGCGCAGCGCGAACGGCTATCGCTCGTTCCGCGAAAGCGATGCGCACAAGCTGGCCTTTCTGGGCCGGGCCCGCGCGCTGGGTTTTTCCATCGAAGACTGCCGCAACCTCATGGCGCTCTACGAAGACGAACATCGCGCCAGCGCCGAGGTCAAGGATATCGCGGAACACCACCTCGAACGGATCGACAGCAAGATCGCGGAACTGAAGGAGATGCGCGCCACGCTGGCGCATCTGGTGGATGCCTGCGCCGGCGATCACCGCCCGGATTGCCCGATCCTCGCCGATCTGGCCAAGGAGCAGAGCGGCGAAGACCGGCTGGAGAACACGGCGTAGCGGGGTTCGGGCATGGGCTGGGCCATTGTTCTGGCACTCATCCTCTTTGGCATGAGCGGTCTTGTCCATGTCGCGGCCATGAGCTGGGTGATGTCCGCCGCAACGCGGCGGACCTTCACCACACCGGCGCGCCTCCTGCTTGCCCTCTACGGGCTGGGAGGCGCGCATATTCTCGAAGCCGGGCTTTACGCCATCGGCTTTTCGCTGGGCGACAATCTGGGCATTGGCGGTTTCGAGCAGGAGGACGTCAATTCATTCATGGATGTCTTCTATTTTTCACTGGTCAATTATTCGTCGCTTGGATTGGGCGACATTTACCCGACCGGCCATTTCCGCTTTCTTGCCGGCGTCGAGGCGCTGAACGGCTTTCTCTTGATAAGCTGCTCGGCCTCGACCATCTTTCTCGTGGTGACGCGAAAACCCGATTGAAACATCGCGTCTCTGGCGATTGCTGCAAAAAAATCCGGAACATTCCAGCGCGGGAATGTCGTTTTCCATCTGTATTGGTATCCGTCCAAGCAGAGGAAACGAAACATGTCTTATTGGAGATTTGCCGGAATGATCGCGACATCGACGGTCGTGATGTTCATCCTGATGTATCTGAACACCTATCTGCTTTCCCATGTGTTCTGGTCCGAAACCCGGGCCTACATGGCGCTTCTGATGGGTGCGACGATGGCGATCATCATGCTCGCCTTCATGCTTTCGATGTATTCTAACAAGTCGATCAACACGGCGATTTTCGCCGGGGCCGCGCTGGCCTTTGCGGGCTCGCTCTGGCTCGTGCGCAGCCAGGTGACGGTCGGGGACACCAGCTACATGCGCGCGATGATCCCGCACCATTCGATTGCGATCATGACCTCGAGCCGGGCCGGAATTTCCGATCCGCGCGTGCGCAAGCTCGCCGACGAGATCGTTTATGCGCAGGACAAGGAGATCGCCGAGATGCGCTATCTGATCAACGAGATCGAAAACTCCGGCGATGCCCCCGAAACGCAAGACCCCGCCACGCCGAGTATCGTGAGCCTCGAGGAAGCGCTCTCGACCGCGAATGTCGCGGTGATCGACCCCGGTTTCATGACCGAGGACGAGATTGCGCAGCTTCTGCCCGGCGGCCCGGGCTGCACCTTCAACTACACCCCCGGCAGCCCGCCGGTGCTCGCTCTGGGTGAGGCCGATGGCGAAACTGCCGGATTGGTCAAGCTGAGCGACGATCTGGTCCGCATCGGGGAAACCGCGTCCGGTCTCGGCACCGAGGGCCTGACGATCCGTCTCGAAGCCGCCGAAGACGGCAGCTCGCTCGACGCCGCCGGTGCGGAGCCGGTCGAAGCGACCATGGTGCTCGAACTCGACGCCGGCCTCAGCGCCGGATACCGCGGCTTCTACAGCTGTGGAGCCTGACATGAACAAGCAGACAAACCCCGCTTCGCGCACCGCGAAACTCTACCGGATGGCCATGCCGGATCACCTCTGTCCCTACGGGTTGAAATCCAAGGCTCTTCTGGAGAGAGAGGGATATGCGGTCGAGGACCACCACCTGACCACCCGCGAGGAAACCGATGCCTTCATGGAGAAACATGGCGTCGAGACCACACCCCAGACCTGGCTCGGGGATGAGCGGATCGGCGGCTACGACGATCTGCGCGTCCACTTTGGCAAGGAGACGCAGGATGCCGACGAGACCAGCTATCAGCCGGTCATCGCCATCTTCTCCGTCGCCTTCCTGATGGCGCTTGGCCTGAGCTGGGAGATGTTCGGCTCGATCCTGACGCTACGCGCCGCCGAATGGTTCATCGCGATCTCGATGTGCTTCCTTGCGGTTCAGAAGCTGCAAGACGTCGAAAGCTTTTCGACGATGTTCCTGAACTACGACCTCCTCGCCCGGCGCTGGGTGCGATACGGATATATCTATCCCTTCGGCGAAGCCTTTGCCGGCATCCTCATGGTCGCAGGGGCGCTGACCTGGCTGTCGGCGCCGGTGGCGCTCTTCATCGGCACGGTCGGCGCGGTCTCCGTCTTCAAGGCGGTCTACATCGATCGGCGCGAGCTGAAATGCGCCTGTGTCGGCGGCAGCAGCAACGTGCCCCTCGGGTTCGTTTCCCTGACCGAAAACCTGATGATGATCGTCATGGGGATCTGGATGCCGCTGAAGGTTCTTGTGCTCTGATCAGGGTGCGCGCAGGGCGACGGCCACCCCCTGACCCACACCGACGCAGAGTGTGGCCAGGGCCCGCCGCGACTCCCCGCGGGCGATGGCCAGGGCGGCCGTGCCGATCAGCCGCGCCCCGGTCATGCCCAGCGGATGGCCCAGCGCGATCGCCCCGCCACGCGGATTGACGTGAGCGGCAAAGGGATCGAGACCCAGCTCGCGACAGACGGCGATGGCCTGCGCTGCGAAGGCCTCGTTCAATTCGATCAGGTCGAACTCTTGCGGCGTCATGCCGAGCCGGGCGCAGAGCTTTTGCACCGCCGGCACCGGGCCGATGCCCATCACGCGCGGCGCCACACCCGCGCTTTGCGCGCCGCGATATTCGGCCAGCGGCGTCAGCCCCTGCGCCGCGACCGCCCGTTCCGACGCCAGGATCAGCGCCGCCGCACCATCGTTGACCCCTGAGGCATTGCCGGCGGTCACGCTGCCGCCATCGCGGCAGATGGCCCTGAGCCCATCCAGCTTGTCCAGCGTGGTCTCGCGCGGGTGTTCGTCCTGCGTCACCTCGGTCATCTGGCCACGGCGTCCGGCGACCGGGACCGGCAGGATTTCCTCGGCCATACGCCCGTCGGCAATCGCACGGGCGGCGCGGGTCTGGCTGGATAGCGCCAGGCGGTCCTGGTCGGCGCGGCTCACGTCAAAGGCTTCGGCCACGTTCTCAGCGGTTTCCGGCATCGACTCGGTGCCGTATTGCGCGGCGATCCGGCGATTGACGAACCGCCAGCCGATGGTCGTGTCGTGGATTTCGGCGGCGCGGGAAAAGGCGGTTTCGGGCTTCGGCATCACAAAGGGCGCGCGGCTCATGCTCTCGGCGCCGCCGGCAATCACAAGATCGGCCTCACCCACCTGGATCTGACGCGCGCCGGCGACAACGGCATCCATGCCCGAGGCGCAGAGCCGGTTCACGGTGACCGCCGGAACGCTCTCGGGCAGGCCCGAAAGCAGCACCACCATGCGCGCGAGGTTGCGGTTGTCCTCGCCTGCCTGATTGGCGGCACCAAAGATGACCTGATCCACCGCCGCCGGGTCCAGCCCGGGGTTGCGCGCCATCAGCGCCGTGACCGGCAGGGCGGCGAGATCGTCGTTGCGCACCGTCGCCAGCGCACCGCCGTAACGGCCGATCGGCGTGCGGAGGTAATCGCAGATATAGACCGGCTCCATCATCCGATATGCGCCGTGGCTTCGATTTCCACCAGCGCCTCATCCTCGATCAGATCGGCGACGACCACCATCGACATGGCCGGGAAATGCTTGCCAAAGACCTCGCGATAAGCCGCGCCGACCTCGGCCTGATGGGCAAGATAGACCGATTTGTCGGTCACAAACCAGGTCAGACGCGCAACATCCGACACCTGCCCGCCCGCCGCCTCGACGATGGCCGCGATGTTTTTCAGTGCCTGCCGCATTTGGCCGACAAAGCCGCCGCCAACGAATTGCTTGGTGCCGTCCCAGCCGATCTGGCCGCCGATATGCAGCGTGCCGTCCTTGGCCAGAACGCCGTTGGCATAGCCCTTGGCGGGAAGCCAGCCTTCGGGGTGAATGATCTCATGTGTCATGGTTCGCTTCCTTCAAGGGCAGGAGTGTCTGCCGGATCTCTTCGGGCCAGGGCGCTGGTTTGCCCGCCCCGTCGACATGCACCAGCACGGCCTCAGTGGCAAAACGCAGCTCTTCGCCGCAAATCGCACGCATGTCATAGCCGAGCGAACTTCGCCCGACATGGGTGATGACCAGTCGCAGGGTCAGCCGATCACCGTGAAAACTCGGCCGCTGAAACCGGGTGCGGATTTCGGCCGTGGGCACGGCGGCCGTCTTGTGCACCTCGGCAAAGGGCCAGCCCAGCGTTTCGTCAAAGAAGGCCTCGACACAATCGTTCATCATTTCGAAGTAGCGCGGAAAGAAAACGATCCCCGCCGGGTCGCAATGGCGAAACAGCACCTTCTGCGCGATCTCGAAGGCCATGCCTCAGTCCTTCGCCCGCAACAAAAAGCGCTGGATCTTGCCTGTCGACGTCTTGGGCAGGCTGTCGACATAGCGCAGCGCCCGGGGATATTTGTAGGGCGCGATGGTGGCCTTGACGTGCTCTTGCAAGCGCGTGGTCAGCTCCTGCGAGGGCGTGACACCCGGCATCAGCACCACATGCGCCTCGACGATCATGCCGCGGGTCTCGTCCGGGGCACCGATCACGCCGCATTCGGAGACGTCGGGATGGGCCAGCAGCGCAGCCTCGACCTCGGGCCCGGCGATGTTGTAGCCGGCCGAAACGATCACGTCGTCGCTGCGGGCGGTGAAGTGGAAATAGCCCTCTTCGTCCTGCACGAAACTGTCGCCGGTGATGTTCCAGCCGTCCTGAACATATTCCGTCTGCCGCTCGCCGCGCAGATAGCGGCATCCGGTGGGGCCGCGCACGGCAAGCCGGCCCATCGTGCCGCGTGGCGCTTCGCGCCCATCCTCTTGCAGAACCCTGGCCTGATAGCCGGCGGTCGGTTTGCCGGTACAGGCCGGGCGATGATCGTCGAAGTGGTTCGAAATGAAGATATGCAGCATTTCCGTGGCCCCGATCCCGTCGAGCATCGGTTTGCCGGTCTGGGCGATCCAGGCGTCATAGACCGGCTTGGGCAATGTCTCGCCCGCCGACACCGCCGCCCGCAGGGACGACAGGTCCGCGCCCTCTTCCATCGCCTGCAACATCACGCGATAGGCCGTCGGCGCGGTGAAGGAGACGGTGGCGCGGTATTTCTGGATGATCTCGATCATGTTAGGCGGCGAGGCGGTTTCCAGCAGCGTCGCAGCGGCCCCGAAGCGCAGCGGAAAGATCGCCAGTCCGCCCAATCCGAAGGTAAAGGCCAACGGCGGCGAGCCGACAAAGACATCCTCGGGCGTCACGCCCAGAACTTCCTTGGCGTAGCCGTCGGCGATGATCAGCAGATCGCGGTGAAAATGCATCGTCGCCTTCGGCGCGCCGGTCGAACCGGAGGTGAAGCCCAAAAGCGCCACGTCGTCCTGTGCCGTGTCGACCGCGTCGAAATGCACCGGCTTTTCCAGCGCCAGCCGGTCCAGCTCGGCCTCGTGGTTCGAGGTGCCGTCAAACCCCATGACCGATTTCAGGCTCGGACATTTTCCGGCACAGGCCGTCATTTCCTCCATCAGCCGGGTATCGCAGAGCGCGAACTGGACCTCGGCCTTTTCGACATATTTCACCAGCTCTCCGGCGCGCAGCATCGGCATGGTGTTGACGACCACGGCCCCGGCCTTGGTCGCGGCCAGCCAGCAGGCCACCATGGCCGGATTGTTGGCCGAACGGATCAGCACCCGGTTGCCGGGCTGCACGCCAAGGTCTTCGACCAGCACATGCGCCAGGCGGTTGGTCCAGTCTGTCAGCTCCTTGTAGGTGCGCCTGCGCCCGTTGCCGATCAGGGCCGTGTGGTCGCCAAAGCCCTTGTCGACCATCGCATCGGTCAGCTCGACGGCGGCATTCAGCCGGTCGGGATAGTCGAAACCGTCAAGCAGCAGGTCGGGCCAGTTCTCTTCGGGGGGCAGGTTGTCGCGGGCAAAGGTGTCGACGTGGCCGGAGGGGCGGAGTGTCATGCGCGGTCTCCCTGATGGGCCGCGCGGGCGGCGCGGGCGATGATGACTTTTTGAACGTCCGAAGCGCCCTCGTAGATGCGCAGGGCGCGGATTTCGCGATAAAGCGTCTCGACCGTGGAGCCCGAGCGCACCCCCTCGCCACCAAAGATCTGTACCGCCTTGTCGATGACGATCTGGGCGTGATCGGTGGCAAAAAGCTTGGCCATCGCCGCTTCGCGGGTGATCCGTGGCGTGCCTGTGTCCTTGGCCCAGGCCGCGCGATAGACCAGAAGCGCCGCCGCATCGACGTCAAGTGCCATGTCAGCCAGATGGCCCTGCACCATTTGCAGATCGAAGAGGGGCGCGCCCTGCACGTGCCGGCTGTCGACGCGAGCAAGCGCCTCGTCCAGCGCGCGGCGGGCAAATCCCAGCGCCGCCGCCGCGACCGTCGGCCGAAACACGTCGAGCACGGACATGGCGATGCGAAACCCCTGCCCCGGCGCGCCCAGCATCGCGCTGGCGGGAATCCGGCACTCGGTGAAACGCAGGGTGGCCAGGGGATGCGGCGCGATGGTGTCGAGCCGCTCGGTGATTTCGAACCCCGGCAGATCGGCGGGGACGACAAAGGCGGAAAGCCCCTTGGCCCCCGGGGCCTCGCCGGTGCGGGCAAAGAGCGTGCAGAGATCGGCGATCCCGCCATTCGAGATCCAGGTCTTTTCGCCATTGAGGATGTAATCATCACCCTCGCGGCGGGCCGTCATGGTGGAATTGGCGACGTCGGAGCCCGAGCCCGGCTCGGTCAGGGCAAAGGCCGAAATCGCCTTGCCGGCGCGGGTTTTTGGCAGCCAGCGCGATTTCTGCGCCTCGGTGCCGAACAGCGAAATCGCCCCGGTGCCCAGCCCCTGCATGGCAAAGGCGAAATCGGCCAGCCCGTCGTGGTGCGCCAGGATTTCGCGCGCGAGACAGAGATTGCGCACCTCGAGCGCGCCATCGGGGCTCGCGGTGGCCTGCAAGAGCCCCGCCGCGCCCAGATCCTGGACCAGCCGGCGACAGGCCGCATCGGTGTCACTGTGGTCGATCTCGAGCCCGGCGGCCACGGTTTCGACTTGCCGGGCCCAGTCGCGATGCGCCTCGTCCAGAAACGGCCAGGAACGGTAAGATGTGTCAGCCATCAGTCGCCCTCGAATACCGGTTTTTCCTTGGCCACGAAGGCCTCGTAGGCGCGGGTGAAATCGCGGCCCTGCATGCAGATCGCCTGGGCTTGCGCCTCCGCTTCGATCGCCTGATCCAGACTCATGTTCCATTCCTGCGCCAGCATCGTCTTGGTCATGGAATTGGCGAATGTCGGCCCGGCGACGATGCGTTCGGCCAGTTTCACCGCTTCGCCCTCGAGCGCCTCGGCCGCGACCACGCGGTTGAAGAAGCCCCAGCGCTCGCCCTCCTCGGCGGACATGGCCCGCCCGGTGTAAAGCAGCTCTGCCGCGCGGCCCTGTCCGATGATCCGGGGCAGCATGGCGCAAGCGCCCATGTCACAGCCGGCGAGGCCGACGCGGTTGAACAGGAAGGCAGTCCTTGCCTCGGGTGTCGCCAGCCGCAGATCCGAGGCCATCGCCATGATCGCCCCGGCCCCGGCACAGACGCCATCGACGGCGGCGATGACCGGCTTGCCGCAATGCACCATCGCCTTGACCAGATCACCGGTCATCCGGGTAAAGGCCAGAAGCTCCTTCATGCTCATCCGGGTCAGCGGACCGATGATATCATGGACGTCTCCGCCGGAAGAGAAGTTTCCGCCATTGGGCAGGATCACCACGGCATGGATGTCCTCGGAATAGGCCAGCCCGCGAAACCAGTCGCGCAGCGCGGCGTAACTGTCGAAGGTGAACGGGTTCTTCCGCTCGGGCCGGTCGTGCGCGATGCGGGCAATGCCACCCGCCACCGTGCAGCGGAAATGTTCGGCCTGGGTGCCTGTCATGGTCTGGGTCCTCCCTCCCTCGATGCGCTGAGCAGGGCCAGGAGATGTTGCGCCTCGTCCTCATCGAACCCGTCCAGCATGTCGTTGATCCAGCTTTCGTGATCGACCGCCAGCGCGGCGAATTCCGCCTTGCCCGCTTCGGTCAGCCGCGCCACCTGAGCCCGGCGGTCGCCGGGAAAGGCCACGCGGCAGGCCAGCCCATCTTCGGTCAGCCGGTCGACAACGCCGGTGACATTGCCGTTCGACACCCGCAGGAATGTCGAGAGCTCGCTCATCTTCAGCCCCTCGGGATGGCGCGCCAGTGCCGCCATCACGTCGAACCTGGGCAGCGTCGTGCCATGTTGATCACGCAGCCGGCGGCGCAACTCGGCCTCGATGCTGCGGGTCAGCTTGAGGAGCCGCAGCCAGAGGCGCAGCCGGGTTTTCGACAGCGTGTCGGTCGAAATCTTGTCGTCAAGTGTCATATCTCGCCTCCGGAAATGCTGAGCGCGTGGCCGTTGATCGCGGCGGCCCCCTCCGAGGCCAGAAAAAGCGCCGTCGCCGCCACCTCCTCGGGGTCGATCAACCGCCGCATCGGGTTGCCGCCGACCAGCCGCGCGACGGCCTCGTCGCGGGGAATGTCGAAGCGTTTCATCAGCCCCTCGGTGGCGGCCTGCGCCATGTCGGTATCGACGAAACCCGGGCAGATGGCGTTGCAGGTAATGCCGCGCCGCGCCACGTCCTGCGCCACCGACCGCACCAGCCCCAGCACCCCGTGCTTGGCCGCCGCATAGGCCGGGATCGCCGCGCCGCCCTGCAAGGAGGCGGTGGAGGCGAGGGCGATCAACCGTCCGCCGACAGGCATCCCGGCCAATGCCGCCCGGAAGGTCAGGAAGGTGCCCGTAAGGTTGACGGCCAGCGTCGCGTTCCATTGTGCCAGCGTCAGGTCGGCGATCTTGGCGGGCTGGCCGCTGCCGGCATTGGCCACGACCACATCAAAGGGCCGGGCGAACAACCGGGGCATGTCGTCCTCGCAGGTGACATCGGCGGTGATCCAGTCGAACCCGCCGGCCGCAGCCGCAGCGCGCAGCGGCGCCTCGCGCCGGCCGGAAATGGTGACGCCCTCGCCGGCCGCCGCGAAGGCCCGGGCGATCGCGAGGCCGATGCCAGTGCCGCCGCCGGTGACCAGAACCCGTCTCATGCCCGCACCTGTTCGGCATCGCGGTCGGCCAGCCGCCACAACTGGTCGCGCCCGGCATGATAGGGCAAGGGCCAGTCCGGCGCGGCGCGGTCGCCGATCAGGGCAGCCTGATGCAGCGTCCAGTAGGGATCGGCCAGATGTGGCCGGCCCACCGCCACCAGATCGGCCCGACCCGCCATCAGGATCGAATTGGCGTGATCGGCCTCGTAGATATTGCCCACCGCCATGGTCGGGATGCCGGCTTCGTTGCGGATGCGGTCGCTGAACGGGGTCTGGAACATGCGGCCATAGACCGGGCGGGCCCGGTTGCTGGTCTGGCCCGCCGAAACATCGATCAGATCGGCCCCGGCCGCGCGGAAGGCACGCGCGACGGCGACGGCCTCGTCCGGCGTCACACCCTCGTCGCCCAGCCAGTCATTGGCGGAAATGCGGACCGACATCGGCTTGGTCTCGGGCCAGACCGCGCGCATCGCGGCAAAGACTTCCAGCGGATAGCGCAGGCGGTTGTCCAGCGGGCCGCCGTAGGTGTCGGTGCGCCGATTGGAGACCGGCGAAATGAAGGAGGACAAAAGATAGCCATGCGCGGCATGCAGCTCGATCATGTCAAAGCCGGCACCGTCGGCCATTTCGGCGGCGGCGACGAATTGCCCCCGGATCTCGTCCATTTCGGCCCGGGTGATCTCACGCGGGACGGGGTTGGCATCGGACCAGGGGATGGGCGAGGCGCTGACCGTCTCCCAGTTGCCGGATTTCAACGGCGCGTCCATCTCTTCCCAGCCGAGTTGGGTCGAGCCCTTGCGCCCAGAATGTCCGATCTGGCAGCAAATCCGGGCGTCGGTATATTCGTGGACAAAGCGGGTCAGCCGCCGCCAGGCTGCCGCGTGCTCGGCGGTATAGAGACCGGGGCAGCCGGGGGTGATCCGTCCCTCGGGGCTGACGCAAGTCATTTCGGTATAGACCAGCCCGGCGCCGCCCTTGGCACGTTCGCCGTAATGGGTCAGGTGCCAGTCGGTGGGACAGCCGTCTTTCGCCATGTACTGCGCCATCGGCGACACGACGACGCGGTTCTTGAGCCGCATGCCGCGCAAGGCGTAAGGCGCGAACATCGGGCTGCGCAGCGGCGTGTCCTGCGCCACCCCGGCACGGGCCAGAAACCAGCGCTCGGCACTTTCCAGCCAGGCCTTGTCGCGCGCGCGCAGGTTTTCGTGGCTGATCCGCTGCGACCGGGTCAGCATGGAATAATTGAGCTGAACCGGATCGAGATTGAAATACCGTTCGACCTCTTCGAACCATTCCAGCGAGTTGCGCGCCGCCGATTGCAGCCGCAGCACCTCGAGCCTGCGGGCATCGGTGTATTTCTCGAAGGCAGCGTCGATGGTCGGTTCGCTGTCCAGCAAGGTCGCCAACGCGATGGCGCTTTCAAGCGCCAGCTTGGTCCCCGATCCGATCGAGAAATGCGCCGTCGCCGCCGCGTCGCCCATCAGCACGACATTCTCGTGATGCCAGGTTTCGCACAGCACCCGGGGAAAGCGGATCCAGGCCGAGCCGCGAATGTGGGTGGCGTTGGTCATCAGGCTGTGGCCGCCGAGATGGCGGGCAAAGATCCTTTCGCAAACCGCAATCGACTCCTGTTGGCTCATCCGGCCGAAGCCCCAGGCCTCGAAGGTCTCGGGCGCGCATTCGACGATGAAGGTCGCGGTGTCATCGTCAAACTGATAGGCATGCGCCCAGACCCAGCCGTGCTCCGTCTCTTCAAAGATGAAGGTGAAGGCGTCCTTGAAGGTCTGGCGGGTGCCCAGCCAGACGAAATGGCACTGGCGCTCCTCGACATCGGGTTTGAAGGTGTCGGAATAGAGCGCGCGTGTCCGCGAATTCAGCCCGTCGCAGCCCACCACGATGTCATATTTGCTCCGGTAGTCCTCGGCACAGGCGGCCTCTGTCTCGAAACGCAGCGCCACCCCCAAGGCGCGGGCGCGCTCCTGCAAAAGAAGCAGCAATTGCCGGCGCCCGATACCGCAGAAGCCGTGACCGGACGAGACGATCCGCTCGCCCTTGAAATGCAGCGCGATGTCATCCCAATAGGCGAAATGCTGTTGAATGGCGGCGGCCGAAACCGGGTCGTTGGCGGCGAGGTTCTGCAAGGTCTCGTCCGACAGCACCACGCCCCAGCCAAAGGTATCATCTGCCTTGTTGCGCTCGATCACCGTGATCTCGTGCGAGGGATCACGCAATTTCATCGAAATGGCGAAGTACAGGCCGGCCGGCCCTCCGCCCAGGCAGGCAATGCGCATGATCCAAGTTCCCTGGTTTGCTCGCCTGCAAGATTAACCTGACCGAATTTTATTTCAAGCTTGAAATTTTAGGCCTAAACTAATATCAATGCGCCCGACCCGTTCGAAAGGCCGATCCATGACGGTAGAGCTGACCCACGACGGCAATCTGGCCATCGTCACCATCGACAATCCGCCGGTCAACGTCACCTCGCAGGCGGTGCGCGCGGCGCTTCTGAGCCGGATCGAAACGCTGGAGCGCGACCCGGCGGTCGCCGCCGTCGTGCTGCGCTGTGCCGGGCGGACCTTTATCGCCGGAGCGGATGCGACAGAGTTTGACGCCCCGCCCCAAGCGCCGCATCTGCCGGATGTCATTGCGGCCGTGGAAGCCTCTGACAAACCCTGGATCGCGGCGCTGCATGGCACGGTGCTGGGCGGCGGGCTGGAGGTGGCGATGGGCTGTCACATCCGCATCGCCGCCCCGGGCACCCGGCTGGGTCTGCCCGAAGTGACACTCGGGCTGATCCCGGGGGCCGGGGGCACGGTACGCCTGCCGCGTCTGGTGCCCGGCGATCTGGCGCTGCGGATGATTGCCGGGAGCAAGCCGATTACCGCGCAGGACGCCTTGAGCGCCGGTCTGATCGACGTGATTGCCGGCGACGACCTGCTGCAAGCCGCCCTGACGCGCGCCCGCAATGCCACCGGGACGGTGCCGACGCTGAGCCGGCCGGTACGGCCCTTCGACGCCGGGACGCTCGCCGGGATCGGCGCCAGGCTTGTCGCCAAGGCGCGCGGTCAGGTTTCGGTGGCCGAGGCGGTCGAGGCCGTGACGCAGGCCCTGACCGCACCGCCGGAGGACGCGCTGCAAGCCGAGCGCGCGCGGTTCCTGCGGCTCAAGTCCAGCCCGCAATGTGCGGCGCTGCGCCATGTGTTCTTCGCCGAACGGCGCAGCCTGTCGGACCCGCGCACCAAGGGCACGGCCCGCGAGATCGCCGAGGTCGGCGTTGTCGGCGGCGGCACGATGGGCGCCGGCATCGCCACCGCCTGTTTGCGGCGCGGGTTTCAGGTGCGGATGGTCGAACGCGACGCAGCCACCGCCGAGGCCGGCGCCAGGCGGGTGCGCGAGATGGTGGAGGAAAGCGCGCGGCGCGAAGGTCAGGATGCCGCCGCCGTCGCGGTCACGCTCGACCGTTTTGCGGCGGGCACGGAATATGCTGCGCTGGCGCAGGCCGATCTGGTGATCGAGGCGGTGTTCGAGGAGATGGCGGTCAAGAAAGCGGTGTTTGCCGAGCTTGAGGCCGCCACCCGGCCCGACGCGATCCTGGCCACCAACACATCGTATCTCGATATCGATGAACTGGCCGCGACCCTCGATGATCCCTCCCGGGTGATCGGGCTGCACTTCTTTTCGCCCGCGCATGTGATGAAACTGCTCGAAATCGTCCTGCCCGATGCGGTCGCCGACACGGTGGTTGCCAGTGCGGCGGCCTTTGCCAAGCGGCTGGGCAAGATCGGCGTGTTCGCCGGGGTCTGCGACGGCTTCATCGGCAACCGCATCATGTCGGCCTATCGTCGCGAAGCGGAGTACATCGTCGAGGACGGCGCCTGGCCCGAAGAAGTGGATGCCGCCATGCGCGATTTCGGCTTTCCGATCGGCATCTTCGAAATGCAGGATATGGCCGGGCTGGATATCGGCTGGGCGATGCGCAAACGCCGCGCCACCACGCGCGATCCGAACGAGCGCTACGTCGCGATCGCCGACCGCATCTGCGAGGCCGGCCGCCTGGGCCGCAAGACCGGCGCCGGCTGGTACGATTACGTCGAGGGCAGGCCGGTGCCGTCAGAGACCGTGCGCGGGATGATCGCGGCCGAGCGCGCGCGGCAGGGCCGCACGGCAGACCGCCCGGCCGACATCATGCGCCGCCTGCTGGATGCAATGCAGGCCGAAGCGCGCGCAGTGCTTGCCGATGGCACCGCGCGCCGGGCCGAGGATATCGACGTGGTGATGGTGAACGGCTACGGCTTCCCGCGCCATCGCGGCGGGCCGATGTTCCTGGCCGGACAGCCCTGACCGGCCCGTCAGGTCACCCGCGACCGGGTCTGATAGGCCGGATCCCGCCACAACCCGTCGCGGAACACCCGCTCGATCCGCCCGGCGGCAACCAGAATGTCATCGGCATCGAGATAGAGCGGCGTGAAGCCGAAACGCATTATGTCGGGCGCACGGAAATCGCCGATGACGTCGTGCGCGATCAGCGCCTGCATCGCCGGATAGCTGTTGTCAAAGGCAAAGGACACCTGCGAACCGCGCTGTTGCGGATCGCGGGGCGAGGCCAGGGTCAGATCGGGGCAGCGGGCTTCGATCTCACGGATGAAGAGTTCGGACAATTCGATCGACGCGGCCCGGATCTCGGCCATGTCGACGCCCTCCCAGATGTTCATCGCCTCATCAAGGATCGAAAGCTGCACGATGGGCGGCGTGCCGATGCGCAGCCTTTCGGTTGTCATGGCCGGGCGATAGTGCCGCTCCATGGCAAAGGGCGCATCATGGCCCATCCAACCGGACAGCGCCGGTTCGACCGTCTCGATCAGGTCCGGCCGCACGTAGATGAAGGCCGGCGCGCCGGGGCCGCCGTTGAGATATTTGTAGGTACAGCCGACGGCAAATTCGGCCTCGGACGCCATCAGATCCACCGGCACCGCACCGGCACTATGCGCCAGATCCCAGATCATCACCGCCCCGGCGGCATGGGCCGCCCGGGTGAGCGCCTGCATGTCATGCATCCTGCCGGTGCGGTAATCGACTTGGGTCAGCATCACCACGGCAACCTCGTCGGTGATCGCCTCCAGCACCGCCTCGGGCGCCGGCGTGCGCAGCTCCAGCCCTTTGTCGATGGTCTCGATCAGCCCCTCCGCCATATAGAGATCGGAGGGAAAGTTGCCGCTGTCCGACAGGATGACTTTGCGGTCCAGGCGCATCTTCAACGCGGCCGCCAGCGCCTGATACACCTTGATCGACAGCGTGTCGCCGGTGGCGATCGTCCCCTCGGGCGCGCCGACCAGCCCGCCGATCCGGTCGCCCACCTGCTTGGGCAGCCCGATCCAGTCGGCGGTGTTCCAGGCCTTGATCAACTCTTGCCCCCATTCGGCGTCGATCACCTGCGCAGCGCGGGCGCGCGCCTTGCGCGGCAACGGGCCGAGCGAATTGCCATCGAGGTAGATCACCCCCTCGGGCAGGGAAAACAGCTCTTTTTTCGGCAGGTCGGTCATCACAATTCTCCGCGCAGGTGCCACAGTTCGGGAAACAGCTCGACGCTCAGCATCCGCCTCAGGTATTGCACGCCCGAAGAGCCGCCGGTGCCACGTTTGAAGCCGATGACACGTTCCACCGTAGTGACGTGATTGAACCGCCAGCGGCGGAGGTAATCTTCGAGATCGACCAGCTTTTCGGCCAGCTCATATAACGTCCAATAGGTCTCGACATCCTGATAGACCCGCTTCCAGCGCTCCTGGATTTCGGGCATGGCCGCGTGCGGCTGACGCAGTTGCGGCGCGGGCATCCCGTCGGTGCCGCCATCCAGCGTCTGGAACAACAGGCGCACCACCTCGTCATACAGGCTGGGGCGCGCGAGCTCGTCCGAGAGCATCTGGCGGACCTGCGGCACATGCTCATGCGGCGCCAGCATGTTTGCATTCCGGTTGCCTAGAATGAATTCGATCATCCGGTATTGATAGGATTGAAACCCCGAGGATGCGCCCAGCGAATCCCGGAACCGGGTGTAATCGGCCGGCGTCATGGTGCGCAGCACGTCCCAGGCGGAATTGAGCTGCTCGAAAATCCGCGTGACCCGGGCGAGCATCTTGAACATCGCCGGAAGCTGGCCGGAAAGAAGCGCCTCGCGCGCGCTCGAGAGTTCGCGGATCGCCAGCTTCATCCACAGCTCGCTGGTCTGGTGCTGGATGATGAACAGCATCTCGTCATGCGCCGGGGACAGCGGTTGTTGCAGCGACAGCAGCTCATCTATCCTCAGGTAATCGCTATATGACATCGCGTCCGAAAAGGACATCTTGGTGCCCTCGGCGCCCGGATCGTAGCTGTTATCTGTCATCACATGCCCTTCAGGCTATGGTATCCGCGCACCCGGCGTCGCATGCTGCACGGCACCCGGGACGTGCCGCAGGCGGCGGCGGGCGGGCGCGGGGCAGTGTGGCCGGATCAGAAAGTTATTTCAAGCATAAACCTTTTATGCTTGAATAAAGATCGGCAGACGAAGGGAGAGGATTTGACGATGAGCGATTTGACGGGGATCGACTGGGGCGACGCCTTTGCCAATGCCGCGCATATTCCCGAAGGCGATGACTATCCCGACAGATGGGCCGCCGCGGCGGCACGATTTCGCGAGGACGTGGCAGGCGAGTTGGACCTGCCCTACGGCGATCATCCGCGCGAAACGTATGACATCTTCCTGCCGCAACAGGCCGCCCATGGTCTGGTGGTTATCGTGCATGGCGGCTTCTGGCTGGCCTTCGACAAATCCTACTGGTCCCATCTCGCGGCAAGCGCGCTGGCGCAGGGCTGGGCCGTCGCCCTGCCCGGCTATACCCTGGCCCCCGAAGCGCGCATCAGCGAGATCACCGGCCAGATCGGGCGGGCCATCGCCGCGATGGCCGCGCGGGTGCCCGGACCGATCCGTCTGACCGGGCATTCCGCCGGCGGGCATCTCGTGACCCGCATGGTCTGCGACGACAGCCCCCTGCCCCCCGAGGTGCTGGCTCGAGTCGACCGGGTGGTTTCGATCAGCGGCGTGCATGACCTGCGTCCGCTGCAACTCAACCCGATGAACGATTCGCTCAAACTCACCCCCGAGGAGGCCGCCGCCGAAAGCCCGGCGCTGTGCCGATTGGTGCCCAACGTCGAGGTGACGGCTTGGGTCGGGGCGGCGGAGCGGCCCGAGTTCCTGCGTCAGTCGGCGCTGCTGTCCGAGGCCTGGAGCACGGCTGACGCTCCGGTGCCCCTGATCGCCGAAGCCGACCGCCACCATTTCGACGTCATCGACGGGCTGCGCGACCCTTCACACCCGCTCTGCCGCGCCTTGACCGACCTTTAGCCGGGCCAGGGCCGGCAGGCCGGTCAGTCGTCGCGCAGGTCTGCCGGCAACAGGCGCTCGGGCATGTTCTGGTAACATACCGGCCGCAGGAACCGGCGGATCGCCAGGGTGCCGACCGAGGTAGCGCCAAAATTGGTAGATGCGGGATAGGGCCCGCCATGTACCATCGCATCTGCCACCTCGACCCCGGTCGGAAAGCCGTTCACAAGCACGCGCCCGGCCTTGTGTTCCAGAACCGGAACGAATTCCCGCGCCAGGTCGGTGTCGGCCTCGTCGAGCTGAAGCGTTGCGGTCAGCTGGCCTTTCAGGCTTCTGGCAACCTCGAGCATCTGCTCCGGCCCGGAAGCGGTCACGACAAGGCCCAGCGGTCCAAAGACCTCTTCGGCCAGCGCACTTTGTGCAAGCCAGTCCCGGGCGCTGACCCGGAACAGCGCCGGCCCGGCCTGTCGCCCCTCGGCGGGAGCATTGAGGATCTCCGTCACGCCGGGCCGCGATCTGACCTGCGCCGCGCCGCGCCCGAAGGCGCTTGCGATCCCCTCGGTCAGCATCGCCGAGGCGGCCACATCGGAGGCCGCGCGGGCCGCCGCCTGAGTGAAGGCCTCGAGCCCCGGCCCCTCGGCGGCCACCACGATGCCCGGCTTGGTGCAGAACTGGCCCACCCCCATGGTCAGCGATGCGGCCCAGGCCGCGCCAAGCTCGGTCGCCCGAGACGCAAGCGCCGCCGGCAGGAGAAAGACCGGGTTTACCGAGCCCAGCTCGCCAAAGAACGGGATCGGTTCGGGGCGGGCAGCGCAGAGATCGAAGAGCGCCCGGCCGCCCGCCAGCGATCCGGTGAAGCCGACCGCGCGGATCAGGGGGTGTTGGACCAGGGCGCCGCCAAGGGCATGGCTGGTTCCCTGAACAAAGGAAAAGGTGCCCGGCGGCATGCCGCTGCGCGCGACGGCCGCGGCAATGGCCTCCGCGACAATCTCGCCGGTGGCCGGATGCGCCGGATGGCCCTTGACCACAACCGGACATCCGGCGGCGAGGGCCGATGCGGTGTCCCCGCCCGCAGTCGAAAAGGCGAGCGGGAAATTCGAGGCGCCAAAGACCGCCACCGGCCCGAGGGGCCGCTGAACCATTCGCAGATCTGGCCGCGGCAAGGGCTGCCGCTCGGGCAGCGCCGGATCATGACGCCGGTCAAGATGGCGGCCCTCGCGGATATGCGCCGCAAACAGTCTGAGCTGGCCGGTGGTGCGTCCGCGCTCACCCTCCAACCGGGCGGCCGGCAGGCCGGTCTCGGCGCAGCCAAGCCGGGTGATCTCGGCGCCACGTCCCTCGATCTCTTCGGCGATGGCCTCGAGAAAATCCGCCCGCGCGGCGCGAGAGGTGTTGCCGTAGGTCGAAAACGCGCGTTCCGCGGCCCGTGCGGCGCGGTCCACTTCCTCTGCGCCACCCGCCGCAAAACTGAGCGCCGGCCCGGTCACCGGCTGCGAGTCAAAACTGTCGTCGGACCCGATCCAATCGCCTGCGATCAGATGCTTGCCTTTGTGGTCATAGGCCATCTTGTTGTCCTCACTTTCCCCAGCGCAGCGCGATCACGTCGCTTTCGGCCGCCAGTTGCAGCAGCCGGGCCCGCGTCCGGTCCGTCATCGGTTTGAGCGGATGGCGCACGTGATCCGAACCGATCACGCCCCCCGCCTGCATCACGGTCTTGGCCGCACGCAGCCCGCATTGGCGGTTTTCATGGTTGATCAGCGGCAGGCAGGCGCGCCATTGCGCCAGCGCAGCATCGACATTGCCGGCGCGATACTCGGTGACGATGGGCCGGATCAGTTCGGGTTGCAGCGCCGAGGTCATGGTGCCGGTGCAGCCGGCATCCAGGTCGGCCAGCAGGGTCACCGCCTCTTCGCCGTCAAACGGGCCAACGATATGCTCGCCCCCCGCCTCGATCAACGCCGCCAGCTTGTCGGCGGCAAACGGTGTTTCCATCTTGAAATAGCTGACATTCTCGATCTCTTTCGCCATCCGCACCAGCAGTGGCACCGGCAAGGTCGCGCCCGATAGTGGCGCATCCTGCACCATGATCGGGATCGAGACCGCATCCGACGCGGCGGCGAAATGCTCGAAGATCGCCGCCTCGCCCGGCACCAGACCCACACCGTGATAAGGCGGCATCATCATCAGCATCGCCGCGCCCAGGGCTTCGGCCTCGCGGGCGCGATCGACCACCACCTGAGTGCTGAAATGGCTGGTGGTGACGATCACCGGCACCCGGCCCGCCACATGCTCGAGCGAGAACCGGGTCAGAGTGGCGCGCTCTTCATCCGACAGAACGAATTGTTCCGAGTAATTGGCCAGGATGCAGATCGCGTCGACCCCCTGGTCGATCATGCAGTCCAGCACCCGTGTCATGCCCTCGGTGTCGATGGCCCCGTCGGCGTGAAACGGCGTCGGCGCCACGGGGAGGATTCCGGTCAATGGTTGGATCATGGGGTCTCCTTGCGGATGAATCTGAAACGGGAGGATTGGCGGAACACCCTGTTGGGGCTCAACTCGATCGAGGGAAACTCTGGGTGGTTCGGCGCATCGGGCCAGAGCTGGGGCTCCATCGCCAGACCGGCAAAGGCACCATAGGGCTTTCCGTGATGGCCCCGCGCCGGGCGCGTGTCGAGACCGGCGGCATCATAGATCTGAAGTCCCGGCGCATCGGTCTCCACCGTCATCGTCAGCCGGTCGGTTTCCAGCCACGCGACCTTGCGAAAGCCCGTGCCATTCAGGCAGAAGTTGGTGTCAAGATCGACAGCGGCCGGCAATGGCGTCGGGCTTCGCAGGTCATAGGCCGTGCCGGCGACCGGTGCGATCTCGCCGGCGGGGATCAGCGCCCGGTCGGTCGGCAGATAATGATCGGCGGCAACACGCAGTCGATGCCCGGCCAGGCCCTCGCCGCCGAGACACCAATAGCCGTGAAAGGCCGGGTTGCAGAAAGTTCGCGCCGGGCTCTGACCTGTGATCTCGAGCCGCAGCGCGCCGTCCTCCTCGATCTCATAGGCCACCCGGATCGTCAGCGGCCCAGGCGGACCGCCATCACCCGGGTCGGACGCGATGCCAAGGACCACCCGATGCCGGTCCCGGCTCTCGATGCTCCAGGTGCGCTGCGACAGTCCCTGCGGACCGCCGTGCAGCGCGGTGTCGCCCTCGTTGGTCGCGAGTGTGACGATCCCGCCGTCGAGTGGCGCCCGGCCGCCTGCTATGCGATTGGCAATCGGTCCGACAATGGCCCCGAAATAGCGCATCGGGCCGCGATAGGCGACGGCGTCCTCACTGCCCAGCACCAGCGAATGGGCAAAGCCATCGAGGCGAAAGTCGGCCAGCGTGGCGCCATAGGTCAGGATCCGCGCCCGCGACGGCCCGCGCGCAATGGTCAGGCTTTCCTCGGTCGGCGGGTCAAGCGGCATCGGTCGCACTCTCGACAAAGGGCGCCACACGTTCGCGCCGGCCGAGCGTGAAGATATCGGCCACCAGGGTCATCGGACGCAGATCGACATCGCATTGCCCCTGACGCACCAGGTCGGCCATACGCTTGTAGAGCCGCGGGTATTCCCCGGCGAGCGCCGCAGCCGCGCCCTTGACCGTGCCGTCGATCTCGAGCCTTGCACCGCCATCGGCCAGCCGGAGGCTGCCGCTTTCGGTCACCGCCACGATCTCCCAGATCTGATCGCCTTGCTGGCGCCAGTCGAAAACGGCCTCGGCCCTGGCGCCGCCGGGATGGCAAAACCCGACCCGGGCCGCAATCGGCGTCTGGCAGTTCTCGGGCACCTCCAGCACCGCCTGGGTGACATGCAGGTCTTCGGCCAGAATCTCGGTCACGATCGACAGCGCGTTGATGCCCGGGTCAAAGACACCGAGACCGCCCGGCTCCCAGAGCCAGCTCTGCCCCGGATGCCAGCGCCGCACGTCCTCTTTCCAGGTCACGGTCAGCGACGTCAGCGTCTTGTCCTCCAGCCAGGCTTTCGCCGCCCCGACCATCTCGGCCGCGCGCGAATGCCAGGTGGTGTAGAGCGTCAGCCCCGCTGCCCGCGCCGCCCGCTCGAGCGCATGGCACTCGGCCAGCGTGGCCCCGGGCGGCTTTTCCAGCATGACATGGCGCCCGGCCGCAATGGCCTGCATCGCATAGGCAAACCGCGGCACCGGGGGCAGGCAGAGCGAGACGACGCGAATGTCGGGCCGCGCCTCGAGCATGGCGCCGAGGTCGGTAAAGGCCTCCACGCCGTCAACCGCGCCCTCCCGGCTGACGGTGGCGGCGAGTTCCCAGTCGGGGCTGTCCGATATCGCGGGCACATGCTCGTCCACCGCGATCTTTCCTATGCCAACGAGGGCTATTTTCATCAGTGAGAATCCTTGCCCACGGGCGCCCCGCGGCAGCCCTTGAGGAAATCCAGGTCGGCGCCGGTATCCGCGCCTTCCACATGCGCCTGGTGCAGCCAGGCATAGCCGCTTTCGGCGCGTTCATGCGCCGGCGTCCAATCGGCCAGCCGCGCCTGCAATTCCGCCTCGGTGATGTCGAGGTGCAGGCGCCGGTTTTCGACATCGACCTCGATCATGTCGCCGCTGCGGACAACCGCCAGCGGCCCGCCCGCCGCCGCCTCGGGCGAGGTGTGCAGGATCACCGTGCCATAGGCGGTGCCGGACATGCGCGCATCGGAAATGCGGATCATGTCCTTGACGCCTTTCTTCAGTACCTTGGGCGGCAGTCCCATGTTGCCGACCTCGGCCATGCCGGGATAGCCTTTGGGGCCGCAGTTCTTGAGCACCATGATGCAGGTCTCGTCGATGTCGAGCGTGTCATCGTTGATCCTGGCCTTGTAATTGTCGATGTCCTCGAAGACGACGGCGCGGCCGCGATGCTGCATCAGATGCGGCGAGGCGGCCGAGGGTTTGAGGATCGCCCCCTTCGGCGCAAGATTGCCCGTCAGCACCGCGATCCCGCCCTTTTGCGTCAAGGCCTTATCGAGCGGCAGGATCACGTCCTCGTTCCAGTTCTTTGCGTCCTTGACCTCGTCCCAGATCGTTCGGCCCGAAACGGTCAGAGCCGTCTTGTGCAGCTTGCCGCCCTCGGCCAGCCGTTTCAGCACCACAGGCAGACCGCCGGCATAGAAGAATTCCTCCATCAGGTATTTGCCCGAGGGTTGCAGGTTGAGGATCGTGGCAATGTCACGCCCGCACCGGTCCCAGTCGTCCAGCGTGAGATCCACGCCCACCCGGCCCGCGATGGCCAACATGTGAACGACCGTGTTGGTCGAACCACCCACCGCCCCGTTGCAACGGATGGCATTTTCGAATGCCTCGCGGGTCAGGATGTCCGAGGGTTTCAGGTCGTCCTTGACCATCTGCACGATACGCCGCCCGGAAAGCTGCGCCATGACCCGGCGGCGGCTGTCCACCGCCGGGATCGCCGCATTGCCCGAGAGCGCCATGCCAAGCGCCTCGGCCATGCTCGCCATGCTCGACGCCGTGCCCATGGTGTTGCAGGTGCCGGAGGAACGGGTGACGGCCGATTCCGCTTCGAGGAAGTCCTCCGGCGCCATCTCTCCGGCCTTCACTGCCTCGGAAAAGCGCCACAGGTGCGTGCCCGCGCCGACCCTTTCGCCCTGGAACCAGCCGTTCAGCATCGGCCCGCCGGTCACCACGATGGACGGCAGGTCACAGGACGCGGCCGCCATCAGAAGCGACGGCGTGGTCTTGTCGCAACCCACCATCAGCACGCAGCCGTCCATCGGCTGGCCGCGGATCTGTTCCTCGATGCTGAGGGAGGCGAGGTTGCGGAACATCATCGCGGTGGGGCGGAAGGTGTTTTCCGAGGCCGAGAATACCGGCACCTCCATCGGAAACCCGCCGGCCTCCCAGATGCCGGCCTTCACCTTTTCCGCCAGCTCGCGCAGGTGACCGTTGCAGGGCGTCATGTCGGACCAGGTGTTGAGGATGCCGATCACCGGGCGGCCGTCAAAGAGATCGTCGGGATAGCCCTGGTTCTTCATCCAGCCGCGATGATAGATCACGTCCTTCGTGCTGCCCTCGTACCATTCGGCAGAGCGCAACTTGCGCGGCCATTTGGCGGGTTTGAAAGCCATGCCTCAGCCCTTCTTCTTGTTGTAGACGTCGAAGATCACGGCCGCGAGCAGCACCAGCCCCTTGATCATCTGCTGGTAATCGATGCCGATGCCCATGATCGACATGCCGTTGTTGAGAACCCCCATCAGGAAGGCGCCGACCACGGCGCCGACGATCCGGCCAACGCCGCCCGACATCGACGCCCCGCCGATAAAGACCGCCGCGATCACGTCGAGTTCCAGCGCGAACCCGGCCTTGGGGGTCGCGGTGTTCAGGCGGGCGGCAAAGACCAGTCCCGCGATGGCCGCCAGGATGCCCATGTTGACGAAGGCCAGGAAGGTCAGCCGTTCGGTCTTGATGCCCGAGAGCTTGGCCGCCTTCTCGTTGCCGCCAAGCGCATAGATGCGGCGGCCCAGCACCGTGCGTTCGGTGATGAAGGCATAGACAACGGTCAGAACGCCCATGGTCAGCAGCACATTGGGCAGGCCCCGAAAGGTCGCCAGCTTGTAGAGGATGAAGACCAGCGCCAGCGCGATGATCGCGGTGCGCACCACAAAGAAGGCGCGCGGTTCGTCCTCGATGCCGTAGGCTTTGTTGTGGGCGCGCTTGCGCAGCCCGGACCAGACCACCCAGCTTGCGGCGATGATGCCGATGGCGCAGGCAAGCACATTGAAATTGCGGGTGCCGAGGACGCCTTTCAGCGCCTCGCCGCCGGGCAGGACATCCGGCACGAAACCGGTGGCGATCACCTGGAATTCGCGCGGGAAGGGGCCGACCGACTGGCCTTCCAGAAGCCACAGCGACAAGCCGCGGAACACCAGCATCCCGGCAAGCGTCACGATGAAGCTGGGAATTTTCCAATAGGCCACCCAATAGCCCTGCGCGCCGCCGATCAGCGCCCCGACCACGACGCATGTCGCCATGGTCACGGCGATGGGCACCTCCCAGTTGACCACCATCACCGCCGCCAGCGCCCCGACAAATCCCATCACCGAACCGACCGACAGGTCGATGTGCCCGGCGACGATGACGATCAGCATCCCCAGCGCCATGATGACGATATAGCTGTTCTGCAACAGCAGGTTGGTCAGGTTGATCGGGCGCAGCAAGGTGCCGCTGGTGACCACCTGAAAAAACGCCATGATCGCGATCAGAGCAAACAGCAGCCCGTATTCGCGCAGATGCGCGGTGAGGTATTCGGCAAGTCGGCCCGAGCCGCCGGCCTTTTGGTTGGTGTCTTCGGCCATCGACATGGCAAGCCCCCTAGTTGTTCACGATGAGCGACATGATGCGCTCCTGACTGGCGTCGCTTGCGGGCATTTCGCCCACGAAGGCGCCTTCGTTCATCACGTAGATCCGGTCGCACATGCCCAGCAGTTCCGGCATCTCCGACGAGATCATCACCACGCCCTTGCCGGCGGCGGCGAGATCGTTGATCAGACCGTAAATTTCGTATTTCGCCCCGACGTCGATGCCGCGGGTCGGCTCGTCCAGGATCAGCACTTCGGGGCCGGCAAAGAGCCATTTGGACAGCACGACCTTTTGCTGGTTGCCGCCCGAGAGGTTCACCACCTTCTGGAACACACCTGGCGTGCGGATCCCCAGATCACCGCGATATTTTTCGGCCACGCGCTTTTCGGCATGTTCGTTCAGCACCGGCCCGCGCGCCACGTCCGGCAGGTTGGAGATGGTGATGTTGCGGGTGATGCTGTCGTCGAGGATCAGCCCGAGGCTCTTGCGATCCTCCGGCACATAGGCCAGCCCGGCGGCAATGGCGCGGCTGACGTCCGAGACATCCGCCGGCTGGCCGTGCATCTCGACCGTGCCCGAGATGTTCTGCCCCCAGCTCCGGCCGAAGATCGACATGGCAAGCTCGGTCCGGCCGGCCCCCATCAGGCCGGCGATGCCGACCACCTCGCCGGCGCGGACGTCAAAGCCGACGTCCTTGATCACCTGCCGGTCGTCATGCTCGGGGTGATAGACCGACCAGTCGGCAACGCGCATGATGCGTTCGCCGATCTCCGGGGTCCGCTCGGGATAGCGGTTTTCCATCGACCGGCCCACCATGTCGCGCACGATGCGGTCTTCGGTGATGCCGTCGCTGGTGTCGAAACTGCTGACCGACTGGCCGTCGCGGATCACCGTGACGCTGTCGGCCACGCGGCGCACCTCGTTCAGCTTGTGGCTGATGATGATCTGCGTCATGCCCTGCGCCTTGAGCTCGAGCATCAGGTCGAGCAGTTTCTGGCTGTCGCTCTCCGACAGGGCCGAGGTCGGCTCGTCGAGGATCAGCAACCGCACCTCCTTGGCCAGCGCCTTGGCGATCTCGACCAGTTGCTGCTTGCCGACGCCCAGCTTTTCGACCTGCGTCGTCGGGGCATCGCGCAGGCCCACCTTGCGCAACAGCGCCTCGGTCCTGCGGTTGGTGTCGCGCCAGTCGATGACGCCGCCGCGGGCGTTTTCATTGCCGAGAAACAGGTTCTCGGCAATCGACAGCAGCGGCACCAGCGCCAGTTCCTGGTGGATGATGATGATGCCGCGCGCCTCGCTGTCGGCGATGTCGCGCATCTCGGTCAGGGCGCCGTCATAATGGATTTCGCCGTCGTAGCTGCCCGCCGGGTAGACGCCGGAGAGCACTTTCATCAGCGTCGACTTGCCGGCGCCGTTCTCGCCGCAGATGGCGTGAATCTCGCCGGTCTTGACCTGCAACGAGACATTGTCGAGCGCCTTGACGCCCGGAAAGGTCTTGGTGATGGAGCGCATGTCCAGCAGCATGTCCTGCATGGCGGGTGCCTCACGGGTTCGGGGAATTTCAGGCGGACCGGCCCGACGATGCAGACCGGCCCGTCAGATCAACGACAGGGAGAGAAATGCGCCGGAGCGCTTACTTGATCTGATCGAGGGTGTAATAGCCGGTGTCGATCAGGCGTTCCTGCCAGTTCTCCTCGGTGACCTTCAGCGGCTCGAGCAGATAGGACGGCACGACCTTGACGCCGTTGTCATAGGTCTCGGTGTCGTTGATCTCGGGCTCGCCGCCTTCCAGCAAGGCCTCGACCATGCCAACGGTGACGCGGGCGAGTTCGCGGGTATCCTTGAAGATCGTAGAATACTGTTCGCCCGCCAGGATCGACTTGACCGAAGGCACCTCGGCGTCCTGACCGGTGACGATCGGCATCGGCGTGTCGCCGGTGCCGTAGCCCACACCTTTGAGCGAAGACAGGATGCCGATGGACAGCCCATCGTAAGGCGACAGAACGCCATGCACCTGCTTGTCGGTGTAATGCGCCGAAAGCAGATTATCCATCCGCGCCTGCGCCACCGCGCCGTCCCAACGCAGGGTGCCCACCGTGTCCATGCCCATCTGGCCCGAGACGACGTTGACCTTGCCGCTGTCGATCAGCGGTTGCAGCACCGACATCGCGCCATCGTAGAAGAAATAGGCGTTGTTGTCGTCGGGCGAGCCGCCGAACAGCTCGACATTCCAAGGCGCGACATCGGGATAGCGTTCCTCGAGCCCGGCGACGAGCGTCTCGGCCTGCTGCACGCCGACCTTGAAGTTGTCGAAGGTGGCGTAATAGCTGACATTGCCGCTGTCGCGGATCAGACGGTCATAGGCGATTACCTCGATGCCGGCGAAACTCGCGTTCTCCAGCGCGTTCGACAGGGTGGTGCCGTCAATCGCCGCGATCACCAGCGCATCGACGCCGTTGGTGATCATGTTCTCAATCTGCGCCAGCTGGTTGGGAATGTCATCTTCGGCGTATTGCAGGATGGTCTCGTAACCCGCGGCTTCGAACTGCTGCACCATCGACTCGCCGTCCGAGATCCAGCGGGCGGATGATTTTGTGGGCATGGCAATCCCGACAAGACCATCGGCATAGGCACTGGTGGCAAGAATGGTCGCCAGCGCGGTGCTGGCGAGAATGGATTTGAATGTCATTTTGTCCTCCTCTGAGGCGCCGCTCGTTGCATCGGAAGCGCCTTGGGGGCCAAAGTAACCGGGCAAAACATATCATACTAATTCGAACATTGACGACCGACATAACATATATGATATGCCTAAGTCGCATGACCTCCGCCCTGACCCAACGGATGAAACCGTCCCATCTCAAGCTGATCTGCGCCATCCGCGATCATGGCAAGTTGCAGCTTGCGGCGGATGCGGTGGGCATGTCGCAACCCGCCGCCTCGCGCATGTTGTCCGAGATCGAAACCGATGCCGGCGGGCCGCTGTTCGAACGTCTGCCGCGCGGGATGGCGCCGACGCCGATCGGCGCGGCCTTCGTGCGCCACGCCCGGGTCATCCTCGCCGAGGTGGACACGCTGACCACCGAGATCGCGCAGCTTCAGGGCGGCACCGCCGGCGCGGTGCGCGTCGGCGCGGTCACCGGGCCGGCGGTGGGCGCCCTGGTGCCCGCGCTGATGGCCGTGCGCGCCGAGATGCCGGACATCCAGCCCACCATCGAGGTGGCGCCCTCGGTGACATTGATCCGCGGGCTCGAGGAAGGCCGGTTCGATTTCGTGCTGGCGCGGGTCGGATCAGACAGCGACCTGCGGGCCTTTCAGGCCTATCCCGGCCGCACCGAAACCGTCTGCCTGGTGGCAAGCGCCGATCATCCGCTTGCAGGCCGACGGGTGGCGCTGTCAGAGACCCTGCCCTACGAGTTTGTCATTCAGGAACCGGGGTCACCGATCCGTACCGCACTGGAAACCGCGTTTCTGGAAAACCGTCTACCGACGCCGGCGCAGGTGACAAACAGCTCTTCCTTGCTCATCGCCCTGAACATCGTCTCGGATTCCCGGGCGGTCTCGCCTCAGACCCGGGAGGTCGGGCAGCTCCTGGCCCGCATCGCCCCCGGATTGGCGATTGTCGAAACCGACGAAAACATCGTGGTGTCGAACTACCTGGTGCTGCATGTCCGCCACCGCGCCTTGTCGCCGGTCGCGCAGCGCCTGCTGAACGAGGTGCTGCGGCGGCTCTGAGCGCGGCGGGGCATAGCGCCCGCGAAACCCCCTAGCCTTTCACCCCGGCCGAGATCATCACCGCTTCGGTGACGCGCCGCTGGAAGATCAGGTAGCCGATGATCACCGGCGCGGCGGCCAGAAGCGCCAGCGCCATCATCCGGGCATAGGCCACGCCAAAGGCATCGGTGACCTGGGTAATGCCGACCGGGATGGTCATCATGTCCTCGCTGGTGACCACCAGGAACGGCCAGAAAAAATTGTTCCAGGCCGAGATGAAGGTGATGATCGCCAGCGCCGCGGTGATACCCCAGTTCAGCGGCAGGTACAGCTTGAACAGCAGCACGAACTCGCCGCCGCCGTCCAGCAGCACCGCCTCGCGCATTTCGCGCGGAATGGCGTCGAAAAACTGCTTGTAGACGATCACCACCACCGGCACGATCAATTGCGGCAGGATGATCCCCCACCAGGTATTGACCATGTCGAGATCGTTCATCAGCACGAACTGCGCCACGTAAAGCGCCGGCACCGGCACCATGAAGCTCGCCACCACCAGAAGATAGAGCGTCTGGCGCCCCGGGAACCTGAGCTGCGACAGCGCATAGGCGCACATCATGCCGGTCAGCAGGACGATGACGGTGATGATCACCGAGGTGCCCACCGAATTGAGATACCAGAGCGGCAGCTTCGAGGTCGACAGCACATCGATATAGGCCGAGAAATTCAGCTCGTCGATCAGCACGCCGGCGTCCGAGATGATCCGGTTCTCGCTGCGCAGCGAGGTGGTCAGCGCCCAGTAGAGCGGAAAGATCCAGATCGCGGCGGCGATCAGCACGATGGCGGAAAAGGCGAGGTTGCGGGCGCGTTTGGCGGTCATTTACGGGCTCCGATACGCAGCAGCTGGAATTGCAGGACCGAGACGATGACGATGATCCCGAAGAGCACCATGGCGATGGCCGAGGCATAGCCGCCGTTGTTGAGCTGAAAGGCCTCGCGGTACATCTGCATCAGCACCACATACGACTGGTTGAAGGGGCCGCCATTCGACAGCAGGTAGACCTGATCGAAAAGCTTGAGTTGAAGGATCAGTTGCAGCGTCAGCACCAGCGCGGTGATCGGCCAGAGCAGCGGCCAGGTGATCCGCCAGAAGCGCTGCCATGACGTGGCCCCATCCAGGGCCGCGGCCTCGTAGAGATCCTGGGGAATGTTGCGCAGCCCGGCGATGAGCAACAGCACGTTGAAGCCATTGGTCCACCAGATGGTGACGACGGCGATCATCGGCATCACCCAATAGGGGTTCTTGAACACCGGCACCGGTTTGCCCGTCACCGCCGCGATCAGCGGTTGCAGGATGCCGAACTGGAAATCCAGCATCCAGGTCCAGATCATGGTGACGACCGAGACCGGCAGCACATAGGGCAGGAAAAACAGCGTCAGCACCAGCGCCTGCATCCGGCCCTTCAGCTTGCTCACCGCCAGCGCGATCAGAAGCGCGATCACCGTGGTCGGCACGACGGTCAGCAGCACGAAGTAGAAGTTGTTCCAGAGCGAGGTGTAGAACAGCCGGTCGTTGAACAGCTTGACGTAGTTCGCCAGCCCGATCCAGGTGCCCTCGCCGATCAGTGGCGCATCGGTAAAGCTGAGCGCGATGACCTTGTAGGTCGGGTAGAGAAAGAAAACCGTGAAGACCAGCAGGAAGGGCGCGATCAACAGGCCTGCGGCCCGCAATTCGCGACGGCGACGGTTTGCTTTCGACATGACGGCCTCCCTGCCTTCGGCATGTGACGCCGGGAACATGTATGTCACATCCCCGGCCATCGTCTTCAGTTCAACAGTGCTTGGAGCTGGGCTTTCATCTCGGCCGCGGCATCATCGGCGCTGAGGAACCCATGCACCGCAGGGGCGATCAGGTTGTCCACCGCGTCATAGATCGGCGAGGCGACGCCGGCGATTTTGGAGCGCGGATCAAAGGCCGCGTTGCCGGCCAGAGAGGCATAGGTCGCGTTCGGTTGCAACGCGCCATATGCGTCGCTGTCCACCGTCGGCTTGTACGCCGGGATGTGGCCGGCGCCCGCCCAGTCCAGGGAGTGCTTTTCCATCCAGCCGATCACGGTCAGAACCGCGTCGCGGGTTTCGGCGTCCATATCGGGATCATTGGGGATGGCAAAGGCGTGGCTGTCCGCCCAGGTCGCGGGCTGGTCCATCAGCTGCGGCACCTCGTTGGCGAACCAGTCAAAGCCCAGAGTGTCGGCCTCAGTCTGGTCCTTGAAGGTCGGCACTTCCCAGACGCCGTTGATGTGCAGCACCGATTTGCCGCCTGAAAACAGCGCCACGGACGCCTCGTAGGCGGCCTGCTCCGGGATCAGCCCGGCAGCGCGCCAATCAGCCATGATCTTGATCGCATTGGCCGCCTTGTCGAGATTGTCACCGGCCAGCACTTCGCCATCGGTCAGCATCTCGCCGTTCTGCTGGCGCAGCAGGGTATAGAAGACGCGCCAAGTGCCGCCGCCGCCCTCGGTCTGAAAGCTCAGCGGATCAGAAAAGCCGTGGTCCTTGGCCCAGGTCAGCAGCGCGGTCACGTCGTCGATCGAGTTCAGCCCGGTCAGGTTGCCGTCAGCGTCCAGCCATTCGGTGCCTTCCAGCGCGGTGCGGTTGTAATAGGTGACGATGGCATGGATGTCGAAAGGCACGGCCATCAGCGCGCCGTCCTCGCTCGAGGCGGCGGCGATGGAGGCCGGGAAGAAATCGCCGGTCGAGATCCCGGCGGTCTCGAGATCGGCCTCGGTGATCGGCGACAGCACGCCCTCCTCGAGCGCCAGAGGCAGGCGCGACAGGTGATAGGTCATGATGTCGGGCCCCTGCCCGACCGCCACCGAGGTGCGCACCTTGGTATAAAACGGCAGCCCCCATTCCAGCGTGGTGCCGTTGATCTGAATGTCGGGGTGTTCCTCGTTGAACTGGCCGATCAGCGCCTTCATGCGCACGCCGTCGCCGCCGCCAAGGAAATCCCACCACTCGACCTCGACCTGCGCCCAAGCCGGGCCCGAAAGCCCCAAAGCCAAGGCGGTTGCCGCGGTCAGTTTCCCAATTTTTCTAATCATTTCAGTCTCCTCCTGCTGTTCTCGTGACCCTACCGAACCCGGTCACCACTCTTGTCGAATACAAAGATCCGTGCCAGCTCGGGCGTGACGGTCTGGACCGTGCCGTGCATGCCGTGGCGCGCGCCGGTCTGCTGGAAAATCACGGCTTCGCCGCCCTCCAGCGTGCCATGCTGATAGGACACGCCGCCCAGCTCTTCGGCGACGTCCACGGTGACACGCATGCCGCCCGCTGCCGTTACCATCAGATGCTCGGGCCGCATGCCCAGCACGAGGACGGTGCCTTGCTCCGGGCGATGGCGCAGCGGAATATCAAAGCTCTGGTCGGGCTGGCCGGCCAGCTGGGCGGTAATGCCGTCCTTGGTATGGCCGGCGACCGTTGCCTCGAAAAAGTTCATCGACGGCGATCCGATAAAGCCCGCCACGAAGCGGTTCGACGGGTCGTCATAGAGATCAAGCGGCGCGCCATGTTGTTGTACGTGCCCGCCTTGCAGCACAAAGATCGTGTCGGCCAGGGTCATCGCCTCGACCTGATCATGGGTGACATAGATCATCGTCGCGCCGAGCTGCTTGTGCAGCCGCGCCAATTCGAGGCGCATCTGCACCCGCAGCTCGGCATCGAGGTTCGACAGCGGCTCGTCGAACAGGAACACATCCGGCGCCCGCACGATGGCGCGGCCGATGGCCACCCGCTGTCGCTGACCGCCGGACAATTGCGCCGACTTCTTGTCCAGGTGGTCCGACAGTTTCAGGATGCCGGCCGCCCGGCGCACCTTTTCGTCGACCTCCGCCCTGGGCCGTTTTGCCAGGCGCAGGCTGAACGCCATGTTCTCGAACACCGAGAGATGCGGGTAAAGGGCGTAAGATTGGAACACCATGGCCACGCCGCGATCTGCCGGGTCTTCGTGCGTCACATCGCGCGCGCCGATGGCGATCTGGCCATCGCTGGTGTCCTCGAGGCCGGCAATCATCCGCAGCAGGGTAGATTTGCCGCAGCCCGAGGGGCCGACGAACACCGCGAACTGACCGCGCGGAATGTCCATGTCGACCCCCCGGATCACATCCACCGCGCCAAAGCTCTTCTTGACGTCTCTCAGATGAACTCCGGTGTCCTGCATTGCCGCTCCCCCCTTTTCCGGTTCCTCACCCATTCTGCCGTCAGCCGACCGACAATCGGATCACGCTATAAGAGAACGCGGGCAGTTCACCGGTCACCCTGCCATCGGCAACCGCCAGCTTTTCGCCCTTGCGTGGCGTGATCCGGTCGGGCTCTGCCGCGGTATTGGCGATCCGCGCATCGGCGCTGTTGCCGCCCATCACCTGGTGATCGATCAGGCCGAGGCCATCGAAACCGTGCAGCGCAAGGTCGAGGTCCATGGTCGCGTCCGGGCTACGGTTTATCGCAAAGATGGTGATCGACCTGCCGTCGGGCGCCAGAACCGCCGCAACATCCAGGTAGTTCACGTCCTGCGCCACCCTGGCATCATATCGGGGGCCGTCCACCGCGACGTTCAGCGCCGTTCCCCGGCCATGGAGGCTGGCGAATTGATAGGGGTAATAGATCGTCGTCGCCCAGGCCGGGCCGCCGGTCTCTGTGCGGATCGGCGCGATGACATTCACAAGCTGCGCGATACAGGCGATCTTGACCCGATCCGAGCGGCGGATGAACTCGTTGAGCAGACCGCCGACAAAGATCGCATCTTCGAGGTTGTAATCCTCTTCCAGCAGCGCGGGCGCCTCGGGCCAGTCCCAGGACTGCCAATTCTTCGAATCCTGCGCGCGGTTGTGATACCAGACATTCCATTCATCGAAGCAGATGTAGATGTCATTCTTGGCCCGTTTCTTGGCCTTGACGTAATCGATGACGCCGCCGATCGACTGGATATACCGCCCGGTCTCCTCGATCTTGGCAAAGTAGTTCAGGCTGTCGCGGCTGTTGTTGCCGAAATACTTGTGCAGCGAGATGTAATCGACGTTCTCGTAGCATTCCTCCAGCACCTGCCGCTCCCAGTCGGGATAGGTCGGCATCTGGTCGTTCGACGAGCCGCAGACCACGGTCTCGATTCCCTTGCCGAAAGCCTTGACCGCCTTGGATGTCTCGTCGGCCAGGCGGCCGTATTCCTTGGCCTCCATGTGGCCGATCTGCCAGGGGCCGTCCATCTCGTTGCCCAGGCACCACATGTTCACGCCATAGGGTTGGTCGACCCCATGGCTGCGGCGCAGGTCGCTCCAATAGGTGCCCGAGGGATGGTTGCAATATTCGACGAAATTGCGCGCCTCCTCGATGCCGCGGGTGCCGAGATTGACCGCCAGCATCATCTCGATCTCGGCGTCGCGTGCCCATTTCGCAAACTCGTTGATGCCCACCTGGTTGGTCTCTTTCGAGCGCCAGGCGAGATCGAGCCGCACCGGGCGATCCGCTTGCGGGCCGATCCCGTCTTCCCATTTGTAGGCGGAAACGAAATTGCCACCCGGATAGCGGATTGCCGGGATCTTCAGCCCCCGCACCAGTTCGAGCACGTCCTGGCGGAAACCGTCGGCGTTGGCGGTCGGGTGATCCGGTTCATAGATGCCGGTATAGATGGCCCGGCCCATGTGCTCGATAAAAGCCGAATAGAGGCGATCGTCGATCTGCGCGATGGCAAAATCCCGGTGAATTGTTGCGCGGCTCTTCATGTCCCCTCCGGATGCAAACCTTGTGTTGAGGGGAGCCTATGCCGAGGACGGATTGCCCAACAATTTACATCTCGGACTATCGCGTTGACAGTATTGGTAACACACTAGCGGCCCAGACGGGCCTGGACCAGCGCCAGCAGACGCTGGGCCGCCGGCGACATCAATCGATCGCGCGGGCAGAGGATGTGATAGGGCTCGATCCGGATCTGCCGCACCGTCCGAAGCAGGGCCAGGTCGGCGCAAAAGGGCGGCGACAGCAGAAGATCGGCCACTTCATGAGTGACCACGGCAATGACGTCGGAGTCGCGCAGCAAGGCCATGATCGCCACCACCGAAGCGGTCTTGATCAGGTTTGCCGGCAGGTCCGTCCCCTCTTCGTGAAAGGCGATTTCCAAGGCGTGTCGGATGGGCGCGCCGCGATCCTGCATCGTCCAGGCCTGGTCGCGCAACTCGGCCAGCGTCACCTCGCCGGCCTCGGCCATGGGATGCCCGCGGCGCACCATCAACAGCACGGCTTCATCGCCGGCCGGATGGATCTCGAAGTCGCGGGAATAATCATGCGGCCCGACGCGGCTCAGGGTGAAATCGAATTCGCCGCGCTCCAGCCCCCACATCAAGCGTGAAGATGAGGATACATCCAGCGCAACATCCACCAACGGCGCCTCCGATTTCAGGTCCAGGATCGCCGGGATCGCCGCCGCAAGGGCGCCCCCGGTGACTGCTCCGACCCGCACCGAGCCACCGGTGCCCCCAAGATGAGCCGCGAAGTCCTGCGCCATCTGGTCAATGTCATGCACCAGCTTGCGGGCATGATTGACCAGCACCCGGCCTGCGGGTGTCGGCAACATGCCCTTGGGCGTACGGGTGAACAATTCGGTGCCAAGTTGGCTTTCGATCTCGGCCAACATGCGCGAGGCCGCCGGCGTCGTCATGTTGCAGGTATCCGCCGCCAGGCGCAGCTTGCCATGCCTGGCGATTGCCGAGATCAGACGCAATTGCACCGGTCGCAGCGAGCGAAGATAGAGTGTCACGGGCCAGGATCCTTGGGTTGCCTGCCCGAAAGCATGCGCGCCGGGCTTGCGCGAGACTCGCGCGGGCCCGGTGTGATATTCAAGCCTTTTCCGCGCGGCCGTCAGACCACCATCCCCGACCGACATCGGAAACCGGGAACACCGCACGGCGCTTATAGTATCCTTATCCACCAAAAACCGCCCCGCTAGGCTATCGCTCAATATGTCCGATAATTTCGTCGGATGCCTGCCAACACTGTGCTTTTCCCAGCCTGCGGCGATCCAGTAACGCCAATATCCGGTTCGTCCCTCGATGTGCAGACTGTTATGTGGCGTCGTGCGAGAATCGTTGCGCCCTATTCAGAGGACGCAGAGCCCGCCGAAATTTTGCAGTGAGCGTTACAACAGACAAAGGCAGAACGTAGCATTCTGAGGCCCCGAGAGCCGGAAAGCCGCGGATGTGGACAACCTGTGCATAACTTTAGGCATAAAATTCAATGTCTTACACTTGCGCCATTTGGTCCGTCGCCAAAATTTTCATTGCATCCGGGGAATGAAACCCTTCGAGATACAAGGCATGCGCGAACATTTTTCTTGAGTTTCAGAAGGCTACCCTGCATACCTGTAACGCGAAACAAAAGAAAAATTGCCGGCCGCGTTCCTCGAATCCAACCTCGACAGGCAAGAGGGAGTAACGCGAAACAGGCGGAACAAGACGGGCAGACCACGATGCACCCTGTGTTGCATGACAAGCTCAAGGCGGATGCTAACAGGCTTTCCGAAGCCCTTGAACACATGTCCAAGCTTTTCCTGGCTCCCAAGGAAGAGAAGACGCTTCGCAGCTTCACCACCGCCGAGGTGGGCGAGTTGCTGCGCGTGAGTGACGGATATCTCCGCAAGGCGCATTTTGACGGGCGCATCCCCGAGGTAGAGCAAGGCCCCGGCAACAAACGCCTCTATACAGCCGACAACATCTTGGAAATCCGCAACATTCTGGCTCAGAGCGCGAAGGACCCCTATCAGTTCCTTCCCGGTCGGCGCCCGGGGGACAAGCTGCAAATCTGGTCGACCGTCAACTTCAAGGGCGGCTCGAGCAAGACGACGACAACAGTCACCCTAGGGATGAGACTTGCCCTGCGCGGATACCGCGTGTGCCTGGTGGATGCCGATCCGCAGGCCTCTCTCACCACCTTTTTCGGATACCAGCCCGAGATCGATTTCCGTCACGGCGGCACGCTGTACGATGCGATCCGTTACAACGACGGCGACACCTCGCGGCAACCGATCACCGACGTCTTGAAAGGCACTTATTTTCCGAATCTCGATCTTGTCCCCGGCGGGATCATGCTCTCGGAATTCGAAACCGAGACGCCGACGGCCCTGAGCCGTGGCGAACAGCCGGTTTTCTTCAACCGCATCCGCGATTCCCTGCGCCAGGTTGAGGACAATTACGATATCGTGCTGATCGACTGTCCGCCGCAACTCGGATATCTGACCATGGCGGCCGCCTGCGCATCGACATCGCTTTTGATGACCGTCATTCCCGAGCGCGTCGACCTGGCCTCGGCCAGCCAGTTCCTGACCATGGCCTCGGGCATCCTCGAAGTGCTCTATACCAATGGCGGTATCGGCGCCTATGACAATTTCGCCTATCTGTTGACCCGGTTCGACACCGCCATCAGCACGCAGCAGGATCTGGCCGAATGGATCAGGGAACTGCTGGGCGAAAGCGTCGTCAAGACACCCTTTGTCAAATCCTCCGCGGTGAGCGAAGCCGGGCTGTCGCAGAAAACGATCTTCGAGGTCGATCTCGTGGGGTCGAAGAACCGCAAGACGTATGACCGCGCGCTTGAATCCGCCATCGGCTTCTCGAACGACATCGAGGACATGATCCAATCGGCCTGGGGTCGGGGAGGCATCCATGAAACGTGATCTTCTGGCCAAGAGCCTGGCCCAGATGGGGTCGAAGCCAGCGGCTCCGGCCACGCCCGCGCCGCAACAGGAAACGGCAGCGCCGCGTTCGATCAAGAGCATGTCGGATGTCCTGTCGCAGGTCTCGGCGCAATCGGCGCAAGAGTTGGATGTTGCTGAAATTGCGGATTCCGAGATTGCCGACCGGTTCGACGTGGCTGACGGGCTCGAGGATCTGATTGCGTCGATCCGCACCTCCGGCCAACAACTCCCTGCCCTGCTGCGTTATCGCCGCGGGGCCGGACCACGTTACGAGGTGGTCTACGGGCGGCGGCGCATTGCCGCCTGTCGCGCGCTTGGGATCAAGGTCAAAGCCTACATCAAGGAAATGGACCAGCGCGAGGCGCTTGTCTCGCAGGCGCTGGAAAACTCGGCCCGGCTGGAACGCAGCTTCATCGAACAGGCGATCTTTGCCACCAAGCTGGAAGAACAGGGCTTCAGCCGCAGCGACATCGGCGAGGTGCTCGCTGTCGACAAGGGGACGCTGAGCAAACTGATCGGCGTGGCGCGGGACGTGCCCGACACCATCATCTACAAGATCGGTGCCGCGCACGAGGCCGGCCGGCGCCCCTGGCTGGAATTGAGGCGCCTGGTCAAAAGCATTGGCGCCGGCTCATGTGACGCCGTCCTGCCCCTGATCCCCGGATCGGGGGCGCCTGCGGAAAGGCTGGCCGCCGCGATCGAGGCCATGCAGAACATCGAAGCCAGGGCGCAGCGCGAAGCCGCGCCGCAAAAGCCGGCCAGCTCCCCTGCCCCGCTGGAGCGTCTGGATGGAACCTCGCTGGCGTTCAAGGCGAAGGGCAAACGGATCGTTGTCGAGGTGACGGCAACGGATGAACAGGGCTTTATCGGGTTTGTCGAAGGCAACCTGGAAAGGCTTTACCGAGAATGGAAGCAACGTGAAGACCAATCATAATCACGTAACACGTTGATTTCATTAATGTTGGCCATGGCCAACAGATAGGCAGAAACGAAACCGAGCAGTAAGGAGGCAGACAGCAGCGCAAAAAGAAACCCCCCGAAGGCAGTGACGCACTCCAGAGGGTCCCGATTTACTAGCACTTTATTGGTACCCCCAAAAACGAATCCCTGCAACACCGTTTTCGGTGACCGGTCGCCTTTTGCCGTCTGAAATTGCATGAATCACCAGTATGTCGCGGCACCTGATGCCGTGGCACAGGAAACCTGTGCCTTGTCGACCCCTCGTGGCTTCGAGGGGATCGGCGCAATATCTACGCAACCCGACTTTCGGCCGATTACCCGACGCGCGCTCATGGCCGCGGTCAACACGGTCGGTCGGGATCTGGGCCTGCGCGCGGCGTCGATCGTCGTTCTGGACGCTCTTTTGAGCTGTCTGGCCTGCAAGAATTCCGAAACCGGGCGGGACATGGCGATCTCACCCACCACCCTGCTCACAGTCTTCGCGAGCAATGAGACACTGTGCTTTCGTGCCAAGGGCATCACCGACAGGCAGCTGCGCCGGCATCTGGAGCGGCTGGAGGCCGTCGGATTGATTGTCCGCAGGGACAGTGCAAACCGGAAGAGATTTCCGATCTACCGTGCGGGCAAAGTTGTTGCGGCCTACGGCATCGACCTCTCTCCGCTGCTGGTCCGATCCGAGGAACTTTTGCATCTTGCCGAAAAACGCCGCGAAGAGGCGCTTGAGCTGCGCGGCCTCAAGGCCCGTATCCAGACGCTGAGACGCCAATGCCTTGAACTCGATCTGGCAGAAGAGGCGCGGGCCTTTGTCGAAGGCACCCGCACCCTGATGCGACGCGCCAGTGCCACCATCGTGCAGGCCAGGTCGATCATCCAGGAACTGACACGACTGTTGATGCCCCCAGAGGTCAGCGCGCCGATGCAACAGGAAACCGAGGTCGAGGCCACGGGCAACGCCCTGCCGCATGGTGACGGGACACAGGCAACACCGGTTCCGACGTCCGCCAATGACGGTCAAAACGTCCGACACAAAGAGCCAACAAACTCCAATACAAAAAAATACTCCGAACCTTCGCAAGCCGAGCTATGGCCACAGCTTCGGGCTCTGGCCGCGTTCTACCCCGATCCGCCCACCTCGGAGCGTGGAGCGCAGCGGGTTCTCTATGAATTCGGCAAGATGCTGGGGGTTCAGCACAACACTTTGACCGCGGCACTAACGTCCTTGGGGTTGAGACAGACGCTGACCTTGCAGGACCGGATGGCCAGGCGTCTCTGCGACATTGCCAACCCCGACGCCTATTTGACCAGAGCCGTCCGGGATGCCCGGCAGGGGAAAGTTGGCCATGGCCAACTTTCTTGGGCAGGATGAACGCCGATCAGCTGGCGAGGCCCTGCCCTGTGCCGAAGAGATTGTCACGATGACCCTCGTTAAAGACCGGCCCAAAAATTTACCAAACCGCGCCGCACGCTGCTGCACTACGTTGATTGCAGACCCTCGCAACGGATCAATCTGGACCAAGGAACCCGACCGGAAAAATCACGGGCATGGCGTTCCTGAAAATGCTCGCATTCGCCGCGGTACAGCCCGCCAAATGGCTGTCTCTCTCGGGCGATTTTAAGGAAGTAGAAGGCCGCCAACGGGATCACCAACCTCGCGACAACCCATTGCCCGGAACGGGCCTATGACACACACAACGCGGCGACTTGCAGGCCCCGAAATCCGCGCCATATTTCCTGCATCAAGGCGCATTCAAGGATCGGAGACAACAATGGGCTACGTAAAAACGGCAACGCTGATGGCGGCAATGACCGCGTTGTTCATGGGCGTCGGCTATCTGATCGGCGGGGCAGGCGGCGCGGTGATCGCCCTGGTGGTGGCCGCGGCGATGAATGCCTTCACATGGTGGAACTCCGACAGCATGGTGCTGCGGATGCACAATGCCCAGCCGGTGACACCGGGAGATCGGATGGGGCTGCACGCTATGGTTGCGGATTTGGCCCGAAACGCCGGGATGCCCGAGCCCAAGGTCTATCTGATCGACACGCCGCAACCCAATGCTTTTGCCACCGGGCGCAACCCCGAAAATGCGGCGGTGGCCGTGACCTCGGGCCTGCTGCGCAGCCTGACAAGAGAGGAGCTGGCCGGGGTGGTCGCACATGAGCTGGCCCACATCCGCAACTATGACACCGCGATCATGACCGTTACCGCGACCTTTGCCGGCGCGATCTCGGTGCTGGCCAATTTTGCGCTGTTCTTCGGCGGGTCGCGTGAACGCCTTGGGCTGATCGGTACGTTGCTGATGATGATGCTCGCACCGCTGGCGGCTGCGCTGGTGCAGATGGCAATCAGCCGGACACGGGAATACGCCGCCGACAAGATGGGCGCCGAGATCTGCGGCCAGCCACTCTGGTTGGCCTCGGCTCTGGAAAAAATCGCCATGGGCGCTGCCCGGATCGACAATCACGCCGCCGAGCGCAATCCGGCGACGGCGCATATGTTCATCATCAACCCGCTGCACGCACACAAGCATGACAACCTGTTCGCAACCCATCCGGCGACCGAGAACCGCATCGCCGCCCTGCGGGCCTTGGCGAGCCAATCGCGGCCAGCGCCGCGGACAACCCCGCTGTCGGCCAGCAGTATCCCCAAGTCCCGAGCCCGGGGTCCGAAAGGACCGTGGACCTGACCGGGGCCGGCCTCATCGGTCGTGGGTTTCGATGGCCCCCAGAATGGTGCAATCCGACAGCTCCCCGGACCCCGGGCAGCCGGCAATGAGGTCATCAAGCAGGCTGCACATCTCCTTCAGCCTAAGAAGCTTGATCTCGATCTCCCGGCGTTTGGCGATGGCGCGGGCGCGCACCGTGGCGCAACCGGCCTCGCCATCATCTCTCAACGCCAGGAGCTCGGCAGTTTCGGCCAGGGAAAACCCCATCTCCTTGGCCTTGCAAATGAAATGCAATCGCGCAACGGTGTCGGCATCATAGTCGCGGGCGCCGCCGCCTTCGGGCCGCTTTGGCTGGGCGATAAGACCGCGGCGCTCGTAGAAGCGGATGGTTTCGACACCGACACCCGTTGCCTTTGCCGCATTACCAATCGTGAAGGGTTTCATCAGGCGCTCCTGTCACTTGTGTGGTTGACTCCGTACCATGATACGGTCTGTAGGATGGCGTGTCAGGGAAATTGCGCAGGGGAGATGGCAATGGCCACAGAACAGCATGTCCGGCACGGGGCAGGGGCAATGGCATGAAACGTATCTTGTCGCGCTGGGGGCTGCCTGTTGCCGGCGGCGTGGTCGCGCTTGCCATTGTTTTCTGGCTGTACCGCGATCTCGATTTCGGCCGGTTTCTGGCCGGGCTCGGCTCGGCCAACCTCGGGTGGATCGCGGTGCTGGCGGCGACTGTGCTGCTCGAGCAGGTGCTGAACGGCTGGAAATGGCGCCAGATTCTGCATGATGTGAAACCGGTGCGCACGCTGCGGCTGACCGGGGCGCTGCTGGCGGGATACGGCGCCAATGTGCTGGTGCCGCTTGGCATCAGCCCGCTGGTGCGGTCCTGGTTGATCGCGCGGATGGAAACCTTGAAGATGGGCACCGTGCTGACCACCACCATCATCGCGCGATTTATCGATGGCGTGGTCTTTGCGCTCTTTGCCGGGGTCGTGGCAATGGCGGGCGAGGTGCCTCAGATCGCCGGCAATCTGGAGCTGGGCCTGGCGGTCGCCGGGGCACTGAATTTCGCGCTCTTCAGCGGTCTGCTTTGGGCGATGTTCCGCTTTCGCGCCCTATTTGCGCGGGAAGGGCCGCTGATTTGCCGCATCTTCGACTGGGTGGCCCTTTGGTTCCGGGCCAACGGCACCGCCTTGCGCGGATCGCTGTGCAGCGGTGTCGTCTGGCCGCGCAGCCGGCAGCACAGGCTGAACGTGCTGCTCGGCGCGGTGGCGGCAAAATTTGTCTCGGCCACGCATTTTCTCTGGGCCGGGCTGGCCATTGGCGTGGTTCTGGCACCGCTCGATTACCTCTTCCTGATGGTGTTTGGCGGCTTTTCGCTGGTGCTGTCGCGGTTCGTCCGGGTGCCGGGGGGCTTTGTCATCGGCACGGCGCTTGCGTTTCAGCTGTTGGGCGTTCCCGAAGAACAGGCGCTGTTGATGATCCTGTTCAACTGGATGGTGTCGATCATCCTGGTCGTCGGCATCGGGCTGGTCGTGTTGTGGCAATCGGGGATCGACATCCGGCAAGCCCGGATCGAGGCGGAACGGGCCAATGTCCGGGTCTGAGCCGACGACACTGCCCGATGAGAGCCGCCGGTTCTGGCGCATTGCCGGCGCAGGTGCGGCGTTTCAGGGTGGGGCGGCGGCGGTCGATTCCGCGACCGTCGTGGCGAGCCTGGTCTTTCATCTGACCGGCAGCGCCTTTGCGGTGGGTTTTGCCAGCGCGATACTGCGGCTTGGCTGGTTGCTGCCGCAACTGCTCGTCGGCTACCTGGCCGAGCGGGCCGAACGGCGGATGCCCTTTTACGTCTTTGGTGCCTACGGGCGCGCGACTTGTCTGGCGTTCATCGCGATTCTGCTCTGGTGGGGGTCGGATTGGCCGCAATTCGACTGGCCGCCGGTGCCGCTGGCTGTCGGCTTCCTCGCGCTCTGGACGGTCTATGCCTTTGTCAGCGGGGTGGTCGCGGTGCCGTATAACGACATCGTCGGTCGCTCGATCCGCTCCGAGGCCCGCAGCCGGATGCTGGCCTGGCGCTTCTTTGGCGGCGGGTTGATCGCCTTTGCCGTGGCGGGCTTTGTCGGGCTGACGATCGACGCCTTGCCCCTGCTACTGGCCCATGCCGTGATCTTTGCGCTGGCGGCGCTGTTGATGATCCTGTCCTCGACGTTCTTTGTCGCGGCGGGGGAACCGCCGGTGCCGGCGCGCAAGGCGGGCACAGCCACGCCGCCCGGCATCACCGCCTTTTTGCGCGGCGGTTGGCAGGTGCTGCAAGACGACACCCGCTTTCGGCTGTTCCTCTATTCGCAATGGCTCGGTGGCGCGACGTTGATGGCGCTGCCGTTTTATGTCGTCGCTGCCGCCGGCAACGGCATCGGCGCGGCCGATGTCGGCATCCTGCTGGGGGCGCAAACCGCCGGGGCGCTGCTGTCGAACCCGCTCTGGGGCTGGCTCGGTGATGGCGCCGGAAAGCTGGCGATGCTGCGCATGGTCGCGATTGTCCGTATGGTGCCGCCGTTCATTGCGATATGGCTGATCTGGGCCGGGGCCGGGCTGATCGGTTTTGCCCTGCTCTTCGTTTTGATCGGGGCGATGATGAACGGCGTGACCATCGGCTATCTGGGCTATCTCATGGAGATATCGCCCGATGACCGGCGGCCGGCCTATTCCGCCTATTTCAATGCTTTGGCCGCGCCGGCAGCGCTTTTGCCGCTGCTCGGCGCCGGCTTTGTCGCGCTGATCTCGATTCAGGCGGTCTTCGGGGCGGCGATTCTGGCGGCGCTGTGGCAGATCTATCTGCTCACCCGGATTGCGCGCTTCTCGGGCGATGCCCGGCCCTGAGCCGCAAGGCGAAGGCCTCGGCTCATGCCGCTCAGAGCCCCGCCGCTCGGGTCAGGTTCACTTGAAACCTGTCGGCCTGGCGTCGAGAACCGGACCTCTCGGCCGAGGCATGGCCCTGCCGTTTCTGAACAGCCTGCGCGTCGATCTCGGCCGCGTTGGCAAGCCCGGTGCGCAGGCTGTGACCGGAGAACAGGGCAAGTCGTTCTTGCTCTGGCAAGTCCTGTCGCAGCCCGGCGTCCAGAACGGTGCGTTTGACAAGTCGCGCCACATGCTTGTCGTTCAGCCGTGCCTTCAGCGCCCGTTTGCCGTCGCGGGAGGTACGGACAAAGACCGGCCCGGTGTCGATCCTGGCAAAGTGCAGCCAGTCCTCCAGCGCCTTCACCGGGCAACTCCGCTCGGACGAACCGCGCCCCACCTCGAGTTCGCGCCAGCCGGTCCTGGCCTTGAGGGTAAGGAGCGCGCCGGCCTCCATGATCTCGATCCAGCCGCCGCCGTCGGCGGTGTCGTCCTTGCGGCGGTCGAGGCTGACGATTTCGCTTCGACGCAATCCGCCGGCAAAGCCCAGCAACAGGATCGCGCGATCCCGCAGCCCGCGCAGGTCGAAGCCCAATGTGCCCACCATGGCCAAGATATCCGCGGGCCGGATGGCCTCTTTCTGCGCCGGGGGGCGGGCGTGGCGGCGTCTGATCCCGGCCAGCACGGTGGCGATCTCCGGGTCTTGGCGGTCGAGTGCGAAGCCACGCCGCGCGTAGTTCCAGACCAGTCCGGCAAGCCGGCGCTCGATGGTGGACACCGAAAGGGGGCAGCGGGCCGCAGGGGATTGCCGGTCGTCTGCGGGCGCCGCCATTGCCGTCAGATAATCCCCGACCTGCTCGGGCGAAGGCGGCAGCGGATTGGCGCCGGTCATCCGGCACCAACGCGAGAAATGCGCCCAATCCCGGGCATAGGCTTTCAAGGTATTGTCAGAGGCCGCGCCGCGCGGGCCCGCCCCGGATGGGGCGTGCGCCGCTTCGATACTGTTCTCCGGGGCAGGGGGGCTGATGGGGCGGTTCGACATGAGCCGAAGCCTATGACCGGCCAGCCGAGAAGGCAAGGTTATTGGACATGAAGGAGGCAAGGGCGGTTTTGACAGTCGAATATGGCGACAAGCGCCGAGATGGGCTAGCCTTGCCGGATGACCTATGCCGCCGCGACCTTCAGAAACGAGAGTGACATGGCGCTCCGCATGCCGCCCTGGCTTGGCGCAGGGCGGGCCGAAACCTCTGAGGATCTGGCGTTTCTGTCGGGGGCGGCGCTGGCCCATTTGCATCTTGTCCTGGCACAGGGAGCCTTGCCCCACGCCCTGTTGCGCGCGCGGCTGGCCCTGCGGGCGGCCGAGAATTGCGTCGCCCATGCCGGGCGGCCCGAACGGGCGGGCGAATTGCGCGACGTGGTGGTGTTCCTGCCGCCGGGCCATCAGCCCGGCCCCGCAGGTGAGGTCTATCTGTCCTGGCGCCGGGCCGTGGAACGCCCGCTTTCGGCCAGGGCGTTGCCCCGGGCGCTGCCCAACACCGAACCGCCTCGGATCGCGGCCTGGCTGGATGCCGGGCAGGGGGCGCCGATCCGGCGCGCGGCCTCTGCCCTGCAAGCGGTTCTCGAGGACAGTCCGGGGGCCGAGGCCACCGCACTTCTGATCGCCGATGCGGTTCTGGCGCGGGCGCTCGGCTGGTCGCATCTCACGCCGCTTCTGTCGCTCGGCCTTAAGCGGCGCGATCTGCGCAAGACCGGCGAGGAGTTGCGGTTGGCCTGTCACCGGGCCGTGGCCGAGGCCACGCGCGAGGCGGCGCGCGAAGCCGCAGAGCTTGGCCAGCGCGCCGCCCGATTGCACGCGGTGGCGCCAAAGCTCCGGGCCAGAGGGGCGGAAGAGGCCGTTCGCCTGTTCCTGACGCGGGATGCGGTGGCGCCGACGGCGCTCACCTCGCTCCGGTCCGGCCGGGCCGCCCGCCGGTTCTGCGACCGGCTGGTCGCGCTTGGTGCGGCGCGCGAGCTGACCGGGCGCGACACCTTTCGGCTCTACGGGGTCTGACCATGGCCCGAAGCGCGACCGAGCCGGATTTCGACCGTGAGCTGGAGAGCCTGCCGCCCGAGCTGCGGTGGCGCGAATGGATGCGCCGGATCGAGGCGGTGCTCTTTGCCAGCGCCGCGCCGGTGCCGGCGGATGATCTGGCGCGGGTCGTGGGGCAGGGGGCCTCGGTGGACCTTCTGATCGAGGATCTTGCGGTCGAGCTCGAAGGCCGGTCTTTCGAAATCAGCAAATCCGCCGGCGGATGGCTGCTGCGGACGCGGCCGGCCTATGCGCCGGCGGTCCGCGCGGCGGCGGATGTCGGCGGGCAGGAACTCGACCTGCGGGACTTCGATCTCGCGGTGCTGGCGGCCATCGCCTATCACCAGCCGATCACCCGCGACGGGCTCAAGGAGATCTTCGGCAAGGAGATCGGCCGCGACCTGATCGGCAGGCTGCATGCCCTCGGCCTGATCGGGACGGGCCCCAGAAGCCCCCGGCGCGGCGCGCCCTATACTTTTGTCACCACCGACCGCTTTCTCGCGGCCTTCGATATGGAAGCGCTGACCGATCTGCCGGATTGGGAGCAATTGGTGGATGCCGGAATCGCGGCCGCCGGCTAGGATGAGCTGCTGTCTTGCGCCGCGAGAAACCCGGACGTCGCCGCGAAGACGTGGCGGATGACCGCCTCCGGCCCCAGCTCGGCGGTGCGGCGCGTCATCGGCACCTCCAGCGCGAGCGGCAGGTCTTGGGGCAGGGCGGAGAGGAAGCCCGCGAGGTCGATATTCCCTTCGCCCGGCAGCAGGCGCTCGGCCCGGCCGGCGTGCAAGAGCTGTTGCGTGGAATAGGGCGGCGCGACAAGCGCGTCGCAGAGATGGGCAAAGCGCAGGCGCCGCGACGGGATGTGTCGCAGATCGGCCAGGCGACTTTGCGAGCGGTCGAAATGCAGACTGTCGACGAGGATGCCGACATCGGGCGCCGCGCCCTCGACCAGCCGCAGGGCGGCCCCGAGATCGGGCACCACCGTCCAGGGAAAGAACTCCAGCGAGACGCCAAGACCGCGTGCCGCCGCAAGCTCGGAGAGCGCGCCGAGCCGGTCGGCCAGCCGGGACAGATCGGGATCATAGGGGGCGGTGATGACCTCGGAAGCGCCAAGCTCCGCCCCCGCGTCGAGGAAGGATTGCAGCCCGGCGGGGTCGGTCTCGGGCGTGAGCTTGACGAATTCGATGTCATGCACCCGCAGACCGGTTTCGCGCAGCGCGGCGCAGGTGGCGCGCCGCATTGCCGGATCCGCCATCAGTGGGTAGCCGGGGCTGGTGTCGGTCACCGCGATCAGTCGCAGGCCGACGGCATCGAACCCGGCCTCGGCAGCGGCACGGATCAGCTCCGGCGGCGCCAGCTCGATGGCGGTCAGATGCGCGAGCGAGAGCAGCCGGCTCATGGCGCCGCCCCTGCCGCATGGCGGCCGGCGACAAAGCCGAAAGTGAGCGCCGGGCCGAGGTTGATGCCGCCCGCCGGGTAATGCCCGCCCATGACGCTGGCCATGTCGGTGCCTGCCGCATAGAGGCCGGGGATCGGGCCCGTGCCGGCGCCCAAGACCCGCGCCTGGCCATCGGTCTTCAACCCCGCAAAGGTGCCGAAGCTGCCGGGTACGACCTTGACGGCGTAGAACGGCGGGGTCTCGATCGGGGCGACGCAGGGGTTGGGCGTGACCGCCGGATCTCCTTGCAGCCGCATGTAGGCCGAGCTGCCGCGTTGGAACGCCGGGTCTTCGCCGCGACGGGCGCCGGTGTTGTATCGCGCCACGGTTTCCGCCAATCCCGCGCCGTCGATGCCGCAGGCCTGCGCCAGTTCGGCCAGCGTGCCGCCGGTCTTGAGATAGCCCGCGCGCAGCCAGGGCCGGATCGGCACCGGCGCCGGGCGGACGATGCCCAGCCCGTAACGCCGCAGGAACCGCCGGTCGCAGATCAGCCAGGACATCTGTTCATCGCCGGGCGCGGTCGCGGCCTGCATCGCGGTGACGTAATCGTGGTAGCCGAGGCCCTCGTTGCAAAACCGCCGGCCGTCGGCCAGCACGCCGATCACCCCCGGTTTGCCGCGGTCGATGATATGCGGAAAGACGCCGCTGCGGCCGTCGGGCCAATTGACCCGGGAGACCGGACAATAGGCGGCTGGCGCGGCCAGCGTCATATCCTGCCGGCCGCCGGCGGCTTCGCCCAGCCGGAGGCCGTCGCCGGTGGCGGCGGGCACCGCCAGCGGCGTGTGGTGACGGTGGCAGGGATAGCTTGCCCTGCGCCGCGCGAGGTCATGCGGATAGCCGCCGCAGGCAAGTACGATCCCGCGGCGGGTGCGGATGCGGATTTCGGTGTCGCCGACGGTCAGGACGGCGCCGTGCACCCCGGAGGCATCCGAGATCACCTCGGCCAGCGCCTGCCCGGGGCGCAGGTCGACGCCGATTTCGCGCGCCGAAAGCAGGAGCCGCGCCACCAACGCATTGCCGTTGCGCAGGTCCATGCCGCGGCGATGGCGTGCCAGATCCCAGGCGTGGCGGCCCAGCCGCCGGGCGACGTGCAGGGCCGATCTCAGCGAACGGGTTGCAGTCAGGAAGGCCCGCAGGTCGGCCCCGGCCTGGATGGTCATGCCGAGGAAACTGGTTTCACGCAGCGGCGGCCGCAGCAGCGCGATGTCCGGTCCGAGCGCGCGGGCGTCGAAGGCTTGGGCGATGACAGACCGTCCGCCAAGCCCGGCGCCGGGCAGATGGCAGTAGGTGTCGGGAATGGCCGCACCGCAGTCGAAACGCAGCGCGGTCTCGGCCTCGAAAAACCCCACCATCTCCGGCGCGGCCTGCAAGAAGGCCCCGGCAAGCTCGGCGTTGAACGTCTCGCCCAGCACCGCCCGCAGGTAGCGGCGCGGCGCCTCGGGGTCTTCGGCGATGCCCTGACGCCGCGCCACCGGGTTGCCGGGTGCCCAGATCCAGCCGCCCGACCATGCGGTGGTGCCGCCAAGAACCGCGTCTTTTTCCGCCAGCACCACCTTCAGCCCGTGATGCGCCGCGGTTACCGCCGCCGCCAGCCCGGCTGCGCCAGACCCCGCCACCAGCAGGTCGCAGTCTTCGGTCCAGATGTGCTGTTTGTCGGTCATGGCCCGTCCTATCGGTTGATCCGGACCACAGCCTGCGGAGCGCACGCCTTAACGTCAAATGCTTGTTCTTGTGTCCACGTAACTCCATGTTAATCTCGGGGCGAAAGGAGGAACGATGCCCGAAATGACTCTGCGACAGATCGAGGTGATCCGCGCGGTGATGATGACCGGCACGATCAGCGGCGCGGCCCAGATGCTCAATGTCTCGGCCCCCGGCATCAGTCGCCTGGTCAAACATACCGAAGACTCGCTTGGTATCCGGCTGTTCGAGCGCAAGGCCGGGCTTTTTGTGCCTTCGGTCGAGGCCAGCGCGGTCTTCGATCAGGTGCGCGAGGTCTACAAGGGCGTCGCCAACCTGCAATCGGCGGTCGGTGCCCTGCAAAAAGGCGAGGACGTGCGGCTGGCCTTTGGTGCGGCGCCGTCGATTGCCCAGTTCATTGCCGCCCGCGTGCTGAAACGGGTGCGCCGGCGATATGCGGATCTGTTCATCGATCTGAACATTCTCAAGATCGAGGAGACCGTGGACTATCTGCTGCTGGAGCGCGGCGAATTCGTTGTGATGTCGTCGGCAGTGGAGAACGCTTCGATCGAAAACGAACAGATCGCCGAGGGGCGGTTGGTGGTGATCCTGCCCGAGGGGCATGCCCTTGCGGACAGGGCCGAGATTTCCGTGCGCGACTTGACCGACCAGCCCTTGATCGGCGTCGATCCCGCCGATCCTTATGGCGCGTTGCTCGCCCAGCCATTCAGGGATGCTGGGCTGCCGGTGAACCATGCGATGCGCGGCCGGTTTGCCCAGACGGTGGTGAGCTTGGTCCGGCACGGGTTGGGCGTGGCGGTGATCGACGAATTTTCCGTGGCCGAGGTCTATATGCCCGGTCTGGTGCGCCGTCCGCTGCGCGAGGAGGTCACCGTCAAATCCTTTGTGGTGCGCAAGAAGGGCAGGGTGCTGTCGGGCTTTGCCGAAAACGCAATAAGTCACTTTCGTCGTGAACTGGGGCGGGCGGTGGCGCAAGGGCCCGAGTTTCGCCGGTCGGAATAACATCAGGTTAATCATTTCTAGATTTGAGTATTTGACGTTACGCCGCGCCATCTGTGATAGTCCGCCTGTCCCGGGCTGGGAAGTTGCCTGGCCCGACTGTTTGAAGATTTGGGAGGATACAGATGAAACGAGCCATTTGGGGCGCGCTCGGCGCGCTCGCGCTGTCGGCGACCGCAGCCGTCGCGGAATACCCGGAAAAGGAAATCCAGGGCATCATCCAATGGGGGGCCGGTGGTTCGACCGACACGGTGATGCGCTCTGTCACGCCGCATGCCGAAGAGGTTCTGGGCGGTAGTGTCGTCATGCAGAACATAACCGGCGCGGTGGGCGCGATCGCACTGAACCATGTCGCGGGGGCTTCGGCCGACGGCTACACCCTGCTAATGGGCGCGGAAAATCCGATGCTCTACAAGATCATGGGCCTGGGTGACAAGGATTACGGCGAGTTCATTCCGATCAACATCCTGGCCCGTGGCACGCCCATTCTGGTGGCCAACAAGGATGCGCCGTTTGACGATTACGCCGGCATGATGGAACACATCAAGGCCAACCCCGGCGAGGTCCGCTTTGGTGCCACCGGCCCCGGCGGCCTGCCCTCGGTGATTACCGCGATGATCAACACCGTCGAGGGGGAACTGGATGTGATTGCCGTGCCCTATGACGGCGACGGCCCGGCGCTGACCGCGCTTCAAGGCGGGGCAATCGACGTGATGCCGGCCGTCCTTGGGGCCGCCATAGAAGGCATCCGCGCCGGCAACATGAAACCGCTGGCGGTGTTCGACGTCGCCGCCAACGACAAGCTGCCCGGCGTGCCCGCCGTGACCGAGTTCAACGACGGCTACAGCACTTATCTGCCCTGGGGCCCGTTCTTTGGGGTCTTTGCCCCCAAGGGCACGCCGGACGACGTGGTGGCCAAGCTGTCCGACGCCTTCGCCGCCGGTGTCGAGCACCCGGATTTCGTGGCGCTGATGGAGAACCGCGGCTTTACCCTGATGGGCATTGCCGGTGACGAGGCCGAGGAATTCCTGTCGAAATGGCAGCAAGGCACCGCCTGGCTCCTGCAAGACGCGGGCCTTACCAAAGCCTCGCCCGAGGAGTTCGGCATCGCCCGTCCTGGCGAGTGATTGCCTGACCGGCGGCCCGTTCGCCCCGCGTAACCGGCGCCGCGCGTTCCATTCGATGCGCGGCGCCATTCATTTCAGCAGGCCTTCCAGGGAGGACGCCATGCAACATATCGACCCCGAACATCACGACGGCACTTCCGACGCCACGCCCGGAGGCGCCCCGGATCAGCGGCGGCCCGGAGAACTGGTTTTTGCGGGGCTGATGCTGGCGGTCAGCCTCGGCCTGTTCTGGAGCGCGTATGGCATTTCAGGCTTCGAAGCGCTCTCGGCCCCCGGTTCGGTGCCGATGGCCACGACGGCGGTGATGGTTCTGGCTTCGCTGCTGGTGCTGCTGAAAACCGCGAAACTGCCGCTTGATCGCAGCGAGACGCTGGCGCGCGACATCCTGCCGCCGGCCGTGGTGCTGTTTTCGCTGGCGCTTGCAATCTACGGCATCTTGCTGAAACCGCTGGGCTTCCTGCCGACCTCGGCGCTGTTTCTGATCCTGGCGATCAAATTCCTCGCCCGGCGCGGCTGGGTCTGGACGCTGGCCGTTTCGCTTGGCAGCCTGATCGTGATCTGGCTGATCTTCCGCATCGTCTTTTCGGTGCTGATGCCCGCCGGCATCCTGCCCGAAGCCGAGTTCATCCAGTTTTTCCGCGATCTGTTCCAGGCGGAGGGGGCGCAATGAGCGCTGTGATGGATTTTCTCACCGTCTTCAGCCAGCCGCAGCTTCTGCTGCTGGTGGGGCTCGGTACCTTTGCCGGGGTTTATGTCGGCGCCATTCCGGGGCTTTCGGTCACCATGGCGGTGTCGATCCTGATCTCCTTTACCTTCTCCTGGGATGTCTATCCGGCGATCTCCTTGATGATCGGCATCTACATGGGCGGCGTCTATGGCGGCTCGCGCACCGCGATCTTGCTCAACATTCCCGGCGCACCCTCGGCCATCGCCACGGCGCTTGACGGCTATCCCATGGCCAGGCGCGGCGAGGCCGGCGAGGCGATCGGCGTCACCACCGTCATGTCCTTCATCGGCGGTTTCATCGGCATCGGCGTGCTGGCGCTGGCCGCGCCGCTGGTGTCGGATTTTGCGCTGACCTTCCAGCCGCGCGATTACATGCTGCTGGCGATCCTCGGTATCCTGCTGGTCGGTTCGCTGAGCCAGGGTTCCCTGGTCAAGGGCATCTTCGCCGGCGCGCTCGGCATTGCCATCGGCGCGGTGGGCCGCGATCCGCTGACCTTCGCCGAACGCTTCACCTTCGATTTCCAGGTCCTCGAAGGCGGCATTTCCTTCATCGCGGTGATGATCGGCATGTTCGGCGTTTCCGAGGCGCTGGGCCAGTTGCACCATGTCGACAAGGACGCGGTGCGCCAGAAGATCAGCCGCATCGTGCCCTCGCTGGCGAGCGTGAAAAAACACCTGCCGCTGTCGTTGCAGACCTCGACCATCGGCGTCACCATCGGCGCCCTGCCCGGCACCGGCGGCGACATTGCGGCGCTGATGGCCTATGACCACGCCAAGCGCGTCACCAAGTCGCCCGAGCGCGAATTCGGCGATGGCGCGATGGAAGGGCTTGTCGCGCCCGAAACCGCCAACAACGCCGCCGTCGGCGGCGCTTTCATCCCGATGATGACACTGGGCATTCCCGGCGACGCGGTGACCGCGATCATGATCGGTGCGCTGTTCATCCACGGGCTGAACCCCGGGCCGATGCTGATGATCGACCAGCCCGACATGTTCTGGTTCATCGTCGGCGCGCTGGTGACGGCCAATTGCTTCATGCTTCTCTTTGGTCTGACCGGGATCAAGCTTTTCACCAGGATCGTGGAGATGCCGCGTGCGGTGCTGATTCCCCTGATCATGCTGCTCAGCATCGTCGGCGCCTATGCGGTGAACAACTCGATTTCCGATGTTTACTGGATGCTCGGCTTCGGCGTCTTCGGCTACTTCATGCGGCATTACGGCTATCCGCTGGGGCCGGTGATCCTCGGCGTGATCCTGTCGCGCCTGCTCGACGACAACTGGCGTCGCGCGATCATCTCGGAGCGCGAAGACCTTGGCCGCTTCTTTCATGGTATCGTGACAAGCCCGCTGTCGCTGGTGCTCCTTGCCGCGGTGATCCTGATTTTCGTCAGCCAGACCCCGCTCTGGTCCAAGGGCAAGGCCCGCGTCTTTGGCCGCAAGGGAGAACAGCAATGACCCGCAGCATCAAGCTCGGCCTGATCGGCGACAATATCGCCCGCTCCAAATCGCCGCGCCTGCACCGAACCGCGGGCAAGCTGGCGGGGTTTGACGTCACCTATGACCGGCTGATCCCGAAAGACCTCGGCCAGAGCTTTGACGAGGTCTTTGACCGGGCGCAGGGCGGCGGCTATCGCGGCATCAACGTCACCTTTCCCTACAAGGAAATCGTCTCCGCCAAGGTCGCGGTCTCCGATCCGCTGGTCCGTGGCATCGGCGCGGTGAACACCGTGGTCTTTGACGCGGACGGGCCGAAAGGCTTCAACACCGATTACTCCGGTTTCAAGGCGGCCTACAGATCGGTGCGCGGCGATGCCGCGCCCGGCACCGTCTGCCTGATCGGCACCGGCGGGGTGGGCAAGGCGGTGGCCTTCGGGCTGATCGCGCTGAACGCACGATCGATCCGCTGCGTCGATCTCGACCCGGTCAAGGCCGAAGGGCTGGCCACGGCCTTGCGCGCCCTCGGCTCCGACACCCGAATCGAAACCTTCACCGAGGCCGTCGCCGCCGCCGACGGGGCGGACGGGATCATCAATTGCACGCCGTTGGGCATGGTGGGCATCGGCGGCACGCCGCTGCCGGTCGAGGCAATGGCCGGCGCCACTTGGGCCTTCGACGCGGTCTATACGCCGGCCGATACGCAGTTCCTGCAAGACGCCGAGGCTGCGGGGCTGGCGGTGATCTCGGGCTACGAGCTGTTTTTCGGACAGGGCGTCGATGCCTGGGGCATCTTTACCGGCGCCGATCTCGATCACGCCGCCCTGCGTGATGCCATTCAGGGGGACGAGGCATGAAAACCTCCATCGCCACCGTCTCGATCTCGGGCAACCTGCCGGAAAAACTCGAGGCGATTGCCGAAGCCGGCTTTGACGGGATCGAGATCTTCGAGCAGGATTTCATTGCCCATGACGGCAGCCCGCGCGAGGTGGGCGACATGATCCGTTCGATGGGGCTGGAAATCACCCTGTTTCAGCCGTTCCGCGATTTCGAAGGTCTGCCGGAGCCGCTGCGCGCCAAGGCTTTTGACCGCGCCGAACGCAAGTTCGACCTGATGCAGGAGCTGGGCACCGAACTGGTGCTGGTCTGTTCCTCCTGCCATCCGCAGGCGCTGGGTGGCATCGACCGGGCGGCAGAGGATTTCCACGAACTGGGCGAACGCGCCGCCCGGCGCGGGTTGCGTGTGGGTTATGAGGCGCTGGCCTGGGGCCGGCACGTCAACGACCACCGCGACGCCTGGGAAATCGTCCGCCGGGCCGATCATGAAAACGTCGGCATCATCCTCGACAGCTTTCATTCACTGGCCCGCCAGATCGACCCCGACACCATCCGCCGCATCCCCGGCGACCGCATCTTCTTTGTGCAACTGGCCGACGCCCCGCAAATCGAGATGGACCTGCTTTACTGGTCACGCCATTTCCGCAACATGCCGGGCGAAGGCGATCTGGCGGTCACCGACTTCATGCGCGCTGTGATGGCGACCGGCTATGCCGGCCCGATCAGCCTCGAAATCTTCAATGACCAGTTCCGCTCCGGCCCGCCGAAAACCATTGCCAAGGACGGCCATCGCTCGCTGATCGCGCTGATGGATGACGTGCGCCGGGCCGAGCCCGCGCTGGCTTTCACCTCCGCCGAAATGCCGGCCCGGTCCTCTGTCGACGGGGTGTCCTTTGTCGAGTTCGCGACCCGCGGCGCCGAGGCCGACAGGCTCGAGGCGATGCTGGAAACCTTGGGTTTCCACCAGTCGGGGCGCCATATCGCCAAGAAGCTCTCGCTCTGGACCCAGGGTGAGATCCGTATCGTGGTGAACCGCGAAACCACTGGCTATGCCAGCAGCGCCTACAACATGCACGGCACCAGCGTCTGCGACATCGGCCTCTCGGTCCCGGATGCCGCGGATGCGGTGGCGCGGGCAAGGCAGCTCGGGGCCAAACCCTTCGATCAGCCGGTCGGCCCGGGCGAGTTGCAGATTCCGGCGATCCGCGGCCTTTCGGGCAGCGTGTTGCATTTCATCGACGAGGCCAGCGGGCTGAGCGACGTCTGGTCGGTCGAATTCACCTCGTCGGTTGCGCAAGCCACGGGCGCCGGCCTCACCCGGATCGACCACCTGGCCCAGACCATGAGCTATGACGAAATGCTCAGCTGGTCGCTGTTTTACACCACGCTGTTCGAGATGGACAAATCACCCATGGTCGATGTCGTCGACCCCGACGGGCTGGTTCGCAGCCAGGCGCTGGAAACCCGCGACGGCCGGTTCCGCATCACGCTCAACGGCGCGGAAACCCATCGCACCATGGCGGGCAATTTCCTGGCGGACAGTTTCGGCGCCTCGGTGCAGCATGTCGCGTTCTCGACCGACGATATCTTTTCCACCGCCGAAGAGCTGGCCCGACGCGGCTTTGAGCCGCTGCCGATGTCGGAGAACTATTATGCCGATCTCGCGGCGCGGTTCGACCTGCCGCCGGGGATGCTCGACCGGCTCGCGGCGGCGAATATTCTCTATGACGAGGACGCCAGCGGCGCGTTTTTTCAGCTCTATTCCCGGCCCTATGCCGGCGGAATGTTCTTTGAGATCGTGGAACGCCGCGCGGGCTATGGCGGATACGGCGCCCCGAATGCGCCGTTTCGGATCGCGGCGCAAAAGCGCCTGATGCGCGGCAAGGGCGTGCCCAGCCGATAGGCGGTGCCCCGGAGCCGACCCGCCGTTCCGGTCTCAGCCGGTCAGCGCGACCGGCTGTCCGCTTGCGGCCGAGCTCTTGACCGCCTCGATCACCTCGAGCGCTGCCAGCCCGTCGCGCGCCGAGACAAGCGGCGCGGCCTCGCCCCGGACGACGGCGGCGAATTGTTCGATCTGAAGGATCAGCGGATCGGTGAGGTCGAAAGGGAAGCGGGTGGCCGAAAGCGGCTCCCACCAGGATCGCGTCGCCGGGTTGCGCCACAGCGCGAGGTTGGGAAGCGACAGCGAGCCTTCGGTGCCGCCCAGCCAGTAACAATCCTCGGACGTGGCGGGGTAGGCCGGGTTTTCCCGCGCCGTCAGCTCCCAGCTCCAGGGCGCGACGGCGGTGTCGCAGACATTGACCGTACCCAGCGCGCCCGAAGCAAAGCGCAGCAGGATCACCGCGGTCTCTTCGACCTCGTTGCCGCGCACGGCGTTGGATTCCATCGCCTGCACGGTGACCACAGGCCCCACCAGGTGCAGCAGCAGATCGATGTCGTGGATCAGGTTGAGATAGACCGGCCCGGCGCCTTTCCGGCGCCGCCAGTCGGTGGTGAAATAGCTGTCGGGTTTCATGAACCAAGTGGTGCCCTGCACGCTGGCGATCTGGCCCAGACGGCCTTCGTCGATCAGCGCCTTTGCCCGGGCGATCAGCGGGTTGTGCCGCCGGTGGTGGCCGACGGCGGCGGCGACGCCTGCGGCCTCTGCGGCCGCCACGATGCGGCGCGCGCCGGGCAGGTCGGTGGCGATGGGCTTTTCCACCAGCACCGGCAGGCCGGCGTCGATACAGGCGAGCGCGCCCGCCTCGTGCAGCCTGTTCGGCGTGGCGAGGATCACCCCGTCGATGCCGCCGGCGGCGATCATTTCCTCAAGCGTGAGGTAACCGGGCACGCCGCGCGCCCGGGCCGCGGCCTGGCCGGTTTCGGCGGGATCGACAATGCAGGCCAGGGTCGCCGCGGCCGTCTTGTCGATCGCCTCGATGTGGCGGATGCCGATCAGACCGGCGCCGACGACGGCGAGCTTCGGGCCCTCGGTCATTATCCGGCGGCTCCGGCCAGGGAGCAGATCCGCCGCACGCCGGCGACATAGCCGTCGAGCCCCAGCCCGGCGATCACCGCATCGGCGCGATGCGAGACATAGGAATGATGGCGAAAGGTCTCGCGCTTGTGGATCTGGCTGATGTGCACCTCCATCACCGGCGCCTCGAAGGCATTGAGCGCGTCGAGGATGGCAATCGAGGTGTGGCTGTAGGCGCCCGGGTTGATGACGATGCCGCAGGCCGCCTCGCGGGCCTGGTGAATCCAGTCGACGATCTGGCCCTCGTGGTTGGATTGCAGCGCCTTGATCTCGAAGCCCTCGGCGCAGGCCTCCTGGCACATGCGCGCCACGTCATCGAGCGTCTCGTGGCCGTAGATCTCCGGCTGGCGCTTGCCCAGAAGGTTCAGGTTGGGGCCGTTGAGCAGGTAGATGGTTTTCATCGCGTGGGTCTTTCGTGTCGGAACGGGAAGAACATGCGGGCCGGCTGGGGCCGCCTAGCCCTGATAGCCAAGCATCCGCGGCAGGAACAGCACCAGGTCGGGCACCAGGATCAGCACCAGCAGCGCCATCACCAGAACCGCAAGGAAAGGCAGCACCTCGCGGATGATCTCGGCCAGGGGGATGCGGGTGACCGCGTTGATGACGAACAACAGGATGCCATAAGGCGGGGTGATCAGCCCGACCATGCAGTTGACCACCGCGACCACGCCGAAATGCACCAGGTCGATGCCCAGTTCGCGGCAGGTCGGAATGAACAGCGGCAGGATGACCAGGATGATAGTCGTCGCATCCAGCACGCAGCCCAGCAGCAGAATCAGCAGGTTGACCCCCAGCAGGAAGGCCAGTGGCGAAATGTTCAGATCGACCATCGCCGCGGCCATCATCGAGGGGATGTTCTCGGAGGCGACGATGAAGTTCAGGATCAGCGCGCCACCGATCACCAGGCCGACGGCGGCCGAGGAGCGGGCGCTTTCGACAAGGATATGGTAGAACGCCCCGAGCGACAGCGCGCGATAGAAGACGGCGGCCAGGATCAGCGCGTAAAAGGCGGCGACGGCGGCGGCCTCTGTCGGCGTGGTGACGCCGCCATAAATGCCGTACAGCAGGATCGCCGGCATCAGCAGCGCCGGAAAGGCATTCACGGTCAGCGCCGGCAAATCCCTCAGTGGCACCGGATCTTCGGTGCCGAAGTCGCGGCGGTGGGCAATGAACCAGTTCATCCCCATCAGAACGCTGCCGAGGAACAGGCCCGGCACGATGCCGCCGAGAAACAGGTAGCCGATGGATTCGTTCGAAACCAGCGCATAGAGCACCATCGGGATCGACGGCGGGATGATCGGGCCGATCACCGCAGAGGCGGCAGTGATCGCGGCGGCATAGCCGCGGGTGTAATGCCCCGACTTGACCATCATGTCGATGATCACCTTGCCGATCCCTGCTGCATCCGCCACCGCAGAGCCGGACATGCCGGAAAAGATCAGCGACGCCACCACGTTGACATGGCCCATCCCGCCCTTGAACCGGCCCACGAGCCCGACGCAGAAGCGCAGCAGCCGGTCGCTGATGGTGCCGGCGTTCATGATGTTCGCGGCGACGATGAAAAGCGGCACGGCAAGCAGGATAAAACTCTGATAAACCCCGTCCATCAGTGTCTTGCCGGCGATGCCGATGCTCTGGCCACCGAGAAAGAGATAGACCAGCGAGGCCAGCAGGATCGCATAGGCGACCGGCATGCCGATGCCCGCAAACAGGAAGAGCGAGATCAGGCAGAGCGTGAATTCGAGGCTCATGTATCGTCGGCCTTGTGGATGTCTTTGCCTTTTTCGCGGGCCAGCGCCTCGTAGTGGTGCAGGTCCTCTTCCGCACCTAGGCGCCAGGCCTTCCAGCCGCGGATCGCATAACGAACCGGCACGATCAGGAGAAAGGCGATATAGATCATGTAGATATGCAGCATACGCACATCCGCGCCGAACAGCGTCTCGAGCGTGGCGGTGCGTTTCAGCCGCAGGATGTAGAAACGGTCCCAGGTCGGGCCGATCGAGGCCAGAAGCCCGATGATGATGGCCAGCGCCGCGACGATCACGAACCATTTGCGCAGCGCCGGATTGACGCCCTGATAGAGGATATCAAACGTCACGTGGTCGCGCTCGCGCACGATGAAGGCATTGCCCCAGAACACCAGCCAGATCCACATGAGCAGGCAGAATTCCAGCGTCCAGCCAAAGTTTTCGGGGCTGAGAAAGGGCACCGCTTCGGCGACCCCGGGAACACGCGCCGAATAGCGGATGAAAATCTGGATGATGAAGGTGGCGAACATGGCGGCCATCATCATGGCCGCCATGAATTCTGTCAGGCGGGACGCCCCGTTGATCAACCTCTTCATCGCGGTTTCCCCCGAGGCGCGCTAGATCAATTGCCCAGGGCGTTGATCTTCTCGAGCAGACCCTCGGGCCAGGTCTCGGCATATTCGCTGTCGAGATACATAGTCTGCACCCGCTCGCGGAAGGCCGCGACATCGGGCTCATAAACGGCGAGGCCCTGCTCTTCGAGGAAAGAGCCCAGCTCGGCTTCCTTCTGAAGCTGGTTCTCGCGCGCGAATTCGGCGGTGGCATCGGCAGCGGCCTGCACCACCTCCTGCTGTTCCGGCGTCATGCTGTCCCAGGTCGCCTTGGAGAGCGCCAGATAATTCAGGTCGACCAGGTGCGAGGTCAGGACGATCTGGTTGGTCACCTCGTAGAATTTGGCATCCACCACCGTGGGCAGCGGATTGTCCTGGCCATCGACCGAGCCGGTGGAGAGCGCGGTATATACCTCGGTAAAGGCCATCGGCGTCGGGTTCGCGCCAAGCGCGCGGCCGAGGAACTGCCAGGCGTCGGTGCCCGGCATCCGCAGGTTCACACCGGCCAGATCCTCCGGGGTCATGACGGTCAGCTCATCCTTGGTCTGGCGCAGGTTCACCTGGCGGCGGCCGAGATACATCACGGTCAGAAGCTTGACGCCCAGCTCGTCCTCGGCCTTCTGTTTGAAGTCATCCATCAGCGGATCGTTGAACACCGCCACCTGATGCGCCGCGTCCTGATGCACATAGCCGGCGGTAAAGATCGAGAATTCGGGGAAGAACGTCGCCAGTTCCTGTGCCGAGGTGATCGACATTTCCAGATCGCCCACGGCAATGGCTTCCAGTTCGGTGCCCTGGGCAAAAAGCGTGGCGTTCCAATGCGGCTCGAAATCGGCGATCTCGCTGACCATCGGGCCGAATTTTTCCAGCAGCGCGACAGCGCGCTGATCGGTATCGGACGACACGGCGGACAGGCGCAGCTTGATCTTGTCCTGTGCGGCGGCGGGGGTAAAGGCCAATGCGGTCGCGGTGGCCAGGGCGGCCGCCATCACCGAACGGCGGGCAAATTTCGTGGTCATCAGATTCCTCCCAGTGGTGACACGAGATGCCGCTTTTTTATGCGGTCATAGTGTCAGGTCGCACATTCTTCGATTCGAATCAACGCATGAAGTCAAAAATTTCCGTTGAATAAAGAAATCTCATACGATTTTCATTTTGTATGGTGTTATGGATCGGGCGCCCAGACCGGCGGATTGGCTGCCAGGCTGTCTTCGACTCCGCCGTCGATGTGGCGCCGCAGAACCTCCTTCGCACGCGCCCCGTCGCGGTCGAGGGCCGCCTGCATAAGCTGTTGATGTTGCTCGACGGCAATCGCGCCTCGGAAGGTCAGAGCCAGCATCTGGTAGCGCAGGTAGCGATCAAAGACATTGCCATGCACCGCCATCAACGAGGCCGAGCCGCAGGCGCTGATCAGCGCCTGATGGAACTCCCAATCGTAGCGCTTCCACTCTTCGCGAGCCGAGAGATCGTTGGCCAGCATGCGTTCTTCCATGCGGTGAAGCTTGTGATGCGCGGCCACGACCTGGCCTTCCCATTCGGTATCGCCGGCGGCAAATGACAGGTCCATCGCATGAGATTCCAGCAGGATCCGCAGATCGGCGATTTCCCGCAGCTCCTGCCGCGAGACCCCGGCGACAAAAAATCCGCGCTGGCCGCTGGTTTCGATCAGCCGTTCCGACACTAGGCGGTTGAGCACTTCGCGCAGGGTCGAAACGCTTGCGTTGTAACGGGCTTTCAGCGCCTCCAGCTTCAGCTTTTCGCCGGGCTTGAGATTGCAGAACACGATGTCCCGACGCAGCGCGTCAAAGACCGTGGTAGAGATCGTCTGGTCGTCGGATGGATGTTTCATGAGGGAATTGTAGACAAGCCGCACCGTCATCGCTAGAAAAAATATCCGACGAAATGTCTAATGTCATATGAAGATCGATTTGTTGGCCCGTTCGCGGGCCGGCCCGTGATCTGGCTATCGGGAGCGGTGGAATGGTCGATATCAACGGACAGACCCGCCTCATCGCGCATCTCGGCGTGCCGACCGAGAGCTTCAAGGCGCCGATGATCTACAACCCGTGGTTCGCCCATCGCGGCATCAATGCGGCGGTCGTGCCGATGGGTTGCGAGGTGGGCGATTTTCCCGACTTCCTGCGGCTGGTGTTCCGGCTGCGCAACATCGGCGGTGCGCTGGTCACCATGCCGCACAAGGTTGCCACCGTAGGCCTGCTTGATCAGGCGAGCGTTGCGGTGCGGATCTGCGGGGCCTGCAACGCGGTGCGGCGCGATGACGAAGGCCGACTTGTCGGCGACATGTTCGACGGCGAAGGTTTTGTTCGCGGCGTGCTGCGCAAGGGCCGACGGGTCGCAGGCGCGTCGGCGCTGGTGGTCGGAGCCGGCGGCGTGGGCTCTGCGATTGCCGCCTCGCTTGCGGCGGCAGGGGCGGCGCGCATCGGCCTGCATGACGTCAGTGCCGGGGCCGCCGAGGGGCTCGGGGCGCGGCTGCGGCAGCATTATCCCGCGTGCGAGATCCTGACCGGATCGAAGGATCCCGCGGGCTTTGACATCGTGGTCAACGCGACGCCGCTGGGCATGCGGCCGGGCGATCCGCTGCCGCTGGACCCGGAGCGGATCGACCCGACGACCCTGGTGGGCGAGGTGGTGATGAAGGTGCGGGAAACGCCGTTACTGGCCGCCGCTCGTGCCAGGGGCTGCGAGACCCAGGTCGGCACCGACATGCTGTTCGAGCAGATCCCTGCCTACCTCGAATTCTTTTGCCTGCCGTCGACGACGCCGGAAGAGCTGCGGCGGCTGGCGCGGATCGAATATTGAGCGTCAGCCCGCCGGGATCACCACGGCGCGCTGACTGTTGTTGAGTGGCGTCAAAGGCGCGCGCAGACGCTCCCAGGCGGGTTCGGCGGATTTCTCTGCCAGCATCGCCTTGAGCGCCGGGATCACCGGCACCGAGACAATCCGGGTGACCTCTTCTGACAGGGCGCGGTCTTCCGTGGCGCTGTCGAAAAGCTGTTTCAGCCGCCTGGGGCAGAGGTTGGCGACGCCCGAAATCGCCCCGCCGCCGCCCAGGGCCGCCGCACGGTGCAGCAGGCGTTCGTCGCCGATCAGCACCGGAATCGTGTTGAGGCCGAGCAGGGCCTCGGCGTTGCCCCAGTCGCCGGAGCTGTCCTTGATCGCACGGATGCGCGCGGGGAAATCGGCGACCAGCCGGCCGACCAGGGCGACCGAAAGCGGGACGCCCGTGACCTGGGGAATATGATAGAGGATGAACCTTGCGCGGCTGTCGCAACGGGCGAACAATTCGGCGTGCCAGTCGTAAAGCCCGTCATCACCGTTGCCTTTGAAGTAGAACGGCGGCAGCAGCAGGAAATTCTCGATCCCCTGCGCCAGCCCTTCCTCGACCTGCGTTGCCGCATCTTCGACCGACGGGGCACAGATGCCCAGCACGATGCGCGCGCGCGGCACGGCGGAATTGGTCAGCGCGTCGATGCCGCGCTGACGCGCCTGCCGGCCGATCGAGGCGCCTTCGCCGGTCGTGCCATAAAGCGCCACGCCGTCCGCACCCTCGGCCAACAGGGCTTCGGCGTGCCGGACAAGGAGGTCGGTATCGATGTCGCCACGCTCGGTGAACGGTGTCAGCAGTGCGGTGTAAATCCCGAATCTTTCCACGATGATCCTCCCTCCGGTCTGGCTGCCACTAGCCGTGACAACCGCAGGATAGTCAATCGCGCATCCCGCGACCGCAAAGCAGAACGGCCCGGGCAGGCCGGCGTCAGGCCACCCGCCCGGTGCTGCCGATCCCGGAGATCGCCTGGATCAGATTGTCTTCGGTGACCTCGTCAGAGGTAAAGGTCCGCATGATCCGGCCGGAATACATCGCGACGATCCGGTCGCTGACATGCAGCACCTCGGGCATCTCCGAAGAGATCACGATCACCGCATAGCCCTGTGCGGCCAGATCGCGGATCAGATTGTGGATTTCGGATTTCGATCCGACATCGATGCCCCGCGTCGGCTCATCCACGATCAGGACGCGCGGATGCATCGACAGCCATTTGCCGATCACGATCTTCTGCTGGTTGCCGCCGGAGAGATTGCCGACGAGCTGTTTCCAGCCCGGCGTGCGAATGTCGAGCTTGTCGCGGTACTGGTCGAAAATCGCCACCTCGGAGCCTTCGGCGACGAAGGGCCCGGCCGTGAGATCGTCGACCTGCGGCAGGGTCATGTTGTCACGGCAGTTCATCCCCAGCACCAGCCCCTGGCCTTTGCGATCCTCGGGCACAAGCGAAATGCCGAGGGCGATGGCGTCGGCCGGGGAGTTGATGCGCACCTCTGCCCCATCGAGCAAGATGCTGCCGGCAGAGGGGTCGCGCAGGCCGAACAGGGTCTCGGCAATCTCGGTGCGTCCCGCGCCGACCAGCCCGTAGAACCCCACCACCTCGCCGCTGCGCACCTCGAAATCGATTTCCTGAAACAGCGGCCCGCAGGACAGCCCGCGCACCTCAAGCGCCACGTCGCCAAGCGTGTGATGGCTGACATTGCGGCTGAGGTCGAGACTGCGGCCGATCATCAGCTGGGTGACCTCTTCCTCGGTGGTCTCGGCGGTGTCGAGCGTGCCGCGATACTGGCCGTCGCGCAGCACGCTGATCCGGTCGGTGATCTTGAAGATTTCCTCCATCCGGTGCGAGATATAGATGATGCCGACCCCGGCGGATTGCAGATCGGCGATCACGTCGAACAAAACCACCTTTTCCGCATCGGTGAGCGAGGCGGTGGGCTCGTCGAAGATCACCGCCTTGGCCTCGACCGTCAGGGCGCGGGCAATCTCGACCATCTGCTGGTTGGCAATCGAAAGGTCACCAACCCGGGTCCGGGCGTCGAAGCTCACCTTGAGCTTTTTCAGGATCGCATCGGTGCGGGCATATAGCCGGTCCCAGTCGACCAGCCCGAAGCGCTTGCGCGGCAATTCGCCCAGATAGATGTTCTCGGCCACCGTCAGCTCTTCGGCGAGGCTCAACTCCTGGTGGATGAAGACGATGCCCTTGGCCTTGGCTTCGAGCGGGCCGGACATGACGACCGGTCGCTCGCCAACGATGATCTTGCCGGCGTCCGGCTGGTGAATGCCGCCCAGCACCTTCATCAGGGTGGATTTTCCGGCGCCGTTTTCGCCCATCAACGCATGCACTTCGCCCGGCATGACGGAGAACGACACACCGTCGAGCGCACGCACCCCGGGAAAGGTCTTGACGATGCCTTCGAGCCGCAGGGCAGGGGTGTCATCGGTCATATCTTCAGCTCCTCTTTGCCCTTGACGTTCAGCTGCCTGTCGAGAAACAGCACCGCGATCAGGATCAGGCCGATGACGAGGTTCACCGTGGATGTATCGGCACCGATATGGGCCAGCCCCTTGCGCAGCAGCTGGATTGCCAGCACGCCGCCAAAGGTCGATACGATCGAACCCGCGCCGCCGGCCAGCTTGGTGCCGCCCAGCACCACGGCCGTGATCACCCAGAGCTCGTAGAGCTCGCCGTCATTGGGATTGACCGAGCCGCTTTCGGAATAGAACACCACCGCCGAGAGCGCCGCCAGAAAGCCGATGATCATGAAGTTGATCATCATGTGCGGCCCGACCCGGATACCGGCATTGACTGCCGCTTCGCGGTTGTCACCGATGGCATAGGCGTTGCGGCCGTGCACCGTGCGGTTCATCAGGAACCAGATCACCGCCGTCACGATCAGCAGAAACCAGGTGGCCGTGTGCAGCCAGAGAAACTGCGCCTCGGCGAAATCCACCAATGTCCAGTTGAGATGCGAGGTCGGCTGTTCGCCGTTGTACATGAAGACCAGCCCGCGATAGCCGAGCATCGAGCCGAGGGTGACGATGAAGGCATCGACCCCGGTTTTCCAGACGATCAGCCCGTTCAGCGCGCCCAGGGCAACCCCGGTCAGCAGCGCCAGCAGCCAGGCCACGGGGATCACCGCATCGCCGAGACCGGCAAAGACCGGCCAGCTCATCGCATCCAAAAGAACGATGGCGCAGATCGCATAGGTGGCGCCGACCGAGAGATCGATATTGCCGTTGATCATGATCACCGTCATGCCCATGGCGATGATGCCGATCGGCGCCGACTGCTTGAACAGCAGCAGCATGTTGTCGAAATCCATGAAGGCCTTTTCGCTCAGCGACAGGAACTCGCCCGCCACCGAAAAGAAGATCAGCTCGAGCACGATAAAGCCCCAGATGGCGCCGCGCTTGAGAAAGGTCGAAAGCGTTCCGGGTTGCATTGTCATCCTCCTTCAGGCGATCGGCGACAAGAGCTTGCCGCGTTTGGCCGCGACATCGAGCCAGACGGCGAGGATGATGATCACCCAGGTCACCACATACTGGACATAGAATTGCAGGCCGACCAGCAGCAGGCCGTTCTGGATGAAGCCCAGGATAAGCACGCCGATCACGGTCTTGAAGATCGTGCCCGACCCGCCCAGAAGCGATGCGCCGCCAAGGATCACCGCCGCCAGAACCTCCAGCTCCAGCCCCTGGCCGACGGTGTTCTGCGAGCCCAGCGAACGGCTGGCCTGGATCAGCCCGGCGGTGGCCACGCAGAAGGCCGACATCAGGTAGCAGGCGAAGACCACGCGCGCCCGTCGGATGCCGGAAAAGGTGGCCGCAGTGCCATTGCCGCCCACCGCATAGACCTTGCGGCCGAAGGGCGTCCGGGCCAGGATTGTTCCCAGCACGGCGGCCAGCAGCAGAAAGATCAGGATCGGCACCGGGATGCCCAGGGCCTCGCCTTGGCCGAAGACCGAAAACCAGGTTCCCGCCTTGTCGGCGATGTCCATGTTCTGGCCGCCGGAATAGGTCAGCGTCAGCCCGTGGATCGCCGAGAGCATGCCCAGGGTGACGATCAGCGAGTTGAGCTTGAGATATCCCACCAGAAAGCCGATGAAGGCGCCGAGGCAGAGGGTCATGGCGAACATCGCCGGGATTGCCAGCGTCGGGCCGAGCTTGTCGTGCAGGTCGAGCACCACGATGGTCGAGAACGACATCATCGAACCGACCGACAGGTCGAGATTGCCGCTGATGACCACGAAGGTCACCCCCAGCGCCATGACGCCGAGAATGGCCGAGGACCGGACCACGCCCAGGATGTTGTCAGGGTCCAGAAAGCGCTGATTGGCCAGCGTGAACCCGATGATAAAGAGCGCGAAGGCCACCAGGATGCCCTGGCGGGCCAGAAAGCCCCCGATCTGTGTCTTGGTGACGCTTGTCATGCGGTCCTCCCCTGCGGCGCGCTCCCGGCGCCGTTCCTTTCAACCAGCCGAGCGGTGGCGCCCCTGCCTGCGGAGCGCCCCGCTCAGACCAAAGTCATGCCGCCGTCGATCATCACGATCTGGCCGGTCATGTAATCGCTGTCGCGCGAGGCCAGAAAAGTTGTCGTGCCGGTGATGTCCTCCGGCCTGGCGACGCGGCCCCGGAGGATCTCGGCGGAAAACTCCTCCATCGCCTGGCCCGGTTTCTGCGCCGCACCGATGGCCAGCAGGTCGCGGTCGACCTCTTCCCACATTTCGGTGGCCACGACGCCCGGCGCAAAACCCGTGACGGTGATATCATGTTTCGCCAGATCGCGCGCGCCGGATTGGGTCAGCGAAACAACGCCCCATTTGCTGGCGCAATAGGGCGCGACATTGTCAAACCCCTGGCGGCTGGCGATAGAGGCGGTGTTGATGATCTTGCCCGGCGTGCCCTGGCGAATGAATTGCTTGGCCGCCTCCTGCATGCCGATCATGCAGCCCAGCCCGTTGACGCGCATGATGAAATTCCAGTTGTCCTCGGTTACTTCGAGAAAATTCATCGGCTTGTTGACGCCGGCATTGTTGAACTTGACGTCGAGCTTTCCGAAGACGGCCACCGCCTTGTCGATCATGGCGCGCACCTGGGCGCGGTCGGCGACATCAACGGCGGCCCAGGTCACCTTGCCGCCGGTCTCGGCGGCGCGCGGCGCGTTCCGGTCGGCGACCTGTTGCACCAGATCGCCGTTGATATCGGCAAAGCAGACGTCTGCGCCCTCGTCGAGCAGCGCTTCGCCGATGGCGCGGCCGATTCCGCGCGCGGCGCCGGTCACGATGCAGGAACGGTTCGACACTCGGCCCATGCTCGCCTCCCTGGGGTGACAACGTTCGGTGAAAACGGGCGCGGGCCAAGGCCGCGCCCGAGGCAGACCCTGAAGGCCTCAGAACACCGGTTTGGTGTAGTCGCCCATGTTGTCCTGGGTGATCTTCGGCGTGTCGAAGTAGTTCAGGAAGGGCACCTCCTTGCCCTCGAGCACATCGACCGCGGTCTTCAGCGCGGCTTCGGCGTCGTCCACCGGCGACTGGTAGATCGACCCCCAGTATTCGCCACGCTCCATCGCCTCGTAGCCGACCGAGAAATTGGTGGCGCCGACAAAGATGATGCCGTCGCGGCCGGCAGCCTTGGCGGCATTCAGGGCGCCGACGCCCATGTTGTCGTCGCCGGAATAGACACCGTCGATGTCATCGTATTTGACCAGGAAGGCTTCCATCACCTTCTGCGATTTCTCGCGGTTCCAGTCGCCCGGCTGGGTCTCGACTAATGTCACGTTCGGGCAGACCTCGGGCAGGCGGTCGTCAAAACCCTTCTGGCGCTCGATGGCGGTGGTATAGCCGGGCTGGCCCGAGATCTGCACCACGCGGGCCTCGTCTTCGATGCCCATCTCCTTGAATTTGTCGCACATGATCTCGGCCGAGCGCGAGCCCTGGGTGATATTGTCGGGGCCCGAGAAGGAGGCCACGAAATCGAAACCTTCCTCTGCGATGTTGGAATTGGTCACGATCACCGGGATGCCGGCCTTGTGCGCCTTGCGGACGGCGGGGATCACCGCCTCGCCATTGGTCGGCCAGATGATGATGGCATCGACCTCCTGCTGGATCAGGTCTTCCATCTGGGCGATCTGGCGGGCGACGTCGCCGCCGGCGTCGAGCACCACGGCTTCGACATCGGGGTTGGCCTCGGCCGCGGCAATGAACGATTTTTCATAGGTGGTCTGGTAGCTGTCGACGCCGACGTTGTTCTGGGTGATGCCGATCTTGTAGCCGCCATGGCCGCCCGCGAACGCGGCACCGGCAAGCGCGGCAGTGGCGGCGGACGCGGCAAGAACTCTGCGAAGTGTCATTTGGGTCTCCTCCCGGGTTGTCTCGTTCACGGCCTGTGACAAGGCCAATCCCCCTCCTCCTCGGGGAATCATCATCCGGTGCGCCGGACGACTGACGACAGAGTGCGCCGTCTCCCGGTTCGGGAACTTAGCGAAAATGTCCAAAATGAGCGCCTGCGTATCCAAATTGGATAATTTCGCGATACGCTGCAACGATCAATTTGAACAATCTGCGGGAGGTGATGGCATGGGCAAATCCAGATCATCCAAATTGAGCGAAACCGCGGCCGGAAGGCCCCAGGCGACACGAAAGGGCTGGTCTCCCGAGATGAATGCAATGGGCACACATACGGACACCCGCATGCAGACCCAGCTTGCCTCGGGCGAGATGCTTCAGATTCTGTCCTATCTGGAGGATTGCAGCGACGAGCTCGACCACACCATCGAGCTCAACGCCCCGAACCCGGTGTTCCGCATGGCGCTGCATGTGATCAAGGGGCACCTGGAGGCCAAGATCGTCACGCCCACCTCGCTGATCGCCGCCGCCAATGTGCCTTATGCCACCGCCAGCCGGCGGCTGAAGGAGATGATCGATGCCGGGCTGATCGACCAGCGGCCGCGCACCAAGTCGGGCAAGAGCTTCTCGATGCATCCCAGCGACAAGATGATGGATCAATGGACCCGGATCTCGGGCCGGGTGCGCCGGCTGACCGAGACCTATTTCGGCTCCGGGGCCAAGGCCGCCGAGGACCGCGACTATTACTTTGGCGGCTCTTACATGACCGCCCGTTCGATTCCGCCGATCCAGGTACTGCCCGAGCCGTTGAAGGTGGCGGGCGGCATTCGGGTGCTCGTGCATGGCGACCCGACCTTCATGGTGATGGAGAACCTCAAACGCCAGTTTGAACAGGTGATCGGCACGCAGATTCACCAGCGCGCCTTTTCAATCGACCGGCTGCGCGAGGAAGCCTTGCGCAATGCCGAACGCAAGGCGAGCCGCTATGACATCATCGCGCTCGATCTGCCCTGGGTTGGCGAATTTGCCGACAAGTCGGTTCTGATGCCGCTGGATGACGTGATCGATGTCGCGGCCGTCGATCCGGCCGATTTTCACACCGCCGGCTGGAAGGCGGCCCATTGGGGTGGCCGGCCTTATGGCGTGCCCGCCCAGACCACGCCCGAGCTGCTGTTCTATCGCCGCGACCTCTTTGCTGAGGCCGGGCTGGAACCGCCGGGCACGACCGACCAGCTGCTCGAGGCCGCGCGGCGGATGCACGACCCGCAGAAAGGCCGCTATGGCATCGCCTGGAACGCGGCCCGGGGCACCGCGCTTGGCCATACCTTCCTGATGACTCTGGCGGATTTCGGCCAGCCGGTGCTCGATCTGCCGGAAGCTGCCGGCGGCTTTGACACCGACGGGCTGGCCGACCGCGGCTATCGCGTCACCATCGACACCGACAAGGGGCTGCTGGCGGCGGACTTCCTGATGGAGCTGCTGCGCTATTCGCCGCCCGACATTCTGTCGATGTCCTGGTACGAACGGGTGCGGCCCTTTGCCGCCGGCAAGATCGCCATGGCCTATGGCTACACCCTGCTCGCCCCCTATTTCGAGCTTGATCCCTCGTCGCCGGCTTATGGCCAGACCGGCTATCTGCCGCATCCGCACGGGCCGGGCGCCACGAATGTGGCGCCGGTGGGCGGCTATGTGATGGGCATCCCGGCCAATCTGGCCCCCGAGCGGGTGCCGGCCGCGGCCGAGGCGTTGCGCGTCTTTACCAGCCCCGAGGCGCAGAAGCTCTTTGTCCAGAACGGCAGCCGCACCAACCCGCGCTATTCCGTGGCCTCCGATGCCGAAGTGCGCCGCGCCTCGCCGATTTTCGAGGCGGTGGACGCCATGTCCTGGCGCGACGAGTTGCAATTCTGGCCGCGCCCGCCGGTGCCCGAGATCACCGGCATCATCCAGATCTGCGGCGAGGAATTCCACGACATGCTGCGCGGGCTGACCGCGCCGCGCGATGCGCTGCGCCGCGCCCAGGAGCGGGCCGAGGCGCTGATCGACACAACCGGACCATCCTGATCTGAGGAGGAGAGAGCCATGGACCCCGACCGCCTGAAAGGCAAGAACATCCTGATCACCGGCGCCGCCCGTGGCATGGGCGCGGCCAATGCCGAAGCCTTCGCCGCGCAGGGCGCCAATGTCTGCATCGCCGATCTCGACGGTGATGCGGCGCAGGAGATGGCCGATCAGATCAACGCCGCCGGAAACGGCCGGGCGATCGCGGTCAGCGCCGATGTCACCCGGCGCGCCGACAATGCCGCCGCCGTCGCAGCCACGGTCGAGGCCTTCGGGTCGATCAACGTCGGGCTCTTCAATGCTGGTCTCAACAAGCCCCGGTTCTTCATGGATATCGACGAAGACAACTGGGACATGATCATGAACGTCAACACCAAGGCGATGTGGCTTGGCATGCAGGAAACCGCCCGCCAGATGATCGCCCAGGGCCCGATGAAGGATCACCCCTACAAGATCATCAACGTCGGCTCCATCGCCTCGCGCAAGCCGCTGGTCGATGTGACAGTTTATTGCACCTCCAAATACGGCTGTCTGGCGCTGACCCATTGCGGCGCGCTGGGGCTCTCGGAGCACAAGATCACCGTCAATGGCTATGCGCCCGGCGTGGTGGTGACGCCGCTCTGGGAACAGCTCGACAAGGACCTCGTGGACATCGGCTTCAAGGAGCGCGAGGGCCAGGCCTATGACGACATCGTGCGCGACGCGCTTCAGATCAAGCGGGTGTCCTATCCCGAGGACATCACCGGCACCGCGTCCTTTCTGGCCAGCGACGACAGCGACTACATGACCGGCCAGATGATCCACATCGACGGCGGCTGGTGCATCCAGTGACGCCCTGAGCGGCGCCAGCGCCGCCGCCCTTTCCGCAACAGACCGACCATCCGGTGCGTGCCGACACGCGCCCCAAGGAGTATTGCCATGAACCGCGCCCTGACCCCCAATGTCCTCACCCCGCAGGACCTTGACCCCAACTGGCAATGGCAAGGCCGCCTGCCTGCCCTGGGGTTTTCCTCGGTGGATTTCGAACGCCGGATCGACCACGACCGCCTGCGCCGCTACCGGCTGAGCCGCACCCGTCAGGCGCTCCAGGCCAGCGATGCCGGCTCGCTTCTGCTGTTTGACGTCAACAACATCCGCTATGTCTCGGCCACCAAGATCGGCGAATGGGAACGCGACAAGATGTGCCGTTTCTGCCTGCTGACCGGCGACGATGCGCCTTACGTCTGGGATTTCGGCTCCGCCGCAGTGCACCACAAGAAGTTCTCGGACTGGCTGATCCCCGATCATTGCCGCGCCGGTGTCGTCGGCATGCGGGGCACGATCCCGCCCAGCTTCGGGTTGATGAAGAAATACGCCGAAGAGATTGCCGGGCTGATCGAGGACGCCGGCATGAAGGATATGCCGGTGGGGTTGGATTATGCCGAAACGGCGATGTTTCACGCGCTCAAGGAGGCCGGGCTCAACGTGGTCGACGGCCAGCAGATCATGCTCGGCGCCCGCGAGATCAAGAACTGGGACGAGATCCAGCTTCTGACCCAGGCAGCCAGCATGGTCGATGGCGTCTATCACATGATCTACGAAGAGCTGAAACCGGGCATCCGCGAGAATGACATCGTCGCGATGTCGAACAAGCTGCTCTACGAGATGGGATCGGACGATGTCGAGGCGATCAACGCCATTTCCGGCGAGCGTTGCAACCCGCATCCGCATAATTTCACCGACCGGCTGTTCCGCCCCGGCGATCAGGCGTTTTTCGATATCCTGCAATCCTATCAGGGCTATCGCACCTGCTATTACCGGACCTTCAATATCGGCACGTCGACGCCCGCGCAGCAGGATGCCTATGTCAAGGCGCGCGAATGGATCGACGCCTCGATCGAAGCGATCAAGCCGGGCGTGACGACCGATCAGGTGGCTCGGCTCTGGCCCGAGGCGCATGAATTCGGCTTTCCCGACGAGCTGTCGGCCTTCGGCCTGCAATTCGGCCACGGGCTGGGGCTGGCGCTGCACGAACGCCCGATCATCTCGCGCGCGGTCTCGCTCGACAACCCGATGGAAATCCAGACCGGCATGGTCTTTGCGCTCGAGACCTATTGCCCCGCCGCCGACGGCTTTTCCGCCGCGCGGATCGAGGAGGAGGTGGTGGTGACCGACACCGGCTGCGAGGTGATCTCGCTCTTTCCGGCACAAGACCTGCCGATTGCCAACCGCTACTGACCGGCGCGCCGCAGGGGGACATTATGACCAAGAAAACCAACACCGAAGACTACCTGCGCATGTACCGCCAGATGGTGCGCATCCGCACCTTCGAGGACAATGCGAACAAGCTTTACCTCTCGGCCAAGATGCCGGGGCTGACCCATATGTATTCCGGCGAGGAAGCCGTCGCCGTGGGCATCTGCGAGGCGCTGAAGGTGACCGACAAGATCACCTCGACCCATCGCGGCCACGGCCATTGCGTCGCCAAGGGCGCGGCATTCCGCGAGATGTTCTGCGAGCTTCTGGGTAAGGAAGAGGGCTATTGCCGGGGCAAGGGCGGTTCGATGCATATCGCCGACCAGTCCAACGGCAACCTGGGTGCCAATGCCATTGTCGGCGGCTCGATGGGCATCGCCACCGGATCGGCCTTTACCGCCAGGTTGCTGGGCAAGGAGGACGTCACCGTCTGTTTCTTTGGGGATGGCGCCACGGCGCAGGGGCTGATGTACGAGGTGATGAACATGGCCGCGCTCTGGCATCTACCGGTCATCTACGCCTGCGAAAACAACGGCTATTCCGAATATACCCGGACCGAGGAAATCGCCGCCGGCTCGATCTGCGCCCGCGCCGAGGCCTTCGGCATCGAGGCGCATCAGGTCGATGGGCAGGATGTGCTGGCGGTCAATGCGCTGACCCGCACCTTGGTCGAACGCGCCCGCAAGGGCGAAGGGCCGTTCTTTCTGGAGCTGATGACCTATCGCTATCACGGTCACCACGTGGGCGACATCAACCGCGAATATTACCGCTCCAAGGACGAAGAGAAGGACTGGAAGGACAATCGCGACCCGATCATCCGGTTCCGGTCCTGGCTGGTCGAGGAAGGCATCGCCGGCGAAGACGAGATCGAGGCGATGAACGAAGAGATCAAGGCCGATGCAACCGCCGCCGTCGAATATGCGCTGGCGGCCCGATACCCCGACGTCTACGAGGTGGACATGCATGTCTACACCGATGTGACACACGCGCTGGCGCGCAGCCCGGCCTGAGGAGGAACCGATGCGACAAATCACCCTGTCCCAGGCCGTGAACGAAGCCCTGGCCGAGGAAATGCGCCGCGACGAGCGCGTGTTCATCATTGGCGAAGATGTGGCCGAGGCCGGCACGCCGTTCAAGGTGCTCTCGGGGCTGGTCGAGGAGTTCGGCACCGCGCGGGTGGTGGATACGCCGATCGCCGAGCCGGGCTTCATGGGCCTCGCCGTCGGCGCGGCGATGACCGGCACGCGCCCCGTCGTCGACCTGATGTTCGGCGATTTCATCTATCTGATCATGGATCAGCTCTGCAATCAGGCAGCGAAAACCCATTACATGTCGGGCGGCAAGTTGAACGTGCCGCTGGTGCTGCGCACCAATCTCGGCGCCACCCGCCGTTCGGCGGCGCAGCATTCCCAGTCGTTGCATGCGCTGGTTGCGCATATACCGGGGCTCAAGGTCGCCATGCCCTCGTCGGCCTATGAGGCCAAGGGGCTGATGAAGACCGCCATCCGCGACGACAATCCGGTGGTGATCTTCGAAGACAAGCTGATGTACAACGACAAGGCTCCGGTGCCGGAAGAGGAATTCCTGATCCCCTTCGGCGCCGCCAATATCAAGCGCGAGGGCCGCGACATTACCCTGATCGGCACCTCGTCGATGGTGCAGGTCTGCGAAGCCGCCGCCGATCTCCTCGCCCAGGAGGGGATCAGCGCCGAGGTGATCGACCCGCGCACCATCGTGCCGCTGGACGAGGCGACGCTGCTGGCATCCGCACGCAAGACCTCGCGCGTGATCGTGGTGGACGAAGGCCACCAGAGTTACGGGGTGACCGGCGAGATCGCCTCCCGGATCAATGAACAGGCATTTTATCACCTCGACGCGCCGGTGCTGCGCATGGGGGCGATGGATGTGCCGGTGCCGTTCTCGCCGGCGCTCGAGGATATCACCGTGCCGACCCCCGAGAGCGTGGCGGCGCAGGCGCGCAAGCTGATGGCGGGGGAGATGATCCATGCCGCGGAATGAAACCTCGGGTCTGCCCCCGCATGAGGTGATCATGCCGGCGCTCGGCATGGCGCAGGACAGCGGGGTGATTGTCGCCTGGCACAAGGCACTGGGCGAGGCGGTCGCCGCCGATGACGTGCTGTTCGAGGTCGAGACCGACAAGGCGACGATGGAGGTTCCCGCCGGCGCCGAGGGTTTTGTCACCCATATCGGCGCCGAGGCCGGGGCCGAGGTGCCGGTGGGCGAGGTGATCGCGCTGATCGGCGCGAGCTCTGACGCGGGGCAGGGCGCTGAGGGTTCCGGTTCGGCGCCATCCGTCACGCCGGAGCCCGTGCCCGAGGGCGACAACGTGATCATGCCGGCGCTTGGCATGGCGCAGGACAGCGGGGTGATCGTCGCCTGGCACAAGGCGCCGGGCGAGCAGGTTGCCGCCGGGGACGTGTTGTTCGAAGTCGAGACCGACAAATCCACAATGGAGGTCGAGGCCGGATTCGACGGCTACGTCGCGGCGCTGCTGGCCGAGGCCGGAGAAGAGGCGCCGGTCGGCGAGACCATCGCGGTGATCGTGGCGGAAAAGCCCGGCACCCCGGTGCAGAAGAGCCGTGGCGCGGTTCCGGCGGCCAAGGTGGAGCCGACGGAAAAATCGCCTTCGCCGGCGCCAGCAAAGGCGAAGTCCAACGCGCCGGCGCAAACGTCGCCGCCGGCTTCGCGGACCGGCCGTATTCTCGCTTCACCCAAGGCCCGGCGTCTGGCGCTGGAACAGGGGCTCGACCTGTCGCGCCTGGCCCGGGCCGGCCATCCGCAGCCCTATCACGTCGCCGATCTCGAGGTGCTGCGGGCGCTGCCCGCCGCAAGTGCCGAGGCGGCGCCGGCGGTGTCGCGACGTCTCACCGCCGAGATCCCGGCCGACGGATTTGCCGATTTCGCCGCCTGGGCCGCCGACAGCGCCGGGCTGACGGACCCGGCGGCGCTGCTCGCCGGCATGGCGGCGGCAAGCCTGGGCAAGCCGGGCGCGATCGTCGCGGTCGAGCGCCTCGGCGCCACCCGGTTCTATGTCACCGCCGCCGGTCCGCTGTCGGGCGTGTCAGAGGCGCCGCCCGATGCCGTGCCCGACCTTCGCTTGCGGGATCTGCGGCTCAGCCGGATCAGCAGCCTCGCCCTCGGGGCCGAGGACGCGCCGGTTCTGACCCTGACGCCCTCGGGCGGCGGTCATGTCGTCACGCTGGAATGCGCCGGGGATCAACTGGGCGCGGCGGATGCCGTGGCGCTTGTTTCCGAATTCGCGGGCCGGATGGAACAGCCACTCCGCCACCTGCTCTGAGCCATGGAGGCCAACATGGAATGCACCGATCTCTATATCAACGGACGCTGGGTGCCGGGCGCCGGCGGCGCGCGGTTCGACGTCATCAATCCGGCCGATGAACGGGTTCTGGCCTCGGTCGCCTCGGCCGAGATCGCCGATGCCGATGCGGCGCTCGACGCGGCCGAGGCCGCGATGAAGGACTGGGCCGCCCGCACCCCGCGCGACCGCTCGGAAGTGCTGCGCAAGGCGTGGGAGCTGATGACCGCGCGACAGGAGGCCTTCGCCCGGTTGATCACCCGGGAAAACGGCAAGGCGCGGGCCGATGCGATGGGCGAGGCGGGCTATGCCGCCGAGTTCTTTCGCTGGTTCGCCGAGGAAGCGGTGCGCGCCGACGGGCTGATCACCCGGGCCCCGGCCTCCGGCGCGCGGATCGTGGTTCAGCACAAACCCGTCGGGCTTGCCGTACTGGTCACGCCCTGGAACTATCCGGCGGCCATGGGCACCCGCAAGATCGCCCCGGCGCTGGCTGCGGGATGTGGCGTGATCATCAAGCCGGCCTCGGAAACGCCGCTGACCATGCTGGCGCTGATGCCGCTGCTGGAAGAGGCGGGTGTGCCGCCGGGCCTTGTCAACGTGCTGCCGACGACTGGCAGCGGCGCGCTGGTCGATCACATGCTGCATGATCCGCGGGTGCGGGTGATCTCTTTTACCGGCTCCACCGGCGTGGGCCGCAAGCTGTTGAAATCCGCCGCCGACCAGGTGCTGAAGCCGGCGATGGAGCTGGGCGGCAACGCGCCCTTGATCGTCTTTGAGGATGCCGACATGGAAACCGCCGTCGCTGGCGCCATGCTGGCCAAGATGCGCAATCTCGGCGAAGCCTGCACCGCCGCCAACCGGATCTATGTGCATGCGGAGGTGGCCGAGGCCTTCACCGCGCAACTCACCGCACGGATGGCCGCTCTGAAGGTCGGCAACGGTCTCGAGGCGGACATCGACGTCGGCCCGCTGGTCAATGCCGCTACCCGCGACAAGGTGGCGGCATTTGTCGAGGATGCGATGGCCCGGGGCGCCGAATTGCGACTGGGCGGCAAGGTTCCCGAGGGCCCCGGCTTTTTCTATCCGCCCACGGTGCTGACCAATGTCGCGCCGGATGCGGATTGTGTCCATGACGAAATCTTCGGCCCGGTCGCCGCGATCCAGACCTTCACCGATCAGGACGAGGTGATCGCCCGCGCCAATGACACCGAATACGGGCTGGTGGCCTATGTCTTCACCGAGGATTTCAGACGCGGAATGCAGGTTTGCGAGCGGCTCGACTATGGCATGGTCGGGCTCAATCGCGGTCTGGTGTCGGACCCGGCGGCGCCCTTTGGCGGGGTCAAGCAATCCGGGCTGGGCCGCGAAGGCGGGCACGAGGGCATGCTCGAATTCATGGAAACCCAGTATATCTCGGCAAGCTGGTAAGGGGCGGAAATGACGGATTTTATCGCAGCCCCCTCGGTTCGGGCGCTGGCCCTGCAACGGGGAATCGACCTGAAGACACTGGCGCAGGATCTGGGCCGGACCACCATCGCCCGCGAGGATCTGGAACGCCCCTCGCGCGCCACCGCGCCCTCGGGCGAAAACAGCTATTGGGAGGTGGATCACGCCGCCTTTGGCCCGGTCGCCGAAGAGCCGACAAGCCGCTTTGCCCGGGCGGCGGCGGCCAATCTGGCCGCGGCCAATGCGATGATCCCGCAGGTCACACATCACGACCGGGCCGATATCACCGCCCTCGAAAGTTTTCGCAGGACGCTGAAAACCGAGGCGAAAGAGCGCAATATCAAGCTGACCGCGCTGGCGTTCCACATCAAGGCGCTGGCGCGGGCCTTGCGCGCCTTCCCGCGGTTCAACGCCTCGCTTAGCCCTGATGGCAAGACGCTGGTTCTGAAGGATTATGTGCATGTCGGCATTGCCGTCGACACCGCCTATGGGCTGATGGTGCCGGTGCTGCGCGACGTCGACAGGGCAGGTCTCTGGCAGATCGCCGGCGAGATATCAGACCTCGCCGCGCGGGCGCAGGACCGCAGGATCGGGCCCGAGGAGATGGGCGGCGCCTCGATGACCGTCTCCTCGCTCGGGGGCATCGGCGGCACGGGGTTCACGCCGATCGTCAATCCGCCGGAGGTGGCAATTCTGGGCATTTCCCGCACCGAGACCGCCACGCTCTGGCAGGGCGACACCCCGCGCCCGGTGCCGATGCTGCCGCTCGATCTCAGCTACGATCACCGGGTGATCAACGGTGCCGATGCGGCCAGGTTCATGCGGTATCTTTGCGGGCTGCTGGAAGACCCGCGCCGGATAATGGTGTGACCGCACCGCCGGCCAGTGCCGCGCCGAATCTCAGGACGCGGGCGGCTGCGTCGGCGCCGGGCCGGTCCGCATCAGGGTGTTCTGGTTGATGGCGTAATCCTGGTACATTGGCAGGGTCGCGGCGCCGATTGCCCGGGCCATGCCGCCCAGCCGCCCGGCCTCGCAGTCCGGCCGCAGCACGCCTTGCAGGTCCATGCCGTCAAGTTGGCGGTTCACCTCTGCCACCAGCGCCCGGCGGACATGTTCGGGAAAGGCGCCGTCGATCACCACCGCATCGAAATCGATCAATGCCAGCGACGACACCGCGGCATGCGCCAGCCCATGCGCCGCGATCTCGATCCAGGCCTGAACCGGCCCGGGACAATCCTTCCAGACGGACGAATCGCGCGCCACCCGGCCCGGGTCTTCTCCGGCGTCGCGCAGCATTTCCTCAAGCACCGTCAGCGAGGCGTGATCGACCAGCCGGTCGCGTCCGGGGCGGCCGGGCACGCGCAGCGGCCCAAAGCCGCCGGCGTTGCCCCGGCGGCCGAAAAAGATGCCGGAGTTCAGAACGATACCGCCGCCGACAAAGGTGCCGACAAAGAAATAGACAAAGTCGGATTGTCCGAGATGCGCGCCATGCATCAATTCGCCGGTGCAGGCGGCGGTGGCATCATTGGCGATGCTGACGGGAAAGGGCACCAGCCGGCTTATTTCGCTCCGGATATCGACCGACTTCCACCGCGCCATCTCTTCTCTCGGCGCGCCGAATTCCTCGGTCCAGCTCCAGAGTTCCCAGGGCATGGCAATGCCCAATCCCGAGATGTCCGATTTGTGCAGACCGGCGCGGCGAAGCACTTTCGGCAGGGCGCTTTTGACAAAGGCGATGCTGCGCTCCGGCGTGGGATATTGGTGAAAGTCGTGCTGCACCGCGCGCAGCGCACCGGCAAAGTCCACGATGGCAAGGTCGAACCCCCGGCGCCCGATCCTCAGCCCGAGATAGTGGCGCGCGTCGGGGTTGATCCGGGCTGGGACCGACGGCTGGCCGATCTTGCCGCGCTGAGGCGTGCCGCGGATCAGGAGGTTTTCCTCTTCCAGCGTTCGGAAAATCACCGAGACCGCATTGGGCGACAATCCGGTCGCTTGAGTCGCCTCGGCCTTGGTCAGCTCGCCGTGGCTGCGGATCAGTTGCAGGATCAGCCGCTCGTTATAGTCGCGCACGGCAACCTGGTTGGAACCCTTTTGCGGGTTGGAGCGCAGCAGCGCCTCGCGAGCTGACGCCGGGCTTCCGGGCCCTGTATCGGTTTGATTCTTCACGATTCTGCCCCGTCTGGTCTGCCTCGTTTGGCTCCCGCCTGCATAGTAGGAGCTCTTGGCGGATTGGCAAGAGAAGACCGTGGTGTTACTCTCAATTATTACTTTCGAAGGAATTAATAATTGACTCACGACCCAACTCTGGCATACATAGCCACCCGTGATCGACGGATCACATAATGCCCGAGTCGTCGCCTGGCGGCCGGGGCCGAACCAGCGGACGCCGAAGATGATCACGCCCGACACCTTTCCCCAGAGCAAGATTGCCGATCTGGCGCAGCGCATCGCTGGCCTGCCGAAAAAGCCCGGCCGCTGGCTGGTCGCCATTGCCGGCGCGCCGGCCGGGGGCAAATCCATCCTTGCCGCCAATGTGACGGCGGCGGTCAACGAGGCCGGCCGCAGCGCGCGCGCCATCCCGATGGACGGCTTTCACCTCGACAACGAGATTCTCGCCGCCCGCGGCCTGCTGCCACGCAAAGGCGCGCCGGAAACCTTTGATGCCGATGGCTTCATTCATCTCATCCGGCGGCTGAAGGACGGTGGCGAGGTTGTCTATCCGCTGTTCGACCGGAGCCGCGACCTGGCCATCGCCGGCGCTGCCGTGATCGAGGCCGAATGCGACGTGGCGATCATCGAGGGCAATTACCTGCTGTTCAATGAGGCGCCCTGGTCCGCGCTCGCGCCGCTCTGGGATCTGTCGGTCTGGCTCGACACGCCGGGCGACGTGCTGCGCGACCGACTGGTGCAGCGCTGGCTCGATCACGACCATTCGCCCGACGCGGCGCTGGCCCGGGCCGAAAGCAACGACCTGCCGAACGCGCGCCGCATTCTCGCGGCTTGCCTGCCCGCCGATGTGACCTTTTCGCTGGCCGAGAGTCAGGGGTGAGACCCGCGCGGCCCCAATGATCAATGGAGAGACTTGATGCAAACCAGCCTGAGCCAATTGCGGCAGATGACGACCGTCGTTGCCGATACCGGCGATGTCACCGCGATCCGGGCGTTGAAACCGGTCGACTGCACCACCAATCCCAGTCTGATCCTGAAGGCGCTTCAGATGCCGGCGTTCGAAGAGCTGGTGGCGCGGGAAATCGAGGCCGGCCGAGCGGCCGGGAAGACCCCGCTCGAGATCGCTGACGCGCTGACCGTCGGGGTTGGCGTCGAACTGGCCAAGCTGGTGCCGGGCCGGGTATCGACCGAGGTGGACGCGCGGCTGTCATTCGACACCGCGGCCTCGGTCGCCAAAGCGCGGGCGCTGGTGGCCGCCTATGCCGAGCGCGGCGTCGGACGTGACAGGCTCTTCATCAAGCTGGCCGCCACCTGGGAGGGCATCCGGGCGGCCGAAATCCTCCAGCAGGAGGGGACGGATTGCAATCTGACGCTGCTGTTTTCGCTCACCCAGGCCGCCGCCTGCGCCGATGCGGGTGTGGCGCTGATTTCGCCGTTTGTCGGCCGGATCACCGATTGGCACACTGCCCGCGACGGCCGCGCCTTTGCGGCCCAGGAAGATCCCGGCGTGCTCTCGGTGCGCGAAATCTACGACTACTATAAATCCAACGGGATCGAGACCATCGTCATGGGGGCCTCGTTCCGCAATATCGGCCAAGTCAAGGCGCTGGCCGGCTGTGACCGGTTGACGATTTCGCCAGGGCTGCTGCAAGAGCTTGACGCCGAGACGGCCGAGCTGGAGCGGATGCTGACGCCGGAAAAAGCCACTGGCCGCGCGCGGCTTGCGGTCGACGAGGCGCGGTTCCGTTGGAAGATGAATGCCGATGCCATGGCCACCGAGAAACTCGCCGAAGGCATTCGCAATTTCGATGCCGATCACGAGAAGCTCTTGCACCGGATCGCCGAAAAGCTGGCGTGAGCAGGACGACGGCGCCGCGGGGCGCCGTCATTTCCGTCAGAGACAGCCGCCGATCAGCCGGGGCGCACCATGTCGCGCGGCATTTCCGAGAAGATCTCGGGCCCGTCTTCGCGCAGGATCACGATTTCCTCCAGACGAATGCCAAAGGCGCCGCTGATGTAGATGCCGGGCTCGATCGAAAAGACATTGCCCTCGGCCAGCACCGCGTCGGAATTGGCGGCGATATAGGGTGGCTCGTGCACGTCGATGCCCAGCCCGTGGCCGGTGCGGTGCAGGAAGCGGTCGCCATAGCCCGCCGCCGCGATCACCTCGCGGGCGGCCTTGTCGATGTCACGCGCCGGCACGCCGGGCTTGGCCGCCTCCAGCGCGGCTTGTACCGCGTCCTCCACGACATTGAAAACCTTGGTGTATTCCTCGCCCGGCGTGCCGAAGAAGCCGCAGCGCGTCATGTCCGAGGGATAGCCGTTCAGCCGGCAGCCGGTGTCGATCAGCACGGCCGTATCCGGCGAGAGAGGGGTCTCGCCCGGCGTGTGATGCGGAAAGGCGGAAGAGGCGCCGAAGCAGACCGAACAGAACACCAGGCTGGCACCATTGGCCTTGTAGTGGTCCTGGATCAATTCGACCACCTCGCGCTCGGTGATGCCCTCCTCGAGGGCGGCAAAGGCGGCCTTGACGGCGCTGTCGTTCAGCAGATGCGCGGCCTTGATCGCCGCGTCTTCGCCGGCGTCCTTGGCGGCGCGCAACGCTCCGACGGTGTCTTCGGTAAAGCGGCGCCGGGGGCTGTCCATCGCGTCGAGCAGGCGCAGGGCGAAATCGGTGCGCATGGTCTCGTCCAGCACTACCGACAGGCCCGGGCCGGTGGCGTCGCAGGCGGCAAGCAGGGCGGCAAGCGCGGCGTCCGGGCCTTCGTCGTCACGCCAGTCGCAGAACGGCAGGTCGGTGTCGCGGCGCGCGGCATCGGCGTTCAGCGCCGGCATCAGAAACCCGGCGTGGCTCTGGCTGACCAGCAGCAGCACCGGCCGTTCGTCGCCATGCGGGTGAACGCCCGAGAGCCAGGCCATGTGGCTCGAGGGCCCGAGCGCCACGAGATCAGTGCTGGTCTCGGCCATGCGGGCGCGCAGGTTGGCCAGGCGGGTTGCGGTGCGGGGAAAGGCGGTCATGCGGGCTCCGATGGGTGTCGCTGAAATGGGGCAGGCGCCGGGGATACCGGCAGCCTGCGGTTTTGTGGTCAGTCCTTGTCGACCAGACGGTAATAAACGAAATCCGAAGTCGCGCCGTTGACGTATCCGGTCACGTCATCATCCATCGCCACCTGATAGGCCGCCTGGAACATGATCACGATGGGCGAGCTGTCCTGCACCGATTTCTGAAGCTCGCGGTACATGTCGAGCCGCGCCTCGGGGTCAGCCTCGGAGAGCGCCGCCATGGTCTTCTTGTTCAGCGCCTCCGGCACCGCCCATGCGTTGCGCCAGGTGGTGGTGGCGGCATAAGAGCCGTCGGAATTGTCGGAGTTGTAGGCAAAGGCCTTGGCGTTGGAATGCGGGTCCATGAAGTCGGGGCCCCAATACAGCAGCATCGCCTCGTGGCTGCGCTCGCGGTACTTGGTGATCACCTGACTGCCGGTGCCGGGCAGGATTTCGAAATTGATGCCGGCGTCGGCAAAGCTGGCCTGCAAGGATTGCGCCATGTCGGTGAAGGGCGCGGCGTTGATCACATCCATCGAAACGGTGATCGGCGTCTCGACGCCGGCCTCGTCGAGGATCGCCTTGGCCTTCTCCGGGTCGTAGGTGAACGGCGTCTCGTCATAAGAGCCGGGGAAGCCCTTGGGCCAGAAGGCCTGGTGCACGTCCATCTGGCCCTTGATGATCGAGTTGGTCATGCCCTCGTAATCCACCAGATAGCGCGCCGCTTCCCAGACTGCCGGCGGCGTCAGGCTCTCGGTTTTCTGGTTGAACGACAGGAAGTGGACGGCGGCCTGCGGAAAGGTCTCGACCTTGATTTCTTCGCTGTCGATCGAGGCGATCTGATCCGGGGTCAGGTTGCGCGCCATGTCGACATCGCCCTGTTCCAGCAAAAGCTGCTGGGTCGCGGCTTCGGCGACATGGCGGATGATCACGCTGTCGACTTCCGGCGCGCCGTTGAAATAGTTTTCGTTGGCGCCCATGCGCACCATCTGCGCCGGGGCGTAGCGGTCGAGCGTGAAGGGGCCGGAGCCGGCGGAGTTTTCGTTCAGCCAGGCGTTGCCCATGTCGCCATCGACCTCATGCTCCTGGACCAGCGCGCTGTCGACGATCGAGGCCGGGCGCGAGGCCAGCACGTTGAGCACGAAGGCAGAGGAGAAATCGCCGTCATAGGTCACCGTGACGGTGTTGCCCTCGGCGGTGACCATCTGGTCGACATTCTCCGGGGTCCAGCCGAGCTGGGCCAGGATGAAGGCCGGCGTCAGGTTCAGCTTGATGACGCGGCCAAAGGAATACAGCACATCCTCGGTGGTCACAGGGTTGCCCGAGGCGAATGTCGCGCCGTCGCGCAGGGTGAAGGTGATGGTCTTGGCGGCATCATCCGCCTGCCAGTCCGTGGCGAGGCCGGGGGCCAGGACGGTGGTGTCCTCGGCGTCGTATTGCACTAGGCGGTCATAGAGGTTGGTGACCAGCTCGCCCGAGGTGAACTCATAGGCCTGGGCCGGGTCGAGCGCGACGATATCGTCGATGTTCTGCGCCACGACAAGCACGCCTTCGGGGGTTTCGGCCAAGGCCGCCGGGGCCGCCAGCGGCAGCGCCAGGACGCTGGCCAGCAGGGTGGATTTCAGATGTTTCACAGGGGGTCTCCTTGTTGGATCAGGGTGAAAGAGCTGGCAGCGGACGCTCTGCGGCGCCTATATCTTGTGTGCCAGCTCCGGGAGCTCGATAGCGCCTGCGCGGGTCAGGACGGTCAATGTCCCGGCCCAGAGGATGCGGGCCGTCTTTTCGGTCGGGTTGCTCCAGGCATGGGCGGTCTGGCCGCTGTAATGCAGGCAATCGCCCGCCTTCATGCGAAAGCTCTGGTCGTCGAGGGTCTGTTCGATCTCGCCTTCGAGGACAAAGATCATCTCTTCGCCCTCATGGCTTACGGTTTCCGAGACATAGCCGGGCGGAACATGCAGCAGATAGCTCGACAGTTCCGAGCCGGGGAAATCGGCGGCGAGGCTTTCATAGGTAAGCGAGGAATGCGCCAGCGAAAACTGCGGCCGCTGGCCGGCGCGGGTCAGCCCGTCTGACGGCTTGGGCGCGGCGATGAAATATTCCAGCGCGACGCCAAGCGCATCGGCAATCTGCGCCAGGGTGCCCAGCGACGGTGTGGCATTGTCGCGCTCGACCTGGCTGAGATAGCCGACCGAAACGCCGGAGCGGTCGCAGAGCGCTTGCAGGGTCATCTGCACCTGCTTGCGCCGCTTGCGGATCGCGGCGCCAAGTTGCGGATCTCGTCTGGCTCTTTCGCGCGGCATGGTCGCAGCCTTCCCCTTCTATGCGCCGCCCGCTTCTGCAAAGCTGTTGCGAACGGTCTCCCGTGCCGGAGCGACATGGTAAGAATATTTTTGGTATAGAAAAAAATTTTTTGCAATAAGCAAAATTTGTTTTATGCACGGAGGCATTCGGAACGGTGCGGCCTGCCTTGTCCGAAGGCAGTGGCCGTCACGATGCGGCCCAGACGGGGCGGCATCGACGCAGGAAAGGGGCGGTGCCTTGCGCAGGAAGACAGCAGGAGCCCAAAGGCTCAAGCAGGCGGCCAGGTCGCTCGGCGGCTTTGTCGTGGTGACGGCGCTGACCTTTATCGGGTTGATGGCGATCACCTTTTTCATCGGCCGGGTGATCCCGATCGATCCGGTTCTGGCGGTGGTCGGCGACCGCGCCACGCAAGAGCAATATGACGCCGCCCGCGTCGCCATGGGGCTCGACCGGCCGCTGGTCTTGCAGTTCGTCTCTTATGTCGGCGATGTCTTCCAGGGCAATCTCGGCCATTCGGTCTCGACCAATCGCCCCGTGGCGCAGGATCTGGCGCGGGTGTTTCCCGCCACGCTGGAAATGGCGACGCTGGGCATCCTAATCGGTGTCGGTCTCGGCGTGCCCTGCGGCACCTGGGCGGCGGCGCGTCAGGGCACCTGGGTCGATCAGCTGATCCGGGTCTTTGCGCTTCTGGGCTATTCGGTGCCGGCCTTCTGGCTGGGCCTCGTCGGGCTGGTGGTGTTTTATGCCAATCTCGGCTGGGTCGCGGGGCCGGGACGCGTCGATATCTTCTACGAGGGGCTGGTCGAGCCACGGACCGGGTTGATGTTGGTCGATGCGGCGCTGGCTGGCGACTGGGAGGTGTTCTGGAACGCGCTCGATCACCTGATCCTGCCGGCGGCGATCCTCGGGTTCTTTTCGCTGGCCTATATCGCGCGGATGACCCGCAGTTTCATGCTCGACACGCTGGGGCAGGAGTTCATCACCACTGCACGGGTAAAGGGCGTCTCGGAATGGCGGGTGATCTGGGTGCATGGCTTCCGGCCGATCCGGGTGCCGCTGATCACCGTGATCGGCCTGTCCTATGCCGCTCTGCTCGAGGGCTCGGTGATGATCGAGACGGTGTTCAGCTGGCCCGGCATCGGCAATTACCTGACCGTGGCGCTGCTCAATGCCGATATGAATGCGGTGCTGGGCGCGACGCTGGTGATCGGCGCGGTCTTCATCCTGATCAACAAGCTCTCGGACGTGCTTTACCGCGTCCTTGACCCGCGCAGCCGATAGGAGGCCCGCATGACCACCGCAAGACATTGGCTGCTCGACGAGTCTCCGGCCTCGAGATTGCAGGCCAACTTGGGCCATGCCTACCGCATGGCGCTGCAACTGGCGCGCAATCCGCTGGCCATGCTGGGCGCCTTCATCCTCCTCCTGCTGATCCTCGCGGCGCTCTTTGCGCCCTGGATCGCACCCTACAGCCCGCTGGGCCAGAACCTCGAGGCGCGGCTCTTGCCGCCTTCGGCGCAGCACTGGATGGGCACCGACGAGCTGGGCCGCGACATCTTCAGCCGGGTGATCTATGGCGCCCGCATCACTCTGACCATCGTGGCGCTGGTGGCGGTGATCTCGGCGCCGCTGGGGCTCGTGATCGGCGCCATCTCGGGCTATTTCGGCGGCTGGACCGACAAGCTGCTGATGGGGGTGACCGATGTCTTCCTGTCGATGCCCAAGCTGATCCTGGCACTGGCCTTTGTCGCCGCGCTCGGGCCGGGGATCGAAAACGCGATCATCGCCATCGCCATCACGTCCTGGCCGGCCTATGCCCGGATCGCCCGGGCCGAGACGCTGACCTTCCGCAACTCCGAGTTCATCTCGGCCACCCGGCTGCTGGGCGCCTCGCATACACGGATCATCACCCGCCACGTGCTGCCGCTCTGCACCTCGTCGATGATCGTGCGGGTGACGCTCGACATGGCAGGCATCATCCTGACCGCCGCCGGTCTGGGCTTTCTCGGGCTGGGCGCGCAGCCGCCGCTGCCGGAATGGGGCGCGATGATCTCGCGCGGGCGGACCTTCATCCTTGATCAATGGTGGGTGGCGACCATGCCGGGCTTTGCCATCATCGTGGTTTCGCTGGGCTTCTGCTTCCTCGGTGACGGGCTGCGCGATGTGCTCGATCCCAAGCAGGGGGGCAAGTCATGAGCCCGCTTCTCGATGTCAGCAACCTTCGGGTCAGCTTTCCGACGCCGCAAGGCCGGGTCGAGGTGGTCAAGGGGCTGTCGTTCACCCTCGGCCGCGAACGTCTTGGCATCGTCGGCGAAAGCGGCTCGGGCAAGTCGATGACCGGCCGCGCCATCCTGCGGCTGATCCGCAAGCCGGGCCGGCAGGAGGCAGATCGGCTGGCGTTTGACGGCATCGACCTGACGACGCTGTCCGAACGGCGGATGCGCGATCTGCGCGGCGCGCGGATCTCGATGATCATGCAGGATCCCAAGTTCTCGCTGAACCCGGTGATGACCGTGGGCGCGCAGATCGCCGAGGCGCTGCTCACGCATGAGAAACTGGCGCGCCGCGACGTGCAGGCGCGGGTGATCGAGATGCTGCACGCGGTACGCATCAACGATCCCGAGCGGGTGACCGGGCTTTATCCGCATGAGGTTTCCGGCGGCATGGGCCAGCGCATCATGATCGCGATGATGCTGATTCCGCAGCCCGACCTGCTGATTGCCGACGAGCCGACCTCGGCGCTGGATGTCTCGGTGCAGGCACAGGTGCTCGACCTGATCGACGAGCTGGTGCGCGACAAGGGCATGGGGCTGATCCTGATCTCGCACGACCTGCAATTGGTGGCGCGCTATTGCGACCGCATCCTGGTGATGCATGCCGGCCAGGCGGTCGAGAGCTGCGCCGCCGCCGATCTGCACAAAGCGAGCCATCCCTATACCCGGGGGCTGCTGGCGGCGGTGCCCCGGATGGAAGAAACCCGCGACGAGCTGCCGGTGCTCGACCGCAGCGCATGGAGCGGCACATGAGCGCGATTTCCCTCAAGAACCTCGATATCTCCTACGGGCCGACCAAGGTGGTGCAGAGCGTCGATATCGAGGTTGCCGAAGGCGAGAGCTTTGCGCTGGTGGGCGAGAGCGGTTCCGGCAAATCCACCGTGCTCAAGGCGATTGCCGGGCTGGCCCCGGAATGGACCGGCGAAATCAGCGTGCTGGGCCAGCCGCGCGGCCACAAGGTGGATCACGGATTTGCCCGCCGCTGCCAGATGGTGTTCCAGGATCCCTATGCCTCGCTGCATCCGCGCAAGACGGTGGATGCGGTGCTGTCCGAGCCATTGCAGGTGCAGGGCATCGGCAACCGCGGCCGCCGCGTGGTCGAGATGCTGGCCGCCGTCGGGCTGGACAAGCGCTTCCGCTTCCGCTTTCCGCACCAGCTCTCGGGCGGGCAGCGCCAGCGGGTGGCCATCGCCCGGGCGCTGATGCTGGAGCCACGGGTGATGCTGCTCGACGAGCCGACTTCGGCGCTGGATGTCTCGGTTCAGGCCGAGATTCTCAACCTGCTGAAACGGCTGCGCCGCGAACAGGGGCTGACCTATCTGCTGGTCACCCACAACCTGCCGGTGGTGAGCTTCATGTGCGACCGCATGGCGGTGATGAACAAGGGCCGCATCGTCGAGATCGCCCCGGCGACCGCGCTGCACGACGGCAGCTTCCAGGATCCCTATACGCAATCCCTCTATGCCGCCTCGGGTGGCAATCCAGACCGCAAGGACATTCGATGACCGAGACCAAGACCGCCCTGCGTGCCTTCGAGGACGCGCTGTCCGGGGCCGTGACCGAAACCCAGGCTTTTGACGCGCTCTGCGCCCTGACCAAGGCCACGGTTGGCGCCAAGCTCTTTACCGTGATGACCGCCGACATGCAGGCGATGCTGGCGCGCCGCGCCTATTCCGACGACCCGGAGAATTATCCGGCCTCCGGCACCAAGGAGATCACGCTCAACCCCTGGTTCGAGCAGGTGCACGGCCGCCGCGAGAGCTTTGTCGCCAATACGCTGGCCGATATCGACGCGGTCTTCCCGGATGCCGAGCTGATCGGCCGGCTGGGTTGCGCCTCGGTGGTCAACCTCCCGGTGATCCTCGGCGGAGAGCTGGTGGCCACGGTCAACATCCTGCATGAAGAGGGCTATTACACGCCCGAACGGGTGACGCAGGCCGAAGAGCTGTTGCGCCTGCCGGCGATGGCGGCGATGGCCCTGTCGCGCTAAGGTCCCGGCACCCCATACCAGACCGATTTTCCCCGGCCGCTGGCAGCAACGGCCGGTTTTTTCATGTCTGCATCAGCGCGATGATTTCCTAATCTGTAAAGTCTGTGCGCTGATTTCCGCGAAAATCGCCATCTGCCGTCAAATTTGTGAAGTTCTTCATTACTAATATTGACACATTTTCGGTCAAAGTATACTAATCCTGTTAACTTTGGCGGAGGGAGTTTGGAGGGGGCGATCTGCTGACTCTTCTGAAAATCGGAGTGCGGTCGAGCCGCTGAACGCCACCGGCGTTTGGTGGCCGGCCGGTGCGGTTGCCCGACGGGCGGGCCGATCTGCGGCCGGCGCCCGACGGCCGCGCAGCGCCGGGGCTGCCTGCCGCCGCTGGGGCGGGCCGAAGTCACGATAACCAGGGCTGCTACCAGCCACACGATAGGAATGACCATGAGCGATTACATCTTGTCCAGCGAGACACGTGACAAATTCAAAAGGGTATCCACGGCCTCCGTTGCCACGGCGCTCTACAAGCGGGGATTGCGCAACCAGTTCGTGCAGGGCGTCGTGCCGGTCGAACGCAAGCCGGTGACCATGGTCGGCCAGGCCTTCACCCTGCGCTATATCCCGGCGCGGGAAGACCGCAATCCGCTTACCGTGTTCCGTGACCGCGACCACAAGCAGCGGGTGGCGGTCGAGGCCTGCCCCGAGGGTCATGTGCTGGTGATGGATGCCCGCAAGGACAGCCGCGCCGCCACCGCCGGATCGATCCTGGTCACCCGGCTGCAAAAGCGCGGCGTCGCGGGGGTGGTGTCGGATGGCGGGGTGCGTGATGCGATGGGCATCGGCGCGCTCGAGATACCGGCCTATTTTGCCTGCCCCTCGGCGCCGACCAACCTGACGTTGCACGAGGCGATCGACATCAATGTGCCGATTTCCTGCGGCGACGCGCCGGTCTTTCCGGGCGACGTGATGCTGGGCGACGGCGATGGTGTGATGGTGATCCCGGCGCATCTGGCGGAAGAGATCGCCGAGGAGTGCACCGGCATGGAATCCTACGAGGATTTCGTTCTGGAACAGGTCAACGAAGGGGCCGCGATCATCGGCCTCTATCCGGCGACCGACGAAGACAACCTAGTGAAATATAGCGCATGGCGCGAACGGACAGGACGATAACATGACTTTTACGCCCCACGGAGATCACTGGATCGCAGGCAAGCGCGTCGGCGCGGCGGCGCGGTTCTCCTCCGCTCCGGCCAGCGGCAGCACCTTTGAGTTTTCGGCCGGCACGCCCGAGCTGGTGGCCGAGGCCTGCGCGGCGGCCGAGGCCGCCTTTGCCGGATTTGCCGCCACCAGCCGCGAGGCCCGGGCGCGGCTTCTGTCCACCATCGCCGATGAGATCGACGCCCGCGGCGCGCAGATCACCGAAATCGGCAGCGCCGAAACCGGCCTGCCCGCGGCACGGCTCGAGGGCGAGCGCGGCCGGACCACCGGCCAGCTGCGGCTGTTTGCCGAGCATGTCCTGAAGGGCGATTACCTCGACCGCCGCCACGACGCGGCCCTGCCCGAGCGTCAGCCCCTGCCGCGCCCGGATCTGCGGATGATGCAGCGCCCGGTCGGCCCGGTGGCGGTCTTCGGCGCCTCCAACTTCCCGCTCGCCTTTTCCACCGCCGGCGGCGACACCGCCGCCGCGCTGGCCGCCGGCTGTCCGGTGGTCGTCAAGGGCCATGGCGCGCACCCCGGCACCGGCGAAGTCGTCGCGGATGCCATCGTCGTGGCGCTGGACACGCTCGGAATGGACGCGGGCATCTTCAGCCTTGTCCAGGGCGGCAGCCGCGCCGTGGGCGAGGCACTGGTGACGGACCCGCGGATCAAGGCGGTCGGTTTCACCGGCAGTCTCGGCGGCGGCCGGGCGCTCTTTGACCTCTGCGCTGCCCGCCCCGAGCCGATCCCGTTCTTCGGCGAGCTGGGCAGCGTCAATCCGATGTTCGTTCTGCCGCAAGCGGCCTCGGCCCGGGGCGTGGAGCTGGGGACCGGCTGGGCCGGAAGCCTGACCATGGGGGTCGGTCAGTTCTGCACCAATCCCGGCATTGCCATTGTGATCGACGGGCCGGAGGCGGATGCCTTCGTGCAATCGGCGACCGAAGGGCTGAAGGCGGTTGCCGCCCAGACCATGCTGACCGATGGCATGGCCGCGGCCTATCGCGACGGCGCCCGCCGGGTGGCCGAAGGCGCCGGCGTCAAATCCCTGCTGAGCACCGCCTGCGAGGGTCGCACGGCCGCGCCTTACCTGTTCGAGGTGTCCGCTGGCGACTGGCTCGAGAACGAGGCGCTGTCGGAAGAGGTCTTTGGCCCGCTCGGGCTGGTGATCCGGGTGGCGGACGCCGCGCAGATGACACAGATCGCGCAGAGCTTCAAAGGGCAGCTGACCGCGACGCTTCAGATGGAGGCCGAAGACATCGAGCTGGCGCGCGCGCTGTTTCCGTTGCTCGAGCGCATGGCCGGCCGGGTTCTGGCCAATGGTTTCCCCACCGGGGTCGAGGTCTGCGACGCCATGGTGCACGGCGGGCCGTACCCGGCCAGCACCAACTTTGGCGCAACCTCCGTCGGCACGCTGTCGATTCGCCGTTTCCTGCGGCCGGTGTGTTACCAGAACCTCCCCGACGAGCTCCTCCCGGCCGATCTTGTGAAGGTCTGACCTTTTGCCGGATCGGCACCTCATGGCCCGCCGCCGCGTTCCGATGCGGTTGGCGGGCCATTTTTGTTTCGCGCCGTCACATCGCGGGGCCTGATCCGAGGCGCTCCGCAGGTCCGGCCTTACAGATCTTGTCAGAAGGCGTCCCAATCGCCAAAGACCTGTCAGGTTTCGTCTATATTTGTCGCTAAAGTAGACAGATTTTGCGAGAAATGCGTAAAAATTGCGGATAATTAGTAACTTTTTCCGTTGATTTGTAAAAAGCTATTCAGTAATGTGACTCAAGCCTCCTGGAGCGTCCGGTCTGATCCGGCGACACTCCGAGGCGGCCCCGGCTGGGTAATATATGGGAGGGTGTTATCAGTCGCATCGGGAGCGTGGCGCAAGCCCGCTTCGAGAGGCGCAAGGTCCGGCACGGCGATGACATATGTCGCGCCCTGTCGATGCCGCAGCGCGCACGTGAGGTCGGACCGACAGTCCGGTTTCGCGCCCCCACCAAAGACAAAACCGAAACCGCACTGGCGAGGCCTTCGCGTCGTCAGGCCAATCGGTGCATTCAAACGGCCAGATTGATCTGGATGACGACATCTGTGAAGGAGGAACAGGTCTATGATTTCCCAAAGCCTGAAAAGCAAACTCGCGCTGGCACTTGGTGCCTGTATCATTGGCACATCGGTCGCTGCGGCGGATTTCCCCACCCGGGACATTCGCCTGATCGTGCCCTGGCCCGCAGGCGGCGGCGCCGATGCGATCTCGCGCAAGATCAGCAACATCGCCGAGCAGGATCTGCCGAAGTCGATCTATGTGGAAAACATCGCCGGCGCCGTGACGGCCACCGGCCTGATCCAGATGACCAGTGCGCGCCCCGATGGCCACACCGTCGGCGTGCTGACCTATGACAGCGTCATCACCCTGCCGCGCGGTCAGATGGTGCCGGGCTATTCGCTCGACAACATGACGCCGATCGCCCGCATCACATCCGAAGCCGATGCCATTGTCGTGTCCAAGCACACCGGCATCAACACCTTCGAGGAACTGGTCGAACGGGCCAAGGCAAACCCCGGCACCGTCACGCTCGGCGTGGCGCCCAAGGGCTCGGGCCCGTATCTCTCGGCGATGCAACTGGAAAAGCTGCTGGACGTCGATTTCAACGTCATCACCTATGCCGGCTCGTCGAGTGCCGAAGCCGAAGCGCTGCTCTCGGGCGAGCTTGACGCGGCGATCTCCTCGCTGGGCGATTTCAGCGGCATCCTGTCGTCGGGCGACGCCAAGGGCGTGGTCGAGCTGACCTCGGTGCAGAACGCCACCTATACCGACGTTCCGACGCTGAAATCCAAGGGTTATGACCTTCAGACCGGCAGCTTCATCGTGCTCGCGGCCCCCGCGAACACCCCCGATGACGCGATCGACACGCTCGAGACGACCTTCAAGGCCGCCTATGACAGCGCCGAGTTCCAGGACTGGCTGGCACAGGTCGGTGTGACCGCCGACTGGCTGGGGTCTGACGAGGTCGTCAGCTGGATCGATGCGCTTCAGGACAAGACCTTCACACTCATGGACGAGCTGAACCTGTAAGCCACGCCCATCATGTCTCCGGTCCCCGGCCGGAGACATGCCCGGCCGGCGGCGCAAGCCTCCGGCCCTTCCGATTTTACCACACCCATCGCGGGAGAAGACGATGCTCTTAAACAGACACCTGGTATTTCTCTATGTCACTCTGGCAGTGTCTGTCGGATATTTCATTTCGGCCCTGAGCCTCGGTGCGCCGACCTCCGATGGCGGTCTGACGCCATCGTTCTTTCCCATCTTGGTGGGCGGCGCGGCCATCGTCTTTGCCGGCATCCTGATCGTTCAGAAACTGCGCGAAGGCGCCGATGCCGCCGCGACCGAGGGGCCGCGCAGCTATACCCATCTCTGGGTCGGTGCGGCGATTTTTGCCTATATCGTCGCCTTCAAGCCGCTGGGGTACTTCCTCTCGTCGGGCCTCTTCGTCTTTGCGCTGATCGTGATCTTCTCGTCTTTCGAAAAGCTTGTGATCAAGGCCGCCATCTCCGCGGTCATCACCGGCGTCGCCTATGTCATGTTCCAGCAATTGTTCGGGGTTCGCCTCCCGACGCTGTGGGGGTAACTCATGGATTTCATTCTTCTTGTCATCAACAGCTTCTCCCTGCTGCTCGATCCGTTCAATCTGACCTACGTGATCCTCGGCTTCGTGATCGGCACCATCTTTGCCGCCATTCCCGGGCTGACCGCGACCTTGGCGATGGCGCTTCTGCTGCCCCTGACCTACACGCTCAACGTCGAGACCGCGCTGATGGCCTGCGCCAGCATCTACATGGCCGGCATGTGCGGCGGCTCGATCACCGCCACCACCATCAACATTCCCGGCGCGCCCTCGTCGATGATGACCGCGCTCGACGGCTATCCGATGCAGCAGCAGGGCAAGGGCGCATTGGCGCTGGGTCATGCGGCGCTGGGCTCGATGTTCGGCGGCGCGGTCGGCGCACTGCTGCTGATCGCGGTCGCGCCCTTCGTGGCCGAGCTGTCGCTTCTGGTGAAGACCACCGGCAAATTCTCTCTCCTGGCATTCGCGCTGATCGTCGTGGTGATCGCGCAGCGCGGCCGCATTCCGCAGGCCGGTCTGGCCGCCTGTATCGGGCTGATGCTGGCCACCGTCGGGCTTGACGCGATGGAGCCGATCACCCGCTTCACCTATGGCTATTCCAACCTGACCGCGGGGATCGATCTGATGCCGGTTATCATCGGCACCTTCGCCATTGCCGAGGTGCTGATGCAAGCCGCCTCGTCGCGCGATATCAGCGCCGCCGCAGCGGCCGCCGAGAAGGTCAGGATCAGGCGCCGCGATTTCCTGCCGCCGCTCTCTGACATCCGCAAGATCGGCTTTGGTTGTTACTTCAAGTCCTGCCTGATCGGCTATTTCGTCGGCACGCTGCCGGGGGCGGGGGGGTCGATGGGCTCTTTCCTCGCCTATACCGAGGCGGTGCGCACCTCGGACGCGCCCGAGAGCTTCGGCAAGGGCAACCCCAAGGGCATCGCCGCCTCGGAAAGCGCCAACAACGCGGTCTGCGGCGGGGCGATGGTGCCGATGCTGACCTTCGGCATCCCCGGCGATCCGATCACCGCGATCATGCTGGGCGTGCTGGTGATCAACGGCATCCAGCCGGGGCCGCAGCTGATGTCGGATCAGGCCGGTCTGATCGCGCCGATGCTGGCCGCGCTGCTGTTTTCCGCCGTGGTGCTCATTCCTCTGACGCTCTACCTGATCGGGCCGTATTTCATCCGCATCGTCTCGGTGCGCAAGGACGTGCTTTATGCCGTCATTGCCCTTCTGGCCGTGGTGGGCAGCTATGTCGCGACCTATTCCGCCTTTCAGATGTTCATGGCGCTTGGCATGGGTGTGCTGGCCTTCTACCTGCGGCGCAACGGCTTTCCGGTGATCACCATGCTGCTGGGTTATATCCTCGGGCCCAACCTGGAGGAGTTCCTGCGCCGCTCGCTGGCGCTGTCCAACGGCGATCCGACGACCTTCTTCACCAATCCCGACAGCCTGTTCTTTGTCGTGCTGACGCTGGTCTTTGTCTACTTCCTGGTGATCCGCAAACCGGCCGAAAAGCCGGCGCCGGCAGAGGCCGGGTAAGGCGCGTCCGCGTCAAGGCCGTCTCCGGGACCGCAGGGTTTGCGTTTCGGGGGCGGCACCGGACATTCGGTTTGGCAGGGACAGGCCGTTACAACCGGGCGCCGGTGTCTTATAAGGGACATCCGGCGCCTGCCCGGTGTAGACTCGCGTCAAACCCAAGCCAAAGGAGACCATGTTGTCAGAGACCCGGCGCCCCTCACTGGCGGATCAAGTCTACGACCAGCTACTGGCCAAGATCCTCGAAGAGGAATATCCGGTCCACAGCCGGTTGCCCGCAGAAGAGCTCCTGGCCCAGACCTTCGGCGTGTCTCGCCCGATTGTGCGCGCGGCACTGTCGCGGCTGCGCGATGACGGGATCGTCCAGTCGCGCCGTGGATCGGGCAGCTATGTACTGCGGCGGCCCGACCGGCAATTGATCAGCTTTGTGCCGCTGGATTCGGTGTCGGATGTGCAGCGCTGTTACGAATTCCGCATCGATGTCGAAGGCGCGGCGGCGGCCTGGGCGGCGCGGCGGCGCGACGACGAGGATCTGGCGGCGATGGATCAGGCCTATCGCGAGATGGAGCAGACCTATGCGCAGAACGCGCTCGGCGTCGAGGCGGACCAGAAGCTGCACCTGGCCATTGCACGGGCCTCGAAAAACCCGTTCTTTGCCTCGGTGCTCGAATCCCTCGGCGAACAGATCGGCTTTGGCGTCAAGCTCTCGCGGTCGCTGACGCTGCTCGACACCCCGGGGCGCCAGGATCTGGTGCTGGCCGAACACCGCGCCGTGCTCGAGGCGATACGCCTTCAGCAGCCCGAGGTCGCGGCGGCCACCATGCGCCACCACATCACCGCCGCCAAAGACCGGATGTTTGTCGGCACCCAAGACCCCTAGGGTCGGTACTCAACAAGATGGTTCCCGGTCTGGTGTTTCTGTGGATCAAGGTGTGCAGGAGGGCATCTTGATGAGCAGTCTTTTCTGGTTGGACGACGAGAGTTGGGCGCGGATCGAACCGTTGCTGCCCTGCGCGGAGCGGCGGTGGTCATTTCTTGCCGCGTTTGCCGTAAGGCGTCTGCCCGAAGCGGGCCTTGTAGTGCCGCGCCAGCAGGGCGACATCGCTGAAGCCGGTGGCCAGCGCGATTTCCATCACGCTCATGTCGGTCTCGGCCAGCAGCGAATGCGCCCGGTCGAGGCGGATGTTGCGATAGGTGGTCGCGGGGGATTCCTTCAGGAACAGGCGGAACAGCCGCTCCAGTTGGCGCCGCGAAATTCCGGCATTCTCGGCCAGCCCGTCAAGCGTCAGCGGCTCTTCGATATGAGCATACATCGATCTGAGCACATGCAGCAGCCGGGCGTTGCGCGAGCTGATCGCCTTGGCGATGGATGAGCGCTGTTCGCGGTCGGGCGCGGGTGCGGGGGCGTTCAGGCACATGTCGGCGACCGCGATGGCAAAGTCCCGGCCGTAATCCGCGGCGATGATGTCGACCATCATGTCGGTGGCGGCCGATCCGCCACCACAGGTCAGCAGCGTTCCGTCCCTTTCCACCCGCGTGCTGCTTGGCTCGAGGTCGGGAAAGGCCTCGGTGAACCCCGGCTGGTTCTCCCAGTGCAGGGTGAACCGCTTGCCGTCCAGCAGGCCGGCCCGTGCCAACGTGGCGGCGCCGGTACAGATGCCGCCGACCGCGCCGCCAAAGCGGCTGTGCTTGCGGATCGCGGCCAGGGCACGGTCCGTGGCGACCTCGGTGCCGCGATTGCCGGAGCAGACAAACAGGTGCACTCCCGGGTCGAGCGCCTCGAGACCGGCCTGCGCCGAGATCTCAAGCCCGGCAGAGGCGGGCACCGGCTGGCCGTCCTCGGACAGCACGAGCCAGCCGTAAAGCGGCTTGCCGGCGAGTTGATTGGCAATCCTGAGCGGATCGATGGCCGAGCTGAAAGCCAGAAGCGTGAACTCGGGCAACAGCAGAAACCCGAACCACCGTGTGGGTCCGGGCCGGTCGATCGGATAGCTGAACGCGCCTTCGGGGATCAGCGCCAGGCGGTTCCTGGCTGCGGCGCGCGGTTTTTCTGGCATCGGGACCTGCCGTGGTAAGTCGTGCCGACATGCGGCCAGCCGGTTGCGGAGGCACCCGCCCGCACCGCGGCGGGATCGGGTCGATCCGCCAGGTTCGGCGCGGCCGGGGCGCGTCAAGTGAATACGCTTGCGCCCCGGTGTTCAACCCTAAAGGCCGTCGCGATACCAGGCAACGAGGGTCCGGCGGTCCGCCTCATCCATCTGGATCGCGTTGGGCGGCGGCATGGCGTGGCTGACCCCGGCTTGCAGAAATACCTGCTGCGCATTGCGCGCGACATCGGCCTCGGTTTCCAGAAAGATCCCCTTGGGCGCCCAATGCAGCCCCTCCCAGACCGGCTCTCGCGCGTGGCACATCGAGCAATTGCCGACCACGGTGTCATAGGCTTCGGCGAAGCCTTCGGCCGAGGCGAACTTCTGCTCGTAGGGGGTCAGCGCCCGGGCCTGGGATTCCTCGTAGCTGTCCATGCTGGGCACGATCGACAGCCAGGCGATGACCAGCATGATGATCACGGTGACCGCCCAGGTCCAATGCGGGCCCTTGCCGGTGCGGTGCATGGTGTTGAAGTAATGCCGGATGGTGACACCGGTCAGAAAGATCAGGCTGGCAATGATCCAGGCGTACTCGGTGGCAAAGGCCAGCGGGTAGTGGTTGGACAGCATCAGGAAGACGACCGGCAGCGTCAGATAGTTGTTGTGGGTCGAGCGCAGCTTGGCGATCTTGCCGTATTTGGCGTCCGGGGTGCGGCCTTCCTTGAGGTCGTTCACCACGATGCGCTGGTTCGGCATGATCTGGAAGAACACATTGGCGGTCATGATCGTCGCGGTAAAGGCGCCGAGGTGCAGCAGCGCCGCGCGGCCGGTGAAAATCTGGTTGTAGCCCCAGGACATCGCCACGAGGATGGCAAACAGCAGCAGCATCAGCAGCGTCGGAGTTTCGCCCAGCTTGGACTTGCAGAGGAAGTCATAGGCAATCCAGCCGATGGTGAGCGAGCCGCCGGAAATCAGGATCGCCTGCCACAGCGACAGATCGGCCTTGGTCGGATCGATCAGAAAGAGCTCGCCGCCGACCCAATAGATGATCATCAACAGTACGGCGCCCGACAGCCAGGTCGAATAGCTCTGCCATTTGTGCCAGGTCAGATGCTCGGGCATCTCGGCCGGCGCCACGAGGTATTTGACGGTGTGATAGAAGCCGCCGCCATGCACCTCCCATTCCTCGCCATGCGCGCCGTCGGGCAGGTTCGGATTGGGCTTCAGCATCAGGTCGAGCGCCACGAAGTAGAACGAGGCGCCGATCCAGGCCATCGCGGTGATGATGTGGAGCCATCGCACAGAAAAGGCGATCCAGTCCCAAATGATTGCCAAGTCATACATGGCGCTTCTCCCAAGATTCGTGTTCGCAGCCAGACTAGCGGACCGGCGTTTGTTCTGGTATTGCCGTGAAACACCAAGCAGTCTCAAAGAAAAACGAACAATGTCCTATTTCGACAGTATCCGCACCTTTGTTCGCGTCTACGAATTGGGCAGCATGTCCGCCGCCGGGCGCGATCTGAGGATTTCTCCGGCGGTGACGTCGGCGCGGATCGCGCAGCTCGAGGAACATCTCGGCGTGCGGCTGTTTCAGCGCACCACCCGGTCGCTGAACCCGACGGAACAGGGCAAGTCCTTCTATCGCGGGGCGATCGAGATCCTCGAGGCGGTGGAAAATGCCGAGGCGCAGATCGTCGACATGACCGAGAACCTCAAGGGGTCGCTTTACGTAGCGGCGCCGCTTGGTGTGGGACGCAGGCTGATTGCGCCGGAGGTGCCCGATTTTCTGACCGAATATCCCGAGGTCAGCGTCCGCCTGCGGCTGACCGACCGCAAGGTCGATCTCACCACCGAGGGGCTCGATCTGGCCTTCTTTCTCGGCCAGCCGGAAGACAGCAATCTGCGGATCCGCAAGATCGCCGATGTCGAACGCATTCTCTGCGCCGCTCCGTCTTATGTGGACCGGCGCGGCATGCCGGCGAATGGCCAGGAGATCCTGGCGCAGGGGCATGAATGCCTCAACCTGCGGTTTCCCGGCGCGGCCGAGTTCCAGTGGCGACTGATGACCGCGACCGGGCCCGAGCGCTTTCCGGTCAAGGGCAGGTACGAATCCGATGATGGCGATGTGCTGACCGATTGGGCGCTGGCGGGGCAGGGCATCGTGATGAAGCCGATCTTCGAGATCGCGCATCACCTGAAATCGGGCGCGCTGGTGCCCGTGGCCACCGACACCCCGCCGGAGCCGGTGCAAATGGCCTGTCTGTTCACCCACCGGCGGCGGCAGGATCCCAAGACCCGGCTGTTCATGGATTTCATCATCGACCGGATCGGGGCGACCGTGCGCGAGGCCGCCCAGGGATGATCGGGGGGCCAAGGGAGCTGAGCGTCGCTCAGCTGCCCCGGTAGGTGCTGTAGCCGAAGGGCGACAGCAACAGCGGCACATGATAGTGAGACGCTTCCGACATCCCGAACCGCAGCGGTATGACGTCAAGGAACCGCGGCGTCTCTGGCGGTGTGCCTGTGGCATCCAGATAGGCGCCGGCATGGAACACCAGCTCATAGGTGCCGGTCGCGAATTTTTCCGCCGGCAGGATCTGTTCGTCGGTGCGCCCGTCATCGTTGGTCCTCAACGTCTTGAGAAGCGTCCGGCTGTCGCCTTCGATCCGATAGAGTTCGATCTTCAGGCCCTCCGCCGGGCAGCCGCGTGCAGTGTCGAGGACATGTGTTGTCAGATAGCCGGTCACGGGTAGCCTCCTTTTATGCTTGTTGATTTGTACGCGTGAAAGCCCGCCGGACACAAACAGCAGGCGACAAGATGCTCCTTCTAGTATTATTTGAAAAACACATCTGATTTTATGCTCTATGAAGGGGCAAGACCAAAAGGAGTTCCAAATTGACACGTTATCCGCGCGACATGATCGGTTACGGTCCCCGCATTCCCGACGCTCAATGGCCCAATGGTGCGAAGGTGGCCGTACAGTTCGTGCTGAACTATGAAGAGGGCGGCGAGAACTGCGTGTTGCACGGCGACGCGGCCTCCGAGGCCTTCCTGTCCGACATCCCCGGTGCGGCGATGTGGCCGGGGCAGCGCCACTGGAACATGGAATCGATCTACGAATACGGCGCCAGGGCCGGTTTCTGGCGCCTGCACCGCCTGTTCACCGGGGCGGCAATACCGGTGACCATCTACGGCGTCGCCTCGGCACTGGCGCGCAGCCCCGAGCAGGTCGCGGCGATGAAGTCTGCCGGCTGGGAGATTGCCAGCCACGGTCTGAAATGGGTCGAACACAAGGACATGCCCGAAGCCGAGGAACGTGCGGCCATCGCCGAGGCGATCCGCCTGCATACCGAGGTGGTGGGCGAGGAACCGCGCGGCTGGTACACCGGCCGGTGCAGCGAAAACACCGTGCGACTGGCGGCGGAAACCGGGCAATTTGACTATATTTCCGACACCTACGACGACGATCTGCCGTATTGGCGCGAATACGGCGACCGTGACCAGCTGATCATTCCATATACGCTGGAAGCCAATGACATGCGCTTTGCCACCGCGCCGGGCTGGGTCACGGGTGAGGATTTCGGCTCTTATCTCAAGGATGCCTTCGACACGCTTTATGCCGAAGGTCAGGCCGGCAGTCCCAAGATGATGTCGATCGGCCTTCATTGCCGGCTGGTCGGCCGTCCGGGCAAGATCGCGGCGCTGAAGCGGTTCATCGACTATATTCTCAGCTTTGACGACGTCTGGTGCCCGACGCGTCTGGAAATCGCCGAGCACTGGGCAAAGACTCGTCCGCATGAACGCCGGGAGCGGCCCAGCGAGATGACGCGCGAGGATTTCGTGAGCAGGTTCGGTGGCATTTTCGAACATTCGGCCTGGATCGCCGAAGGGGCGCATGACCTGGAACTGGGGCCGGCACATGACACCGCCCTGGGGCTGCACAATGCACTTGCGCGGGTGTTCCGCACCGCCGCGCCCGACAAGCGCCTGGGTGTGCTGACCGCGCACCCCGATCTGGCCGGAAAACTGGCGGCGGCCGGGCGGCTGACCGCCGAGAGCACCTCGGAACAGGCCGGTGCCGGGCTCGACATGCTGACCGACGAAGAGCGCGAAACCTTCACGCGGCTCAACGACGACTACGTTGAAAAGCACGGGTTTCCCTTCATCATCGCGGTGCGCGATCACGACAAGGCGTCGATCATGGCGGCCTTTGACCGCCGCATCGGCAACGACCGCGACACCGAATTCGCCGAGGCCTGCCGGCAGGTCGAGCGCATTGCCGAATTCCGCCTTAAGGATCTGCTGCCATGACCGTGACATCGGACAAGATCACCGCCCGGCCCGCCGAGGCAAGGGCCATGGCCGGTCTGGCCGAGCTGATCGGCTGCGCGGGGACGCCCGACAAGCTGATCAACAAGGGCCTCTGCGGTCGGTTCCACGATCTGGCCGCGCTCGACATCGTCGACGGCCGCGCCGGCATCAGCCTGTTCAAATCCGAGGTCTTCAGCCTGCCGTTCCGACTGGAGATGATGGAGCGGCATCCGCTGGGGTCACAGGCCTTCATCCCGATGAGCGACGAGGGCTTTCTTGTCGTTCTGGCCGAAGATGAAAACGGCCGCCCTGGCCAGCCGCGTGCCTATCGCACGGAACCGGGGCAGGCGGTCAATATCGGGCGCAATGTCTGGCACGGGGTGCTGACACCGCTCGGCGGGTCCGGGGTGTTTGCGGTGATCGACCGCATCGGCGACGGCGCCAACCTGGAGGAGCACTGGTTCGACACGCCCTACGAGGTGGTGGCGGACTGATCACCGGGCCGCCAGGAGGAGGGGCGGCCTTCACCATCAGCTATAATGGGGAGAGACACAATGGCTGACACATCAATCGGGACACCGGAGCAACTCCGGGATCCAAATTACTTCCCGGGTCTGGCCAAGGGCATACCGCTGGGCATCCAGCACGTTCTGGCGATGTTCGTGTCCAACGTGACACCCGCGATCATCGTCGCCGGCGCCGCCGGATTTGGCTTTGGCTCGGGCTCGGCTGATTTTCCCGAACTGCTCTACCTTATCCAGATGTCGATGCTGTTTGCCGGTGTCGCCACGCTGCTTCAGACCATCACCCTCGGGCCGGTCGGCGCGGCGCTGCCGATCGTGCAGGGCACGTCCTTTGCCTTTCTGCCGATCATGATTCCGCTGGTTGCGGGCAAGGGCGTCGACGGGCTTGCCGCGCTGTTCGGCGGCGTGATCGTCGGCGGCATCTTCCACGCCTTTATCGGGACTTTCGTCGGCAAGCTGCGCTTTGCCCTGCCGCCGCTGGTTACCGGCCTCGTGGTGACGATGATCGGCCTCGCGCTGGTCAAGGTCGGCATCCAGTATGCCGCGGGCGGCGTTCCGGCCATCGGCACGCCGGAATACGGCAGCCTGCTGAATTGGTCGGCGGCGATCGTGGTGATCGTGGTGACACTGGGGCTGAAGTTCTTCACCAAGGGCATGCTGTCGATCTCGGCGGTGCTGATCGGCCTGATCGTGGGCTATGTCTATGCCATTGCGGTCGGGATGCTCAGCCTCGACGCCATCACCGGCTCCTGGGCCAATTCCGCCGCCTTCGCGCTGCCGCAACCGTTCAAATACGGTTTCGAGTTCTCGATTGCCGCGGTGATCGGCTTCTGCCTGATGGCCTTTATCTCGGCGATTGAAACGGTGGGCGATGTCTCGGGGATCACCAAGGGCGGCGCGGGCCGCGAGGCCACGGCCGAAGAAGTCACCGGCGCGACCTATGCCGACGGTTTCGGCACGGCGCTGGCCGGCATCTTCGGCGGCTTTCCCAACACCTCGTTCAGCCAGAACGTCGGCCTGATTGCCATGACCGGCGTGATGAGCCGCCACGTGGTCACCTGCGGCGCGATCTTCCTTATCATCTGCGGGCTGGTCCCGAAAGTGGGCGGCGTGATCCGCACGGTGCCGATCGAGGTGCTGGGCGGCGGTGTGATCGTAATGTTCGGCATGGTGGTCGCGGCCGGCATCTCGATGCTCTCGGACGTGCACTGGAACCGGCGCAACATGGTGATCTTCGCCATCTCGCTGAGCCTCGGCCTCGGCTTGCAGCTCGAACCGGGTGCGCTCCAGCACCTGCCGGAAACCGCCCGCGTGCTGCTGACCTCGGGTCTTCTGCCGGCGGCCTTCCTCGCTATCGTGCTGAACCTGGTGCTGCCCGAAGAGCTGACCGACGAATCCACCGAGGAAGTCTCGGGTGGCATGTCCGGTCACGGTGAAGGTTCTTACGCCAAGGACAGCCGCGCCTGAACCGCGCAGCGGCCGCCGTCAGGGCGGGTCGCGCATAGATGACAGCCAGGCGGCGCTCTTCGGAGCGCCGCTTTTTCTTGCGGGTCAGGACAACAGGCGTTTGCGGATCGCCACCAGAAGCCGGATCGACCACGGCAGGAAAAGATAGCTGATCAGGCAGACATTGACCGCGACCGTCAGCACCGTCCGCCAGGGCTCGGCCATCGGCGGCAGCAGCATATTCGCCAGCCAGCCAAGGGCCAGGATCAGCGCGATCAGGACAACGACGGTCTCGAGCTTGCTCACCTTGACGGTGTCGGGCAGCAGCAGCGACAGCCCGTCAAAGGCGGCGCGGTCCGAGATCTCCAGGCACTGCCGGTCCACCTCGGCGATCAGCCGCTTGCGCTCCGGCGCGCCTTCCCAGCGCTTCAGGTTCTTGCGGCAATCGAAGCGGAACAGGGTGACAAGATCGACATGGGTGTCGGTTGCAGGCAGATAGGTGTCATCCGCGCCCTGATAACCCGGGTATTGCCGCGCCGCCGCGCGCAGCCGGTCCATTTTCGCTTGGACCTCCGGCCTTGCGGTCACCGGCAACCGGCGGATGACCACCGTCACCACTTGCGAAGATCGTGCGCCCATGTGTTCACTCTTTGGCTGCCAGGGAGGGTGCGAGACAGAAAAGCCCCGGCCGTCGCCGGCCGGAGCTTGGTTGTCAGAGCCTAGCAAAGCAGGGGATCAGTGACCACCTTCCGCTTGCAGCGCGGCGGTGCGCAACTCGTCTTCACTGACGTCCCTGGCGCCGTTGAACGCGACGTTCAGTCCCACGGCGGCAATCGAGGCCAGCAGGATGCCGGAATGGATCAGCGGTTCGATCGCATGCGGCAGCCACATGGTGTATTCCGGGGCGATCAGCGGGATCATCCCCATCCCGAGCGAAATCGCGACGATCAGCCCGTTGTAGCGGTTCTCCTTGAAATCAACGCCGCCGAGGATGCGGATGCCTGTTGCGGCCACCATGCCGAACATCACCAGCCCGGCGCCGCCGAGAACGGCCACCGGCAGGCTTTCGACCAGCGCGCCCATCTTCGGCACCAGCCCGAGCACGATCATGATCGCGCCGCCCATCACGCAGACATAGCGCGAGCGGATGCCGGTCACCCCGACAAGGCCCACGTTCTGGCTGAACGAGGTATAGGGAAAGGTGTTGAACAGCCCGCCGATCAGCGTGCCAAGGCCGTCGGTGCGCAGGCCGGCCGACAGCGACGGGCGTTCGATCTTCTTGCCGCAGATGTCGCCCAGAGCGAGGAACATGCCGGTGGATTCGATCATCACGACGATCATCACCAGGGTCATGGTCAGGATCATGATCGGGTCAAAGATCGGCAGGCCGAAACGGAACGGGGTGATCAGCTCGAACCATTCGGCCTTGCCGACATGCTCGAAGTGCATGATGCCCAGGGCCGAGGCCGCCACCGCGCCGACGACGATACCGACCAGCACCGAGATATTGGCGAGGAAACCGCGGGCGTATTTCATCACCACGACGATGGTCCCCAGCACCAGGGCCGAGATCATCATGTTCTGCGGTGTGGCATAGTTCACGTTGTTCACGGTGGGGGCCAGTTTCAGCCCCTCGGGCACTACCGGAACCGCGCCAGCGCCGAGATCGCGGATCTGGGTCAGCCAGTCGGCATGGGCAGGATCGACAAGCTGCGGCGCAGTCGGGCCGACCGGCACGCCGAAGATCCACTGGATGCCGACCCGCATCAGCGTCACGCCGATCACCAGGATGATCGTCCCGGTCACCACAGGCGGAAAGAACCGCAGCATGCGGCTGACCAGCGGCGCGATCAGCATGGCGATCACGCCCGCGCCGATGATTGCGCCAAAGATCATGCGCGCGCCTTCGGTGCCCGGGTTGGCGGCGGCAATCGCCACCATCGGGCCCACCGAGGCAAAGGTCACCCCCATCATGACCGGCATCTTGATGCCGAACCATTTCGAGGCGCCGAACGACTGGATGATGGTCACCAGACCGCAGACAAACAGGTCGGCCGAGATCAGAAAGGCGACCTGTTCTGGGGTCAGTTCCAGGACGCGGCCGACGATCAGCGGCACGGCGATGGCGCCGGCATACATCACCAGCACATGTTGCAGCCCGAGCGTGAACAGCTTGCCGGCGGGCAGTTTTTCGTCAACGGCGTGCACCGCATCGGGGGTGACGGTATCGGCCGTCATGTCGGATGACATTTCTCTCTCTCCTCCTGATTTGCGAGAAATTCCGTGTGGCAGGGCGCCGCATCCTCACGATGCGGCCCTGCCGGGTGGGGCGGACGCCGGCCGGCCCTCCCCGGCCGGCGACCATCCGGGGCGTGGCTCAGGCCGGTGCCCCGTACATCAGAAACAGCGCTGGCAGCCAGGCGGTCAGCACGCCGCTGGCCAGCGTGGCAACGGTGGCCTGCGACTGGATCGGCCGTTGCAGGCCCAGCGCCAGGAAATAGGTGAACCACAGTCCCGCCCAGGCGACCCAGCACAGGCCCAGCCAGACATCCATCGCGCTTTGTGCGACGGCGAGGCTGCGCACCGCTTCAGGCAGGACCGAGAGCGCCACGAAGAGGCTGAACCAGCCCAGACCGCGCCCGTCCGACCCGCTCAGCCGGTTGATCGCCACCCAGAGGTAGGTCACGCTGAACAACAGCGTCATCGCCACGCTGCGGACCTCGGCCACCCCGGTTGCCCGCACCAGCGACAGGATGGCGACGGTAGCGGTGATCGCGGCGGTGGCGAAATTGATCACCACGATCTCGCGGTCGGAAATCCGTCCCGCCATCCACAGGCCGTTGAGCACGAGGACAGCACCCACGAACAACAATGACAGGGGCAGAAGCATGACAAACCTCTGGACAAACAAAGGGGCCGGCTGCGCCCGGACGGGCGCAACCTGAGGCAAGGTCAGTGAATTTTGCGAAGGTGGACGCGGGTCGGTGGCGTCAGAAATCCACTTCGATGGCGAGGCCCTTGGCCACCGCCAGATCGACAACCGCCGCCGCGACGGCCAGATCCTGAAGACCGACACCGGTGCCGTCGAAGAGGGTGATCTCGTCGTCCGAGATCCGGCCCGGGTGGGTGCCGTTGATCACGGCGCCTACCTGGGTGATGTCCTCGGCCCGCAGGATCTGGCTCTCGATCGCATGTTGTGCCTCGCCGATCGAGATCGATTGCGCCACCTCGTCGGTAAAGACCGTGGCCTTGCCGAGAAGTGCGGTTTCGACCTCTTGCTTGCCCTTGGTGTCGGTGCCCATGCAGGCGATATGGGTGCCGGGGGCCACATGATCCGCGTGCAGGATGGCATCGAACGACGAGGTGATCGAGATGATCACATCCGCCTCGGCCAGACCCTCGAGCGCGACCGCCTCGAATGGCAGACCGGCCTCGCTGGCGACCTCTTCGAGATTGGGCAACATCTCGGGATGGAAGTTCCAGCCGATGACCTTCTCGAAGTCGCGCTGCTCGAGCGCGGCGCGCAGCTGGAACTTGGCCTGATGGCCGGCGCCGACCATGCCGATCACCTTGGCATCCTTGCGCGCCAGATGCTTGATCGACACCGAAGAGGCCGCCGCGGTGCGCAGCGCGGTCAACAGGTTGCCGCCGACCATCGCCTTGGCCTTGCCGGTGTCGGGATCGAACAGGAAGACGGTCGACTGGTGGTTGATGATGCCGCGCTTTTCAAGGTTGTTCGGCCAATATCCGCCCGCCTTCAGCCCGAGTGTCAGCCCGGCGCGGTCGAAACCGCCCTTGAAGCCGTAAAGCGCATCCTCGTGCCCGATGGCCTCGCGGACGACCGGGAAGTTGTAGGCGTCGCCCGACGCCATGGCGGCAAACACCTTTTCGACGGCGTCGAAAGCCGCTTCGCGGGTCATAAGGTCGGCGATGTCTCTTTCGGGTACGATGAACATGTATTGTCTCCCACATAAAATTCGTGCGCCCGTGTGCCACTGCCGGAAGGTGAGCATACACACGGGCGACTTTGGCCCTCTCGGGCTCTCCCCCTCCCCGGGGTTTCAGGCGCTTAGTAGGCCTTGCCTCGGGCCGAGACCGGCCAGACGGTCTCGACCTTGCCGTTCCGCACACCGACATACCAGTCGTGCACATTGGCGGTCGGGTCGCAGTGGCCGGGCACCAGGCGCAGCTTGTCGTTGACCTTGAGCGCGCCCTTGGGGTCGGAAATCACACCGTGCTCGTCCGAACATTTGACGTATTCCACGTCATCGCGGCCGTAGATGAAGGGCAGCCCGCTGTCGATCGACTGCGCCTTGAGGCCGGCGTCGCAGATCGCCTTGTCGGATTTGGCGTGGCTCATCACCGAAGTCAGGATGAAAAAGGCGTTTTCCCATTCGCCGGCGTCGATCCGGTTGCCGTCCTTGTCGAGGATGCGGCCGTAATCGGCGTCCATGAAGGCATAAGAGCCGCATTGAAGCTCGTTGTAGACGCCCGAATTGGATTCGAAGTAATACGATCCGGTGCCGCCGCCCGAGACCAGCTCGGTCTCGATGCCGAGCGCCTTGAGTGCCGCGACCGCGTCGCTGACCTGGGCCACGGCGGCATCGATCTTGGCCTTGCGGTCATCGTAGCTGTCCATGTGCTGCATCGCGCCCTGATAGGCCTGGATGCCCTTGTAGGTCAGGTTGTCGGCGGCCTGCACGGCCTGGGCGATCTCGACCACGGCCTCTGTGCTGGTCACGCCGCAGCGCCCGGCGCCGCAGTCGATCTCGACAAAGACGCCAAGTTCGGTGCCCTCGGCCTTGGCCGCCGCCGAGAGGTCGGCGACATTGGCCAGGTCGTCGACGCAGACGATGATATTTGCGCCGCGCTTGGGCAACTGCGCCAGCCGTTCGATCTTGGCCGCGTCGCGAACCTGGTTAGAAACCAGCACTTCGGTGATGCCGGCGCGCACGAAGACCTCGGCCTCCGAGACCTTCTGGCAGCAGACGCCGATCGCGCCGCCCAGCTCCATTTGCAGCTTCAGCACGTCGACCGACTTGTGCATCTTGCCATGCGCCCGGTGGCGCATGCCGTGATCCTTGGCGTAATCGCCCATCTTCTTGATGTTGCGCTCGAGCGCGTCGAGATCGAGGATCAGGCAGGGGGTCTGGATATCGGCCTCGTCCATGCCGGGCTTGGCGGGAATGTCGTAGCCGACTTCGAAATTGTCGAGGTTGGTCATGTCTTTCATCTTTCTTGCTCCCTGAGAAGGTGCCGGGCGGCCGCCCGGCCTACGGAAATCCGGGTAAGGCGGGTCTTCAACCCACCATCCACGGCAACTTGTCGAGGTCGACGTTGCCACCGGTGACGATCACGCCGACGCGCTTGCCCGCGAAGTGCTCCTTGTTTTTCAGGATGGTGGCCAGCGGCACGGCGGAGGACGGCTCCATCACCACACGCAGGTGTTTCCAGACCAGCTTCATCGCGTCGACGATCTCCTGCTCGGAAGCGGTGAAGATCTCGGAGACACGGTTCGACACGAAGTGCCAGGTCAGATCCTTGAGCGGCACCAGCAGCCCGTCGGCCACGGTCTTGGGCGCGTCATCTGCAATGATGTGCCCGGCCTTGAAGCTGCGATAGGCATCGTCGGCCTGTTCCGGCTCGGCGGCGATGATTTTCGTTTCGGGCGCCAGCGTCGAAAGCGTCAGGCAGGTGCCCGAGATCATGCCGCCGCCACCGATCGGGGCCACGGCAAAATCCAGCCCGTCGACCTGTTCGACGAATTCCTTGGCACAGGTGCCTTGCCCGGCGATCACCCGGGGATCGTTGTAGGGATGCACGAAATCGCCGCCGGTTTTCGCCTGTACCTCGGCAAAGGTCGCTTCGCGCGAACTTGTCGAGGGTTCGCATTCGGTGATCTTGCCGCCGTATCGCCGGACGGTGTCCTTCTTGGCCTGCGGCGCGGTGCGCGGCATGACCACGTTGCAGGGGATGCCGCGCTTCATAGCCGCATAGCTGAGGCAGGAGGCATGGTTGCCCGAGGAATGCGTCGCGACGCCCAGTTTCGCCTGTGCGTCATCCAGCCCGAACACCGCGTTGGAGGCGCCGCGGACCTTGAAGGCCCCCGGCTCCTGGAAGTTCTCGCATTTGAAGAACAACTGGCACCCGGCAAGCTCGTTGAGGTAGTCCGAGGTGCGGACCGGCGTCTTGCGGATATGCGGCTTGATGCGCTCATGCGCGGCCAGCATGTCGTCGTAGGTGGGGATATACATCGGTGTATCCTTCATGAGACGGATCCTCAGGCTGCGGATTTCCGGGCCGCGACGGCATGCTCGCGATAGTATTCCTGCGCGGCGGCAACGCCCGAGCCCAGCGTGATGTCGAGGCCGAGATCGGCCATGCACATTTCCGCCGTGGCGAGGCCCGACAGGGTCATCACGTCGGTGAGCGAGCCGAGGTGGCCAATGCGGAACACCTTGCCCGCGACTTCGCCCAGACCGACGCCAAAGGCGACGCCGTATTTGCTGGCGGCGTGCGACACGATGTCGGTGGCGTTGAAGCCTTCCGGCGTGCGGATCGCGCTGACCGTGTCGGAATAGAGGTCCGGCGAGGCGGCGCAGAGCTCCAGCCCCCAGGCGCCCACGGCGGCGCGCACGCCTTCGGCGATGCGGTGATGCCGGGCAAAGACGTTCTCGAGACCCTCGTCCAGCAGCATGGTGCAGGCCTGGTTCAGACCGTTCAACATGCCGACGGCGGGGGTGTAGGGATAGGCGCTGTTGGCATAGCCCTTCTTCATGTCATGCACGTCAAAGAAGGTGCGCGGCAGTGTCGCGGTCTGGGTGGCTGCCATCGCCTTTTCGCTGAAGCCGACGATGGCGAGACCGGCCATCAGCATGAAGCCCTTCTGCGAGCCGGCAACCGCCACGTCGACGCCCCATTCGTCAAACCGGAAATCCATCGACCCGATCGAGGACACGCCGTCGACGAACATCAGTGCCGGGTGGCCGGCGGCGTCCAGTGCCTTGCGCACTGCGGCGATGTCGGATTTGACCCCGGTGGCGGTCTCGTTGTGGGTCGCCAGAACGGCCTTGATCTCGTGGTTGGTGTCGGCGGTCAGGATCTCTTCGAAGCGATCCGCCGGCAGGCCTTCACCCCAGGGGGTCTCGACGATCTGGACGTCCAGCCCGTGGCGCTGGCACATGTCGATCCAGCGGTGCGAGAACATGCCGTTGCGCGCCGAGAGCACCTTGTCACCGGCCGAGAGGCAGTTGGTCAGCGCGGTTTCCCAGCCGCCGGTGCCGGTCGAGGGGAAGATGAAGACCTCGGCGCTGTCGCTTTTCAGAACCTTGCGTACACCCTCGCGGGCCGGGTGCAGGATCTGGCCGAAGAGCGGCGATCTATGGTCGATCGTCGGCATGTCGCAGGCCTTGCGCAGGTTTTCCGGGATGTTCGTCGGACCCGGGATGAAAACAGGGTTTTGAAAGCTCATGGGGGGTCTCCTTCCGTCGTTGTCTGCACCTTAAATGACGACGACGGCGGGCGACATTATTTTGAAATCGGCTTTCGGAATGCCCCGGTTTCGAAAAATACCATGATTGCCAATGAGTTGTATTTTTCATATAGTGAATTTATCTTTCACTGGAAAGCAGATGGTTCTTATGGATTCTCAAGACAATGGCGGAAAACGAGGCCCGCGGCGGGCCCGGGGCCGGCCGCGGGGCTGGGAAGACAAGACCGCGCAGAACACCATCAAATCGCTGGATCGGGCGATGGAGGTGTTCGAATATCTCAGCGCGGCGCAGGGCAGGTCGCTGACCGCTCTGGCCAGCGAAACGCGGCAGGCGCCGGCCACGGTTTACCGGATTCTGGTGACGCTGGAAGGCCGGGGGCTGGTGGAATTCGACGCCGAGGATCAGACTTGGCACATCGGGCCCCGCGCCTATGTGATCGGCGCGCGGTTTCTGCGACGCACCAGCCTTGTCGACCGGGCCAGGCCGTACCTGCGGCGTCTGATGGAGGACACCGGCGAGACCGCCAATCTCGGGATCGAGCAGGAAGGCGCGGTGCTGTTTCTCAGCCAGGTCGAAACCCATGCCAGCATCCGCGCCTTCTTTCCGCCGGGCACCTTGTCGCCGATGCATTCCTCGGGCATCGGCAAGGTGCTTCTGGCGCAGATGGACGATGCGCGGCTGGGCCGTTTTCTGGCCGCGACCCGGCTGGAGGTGTTCACCGATCACACGATCACTGACCGGGAGGCGCTGCGGGCGGATCTGCGGAAAGTGCGGGCCCGGGGCTTTTCCATCGACAATGAGGAAAAGAATGCCGGCATGCGCTGTATCGCCGCCCCGGTGTTCGATCTGAACGGCGAGGCGATCGCGGGGATCTCGGTCTCGGGCCCGACAAGCCGCGTCAGCATGGCAGAGGTCGACCGCTTGAGCCGCCCGGTGATCGCGGCGGCGCGGGATCTGACCCATGCCATCGGCGGGATAATGCGCGAGGTGTGAGGCGGCGCGCCCCGGGCTTGGCCCGGGGCCTCGGCCGTTGGCTCCGGCCGCGCGGTCACGGCGCGGAGGTCAGACTGCGGCTATTCGGCGGCCTGGCGCACCCGGTGGCCGCAGGCAAGGCCGGCGTGGGCCGGGCGCAGCGCCATGTGGCGGTTGACGTCCTTGTAGAGCAGGTAGCGGAACTTGCCGGGGCCGCCGGCATAACAGGCCTGCGGGCAGAAGGCGCGCAGCCACATGTAATCGCCGGCCTCGACCTCGACCCAGTCGTTGTTGAGGCGATAGACTGCCTTGCCTTCCAGCACATAGAGCCCGTGTTCCATGACATGGGTTTCCAGGAAGGGGATCACCGCGCCGGGCTCGAAGGTCACCACGGTGACATGCATGTCGTGACGCAGGTCGTTCGGGTCGACAAAGCGCGTGGTAGCCCATTTGCCGTCGGTGCCGGGCATCTCTGTCGGCGCGATGTCGTTTTCGTTCAGGATCAGCACATCGGGCAGATCGAGGCCCTCGACCGCCTCATAGGCCTTGCGCACCCAGTGAAAGCGCAGGGTCTCCTTGCCCCGGTTGTACAGGGTCCAATCGGTCGAGGGTGGCAGATAGGCATAGCCGCCCGGGGTCATCTCATGGGTTTCGCCCTGCACCGTCAGGCTCGCTGTGCCTTCGACGACAAACAGCACGCCCTCGGCGCCGGGGTCGGTTTCCGGCCGGTCCGAGCCGCCGCCGGGTTGCACTTCCATGATGTATTGCGAAAAGGTCTCGGCAAAGCCGCTCAGGGGGCGGGAAATCACCCAGAGCCGGGTGTCGTTCCAGAACGGCAGAAAACTGGTGACGATGTCGCGCATCGTTCCCTTCGGGATGACGGCATAGGCATCGGTAAAGACGGCACGGTCGGTCAGCAGTTGATCCTGGCCTGGGTGGCCGCCGTGGGGGGCAAAGTATTTCGCGGTCATGAGCGCTCCTGAAGCCGGCGTGGCGTTTGCCCGACTATGCGTCTGAACGGCCATTCCGGCCACCCGCAAAGCTGCGACAACTCTTTATCAGGAATTTTGAAAGTCCGGAAATACCTTCCCGGCAATGCTTGGTAGTCCGGTTATATGGCCAAGGCAGGGCGCGCCGCGTTCAGCTGGTGGTCAGGAGCCGGTAGCCCGGCGCGGTGATCGCCTTGACCGTCGTGATCGGCGCGGTCTCGATCCAGGTGGTCCGTTCGATCACCAAAAGCGCGGCGCCAACCTCGGTTTCCAGCAGCTCGGCCATCTGCGGTTCGGCGGTTATGGCAAAGAAACGCATGTCGCAGCGGCTGTAGGGCTTGTTAAGCACCAGCCATTCGTTCGCGCTCTGGCTGGTGAGGTCGAGATCGCGGATCTCCGGCACCGTTTCCGGGCAGACCCAGCGGTCTTCGAGGATATAGGGCCGGCCATCGGAGAAATGCAGCGCTTCGATCCGCTGCATCGGCTGCGGGGTGGTGAGTTCGAAGGTCGCCAGCACGCTGTGCGGCGCGGTCTCCTCGACCCGGCGGATCAGCTGATAGCCATAGCGCCCGCCCCGCTGTTCGACTTCGCGGCGGGTGATCGGAATGTCGAGCGTGGCGCGGGTCACCGGCTCGGCGCGCACCCTTGTGCCGCCCTTGCGGCGGCGATCGACCAGCCCGCTGTCAGAGAGATCCTGCATCGCGCGCTGCACGGTCGACCGGGCGCAGTTCATCTCTTCGGCGATATCGGCGTCGCGGGGCAGCCGGTCGCCGGGGCCGTAGCGGCCCGACAGGATCGCCTTGTGGATCTCGTCGCGCACGTCTTTCCAGGACAGGCGGGTCGGCGGTGTCATATCTCTTGTCCAAGCTGGTCCATCACGTCGAGGAACGTCCGTACTATCCGGTCGCGATGGATGTGGCGACCGTCTTGTACCATGTGGCGGCCGGCGCTCCAGACATCGGTGACACAGGCGCGGCCGCGGCCGGTAAAGATCAGGCTGTCGAGCACCGCGTCGCCGCTGCGATTGCAAAGGAATTCATTGTCGGTGGATATGGCCATCAGATCGGCAAATTGCTCGGTCTCGATGCGCCCCGCCTGCCGGCCTGCCGCCTGGGCGCCGGCGCGGGCAACGGTGTCAAAGAGCACCCGCCCCGTCGATTGCTCCGGGGTGGCCAGGGCGGCGCGGCTGTGGTCACGCAGGCGTTGTGAATAATCGAGCGTCTCCAGCTCTTCCCAGAGCGCGATATGGATGTTGGAATCCGAGCCGATGCCAAAGCGCCCCCTGGCCTGCTGAAAGCTCTTGCCGTTGAAGATGCCGTCGCCAAGGCTCGATTCCGTGATCGGGCAGAGCCCGGCCACGGCGCCGGTGGCGGCCAGCCGGGCCGTTTCGCCATCGCTCATCTGGGTGCAGTGGATCAGGCACCAATCCGGCGTCACCTCGGCGTTGCGCAGCAGCCAGTCCACCGGCCGGGCGCCGAGATGGGCCTCGACCTCGGCGACCTCGGCCTGCTGTTCGGCAAGATGCATGTGAAACGGGCCTTCGGGCGCGATGGCACGCGCCGACGCCAGCGCCGCGGGCGGCACGGCGCGCAGCGAATGCGGCGCCAGGCCGATGGCGTGATCTTCCGGGCCACGGGCGATCCGCGCGGCGCTTTCGGCGTGCAGCCGGGCAAAGAGATCGATGTCGCAGCCGAACCGCCGTTGTCCGCCTTGCAGGGCGCGGCCGTCACAGCCGCCCTGCATGTAGAGCACCGGCAAGAGGGTGAGCCCGATCCCGGTTTCCTGCGCGGCGGCGGCGATCCGTTCGGCCATTTCCGGCAGGTTGGTAAAGGGTACGCCGCCGATGTCGTGATGCAGATAGTGGAACTCGGCCACCGATCCGTAGCCGGCCTCCTGCATCTCGAGAAAGACCAGCGCCGCGATGGCCTGCACATGATCGGGCGTCAGCCGGTCGAGAAAACGGTACATCAGCTTGCGCCAGGTCCAGAAGCTGTCCTTGGGGTCGGGGCCGCGGGTTTCGGTCAGGCCGGCCATCGCCCGCTGAAAGGCATGGCTGTGCAGGTTCGCCGGCGCCGGCAGCAGCAGATCGACCGAGCGGCGGCCCTCGGCCGGACCGGTGGAGATTCGCGCGATCCGGCCGTTGTCGATGGCGATGCGCAGGTCGCCGACCCAACCCTCGGCCGTAAGTGCCTGTCGCGCATGGATCTCCTGCATGTGTCATCTCCATTGACAAAATAAGTACGTACATATTAGCTTTATGTAGGCATCAAAGCAAGGAGATGTTATGTCAGACCCGGTCTTCATCACCAACGTGTCGGTCGCACGCATGGACGGGGCGGATGGGGCGTATTCCCTGCTCCGGCAGGCCGGTCTGCGGATCGAGGGCGACCGGATCGCCTGGGTCGGCCCGATGGCGGAGGCCGATCCGGCGTGGCGCGGACAAGAAATCGATGGCGGCGGGCGGCTGCTGACCCCGGCGCTGATCGATTGTCACACCCACATCGTGCACGGCGGAAACCGCGCCCGCGAGTTCGAGATGCGTTTGCAGGGCGCCAGCTACGAAGAGGTCGCGCGGGCCGGCGGCGGGATTGTCTCGACCGTCTCGGCGACCCGAGCGGCGGACGAACAGACCTTGCTGGACGCCGCGCTGATCCGCGCTGATGCGCTGATCGCCGAGGGCGTCGGCACGGTCGAGATCAAGTCGGGCTATGGGCTGGATATAGAGACCGAGCTGAAGATGCTGCGGGTGGCGCGGGCGGTCGGCGCGCAACGGCCGCTGCGCGTCGTCACCTCGTTTCTGGGCGCCCATGCGGTGCCGAAAGGGAAGACGGCCGACGCCTATATCGACGAGGTCTGCATTCCGGCGCTCGAGGCCGCCCATGAGGCGGGGCTGGTCGATGCGGTGGACGGGTTCTGCGAGGGCATCGCCTTTGACGCCACCCAGATCGCCCGGGTCTTTGACCGGGCCGCGGCGCTGGGTCTGCCGGTGAAACTGCATGCCGAGCAGCTGAGCAATATGGGCGGCACCGCACTGGCGGCCAGCCATGGCGCGCTCTCGGCCGATCACGTCGAATTCGCCACCGAGGCAGACGCGCGCGCGCTCAAGGCCGCGGGCAGCGTCGCGGTGCTTCTGCCCGGCGCCTTCTACACCTTGCACGAAACGCAAAAGCCGCCGGTTGCGGCGTTCCGCGCGGCGGGTGTGCCGATGGCGGTGGCGACCGACTGGAACCCGGGATCGTCGCCGATGGGCTCGTTGCTTCTGGCGATGAACATGGGGTGCACCCTGTTCGGCCTGACCCCGGCCGAGGCGCTGGCCGGCACCACCTGCCATGCGGCCCGCGCGCTTGGTCTCAAGGATTGCGGTGTGATCGCGCCCGGAATGCGCGCCGACCTCGCGCTCTGGGACGTCGAGGCGCCGGCCGAGCTGAGCTATGGCATCGGCATCAACCCGCTCTACCGGCGGATCCACGGAGGACGGGCATGATCACTCTCACCCCCGGCACCACCACGCTTGCCGCGCTGGCCCGCATCTATCACGACCAGAGCCCGGCGCGGCTCGATCCCGCCTGCCACGCCGGCATCGAAGAGGCCGCCGCGCGGATCGATGCGGCCGCCAGCGGCGACGCGGCGGTCTATGGCGTGAACACGGGTTTCGGCAAGCTGGCCAGCGTCAAGATCGCACCCGAAGATACCGCGACGCTGCAACGCAACCTGATCCTGTCGCATTGCTGCGGCGTGGGCGATCCGATCCCGCGCCGCCATGCCCGGCTGATGATGGCGCTCAAGTTGCTGTCTCTGGGGCGGGGCGCCTCGGGCGTGCGGATGGAATTGATCGCGCTCCTCGAAGAGATGCTGGCCCGTGACGTGACGCCGGTGATCCCGGTTCAGGGCTCGGTCGGCGCCTCCGGCGATCTGGCGCCGCTGGCGCATATGGCCGCCGTCATGATGGGCGAGGCCGAGGCGGTCTTTGAAGGTGAAACGCTGCCCGGCGCCGAGGCCCTGCGGCGGGCCGGGCTGGAACCGGTGGCGCTTGGCGCCAAGGAGGGGCTGGCGCTGATCAACGGCACGCAGTTCTCGACCGCTTTCGCATTGGCCGGGTTGTTCGACGGCTGGCGCGCGATGCAGGCGGCGCTTGTCACTTCGGCGATGTCCACCGATGCGATCATGGGGTCGACCGCGCCCTTGCAACCCGAGATCCACGCCCTGCGCGGCCATACCGGCCAGATCGAGGCGGCGGCCTGCATGCGCGCGCTGCTCGAGGGCTCGGAAATTCGCGAAAGCCACCGCGAGGGCGATACCCGGGTGCAGGATCCCTATTGCATCCGATGCCAGCCGCAGGTGACCGGCGCGGCGATGGACCTGCTGCGCATGGCCGGCCGCACGCTGGAGACCGAGGCCAATGCCGCCACTGACAACCCGCTGGTGCTGGTGGGGGCCGATCTGATTGTCTCGGGCGGCAATTTCCACGCCGAGCCGGTGGGCTTTGCCGCCGACATGATCGCGCTGGCCCTGGCCGAGATCGGCGCCATCGCGCAGCGCCGCATCGCGCTGATTGTCGACCCGACGCTGAGCTTTGACCTGCCGCCCTTCCTGACCCCGGACCCGGGGCTGAATTCGGGCCTGATGATCGCCGAGGTGACGACGGCGGCGTTGATGAGCGAGAACAAGCATCTCGCCAACCCCTGCGTCACCGATTCCACCCCGACCTCGGCCAATCAGGAGGATCACGTCAGCATGGCGGCCCATGGCGCGGTGCGGCTGGGGCGGATGGTGGCCAATCTCGACCGCATCCTCGGCGTCGAGTTGCTCTGTGCCGCCCAGGGCATCGAGTTTCGCGCGCCGCTCTCCACCAGCGCGCCGCTGCGGCAGGTGCTGGCCTGTCTGCGCGAGAGCGTGCCGGGCCTGACAGAAGATCGCTACATGGCGCCCGATCTGGAACGGGCGGCCGAACTGGTGCGGGGCGCGGCGCTCAGCCGCGCCGCAGAGATCAGGATGCCGGAGCTTGCGCCATGACCCCGGTCGAGATTTCCCGCGGCGAGGGCCCGGTGGTGCTTGGCCTGCCGCACACCGGCACCTGGCTGCCTGACGATATCAGCACCCGGCTGAACGATCGGGGCCGGGGCCTGGAAGACACCGACTGGCACATTCACGACCTCTACGCAGGGCTGCTGCCCGGGGTGACCACGGTGCGCGCGGGTTTTCATCGCTATGTCATCGACGCCAACCGCGACCCTTCGGGCCAGAGCCTCTATCCCGGCCAGAACACCACCGGCCTCGTGCCGCTCACCGATTTCGACGGCAAGGAAATCTGGGACAGCCCGCCCGATGCCGGCGAGATCGAAGCCCGCCGCGCCGCCTTTCACGCGCCTTATCACAGCGCGCTGATGGCCGAGCTGGAGCGGGTGCGCGCCCGGCACGGCGTTGCGATCCTCTACGATTGCCATTCGATCCGCTCGCAGATCCCGTTCCTGTTCGACGGCACCCTGCCGGATTTCAACATCGGCACCAACAATGGCACCACCTGCGCGCCCGACATCGAGACCGCCGTGCAGGAGATCTGCGCCGCGTCCGAAGGCTATTCCACGGTGGTGAACGGCCGGTTCAAGGGGGGCTGGACGACCCGCCATTATGGCCGGCCCGAGACTGGAATTCACGCCATCCAGATGGAACTGGCGCAATCCACCTATCTGACCGCAGAGCACGCGCCCTGGAGCTATGACAGCGCCAAGGCCGCGCGCCTGCGCGCCCCTCTTACCCGTATCCTGCAAAGACTGGCCGACATGGCCCCGCAGCTTGGAGGCACCGC
>NZ_JBVTQV010000004.1:0-143686 GCF_055755275.1 Marinovum sp. E3
ATGGGGCGCAAACCCCTGAGGCGCAGGCTTGACGTCTATCTCAACGGGCGACTTGCCGGGTACTACGACTTTCATCCCTCTGCCGGCGCGCGCTTTCGGTACGATGCCGCCTGGCTGGGCTGGGAATACCGGTTTCCGATTTCGCGCGCCCTGCCGCTGACGCCCGACACCCAGGCGGGCGACAATGTGGGCGCGGTATTCGAGAACTTGCTGCCGGATGTTCCGGAGTTGCGCAAGGTGATCGCCGAGCGCACCGAGGCGCGCAGCGATCGCCCGCACGATCTCTTGGCCGCGATCGGCAAGGAATGTGTCGGGGCGATGCAGTTCCTTCCGCATGGGGCCGCACCCGGCGATCCGTTCAGGATCGACGGCACCCCGCAATCGGACGCGCAAATCGCCGAGACGCTCCGGTCGCTGAGCACCGTGCCGCTGGGCATCGACCCGGAGGCGCCGTTTCGGATTTCGCTGGCCGGCGCGCAGGAAAAGACCGCCTATCTCAGACAGGACGATGTCTGGTTGCGCCCGACGGGGATGACGCCCACGACGCATATTTTCAAACGCCCCATGGGGATTGTCGGCGGCGGGTTGGACCTGTCGGGCAGCGTCGAGAACGAGTTCCTTTGCCTGGCGCTCGCCCGGGGCATGGGGCTCGAGGCGGCGCAGGCGGAAATACACCGGTTCGAAGATCAGGTCGCGCTGGTTGTCGCCCGGTTTGACCGGAGGCTGCGGCGGGCAGGGGGGCTGGTGCGGGTTCCGCAGGAGGATTTTCTGCAAGCCCTGGGCCTGTTCTCCGGCGACAAATACCAGCAGCATGGCGGCCCGTCGATGGCCGACTGCTTTGCGCTGCTTCGGCAGGCCGATGATCCGATCGGCGATCAGACGCGGTTTCTGAAGGCGCAGATATTCAATTGGTTGATCGCCGCGATCGATGGTCATGCCAAGAACTACTCGATCTTTCTGGAGGGCGACGGTTTTCGCCTAGCGCCGCTCTACGACATCATCAGCGCGGCGCCGGCGCGGCTTCGTTCGAATGTCCGGCACAAGGATCTGCAATTGGCGATGTCGGTGGGCAAGCGCGGGCACTATCGCCTGGATCAGATCGTGCCGCGCCATTTCGACGAAACGGCGGCGCGCGCCGGCGTGCCGCTCGCGGTCCGCCACCGCGCTTTCAAGGAACTTGCGGCGGCAGCGCCCGGGGCGCTCGAAAGCGCCCCCGATGCGCTGCCCGCGAACTTTCCCGCCGACCTCGCCGACCAGATCCTGCGGTATGCCGCGGACCGGCTGAGGCTGTTGACGGAATACGCCGACAACCTGGGATGAGCGATCGGAAAGGTCGGGGGCCAGAGAGCGGCGTTTGCTTTGGAAGCGTTTATTTTCAATGGTATCAGTATATTACATAATTCGGCCTATGCGTTTACAAGCCTGCGGCGCGCGCCATACTCGCTCTGCCCCGAGCTCGGCGGCCGTTATTCCGAAGCCTGCGCCGCCTTCCACTCGGGCAGCGGAAAGAGCCTGTCGTAGGCCCAATTGAAGCCAAAGGCATAGACCATGTAAAACAGTGCGAACGACACATCCATCACAAAGGCCTGCCAGAGCGAGATGCCGAGATACCAGGCAATGAACGGCATCAGCATAACGAGCAGCCCGACCTCGAACAGCACCGCGTGCAGAATACGCAGGCGGCCGGTTTTCAAAGTGGTGCCGGAGAGCCGCCGCATGGCCAGGTCAAAGATATAATTATACAAGATATTCCAAAGGGTTGCGAGCGTCGCGCCGACGATGCTGACAACCCCGATGTCCTGCATCGGCATGGCAAAGACCGTCGCCCCGAGCGGGATCATCAGGATCAGGGCGAGCAGTTCGAAACTGATGGCATGGCGAAGACGATCAAGCGGAGAGCGCATGGCAACCTCTGAGATGGTGCCGGGTCGTCCCGGAAATTGTCCGTTCTGGGGAGGTCGTCCTCGCGTATCGGCAGATAGGAAGCCCGGGCCGCGCCGTCAAGGGGCCCGGCCCGTTCCGGATTACAGCCGGATATCGTCGAGCCGCTGGTCGCCGGGCAGCTTGGAGCGTTCCAGGATGATCTGCGAGATCGCCCGCGCCCGCACCGGATCGAGCGCGGCAAGGATCGGCGCGGCGTCGCGTTCGTCCATCGTGCCCATCACCATCACCGAAACCTCGAGGTCGAGATCGTTCATGATCGCCGCCGCATCCTTGGGCTTCATGTTGCGGTAGAGCGCCACCAGCCGGTCGACATCGGCGGTATGTGCCGCCTCGATGCGCGCCATCAGGGTTTCCAGCTCGGTTTTCAGGTCGGCCAGCCGCTGGCGTTCGATTTCCAGCGTTTCGGAGGCCAGGTCATGTTCGGCCGCGCGTTCGGCGCCGCGGGCCTTCTGCGCCTCCAGCAGCTCGCGCTCGCGACGGATCGAGGCCAGCAGCGCCTCCGGCGCCTCGCAGCTCTGCGGCGCGGTGCTAGCGGCCTGCGGCGCAGGGGCCTCGTCGGTGGCGGCCGAGGCGGCCGAGATGAAACCGGCCAGCGCCGGCGGCATCCCGGGGTCGGACCGGTCGAGGAAGGTGGTCGCCGCCTTGGCAAGCGCCAACGCGGCAATCGCCGGCAGGATGAGGGTGAAGGGACGCATCAGGCCTCGCGCTGGCGAACGGTGTCGAAAAAGCCGCGGATCAGCTCGGACTTGCCGGAAATCGGCGTCGCATCGGCCGGCCGTGGCGCTGGTTCGCGTTTGCTGCGAAAGGCCGGCTCGGCGCCCGGATCGGAGGTCTCCGGCGCGGCCTCGGCGCGGGCTTCGGGCCGAGGTGGCTCGGGGCGTTTGCGCAGCGGCGCCACCTCGCGCGCGGCGCGCAGGGCCGACACGGTGCTTTCGCTGCGGTCCACCGCCTGGCTGAAGCTGCCGATCATCGGCTCCATCTCGCGCATGGCCTCCATCATCCGGCGCACCCGGCGGTCGACGAGCCAGGCATAGCCCAGCGTCCCGACAAGCAGCACAAGGACAGCAATATCAATCGCGAAGGACATCTGACAGCTCCTCTTCCTGATAGAGTTTTTCGGTGAATTTCAGCGCCACGCGCCCGTTCTTGCGCCGCCCGACCTCGGCCCGCGCGATATCGAGACCGGAACAGCGCAGCGTCACCGGATCCTCGGCCTGAAGCCCGAGGTCGAGCACCTGCCCCGGCGTCCAGGCCAGAACGTCGCGCAGCGGCAGCGCCGCCTGATGCATCACCGCCGCCAGTTCGACGCTGGTGCCGCCCAGCATGTCGGTCATCTTCTGTCGCCAGCCGCTGTCGCCGCCCAGCTGGCCGCCGGTGAAATTCTGCGACAGCACGTCGGCCACCTGTTCAAAGGCGGTGTTGGGCAACAGGAAGATCAGCTCGCCGATCCGTTCGTCGATCTCGACGCTGACCACCGCGCGCACGCAGGCGCTGGCCGGCGGCGCGATCAACAGACCGCGCGGGTTGGTCTCGAGATAGTCGATGCGGAAACTGACCGGCGACACCTTGTCGAAGGCGGCCGAAAGGTCGGTCAGCACGGTGTCGCAAAACACCCGGCCGACGCGTTTCTCGATGCCGGTGAAATTGCGCGATTGCGGCCGCCCGGCCGGGCACATGCGCCCGCCGAAGGTGACCTCGACGATGTTGAACAGCAGTTCGGGGCTGACGATCATCGCGATGGTGCCGCCCCAATCCTCGGCCTCGGTCACCGCGATCAGCGCCACATCCGGCAGATCGGCGATGGCCTCCTGGCAGGACAGGTAGTCGATGCTCTTCAGCTCGGTCTCGGCGACGCCGCCGAAATGGCTGCGCAGCACCTGCGCCAAGGACAGCGCGAAGCGGTCGAAAGCGACTTCGAGCATCGGCAGGCGGGCATAGGACTCCTTGGCGCGCTGCACCATGAGCTCTTGCACGGCGCGGGTGGTGCTGGTCTGGGCGGTGTCGGCGGTCATTGGATGATCAGGTCCGCGATTAGGAATTGCTGCGGCGCGTCGCTTTCCGAAATCGCCCGGGCGCGGCGCAAGAGCTCGGCTTTCAGCCGCACCAGGCCGATACTGCCTTGCAGGTCGGTTTCATTGAGCTGGCGCAGGTACTCCTGGAAACTGTCGCGCAGGAAAAGCTTGCGGGTCTCGATATTGTCGGCGCCGGGCAGCGTGGCGTCATAGGCCAGGGCGATGTTGAGCTTGAGAAAGCGCGAGGTCTGCCGGCCGGTGGCGGTGGTCGCGGTGATATTGACGATGATCTCCTGAAACGGCGTGACAACCACGTTGTCCTTGGCCGGGGTGTCGGCGGACGGAGCCGCCTCGGGCCCGGCATCGGCCGTTGCCTCTTCGGGGGCGGCTTCGGCATCGCCAAGAGGCAGCAGCGACAGGGCCCGTTGCGGGCCGATCGACACCACCAGCCCGCCCGCCAGCGCCAGCCCGCAGGCCAGCAGCAGCGCGAAAACGCGCAGCAGCCGGCCGCCCTTGCTGGGCGCCTTGGGTGCCTGATTGGCCGAGGATGCCGCCATGGATCAATGCTTCCGAGTTCATCCAGTTCTTGGTGCATGATGCGAAAACATCGCCGGTATGGCAAGTATAAAACAGTATAATATCCTTGATAGACAAGAATAGATGTGGTTAGTTTCTACAAGAAATAGTTGCGGGCAGATTTCCACGTGCAGGCAGTCATCGAAAACCTCAAATCGCTTGGCAGACCGCGGCTGATCGCTCTCGGGGCGGTCGGGCTGGCGCTGGTGCTGGCGGTCTTCGTGGGGCTGACGATGCTCGGCTCGCGCGATTACGTGGCGCTCTATCGCGACCTGTCGCCAGCCGAGGCCGGGCCGATCGTCGAGGCGCTGGAACAGGCCGATATCGCGGCGCAGGTCGAGGCGGCGGGCACCGCCGTCAACGTGCCGGCCGAGGATCTGGCGCGCGCCCGCATGGTGCTGGCCGGCGCCGGCCTGCCCGGCGATGGCACCCCCGGCTGGGAGCTGTTCGACGGCGGCACCGGGCTGGGGATGAACAGCTTCATGCAGCGGGTGAACCGGCTGCGCGCGCTCGAGGGCGAGCTAGCCCGGTCGATCCAGACCATCGACGGCATCGAGGCGGCGCGGGTGCATCTGGTGCTGCCCGAACGCGAACCCTTCAGCCGCGAGCGGCCCCGGCCCTCGGCCTCGGTCATCGTGCGCGGCGCGCGCCAGATCGCCACCCGGCAGGCCCAAGCGATCCGGTCGCTGGTGGCCTCGGCTGTGCCCGACCTCTCGCCGACCCAGGTGACGGTGCTCTCGGCCTCGGGCGAGACCATCCTGGCCGAAGACGGCGCGCCGGGCAGCGAGGCCTCGCTGCAATCGGCGCGGGCGCAGATCGAGGACCGGCTGTCGCAGCGCATCGCCCAGATCCTGACGGCGCGGGTCGGGGCCGGCAATGCGCGCGTGCAGGTCAGCGTCGATCTCTCGACCGAACGGCGGGTGATCCACCAACAGACCTTCGATCCGGCCCAGCGTGTCGTCCGCTCGACCGAGACCCGCGAGGAAAGCCGCGAGGACCAGCGCGCCGCCAGCGGCGAAGTCGGCGTTGCCGACAACATTCCCGCCGCGCTGGCCGCCGATGTGCCCGGTGGCGCGTCGAACAGCTCGAACAGCACCAACGAGGTGATCAACTACGAAATCGGCGGCACCACCTCGGAGATCGTGCAGGAGCCGGGCGAGATCGAGAAGGTCTCGGTCGCGGTACTGGTCAATGGCATCTACAACGTGCAGGGCGGCGGCGCGGTTGATTACCAGGAACGCGGCGCCGACGAGCTGGCGCAGCTTCAGGCGCTGGTGCAGAGCGCCATCGGCTTTGACCAGACGCGCGGCGACAGCGTCGAAGTGGTCAGCCTGCGGTTCATGGATTACTCGATGGATGTGGGCGAGCCGATCGGCGGCGGCTTTACCCGCCTGCTGACCGACAATCTCGGCACCGCGCTGCGCGGCACCTTTGCGCTGGCGCTGGTGGGCTCGGTGCTGCTGCTGGGGGTGCGCCCGGCGCTGAACCGCATCCTGCAACCCCAAGCACTGCCCGAAGGCGGCGACGCCCTGACCCCGCCCGCCGATGCCGCCCGTCTGGCCGGCGGCACGGCAACCGGCGCGGCCACCGGCAATGGCCCGGCTGCGGCCGACGCGGGGCCGGTGTATCAAAGTGGCACGATCCTCGATCCGCTGCCGCCGGGATCGGAAGGCGATACCGTGGCGTTGGCCTCGGTTCAGGGCGGGGTGCAACGCGGCTGGATCAACACCGTCGGGCAGCTGATCGAGCATGAGCCCGAGGATGCGGTCAAGGTGCTGCGCGGCTGGCTGGCAGAGGGGCCGAGCGCATGAGCTATCTTTTCGATCGCAATTTCGACGCCGAGACCGAGGCCCTGACGCCAGAGGCGGCCCCTGCCCCGGAACCGCTGTTCACCCGCTCCGATCACGAACTGGCGCTGGCAGAAGCGCGGGCGGCGGCCTTCGAGGCGGGGTATCAGAAAGGCCGGGCCGAGGCGCAGGAGGCGGCGCTCGCTTCGGATGCCACGCGCCGGTTGCAACTGGCCGAGGCGGTGGTGCCGGTGCTGCGCGATCTGTTTGCCGATGCCGAAGCGCATCATGCCGCGCTCGAGGCGCAGATGATCGATTTCGTGCTGTCGGTGTTCGAGCAGCTGGCCCCCGATGTCAGCGCGGCACTGGCCGAAGGGCAGGCGCGGCGCGAGGCGCGTTCGGCGGTGCGGATGGCGCTGGGGGCGGCGCAGTTGACGCTCTATTTCCCGCCCGACAGCCTCGAAGCCGCCACAGCCGAGCTTGAGGCCGCCGCGCGCGAGGCGGGCTTTGGCGGCCGGCTGTCGCTGCGCCCCGATCCGACGTTGCAGGCCGGCGCGGTGCGGGCCGCCTGGGACCAGGGTGTGATGGCCTACAGCTTTGCCGAGATTTGCGCCCGCATCCTCGAAGCGCTGGGCCTGGCGCGGCAGGAGATCGAGCAGAGGCTGGGGCAGAAACTCACAGGAGAGCCGTCATGAACGAAATGACCGACACCAGCGGCGAGGCCGTCACCGAAGACGGCCCCCCCGCGCTCGAGGCGCCGGAGGCCCCGCAGGCCGATACCGGAACGGCGGCGGCCGCCGCCGCAGCCGCGGCCATGGGCGGCGGATCGGGGATCGATGCGATGCTGAACGTCGGGCTCGACGTGCAGATCGTGCTGGGCCGCGCCAAGATGCCGATTGCCCAGCTGCTCAAGCTCAGCCGCGGCTCGATCATCGAGCTGGACAAGGCGATCGGCCAGCCGGTCGAGGTGGTGATCAGCGACCGGCTGGTGGCGCGCGGCGATCTGGTCAAGCTGTCCGACGACCGTCTGGGGGTCTCGCTGACCGAGATCGTCAAGGATTACGTGTCCGAGAAATGACCCTGTCGCGGGCCCTTCCGGTCGGCCTTGTCGCCGTGCTGCTGTTGGGCTGGGCCGCTGCGCCGGCCGGCGCGCAGCAGGCCGGCAGCGACCTGCTTGGCGCGATCGGCGATGCGCTGAGCGACGCCCCCGCCGGATCGGACGAACGCGCCAGCCTCTCGGGCCGGATCATCCAGCTTGTCGCCGCGATCACCGTGCTGTCGCTGGCGCCCGGGCTGCTGGTGATCATGACCAGCTTTACCCGCTTCGTCATCGTCTTCTCGATGCTGCGCTCGGCGCTGGGGCTGAACCAGACACCGCCCAACATGGTGCTGAGCTCGATGGCGCTGTTCATGACCTTCTTCGTCATGCAACCGGTGTTTCAGGACGCCTGGGACAGCGGCGTTCAGCCGCTGATGGACAATGCGATCAGCGAGGAACAGGCGCTGCGCCGGATCGGTGATCCGTTCCGTGCCTTCATGTTCGTCAACACCCGCGAAAAGGACCTGGCGCTGTTCCACGAGATCGCCGGGCGCGACGCCGCCGAACAAGTGCCGCTGGCCGCAACCGCCGAAGAGGCCGACTGGCGCACGCTGGTGCCGGCCTTCATGATCTCGGAGCTGCGCCGCGCCTTCACCATCGGCTTTCTGATCTATCTGCCGTTTCTGGTGATCGATCTGATTGTCGCCTCGGTGCTGATGAGCGCCGGCATGATGATGTTGCCGCCGGTGCTGATTTCACTGCCGTTCAAGGTGATCTTCTTCGTTCTCATCGACGGCTGGTACATGCTGGCCGGCAGTCTCATGGAAAGCTACGTCCCGGTCACGGGCGGCTGACACCACGGTAAGGAGCAGAGCCATGGCCGTTGCAGACCTCAAGCGCAAGAGTGCAACCGATGCGCGCCCCCGGCGGCGCAAGCTCAGCGGGCCGCAGAAGACCGCGATCCTGTTTCTTTGCCTCGGCGAGAAACGCGGCTCGGCGCTGTTGCAGCGGCTTGACGATCTCGAGATTCAGCAGGTCACCCGGGCGATGTCGGGGCTGGGCTCGATCTCTTCCGAGACGGTGGAGCAGGTGATGTCGGATTTTGTCGATGACATCACCAACGGCGGCGGCGTGGTGGGCTCGTTCTCGGTCGCCGAGAACATGCTGCGTTCGCTCCTGCCGGGCGAGCAGGTCGATGGCATTCTCAAGGACATCCGTGGCCCGCTGAAAGAGCGCGATCTCTGGGCGCGGTTTGGTGCCCTGTCGGAAAACGTCATCGCCAACTATCTGAAAAACGAGCACGAACAGACGGTTGCGGCGATCCTGTCGAACGTCAAGACGGATGTGGCGGCCAAGGTTCTGCCGCTGCTGGGCGCGGACAAGATGAACGATGTGGTCGAGCGGATGATCCGCATGGAGGCGGTGCCGCACCACATGATGGCGCAGATCGAGGAATCGCTTCAGGCCGACATCATGAACGCCGGCGCCCAGCCCACCGTCAATGAACAGCACCAGCGCATGGCCGATCTGTTCAACAAGCTCGACCGGGTGGCCTTTGACGCGATGGCGACGGCGCTGACCGCCTCGGTGCCCGACAGTTTCGAGGCGATCAAGGCCAAGATGTTCACCTTCGAAGACCTGGCCAAGCTGGAACCGATGGATCTGGCCAAGGTGATGCGCAACATGCCGGGCAACACCCTGCCCACGGCGCTGAAAGGCGCCAGCCAGGACACCCGCGAGGCGTTTCTGGCGGCTTTGCCGCAGCGGTCGCGCGACATGTTGCAGGACGAGATGCAGGCAATGGGCCCGGTGCGCCGCCGCGAGGTCAGCGCGGCGCAGGCGCTGGCGCTGGATTACGCCCGCTCGCTGGCCGAGGACGAACAGATCCGCCTGCCGCTCAACGACGACGAGGACGACATGATCTGATCAGCGCAGCTTGTAGCCGCTGAAGCCGGTGACCGCGCTGATATCGAGGGTGACGGGCACGAAGCTGCCCGAGCCGACACCGCTGCTCAGGATCTGCAAGGCGGCATTGTTTGCGGTCAGGTCCGAGGTCGCGTCGGAAATGGCCACGTAGCGGGTGACCAGCTTCTCGACCTCGGCCGGATCCTTCAGGCTCTCGAGGTCGAGCTTTTCGGCGATGAACTCGGCCTGACGGTCGATATCCAGCGCCGCCACCGCGTCGGGCAGGCCGAGCACGGTGCGCACGAACTTCGAGATGTCGGAATCCTTGAGAATGTCGTAGGCGGTGTTGATGTCAGCGGCCTTGCGCCGGAAATCCAGTGCAATGCCAAGGGCTTCGTTCTCGTCGGCCTTTTCGTTGACATATTGCGTGTCGATGAACTTGTCGACCATCCGGGTCTTCCAGTTGCCGAGCATGGTGTTGATATTGCCGATGCCGTCGGTGCCAAAGCCCATGGTGGTGTAAAGCTCGGTGAACCGGCTGTCGGTCAGCTTGTTCACCAGCGCGTCTTCCTCTTCGATGTTGCTCTTGAGGATCTTTTCCATCATCGCCTTGCCGAAGATCTGATCTTCGAGGTCATGCGCCTTCATCACGAAGCTGTAGAGCTCGTAATCCGCCATCAGGTCGTCGACCGTCTCGACCGTCTCGATATTTTCCAGGAAATAGGCGATGGCGCGGGCGTTCTGCGGCGCGTCGCGCATCATTTCCTGTTCCTTGGTCTCGGTGGCATCCACCAGCCGCAGCGCCACATTGCCCGACATGCCGGCGACCGAGATCATGCGCTCACCTCCTGCCGCGCGCCGAGGATCTCGGTCTCGCGTGCGAGCAAGGGCCGCAGGTTGCGCAGGGCGGTGAAATATTCGCCGCGACTGACGTTGTTGGCGGTCTCGAAGACATGGCCGCGCAGCTCGGCCCCGAAGGTGGTGGCCAGCACCGCCAGCCGCTTCTGCGCCGATTTGGCGGTCTTGTCGCGGGTTTCGGGATCGATCAGCGCGCTCTGGATCAGGAAATAGACCGCCGTTACCGGCGTGGTCGCCGCCTCGGGGCCGAGCAGGTCGGTCTCGCGGATGATGTCGGCCCGTGTCTCGACCGTCAGCGTGCTCTTGCGGCCGCCGTTGCGCAACATGCAGCCGTTGACGATGATCCGTTCAAACGGCTTGAGCGTGAGATTGAGTGCCATCGGTTTCCAATGCCGTCGGTGCCGGGCGACGCCCCGAAAGACCGCCCAGGATGTTCTGATTGACGTCGATCAATGCTTGCAGCCCGTCGCCGCCGCCCAGCACTTCGCCGCAGGCCCGGTCGACCCAGAGCGACAGCGAAATCAGATTGGCCTTGAGTGCGGCGGGAAGCTGGTTGCCGGCGCCGGCAAGATCGCCCTGAAGGCGCGCCCAGAGCTGACGGTTTTCGGCGATGTCCGCGCGCAGGCCCCGCGCGAGGATATTGGCGCGTTCGGCCTTGTCTCCGGCCTTGGCCCAGGCCTCGAGATGCTGGCTCATGGCGCCGGTGATGCGGGCGAAGACCCGGGCTTCGATCTGCCGCGGGCTGGCGCTCTCGCGGATCGTGCTCTTGTATGCGTTGATGCTCATGTGCTGCTCTGCCTCTTTCCCCGTCGTTGCGGGGGGATTTCTGGCCGGGCACGGCATGTCCGTCACTCCGGCGAAAGGGAGGCGCCGCCGGGCGCCTCCCCGTTGTCAGATTTGCCGGGGCCCGGGGGCGCCCGCAAATGCCGTTAGCGGAACAGCGACAGGATGTTCTGCGGCGCCTGGTTGGCGATCGACAGCGACTGGGTTGCCAGCTGCTGCTGCACCTGGAGCGCTTGCAGACGCGCGGCCTCTTCTTCCATGTTGGCATCGATCATCGAGCCCACCGAACCGTCGATGTTGTCGACAACGGCTTGCAGGAAGGTCTGCTGGGTCTCGACCGACTTTTCCGACTGGCCCAGCTTGGTGGCGATGTCGGTGACGCCGCTGAGGGTCGTCTCGGTGGTGGCCAGCACGCCGCTCAGGAAGGCGGCGCCGTTGGTCGCGTTGCTGGCGTTGGTGCCAAAGTTGGTCGCGATGGTCTTGAAGTCCGACACCAGGATGCCGAGGTCGTGGGTGCCCACGGTGATCGAGGTGGTGGCATAGGTGCCGCCGGCCCGGCTGACGCCGGTCACGGTGTTGCGGTCGACGCCGACGGCGGTGTCGGTTTGCGCCGCCGCGGCGCTGAAGGTGCCGTTGGTGGCATCCAGCGTGGCCGCGGTGACATCACCGTCCGAATAGGCGCCCGCGCCCAGCATGTCGTCGCCGTTGAAGGTCGACTGGCTCAGCGTGGTTTCCATCGATTTGACCAGTTCGTTCAGGTCGTTCTCGATCTCGTCGAGACCGCTGGTCGCGCCCTGGGCAAAGGCCACGCGATCAAGGAATTCCTGCGCCAGATCCTGAACGCTTTCGGCCCCGAGACGCGCGGTGGACACCGAGCTCTTGGTGATGGTCAGGCCTTCGTTGATCGAGGAATAGACCGAGCTGTCGCTCTTCATGGTTTCCGAGATCTGGAAATAGGCGGCGTTGTCCTTGCCCGATTCCACCTTGAGACCCGAGGAGATCCGGTTCTGGGTGCTGCCCAGGTCGTCGTTGATGTTGCGCAGGGTTGCGAGTGCAGCCATTGCGCTGCTGTTCGTATTGATTGAAGACATTTACTGCTCCGATTTTCTATCGTTGGTCTTCGTCTTTCTGACGAAAACGGCACTGCCGTGCGCCATGGGTAACACGGGTCCGGCCGAGCAGAAGGCCAAAAAAGCGTTTGTCTTAAACCGATTGATCCAAACGTTGCGGTTGAGTCACATCCCCGGTTTTTCGCGCACCACCCCGATCATAGAGCCCGCGAAGGCTCTGACGGTCGCGAATGCGGTCGATTTCCTGCGCTACGGCGCCTGTAGCCTCGGTCATGCGCTGCAAAAGCGACAGATCCGTCTGGATCAGCCCGTGCAGCTCCTCGAGCTTGCGGCGCAGGGCAACCGTCGCCGGTGCGCTGCCGGATAAAAATTTTTCCTGATTTTCAAAGGCGGCCTCAATTTCGCCCAAAAGCTCTGTCTTGCGGGGATAGAGCTCTTCGACCCGGGCCAGCTGCCCCTGCCCGATCGCCGCGATCTCGTCGCGCAGCAGCCGGGCCAGCTGATCGACAAGTTGGGTGGCGCGGGCCGGTGTCATCTCGCTCATCCGCCCTGCTCCTGCTCTGCCTTGGTCTGGGCATAGGCCTCGAGCGCGCCGCGCAGGCTGGCGGTGATGCCGGCGCCGCCCTGTTCGGCGATCTGCCGGCCAAAGGCCTCGGCCATGAAGGAGCGCCAGTGTTCCTCTGCCTGGCCGCCGCCGAAATCGCCGATATCGACCTGTGCCAGCATCTCGTCGACCATCTGGCTCAGAAACATCGCCTCGAACTCGCGCGCCGCCGATTGCGCCGCGTCGGGCGCGGCCTTGCCCGGCTCGGCCGCCTGCGCGCCGGTGACCTGAAGCGCCGCCATATTGGTAGCAATGTCCATGTGGCCTCCTCAGATGATTTCCAGATCGGCATGCAGCGCGCCGGCGGCCTTGATGGCCTGAAGGATCGAAATGGTCTGCGTCGCCGTCAGGCCGATGGCATTGAGCGCATCGACCAGCCGTTGCAGGCTGACATCGGCGCCCTCGAGAATGGTGAAATGGGTTTCGGTCTCTTCGACCTCGACCGAAGTTCGGGGCACCACCACCGTGGTGCCGCCAATGGTCACCGGGTTGGGCTGGCTGACCTGCGGATCCTCGCGCACCATCACGGTCAGCCCGCCCTGGCTGACGGCGACACGCGCAATGCGCACATTGGCCCCGATCACGATGGTGCCGGAGCGCGCGTCGATCACCACCTTGGCGGTGCTGTCGGGGGTGACCAGCAGGTTTTCGACGTCGGCCAGCACGCCGGGCACATCCAGCTTGTCGGCGCTTCCCAGAGCGATTTCCACCGTCGCCGGATCGAGCACCCGCGCGGCATTCCCACCCAGTCGCGCCTCGATCACCTCTTCGACGCGGGCCGCGGTGGTGAAATCGGGGTTGCGCAGGTTGAGCCGGATGTTGCGCAGCGAGGTCAGCTCGAATTCGATCTCGTTCTCGACGGTGGCGCCGTTCTCGATCCGCGCTACCGTCGGCACGCCCTCGACCACCGAGGCCGCCTGCCCCTGCGCCGCCCAGCCGGCCACCGCGATCGGCCCCTGCGCCACCGCATAGACCTCGCCGTCGGCACCGGTCAGCGGCGTCACGATCAGGGTGCCGCCGCGCAGCGACGAGGCATCGCCCAGAGACGAGACCACCACATCGATCGGCGAGCCGCGCCGGGCAAAGGGCGGCAGCATCGCGGTGACCATGACAGCGGCGGTGTTGGCGGTCTTGATGCTGTCTTCCGACAGGTTGCCGACCCCCAGCCGTTCAAGCATCGCCTCGATGCTTTTCTCGGTGAAGGGGCTGTTGCGCAGGGTGTCGCCGGTGCCGTTGAGCCCGACCACGAGGCCATAACCCACCAGTTGGTTCTCGCGCACGCCTTCGAAGGTGGCGATATCCTTGATCCGCACCTCGGCCCAGCCCGGCAGGGCCGGCAAGAGCGCGGTGGCAAGGGCGGCAAAGAGGGCGGCGATACGCATGACGCTCCGAAACTGGCTGGCCCGGGCCGCTCGGGACCCATTGCCAAGAGTAAACATCGGAGCGAAGAAAATCGCAATGTTTAATTCTTGATTAACCATTCTATTCTTGTGTTATGCTTGACCGCACCACAGGTTTTGCGCATTGTATGCTTGTCAAAGCATGGCGAAGTCAAAAATCGGTCAGGGGGCGTGGTGCATATCTACCTTTACGACGCGCGAACGAACGCCCTCGGCGGTCTGTTGTTCGGTCTCGCCGATGCGGATTGGCAGCCAGTGACGGTGACCGACGACTTCTTCGAACGTCAGCTCGACCTGCTCGCGCCCGAGGGCTGTGCCGACCGGCCGGTGCTGATGTGGGCCCATTCCCGCGCCTTCAAGCATATCGCCCGCCTGCGCCGGGCCGGATGCTGCAACCCGGTGCTGGTGCTGCGCGGCACGCGCGACCCGGAAGCGGCGATGGAAACCCTCGATGCCGGCGCCGACGACGATATCGTGGGCCCGCTGACCGGCCATGAACTGCGTGCCCGGGTCAATGCCATCACCCGGCGGTTCCACGGCCATGCGGCGGCCTCGATCAATGTCGGCGATGTGACCGCGTTCTTCGACGGCCGCGATCCGGAAGTCGCCGGCCAGCCGATGAAGCTCTCGCAGCGCGAGTTGGCGATCTTTCAGCAGATCGCCCTGGCGGCGCCACGGGTGGTGTCGAAATCGCGGATCTACGACGCGGTCTACGGCATGGCCGACGATCAGCCCTTCGACAAGGTGATCGACGTCTACATCCACCGCATCCGGCGCAAGATCGAAGAGATGTCGCCGCTGGGCGATCCGCATATCCGCACCCTGCGCGGCCGCGGCTACAAGCTCGACCCGGCGGAGTCCGACGAGACGACCGCCCCGCTGCCGCCGCGCGGATCAACCCATGTAGTTCAGAAAGCTCAGTTGGGATAGCCGCGCGGTCACCGCGTAGCTGGCCTGAAGCTGGGTTTCCAGCGCGGTGATCTCGGTTGCCGCCTGATAGCTGTCGACGCCGATCAGATCGCTCACCCGCGTGGAATAGACCAGTGCGCGGTCCTGCATCCGGGTGTTGGCGGCGTCGATCCGGGCCGAACCGGCGTCCAGCCGGACCTGGCTGTCAAGCAGGCCCTCCATGCCCGAGGCCAGCCGCGCGGTGGCGGCGCCGACCCAGTCGGCATAGGCGGCGGGATCACTGATCTCCTGCGCATCGGTGGCGGCCAGCATGGCAAGCCCCTGAAGCACATCGCGAAATGCCGGATCATTGGCCTGCACGTCAAGCCGCAGGGTTTCGCCGTCGCCGATATTGACGGTGACGGCGCTGCCGCCGCCGGTGTCAAACAGCGCGTCGAAGCTGCCGTCGGCATTGTCGAACAGCGCATCCATCTCGGCGATCCGGGCGGTAACTTCGACACCGGTCCCCATCCCCTGGGCCAGAAGCGCGCCGATTGCCGCGCCGGGGGTCTCGCCGCTGCTGGTGCTGGTCTGATCCCAGGGGGTCAGCGACCGGGTGTCGCTGGCGCTGCCGGAAAACAGCGCCAGCCCGGCGTGGGACGCATTGGCCTGGCCGATCAGCGCATCGAGCGCGACCCGCGCCTGAAGCTGCAAGCCGCTGCCGGTGGAGCCGCCGACAGTGCTGTTGGCCACCGCCAGATCGAACGCCGGCTGCACGCTCTCGCGGATGGTGCCAAGGGCGCGGCTCATGCTGTCGAACCGACCGCCCAGCAAGGTGTTGGCGGTGACCTGGGCCGCGTCGCGATCGAGCGCAGCATTCAGCGCCAGCGCCTCCGAGGCGCTGGCGCCGAGCGAGGCGTAGATGTCGCTCTGGACGCCGGTGGCCAGCTCCTGCTCGGCCTGGGCAAGACGGTTTTGCAGCTCGGCATTGGTATTGCGGCGCAGCAGGTTGCTGTAGAGCGTCGAGGGGCCGTTTGTCATGTTGTAGATCATCTGTGCATTCCTCAGGCGGCGCCGAGCAGGGTGTCGATCATCTCCGACGCGACGGTCAGGACACGGGCGTTGGCGGCATAGGATTGCTGGATCGCGGTGAGCTGTTGCAGCTCGTCGTCGATGTTGACGCCGGCAAAGGCCATGCGGCTGGATTGCACCGCCACCGCCCCGGCAGCCAGCGATTCCGCCGCCGATCCGGCGCTGGCGCGGGTGGCGTTCTGGCCGGCGATCAGCGCGGCGACATACTCCGGCAGCCGGTCGCTGCCACCGAGGCCCGCCGCCGCGTCAAACGCAGTTGTCGCATCGAGCGTGTCGACAAAATCGAGGATCAGGCTGTTGTCGCCCGAGGTGCCCGGCGCGGTGGCCCCCATGCCGTCGCGGATCCGCCAATAGCCGCCGCCGGCCTCGGGCAGCACCGCCGGGTTCACCGCGATGCGCGCGGCCAGGCCGGGCGCGGCCGGATCCGCCAGCGCCGCGCCGGCATCGGTGAACAGCCCCGCCTCGCCCGGTGCCAGGCTGGGATCGGCCCCGGCCATGCCCTCGATCAGCGCGCGGGCGACCTCGTCAAGCTGGGCCTGCATCTCGGGCAAGGTCTCGGAATAAAGCGTGATCCGGCCGGCCAGGGCGCCTTCGGAAATGCCGCGCACACCGGTCTTGCCCGGCGTGATCTCGATCTCGCCGGCATACAGCGTGCCGGTCGTGGGTTCGAACCGCAGCGGCTGCCGCAGATTGTCCGACAGCAATGCGGTGCCGCCGGTGGTGAACAGCGCCACCTGGCCATCCGTGTCCTTGCGCAGGGTGAAATCGGTGATCTCGGCCAGCGCATCGAGTTCGGCGGTGATCTGGTCTTCCAGCGCCAACCGCGCCTCGCCCTCGAGCCCGCCGGCAATCCGCTCGTTCAGCCCTTGCAGCCGCGTCAGGCTGGCGTTCAACGCGTCCACATCGGCGCCGATCGCGGCGGCGGTGTCCTTGGCGGTGTCGGCCAGCGCGCGACCGGCGCGGTTCAGCGCCAGCGCCAGCCCCTGGGCACCATCGACCGCGCTGCGTTGCAGGCTGGCATCCGAGGGCGCGACCGACACGAGGTCAAGCGCGTTCTGGAATTCGGTCAGCCGGGTCAGGATGGTGTCGCTGCTCTCGCTGTCGCCGAGGATCGCGGTATAGGGCGACAGGCCCGTGGCCATAGCGTCCTGGGTCGCGGTGCGCGACACCTCGTTGCGATACATCGCATCGAGCGAGCTGTCGACGGCACGGGCGATCGTCGACACCCCCGGCACGCCCTGCGGATCGGTGGTGACCGCAAGATCGCGGCGGGCATAGCTGGCATTGCCGGCGTTGGCGATATTGCCCGACACGGTTTCGGCCCAGCGCGAGGTGGTTGTCAGCCCGGCGCCGGCGACGCTGAGCGCGGAAGTCAGGCTCATGGCGTTCTCCTGTCAGGCCGACGCATTGATTGCCGCTCTGGCCGGTTAGCGTTTCAGGTTCACGGTTTCCGACAGCATTTCGTCGGCGGTGGTGATGATCTTGGCGTTGGAAGAATAGGCGCGCTGGCGCTGGATCAGGCTGGTCAGCTCCTGCGCGATATCGACATTGGCGGATTCCACGCCACCGGAGGTCAGGGTGCCGGTTTCGCCGCTGCCGGCCTGGCCGAGATAGAAATCGCCGGAGTCCATCGAGGTGGAGAAGGTCGAATTGTTGGTGGTCTGCAAGCCATTGGCGTTCGAGAAAGTGGCCAGCGGCACCTGGTAGAGCGCCGAGCGGGTGCCATTGTCGAACACGCCCCAGACATTGCCGAATTCGTCGAATTCCACCCGCGTCAGCGTGCCGCTCTCGGAGCCGTCGGCCTCGATGGTCAGGGGCGAGTAATCGCCCGAGAACTGGCTCAGCCCGTCAAAGCTGCCGGGCGCGCCGAGCGAGACGTCGACCACCTGCGGCGTGGTGCCGTTGTTGACGGTCAGCGTCATCACGCCGGTTGCCGGGTTGAAGGCAAAGCCCGCCGGGGCGGTGGCGGTCGATGTGGCATTGGCATAGGCCAGCGGCGCGCCGGCGTTGGGGCCGCTGTCGGCAAAGCTCATGGTGACTTCGCCGTAGCTGGTATTGGCGTCGCTGATCGTCACCTGCCAGCTGTTGGGCGTGGTGGTGGGCTGGAACGACAGGGTCAGCCGCTCGGCCGCCCCGAGGGCGTTGTAATATTCGACCGAAGAGACAAAGGGATCGCCGGCGGCGGCCTGTCCGGTTTCCTGCGACGGCAGGTTGCCGCCAATCGCGATATTGCCGGTGATCGACCCGGCAATCGTCTGGTTGGCGACATTGACCGGCACCAGATCGGCAAAGCTGTTGCGGTCGACCGCGCCAAGCGCGCCGTTGGCGCCATAGGCATACCCCATCAGGTAGAGCCCGGCTGAATTGACCATATTGCCGTTGTCATCGGGCTCAAAGCTGCCGACGCGGGTGAACAGGTTGCCGTTGGTGTAAGAGGCATCGATGTTCGAGTTGACCACGAAAAAGCCGTTGCCGGTGATCGCCAGATTGGTGGCGATCGCGGTGTCGAGGTAATTGCCGTCAACCGTGTTGCTGTGGATCGAGGTGGTCTGCACGCCGGTGGCCATGGCGCCACTGGCGCCCGAGGCCCCGGCGGTAACCATCTGCTCGAAGCTGCGGCGATAGCCGACCGTATCGGCATTCGCGATATTGTAAGAGATGCTGCTGACCGCCGTGGAATTCGCCAGCAGCCCGCTGACGCCCGACGCCATCGCGTTGGTAATGCTCATATCCGCCTCGTCTTTGCCGTGCCGGTGTTGGGTCACCGTTGCCCCTACATATAGACCAGCCTGGTTACACCAAGTTTAAAGACGGCTGTTCTTGGCGATGTTTTACAACCGCTTCGCTGATCCTTGCCTGTTTTTGCGGCTGCCGGCGCGGGGCCTCAATTGACGCTGCGCGGTGCCGACAGCGTGTCGAGCATTTCCTGTGCGCTGTCGATCCGCCGGCGGGCGGCGTCCTGGCGCAGCGGCAGAAGCTCCGGCACCTGGGCGGTCAGGGTGGCGGCAATCTCGGTCCATTCCGGCAGGTCGGTCAGGGCGGCGAAGCGACCGACCAGATCGGCGGCGGTGGCCACGTCGCCGCTGCGATGGGCGGCAAGCAGATAGCGGATCGCGTCGGGCAGCGGCAGATCGGCCCCGGTGCGCGCCGCCAGCGCGGCATAGGCGGCCTGCGCCTCGGGCCATTCGCCGCGTTCGAACCGGGCCTGGGCGCGCAGCCGCAGCACCTGTTCGGGCGCCTCCGCCGCGCTGGCCGACAAGAGCGCGGCGCGCTGACCGGTCTCGTCGAGATAGCGCGCCGAGACCAGCGCCAGTCGCGCGGCCAGCGCCGGCTCCTCGGGCCTGGGCGGCTCTGCCAGCCGCAGGCCCAGCGCCTCGAACTGCCCGCCCTGCAACAGCGCCTCGGCCTCCTTGACGGCCAACCGGTCGAGCTGGCCGGGAAGCGGCGCAAACAGGCCCAGATCCTGCGCCGCGGTCAGGTGGTCGCGGATCGTGGCGAATTCCTGCGCCGCGACGGTGGTGGCGCCTGCGGCCAGGAACCCGTCGGCGAACCGCTCGGCCGACAGGGCGTAATCGGCGGTAAAGCGGAACCAGGGCGCAATCCGGGCGTGCAGCGCCATGAAGGCCGAGAGCGAGATCTCGCCGCTGGCGCCCTGTTCGTAGAGCTTGCCGATCAGATGTTGCGCTTTCTGCTGCGCTCCCCGCGCCTGGTCGGTGCCCGGATGGCGCTGGCGCAGCCGGCCATAGGTCTCTACCGCCGCGACCGGATCGCCCGCGATCTCTTGCAGCGCCGCCAGATCGCCCAGGGTGTCCGCCGCCGCGGCATCGCCCCGCCAGATCTCGGTTTCGAGCGCCAGCAGGTCGGCGGCCTCGGCAGAGCTCAGCGCATCCTGGCGCAACCCGAGATCGACCAGCGCCCGCCGCGCCCGGTGGCCCCAGCGATCAGCACCCGATTGCGCCAGCGCATAGCTGTCGAAGGCCGCCAACGGCGCATCACCGGCTTCGGCCACCTTGCCCAGCAGGAAATGCAGCGCCGGGCTGTCGTGCAGGGTGACATGATCCTCGAACCGGCTGGCGATATCGCGGGCAAGCTGCCATTGCCGGTCGTCGATGGCGCATTCCAGCAGCGCCGGCAGCGCCTGTTCGCGGGCCACCTCCGGGAACCGTTGCAGCCGCTCGAAGGCGGCGCGCAGCCCCGGCGCGGCCTTGGCGCACGCGCCGGCGCGCAGATCCGACATCACCAGCAAGAGCGGCTGATCGGGCCATTTGGCGTAATGCGGCGCCAGCAGATTGGCGGCGCGCTCGGTCAGCGGCCGGCCCAGCGGATCGAACAGCCCCAGCGCCAGCTCCAGCGCCGCCGCACGCAGGCCATGCGCCGGCGGCACCTGCGGCCCGCGCACCTCCGAGAGGATCGACAGCGCCTCCGGGATCATGCCGTGGGCAAAGTGAAATTCGGCCAGCTCGATCAGCACCCGCATCCGCGCCGGCCCGGTTTCGCCGGCGCGCAGCAGCGCCGCCATCAGTGCCGTGCGCCCGGCCAGGAACGGCTGCGACTCGCGCGGCGCGAGGTAAAGCACCGGCGGCTCGATCCCCCAGATCGGCGCCTCCAGCCCCTGCACCGCCGGCATCGCGCGCACCGTCTCGGTGGCCGCCGCAGAGGATTGGGGCAGCGCCAGGGTCAGCGCCGCGACAGCGCCGAGAAAACAAGAATAGGCCGAGTTTTTTCGCCGTTTCATCATGATTGTTCTTGATGTACACCAAATGAAAACGCATTGTCAGCAAGAAAAGAGCGTCACGCAAGCGGTAGAACAAGAATTGATTGAGATGATCGATGGATAATTCCACCTATGTCGCCCTGTCTCAGCTCACCGCGCTGGAGCGTCAGCTTGACGTCACCGCCAACAATATCGCCAACGCCAATTCCACCGGCTTCAAGGCCGAGCGCGTGCTGTTCGAAAGCTACCTGAACCCCGACAGCACCGACGTCACCGGCGAGGGCACCAGCTACCTGATCGACCGCGGCTCCTATCTCGATGACCGCTCCGGCGTCGTGCTCCAGACCGGCAACCCGCTCGACATGGCGCTTTCGGGTGCCGGCTGGTTTGCCTACGAACTGGAGGACGGACAGCAGGCCTTTGGCCGCGATGGCAATTTCGTGCTCGACCCGCAGGGCCGCGTTGTCACCACCAGCGGCGCCCAGGTGCTGGACGCGGGCGGCGCGCCGCTGGCCCTGCCGCCGGCCCTGGCCGCGACGGTGGCGATCTCGGGCGATGGGGTGATCTCGTCGCAGCAGGGCGGCGTGCTGGGCCAGATCGGCATTTTTGCCCTGCCCGACCGCCAGTCCCTGGGCCGCGCCGGCGGCGGCATGTTCGTCCCCGAGGACGGCACCGCCCAGCTTGCCCCCGACGACACGGGCACCGAAGTGATCCAGGGCGCGCTGGAAGCCAGCAACGTACAGGCGGTGAGCGAAGTGACGCGGCTGATCGACATTCAGCAGGCCTATCAGCACGCGCTCAACCTGATTTCGTCAGAGGACGACCTGAAAAAAGAGATGCTGAGCCGCATCGGCCAGACCAGCTAGAGAGGGAGACGCAGATGAAAGCCCTGGGTATCGCCGCCACCGGCATGATGGCGCAGCAGACCAATGTCGACGTGATTTCCAACAATATCGCCAACGCCAATACCACCGGCTACAAGACCGCCCGCGCCTCTTTTACCGATCTGGTGTACGAAAACCTCTCACGCGAGGGGGCGGTGACGGCGGAAGAGGGCAACACCCGGCCGGTGGGCCTCGACGTCGGCCTCGGCGTGCAGGCGGTGGGGACGGTCCGGCTCAACACCCAGGGCGGGCTGGTGCAGACCCAGAACCAGCTAGACATGGCGATCGACGGGCGCGGCTATTTCACCGTCAACCTGCCCGATGGCGATCAGGCCTATACCCGCGACGGCTCTTTCCGGCTTTCGGCCGAGGGGCAGATCGTCAATGGCAGCGGCTACGAGATCGATCCCGGCGTGGTGCTGCCGGCCAATACCACCAAGATCGAGATCAGCGACACCGGCATCGTCAGCGCCTTTGTCGACAACGATCCGGTGCCGGTCGAGATCGGCCAGCTCACCCTGGCCACTTTTGTCAACGACGCCGGCATGCGGCCCCTGGGCGACAACCTGTTGCAGGCCACCGTCGCGTCGGGCGATGCGATCCCCTCGCTGCCCGGCGATGAGGGCGTCGGCATCCTGCGGCAGGGTTATCTCGAAAGCTCGAACGTCGATATCGTCCGCCAGATCACCGATCTGATCCAGGCACAGCGCGCCTACGAGATGAACTCCAAGGCCATTTCAACCGCCGACGAAATGATGTCGGCCGCCAACCAGATCCGGTAAGCCATGCCTGTCCTTGCCCTGATCCTTGCCCTTGTTCTTGCTCCGCTTTCGGCCCGCGCCGAAACCGCGGATGTGCTGATCGAGGAGCAGGTGCGCCAGAGCTGGGGCAACGAGCTGCCGGCCGAGGCGCTGATCCGCATCCGCTTCTCCGGCAATGCCGCCGCCGAGGCCGAGATGATCTCGGCCTTCTGGATGGACCGCGACAGCGGCCGGTTTCTGGCCAATGCGGTGACCGAGACCGGCGTCACCCACCGGCTCGAGGGCATGGCGCTGCCGGTGCTGGCGGTGCCGGTGCCGGCGCGGCGGCTGATGCCGGGCGCCATTATCGGCACCGATGATATCGCCATCACCGAGCTTCCGCTGCGCCGCATCGGTGCCTTCACCATCACCGAGCCCGGGTTGCTCGAGGGCATGCAGGTCCGCCGCATGCTGGCCCAGGGCCGGCCGGTGATGACGCAATCGGTGATGCAGCCGCTGGTGATCGACCGCGGCGACAAGGTCAACATCCTCTATGACGACGGCCGGCTGGTCCTGACCGCCCCGGGCCGCGCGCTCGACAGTGCCCACCGCGGCGCCGAACTGCGCATCGTCAATCTGGTCAGCAATGCCCCGCTCGAGGCGATTGCCCGCGGGCCGGGGCTTGTGGAGGTGATCCGATGATCCGTTTTCGCCAAATTCTGCCGGCCGGCCCGGCGCTTGTGCTGCTTGCCGCCTGTGGCAAACCGGTCTTCGACCGCGACCCCGAGCTCAGCCCGATCGGCGTCGACCGCCGCGACCTGGCCGCCGCGCAGACGGTCAACGTGCCGATGCCTCCGCCCGAGATGCCGCGCATTCCCGACCGGGCCGAACGCGCCTCGCTCTGGGAGCCGGGCAGCGGCGGCTTCTTTGCCGATCAGCGGGCAACCCAGATCGGCGATCTTCTGACCATCGTGATCGAGATCGACGACGAGGCCAGCCTCGACAACGCCTCGGACCGCAGCCGCAGCGGCGACAGCTCGCTGACGCTGGCCGGGTTCTTCGGCTATGGCTCGCAGATCGACAAGATCCTGCCCGGCGTCGGCCCCGCCGACCTGCCCAGCGGCGACATCGTCGATATCGGGTCGACCACCAGCGCCAGCGGCGACGGCTCGATCGATCGCCGCGAGTCGATTTCGCTGCGCATGGCGGCGCTGGTGGTGCAGGCGCTGCCCAACGGCAATCTGGTGGTGGTCGGCCGGCAGGAGGTGAAGGTGAACGAAGAACTGCGCGAACTGCGGGTCTCCGGCATCATCCGCCCGCAGGACATCGACCGGGGCAATACCATCCGCTACGACAAGATGGCCGAAGCGCGCATCAGCTATGGCGGCCGCGGATCGATCAGCCGCCAGCAGGTGCGCGGCTATGGCGAGGACGTGATGGACGTAATCCTGCCATATTAGACCTAACTTCCGACAAAGTTTGCGAAAAGTTTTGTCTGATTGCCAAGCGATAACCGATTCCGAGACAACCAGTTCGGAATCAGGACATGCAGAAGACCGCTATCGCCTTTGTCGCCCTGCCGCTCGCCTTTGCCGCGGCGGGATATGCCGGTGGGCAGGTGATGCCCGCCGCCGTCGTGACAGCGGCGCCCTCCGAAATCGATCCCCCGGGCCAGACCCCGGCGGCGCAGGTTCTCGACGAACTCGCCGACAAGGAAAGCGGGCAGGAGAGCCCCGACGAAGGCGCCGCGACGCCGGACGCCGACCATTCGCAGACCGCGGCCGCGCGCAACGAGGCCAATGTGGTGCGTCTCGGCCGGATGAGCGTGCCGGTCTATCGCGCCCATAGCGTGACCTATGTGGTGTCGGAAATCGGCGTCGAGATGCGCGACACCGAAGCGGCCGCCAAGTTCAGCGATGCCGAGAACACCTCGCGCCTGCGCGACGCGGTGCTGGCCTCGCTGCACCGGGCGGCCGAAGGGCTGAGCCTGACCGGCGAACGGGTCGAGACGCCGCGGCTGGCCGAAACCCTTGTGGCCGATCTTCGGGATGATTTTGGCGCGGATGTCGCCGAGGTGCTGCTTCTGTCGCTGCTTCAGGCCGAGGTGCCGCGCAGCTGAGACGGCTCAGCGCACCTCTTCGATCAGCCCGGCGAGCACCGCCTCGCCGGTTTCCAGCTGCAACACCGCCAGCCCCTGATCATAGGTCAGCCCGGTGACCTGCGCCAAGGCGAAGGTCTGCGAGGTCACCGTGTTGCCATCGAGATCCAGCGCCGTGAGCTGCACCGAATATTGCCCGTCGGGCAGGGCCGCACCGGCGTCGTCCAACCCATCCCAGGCGACCTCGTGCAGGCTTCCGGTGCTGCCCGGCAAGCCGTAGAAGCTGCGCAGGATGGTGCCGTTTGCGTCGGTCACATCCATCGTCACCAGCTGTGCCTCGTTGCCCAGCCGATAGCCCAGCGTCGCCCCGCCACCGGACAGGGCCACTTCTGACGACGGCGCCACCACGCTGTGGCCGATCAGGTTCAGCCCCGAGATCGCCGACAGGCTGGTGAGCTGCGCGGCAATGCCTTCGAGGTTGGCATTCTGCGCCACCGCCTGTTCGACCTGGGTTAGCGTCGCGAGCTGCGAGACAAAGGCGGTGCTGTCCATCGGCTCGAGCGGATCCTGGTTCTGGATCTGCGCGGTCAGCAGGGTGATGAAGCTCTGATAATCCTCGCCGAGCTGGCTCAGGGCGTTGTTGGAGCCGGAGGCGGTACCGTTGGTCGCGCCAGTCAGGCCATAGGGATCGATTGCCATTGTTCTGTCCTTGTCAGACCGTGATATCGACGCCGCCAGAGGCGGGCGCGGCGGGGATCGGGGGATCGGTCGGCTCGGCGGCCGTCTCGCCGGCCCATGTCTGCGGCAGCGCGGTCTGTCGCGCGCCCTGCCCGGTGTTCTGGCGCGCGCCCTCGCCGCTGCCCTGGCTGCCCATGTCGGCGAAGCTGAGCCCGCGCGCCTCGACCTGATGGCCGGCATCGCGCAGCAGCGTCAAGAGCCCCTCGCGGTCGGCCCGCAGGCTGCCCAGAACCGAGGCCTGATCGGCCCGGACCGTGACGCTGATCTGGCCGTCGTCGCCGGGTGCGAGGCTGATCTCGACCCGGCCGAGCCCCTCGGGCCGAAGCGCGATGCGGATGGTGCCGCCCTGATCCACCTGGGCGCGGAGCTGGCCGAGGATCTGGCCGCTGTCGGGCAGCGGCGCACGGGCCTGCTGTGCCACCACCTCGGGCGGCGGCGCCGGGGTGAATACTGTCCCGGGCTGCGCCGGAGCGGGCGCAGGCGCGGCGGCCATGTCGGCGATCACCGGCGCGCGCAGCTCGGCCCCCGCGGCTGCCGGGGGGGCGGGCACGGCCGCGACGCCGGCGCGCAACTCCACGCGCGAAGGGGTCAGGTCCACCGGCGGGCGCTCAGCCATCTGCCGCATCTCCGTGGCACCGCTCGCAGGGATCTGCGGCACCGCCCTGTCGCCGCGCAATGGCGGCTCGGCCTGCGCCTGCGGCGTCTCTGCCACCTGCGCCGAGATCTCCGAGATCAGCCGGGACACCTCGGTCCGCACCTCGGTCGGGCCGGTGCGCGCCGCCGCTTCCACCACCGGCGCAGAGGGTGCGCGGAGCGCCTGAAGCGCCTCGGCCAAACGCCGCCCGGCGGGAACGGGCGGTCCGGCCTCGATCCCGGGCGCCGCCGGCGGCAACACGACCTCCGCCAGCGCGGCGACCAGCGGCACCAGAGCCTCGGCCAGTTCCGCATCGGCAAGCTTCGGATCCTCCAGCGCCGCCTGGGCCTCGGCCAGAAGCGCTTCGAGCCCGCCGTCAGCCGTCTCCTGCGCCGTCTCGCGGGACGTGCCGGAGGCCGCTTTGGGTGCCGGCAGATTGCCGGAGCCCTCTTGCCCCTCGCGCCGACCCAGCAACGCGGCGAAAAGCCCGGCACCGGCCGCGTCAGGGGACGCGCCGCGCGCGGACGTCTCGGTGCCGGTGGCAGAGGCCAGACCGGCCAGGGCGCTGAGGATGTTCATCACGGCTGCAACAGGCTGCGCGAAAAGCCCGCCTCCACCAGATGCCGGCGCAGTCGCATCATCGCCCGCCGCTCGACCTGGCGCAGCCGCGCCGGGGACAGGCCCATCTCGGCGGCAAGCGCCAGATGCGGTTCGGGATCGGCCGACAGATGCCGGCGCCGCACCACCTCGATTTCCTGCGGATCGAGTTGCCCCAGCGCCCGCGCCAGAAGCCCCGCCAGCTGCGCCTCGCGGTCGAGGCGGCTGATTTCCTCTTCCGGCCCCGGGGCGTCACAGACCAGCGCGGTGCGCGGATCGGCCGGGCCGTCGCTGGCGCCGTCGATCTCGATCGCGGCCTGCACGGCCAGGCGGATCAGGTGATGTTCCGGCTCGGGCAGCCGGCCGGCGCGGGCATCGAGATAGGTTCGCGCGGGAATGTCGATCACCGCCTTGATCCGGGCCACGGCCGCGGAAATCGCGTTGCGCACCCACCAGCTGGCATAGGTGGAGAACCGCACATCCTGGCTTCGGTCGAAACTGTCGGCGGCGCGCAGCAAGCCCATCATCCCCTCGGCGGCCAGATCCTCGAGATGCGTCGGATTGTCGGTAAACCGCGCCGCCAGCGCCCAGGCCTGGCGCGCATGGGCGCAGACCAGAAGCTCCAGCGCCTTGCGGTCGCCGCGATCCTGCCAGCCGCCAATCGCGGCGCGCTCCTGCTCGAAGCTGAGCAGCGGCACCCGCATCGCGGCCTGGTACGACATCGAGTTCATGAAGAGCGTCGCCCTATCCTTGCTTTCAAGGATAGAAAAACACATTTCACGGAAAACAGAAAGAAATTAAAGATTTAGTGAAAGTTAAAGCGCGCGCTGATATCCTGTGGCAGCGGCTCGAACTCGCTTTCCGGGGCGCCGAGGCAGGCGCGCAGCATCATCGAGGTGCGGCCGATCCATTCTTCCAGTGCCAGCGGCTCTGACGAAACATCCAGCAGGCGGCTGCCGAACAGGCAAAGATCGGGTTCAGCAAAATCCGGGTCGAGCCGTGTCAGATGGGCGATCATCGCCGGGCTGGTGAGGAAATCGGGCGTCGCGGTCAGCGTCTCGCCGGCCATCCAGTACCGGCCGAGGCCAAGCGCCATGCCGCGCCGGAAGCCGGCCATGTCAAGCGCGGCGCCGGCGCCTTCCAGCTCGGCGGCGCGGCGCAGGGCGGCTTGCGCCAGGGCATGCAGTGCCTCGTTTTCGCGCTCCAGCGGCATCTCGCCCAGCGACAGCGCGAGGATCAGGCTTTCGGCCACCGCCCCGCCCAGCAGGGAGCCGAGGTTCTGTTCGCCACTCGGCAGCATCACCACCAGCGTGTCGTAATCGAGATCCAGCGGCAGCTCTTCGACAAGCACATCCCCGAGCGGCAGACCGGGCGCCAGCTCCAGGCTGTCGGACATGGCGAGCGGTCGTTCACAGGCGGCGCCGGCAACCAGCGGCGCGGTGCGCACCGGCAGGATGCGCGAGAACAGGTTCAGGAAATATCGGGAGGTTTCAGCGTCCGGCATGGCGACGCCATCTTCCCAAATGAGGTCGAGCACCTGTTGTCCAAGCATCCTTAAATCCGCTCCCTGAACTTGTTTAAACGATCAGCTACCCCTCAATCAGTACGTGCGGATTAACCCTGCTTAAAGGATTCAAGTGTAAAGGCTCATACCATATCTAGGCGGTGAGCTTGGGGCGATATCTATATAGAGCCATGTGATTCGCCGGCCTTTGCCGCTTGAATCCAAGGGTCCGGGCCACCTCCGCGCCGCCTGCCGCGCCGCAGAGATTCATGAACACCCCCTGAGTTTTCGTTACAAAACGGGATTCAACCCCCATATTTTGCGTTATTCTGCGCGCTCGCCCGCTATATAGGGCCGCTTCCACTGGGTTTTGCCGCGAAATCCCGGGGTAAGCGTAACGTATTTCAGGGAATCGGTCGCCGGAGCGGCGCATCCTGGCCCATCGGATAGACCACCATGATGCTGATGCGGCGGTTCTCGGCCGCATCGGCGCTGATACCGTCCAGCGGCTCGGTATCGGCCAGGCCGGAAATCCGGGTGATCCGCAACTGGTTGACGCCATTTTCCACCAGAACCCGCCGGGTGGCATTGGCGCGGTCGGCCGAAAGCTCCCAGTTGGAATAGGGGCCGCCGTTCTGGAACCGGAGCGAATCCGTATGCCCGGCAATCGTGATCTCGTTCGGCAGCTCGGCCAGCGATCCGGCCACCACCTCGAGAAGATGCCGGGTGCGCTCGGGGATGCGGGCGCTGCCCGAGTTGAACATCGACCGGCCGGTGCGGTCGACGATCTGGATTTCCAGCCCGTCGTCGCGGCGTTTGAACTCCAGGTGTTCGGCCAGCGTCTCGAGCCCCACGGTATTGGCGATATCCTCGGCAATCTGCTGCTCGAGCCGGTCCTGCGCCGCCGCCCAGGCCTCGCGCGCGCGGGCCATCTCCAGGGTATCGAGCGCCGCGGCCGCCTCTGCTTCCGCCTCGGCCTCGGCCTCGGCTTGCGCCGCGACCTGTTCCGCCGGCGTCGGGCTTTCGTCGCGCAGCCGGCTGTCGAACACGGCCAGCGGGTTTTCCTGGCCGAAACTGGGCAATTGCACCGGGGTGGCGGCGCCGTCGGTGCCGCTCAGCACGCCCTCGGCGGCCAGAACGGTGCCATCGAGCAACCCGTCGCCCTTGCCGCCGCTCTGCGACAGGCTGGGGGAAAAGTAATCCGCCAGGCCGCGCAGCTTCTCTTCGTCCGAGGCGGCGAGAATCCACAGCAGCAGGAAAAACGCCATCATCGCGGTCATGAAATCCGCATAGGCGACTTTCCAGGCGCCGCCGTGATGGCCGTGGTCCTCGCTCTCCTCGGACCGCCGGATGATGATTGTCTGTTCGTCCGATTGCGCCATGCCGGGGCCTATGCCTCGCCGGTGACGACAGACCGTTCATATTTGCCCAGCCCCGCCTTCCGGGCGTGTTTGGCCTTTTTGCGGGAATAGCTCGGTGCGACCAGCGGGAAATCCTCGGGCAGATCAAAGGCGGCGCGATAGCCGGCCTCGGTCATGCCATGTTCGGCTCCCAGATGACGCTTGAGCATCTTGAAGCTGCGGCCGCAGCACAGGCAGGTCACCCGATCCTCGGACACCGCCTGATCGACCGGCACCGCCGGCCGCAATCGGCCGGTCTCCGGCGCGATCGGCACCGCGACCGCGGAGCTTCCCTGACGCGAGAATTCCTCGGCCAGCCGCCGATAAAGCGCCACGATCTCATCCTGGCCAACATCCGGCCGCGAGGCATAGGCCGCGACGATGCGGCCGGCGGTTTCCTCTTTCATGCCCTGAGTAGTCATCTTCATCTCCTGCCCGCCCGATCTTTGACGCCGCCGGGTCGCTGCCTGTGGCCGATGCGCGGGCCGTCGGGGGCACTGGCAGTCGGGCCATTGTACGGGAAACTCACGTGTTAATCTTGCAAATTCTTGAGCCGCGCAACCCGCCTCGGCCGAAACCGGCCGGGATCCGCCGCCCCGGGCAAGGAATTATCGCCCGGTTCTCAAGTGGATCACCGCGCAGCCCGGCGAAAGGCGCCAGGCCCCTGGGGCCATCGGATACGAGATGATATTGCATGCCTCAAACGTGACTTTCTCGGTTTCTTCATGATTGTCGAAAGATAGATAGCGCGCCAAGGTTAATCGGAGTTGAAAATTCACGAAATTTTGCACAAACCTCTCTAAAGAGTTCAGGACTAACCTTGGGAGTATCTACCGGCTCATGAAGAACAGGGGCTCTTTCGCCGCCGTGGTCGAACGTGACACGGGTCTGCGGACGGCCTGGGCCGGGGTCTTGCAGGATTGCGGCCTGCCCAAGGTGCTGCGCCGGGCCCGGCCGGCGGAATTGCGCGACACGCTGACCGAAGGCGCCCCGCTCAGCGCCCTGATCGTCGGGCTTTCGGCCCGGCACATTCCCGACGAGGCGATGTTGACGCTGATTGCCACCGCCCGGCGGCACGCCAGCGAGGCGGTGATCCTGGCGATCGATCATGCCAACCGGTCGCAGGGCGCGATTGCCGCCTTTGCCGCCGGCGCCGACGATGCCCTGCGCGCCGATCACGATCCCGGAGAGCTGCGCGCGCGGCTGTCGCTGCGGCTTCAGGGCGCGGTGCGCAAGAACCGCAAGGCGGCGCGGCTGGTCCAGCTTGGCCTGACCCCGGTCGAAGAGCGGATTTTCAGATACATGAGCCGCCACACGGGCGAGATCGTCGACCGCGCGGCGCTGGCGCAGGTGCTGGGCGAGGCCGACTGGGCTTATGGCGACCGCCGCATCGACGTGCATATCGCCCGCATCCGGCAAAAGCTGGAATCCCGGTCGGACGGGGGGTTTCGCGTGCGCTCGGCACGCGGGCGCGGCTATATCCTCGACGACAACGACGACTGAGGCCCGGGCGGCCAACTACCGCGCGGCGAACCGCGTCTCGGACGGCTGCGGCGCGTCGATGGCGCCCGATTTCATCGGCAGGAACGGCAGCGAAAACGGCGCATCCTCGCGCAGCATCGCGCCGGCGGCGAGACCGAGGCAGACCATGCCGATCAGCGCCGAGCGTACCGGCGAAAACAACCGCCGGCGCCGCGCCGGAGCTTCGGCCTCGGGGGGTGGCGGCGGCAAGAGCGCGCCCGGCGTGACAAAGACGCCCTGGCCGGTGATCGTGACCTGCGCCTGGCGTGGCCCTTGGGCGTAGCGCGCGCGCAGCGCCTTGGGAAAGCCCTCCTCCGGCATGTCGATCACCAGCGACTCGCCCGGGCTCCAGCCCGCCGCCACCGGCCGCGGCAGCACAAAACAGGAGAAATCGTCGCGAAAGCCGATCTTGCGGGTCCGCCGCGCCGGCGTCTGGATGCTCAGCAGCTCCGGCGCCAGGCTCAGCCGCAGCCCGGTGCGCCCGAGTTCGAGCACGCCGTCGGCAAAATCGCATTCCGCCTGGGCGTCGAGCGCCGCGAACCCCTCGGGCAGATCGGGCTTGCGCGGCGGTTTCGGCGCGGTCTCCGAAAGGTGCAGCCGCGGCTTCCAGCGAAAGACATCGGTCAGGGTGGCCGCCTTGGGCGCGGGCTTGGGCGCCGGCGCCTCCGGCTTGCGCGAGGCCTCGAACCGGTGATTGATCAGGTAGTCCTGCGCCAGCTCGGCCAGATCGTCCTCGTCGAGGATCAGCGCCATCAGCTTCTGTTCGTCGGTAAAGAGCACCCGCCGCGTCGGATAGCCCGCAACCTCGGGCACCACCTCGAGCTCGGCCCGCGCGCAGCCCAGAACCGCCGCCGCCTTGGCCGGCATCCGGTCGCGTTCGCTGACATGGAACAGCAAGAGCTCGCACAATCCCGCCGCATCGAGGCAGAGCACCAGACCGATCTCGTCGGGCCAATCCGCGAACAGATGCGCCAGATCACGGGCTTCGAAGAAATAGGCGAGCTTGCCGGAGGCCATGCCGCAACTCCAAGGATTGTTCTTCACTACTCAAAACTATCCTTATTTATGCTTGAAAGAAAGTCAATTATACTTATAATTTACCGGAATACCCCCGCGCGCGCATTGATAGTGAAAGCAGAGACCCCTCCATGACCTTCATCCTCGGGCTTGCTCTTGTGTTCGGACTCGTCTTTGGCGGCTTCATGCTGTCGGGCGGCAAGATGGACATCGTGCTGTATGCCCTGCCCTTCGAAGGCATGATGATCGGCGGCGCGGCAATCGGCGCCTTCGTGATCGCCAACAGCGTCTCGGTGATCAAGAGCTCGGCCGGCGGTGTACTCAAGGTGATCAAAGGCCCGCGCTGGAAGGCCAAGGATTACAACGATCTGCTGCAACTGATGTTCGAGCTGACCCGAGCCTACAAGGCCAAGGGCATCCTGGCGCTCGACAGCCATATCGAAGACCCGCAGAGCAGCGACATCTTTGGCCGTTATCCCCGCATCATGGCCGATCATTTCGCCGTCGACCTGATCCGCGACAGCTTTCGCATGCTGTCGATGCAATTCGACGACCGCTATGCCACCGAGGACGTGATCAACCGCAAGATTCGCAAGCATCACCATGAATCGCTGGCTTCTGTCCATGCGGTGCAGCAGGTCGCCGACGGCCTGCCCGCCATCGGCATCGTCGCCGCCGTGCTCGGCGTGATCAAGACCATGTCCTCGATCGATCAGCCGCCTGAGATCCTCGGCAAGATGATCGGCGGGGCGCTGGTGGGCACCTTTCTCGGCGTTTTCCTGGCCTATTGCATGGTGCAGCCGGTCGCCGGCCGGCTGAAGCAGATCGAAGAGGAAGACGGCGCCTTCTACCTGGTGATCCGCGATATCTTTGTCGCCATGGTGTCGAACCATCCGCCCAATATCTGCATCGAGATCGGCCGAGGCAGCATCCCCTCGCGCATGCAGCCCGATTTCTACGAGGTCGAGGCGGCGCAGAAAGAGCTGCCGGCGGCATGAGGCGCGCGCTGGCCGTCGCGACGCTGACGCTGGCATCCGCGCCGGCCCTGGCTGCCGGCCCGGACGACGCCAAGACCGAAGCCGCCAAGCCCGAGTTCACCTCGGCCGCCGTGGCCGGTGTCTTCAAGGCGCTGCCGCCGGGATCATCGGGCTATCCGATTGATATCCTGCTGAAGATGCGCGAACGCCTGGGCGGCGATCCGGTCCCCGGCCCAGAGGAGCCCAAGGCCGATGGCCCCTGACCGGCTGCGCCCGCTGGCCATCATGGAGCGGGTGAAAGAGCTGGAAACCCGCGAACATGCCGCCGCCGTGGGGGTGCTTCGTGCCCGTTACGACCGGCTCGAGACCGAGCGCGAGGCGCTGCTGGCACGGCTGTCGAGTGAATCGCATATCGACGGCCTCGAAGGCGCGCCCTACCTCGGCCGGTTCATCGGATCGATCCGCGCCGAGCTCGAGCGCAACGCCCGCGAGGCCGCCAAGCTGGCGCCCGATCTGGCGCAGGCCGAGGAAAAGCTGCGCGCCGCGCTGTCCGAGCAGAAGACCTTCGAGATCCTGCGGCTTTCGCGCATGCAGCAGCAGCGCAAGGACCGCACCCGCCGCGCCGCCGCCGCGCAGGATCTCAACACCTTGCAGCGCTGGATCCGGCCGGGCTGATCAGCCGGCGGGCACCGCAATGCCCGCGGCATCGAGACAAGCGCGCAGGTTCGCAAAGGTCTCTTCCGGCGCCAGGGTCTCGCGCTTGCTCTGGCCCAGGAGCGCCTCGAGCGGGCCGGACAGGCGGATTGCTGCGTCGACCTCGGCATCGCTGCCCTTGCGATAGGCGCCGATGCGGATCAGCTCTTCCATGTCGGCATGGCGCGCCGCAGCCTGGCGGGCGGCCCGGTAGAGCGCATATTCCTCCGCCGTGTGGCACTCCGGCAGCATCCGCGACAGCGAGCGCAGGATATCCACTGCCGGAAAGCGGCCGCGTTCGGCGATGCGGCGATCCAGGATGATATGGCCGTCAAGGATGCCGCGCACCGCATCGGCGACCGGGTCGTCCATGTCGTCGCCATCCATCAGTACGGTGTAAAGCGCGGTGATGTCCCCCGCCGCGCCGCTGCCTGGCCCGGTCCGCTCCATCAGCCGCGGCAGCTCGGCAAAGGTGGTCGGCGGATAGCCCTTGGAAGTCGGAGGCTCGCCCCCGGCAAGGCCGATCTCGCGCTGCGCCATGGCAAATCGGGTCACACTATCCAAGAGCAGCAGCACCTGCTTGCCCTGGTCGCGGAAATGCTCGGCCACGGCGGTGGCGGTCCAGGCCGCCTGGCGCCGCATCAATGGCGGCTGGTCGCCGGTCGAAACCACCACGACCGAGCGCGCAAGCCCTTCTTCGCCCAGGTCGTCGCGGATGAAATCCTGCACCTCGCGGCCCCGCTCGCCAACCAGCCCGACCACGATCACCTCGGGCTGGGCATGCCGGGCCAGCATCGCCATCAGGGTGGATTTGCCGACACCCGACCCGGCAAAGACCCCCATCCGCTGACCGCGACAGAGCGGCGTGAAGGCATCCATCACCTTCAGCCTGGTCGCCAGCCGCGGCCCGACGCGGCGCCGGTCAAAGGCCGGCGGCGGCCCGGCGCGCACCGGGCGGGGCGCGTCGCCCTCGGGCAGATGGCCGCGCCCGTCAAGCGGCCGGCCCAGCGCATCGACCACCCGGCCGAGCCAGGCCGCATCGGGGCGGATCTCGGTCGCCGCCTGGGTGACCTTGACCGGATCGCCGCTGCGCACCCCGTCCCAATTGCCGAAAGGCAGAAGCCGGGTGCCCGCGGCGTCCACCCCCACCACTTCCCCCAGCACCGGGCCGCCGCTGCCCTGAACCGTACAATGCGCGCCGATGCCCACCGCCCGCTCCAGCCCCGAGACCACCAGCGACAGCCCCAGCGCCGATGTCACCTGGCCGGCGACGCTGCTGCGTTCCATCCGCCGGGCAAGGCTAGACAGCTCTGAAAATGGCGTATGCATGGCTACTATCCATTGCTATTCAGTTTTTATTAATGCTATTCTTGGTAAAAGAGAAAGGGAATTGTTGATGAAGCTGTCCGGCATGTCCTTTTTTCAGCTCGCCTCGCAGCGGATGAGCTGGCTCGGCGCCCGGCAGGCGGTGATTTCGGAGAATATCGCCAATGCCGACACGCCGAATTACCGCGCCAAGGAAATCAGCAGCTTTGACCGCATGGTGCAGGCCCGCACCCCGACCCAGGGGCTTGCGGTGACCGATGCCCAGCACATCCAGACCACCGCCTCAGCCCCTGCCGGCGTGCGGGTCGAGGCCGATGACAGCGCCTGGGAAAGCGCGCTCGACGGCAACAACGTCGTGCTCGAACAGCAGACCATCAAATCGGCGGAGGTCGCGGGCAGCTACCGGCTTGCCGCCGAGCTCTACCGCAAGGGCCACGAACTTCTCACCGTCGCCGTGACCGGCATTCGCTAGGAGCCCCGCCATGGACATTCTGAAATCCATCCTGACCGTCGCGGCCAGCGGCATGCAGGCCCAGGGCGAGCGGCTCAAGGTCGTCTCGGAAAACGTCGCCAACGCCAATTCCACCGGCTCCGCCCCCGGCGAAGACCCCTACCGCCGCAAGATCGTCTCTTTCGAAGAGATGATCGATCGCGAGACCGGCACATCGGGCGTCGCCGTCGCTGAGGTCAGCCGCGACGAATCCAGCTTCGAGCTGCGCTATGACCCGTCGCATCCGGCCGCCGACACCGACGGTTTCGTCAAGGTGTCGAACGTCAATACCATCATCGAAATGGCCAACATGCGCGAGGCCTCGCGCAGCTATCAGGCCAACCTCAACATGTTCGAGACCGGCCGCAGCATGCGCTCGCAGCTTCTCGATCTGCTCAAGTAAGACGAGGCGCCCATGGCCGAACCCACCTCCCTGATGTCCGTCAACGCCGCCTCGGGCGCCTACCGGGCCTCGCGCGACATGACCACCGAAAGCACCGGCGCCGCCACCGAGGCCGGCAGCAGCTTTGCCGAGATGGTGGCGCAATCGGGCCGCGAGACGGTGAACGCGATCCGCGACGCCGAGGCGACGGCAGTGACCGGGCTGCATGGCGGCGCCGACACCCAGGCGGTTGTCGAGGCGACGCTGGAGCTGGAATCGACGGTGCAGGTGGCGGTTTCGGTGCGCGACAAGCTGGTCGAAGCCTACAAGGAAATCCTGGCCATGCCCGTCTGATCGTGAAAGCGCCATGACCGAAGCCGATGTTCATACCGTCCTGTCCAACGCCTTTCTGACCGTGCTTTACGCCTCGGGTCCGATCATGGCGATTGCGCTGGTGGTCGGTCTGGTCATCGCCTTCTTTCAAGCGCTGACCCAGGTGCAGGAGATGACGCTGACCTTCGTGCCCAAGATCGTGGCGATCTTTGTCGGGCTGCTGGTCTTCACCCCCTTCATGTACGCCATGGTCAAACGCCTGTCCGACCGGGCCTTCGACCTGATCGTCAGCGGGGGGGTGTGATGCGGCGGGGCCTGCGCGCATTGATCCTGGCGGCGGTCTGGGCCGCAGCGGTGGCCACCCCGGCCGCCCGCGCCGACTGGAGCGCCTTCTACGCCCCCTCGCCCGCCCCGGCGGCAGAGCCCGCACCGCGCATGGCTGCCACCTCGGGGGTCTGCATCCGCGAGATCCTCAAGGCGCAGCTGCGCCACAACATTCCCGGCAACCTGCTGCTCGGCATCGGGCTGCAAGAGGCCGGCATGATGCATGCGGGCGAACTCACCGTCTGGCCCTGGGTCGCCAATGCCGATGGCGACGGGCGGTTCTTCGACACGCCCGGCACCGCCGCAAGCTGGGTGCGCGCCCGCCAGGCCGCCGGCATTTCCTCGATCGATGTGGGCTGCATGCAGATCAACCTGCGCTGGCACCCCGAGGCCTTTGCCACGCTGGAACAGGGCCTCGACCCGGCGGTGAACGTCGATTACGCCGCCCGGCTGCTGGTTGCGCTCCATCAGCAATCGGGCAACTGGACCGAGGCCGCCGGACGCTATCATTCCGCCACCGAGACCCACAAGACCGCCTATCTCACCCGGTTGCGGCAGAATGTGGCCATCGCCAATGAGCGGCTCGAGGTGTTCCGCGACCTGGCCGCCCGCGGCGGCGGCCGCAGCTTGGCCGCCACTGGCCGCGCGCCCTTGCCAGAGGGGCATTTCTGGACCTCGGACATGACCCGCCGCTCCGGCGCCGCGGCCGAGGGCGCCCGCAGCCTGTTCGGCCGCGAGACGCTGCAACCGGTGCTGCCCGCCTTCGAGAAGATGTTCTGATGGCGCTGACCGATCACCTCAGGCCCGGCGGCGGCAATGCGCTGATGGCGCGCGGGCTGGCCAATCGCGACATCGGCTTTGCCGCCGCCGTGGTGCTGATCCTGGCCATGCTCTTCGTGCCGCTGCCGCCGGTGCTGCTCGACCTCGGACTGGCAATCTCGCTGTCGCTCTCGGTGCTGATCCTGATGGTGGCGCTGTGGATTCCGCGGCCCCTGGATTTCAACTCCTTTCCCTCGCTGCTGCTGATGGTGACAATGCTGCGGCTGTCGCTCAACGTCGCCTCGACCCGGCTGATCCTGTCGCAGGGCCACACCGGCTCGGACGCCGCCGGCGGGGTGATCGAGGGCTTCTCGCGCTTCATCATCTCGGGCAATTTCGTCATCGGCGTGGTGGTCTTTGCCATCCTCGTGGTGATCAACTTCGTGGTCATCACCAAAGGCTCGACCCGGATCGCCGAGGTCTCGGCGCGGTTCTCTCTCGATTCGATGCCGGGCAAGCAGATGGCGATCGACGCCGATCTCGGCGCCGGGATGATCGACGAAGATCAGGCCCGCGCCCGGCGCAAGGTACTGGAGGACGAAAGCAGCTTCTACGGCGCCATGGACGGGGCCTCGAAATTCGTGCGTGGCGATGCGGTGGCGGGGATCATCATCACCCTGATCAACGTCGTCGGCGGCATCCTGATCGGCGTGGCACAGCACGATCTCACCCTGTCCGACGCCGCCGGCTTCTATACCGTGCTGACCATCGGCGACGGTCTGGTGACCCAGGTGCCGGCGCTGATCGTCTCGCTCGCCGCCGGTCTGATCGTCACCAAGGGCGGCACCGAGGGCGCGACGAACGAGGCCGTGCTGGGCCAGCTTGTCCGCTTCCCCAAGGCGCTCTTCATGGCCGCCGCCCTGCTCTTTGGCATCGGGTTGCTGCCGGGGTTTCCGGTGCCGGTCTTTGCCGTGCTGGCGGCGCTGATGGCGGGCCTGGGCGTGGTGATCGCCCGCAAGGCCGAAGAGGCCCGAAAGAATGCCGCCGCCAGCGAGGCCGCGCTCAAACGCGCCGAGCCCGCCCTGCCCGAGGACAACATCAAGGATACCCTCAAGCTCGACAGCCTGCGGCTCGAGCTGGGCCAGGGCCTTGTGCCACTGATCTCGAGCAGCGACGCGGCGCTGGCCGGCAAGATCAAGAGCCTGCGCAACCTCTTTGCCCGCGAGTTCGGCTTTGTGCTGCCTTCGGTCAGGATCAAGGACGAACCGATGCTGCCGGCGCAGAGCTATGCGCTGGTGGTGCAGGGCGTCGAGGTGGCGCGCGGCGAGGTGCGGCCCAACGGTCTGATGGTGGTCAATCCCGGCGATTGCGGCCTGCCCGGCGAACGCGGCCGTGATCCGTCGTTCGGGCTCGAGGCGCTCTGGATCGACCAGGCCACCGCCCCCAAGGCCGAGGCGATGGGCCTGACCGTGGTGGACCCCGAAAGCGTCATCATCACCCATCTGACCGAGGTGGTGAAGGAGCATCTGCCCGAGCTGATGACCTTTGGCGCAGCGCAGGAGCTGGTCGCCGGGCTGGACCGCGATTACCAGAAGCTGGCGGGCGAGGTGACGCCCAATGCGCCGCTGGTGCTGATCCAGCAGGTCTTGCAGGGGCTGCTGGCCGAGCGGGTCTCGGTCCGCAATCTGCCGCTGATCGTCGAGGCGATCGCCGATGCCCGGCGCGGCACGTCGAACGTGGTGCAGATCACCGAGGCGGTGCGCCGGCGGCTGGCCAACCAGATCTGCAAATCGCTGATCGACGGCAATGGCTTCATCTCGGTGATCACCATGTCGCCGACCTGGGAAAAGGAATTTCTCGAGGCGCTGCGGGTCAATGGCGACGAGCGCAATTTCGTCATGTCGCCGCAGCGGGTGCAGGAATTCGTCCTGCACGCCCGCCGCGAGATCCAGAAATACGCCGAGCAGGACCAATGGCCGGCCCTGCTGGTCTCGCCCGAGGTGCGCAGCTATGTCCGCTCGATGCTGGAACGGGTCAGCCCGATGACAGTGGTGCTGTCGCACAATGAAATCCACCGCAAGGCGTCGCTGCGTACGGTCGCGACCATCGGGCAATAGCGGTGGACCTCTCGGCCTTGCTCACCGGGCAGGTCATGGGGGTGGCGCTGGTCTTTGCCCGCATCGGCGGCGTCGTGATGTACATGCCCGCCCTGGGCGAGGCCTTCGTGCCGGTGCGCCACCGCATCGCCTTTGCGCTGCTGCTGTCTCTGGCGCTCTATCCGGCGCTGCCGGTCGGGCCGCAGAGCCTCGATGCGCCCGGCCTGCTGCTGGCGGCCCTGGGGATCGAGCTGACCCTCGGGCTCTGGATCGGCATGACCGCCCGCATCCTGTTGACCGGGCTCCAATTCGCCGGGGCCCAAATCGGCATGATCATCGGCTTGTCCAACGCCTTTGCCCCCGAAATCGGTTCGTTCCAGGGCTCGACACTGATTTCGACCGGGCTGATGCTGGGCGCCGTGGCGCTGATCTTCGCCATGGATCTGCACCACCTGATCCTCGGCGCCATGGTGATGAGCTACGAGGTTTTCCCGCCCGGCGCCCTGCTCACCGGCGATCTGGCGCAGCAGATCGTGCGGGCGGTGGCGCAGAGCTTCTACATCGGGCTGTCGGTCGCCGCGCCGTTCTTTGTCATGGGGCTGCTGATCAACCTCGGCATGGGGTTGGCGGCGCGGATGATGCCGACCCTGCCGGTGTTCTTTGTCGCCGCGCCGCTGCTGATCGCCGCCGGTCTGCTGGTGCTCGGGGTCGCCGCACCGCTGATGCTGCGCGAGTTTGCCGAGCGGTTCGCCGCCTGGCTCGGCCTGCTGATGTTCTGAGGGGGGCGCGATGGCCGAAGAGGACAAGGACAACAAGACCGAGGAACCGACAGAGCGCCGGCTGAAAAAGGCCCGCGACAAGGGGGATGTCGCCTCATCGAAGGAAGGCGGCACCCTGATGGCGATGCTGTCGCTCTTCGGCATTACCGTCTTTGTCCTGCCCAGCACCGCCGGGCCGCTCTCGGGCCTGTTGCGCGGCGTCTTCGAAACCGCCGGCCAGATCGATGTCGGCGTCGGTGTCACCGGGCTGCGCGATCTCGGCACCCTGACCCGCGAGCTGATCGGCGGCGTGGCGCTGCTGCTGGCGCCGCTGGTGCTCCTGATGGTGCTGGGCGCGCTGGCCGGCGCCGCGCTTCAGGGCGAGGTCGTGATGGCGGCGGAGCGGCTGCGGCCGAAATGGTCCAAGATCTCGCCGCTGGCCGGGCTCAAGCGGCTGGTCTCGGCGGCGAGCCTGGTGGAATTCGCCAAGAGCGTCGCCAAGGTGCTGCTGGTCGGTGCGATTGCCGGCGTGGTGACCTGGCAGGCGGTGCGCCAGATCTGGCTGGCGCAGGGGCTGCTGCCGGAGGCCCTGGCCGAATTCGCGCGCGCGGCGGCGGCGCGGATGCTGCTTTACACGCTGGCGCTGGCGGCGGTGATCGCCGCCGCCGACATCATGTGGAAACGCTTCGATCACCGGCGCAAGCAGCGGATGTCGATGAAAGAGGTGCGCGACGAGCACAAGGAAACCGAGGGCGATCCGCTGATCCGCGCCAAGCGCATGGGGCTGCGCCGCGAACGCGCCCGCCAGCGGCTGGCCAGCGCGGTGCCGCGGGCCACGGTGATCCTGACCAACCCGACGCATTACGCCGTGGCGCTGAAATACGAAAGCGGCAAGGATCTGGCCCCGGTCTGCCTGGCCAAGGGCACCGACCTGATCGCCGCCCGCATCCGCAGCCTCGCCACCGAGGCCGAGATCCCGATCGTCGAGAACCGCCCGCTGGCCCGCGCGCTGCACGACGTCGCCGAGATCGACCGGGAAATCCCGGTCGAGCACTGGGAGGCGGTGGCGGCGATCATCGGCTATGTGATGGACCTCAAGTCCGACAAGCACCGCGCCCCGCCCGCCGGATCGCAGCTGCGGCAGGACGGCCCGGACCCGGCCGAAACCTAGTCCGCCGCCATCCTCGGCGCCCGCGCGGCACGGCGCGATGCACCGACCGGACGCCTCTATTGCGTCACGTACAGCGACTTGGCGTTGACGAATTCCTTCATGCCAAAGCCGCCATGCTCGCGCCCGTAACCCGAGTTCTTGACCCCGCCGAACGGCATGTTGGGGATCGCCAGGTTATAGCCGTTGATACAGACCATGCCGGTGTCGAAATGGGTCGCGGCCAGCGCCCGGGCGCGGGCTTCATCCTTGGAAAAGATGCCGCCGCCGAGCCCGTAACGGCTGTCATTGGCGATGCGTATCGCGTCATCATCGTCGCGCGCCCTGATCACCGAAGCGACCGGGCCGAACAGCTCGTCGTCATACGCCGGCTGGCCGGGCTTCACGTCCACCAGCACCGTTGCCGGATAATAGGCGCCCTTGCGCTTGGGCACCTTGCCGCCACACAGGGCGCGGGCGCCGTTTTCCACGCTTTTTTCGACCTGCTCGGCCAGCGTGTCACGCAGATCGTCGCGCGCCATCGGGCCAAGGCCGGTGTCCGCGTCGCGCGGGTCACCCATCTCGACCGCCTTCATCCTGGCGGTAAAGCGCTCGACGAAGGCGTCGTAATGCCGCTCGGTCACGATGAACCGCTTGGCGTTCACGCAGGTCTCGCCGTTGTTGTAGATCCGGCCCGCCACACAGGCCTCGACCGCAACATCGAGATCGGCATCCTCGAGCACCAGATAGGCGTCGTTCGAGCCAAGCTCGAGCACGGTTTTCTTGAGGTGTTTGCCCGCCTGCTGCGCCACCACCTTGCCGGCGCCATCGCTGCCGGTCAGGGTGACACCCCGCACCAGATCATTGGCGATGATGTCGTCGGATTGGTCGTGATCGATCAGCAGCACGGTAAACAGGTTCTTGGGCAGCCCGGCCTTCTCCATCAGATCGCGCAGGAACAGCCCGCTGCCGGTGCAATTGGCCGCATGTTTCAGCAACACGCCATTGCCCGCCATCAGGTTGGCGATGGTGTAGCGGATCGCCTGATAGGCCGGAAAGTTCCACGGCTGAATGCCATAGATCACCCCGGTCGGCGCATAGGTGATGACGCCGGTGCCGCCGGGGATCTCGCGTTCTTCGTCGGCCAGCTCCTTTGGCCCGTGTTCGGCGGTGAAATCGCAGATCGCGGCGCAAAGCTCGATCTCGTCGCGGCTGTCGCCGATCAGCTTGCCGACCTCGCGGGTCATCAGCTGGGCAAAGTCCTCGGACGTGTCGCGCAACGCCTGACCGATGGCCTTGATCGTCTCGGCCCGCTTGTCCAGCGGCACCAGCCGCCACTCCTCGAAGGCGGCGTGACAGGCCTCCACCGCCTCGCGCGCCGCCGTGTCCGACATGCGGTCATAGGTTTCCAGGGTCTCTTCGGTCGCCGGATTGATCGTGGTGATCGGGCTGCTCATGGATGTCTCCTGTCTTGCATGTGCCCTGCCCCAACACCCCGCGGCCCGGAATGTTTCAACCGGATCCGGCCGCGCATTACATTTGACATATTATTTGACACTTGTAAGGTTGAGATGGCCCGCCTATAGTGCCCCTGAAACAAGCTTCGAAGGGGTGCTGCCATGAATATCATTCTTGTGCTGGTCGACAGTCTGACGCGCAACTGCCTGCGGGCCTATGACCCGGCCAGCCCCTGCCAGACCCCAAATATCGACCGTTTCGCCAAGCGCGCCGCGATCTTTGACAACCATTTCGTCGGTTCGCTGCCCTGCATGCCGGCACGCCGCGAGATCATCGCCGGGCGCAAGGAATTCCTCTGGCGGCCCTGGGGCTCGCTCGAGGTGTTTGACCCGCGCCTGCCGGCCGAGGTGCGCAAGGGCGGCCATCGCACCCATGTGGTGACCGACCATTATCATTACTGGGAAGAAGAGGCGAACGGCTACATCCAGAGCTATGACACCACCGAGATGATCCGCGGCTACGAGGTCGATCGCTGGCAGGCGCAGGACCCGGCCGAAGAGAAACCCGCCTGGGTCAAGAACGTCGAGAAATTCCGCGCGCCCGAGCACATCGGCCAGTATTACGCCAATACCCGCGACTTTGGCGGCGAAGAGGATTATTTCTCGGCCAAGACCTTCGGCGGCGCCTGCGACTGGCTCGACCGCAACGCCGGCAAGGGCGATTTCTTCCTGCATGTCGAGACCTTCGACGTGCACGAGCCGTTTCACATCCCCGAACCCTACGAGAGCATGTATGCCGAGGGCGCGAGCAAGAACGAGTTCAATGTCTGGCCACCCTACCAGGTCTACAAGGATCTCGAGAGCTTCATGGACCAGACCACACCCGACGAGCTTAAATTCCTGCGCTCGCAGTTCATGGGCAAGGTCACGATGATGGACAAGTGGTTCGGCACGCTGCTCGACAAGCTCGACGACCAGGGGCTGTGGGAGAATACGATGGTGATCCTGACCACCGACCATGGCCACGACATGGGCGAGCGTCGCGCCTTCGGCAAGCAGCACCCGCATTTCGACAGCCACGCCAACATTCCGCTGATGGTCTGGCACCCGGCCAACCCCGGCAATGGCAAGCGCCTCACCGGGCTGACCCAGACGGTGGACATCTTTGCCACCATCGTCGAGGCGGCCGGCGTCGAGGTGACCGAGGCCAACCGGCACAGCCGTTCGCTCCTGCCGATGATCGTCGAGGATGCGCCTTCGCCACGCGAGGCAGTGCTTTACGGCACCTTCGGCCAGGGCATCTGCGCCACCGACGGCACCTGGACGGTGATGAAGGCGCCGGACCCGTCACAACCGCTCTACCTCTATTCCACCGCGATCTTTCGGCCGCTGATCGTCGACAACCCGGTCGACGGCCGGCTGGCCAAGGCACCGAACAAGCCGGTGGATACCGGCTATTTCGACCCCTCGGTCGACCTGCCGATGTGGAAGACGCCGATCTCGATCGATCCGCGCACCCAGGAGGATTTCCTGTTCAACCGCGCCGAGGATCCCGGGCAGGCCCGGAACCTCTGGGACAGCGCGCCGGAGCAGCGCGACCGTATGCTCGACCTGGTGCGGGCGCTGATGCAGGACGAAGGCTGTCCGCCGGAGCAATACGCCCGGCTGGGGCTGAAAGAGGCGGTGCCGGCATGATCGAGGCCAGCCCAGGCTGATCCGGGCGTCGACGGCGGGCAACGCCCGCCGCGCAGTGCCGCGTCGCGAAGCAGGGTGGGTTCGCAACCCACCGCGCCGCAAGCCTCACCCTTCGAGCAACGCCAGAGCCAGGGGCTTGTCCACCACCAGATGCGTCGCCAGCCCGCCGCGAATGCAGGCCAGCGTCGCCTCGGCCCGGTCCACCCCGCAGACCACCAGCAGCTTCTTGCGCGCCGCCCGCAGGTCGGCGACCTCGGCCGCGATCAGCCGGTCATGCGGCGGCAGGTCGATCTGTTCGCCCCCGGCCGAGAGATAGCGGCAGCAGAGGATCCCCGCCGCCCCGGCCGCCACCGCCTGCGCCAGCTCTGCCTCCGAGGTCATGCCCGCCGCCACCAGATGCGTGCCGGCCTGCACGTTGCCCACCGAATAGATCGCCATGTCGAGCGATTTCAGCCGCTCGAGCTGCATGTGGATCGTCGGTTCGGAACAGAATTGCCGCGCCAGCTCGGGCGAGGAGATCAGCCCGGGCGCGTGCAGGGTGAAACATTGTGCCCCCAGCTTGCCGGCGATCTGGATGGTGCAGTTCTCCGAGGCCGGCACCCGGTCGGAGATCATCGAGCCGATCAGCTGGCAGACCTCGACATCGGCCACCGCGTTGCGCGGCATGGCATCGGCCACCGCCATGATCGTCTCGCCCCAGGCCACGCCGCAGCGGTCGCCCGGTTCGACCACGTCGAGCACCGCCATCGCCGCCACCCGCGCCAGTTGCCGCAGGCTGTCCTCGCGACCCAGCGCCACCTCGTCAGAGGCCGGCTGCGCCACATAGACATCCGCCAGCCCGTATTTCTCGCGCAGCTCGCGCGCTAGGCTCGATCCGGTGAGGAACTGGCCGTCGACGCGGATCTCCACCACCCCCAGATCGCGGCTCTCGCGCAGCATGTTGACGATGGTCGCACGCGAAACCTTCATGCGCTTGGCGATCTCGCCCTGGGTCAGCCCCTCGCCATAATAAAGCAGCGCCACATTCGACAGCAGCGCTTCCTTTTCGGCAGAATTCCGTTGCGGCGGCGTGGGTTTGTGCATCTTCAAGCGTTTACCTTCTTTGCCCCGGCTTGGCCATAGTTCTGGCGGAACCAAGCATAGCAGCGGTCGATCTCGTCCTGCGGCAATTCTTCGACCGGACCGCGCAGCATGGCAAGATGCGTCGTCATCGCCGCCTCCTCAAGGTACATCGCCACCGAGGTCGCCTCGGTGGCCGATCTGCCCATGGTAAAGACCCCATGCGCCTTGACCAGCGCCGCCATGCCGCCCTCGGCCGCTTCCAGGATCGCCGCGCCGGTGTCAACTTCGCCCGGGGTGGCATAACGCGAACAGGGCACATCGCGGCCCAGCATATGGGTGATCGGGGTCAGCACCGCCGGAATCCGCTCGCCGCGCGCGGCAAAGCTCGAAGCATAAGGCGAATGGGTGTGGCACATGCCCATCACATCGGCGCGGTGGCGATAGATATAGAGGTGAATGCCGGTGTCGACCGAGGGTTTCATCGCCCCCTCGATGACAGTGCCATCGAGATCGACCACCACCATGGTGTCCGGCGTCAGCTTGGCAAACTTCACGCCAGAGGGTTTGATCACCACCAGCCCGGTTTCGGGGTCGCGCCCCGAGACATTGCCGCCCGATCCCACCACCAGCCCGTTGCGCGGCAGCTCGTGGTTCTGTTCGCAGACCTCTTCCTTCAGCGCCTCCAGCATCACGCGGCCTCCTGCTTGGCGGTCGGGATCCCATGCGGATAGACCACGATCTTCAGGCTCTTTTCCGCCTCGACCAGCATGCGAAACGCCTCTGGCGTATCCGCCATGTCGAACCGGTGCGAGATCGCCTCTTCCGCCTTGATTCGCCCGGCTTCGAGCAGGCGGATATAGCTGTAGGTGTCGGTATGATCCGAGGAATAGCGCGAGGTCACGGTGATCTGATCGAAATAGGCGGCATTGCCGTCGCGCGCCCAGGTTTCGCCCGGCGGCATCGGCGCGCCAAGGTGCAGGCAGCCGCCAACCTCGGTCAAGGCCAGCGCCTGCTCCCAGGCCGGGGCAAAGGGCGCGATCACGATCACCGTATCGGCCAGCCGGCCATTGTTGAGCGCGCGCATCGCCTCGACCGCATCCTCGGTCTTGGGGTTGATCGTATGGGTCGCGCCGAACTCCCGCGCCTTGGCCAGCCGCCAGTCGGAGAAGTCGAGCGCCACCACTTTGCCGGCACCGAAGAGCGGCGCCATGTGCACGAACCCCTGCCCCATAAAACCCGCGCCGACGACGGCCACGGTGTCACCCGGCTGGATGTTGCAGACCTTCAGCCCCGAGAGCACGCAGGACCAGGGCTCGATCGTCACCGCCGCCTCGGTCGAGATGCTGTCGGGCAGCTTGTGGGTGTCCATCGCCAGATGCTGCGCGGTGACGCGGTAATAGTCGCAGACCCCGCCGGGATCGAGCTTCATCGACTTGTAGAATGGATCGCGGGTGAAATGGCCGCGACGCGACAGGTGGGAATCGACCCGCCCGACGTGGTGATTGACGAAAACCCGGTCGCCGATCTTGTAGTCGGTGACACCCGCGCCCACCTCGACCACCTCGCCCACCGGCTCATGCCCCAGCACCTTGGGCTCGGTCTTGTACCAGGCCATGGTCTCGCCGCCGCAGAGCCCGCAGGCCAGCGTCTTGAGCAAGAGCTCGCCGGGGCCGATCTCGGGAACCGGGCGTTCCTCGATGCGGATGTCATCGATGGCATATTGCACGGCGGTGGTCATCATGTTGGTCATGTCTGGGTCTCCCGCAAGGTATTGAGGTCTGCCTGCAAGGCGCGGTGATGGCGCGAAATCAGGGCGTATCTGGCGTAAACCGGCCCATAGGCCGCGTGATTGTTCGGTGTGTAGCTCTGCAAAGCCTCGTCGCGACGGGAGAGCTCGACCGCCGCGCCGCGCCCGGCCGCCGCAGCGCCGAGACAGGCCGCCCCCCAGAGCCCGTGATCCGAAGCCGCGCTGACCAGCACCGGCTGGCCCACGACATCGGCGATGATCTGGCACCAGACCGGGTTTTTCGAGCCGCCCCCGGTGAGCTGAACCGGCGCGGTGGGCAGGCCGGTTTCCTCTTCGAAGCAATGCCGCAGGCTCAGCGCCGCGCCCTCCATCACCGCCCGGCCCATGTCGCCGGTCGAGGTGGTCGACGACAGCCCGTGAAAGGCGCCGCGCAGGTTGGGCGCCACGAATGGCGCGCGTTCGCCATTGAGATAGGGCAGAAAGGTCACCCCGTTGGCCCCCGGCGGCACCGTCTCGACCAGCGCATTCATGCGCGCCGCCACCTCGCCGGCCGAGGCGCCGCCAAGGCTCTTGGGATGCAGCGCCGCGAACCAGTCGAAGGCGGCGGCGCCGGTGGTCGGCGCCAGAACGCGGATGGTAACCGGCGCGGTGGGGTGCAGACAGCTCGCGCCGACCGGCGCATCGCTCGGGGTGATCCGGTCGGTGAGGATATTGACCACGGCCGTCGTGCCCATGATCATCATCGTCTCGCCCGACTGCGCCAGCCCCATGCCGACGATCATCGCCGACAGGTCCAGCGTGCCGACCGAAACGGTCAGCCCTTCGGGCAGCCCCGTGGCGCCCGCCGCCGCATCCGTCACCTGCCCCAGCACGCTGTCGGCGGTGCGCGGCGCGATCAGCTTGTCGGCCAGCTCTTCGCAATCGAGCGCCGCAATCTGGCCCGCGTCATAATCGCGGCTGGCAATGTCGAGAAAGGGGATCGTCGCATCCGAGAAATCGGTGCCGAGCGCGCCGGTCAGCTTCAGCCCGATCCAATCGACGCAAGTCATCACATGCGCGGTCTTCGCCGCCATCTCGGGCCGGTTCTCCCGCACCCAGCGCCAGAGCATGCCGGATGTGCCCGACCAGAGCGAGGTGTTGCAGCCCCGCCCGATCACCCCGGTCGCGCCCGACGCCTCGAGCGCCGCCAGATCATCCGCGGTCCGCGTGTCGTTCCAGAGCATCGCCGGGCCGGCGGGCGCGCCGTCCTCGGTCACGCACCAGAGCCCGTCGCCCTGCGCCGCGATCCCCAGCGCCTCGAATTCCGCGCCGTCACAGCGGCCGACCAGATCGGCCAAGACCGCCACCACCGTCGCCCAGACCTGGCCCATGTCCTGTTCGCTGCCGCCGCCGGCCACCTGGGTGACCTGGCTCGGCGCCTCGGCCAGTGCCACCTGCCGGCCCTCGGGCGTATAGGCGGCGGCCTTGACGGCGGTGGTGCCGACATCCAGCCCCAACCAGAGTTTTGTCATGCTCCCCTCCTTCATTCCGCGCCGCCCGCGATCCGCGGCGGCCGGTCGACGCTCAGCGCCGGCAGCGGCCCGGTCCATTTCTCGACCCTGACCAGCGCGGTATGGGCGATGTTGCCCTGGCTCAGCTCCGAACAGCCCTTGTCCAGCGTCAGCACGTTGGGGTTGCCATGCACCTCGAGCCTGTCGCCGCTCACCTCCTGCGGATCGAACCAGGCGCCGGTGGCCAGCGCCACGCAGTCACGCCGGAGCAACGGATCGAGCCGCAGCCCGGCCAGACAGGCCCCGCGCGCGTTCCACAGCCGCAGGATATCGCCCTCGGCCAACCCGTGGCGGGCGGCCGTCTCGGGATGCAGCGCGACCGGTTCGCGCCCTCCGATCTTGTCGCCCTGCGCCTCGCTGCCGCGGTCATTCTGCGAATGCAGCCGGGTGTCCGGCTGGCCCGAGATCAGGTGCAATTCGCCCGCCGCCGCCGTCAGCAGGCTCTCGGCCGGCATCAGCCAGCTCGGATGACCGGGGCAATCCTCCAGACCGAAGCCCGCAATCGTTTCGTTGTGCAGCGTGATCCGCCCGCTTTCGGTATTCAACGGATGCGCTTCGGGATCGGCGACAAAGCCTTCAAACGCCACGGTTTCGTCAAAGGCATCGGGCACGTCGAAACGGCCCTCGTCGCGGAAGGTCTCGAAGGTCGGCAGGGCAAATCCCGCCTCCTGCGCCACACCCTGCGCCCGCGCCCAGAGATGGCGCAGCCAACCTTCCGCATCGCGGCCCTCGGTAAACGCCTCTTCGACACCGAAATGCCGGGCAATGCCGCGAAAGATCTCGTGATCGTCGCGCGCCTGGCCCATCGGTTCCTGCATCTTCGACATATAGAGCAGTGACGGGTCGCGCCGGTTGATCATCAGGTCGTCACGCTCGAACGGCGTGGTTGCCGGCAGCACGATATCGCCGCGCCGCGCTGTGGCGGTCCAGCTGTGATCCTGCACGATCACCGTCTCGGGGCGGGTCCAGGCCTGCTCCAGCCGGAAAAGATCCTGGTGGTGGTGAAACGGGTTGCCACCGCACCAATAGACCAGCCGGATATCGGGGTAGCTCCGTTCTTCGCCGTTGAACCGATAGGCCCCGCCGGGATTGAGCAGCATGTCGGCGATGCGCGCCACCGGAATGGCCTCGGTCACCGGGTTCTGCCCCTGGCTCACCGAGGGCCAGCCGATCCAGCGCATCGGCCGGCCGACCGGCGTGGTCGAGCCGTAGCCGAAGCCGAAGCCGGTGCCGGGCTGGCCGATCTGGCCGAGGATGCAGGCCAGCCCCAACGCCGCCCAGATCACCTGTTCGCCATGATCGGCCCGCTGCAACCCCCAGTTCACCGCGATCATGCTCCGGCTGTCGCTCAGCGCGCGGGCCAGAGCGCGGATGTCCTCGGCCGGCAGGTCACAGAGCGGTGCCGCCCAATCGGCGCTTTTCGCCTGACCGTCGGTCTCGCCCAGCAGATAGGCGCGCCACGCCGGCCAGCCGCTGGTGCGCGTGGTCAGGAAGTCCTCATCCGCCCGCCCGGCCGCCACCACCTCATGCGACAGCGCCAGCAGCAGCGCCGCATCGGTGCCCGGCCGGATCGACAGCCATTCGGCGCCCGGCAGATCGCTGCCACGCGGCGAGACATTGACGATCCGCCCGCCCCGCGCCTGCATCTGCGCCAGCGGCCCGCCAATGTCGTGCCGGGTGACCCCGGAAGAGGCGACCTGCGCCGTGCGCTCGGAGATGCCGCCAAAGGCCAGCAGCAGATCGCAATGCTTGCCGACAAGGCTGAGGCTGGTCATCGCATCGAACATGCCGCGATTGCTGAGGCCGAGGATATGCGGAAACAGCACCTCTGCGGCGGCATGGGAATAGGTCTCATGCGAGGCGGTGAAGCCGCCGACGAGATTGAGGAACCGCCGCATCTGGCTCTGCGCGTGGTGAAACCGGCCGGCGCTGGCCCAGCCGTAAGAGCCGCCAAAGATCGCCTGGTTGCCATGCGCCTTGCGCACGCAGCGGATCTCGCGGGCGACCAGCGCATTAGCCTCGTCCCAGGTCATCTCGCGATAGCCGTCGCGGCCGCGCCCCTTGCCGCCATCACCGTCAAGCCAGCCATCGCGCACCATCGGCGCAAGGATGCGGCTGTTCCGGTCCCGCGCGGCCGAAAGCCAGCCACGCCCGATCCGCGAAGGGCGCGGGTCGTCGTCCAGCGGGCGCAGCGCGTCACCCTCGATCCGGTAGGCGCCCCAATGTGCTGCGGTGTATTTCATCATCCGTCCTTTCCGCCGCACGACCGCGCGGCGCTTGACTTTTACATATGATCGATTTACTGACTTTTGTAAAGCAGCAAATCAGAGGAAGCCATGCAAAACGAAAGAACCACAGAAGACGTCGCGCTGGGACTCCGGCGTCGGGTCTTCGAGCACACGATCCGCAACAACGGCGGCTATCTGAGCCAGGCCTGTTCCGCCGCCGAGCAACTTGCGTGGCTGTACAATGAGGAATTGAAGCTGGGCGACCCGACGCTGCCGATGATTCCCAAGCCCTTCGAAGGCGTCCCCGCGCCCTCGAACCCCGGCTATCACACCGGCGCCGGCTACAACGGCCCGGCCGCGCCCGAATATGACCGGCTGTTCATCGCGCCCGCCCATTACGCGCTGGTGGCCTATGCCACGCTGATCGAGGTCGGCCGGATGGCGCCCGAGGGGCTCGAGATGTTCAACAAGGACGGCTCGTCGGTCGAGATGATCGGCGCCGAGCATTCGCCCGGCATGGAGGTGCACAACGGAACCCTGGGCATCGGCCTCTCGACCGGCGCGGGCCTGGCCTATGGCCGCAAGCTGCGCGGCGAGCCGGGGCGGACCTGGGTCTTCATGTCCGACGGCGAGGTCCAGGAGGGCCAGACCTGGGAGGCGGTCGCAGCGGCGCAGTTCCACGGCATCGACAATCTCTGCGCCATCATGGACGTCAACGACCAGCAATGCGACGGCGCCATGGACAGCGTGATGGAGGTGGGCGACATCCGCGCCAAGTTCATCGAATTCGGCGCCACCTGCGTCGAGATCGACGGCCATGACATTCAGGCCATGCGCGACGCCGCGAAGGAACCGCATGACGGCAAGCCGCTGATCATCCTGGCGCGCACCTCGCCCTATCAGACCATGCCGATCCTCGAGGAACGCTTTCCGCGGCTGCATTACGTGCGGTTCAAATCGCCCGACGAACGCGCCCGCTTCAACACCTCGATCGCCGCCGACCTGGGCGTCGATCCTGTCGAATACGCCCATTGAGGAGCTCTGCACATGGTTGAAATGGTATCCCGCCCCTACGCCGCGGCCTTCGAGAAATTTGCCGCCGGCAAGCCCGAGATCCTCTGTCTCTCGGCCGATCTGACCTCCTCCTGCGAGATCGACGGTTTCCGCGACCGCCACCCCGGTCAGTTCCTGTCGATGGGCATGGCCGAGCAGAACATGCTCAGCTTTGCCGGCGGTCTCGGCCTGGCCGGCTTCCGGCCGTTCATCCACACCTTCGGCGTCTTCATGTACCGCCGGCCTTATGACCAGCTGATGGCCTCGATCGCCTATCCCCGGCGCAAGGTCCGGCTGATGGGCTTTCTGCCCGGGGTCACCACGCCGGGCGGCATGACCCACCAGTCGATTGAGGATATCTCGGTGATGCGCTCGATCCCCAACATGACGATCCTCGAGACCGGCGACGCCACCGAGGTGGAAAGCATCTGCGAGGCCGCCGACAGCATCGACGGCCCGGTCTGGTGCCGGGTGCTGCGCGGCTCGGTGCCGCGGCTGTTCGACACGCCGATCAAGGTCGGCGAAATGCGCGTGCTGTCGGAAGGCACCGACATCCTCGTCGTCTCCTCCGGCATCAGCACCGAAGAGGCGATGCGCGCCCGCTCGGCCCTGGCCAAGGCAGGCCTGTCGATCCGCCACATCCACCTGCACACGATCAAGCCTTTCGATCACAAGCAGCTTCTGGACCATATCGGGTCGGTCAAACATGGCGTGGTGACGCTGGAAAACCACGTCACCGAAGGCGGCGTGGGCTCGCTGGTGGCCGAGACCATGGCCGACGCCGGCATCGGCAAGCGGCTGGTCCGGCTGGGGCTGAAGGACACCTATGCCCACGGCGGCTCGCGCGCCTATCTGATGCGCTATTACGGCCTGGACGCGCTGGCGCTGGTCGGCGGCATCGAGGATCTGATGGGCGCGAGGTTCGGCATCACCGAAGACGACCTCGCCACCGCCCGGGTCGACGACGTGCATTCGCTGGTCAAGGCCGAAGCGCTCTGATCGCCAGCCTATCCCCGACCAACGCCCCCGTCCCGGCCCCCGCGCCGGGACCCCTTCCCCCGCACCGCAAGCCGCAAAGTGGCCCCGGATCAAGTCCGGGGCGCGAACGGCGCAGAACACCGCCGCCGACACGCAACCATTCCCCCGCCAGCGCCCCCCGTCCCGGCCCCCGCGCCGGGACCCCTTCCCCCACCCCGCACCGCAAGCCGCGAAGAGGCCCCGGATCAGGTCCGGGGCGCGAACGGCGCAGCGCACCGCCGCCGTCACGCAGCCATTCCCCACCAACGCCCCCCGTCCCGGCCTCGCGCCGGGACCCCTTCCCCCACCCCGCACCGCAACCCGCGAAGAGGCCCCGGATCAGGTCCGGGGCGCGAACGGCGCAGAACACCGCCGCCGACACGCAACCATTCCCCCGACCAACGCCCCCCGTCCCGGCCCCCGCGCCGGGACCCCTTCCCCCACCCCGCACCGCAAGCCGCCACGAGGCCCGGATCAGGTCCGGGGCGCGACGTGACCGGCATCCAGACCAGCAGCGCCAACCCCCGGGCCCCCGCCCAACAAAAAACCGCGTCAGCCCAGAGGACCGACGCGGGTGAAGTCGCCCCGAAGGGCCAGGGAGGTTCCCGTGAGTGTCAGTGATCCAGCATCCCCCACAAACGGCGCTTGATGGCGAGGAACTCTTCGGTCAGCCGCATCTCGTCATTGCGCGGCCGCGGCAGGCTGACCTCTTCGATATGGTGCACCCGGCCGGGGCGCGACGACAGAACGATGATCTTGTCCGACAGAAAGATCGCCTCTTCGATGTCATGGGTGACAAAGACCACGGTCTTTTTCGACTTCTGCCAGGTGGTCAGCAAGTCGGATTGCATCCGCTCCTTGGTCTGGGCATCCAGCGCCCCGAACGGCTCGTCCATCAACAGCACATCGGGATCATTGGCATAGACCCGGCCGATATCGACCCGCTTGCGCATCCCGCCAGACAGCTCGCGCGGCCAGCGGTCTTCAAAGCCCCTGAGCCCCACCATCTCGGTCCATTTCGCCTCGATCTCGGATTGCTCGGCCTTCGAGGCGCCGCGCAGGCGCGGGCCGTAAGAGATGTTCTTGGCCACGGTCATCCAGGGAAACACCGCATCCTGCTGGAACACCATGCCCCGGCGCCGGTCGGTGCCCTCGATCACCTCGCCATCGAGCGTCATCTGCCCGTCCGAGGGCGTGAACAGCCCGGCCATCATCTTGAGCAGCGTGGACTTGCCACAGCCCGAGGTGCCGATGATCGAATTGAACGACCCGGACTCGAAGGTCAGGTTGATCTTGTCCAGCACGGTGAGCGCACCGGGCTCGCCCTTGCCGAAGGTATGGGTGAGATTGTCGACGAGGATCTCTGGCATTATTCGCGGGCCTCCGACCATTGCATGAGATGAGCCTGAATCTTGCGGAAGATGCGATCCATGATGAAGGCGCAGCCGCCAATGATCACGATGATCATCATCACCTGATCGGTCAGGAAATAACGCCGTCCTTCCTGCAACAGAAAGCCGAGACCGTTCTGCGCCGCCAGCAGCTCCGAGGCGACCAGCGTCGTCCAGGCGGCGGCCAGCGCAATCCGGTAGCCGGTGATGATGAACGGCGTGGCGGCGGGCACGGCGACGGTGCGGAACACCTGGAACCGGCTAGCGCCCATGGTCGATGCGGCATCGACATAGACCTGCGGCACGTTCTTCATGCCGGCGATCACGTTGACCACGCAGACCATGAAACAGGCGATGGTGATGATCAGCACCCGGCTGAATTCGCCGATCCCGAACCAGATGATGATGATCGGAATATAGGCCAGCGGCGGGATCGGCCGCAGCGCCTCGATTAGCGGGTCGAGCAGATATTCCACCGTCTTGTACCAGCCCACCAGGCAACCGACGATCAGCGCCAGCGTGGTGCCGATGAAAAAGCCCATGGCAATGCGGAACAGGCTCGCCCCCAGCGCGGTCAGCAGGCTGCCGCTGGTCAGGTTGGTCTTGAACGAGGCCAGGATATCCAGGATCGGCGGCAACAGCGCCGGATTGTTGTCGGGCTGGTTCGTGATCCAGATATAGACCCCGAAGACCGTGGCGATCGACAAGGCGCCCAACCACAGGCGCCTTGACCGGAGAGAATGCAACAGAGCCATCGGTCTCAGAGCCGGGTCACGATCTGATCCGACACCAGCGCATCGAGGTCGGGCATGTTGCGGATGCGGTCATTCTCGACCAGGAACTCCGATTGCACCCGCAGCGCGTTTTTCAGGATGTCATCGGCATAGACCGATTTGATCTCGGGCACGTCGAAATAGAAGTAGTTGTTCAGCAGCGGCTCGACTTCCGCCGCGGTCACGCCGGCCCGGCCGATGCCGCTTTGCCATTTGATCATGCGCTGCACGACCTCGGCATTGTCTTCGCGCAGCATCTTGACGCCGTTCTCGTGGAAGGCGCGCACCACTTCGGTCAGCGCCTCTTCCTTGGCGTCCATGGTCTGCTGGGTGGTCATGAAGACATCCATGATCGAGGGCCGCTTGCCGATCGGCATCGCCGAGCCGTCGGCCAGCATGCTGGCGCCCGGCAGCTTGTCGAAGATCAGCTGGCGCGAGGTGGCCAGCGGCACGGTGGCATCCACCGCCCCGGCGATCAGCGCCGCCTGGGCGTCGATCGGCTCCATGTTGATCCGGGTCAGCTTCATGTCCGACAGCCCGGCCTGCTCGAGCGCGACGCCGAGGAAGAAATCGAAGTTCGACCCCGAGGTCACCGCGATCCGCTTGCCTTCGAGATCGGCCAGGCTGGTCATCCCCGGACGGCCGACGATGGTGAAGAGCCCCGAGGCATCGCCACAGACCGAGATCTCGCGGAAATCGGCGACATTGCGCGCCATCGCCGCCAGCGGCGGCACCGAGCCCACGGTGATCGCATCGACCGAGCCGCCGACCATCGCCTCGATGGCGGGGGGCCCCGAGGGGAAGACGCTGAAATCCATCTCGACGCCGGGGGCAAAGCCCTGATCCTGGACCAGCCAGTAGATGCCGAAAGAATAGGCCGGAATGATGCCGATGTTCAGCTTTTCGGTGGCGGCATGCGCCTTGCCGACAAAGAACGTCGGAGCGGCCAGCGCGACCCCGGTCGCGGCCCCCGCTCTCAGGAATGCGCGGCGTGACACATAGCTGGTTTTCGAGTTTGCCATCTTGTCCTCCCTCGTGGCAGATCACAGAGCCTGCGGAACAGGTACTCAATCCCCGGCCACTATTCCTGTTGTTTTTACTTTTGTCAATTTTTTTCTCATATGACAATTTTTCCGGATCTCCCGAAATCCGTCTGCAACCCTGCGCAGGGGCCTGAAAACGCGGGCTTTGGCCCGGCCGCGCCGGCAGGCAAACGGGCCGGGCGCCTCCCGCACCAAGGGCTTTTCGCGCCCTGCGGCCATCGGCACATAACGGCCCAGCCCGCCGCGCCGATCACGAATCCGTTTACAAAAGCGATGTGACAGGCCAATAGGATGACGGCGCATCGGCGCTATAATCGGGTGACCGGGCCCCTCTGGCGGAAGTGGCGGCGCTTTCGTGATGTCGGCACCAGATCTTTTCCAGCCGCCTGGACGTGTTCACATCATGACACAACACCCCTCCCCGACCGGAGGCGCGCCGCACAGCGGCGCCCCGGCCAGATCCATGCTTTCCTATCTCAAATGGGCCTTCATCGTCACCGGCCTGGGCCTTGCGCTCGGCGGCTGGCTGGGCTGGACGACAACCGGCACCCTCGCCGGCATGCTGACCATCCTCTTTATCTGCGCGGTGCTTGCCGTGCTGGAGATCTCGCTGTCCTTCGACAATGCCATCGTCAACGCCAACAAGCTGAAATCGATGACCCCGATCTGGCAGCGCCGGTTCCTGACCTGGGGCATCCTGATCGCCGTCTTCGGCATGCGCATTGTCTTTCCGCTCTTGATCGTGGTGATCTCGGCCCGCATCGGCCCCTGGGAGGCGATCACCCTGGCCGCCGCCCGCCCCGAGGAATACGCCCATATCATGGAAGAGGCGCATCTGCCGATCGCGGCCTTCGGCGGCACCTTCCTGATGATGGTCGGCCTCAGCTTTTTCTTCGATCACGAAAAGGACGTGCACTGGGTGCAATGGCTGGAAAGGCGCATGGCGCGCCACGCCACCATTCGCGGCATCGAGGTGGCCATCGTGCTGGTCACGGTGCTGATCTTCTCGCGCCTGCTGGACGGCGCCGACACCCAGGTGTTTTTCAGCTCGGCGATCTGGGGCCTGCTGACCTTCCTGCTGGTCGAAGTTCTGGGCGGATTGCTCGACAGCACGCAAAAGGCGGTCAAGGGCGCGGCCCAGGGCGGGCTCGGCGCCTTTCTCTATCTCGAGGTGCTCGACGCCTCGTTCAGCTTTGACGGGGTGATCGGCGCCTTCGCCCTGACCCAGAACCTCTTCATCATCGCCATCGGCCTCGGCATTGGCGCGATGTACGTGCGTTCGATGACGATCATGCTGGTCGAAAACGGCACCCTGACCGAATACCGCTATCTCGAACACGGCGCCTTTTACGCCATCATCGCGCTGTCGGTGATCATGTTCATGCAATCGCTGGTGCATATCCCCGAGGTCATCACCGGGCTTGGCGGCGCGGCGCTGATCGGCGTTTCGCTCTGGTCGTCGATCCGCTGGAACCGGGTCGAGCGCGGCAACGCCCCGGCCAGCGGCTGACGCTGCCGTTACGGAACCCCCGGCGCCGCCTTGGCGCGGCGCGGGGGCGTGCATAGGTGCGCCAAAAGGATATCACCGATGCAGCATTTCTCCCTACTTGATCTCTCGCCCGTGCCCGAAGATGCCGGCGCCGGCGACGCGCTGGCCAATACCGCCGATCTTGCGGTGGCGGCCGAACGGGCCGGCTATCACCGCTTCTGGCTGGCCGAGCATCACAACATGCCGGGCATTGCCAGCGCCGCGACCGCCGTGGTGATCGGCCATGTCGCCGCGGCCACGACCACCATGCGCATCGGCGCCGGCGGCATCATGCTGCCCAACCACGCCCCGCTGATGGTGGCCGAGCAATTCGGCACCCTGGCCACGCTTTACCCCGGCCGGATCGATCTCGGCCTCGGCCGCGCACCCGGCACCGACGGCGCCACCGCCCGCGCCCTGCGGCGCAACATGTCGCCCGAGGACAGTTTTCCGCAGGATGTGCAGGAGCTGATCGGCTATTTCGCCAGCGGCCCCGCCGGCCCGGTCCGCGCCATTCCCGGCGAGGGCACCGAGGTGCCGGTCTGGATCCTCGGCTCCAGCCTCTACGGCGCACAGCTCGCGGCGCATTTCGGCCTGCCATATGCCTTTGCCTCGCATTTCGCGCCGGACCTGCTGGACCAGGCGATCGCCACCTACCGCGCCCAGTTCCGCCCCTCGGCGACGCTCTCGGCGCCGCATGTGATGATGGCCGCCGGGGTCTGCGTGGCCGATACGCACGAGCAGGCCGAGGTCTTGCGCTCGTCGCAATATCTCGCCTTTGCCAACCTGCGCATGGGCCGGCCTGGCAAGCTGCCGCACCCGGTCGCGGATGTGGCGCAACAGATCCCCGCGCCGGTGCTGGCGCAGGTGAAACACGCGCTTTCGGTCTCGGCCACCGGCACGCCCGAAATGGTCCGCGACCAGCTTGCCGGCCTGCTGGCGCGACACCAGCCCGACGAACTCATGGTCACCGGCATGATCCACGACCACAGCGCCCGGGTCCGCTCCTTCACCCTGGCCGGTGAGGTGCTTTCGGAGCTGCGCGCCTGAGCGGCGGGGCTCACCCCGCCGCCAGCCGTTCGGTTTTCAGCCGCCGCGCCGCCGCCCCCGGCGCGGCGCCCCAGACCGCGATCCAGCGATAGAAGATCGGCGTCAGGAACAGGGTGAACACCGTGGCAAAGCCCAGGCCGCCGACGATCACCCAGCCCACCGCCACCCGCGCCTCGGCGCCGGCGCCCGAGGTCAGGATCAGCGGCAGCCCGCCAAGCGCGGTCGAGACCATGGTCATCATCACCGGCCGGATGCGCAGGCTCAGCGCGTCGCGGATGGCGCTGTCGATATCCTGGCCCGCTTCGCGCAACTGATTGGCGAATTCGACGATCAGAATGCCGTTCTTGGCCATCACCCCGATCAGCATCACCAGCCCGATCTGGCTGTAGTAGTTCAGCGATCCGCCCGACAAGGAGATCGCCATCAGCGCCGCCGCCAACCCGAAAGGCACCGTCAGCATGATCACCACCGCGCTGGCAAAGCTTTCGAACTGCGCCGCCAGCACCAGCAACACCACCAGAAGCGCCACGCCAAAGACCATCAGCATCGCGTCGGTGCTGTCATCCAGCGTCGCCGCCTCGCCGGTAAAGACCAGCCGCAGGCCCTCGGGCAGCACCTCGTCGGCCAGGGCGCTGACCCGCGCCATCGCCTCGGACATGTCGGTGCCCTCGCCCAAATTGGCCTGTGCCGCCACCGACAGCGCCCCGCCCTGCCGCTCGATCTGCGCCTGGGTCACCACCGTCTCGAGCGCGGCAATCGTCGACAGCGGCACATATGACCCGTCCGACAGCCTGAGCGGCATCGAGGCGATGTCCGAGGGATCATCGATCGGCGCGCCGCCGGGCACCACCGTCACATCGACCTCGGCGTCGTTCTCGAACACGCTTACCGCCGTGGTGCCCCGCACCAGCGCGCTGACCAGCGCCGTGGCCTCGGAGGAGGTCAGCCCCATGTCATTGGCGGCGGCATCGTCCACCACCACCTGAAGCTGGGCATCGACGCTGTCGTTCGACAATTGCGGATTGAGAAAGGCGGCATCGCCCGCCATCGCCGCCACCAGCGCCTCGGTGCCCTCGGTGATCGCCGCGATATTGGTTCCGGTGACCGCAAAGCTCAGCCCGCCGCCGGCGCCGCGGATATTGAGACTGTTGGTCGCCCGCGCGCTGACCCGCACGCCGGGCACCGACGCCAGCTGCCGGCTGATCTGCGCCACCAGCTCATCCTGCGCAAAATCGCGCTCGGCCCAGTCCGGCAGCCGCACCACGATAAAGGCGCTGGTGCCGCCGCCGACCCCGACGATGCTTTGCACCACCTCGATTTCGCCGCTCTCGAGATAGGGGGTCAGGATCGCCTCGACCCGCTGCACCTGGCCGTCGAGATAGCTCACCGTGGTATCCGAGGCGCCGCGCGCCTGCACCAGAAAGAAACCCCGGTCCTCCGAGGGCGTCACCGCCGACGGCAGGGTCAGCGCCGCCCCCCAGGCCAGCAGCACAAAAGCCCCGGCCAGCGACAGCACCAGTACCGGCGTGCGGATCGCCCGGTCCATCACCGCATCGAACACCAGCATCACCCGGCCCTTGCCCGCGCGCTCCGCCTGCCCCGAGGGCCTGCCGGGATCGAGCAGGGCCGCCAGCACCGGCGCCAGGGTCAGCGCGGTCAGCGATGACAGGGTGACGGCAAAGGCCAGCACGAAACCGAACTCGGAAAACACCCCGCCGGCCTGTCCCGGCAGAAACGAAATCGGGATGAACACCGCCGCCAGCGTCGCCGTCGTCGAAATCACCGCAAAGAACACCTCGTTGGTGCCCGTCGCTGCCGCCGCAAAGGCGCCCATGCCGGCCTTGCGCTTGCGCACGATGTTCTCGATCACCACGATGGCGTCATCGACCACCATGCCGGTTGCCAGCACCAGCGCCAGAAGGCTGATGGTATTGACCGAAAACCCGGTCAGCCAGATCGCCGCCAACGTGCCGACCAGCGCCACCGGAATGGTGACCGCCGGGATCAGCGTGGCGCGCGGCGAGCGCAGGAACAGAAAGATCACCGCCACGACGATCGCCGTCGCCATCAGGATCGACTTCACCACCTCGGTCAGCGAACCCTCGACAAACACCCCGTCATCCGAGGCCACCACCAGCCGCACCCCCTCGGGCAAGTCGCCGCGCAGCTCTTCGACCGCGACATTCACCGCGCGCGAGATATCAAGCGTGTTGCCCACCGATTGCCGGGTGATGTCGAGCCCCACCGCCGTCTGGCCATTGACGCGTGTGAACACGCTGGCCTCTTCCGGCAAGAGCTGCACCAGCGCCACATCGGCAATCTGTGTCGTGCGGTTGATCTGCAATTCCTCGATCATCTCGACGGTGACATTTTCATTCGCCACGCTCAGGCTCATGGTCTGGTTCTGGCTCTCGATCTCGCCCAGCGGCGTGTCGTCGCGCAGCGCTCCGAGCGCTTCACTGACGTCAAAGATCGTCAGCCCCCGGCTCAGCAGCGACGGCATGCTGAGCGTCACCCGGAACTCGTTCGACCGGTCGCCGCGCACCGTGACCTCGGCGATGCCGTCGATCGTCGACAACCGCTCATAGACCATGCCCTCGGCCAGCTGCGTCAGCTCGGCCAGCGAGGCATTGCCCAGCAGCGCCAGCCGGATGATCGCATCGGCATTGCTGTCGGATTTGCTCACCGAGGGATCGTCGATGTCATCCGGCAGCGAACGCAGGGTTTCCGACACGATCTCGCGCGCCTCATTGGCCGCCACATCGACATCGGTGCCATCGGTCAGATCGATGGTGATCCGGCTCGATTCCGCGCTCGAGGTGGATTCGATGTAAGCCAGCCCGTCCAGCGCGCTCAGCGCATCCTCCAGCACCTGCGTCACCTCGGTGTCGACCGTGGCCGGCACCGCGCCGTCATAGCTGGTGCGCACCGAGAGCACCGGCTGATCCACATCCGGCATTTCGCGCACGTCCACGCCGCTCAGCGCCGCAAGTCCGGCCACCACGATCAACAGGTTGACGACAATGCCGAAAATCGGCCGCGCCACAAAGGTATCGGCAAAGCCCGCGCGGTGCAGCATCTTTTCCAGGCTCATGCGCTCGGCCTCGCTTCGGCGGCATCGTTCACCTGTGCGCCCTCGCGCAGTTTCGCGGCCCCCTCGGCCACGATCTGCGCCCCCAGCGGCACATCGGTCTCGACCCAGAGCTGATCGCCCTCGCGGTAGCGGATCGCCACCGGATGGCGGGTGACGCGGCCCGCGTCGGAGACCCAGATGCCGGCGCCCGACCGGTCCCATGTCACCGCGGTCGAGGGCACCACCGGCAGCGGCTCGGTCTCTTCGATCATCCGCACCGCAAAGGTCATCCCCGAGAGCAGCTCGCCCGCGGAATTGTCGATCCGCGCGCGCACCGTGGCACTGCGGGTCACGCTGTCGAGCCGGCTGTCAAAGGCGGTGATCACCCCTTCGAACACCCGGCCCACATAGGTCGGCGTGCCGACCTGCACCACCCGGCCGACCTCAAGCAGACCGATCGAGCGCTCGGGCACCTCGAACTCCGCGATCAGCGCCGATGAATCGTCGATCGTCACCAGGGCGGTTCCGGCGCTGACATAGGTGCCCGTTTCCAGCGTGCTCAGCCCCAGCCGGCCACTCATCGGCGCCCGGATCGTGCGAACCTCCAGCGCCACCTGCGCCAGCGCCAGATTTGCCTCGGCCAGCCGAAGCGCCACCTCGGCCTCGGCCATGGCGACATCGGTGATCGTCAGGTTGCCGTTGTCCTTCAGCGTATTGTAGCGATTCAACGAGGCCTGCGCCTCGTCGCGCTCGGTTTCGGCGATCTCCACCGCCAGCCGCTGCGCCCGGTCGTCCAGCCGCAAGAGCACATCGCCCTTGGCCACCGAGGCATTGGCCGCCATCCGCACCTCGGCCACCTCGCCCGAAACGCTGGCCACCACCTCGACATTGCGCAGCGAGGTGGCGCTGCCGATGGTCCGCAACACCAGGTCGTGCGGGCGCGCCTCGAGCGGCGCCAGAACCACCGACGTCGCGCCGCCGCGCCCGCCCGGCCGGCCCGCGCCGCCGCCGGGCCGCGCCTCGGCCGATGGTGCCGCCTCGGCGCCAGCCGCCGCTCCGAGATAGGGCGCCAGACGCTCCGGCACGCCGAAACTGATGACATAGGCGCCGAACAACAGGCCCGCGCCGGCCAGGACGGAAATGAGAGTTCGCAAGAGAGATGTCCTTTCAAGGCTCCGAAGCGCCCGCCGCTGCGGCGCACGTCCCTTGGTACGATCCGGCCGTCGCATTCCGTCGCAGTTTTTTTCGGGAATATTCCAAGGTCCGAAAACCGCCCGGAACGCAGGCGGTTTTGCCCACCAAAGCCGCGAAAGGCGCCGGCCTCAGGTCGCCAAAGTCCGGCGCAACACGCCGGAGAAATGGTTGCGCAGCGCCGCGACCGCGCCGTCGGCATCGCCCGCCGCCACCCGGTCGATCACCTGCGCATGTTCGCGGAACGCCGTCGCCGTATTGGCGAGGTTGACGGATTCCGGCCGCAGCAAGCGAAACAGATACATCTTCTGCATCGTCCGGTCATAGTTCGCCGAAATCTGGCGGTTGTGGAACGCGGCGATGAGACTGCCATGAAACCGATCTTCCAACGCCTTGACCTCGATCCGGTAGCCCTCGGCGGTCTTTGCCCGTTCAGCATGCGCCAGGGTCTCGGCATGAAGCTGCGTCATCTCGGCCACCCAATTGTCCGGCGGCGCGTCCGCCAGCCGGCGCAGCCCCTCGCATTCCAGCAGCTCGCGATATTGGAAAGTGTCCCGCACAAAGGCGACATCGGGGTAGAAGATCTTGACGCCCACCCGCTTGCGCACCTCGATCAGCCCTTCCGCCTCGAGCAGCAGGCAGACCTCGCGCAGCCCGGCCAGCGAAATGCCCAGCACGTCGCAGAGCGCGCTCTGCTTGACCGTCTGGCCAAGCGAAAGCCGCCCTTCAACCAGCGCGTCAAAGAATTCTTGCACGCCCTGGGCGGCGTTCGAGGGCACTGGCGTCTGAGTGTTCACTGTCCGGTTCCTTCAAAAACAGTCTGCGGTCATTCTAACAGACTTGACTCCGCCGGAAACGACCTTTATCGATATCTAAGTCGATAACAGATATATTTAAAGAGCCGCAAAGGCAAAAAACGGCAGGGAGGGACAGATGGGAATGCGTGTTGCCATCGGCCAGTTCAACGAGATCACCACCGAAACCATGGCGTTTGCGCGGCAGCTGGGCATCGACAGCGTGCAGATGAACACGCCGCTGCTGCCGGGCGCCGACACCTGGGACGCCGCCGACGTTCAGCGCCTGGCCGATGCGGTGGCGGCCGAGGGCCTGAAGCTCGAGGCGATCGAAAACGTGCCGGTACATTTCTATGACAAGGTCATGACCGGCGCGCCGGGCCGCGAGGCGCAGATCGAGAACTATTGCGCCATCATCCGCGCCCTGGGCGCTGCCGGGATCGGCATCCTCGGCTACCATTTCATGCCCAACTCGGTCTGGCGCACCAACCGCCGGATCAAGGGGCGCGGCGGGGCACGCAATACCGGGTTCGATCTGGCCGAGGCGACGGCCGCGACGACGCGGGCCGAGGCCGAGCGGTTCCTGCCCAGTGTCCTGGGCGACCTCTCTGCCATGCCGCTGCGTTTCGGCGATGACGCCGGCATTTCCCACGACCAGATGTGGGACAATTACGCCTGGTTCCTTGACCGCGTGCTGCCGGTCGCCGAAGAGGCCGGCGTGCGGCTGGCACTGCACCCCGACGATCCGCCCGCCTCCGAGCTTGGCGGCGTCGCGCGGCTCTTTACCGGCGTCGAGAACTTCAAGCGGGCCGAAGCCCTGGCCAAGGACAGCCCCGCCTGGGCGCTGGATCTGTGCCTCGGCTCCTGTTCGTCGATGCTCGGCGGCGCGCAGACGGTGCGCGAGATGATTTCCCACTTCGGCCCGCGCGGCAAGATCGCCTATGTCCATTTCCGCGACGTGCAGGGCAGCGTGCCCCGCTTTGTCGAATGCTTCCTCGGCGAGGGCAATTTCAATCCCTCCGAGATGATCGGATTGCTGCGCGACAACGGGTTCGACGGCTTCCTGCTGGATGATCACGTGCCGCAGATCGAGAATGACAGCCCCTGGGGCCACCGCGCCCGGGGCCATGCCATCGGATATCTTCAAGGGCTGCTGAACGCCCATCCGCAACGCGAGGTCTGAGATGCTGGACGAACGGAATATCGACCTGATTGCGCTGGGGCGCGAGGTCTTTGTCAACGGAAGCTGGAGCCAGGAGGGCGCAACCGGCAGCCTCCTCGTCGACAATCCGGCCACCGGCGAGGTGATCTCGGAAACGCCGGATGGCGGCGCCGGGATGGCCGAAGCGGCGCTGGCCGCGGCCCGGGCCGCTGCGCCGGGATGGGCCATGACCCCGGCGATCGAACGCGGCCGCGCGGTGCAGGCGCTGGCCAAGGCGGTGCGCGACAATGCCGAAACCTATGCGCGGATCATCACCGCCGAACAGGGCAAGCCCATCGGCCAGGCGCGGGGCGAGGTTGCCGCCTGTGCCGAATTCCTCAGCCATGCGGCCTCGGGCGCGCGGCGGATTTCCGGCGATATCGTGGCCTCGGACAACCGCAACGAGGAAATCCATATTCGCCGCCATCCCTATGGCGTCGTTGTCGCCCTGACGGCCTGGAACTATCCGGCGGCCCTGGCCGGGCGCAAGGCCGGCCCGGCGCTGGTGGCCGGCAACACCCTTGTGCTGATGTCGCATGAGCTGACGCCGCTGTCGGGGCTGTTCCTGGCGCGTCTGGCCGAACAGGTCGGGCTTCCCGCCGGCGTCTTCAACGTGGTGACCGGGCGCGGCCCGACCCTGGGCGCGGCGCTTGTCTCCAGCCCCGAGACCGATCTGGTAACCATGACCGGCAGCCTGCGGGCGGGGCGCGACATCTATGCCGCCGGGGCCGCCGATCTCAAGGTGTTGCGGCTGGAACTCGGCGGCAAGGCGCCCTTCATCGTCATGGAAGACGCCGACATCGACGCGGCGGTCGATGCCGCGGTGGCCGCGCGCTTTACCAATTGCGGCCAGATCTGCACCTGCAACGAACGGATGTACCTGCACCGCGCCATTGCCGACAGCTTCCTCGAACGCTTCGTCGCCAAGACCCGCGCCCTGACCATGGACGATCCGATGCAGAATCCCGATCTCGGCCCCAAGATCAGCGCCGTCGAGGTCGACAAGGTCGCCGCCATGGTCGCCGCCGGCCGCGCCGCCGGCGACGAGGTATTGCTGGCCGGCGGCCCGCGCCACGACGGCGCCTTTGCCCAGGGCCACTGGTATGCGCCCACGGTGCTGGAAAGCCGCGATGCCCAATCGCCGCTGCTGCGCGACGAGATTTTCGGGCCGGTGATCTCGGCCCTGCGGGTCGATGGCTTCGACGAGGCGGTGGCGCTGGCCAATGCCAGCCGGTTCGGCCTCTCCGCCTATCTCTTTACCGAAGACCGTCACCGCCTGATGCGCGCGCCCGCCGCGCTGAAATTCGGCGAATTGTACCTCAACCGCAGCAATGGCGAGCAGGTTCAGGGCTTTCACACCGGCTGGCGGCACTCCGGCCTGGGCGGCGAAGACGGCGCCTACGGCTTTGACGGCTATTTCCGCAAACAGACAGCCTACAGCACCTGGGCATGACCCGCCCGGCTGCAAGACAGGATACCCCAAGATGAAACTCGTGCGATTTGGCCCTGCGGGCGCCGAGAAACCCGGACTTGTCGACGCCGATGGCGCCCTGCGCGATGCGTCGGCCCTCGTGCCCGATATCGATGGTGCCTTTCTGAGCCGCCTCGACGGGCTCGCGCTCGATGACATCGGCGCGCTGCCCATCGTCGAAGGCCAGCCCCGACTGGGCCCCTGCGTGACCGGCGTGGGAAAATTCATCGGCATCGGGCTGAACTATGCCGATCACGCCGCCGAAAGCGGGCTGCCGGTGCCGTCCGAACCGATTGTCTTTCTCAAGGCCAACAGCTGTCTGAGCGGCCCAAATGATGCCATCCGCCTGCCGGCCGGCGCGGCCAAGACCGATTGGGAGGTCGAGTTGGGCGTGGTCATCGGACAGGTGGCACACAATGTCCGCCCGGCGGACGCCCTGCGCCATGTCGCCGGATATTGCATCGTCAACGATGTCTCCGAGCGCAGCTGGCAGCTGGAGGGCACCGGCCAATGGACCAAGGGCAAGAGCGCCGACAGCTTCGGGCCGATCGGCCCCTGGCTGGTGACCGCCGACGAGATCGCCGATCCGCAGGCGCTGGGGATGTGGCTCGAGGTCAATGGCGTGCGCAAACAGACCGGCTCGACCGCGACGATGATCTTTTCGGTGGCCGAAGTTGTCAGCTATCTCAGCCGGCTGTTCACCCTGCACCCCGGCGATCTGATCACCACCGGCACGCCGCCGGGCGTCGGCATGGGCATGACACCGCCGCAATACCTGCGCCCCGGCGACCGGGTGCAACTCGGGATCGACGGGCTGGGCGCGCAGGGCTGCGCGGTCATCACCCGTGATACCGCAAGGCCGGTCACCGCCCCGGCCTGACCGGCACGGACATACAAACGCATGCCTGGAACGGTCCGTCCCCGCATCGCGCGTCTTTCATCCGGACCTTGGGAGGAGAACCATGAACACCAAACTTCTGTCATCCGCCGCCGCCGCGGCCCTGCTGCTGGGCACCGCCGCCACGGCCGATCTGTCGATCATGTACCGGTCGCAATTCGCCTCGCTGATCGAACCGGGGATCGAGGCCTACGAAGCCGCCACCGGCGAGGCCGTCGAGCGCATCCCGCTGCCCAACGAAGGCTATGACAACCGTATCGCCCTTGATGTTGCCTCTGGCACTGCGCCGGACGTGCTGCATATCGACACCGGCATGGTGCAGCGCCTGTCCGCCAATGGTGACCTTCTGCCGCTGAACGGGATGGCCGAGACATGGGATCAGTGGCAATTCTACCCGCAGCGCACGCTGGATGCGACCAGCCTGGACGGCAAGGTCTATGCGCTTCTGACCGACACCGACGCCCGGATGCTGTGGTATTCGGTCAAGGCCTTTGAGGCGGCCGGGATCGAAACCCCGTGGAAACCGCAGACATGGGACGAGTTGCTCGACACCGCCCGCAAGGTCAAGGAAGCGACCGGCACCGAAAACGCGCTGGTCGTGCCGGCCGGCACCAAGAACGAAGAAGCCACCACGATGCAGGGCTTCTACATGGTGCTGCTGGGCGCCGACACCCCCGAAGGCGACCGCAACCGCCTGCGCAACCGCGACACCGGCCAGTGGATCGGCAAGAGCCCGGCGCTGCGCCGCACCTTCGAGTTCTATGAAACGATCTACACCACCGATGCCCTGGCCGAACCCGGCGACCAGTACTCCAGCGACGTGGGCGCCATCATGCGCCCGGGGCTGATCAGCGGCGAGGTCGGCATCTGGGCCTCGGGGTCCTGGGAAAACAACTGCATCTGGGATTGCGGCGGCACCGACATTCCGCCGCAGGCCGAGCGGGACAAAGCAGTCTACTGGGCGCCCTTCCCCGGCTCCGGTGTCGCGGGCGCACCGGCCTATTCCAACATCTCCGCCGGCTGGACGGTTGGCGTCTCGGCCGCGACCGACCAACCGGAAGAGGCCAAGGCGCTGGTGGCCAAGATCTTCGACCGCGAGACGTTCGAGCCCTGGGTGATCGAGAACGGCCGCATGGCGGTGCGGACCGACATCGCGGAAACCCCGGCCTATCAGTCGGACAAGTTCTTTTCCGACGTGACGCCGCTGAACGACCAGACGACCAAGCGCGACGCGGTGCCGGGCTATTACTTCGTCTCGGCGCTGGTGCAGCAATCGACCGCCGATATCCTCGACGGGATCAGCGTCGACGAGGTGATGGAAACCTACCACGAAACGCTGATCGACGAATTCGGCGAAGATCAGGTGATGGTCATCGAAGACTGACCTCCCGGCCCGGTCCGGGCGCGCCCACCGCGCCCGGGCCGGCACTAGAACAGAAATCGAGGCCCCCATGTTCGACGATGCCAAACCCTGGATTCAGCGCGACTGGAAACTTGTCGCCGCAATGCTGATCCCCGCGATCGCGGTGATCGCCCTGCTGCTCTACATGGCAGGCTGGATCCTGGTGATGTCCTTTACCGACCTCGCGCTCTTTGGCCGCAAGGCCACGGAATGGAGCTTCGTCGGGTTCGACAATTACGAACGGCTGTTCAAGCGGCGCGGGTTCCTCAACTCGCTCTGGGTGACAACCGTCTTCACCGTCTTCTCGGCAATCATCGGCCAGAACATCCTCGGCTTTGCCATGGCGGCGGCACTGCGCAACACCGGCCGGTTCACCAAATCCTTTGTCGAGGGCGCGGTGATCCTGGGCTGGATCCTGCCCGATGTGGTGGCCGCCTACGTCTGGTCGGCGACCTTCACGGAAAACGGCCTGGTGGATCTGGCGATCCTGCAACCCTTCGGCATCGAAACCCGCAATTTCATCAACGACCACCCGCTGTTCGTGGTGATCGTCGCCAATGTCTGGAAAGGCGCGGCCTGGTCCTACATCCTCTATTCCGCCGCGCTCGACACCGTGCCGTCGGAAGTGGTCGAGGCGGCCCGGGTCGATGGCGCCACGCCGCTGCAACGGGCCTGGCATATCACCCTGCCGATCCTGCGGCCGCATATCGCCACCAACTGCCTGTTCATCACGATCTCCAGCTTCGTCTACTTCCCGCTGATCTATGCGCTGACCGGCGGCGGGCCGGGCCGCAAGACCCAGGTGCTATCGATCTTCGTCTACCAGGAAAGCTTTGCCGTCGGAAAGCTCGGCTATGGCTCGGCGATCTCGGTCGCAATGGTGCTGATCGTCGCCTTCCTGTCGATCTTCTATGTCCGGCTCCTCAAAGACCCTCGGTGATCTCTCATGACTGACACACGCAAATCCCCGACCCTCGCCCTGGCGCTGGCCCTCGTGGCGCTGTTCTGGATCAGCCCGCTGAGCTGGGTGGCCTTCAATGCGGTCGATCCGTTGGCCGACGGCACCCTGCGCTGGCCCCAGGCCTTCGGGCTGGCCAATTTCTCCAAGGCGGTGGCCGGCGAAAGCGGCCGGCAGTTCCTGAACTCGGTCTATGTCGCCCTGCTGACCTCCACGCTGACCACGGTTTTTGCCGGCCTCGCCGCCTATCCGCTGTCGCGAGTGCGCATTCCGGGGCGCAACGCCATCCTCTGGGCGCTGGTGCTCTTGCGCATGCTGCCGGCCACCGGGATCATCGTGCCGATCTTTTTCATGGCGCAATCGACCGGGCTGCTCAGCCTGACCGGGGTGGCGCTGGCGATCACCATGATCAACCTGCCGTTCACCCTGCTGCTGCTCAAGAACTTCTTCGACACGGTGCCGCTCGAGCTGGAGGAAGCGGCCTATTCCGAAGGCGCCTCGCTGTTCCGGATCCTGTGGAACGTGGTGCTGCCGATGTCGCGGGCGGGGCTCTCGGTGGTCTGGTTCTTTTCCTTCATCAACGCCTGGAACGAATTTCTGCTGCCGCTGATCTTTGTCCGCAAGACCGCCGATTTCCCGATGTCGGTGGGCCTGTTCAACTCGTTCGGCGAACACAGCTCCGTCGATTACGGATTTCTCGCGGCCTATTCGCTGGTCTACGCGCTGCCGGCGGTGGCGGTCTATTTCCTGCTGCGGCGCAATCTCAGCACCGGCTTTGCCGGCGTCGGGGTCAAGGGCTGATGCGGCGTGACACAACCAAAGAAAGAAGGGAGGCCGACATGACCGGCGTAGTTCTCAATGACGTTCGCAAATCCTACGGAGACCTTCAGGTCATTCACGGGATCGACCTGTCGATCGATCCGGGCGACTTCATTGTCTTCGTGGGCCCCTCCGGCTGCGGCAAGTCCACCCTGCTGCGGATGATCGCCGGGCTGGAACGGATCTCGGACGGCACGGTCAGCATTTCCGGCCGGGTGGTCAATGACGTCCCCGCCCCGGATCGCGGCATCTCGATGGTGTTCCAGTCCTATGCGCTCTATCCGCATATGACCGTGGGCGACAACATGGCCTTTGGCCTGCGCATCCGCCGCACCCCGGCCGAGCGCATCCGCGAGACTGTGGGACAGGCGGCCGAGGCCTTGCAGCTCGGACAATACATCGACCGGCTGCCCAAGGCGTTGTCGGGCGGCCAGCGCCAGCGGGTGGCCATCGGCCGCGCCATCGTGCGCGAACCGGAGGTCTTTCTCTTCGACGAACCGCTGTCGAACCTCGATGCGGCGCTGCGCAACCAGACCCGGATGGAGATCGCCCGACTGCACCGCGAGATCGGGGCGACGATGATCTATGTCACCCACGACCAGATCGAGGCGCTGACCCTGGCCACCAAGATCGCGGTACTGAAAGACGGCGAGTTGCAGCAATTCGACACGCCCGACCGGGTCTACAATCAGCCCGCCAACACCTTTGTCGCCGGGTTCATGGGCGCGCCGCCGATGAACCTTGTCGCCGCCGAGATCATCGCCGGCGACGGCGGCGCGGCGGTGGCCGTGCTGGAGCGCGCCGGCCAGCCCCCTGTCCACGTCGGCCTGCCGGCCTCCCGCAAGCGGCTTGTCGGCCGTCGCGTGGTGTTTGGTCTGCGGCCCGAAGCGATTTGCAGCGGCCCGGTCGGATCGCGGCCGGATCACGCCGAAATCGATGTCGATATCGATTATGTCGAGGTCACTGGCGCCGACCGGATCGCGGTGACCAATTTCACCTCCGGTCCCTTCTATGCCCGGCTGCCCGCCGATGCCGATGTGCATGAGGGCCGGCGCGCGCGCCTGAACTTCGACCGCGACAAGATCAATGTCTTCGACGCCGATACCGGCGCTCGCATCGCGGAGGAGACGCCATGAAGATCGCGGTAACCGGCGGCCAGGGCGGCTTTGGCCGCGTGGTGGTGCGCGAGGCGCGCGCCGCCGGTCATGCGGTGATCAGCATCGACCGCACGGCCGCCGTCGCGGAACCGGTCGATGGCGTGGAATATCGTGCGGCCGATGCGGCGGATTACGCCCAGGTCACCGCCGCGCTGACCGGCGCCGATGCGGTCATTCACCTTGCCGCCTTTCCGGCCGCCGGGCTGGCCCCGGACGACGTGACCCACAACAACAACGTCACCGCCAGCTACAACGTTCTGTTGGCCAGTGCCGAACTGGGCCTGCGCCGGATCTGCAACGCGTCGAGCGTGAATGCCATCGGCCATTCCTACAGCCGCGCGCCGGAATATGACTATTTCCCGATCGACGAAGATCATCCGACCCGCGCCGAGGATCCCTATTCCCTGTCGAAATGGCTGGGCGAGATGCAGGCCGATGCCATCGTGCGCCGCTATGACGGCATGAAGATCGCCAGCCTGCGCCTGCACTGGATCGTCGAGGATGTCGCCCGCGCCGCCCAAGCCTGGCAACAGGAACCCGACCCCGGCAAGCATCTCTGGGCCTGGACCCCGGCCGTGCCGGCCGCCCGCGCGGCGCTGCGGTCGCTGGAGGCGGATTTCGACGGCCACCAGCGCATGTTCCTGGTGTCGCACGCCACCACCGAGGCCACGCCAAGCCGCGACCTGGCGCGCCGGCATTTTCCCGGAGTGCGGTTGAAAGCCGGGTTCGACGGCACCGCCAGCTTCTTTGACAGCAGCCGCGCCCGCCGGCTTCTGGGGTGGTCGGCGTGACGGCACCGCTGACTCTGCTGATCGGAACCTATACCGAGGGTCCGTCGGGCCTTGGCGCCGGGCTCTACCGCTGCCCGGTCGTGGCCGCCACCGGCGCCCTCGGCGCCCCGCGCCGCATCGCCGCGCTGCGCAACCCGACCTATCTGGCCACGCATCCCGCTCTGGGCGGCACGCTCTATGCCATCGAAGAGACCGCGGCCCCGGCCCTGGTCCGCCTGCACCTCACAACCGGCGGCGCCCGCGTCCTTCAGCGCCGCAGGCTCACCGGATCGGGCGCCTGCCATCTGGCGGTGTCGCCCGATGGCCGCTACCTGGCGACCGCGCAATATCAGAGCGGCCATGTCGATCTTTTCAGCCTGGGCGGCGACGGCGCGATCGGCGCGCATCTGGCCGCCTTCCACGCCGAGGGCAACGGCCCCAACCCCGCCCGCCAGCGCGGACCGCATGCCCATTGCGTGCTGTTCCTGACCGACCCGGACGTTCTGGCCGTCGCCGATCTGGGGCGCGATTGCGTCACCCTGTTCGACCTGGCCGCCGGCGCGCCGGAGCTGCGCGCGAACACCGCCCGGCAGATCGCCTTCCCGCCCGGCTCCGGCCCGCGCCACATCACCCAGATCGCCGGCAGCGACGATCTCGCCGTGCTCTGCGAGCTCGACGAAAACCTGACGCTGCTGCGCCGCGACCAAGCCGGATGGCACCTCGCCTCCCGCAGGCGGGTCTTTCCGGCCACCCCACAGGACGGCGCCGCGGCCGCCCTGCGCACCGGGCCGACCGGCCTGCTGTATGCCTCCGGCCGCAGCGGACATGAAATCGCCTGCATCGCCTGCCCTGCCGGCCAGGCGCCAAAGGTGATCCAGACCGTGCCAAGCGGTGGGCATCATCCCCGCGACATCCTGCTGTCGCCCGATGGTCGCCTGCTGTTGGCGGCCAACCAGCACAGCCATTCGATCACCGCTTTCGCCGTCGCGCCCGACGGCCTGCTTCGCCAAACGCCCCATCGGGCCGAAATCGGCAGCCCCGCCTGCCTGATCTGGTCCACCGCCCCATCAGGAGACCTGCCGTGAAAATCGAAGCCATCAAGACCATCGTCACCTCGCCGGGGCAGAATTTTGTGACCGTGCGGATCGTCACCGAATGCGGTCTGAGCGGGGTTGGCGACGGCACGCTGAACGGCCGCGAACTGGCGGTCGCCTCCTATCTGGACGATCATGTCATTCCCTGCCTGCTGGGCAGGGATCCGCGCCGGATCGAGGAGATCTGGCAATATCTCTATCGCGGGGCCTATTGGCGGCGCGGACCGGTGACCATGGCGGCGATTGCCGCCATCGACATGGCGCTGTGGGACATCAAGGCCAAGGCCGCCGGCATGCCGCTCTATCAACTGCTGGGCGGCGCGTCGCGCCGGCATCTGATGACCTATACCCACGCCAGCGGCGCCACCATCGAAGACACCGTCGCCGCCGTCAGCGCCAAGGTCTCGGCCGGGTATCCGGCGGTACGCGCGCAATGCGGCATTCCCGGCCTGGGCGCCATGTACGGCGTGCATCCGCTGCATTCCGGCGATGCGGACGCGCCGAAACTGCCCGAAGAGCAGGTCTGGTCGACCTCGCGCTACCTGCAACATGTGCCGCAGCTCTTCGAGGCGCTGCGCGCGGCCGTGGGCTGGGATGTGCATCTGTTACATGACGTGCACCACCGGCTCACACCGATCGAGGCGGCGCGGCTGGGCAAGGATCTCGAGCCCTACCGGCTGTTCTGGATGGAGGATGCGGTGCCCGCCGAAGCCCAGGACAGCTTTCGCCTGATCCGCCAGCACACCACCACGCCGCTGGCGGTGGGCGAGGTATTCAATGCCATCTGGGACGCCCGCGAGCTGATTTCGAACCAGCTCATCGATTACATCCGCGCCACCAGCACCCATGCCGGCGGCGTGACCGGCCTGCGCCGGATCTTCGAATTCGCCGCCCTGCATCACGTGCGGACCGGATGCCACGGACCGGTCGACATTTCGCCGATCTCGGCGGGGGTCAACGCGCATCTGGGCCTCTGGGCACCCAATGCCGCGATCCAGGAATTCGCCGATTACAGCCCCGAGATGCACGCGATGTTTCCGCATGCCTGGACCCATCACCAAGGCTACATCCATCCCGGAGACGCGCCCGGCCACGGCGTCGACTTCGATGAAACCCTGGCCGGGGAACATCCCTACGAACCGGCCTATCTGCCGGTCTGCCGGCTCGAGGACGGCACGCTCTGGAACTGGTGAGGCGGCTGCGATCCGGCCGCCCGAACCGCGGCGACCCTGCATGTCCCGGCCACCAAACCGGCATTGGTGCCGGGACATGCTCCGCCGCCAGCAGGTCCGATGCGCGATACCGACGCTGACCCGAGACGCCCGGCGCGGCCCTGTCAGATCGGCAGGGCCGTGGTTTTCTTGACCACGTCGAGAATGACCGAACTTTCCATTTCCTGCACCCCGGGCAGGGTGACAAGCCGGTCCTGCACCAGCGCCTGATAATGATCGATATCCCGCACCACGACGTGCAGGTGATAATCGAACCCGCCCAGCAGCAGCACCGCATACTGGATTTCCGGGATCGCCCGGATTTCGCGGCGAAAGGCTTCGAGCGCGGGCCGGTCATGCTTGTTCAGCTTGACCCGCGCCACCACCAGCATGTTGAAGCCCAGCCGCCGCCGGTCGAGATCGACATTCTTGCCGCGAATGACCCCCATCTCCTGAAGATGGATGATCCGGCGCGAACAGGGCGATTGCGATATCCCCGCCTGTTCGGCAATCTCGGTCACCGTGCGGCTGCCATCGGCCTGCATCGCGCGCAGTATGCGCATGTCGGTTTCATCCAATTCCGGCATATTCTTCCCCCAAATATCGGACCTCATGGCTGTTTCATGCCGGAAGCAGGGGATCTTGTCCAGCTTTGGGAATTTCAGACCGGCCTGCCCGGCTAGTCTCGCGGTCAGCGAAAAGTCGGGCGGGAGGACACTATGACCGATGTTGTGATCTGTGGCGCGAAACGCACGCCCATGGGCGGCTTTCAGGGCGAGCTGAGCAGCCTTGCGGCGCCGGACCTGGGCGCCACCGCGATCCGCGGCGCGCTGGACGAGGCCGGCGCGGATGGCGCGGCCATCGACGAGACCCTGATGGGCATCGTGCTGCCGGCCGGCGTCGGCCAGGCCCCGGCGCGTCAGGCCAGCCTCGGCGCCGGGCTGCCGCTCTCCACCCCCGCCACGGCGATCAGCAAGGTCTGCGGCTCGGGGATGCAGGCGGTCATCCAGGGCGCGACCCAGATCCTCGCCGGCCACGCCAGCCTGGTTGTCGCCGGCGGCATGGAAAGCATGTCGAACGCGCCGTACCTCTCGCCCGCCACCCGCGCGGGCGCGCGGCTGGGCCATGCCAGAATGCTCGATCACATGTTCCTCGACGGTCTGGAAGACGCCTATGAGGGCGGGCTGATGGGCAGCTTCGCCGAGACCTGCGCCGGTGCCTACGATTTCTCCCGCGCCGCGCAGGACGCCTATGCCATCGCCTCGCTCGATCGCGCCCGCGCCGCCACCGAGGCCGGCATTCTCGCGGCGGAAATCGCGCCGGTGACCGTCACCACCCGCAAGGGCGCGGCGACCATTGCCACCGACGAGCAGCCGCGCAATGCCCGCCCCGAGAAGATCCCGATGCTGAAACCCGCCTTTGCCAGGGACGGCACCGTCACCGCCGCCAATGCCTCCTCGATCTCGGATGGCGCGGCGGCGCTGGTCCTGGCCGCGGACACGGCGGCGGCAGACCGGGGCCTGCCGGTTCGGGCGCGGATTCGCGGCTTTGCCGGCCACGCGCAAGAGCCCGGCTGGTTCACCACCGCGCCGATCGGGGCGACGCGAAAACTGCTCGACCGGCTCGGCTGGCGCACGGCCGATGTCGATCTCTGGGAGGTCAACGAAGCCTTTGCCGTGGTCGCCATGGCCTTCATGCAGGATCTCGACATCGATCACGACCGGCTCAACGTGCATGGCGGCGCCTGCGCGCTGGGCCACCCGATCGGCGCCTCCGGCGCGCGCATTCTCGTGACGCTTCTCAACGCGATGGAACAGCGTAAAGTGAAACGAGGCATAGCGGCGATCTGCATCGGCGGCGGCGAGGCGCTGGCGGTGGCGCTGGAACAGGGGTAATCCGATGACCGGCCTTCTGACCGAAGAACAGGGCATGATCCGCGACATGGCGCGGCAATTCGCGCGCGACAGGCTGGCCCCCGGGGCGGCGGCGCGCGAGGCGGCGGGCGTCATAGACCCCGGGATCATCGACGAGATGGCCGGCTTGGGTTTTCTCGGCATGACCGTGCCCGAAGAGACCGGCGGCGTCGGCGCCGATTACACCTCTTACGCGCTGGCGCTGATCGAGATCGCGGCGGCCGACGGGGCGGTCTCGACCATGATGTCGGTGCACAACGCGCCGTTCTGCGCCATCCTCCAGCGCTTCGCCACGCCCGCGCAACAGGAGAAATGGCTGAAACCGGCGGCCCGGGGCGAATTCATCGGCTGTTTCGCCCTGACCGAGCCCGGCACCGGCACCGATGCCGCGGCGATCACGTCGCGCGCCCGGCGCACCAACCACGGGTATGTCCTCGACGGCGCCAAGCAATTCATCACCTCGGCCCGGATCGGCGGCGCCACCATCGTCTTTGCAGTGACCGATCCCGAGGCGGGCAAGAAGGGCTTATCGGCCTTCTATGTCCCCCAGGACACGCCCGGCCTGACCGTCGGCGCGCCGGAGCACAAGCTCGGCCAGAAAGCCTCCGATACCTGCGCGCTCGGCTTCGAGGACATGAAGCTCGACCACGGCGCCCTGATCGGCGAAGAGGGCCAGGGCCTCGCCATTGCGCTGTCCTCGCTCGAGGCCGGCCGGATCGGCATCGCCTCGCAATCGGTCGGCATGGCCCAGGCGGCACTGGAACTGGCGGTGACCTATGCGCTGGAGCGCACCGCCTTCGGCAAGCCGATCTTCGAGCATCAGGCGGTGGCCTTCCGGCTGGCCGACATGGACGCCCGGATCGAGGCCGCCCGCCAGCTGGTGCTGCACGCCGCCGCGCTCAAGGACGCCGGCCGGCCCTGTCTGCGCGAAGCCTCGATCGCCAAGCTGACCGCCAGCGAGATGGCCGAAGGCGTCGTGTCCGACGCGATCCAGACGCTGGGCGGCTATGGCTATCTGGCGGAATTCCCGCTCGAGCGGATCTATCGCGATGTCCGGGTCTGCCAGATCTACGAAGGCACCTCGGACGTGCAACGCATCAATATCTCACGCGATCTGAAACGGAGGTTCCAGCAATGAAGCTAGGCGAACAGACCCCGGCCATCATCACCGGCGGCGCTTCGGGGCTCGGGGCGGCGGTGGCCACGGCCCTGCGCGCCGAGGGCGTGCCGGTGGGCATCCTCGACATGAACGCCGACGCGGGCGCGGAGTTTGCCCGCGACATCGGCGCCAGTTTCGCGCAATGCGACATCTCCGATCCCGCAGCGGTGACACCCGCCCTCGACAGCCTGCGAGACCGGCAAGGCCAGGAGCGGCTCTGCGTCAACTGTGCCGGGATCGCCCCCGCCGCCAAGACGATATCGCGCGGCGCGGCGCATGATCCGGCGCTGTTTGCCAAGGTGGTGGGCGTCAACCTGATCGGCACCTTCAATGTTGCCACGCAATCGGCGCTCGGCATGTCGCAGGCCGAACCGCTGAACGACGATGGCGAACGCGGCGTGATCGTCAACACCGCCTCGATTGCCGCCTACGAGGGCCAGATGGGCCAGCTTGCCTATGCCTCCTCCAAGGCCGGCGTGGTCGGCCTGACCCTGCCGATGGCGCGCGATCTGGCCAAGAGCGGCATTCGCGTCGCCGCCATCGCGCCGGGCATCTTTGCCACGCCGATGGTCACCGCCTTCCCGCAAGAGCTGCAAGACGCTCTGGCGCAGACCTCGGAATTTCCCCGCCGGTTGGGCCGGGTCGCGGAATTTGCCGAGCTGGTGATGCACATCGCCCGCAACACGATGCTCAACGGCGAGGTGATCCGTCTCGACGCCGCCACGAGGATGCAAGCCAAATGACCGGACAGCCCAAGCTCAATTTTCCCCATCCGCCGGCGCGTCCCGACCAGACGCCGAATTTCTCGGCCATCGAGATCCCCGCCGCCGGGGCGCTCGACGTGCCGCCGCTGGATCTGCAATCGGTCGACAGCCGCGATTATGCCAACGGCATGATCCGGGTGCTGGATGACGAAGGCACGGCGGTCGGCCCCTGGGCCGAGTACATCGCCGATCTCGACAGCGATGCGCTGCTGCAAGGCCTGCGCGACATGCTGCGGATGCGCGCCGTCGACAAGCGGCTGCTGAACGCCCAGCGGCAGGGCAAGACCTCGTTCTACCTGCAATGCACCGGCGAAGAGGCGATCGGCTGCGGCTTTCAGCGGCAATTGTCCGGCGGCGACATGAACTTTCCCACCTATCGCCAGCAAAGCCTGCTGATCGCCGCCGATTATCCGCTGCGCGACCTGATGGGGCAGGTCTATTCCAATGGCTGCGATCCGCTGGAAGGCCGGCAATTGCCGATCATGCATTCCTCGCGCGATTACGGCTTCTTCAGCATCTCCGGTAACCTCGGCACCCAGTATATCCAGGCCGTCGGCTGGGCCATGGCCAATGCCCTGAGCGAGACCGGAGAGATTGCCGCCGGCTGGATCGGCGACGGCGCCACGGCGTCGAACGATTTCCACGCCGCGCTGCTCTGCGCCTCGACCTATCGCCCGCCGGTGATCCTCAACATCGTCAACAACCAATGGGCGATTTCCACCTATACCGGCGTCGCCACCGGCGGCGCGCGCACCTATGCGGCGCGGGCACGGGGCTATGGCATTCCGGCGCTGCGGGTCGACGGCAACGATTACCTCGCCGTGGCGGCGGTATCGAAATGGGCCGTGGCGCGCACCCGGGCGGGCCATGGCCCGGTGGCGATCGAATGGTTCACCTATCGCGTCGCCGCCCATTCCACCTCGGACGACCCCTCGGCCTATCGGGCAAAGGACGAGGCCGCGGCCTGGCCGCTGGGGGATCCGGTCGCGCGGCTGAAGACCCATCTGATCGGCCGTGGCGCCTGGTCCGAGGAGCGCCATGTGCAGGCCGAGGCCGAGATCCTCGACGAGGTCACCAAGGTGCAGAAGGAGGTCGAGGCGCAGGGCACCTTCGTGAACCCGCAACCGACCTCACCGGCCACGATCTTCAAGGGCGTCTATGCCGAGATGCCCGCGCATCTGCGCCGCCAGCGCCAGGAAATGGGGTACTGAGATGCCGCGAATGACCATGATCGAAGCCCTGCGCGACGCGATGGACGTCAAGCTGGCGCAGGACCCCAAGGTGCTGATCTTTGGCGAGGACGTGGGCTATTTCGGCGGCGTCTTCCGCTGCACCGCCGGGTTGCAGGCCAAACATGGCGAGGAACGGGTGTTCGACACGCCGATCAACGAAAGCGCCATCGTCGGCATGGCCGTGGGCATGGCGGCCCAGGGCATGCGGCCCTGCGTCGAGGTGCAGTTTGCCGATTACGTCTATCCCGCCTTCGACCAGATCACCCAGGAGGCCGCGCGCCTCCGGTATCGCTCGAACGAAACCTTCACCTGCCCGCTGGTGGTGCGCATGCCCACCGGCGGCGGCATCTTTGGCGGCCAGACCCACAGCCAGAGCCCCGAGGCGCTGTTTACCCATGTGGCCGGGCTCAAGGTGGTGATCCCCTCGACGCCCTATGACGCCAAGGGCCTGCTGATCGCCGCCATCGAAGACCCGGACCCGGTGATCTTTCTCGAACCCAAGCGGCTCTACAACGGGCCGTTCCACGGCGATCACGCCGGCAAGTCCACCGGCTGGTCGCAGCACCCCGCCGGCGAGGTGCCCGAAGGCCATTACAGCATCGATATCGGCACCGCCGAGGTGCGCCGCGCCGGCACGGATGTTACCGTTCTGGCCTATGGCACCATGGTCTATGTCGCCGAAGCCGCCGCCGAACGCGCCGGCGTCGACGCCGAGATCATCGACCTGCGCAGCCTGCTGCCGCTCGATCTCGACACCATCCGGGCCTCGGTGGAAAAGACCGGGCGCTGCGTGGTGGTGCATGAAGCCACCCGCACCAGCGGCTTTGGCGGCGAACTGATCGCCGAGGTGCAGGAGGCCTGTTTCTGGCACCTCAAGTCGCCGCTGCAACGGATCACCGGCTGGGACGCGCCCTATCCGCATGCCACCGAATGGGATTACTTCCCCGGGCCCGACCGCGTGGCGCGCGCCCTGACCAAAGCGATGGAGGACTGAATGAATATTCTTTCCGTCAAACTGCCCGATGTGGGCGAAGGCGTGACCGAGGCCGAACTGGCCGAATGGACCGTCAAGGTCGGCGATATCGTCAAGGAAGACGATGTCATCGCCGCCGTCATGACCGACAAGGCGACGGTGGAAATCCCCTCGCTCTACGACGGCCGGATCACCTGGCTCGCCGGCGAGGTCGGGGATGTGCTGGCCGTCGGCTCGGATCTGGTGCGGATCGAAACCGAGGCCGAGGCGGTGGCCGGCGACACCCCCGAGCCCATCGCCGAGCCGGCCCCCGACCCAGGCCCCGACCCCGCGCCCGAACCGCCGTCAGAGACCGCCGAGGCCCCTGCCCCGGCGCCGCGGAAACCCGCCCCGGCGACACCCGCACAGCCCGGGCCGCCACGCGCCGAAGGCCAGGCGCCGCTGGCCTCGCCCTCGGTGCGCGCCCGCGCCCGCCAAGGTGGCCTCGATCTGCGGCAGGTGCCCGGCACCGGCCCGGCCGGGCGGATCACCCATGACGATCTCGACACCCTGTTCGACCAGCCGCCCCGGGGCCGACAGCCGGGCGCCGCCGCCGGGCGCGCCAAACGCAGCGGCACCCAAGAGATCAAGGTCATCGGCATGCGCCGCAAGATCGCCGAGCGCATGGCGCTGGCCAATCAGCGCATCCCGCATATCACCGTGGTCGAAGAGGTCGATGTCACCGCGCTCGAGGATCTCCGCACCCGGATGAACGCCACCCGTGGCGACCGCCGCAAGCTCACCGTCCTGCCGCTTGTCGCGGCGGCGCTGGCGCGGGCGGTTGTCGACCACCCCGAGATGAACGCCCATTACATGGACGACGAGGGCCATGTGCTGCGCCACGCCGGGGTGCATGTCGGCATGGCGACGATGACCGAGGCCGGGCTGGTGGTGCCGGTGCTGCGCCATGTCGAGGCGCTGGGCCTGTTCGAGATCGCCGCCGAGATCGCCCGGCTCTCCGAGGCCGCCCGCGCCGGCAAGGCCGGGCGCGACGAGCTGACCGGATCGACGATCACCATCACCTCGCTCGGCCCGCTGGGCGCCCTGGCGACCACGCCGATCATCAATCACCCCGAGGTCGCCATCCTGGGCATCAACAAGATGGCCACCCGCCCGATGTGGGATGGCAGCCAGTTCGTGCCGCGCAAGATGATGAACATCTCGGCCAGTTTCGATCACCGGGTGATCGACGGCTGGGACGCCGCGGTCTTTGTCCAGCGCATGAAAACCCTGCTGGAAACCCCGGCGCTGATCTTTGTGGAGGCGTAAGCGATGAAAACCGAAAGCTGCACCCTCCTGATCATCGGCGCCGGCCCCGGCGGATATGTCTGCGGCATCCGCGCCGGTCAACTGGGCCTCGATACCATCGTCGTCGAAGGCGACCGCCCCGGCGGCACCTGCCTCAACGTCGGCTGCATCCCCTCCAAGGCGCTGATCCACGCGGCGGATGAATTTGCCAAGGTCAGCCAGTTCGCCGGCGACAACGAGCTGGGCATTTCCACCACCGCACCCCGGATCGACCTCGCCAGAACCCTTGCCTGGAAGGATGGCATCGTCAAACGGCTGACCGGCGGCGTCTCGAGCCTGCTGAAGAAATCCGGCACCAGGGTCGTCTCGGGCACTGCCCGCATCCTCGACGGCAAGACCGTCGAGGTCGCCACCCGGGACGGGCCCCGGCGCATCAGCTGCGAACATCTGGTGATTGCCACCGGCTCGAAACCCTTGGAACTGCCCGCCCTGCCCTTCGGCGGGCCGGTGATCTCCTCGACCGAGGCGCTGGATCTGCAAGAGCTGCCGAAGCGGCTGACCGTGGTCGGCGGTGGCTATATCGGGCTGGAAATCGGCACCGCCCTGGCCAAGCTCGGCGCCGAGGTCACGGTGGTCGAGGCCGCCGACCGCATCCTGCCGCAATATGACGCCGAGCTGACCAAGCCGGTGATGGCGCGGCTCGCCGCACTCGGGATCACCCTGCATCTTTCGGCCCGGGCCGGCGGCCTGACCGACGAGGGCCGCGCCCTGACGGTCGAGAGCGCCGAGGGCCGGCAGGAAATCGCGACCGACAAGGTGCTAGTCACCGTCGGCCGCGCGCCGGTGACCCGGGGCTTCGGGCTGCAAGACCTCGGTCTGACGATGAACGGCGAATTCCTGGCGATCGATGACCGATGCGCCACCTCGATGCGTGGCGTCTATGCCATCGGTGACGTGACCGGCGATCCGATGCTGGCCCATCGCGCCATGGCCCAGGGCGTGATCGTGGCCGAGCATCTGGCCGGCCAGCCCGCGCTCTGGGACAAGCGCGCCATTCCGGCGGTCTGTTTCACCGATCCCGAAATCGTCACCGTCGGCCAGCTTCCGGGCGACGCGGCCGCCGATGTCCAGACGGCGGTTTTCCCCTTCGCCGCCAATGGCCGGTCCCTGACGGTCGAACGCAGTGACGGGTTCGTGCGCATTCTCCACGCCGCCGATACCGGTCTGGTTCAGGGCATTCAGGCGGTGGGCACGGGGGTTTCGGAACTGGCCGGCGAATTCGCCCTGGCCATCGAGATGGGCGCCACGCGGACCGATATCGCCGAGACGATCCATGCCCATCCGACGCTCTCCGAGACGGTTCAGGAAACCGCGCTCAAGGGCCTCGGCCGCGCCCTGCATATCTAGACCGGCGGGCGCGCGCAGGCCCTGCTCCGGTCTGCGCGCGCCCGAGCCTCAGCCAAACCGGCCGCTGCGCTCCAGCACCTCGATCTCGTAACCGTCGGGATCGGTGACAAAGAAGAACCGCGCCACCAGCGTGCCGCCCGGCGCGAACTCCACCAGCTTGCGCGGCTTCAGCCCCGCGCGCTCGAACCGCGCGTGTTCGGCCGCCAGATCCTCGACCGAGACCGCGAAATGGCCATAGCCGTCGCCCAGGTCATACGGCGTGTCGCGGTCCTTGTTCACCGTCAGCTCAAGCTCGAAGCCGCTTTCGGCGTTCGACAGATAGATCAGCGTGAAACTGTCGAAATCCAGCCGGTCCGCCACCTCGAGGCCAAAGGCCGTCCGATAGAAGGCGACCGATCGCGCCTCGTCGCGGACGCGGATCATGCTGTGGATGGCTCTGGCCATGGGATACCTCGGAAATCTGTGTCGGTTTCGCCCCACATGCGCCGCCGCGGGACCGGGGTCAACCGCCCGGGGCATGCGCCCCCGGCCGGCAGGAATTTGCCGGCGCCCCGCCCGGGGCACGGCGGCCCGCCGCAGGCCGGGCCGCGACATAAAACCTTCAAATGACTTTGCCCCGGCCGCGCCCTATCTCCTTGGCGCAGAAGCCGGGCGGGCGCCGCGCCGCGCCCGGCAGCAAAGGAGAGACCCGATGAAAATCGCAGTTCTTGGCGGCGATGGTTTCTGCGGCTGGCCGACCGCGCTTCACCTGTCCGACGCCGGACACGAGGTCCATATCATCGACAACCTCTCGCGCCGCTGGATCGATACCGAGCTGGGCGTGCAATCGCTGACCCCGATGGACAGCATCCAGGAACGCTGCCGGATCTGGAAGCAGGAAACCGGCCGCAGCTTGCAGTTTCACCTGCTCGACCTGGCCCGCGACTATGACCGGCTGCGGCAATGGCTGGCCGAACACCGCCCCGAGGCGATCGTGCATTTCGCCGAACAGCGCGCCGCGCCCTATTCGATGAAATCCGACCGCCACAAGGTCTACACCGTCAACAACAACGTCAATGCCACCCACAACCTGCTGACGGCGCTGGTGGAAACCGGCATCGACGCGCATCTGGTGCATCTCGGCACCATGGGGGTCTATGGCTATTCCTCGGTCGGCGCACCGATCCCCGAGGGCTATCTCGACGTCGATATCGACACGCCTGCGGGCAAGAAGGGGCAGGAGATCCTGTACCCCACCCGCCCCGGTTCGGTCTATCACATGACCAAATCGCTCGATCAGATCCTGTTTCAGTTCTATGCCCAGAACGACGGCCTCAGGATCACCGATCTGCACCAGGGCATCGTCTGGGGCACCCATACCGAGCAGACCCGCCGCCACGAACAACTGATCAACCGCTTCGACTACGACGGCGATTACGGCACGGTGCTGAACCGCTTTCTCATCCAGGCCGCCATCGGCTATCCGCTGACCGTGCATGGCACCGGCGGCCAGACCCGCGCCTTCATCCACCTGCAAGACAGCGTGCGCTGCGTCGCGCTGGCGCTGTCGGATGCGCCGCAGGCCGGCGAACGGGTCAAGATCTTCAACCAGATGACCGAAACCCACCGGGTGCGCGACCTGGCCGAGCTGGTGGCGCGCCAGACCGGCGCCGAGGTCGCCTATCTGCCCAACCCGCGCAAGGAAGCGGCGGAAAACGACCTTTTGGTGAAAAACGAGCAATTCCTCGCCTTGGGGCTAAAGCCCACGACCCTGGCCGAAGGGCTTCTGGCCGAGGTGGTCGAGGTGGCGCAGAAATACGCCCACCGCATCGACCGCAGCCGCATCCCCGCAATCAGCGCCTGGACCCGCGACATCGGCAGCCGGGTCGAGACCGACCCGGAACACAAACGCCTCAAATCCGTGTCATGACCGTCCGCGCCTATGTGACCCTGGTCACCAACGCCGATTTTGCCCGCGGCGCCCGCGCGCTCCTGCGCTCGCTGGCGCTGACCGGCACCACCGCCGACCGCGTGGTGATGCACACCGGCGGCGTCCCGGCCGAGGCGCTGGCCCCGCTCGAGGCGCAGGGCGCCAAGCTCTGCAAGGTCGCGCTCCTGCCCACCTCGGAGGCCTTCAACCAGCGCCACGGACGCCGCGCGCTGCACGGCGCCGCGCCGTTCACCAAGGGCGAGAAACCGGCCTTTCACACCCCGCTCGACAATTTCGCCAAGCTGCGGCTCTGGCAATTGCCTTATGACCGGGTGGTGTTTCTCGATGCCGACACGCTGGTCCTGCGCAACATCGACCGGCTGTTCCGCTACCCCGAGTTCTGCGCCGCCCCGAATGTCTACGAAGGCCTCGCCGATTTTCATCGGCTGAATTCCGGCGTCTTCACCGCCCGGCCCGATCCCGCCACCTTCGAGGCGATGCTGGCCCGGCTCGACACACCCGGGGCCTTCTGGCGCCGCACCGACCAGACCTTCCTGCAAGACTTCTTCCCCGGATGGCACGGGCTGCCGATCACCATGAACATGCTGCAATACGTCTGGTTCAACCTGCCCGAGCTCTGGAGCTGGGACCACATCCACGTGCTGCACTACCAATACGAAAAGCCCTGGCAAGACCACGCCAAGGCACCCCGCCTGCACCCGCTGATCGATCTCTGGCGGGCCTATGCCGGCGACGGGCCGGTGCCGGATCTGGCCGGCCTGCCCGCCCCGACATGAAAATCGCCCTGACCGGCGCCACCGGCCTTGTCGGTCGCTTCATCGCCAGCGAGATCACCTCGGCCGGCGATTGCCTGCTGCCGCTCTCCCGGCCCGGCTATCACCTGGGTGCCCGCCCCGATCTCGCCGGCTGCGACGCCCTCGTCCATTGCGCCTTTGCCCATGTCCCCGGCCGCTATCGGGGCGGCGAAGGCGACGACCCCGAGGGGTTCGTCCGCGCCAATCTCGACGGCTCCCGCGCGCTCTTCGAAGCCGCGCGAAAGGCCGCGGTGCGCCGGGTGATCTTTGTCAGCAGCCGCGCCGTCTATGGCGGCCATCCCCCCGGCACCGAGCTGAACGAAGCCCTTCCGCCGCGCCCCGACACGCTTTATGGCCAGGTCAAATGGCAGGCCGAACAGGCGCTGGCCGACATGGCCTCCGAGAGCTTTCGCCCCGCCGTGCTGCGCGCCACCGGCGTCTATGGCCCGGGCCCCGCGCACAAGTGGCAACAGCTCTTCGCCGAGTTCCACGCCGGCCAAGAGATCGCCCCCCGCCGCAGCACCGAGCTTCATGGCGCCGATCTCGCCCGCGCCCTCCGCCTGTTGCTTGCCAGCGACGCCACCGGGCCGTTCAATGCCTCTGACATCCTGCTCGACCGCCACGATCTCCTGACCCGCGTCGCCAGGCTCACCGGCACCCGCCACAAGCCGCCTGCCCCGTCAGATGCCGTGGTCAGCGTGATGCGCTGCGACCGGCTGCATGCCCTCGGCTGGCGGCCTTCCGGCTTCTCTGGCCTCGCCGCCGCGCTGCCCGCGATGGTCGCCGACGGCCCCACCGGCTGACAGGCCCTCGGCCCGTCATTCGCAGGTCACCCGCACCTCGCGCACCCCCTGCCCGCTCACCGCCGCCAAAAGCCGGCTGTGGTAATGCGTGGTCACATATTCCGCCAGGAACCGCGACGGCGCCAGCAGGGTCAGGATGCCGCTCTCGACCCCGACCGGCACCAGCGGCGCGAACCAGGCCCCCCAGACCGCCGGGTCCTGCGCCTGAAGCTGCGTCGCCGCCCGCGCCCAGCCGCTGCCATCCTCTTCCGGCAACGCCGCTTCGCGGCGCAGCGGCACCACGTTGCTGGCCTCCGGCGCGGGGTCCGGTGCGGCCACCATTCGGGCGGCGAAATCCGGGCCGACAGCCTGCCAATGCGGCATGGTGATTGCCAGCACGCGCGGCAACTCGATCCGGTATTGCGCCACCCGGCCGCGCGCCGCCGGCACATGCACCGCGATCCAGCCACGCGCCCGCATCTCGGCGATCTCGCGTTTCGCGGTGCGTTCGGTCACCCCCCACATCCGCGCCATCTCGCGGCGACCAACAGAGAAAGTGCCGCTGCGCCAGTTGAACCGGGCGGTGATCAGCAAGGAGAGTCGCAGCGCCAGCCGTGCCTCGGTGGCCTCGCCCTGCGCCGCCGTCACCAGCAACGCGGTCAGAATGTCGTATTTGAGTGCCGCCGATCCCGGGCCGGTGATGTTCCGTGCCCCGTCCAACAGGCCACTGCGCCCGTTCTGCATGGTCTTCCCTCGTCAGCGCCAGAGGCGCGGTGACTGCCTCGCCGGTCGGCGCCTCCCCGATCTGTGCCGAGGTGTTTAAAACGCTTTTCCCGATCTTGCAGTGATTAGCGTTGGAATGGCCGCCTTTGTCAAGGATTCGAGTGGGTTTCGGCAAAACTGAAAAACCAGAGAGAAAGAAAATGGGTATGATATTGGTAATGGGGGACGTTTAGAATGTCCCCCTAAATCCTCTGGATGTCCCCTCAAGATGTGGCGGGCGCCTGTGGGACGTCCCCCCAAATGCTCCGGTCGGTGGCAGTCCTGGGCCCGGGTCTTGCGAATCGGGGGCCCGCTGTCCGCGCCCTGCCTGACTGGGCTTTGCCGAAAGGCGACACTCTCTATATCGGCAAAATAACCATCTCGACAGAAATGGCAAATTAAGCGTAAATCGGCATTGAGCAGAAATTAACGTCCGAGGCAAAGATGCTGACACATGCAGAGCTCCGCGAACTCCAGACCAAGTCGCTCAAGATGCAGGGCTGGATCCGGCAACAGACCTTCTCACCGGAAAACGAAAAGACCCTGCGCCGGTTTTCCTCCTGGGAGGTGGCCGAGCTGATCCTCGGCCTCAACCAGTCGACCTTTCGGGGCAAGATGGCGGCGGATCCGACACTGCCCGCCGGCATGGTCGAACCCGAGGGCCGGCAGCGCTGGTTCACGCTCGATGAGGTCAACACCCTGCGCCGCCGGATCAAGCCGCGCGGCAAGTCGCTGCTGCCGCCGCGCCCCAAGGGCCGCGCCTTCCGCACCGCCATCGCCAACTTCAAGGGCGGCGCCGGCAAATCCACCGTGGCGCTGCATTTCGCCCATGCCGCGGCCCTGGATGGCTACCGCGTGCTCTGCGTCGATTTCGACCCGCAGGCCACCCTGTCGCATTCCATGGGGCTGACCGACGTGTCCGAGGAACACACCGTCTGGGGCATCATGGCGCGCGACCTGATCCGCGAGACCGAGGCCCAGAACAACGCCCCCCGGGGCGCCGCCTCGGGCACCGCCCTGCCCCGGCGGACCATTCCCGCGGCGATCACCGATCTTGGGCTGCACGACCTGCGGGTGCCCGATTTCATCCAGCGCACCAACTGGCCGACGATCGATCTGATCCCCTCCTGCGCCAATGCCGCCTTTGTCGAATTCGCCTCGGCGCAATACCGGCATCTCAATCCCGAATGGTCGTTCTTTGCCGCCGTCTCGCGGTTTCTCGATCAGCTGCCGGATGACCAGTGGGATCTGATCTTCTTCGATTGCCCGCCGGCGATCGGTTACCAGTCGATGAATGCGGTGTTCGCCGCCGACATGCTCTATATCCCCTCCGGCCCCGGCTATTGGGAATATGACAGCACCACCAGTTTCATCGGCCAGCTTTCCGAGGCGCTCGAGGATCTGGCTTACGGCTTCGAAGGCACCTTATCCGCGGATAAGGTCACCCTGCCCAAGGCGTTTCACGACGTGCGCTTCCTGCTCACCCGGTACGAGCCCGGCAACGATCTGCACCGCGCCATGTTCGAGGCCTTCGGCAAGGTCTTTGGCGACCGGCTGGCGCAGCACCCGGTCGAGATGACCCGCGCGGTCGAGCAATCGGGCCGCTTCCTGAGTTCGATCTACGAGATGGATTACCGCGACATGACGCGCGAGACCTGGCGCCGGGCGCGAGCCAGTTTCGACCGGGCTTATGGCGAGTTTCGCGAGGTGATGCTGCCGCATTGGCAAAGCTTCGATGCGCCGGGCTTACCCGCGGATAAGGTGCTGGAAGGAGATGAGGCATGACCCGCAAACGCCGCATGTTCCAGATCGACATTCCCGAAGAGGCGGTGGCGCCGCCGGCGCCGTCCGGCAACAGCGCGCGGCGCGGGCCGATGGCCAGCGCGATTGCCGAGAACGCCGAGGCCTTGCAGGCGCGCAAGACCGCCGCCGAACAGATCCGCGAAGAGAACGACGCGCTGGCGCATGAGTTCGTGGCGCTGCGCGAGGCCGGCCATGTGGTGCAGAGGCTGCCGCTCGATCAGGTGCATTGCGCCATGCTGGTGCGCGACCGGATGCCGGGCGAGGACGTCGAGCTTGGCGAGCTGGTGACCTCGATCCGCGACACCGGGTTGTCGAACCCGATCCGCGTGCTGCCGCGACCGGACGGCGGCGGTTACGAGCTGGTGCAGGGCTACCGCCGTCTTGGCGCCTACCGGGTATTGTACCAGGAGACCGAGGCAGAGGACTGGGCCGAGATCCCGGCGCTGATCATGCCCGGCGCGCCGGATGTTGCCGGGCTCTATCGGCGGATGGTGGATGAGAACGTGATCCGCAAGGACCTCTCCTTTGCCGAGATGGCGCGGGCGGCACAGGTCTATGCCGAGGATCCCTCGACCTCGGTGAGCACGGCGCATGATGCGGTGGCCGAGCTGTTTCAGTCGGCGCCTTATTCCAAGCGCAGCTACATCCGGCTGTTCGCGGTGATGCTCGAGCATTTGGGCGAGGTGCTGTTCTATCCGACCGAGATCCCCCGCGCGCTTGGCATCGAGCTGGGGCGGGCGCTGAAAACCTCGCCCGATCTGGCGCGGCGGATCGCAGAGACGCTGAAGCCGATGGCCGGGCGCGATCCCGACGAAGAGATCGCCGTGCTGCGCGAGCTGGTGGGCATCGGTCATCCGGCGCCGCCGGCCCGGGAGCCGGCGGAAAGGAAGGGCCGCGCCTCGCGGACCAAGACGACGTTTCACATCCGGTCGAACGCCGGTCAGGTGAAATGCACCGCGGCGCAGGGCCGGCTGGAGATCAAGGTCGATCGCGACTTCTCGTCGATCGAACGCAAGCGGCTGGAACAGGCGATCACTGCGCTGATCGACGGGCTGGAATAAACACCGGCAATCTTATCCGCGGGTAAGGTTCTGGCGGCGTCTTGTCCTTGGGGCAGGGCGCCTTTTTTGCATCGGAGGCGGCGGGCCCGGTTCCGGATGCTGCAAAAGGGGCGCCGGGAGGTCTGTCATTACCGGACATAGCGGGCCGGTGTACATGGCGGCGGTTACTGGGTCAAGGTATCCGTAAAAGCGCCGCCGTCGGCTGAGCCGGTGCAAAAATATCCGTCCGGTGCAAGCCGAAACGTTACCCTCGGCCGGCGCTTGTGTGATCGGCCAAAAGACAGATTAAGTCATTGAAAATGTTTAGGGTATTTCCTGAATGGGCATATCGAACCGCCACAGGCACGCCCGTTCGGTCTGCGGGGCAGGGGGCCGACTAGCCTCAGCCGGGTTCCCAGACCCCGACGCCTGCCGTCTCGACGATGGGGGGCGCGGTCAGCTGGTGTTGAACCTTGTCCCATTCGGCGCGGATGCGGGGCAGGGCGGCCATCGCCTCGACCTTGGTTTCCCAAAGCGCGACCACGGTCCAGCTGCCGTCGTCATTGGGGACATGGGCGGCGCTGACAAAGCCCTCGACCGCCTCCGGGCGGATATTGGCGCGCATGTCGCGTTCGAAACCGGGCTGATCGATGTCGGGTTTCAGTCGGTATGTCGTGCGGCGGATGAACATGGAGGGGTTCCTGTCAAATGGTCCCGGGGCGCGCGGGTGCCGCGCCCCGGGGTTGGCTTCAGTTCAGGGCGCCGATCTCGCGGTAATAGCGCACGGCACCGGGATGCAGGGGCATTCCGGCCAGGGACTGCACCGCGAATTCGAGATTCAGTGCCTTGGCCCAAGGCGCATCCGAAGTGATGGAATCGAGATTGTCCCAGAAGGCTTTGGTCACCTGATAGACGGTGTCCTCGTCCAGATCGGCGCGCACGCCGATGCCGACGGCGGTGTCGTTCGACATGACGGGGGCCTCGTTCACCTGGTTCTCGTACAGACCGGCGGGCACTTCGGCGAGGTAGCGGAAGGTGCCGAGAAACTTTTCGACGGCCTCGCCGGAATGATCCTCGGGTCCGATAAAGCGGATCGTCTCGGTTTCGGTGAACTGAATGAACTGTTGGCAGGGGTCGATGCAGCCGTTGACGTACATGTCGACCTTGCCGTCCTGAAAGGCCTGGAACCCGGTTGCCCAGTTGGCGGTGATCGCCTCGTAATCTTCGCCGACCACCAGGCCGGTGGTGGCTTCGATCCAGCCGGCCGAGGCGTTGAAGGCGCCGCCGCCGGCGGGGCCGAGAAATACGGTGGTTCCTTCGATGTCGTCAAGAACCTCGATGTCGCTCTCGCCGCGCACGGCATAGTGATATTGGCCATAGGGGAACCACATCAGCAGGGCGACATTCTTGGCCAGTTCGGGCGCTTCGGCCTCGTTCTGGTACATGGCCACACCCTTGGAGAAGAAGTTGTAGATCGTCGGCGAGACCATGAACATGTCAAGGTTGCCACGCGCCGTTTCGAGCTGATGCACGGTGGCGGCGCCGCCGCCGGCGACCTCGATGTCCACCGCGTCCTGGTTGCTGTTCACCACGTTGGCAAAGGTGGCCATGGTGATCGCCTGGCCGAGGCTGGGTTCGATGGTGGCCATCTTGAGGGTTTCGGCGCCGGCATTGCCGGCGGTGACGGTAGCGGCAGTCAGGGCTGCCAGGGTCAGGTGTCGCATCAAGTTCCTCCCAGTTGAATGCGTCGTGTGAAGGTCAGGGGGCCGCCGGTCCGGCGCGCCGGGCCAGCCGCGGACTGGCCAGAAGCAGGGCCAGCCCGAGCCCGGCGGCGGGGGCCGCGATGGCAAGTTGCGGCAGCAGGGCCGCGCCACCCAGCGTCAGGCGCAGCGCCCGTTCGACGACGGACAGGCGGCTGCGGTCAAAGCCGGCCAGCGCCGAGGCGATGAGCCACATGGCCAGGGTGAAGGCGCCAAGGATCCAGAAGAAATCAAACCAGGTCACGGTGGCGATATCGATCATGGCCCGAGAGTTCACCCGGTCTTCGCCGAACCATTCGAAGATCACCTGCAACTTGTAGAGCACCGCCGGGTGATAGACGAAGACAAAGGGGATCAGGAAGCCGGCCAGCGAAATCTTGGCGGCCTCGAAGCCGGTCTTGATCGGATCTGCCCCGGCGATCGGGGCGGCGGCAAAGGCGGCGAGGGCGACCGGGGGCGTGACCGTCGACATCATGGCAAAGACCACCACGAAGAGATGCAGCGTCAGCGGCGCGATACCCACCGTATCGATGCCCGAGGAGAGCGCGATCACGATGATGAAATAGGTCGCCCCCGGCGGCAGGCCCATGCCCAGGACGATGGCGCCGAGCGCCACCACCAGCAGGACCAGCGGCAGCGGGCCGTCGGCCACCTCGGCCAGAAGCTGCGACAGCCGTCCGGCAAAGCCCGAGGTCTGGATCAAGCCGACGATCAGGCCGATGGCGGTGACGATGATGACGATGGTGGCGGCCATCCGGCCGGCATCGACAAAGGCGGTCCAGAGCCGGCGGCCGGACCGGAAATCGCGAAACAGCAGGCTGGCCGAGGCCAGCGCCGCGATCAGCCCGTAGAAGCCGGCCTTGGGCACCGAGGGCTGGGCAAAGAGGAAATAGCTCAGCGTGCCGAGCGGGATCACGAAGACCAGGCATTGCACCCATTCGCTGCGGGTCAGCTTGGGCCGTTCCGAGGCGGGAAGGGCGCCGACGCCGCGTTTGCGGGCCTCGAAATAAACCGCGAGGAAGGTGCCGAGATAGTAGAAGATCGCCGGAATGATCGCGGCGACGACGATGTAGCGGTATTCCAGCCCGATCTGGCCCGCCACGAAGAAGGCGACGACGCCCATTACCGGCGGCATGATCTGGCCGCCGGTGGAGGCCGCGGCCTCGACCGCGCCGGCGAAGGCGGGTTTGAACCCGGCCTTGCGGATCACCGGAATGGTCATCACCCCGGTCGAGACGACATTGGAGATCGCCGCGCCCGACAGCGTGCCGAAGAGCGCGGAAGAGGCGACGGAGGCATGCGCCGCGCCGCCGGTCAGCCCGCCGGTCAGCCGGTTGGCGATCTTCATCAGGAGGTCGCCGGCGCCGCTGGCCATCAGCACCGCGCCGAAGACGATGAAGATCAGCACATTGCCGGTCACCACCTGGATCGGCTGGCCGAACATGCCGCCGGTCTGGGCCCAGAATTGCAGGATCATCTGCCGCAGGTTCTGGCTGAATGTGGCCTCGGACCCGGCCAGGATGCCGGTCCAGTCGGGCAGCCAGCCCTTGACGAAGAAGTAGACCACCCAGAACAGGCAGAAACCGACGATGAAGCCGCCGAACAGGCGCCATGTCAGATAGAGCGTGATCGCCGTGGCCAGCGGGAACTTGACGTAATCGATGCCGCGCGCGGTGGGCAAGATGCCGGCGTCGGAGGCAAAGATCGCCACGATCCAGCTGGTGAAGGCGCTCACCGCCAACGCCGTCAGCGCCCAGTTGACCGCCCGCAGCCCGGGCTTGCGGTGCAGGGTCAGCAGCGTGATGGCAAAGCTCAGCACGATCGGCAGGCCGATGATCAGCCCGGTGGGCAGCAGGAAGCCCTGTTCGAAGGCGCGATGGGCGGCGCCCAGCCAATGTTCGCGCAGGAAGACCCGCTGGTCGCGGCGGCTCATCTCGTCGAAGGCCGGGGTTGTTGTCTCGATGACCCAGCGGATGAATTCGTTGAGCGGCCCGGAGGCGGCGTAGAGCACGATCACCGTGACAAAGAGCGCCGCGATCACGTCTGCGACGTGTTTTTCGAACAGGGCGCCGCGCGGCGGCGGCGATGTCTCAACCTCGGACGTCATGGGAGTCCTCCTCGGCCGCAGGGCCGTCCAGATGGACCTGCCGCGCAGGTCCGCGATATTTCTCGGTGAGTTCCGCAGGCACTTCGCTGCCATCGACAAGGAAGGGCAGGATGCCGCGGCGCATCGAACTGCCGCGGGCGGCGCGGATGTCGTCGTCGGACATCGTCACCCGCTGGGCCATGCGGCGGCCCCAGTGCCCGAGGCGTGCATACAGCCGGTCGATCTGGTCGGCATGGTCCGCCTCTGCCCCGAGATCGGTGAATTCGTCCGGGTCGGTCTCCAGATCGAACAGCATCGGACGGAAGCCGCCCTCGAAGTGAATGAGCTTCCAGCGGCCGTCGAACACCATGCACATCCGCGCGTCGCGCGGGCTCACCCCCAGGGCATCGGCGCGGGGGGTGACCGAATAATCGTATTCGCTGATCACGACGTCGCGCCAGTCGGCGGGAGCCTCGCCGCGGATCCAGGGCATCAGGGACCGGCCTTCGAGGATATGATCGGCCACCTGTCCGCCGGCGGCCTCGACGAAGGTGGGCGCCAGATCGATGGCCTCGACCAGCGCATCGCAGGTGGTGCCGCGGGTGGCGTCGGCGCTGGCGCGAGGGTCGTAGACGATCAGCGGGATCTTGACCGAGGCTTCGTGGAAGAAATCCTTTTCGCCAAGCCAGTGATCGCCGAGGTAATCGCCATGGTCCGAGGTCAGCACGATCATCGTGTCCTCCATCCGGCCGGTCGCCTCGAGATGATCCAGCAGGCGCCCCAACTGATCGTCGCATTGCTTGATCAGCCCCATGTAGGCGGGGATGACCTTGTTGCGAACTTCGGTCTGCTGAAAGGCCTGGGCGACGCGGGCCTCGTGATAGGCGCCCAGCACCGGATGCGGATCATCGAGTTCGAGCGGATGACGCACGGGGGGCTGAATCTGGTTGTGGCCGTACATGTCGTGATAGGGCGCCGGCACGATATAGGGCCAGTGCGGCTTGATGAAGGAAACATGCGCGCACCACGGGCCTTCGGCGGCCTCGATGAACCGGATCGTCTCAGAGGTCAGCCAGGGGGTTTCGCTGTCCTCTTCGCGGATATTGGCCGGCTTGTCGGCGTTGCGGAACATCCAGCCCGAGGCGATTTCGCCGGCATCGACCGCGCCATTGGCATAATCCGCCCAGGGGTTCTCGCCGTCATAGCCCTTAGATTTCAGGTATTCGTTGTAAGGAGAGCGCTTCTGGTCGTAGAGACCGTCGGGCCCCGCGCCCCAGAGCCCGTCATCACGCGCCCAGGCGTCGAAGCCGCAATCGGCCTGCCGCGCGCCGATCACGCTGTCCGGCGAGAGGCCCAGCCGCGCCATGCCCTTGGCGTCGGCCTTCATGTGGGTCTTGCCCAGCAGCCAGCAGTTCATGCCGGCCTCGCGCAGGTGATCGCCCAGCGTCACCTCGCCCACGCGCAGCGGAAAGCCGTTCCACTGTGCCCCATGCGACGACACGTAGCGCCCGGTATAAAAGCTCATCCGCGAGGCGCCACAGATCGGCGATTGCACATAGGCCCTGGTAAAGCGGACGCCCCTGGCGGCGACGCGGTCGAAATTCGGCGTTTCCAGCGCGGCATGACCGGCGCAACTCAGGTAATCGAAGCGCAATTGATCATACATGACGAAAAGGATATTCATCCTGGCCTCCCAACCCTGACGACGCGCAATTCGGCGCTCTTCTGGTTGCGGGAGTCTACGGGCTTGCAGGCGGTGGCGGGAGGCTCCGAAAGTTGATGGGTATACCTTCAGGGAATAGGGGGGCCGATCTCGTTCCGGGCCACCTGAAGCACGCAATCCGCGAAATATTGCATCGCCGGGGTTGGCGGCCGTTCAGAGGCGGTGACCAGGGCGATGCGCGAGGCTTGCAGCGACTCGTCCAGATCGAGCGCGCAAATCCGCCATTTGGCGCACACCCGGTCGATCAGCAGGCCGGGAAAGGTGCAGAGAAAATCGCCATCCTCGACCATCGCCAGAATGCTGGTGATCGAATCCGAGGTCACCATCGGATCGGGCGGCGGCAGGCCGCGGCTGATGAAATGCCGTTGCAGGTAGGGCAGGCGCTTGTAGGTGCCGATCATCAGCCAGTCGGCGGCGGCGATCGCCTCGAGCCGGGTTTCGCCGGCCCAGCGCGACGCGGTGCTGGCGATGACCGAAATCGGCGTTTCCACCAGATGGGCGACAGACAGCCCGGCGGCGTCGGCCTCGCGCGGTTCGGGGCCGATCACGAAATCGACGAGACCGTCCCGGACCGGGCCGAAGGCCATCGGCTCGTGGCCGCCGGTGATCTGCACCCGAACCTTGGGAAAGCGCCGCCGAAAGCGCCGGATGGTGCCGCCGATGATCCGGCTGGCCGCCAGCGGTGACACCGTGACGTTCAACCGGCCGGTGCCGTCGCCGCGGCGCTGTTCGACCTCTTCCTGCATCTTGCGCAATTCCGCCTGGATGATGCCGGCGCGGCGCAGAATCTGCTTGCCATCCTCGGTCACGGCGACGCCGCTGGGCGCGCGTTTGAAAATCGCCGCGCCCAGTTCGGTTTCCGCCTGGCGCAGCGCCTTGGTCACGGCCGGCTGGGTCTTGCCCAGGCGTTTCGAAGCCGCGCGGATGCTGCCGGCCTGCTCGATGGCGAGCAGCATTTCGACGTGCTGAAGCTTGATCATCCCGATCCCCCCTATTCCGGGAGTTTATACCCGTAAAGCTTGGGGTGGCCACCCGGGCCGGGGGGCCTGGCCGGCCGGGCTCAGGGATCGATGCGCACCTTGAAAGAGACCGAACCGTCGGAGGCCGGAGGATAGCTGCCGGCGCAATCCCAGCGCAACGGGCCGGAATAGCCCGCGATATTGCTGGCGGGCACAACCACCGCGCAGCTGAGCGCGCCGCCGACGGCGACCGGGCTGGGCACCGGCTCGGCCAGGCTGGTATAGGCCGGGGTGCGGTCAAAGATCACCACGTCGAGCGCCGCCGCGTTGCTCTGGTTCTCGAGCCGGATACGGTATTCCAGCACGTCGCCGGCGGCGCCGGCATTGGCGGTGCCCTCGGCGGTGCCCTGGGTTTCGTTGCGCACCGTCTTGGTCAGCTTGAGCTGGCCCAGGCCGCTGCCGGTCTCGACCCGGTCGGTGTTGCTGGCAACATGGGTCAGCGGGGTGGCATCCAGCGCCGTCGCGGCGTCGAGCCGGTAGGTCAGCCGCGCGCCCTGGGTGACGCCGCCGCTGGCCATGACCCGCGAGATCACGCAGAGCCGGTCGCCCGCCTGCACCGCCACCGCCGCGTTCAGCGGCGCCTCGGGTTCGCCGTCGCAATCGGTGTCGGCGTAGATCGCGGCGCTGAAGGCGTTTTCGGGTGTCATCGACACCTGGCTGTAGCTGAACAGCACGGTGCCGGTGGTGGTCGCGGCGTATTCATGGCTCAGAAGCGCGACCTGGCCGGCGGCGATGGCGGCGGTCTGGTCCTCGGTCAGGCGCGGTGCGGCGATCAGGCCGAAGTCGAGCCCGGCGTAATCGGTCTCGGTCGCCGGGGTGAAGGTGAAGCTGCCGTCGCGCGGATCGGGATCAACCAGCGTCGGCAGGCCGCTCTTGGTTTCGGAGACCGGCATGTAATCCGGGTTGTCGGTGACGCTCAGGGTGATCGGCCCGCTGTGGGCGGCATCGAGCGCGTAGTTCCAGCTTCCGTCGTCATCGACCAGCGGCGCGGCGATCACGCCGCCGGTGCTGTCGGTGATCAGCAGCCGGACCTCGGGCGCGCCGACTTCGCCGCCATTGACCAGCCCGTCATGCGCGGTGCCGCCGCCGCTGCCGTTGTCGAGGAAAATCCGCCCAGAGAGCCGCCGCTCGCCGGCATAAAGCGAGATCGCATAGCTGTCTTCGTCGTCGTCGGCCAGGCCATCGTTGAGATCGTCGACCGCGGCGCCGACCGCGGGATCGCTGTCGCGGTCGTCGAGCGAGCTTGCGATGATCTCGACCGAGTTGACGTGGTTGCCGGTCGCCAGCACCCGCGCGGTGATGCGCAGTTCCTCGATCGCACCGGGCAGGATTTCATCGACGAACCAGACGCCGTTGGCGGGATCGTAATAGTCGCCGGTCGCGGGGGCATCGTCGCTGACGTATTGGAAGCCCGAGGGCAGGTTCTCGATCACCGTCACCCCCGACGGCGAGCCGGGACCGGCGTTGTTGATCGAGATCACGAAGTCGATCAGGTCGCCCGGTGCCGCCTGGGTGATGACAGTATTGCCGCCGTTGGCATAGGCCACCTTGGTAAGCGACAAGTCGCTTTCCTGCGGGTCGAAACCGAAATTGATGTCGGGCGTGTTGCCATAGGGGGTGACCGTCACCCCGACAATCGGGTTGGAGGTGCCGATCTGCGACCCCGCGGGCAGATCGCTGTCGGTCACGTCGACGTCGACGCGATAGGTCGTGCCGGGCGAGAGATCGCCGACATTGAAGGTGCCGTCGGCCAGGGTGTCGACCGTCTTGAGGAAGATATCGTCGGTAATGTCGTTGGGCGTGCCCCGGTCGTCATGGACATTGATCGCGATGCCGCCGCCCAGGTTGATTTCGGCGCCGTCCTTGGCGTCAGAGCCGTCCTGGTCGATATAGACGTTGCCGGACATGCTGCCGTAGGGAATGGCCGAGGGGCCGCGGCAGGACGCGCCGTCATTGGTGCCGCCCTCGTCATCCTGGCTGACCGCGATCAGCTGACGCAGCCCGGTGGTGGTGTCGACCAGAAAGATCTCGTTGGTGTTGTTGTCATAGATGTAGAACCGCCCGGTGTCGTCGAACCAGACCGCGCCATAGGTGCCGGTATAGGTGGCCGGGCCGAACAGGGTGACCGCCTCGGTGCCGACGCTGGCATTGCCGCCATTGGCCGAGACCCGGAAGATCCGATCGGTGCTGCCGTCGATGCCGTAGAGGTTTCCGTCGATCGCGTTATAGGCGAAATCGACGGTGTTGACGTTGGTGTCGAGCTCCAGAAGCCCGTTGTCCACTGCGGCATCGGCGTTCGAAATGTCGAGCAGCTGAAAGGTGTTGTTGTCGGCCTTGTAGACCATCACCCCGTTTTCGAGGATGTCGCCGGCATTGGTGCCTTTCTTGATGCTGCCCGGCGGATCGGGCATCCGGGTGAAGGTCCCGCCGCCGTCGACGCGCCAGAGCTCGCGCTTGCCGCTTCGGACGGCATAGAGATAGCCATCGACCACGCTGTAGCCCCAGCCGCCGTTCAGGTTTTGCCCGGCCGAGCCGATGTCCTGGAGGTTGAGGGTATAGCCGGTCAGCCCGGCGGTGAAGGCCAGCCGCTTCAGCGTCGAATTGGTGGTGGCGATCTGGTAGAGCCCGGCATCGCAGGTCACCGGCGGGGCATCGCCCGAGATGGTCAGCTGATAATCCTCGACCTCGCCATCGATCGCCAGTTGCACCACGCCCGCGGTTGTCGACCAGCGGAAGCGCGCAAAGGTGGGAAAGAGCGTGGCATTGGCCGGCGTGTCGACGTCAAAGACGATGATGCCGTTCAGCACGCCGTCCTTGTCGCCGGCCGAGCCATCCTGAAGGTCCGCGGCGATCATGTCGCCGGCGTCGAAGCTGCCGTCGCCGTCGAAATCGATCCAGGCCTGAAGATAGGCGACCGCGCCGGTCACTCCGCTGACGCCGCCGGTGACTTCGTTGACCACCACCGAGATCTCGGTGGTTCCGCCCTGAAAGAGCTGCGGCAGGATCACGCCGTCTTCGTCGTCGCTGCCATCGAGATCATCGCCGGTGGCATTGGCGCTGTATTGCGTGGTGGCATCGGGGTCGGGCGGCACCGAGCCGAGGTAGGTGCCGGCCACCCCGGCCTCGGCAATGACGTGCTGCGGATCGCCGTAGCTTTCCGGCGCATCGCCACGGTCGACCACCGGGGCGGCGGCGACAACCACGGCGTAATCCTCGACCTCGCCGTTGCCGGCCGGCGTGGTCACGCCAAGCGCCGGCTGGCTCGACCAGCGAAAGCGCGCATATGTCTGGTCGAGTACCGCATCGCCGGGCACCACCACATCGAACTGGATCTGGCCGTCGCCCGCCGCCACATCGGCGCCGGTGCCGTCATCGGCCAGGTCGGTGGCGATCTGCTCGGCGGTGCCTGCCTCGAGCGTGCCATTGCCGTTCCAGTCGACCCAGGCTTGCAGCAGGCCGCCGGTGCCGGTCACATCGGCGGTGATGGTGGTCAGGATCCCCTGGGTCATCGGCGGGATCGACACGCCGTCGTCATCGTCGCTGTCGGCATTGGTGGCATTGCCGGGGCCGCCGTCGCCGGTGATCGACGCGCCGATCCGATAGGCGTCGCCATCGATGAAATTGTGCAGCGCATCGCCAAGACCGCTGGGTGCATCGGTGAAATCTGCGCAGGCCTGGATATCGGCCAGATGCATGCCATCCGCCCCCGAAAGGCCGGCCGCGCTGAACACCAGCGGGGTGTGGCGGATGATCAGCGTGTCGATCGGCTGGGAAAAGCCCACCAGGAGGGCCTGGCCCGCGCCCGAGGCCAGCGTGGTGGTGCGCTCGCCGGTGACCGAGCCGTCGTCATTGGCGACCCGGGCCATGGGAAAGCTGCCGGGGCCGTTTGTCATCGCCGGGCTGACACGCTGGCCCACCAGCTCGCCGTATACCGTCACGGATTCGTCGGCGTTGAGATCGGCGAGGTAGAAATAGACGCCGTTTGTGGGCTGGCTCAGGGTCACCCGCAGATCGACATATTGCGCGTCGAGCATCGGATTGCCGCCGGTGCCGGCGTAAAGCGTGTTGGCGGTGGCGATCGCCGCCGGGCGGAACGGCTGCGACAGGTCGGAGGCCACCACCGAGCCGGTGATGCCGTAGCGCGAGATCGCCACGTTCTGCCCGACCAGCGCCGGGGCGTCGGTGGCCCAGTCGACCAGTGAAAAGCGGGTGCCGGTGCAGCCCGGCAGGGCCTCGACCGGGGCGGCGGTGACATTGACGCTCACGCTGTCGGTGACCGGGCCGGATTCATTGGCCACGATCCGGGTGTCGGCCTGCACGGTGGCGCCGCCGGGGGCATTGGTGGTGACGTCGAATTCGACCGCGCCGGAGCCCAGGCCGTTGAGCACCGGGATATTGGCGAAGCTGAAGGTGCCGCCGGACGGATTTGAGGCGGGGCGGATGTCATCGCCCGAGATCACCTCGAAATTGGCGGTTGACGTGGTCTGGGCCGGCAGGGTCGCCTGCAAGGCCGCATCGGTCAGCGGCGAAAGCGAGGTATTGGCATAGGCCACCCGATAGCGCACCGTGGCCGAGGGCGGGATGTCGCCGCCGCCATAAGGCGCGCCGTTGACCTCGACGATCGAGATGCCGACGACGATGTCCTCGCTGCCCGGCACCGCGTAGGAGGACGAGCCGGCCACCCAGTAGCGCCAAGGGTTGTCGTTGCCGGCGGCGCCGCCCTGGGCGCTGTCACCGCCGTGGCCTTCGGCATTGATCGGCCCCAGCGCATCGGGATCGGTAATCCGCAGCCGCAGCGCGCCGTAATAGACCTCGTTCTCGGCGATGCCGCCGAAGGCAAAGCGCACGGCGTTGGTGCCGGCGGGCAGGGCGGTGAGGTCGGAGGTGTTGAGATCGAAGCCGGTGGTCGAGGCATCGCTACAGACCGCGACCGAGTTCACGCCGGGATCGGTGGTTTCGGGATAGACCGAGCCGTCGCCGTTGGCCGGGCCTTCGCCGCCGGGAATGGCCGGATCGTCGGCCCGGCAGGAGCCGTCGTACTGGATGCGTTGCCAGGGGCCGGTTGTGCCGTAGCGGTCCCAGTCGCTGCCGCTGTCGGGGCCGGCCACCGGGCTGCCCGAGCGGAACGGCGTGGCGCCGCGCCCGCCGGTGATCGAGGTCTGTTCGGCGGTTGAAAAGCCGTTGTCGAAGATCGAGCCGCCCGACCCGAAGGCATTGACCTGCACCGCGTCCCATTTGTTGTGCACCCGAGCGGTGCCGGTGCCGCCGACGGTTGTCCAGGGGGTGCCGTTGGTCGGATCGACCAGATAGCCGTTTTCCAGCGTCGCCCGGTCCGACCCGTTGGCAAAGAGCGCGGTGTCGTCGCGGGTGGAATAGAAGATGCCGGTGTCGCCGTAGATATAGGCGAGCCCGTTGTTGCAATCGGCGGTGGTATAGCCCGCGACGGAACAGAGCGTGTCGTCCTCGGGCTGCCAGCCGAACAGGGAATCGTCGAAGGCCTGCTGCCCCTTCGGCCCCCAGCCCTTGGCGACGCCGCTGCCGGTCGAGGCCAGCCCCGGGCGCGCCGGAATCGGATTTCCGCTGGCATCCGTGATATAGGCGCCGACCACTTCGGCGCCGGCAGGAACATACATGGTGGCATAGCCGCCCGGACCGTCCTGCGTGCCCGCCACGATGGCCGGAAAGCTGGAATAGACCTCGACGATGTCGCCCGGCGAGAGCGCCGGCTGTCCGCTCTGGATGCGGGCCCGGATCTCGTTGCGCGAGGCGTCTGACACGTCGATGGTGCCGGTCCCGAGCCAGGCCCCGTGCCCGAGCGCGGCGACCGCCGTGACCAGCCAGATCAGGATGACCCAGCCGGTCCGGCGGCTTTTCTGGAGGAGAGATACCCAGCTGAAATCGTTATACATCACAAAACTCGTTTCCTTTACCGGAGGCGCCGGACACATGGCGCCTTGCCGCGACGGCCAGGCGGCGCCCGGCCGGTCAGATGTCCCTTTTGCCGTGCAACCTCGGGACGCCGGCCCCGGGCGCGCGCATGTCTTCGGTGCGGATGTCCGCGCGGACCGGCTGTGGCGAACCGACAAGCGGCATCAGCAGAAAGGGCATCAGGCCGACAACCGCATAGATCATCAGCGATTGCATTGCCCCGAACTCGGCGCAGAACGCCGCGATGCCGCAGGCGCCGCCGAAGAGGATGGAGAGCGTTGCGAGGCCTATAATCATGACCGGGTTACTCCTTTGCTCTGAAGGGCAGGGCGCGCGGATTGCGCGGCATGCGGCCCGGGTTTGGCGTGCCCGGCCCGGCTGCGGCGGGGAAACATGACCGCTTGCCGTGGGCCGTGCCGTGTTGTCCGGGTGATCTTGGGCACCGCGCCTCTGCTCCCTTGGTGAATGAACTTGTCCTGAGGGAGCATAGGCGACGAAATAGTCCCGGTGCGCAGCGCCAAGGTCTAGCGACCCGGCGCAGATGGCGACACGACTATACGAAGGTGCAGGTCGGGCTGGCCCGAGGCAGAGGGTCGCCCGGATTTCAGGCCGCCCGAGGGGCGGCACCCGGCCCTTTGCCGCCGGCGCGCGGCCGGGGGCGGCGGTGCGCGGGAATCGCCTGGGCGGTGATCCGTCGGTCACCCGTCGGGGTGATGGCAGGCCACGTCACGCCCGTCCGGCCGCCGCCGGAGCGGCGGCACGTCGCGGCTGCAAAGCGCGGTGGCGATCGGGCACCTGGGATGGAACGGACAGCCTGCGGGTGGCGTGATCGGGTTGGGCATCTCCACCGAGGTCTTGCCGGTGCGGCTGCGGCTGCGGCGCGACAGCAGCCGCGGGGCGGCGCCCAGGAGCATCCGTGTATACGGATGCGCCGGCCGGTCATACAGCTGCTCGGTCGGGGCAAGCTCGACGATGCGTCCGAGATACATCACCGCGACGCGATCCGAGATATAGCGCACCACCTGAAGGTCATGGGCCACGAACAGCGTTGTGAGGCCCAGCTCTTTCTGCAAGTCGCGCAGCAGGTTCACGATCTGCGCCTGGATCGAGAGGTCGAGGGCGGATACCGCCTCGTCGCAGACCAGGAACCGCGGCGTCAGCGCCAGCGCCCGCGCGATCCCGATGCGCTGCCGCTGCCCCCCCGAGAACTGATGCGGATAGCGGTCGGCCATCGACCGGGGCAGGCCGACCCGGTCGAGCAATTCGTCAACCCGCGCATGGCGGGCGGCACGGTCCATGGTGCCGGCGATGACCATCGGTTCGGAAATGATCCGCCGGGCGGTCATGCGCGGGTTGAGCGAACCGAATGGATCCTGAAACACGATCTGCATCTGGCTGCGCAGCGCCTTCAGGTCGCGCCCCCGGAGCGCCGTCACGTCATGGCCGTCAAAGCGGATCTGCCCGGCGCTGGTGTCGAGCAACCGCAGCAGCATGCGGCTGACCGTGGTCTTGCCCGATCCGCTTTCGCCAACCAGCCCGAGGGTCTCGCCCGAGCGGATGTCAAAGCTGATGCCGTCCACCGCCCTGACATGGCCCGCGGCCCGGCCGAGCAGGCCGGACCTGATCGGGAAAAGCTTCTGAAGATCGCGGACCTCGATCAGCGGCGCATCCAGGGTGTCGCTCATGAGGCCACCTCGAGTTTGGTCATCTGGTCGAGCCTGAGACAGGCGGCGACATGCTGCGGCCCGATCGGCTGAAGCCCGGGCACCGATTGTGCGCATTGCGCTGCGGCATGGGGACAGCGCGAGGCAAAGCGGCAGCCCGGCGGAAATTGCAGCGGCGGCGGCACCTGGCCCTCGATCGTGGGCAGGCGGGAGGTGCCGGTTTCGAGCCCGATGGCGCAGGCGATCAGCCCCCGGGTGTAAGGATGCATCGCGGCCTCGAAGATCGTGTCGGCCGGCGCGATTTCCGCCACCCGCCCGGCGTACATCACCATCACCTGCTCGGCGAATTCCGCCACCAGCGGCAGATCGTGGCTGATCAGCATGACCGCGACGCCGGTTTCCTCCTGAAGCGCGGCCAGAAGGTCGATGATCTGTTCCTGAATGGTGGCGTCGAGCGCGGTGGTCGGCTCGTCGGCGATCAGCAGCCGGGGGCGGCAGGCCAGCGCCATGGCGATCATCACCCGCTGGCGCATGCCGCCTGACATCTGGTGCGGATAATCCGAGATCCGCCGCTCGGGCGCCGGAATGCCGACCTGGCGGAACAGCTCGATGGTGCGGTTGCGGGCCTCGCGCGCCGAGATCTTCTCGTGTTCTCGCAGCACCTCGGAGACCTGGCGGCCGGTGGTGAAGACCGGGTTCAGCGCCGTCGCCGGCTCCTGGAACACCAGCGAGATGTCGCGGCCCCGGATTTGGCGCATGCGCGCCGGGGGGGCCAGTTCCAGCGCCTCGCCCTGGAACCGGATCGAGCCCGACACAAGCTGCATGACATTGGGCAGCAGCCCCGTCAGCGCCAGGGCGATCATGCTCTTGCCGGAGCCGGATTCCCCCACCACCCCCAGCCGGCCACCGGGGTCGATGCGAAAGGAGATGCCGTCGACGATGTTGATCGAGCGGGCTCCGATCTTGAGGGCGATGGTCAGGTCGGAGACGTCGAGAAGGGGCTCGGCCATCGGTCAGGTTACCTTTTTCAGTCTGGGGTCGAGCAGATCGCGCAGACCGTCGCCCATGAGGTTCAGGGACAGCACGGTCAGAAAGATCGCGAGCCCGGGGAACAGGGTGATCCAGGAGGCGGAGTAGAGATAGGTTCTGCCGTCGGCGATGATATTGCCCCAGGTCGGCGCCGGCGGCGGCGGGCCGACCCCGATAAAGCTCAGCGCCGCCTCGGCGAGGACCGCATCGGCAAAGATGAAGGTCATCTGCACCACCACCGGCGCCATGGCATTGGGCAGCAGATGCAGGCCGATGATCCGCAACGGCCCGGCGCCGGAGGCGCGGGCGGCCTCGACGAACTGTTGTTGCGACAGCACCAGGATCGAGGCCCGTACGATGCGCGCGGTGCGCGGCGCATAGGCCACCCCGAGCGCCAGGATGACATTGGTGATCCCCGGCCCGAGCACGGCGGCAAGGGCGATGGCCATCAGCAGGGTGGGAAAGGCCTCGCCGGCATCCATCACCCGCATTATCGGGTTGTCGAGCCTGGGAAAATACCCCGCCGTGGCGCCGATCGCGATGCCCAGACCGGCCGAGATGGTGATCACCGCCAGCCCGATGCCCAGAGAGACATGGCCGCCGTGCAGGACACGCGACAGGATATCGCGGCCAAAGCTGTCGGTGCCGAAGGGATGCGCCAGCGAGGGGCCCTTGAACCGCTCCATCAGCGAGGTGTCCTCGGGGCCGTAGGGGGTGAGGAAGGGGCCGAGGGCGGCGGCCAGCACGATGAGGCCGAAGATGACGCCGCCGATCAGCAGCGGCAGATGGGCCGCCGACATCCGGGTTGTCAGCCGTGTCGAAAAGCTTCGGAAGGCAGTCAGGTCAGTCATAGCGCACCCGGGGGTCGAGCCAGGAATAGAGGATATCCACCAGCAGGTTGATGATGACGAAGGAAAAGGCGATGACGAGCATGCCCCCCTGAAGAACGGGGTAGTCGCGGCGCTGGATGCCATGCAGCATCAGCCGGCCGAGGCCGTTCAGGGAAAACACCGATTCCACGATGATCGCCCCGGCCATGGTCAGCGAGAAGGAAATGCCGATCACCGTCAGGATCGGGATCATCGCGTTCTTGAGCGCGTGCCGGCCGATGACATTTCCCTGCCCCAGCCCCTTGGCCCGCGCGGTGCGCACATAGTCCTGGCCCAGTTGTTCCAGCATCACCGAGCGGGAAAACCGCGAAATCTGGCCCATCGAGGCGGTGCCCAGCGTCAGCGCCGGCAACGCCATGGCCGACAGCCAGCCGGTGAACGACTCGGTCGGTGAGACATAGCCGCCCGGAGGGAACCAGCCGAGGCCGACGGCAAAGATCAGGATCGCGATCAGGCCGAACCAGAAGTTCGGCACTGAGACGCCGAACAGCGCGACCGTCATCGCCAGCGCGTCGATCCAGCTGCGGTGAAAGACCGCCGCCAGCACGCCCAGGGCCACCCCGAGGACGGTGGCGAAGATGATCGAGAGGCCGGCCAGCGACAGGGTGACCGGCAGCCGTTCGAGGATCGCCTCGGTCACCGGCCGGTTCAGGATGTAGGAATAGCCCAGGTCGCCCTGGGCCAGCCCGAAGATCCAATCCTGGAGCCGCAGCGGCCAGGGGCGGTCGAGGCCGAGCTGGCGGCGCACGAATTCGACCTCGTCATTCGAGGCATCGGGTCCGGCGATGATCGCGGCGGCATCGCCCGGCACCAGCTGGATCAGCACGAAGGCGGCAATGCTGACCAGCAGCAGCACCGGGATCGCGCTGAGCAAACGTTTGAGGATGTATCTGGACATGATTTTCAGCGCTCGTGTTCAAGGGAATCGGAAGGCTCCATCCCGGCATCGCGGTCCGCTATGAAGGCCCGGGCGGTCTCCATGATGAAGTGCAGCCCCGAGGGGATCTGCCGGTTCTTGCGCCAGACCATGCCGGTGGCGCGCATCCGGGCGACGCGCACCTCGGAGATGACGGCGAGCTGGCCGGTGCGCACCGCCTTGGCGTTGCGCGGCTGGAATCCCAGAAGATCGCTGTTGATCAGCGCCTGGGTGGCCAGTTCCCGCTGCGGGGTTTCCAGGATCACGTTGGGTTTGGGCAGGCCCCGGTTCTGCGCGGTGCTGGTCAGCCAGTTCCAGGTGAGATCGCTTTCGCTGCATTCGCCGACCACCCAGTCATAGCCCATCATCTCGTGAAAGCGGCAGGGTCGGTCGAGCCGGGCCAGCGGGTGGCCGGGGCGCGCCACGACACGCAACTGGCCATAGGTCAGGTTTTCCGAACACAGGTCGGGGCCGAGCGGCACGGTCATGGCGGTAAAGGCCAGATCGATCTGGCCGGACTTCAGCCGGGCCAGGATATCGGTGACCGAGCCGGTAAAGACGCTGATCCGCAGCCCGGGGCGCTGCCGGTGCATGCGCACGAAGATCTCGGGCAGCTGGTCGGAAACCCAGGTCTGGCCGGCGCCGATGCGGAAATGCCCGCTCTGGCCCTTGCGCATCGAGGTGGCCACGCTCTTGAGATCGCGGGTCTCGCGCTCGAGCACCGTGGCATATTCCAGGAACAGCCGGCCAAAGGGCGTCAGCGCCGCGCCCTGCGGCCCCCGGTCGAAGACCTTGAAGCCGAATTCATCCTCGATGCGCATGACGATCTTGCTCAGGGCCGATTGCCCCATGCCGAGCCGCTCTGCCGCTTTCGAGAACCGGCCCGTCTCGGCGATCTCGCGAACGATATGTGCGTGGCGTGTTTCCATGTCCTCCCCTCCGGCCCTGTGTGCATCAGGCGCCGGCTTGCCCGTCCAGAATGGCGACAAGGCCCGCCGGCACGCAACGCCTAAGCCTCGATGACATCATTCCGGATTGGAATGGTAAAGCTCGAAACTCCGCGTTGCGAGGAAAGGCAAAATGCCGGCTAATCGGCCCAAGCCTACAACAACGGGAGGACTTGAAATGAAATTCAGAGCAATGGCGGCCGCCGCGCTGGCCGCGACGCTTGGCCTGACGGCCCCCGCCTCGGCCCAGGATCCGGCCAAGGGCGGCGACCTTGTCGTCGCGATGGCCGTGACGCTTCCAAGTGTCGATCCGCATGCCTCGACCGGTGTGGCGACGCGGTATGTGTCGGCCCATATGTTCGAAGGCGTGGTCACGCGCGGCGAGACCGGCGACATCATTCCGCAACTGGCCGCCAGCTACGAGATGAGCGACGACGCCCGGACCTATACCTTCACCCTGCGCGACGGCGTGCGCTTTCACGACGGCAGCACGCTGGACGCCGGCGACGTTGTGGCCTCGTTGCAGCGCATGAAGGACGCCGGCGTCGACCAGGGTGTCATGGCGCTTGTCGAGAACCTGGAGGCGGTCGACGATCTGACCGTACGGGTCACCATGAGCGAGCCGCATCCGACCTTTCTCGACAGCCTGTCTTCGCCGCGGGTGATCGTCGGGATCATGCCCGAAGAGATCGCGGCGCTGCCCAAGGAAGAGTTCAAGCCGGTCGGCACCGGGCCGTTCGAATTCGTCGAATGGGTGCCCGACAGCCACATCAGGCTGGCCCGTTTCGAGGCGTACAGCCAGCAGGCCGAAGCCACGCCGCGCGACGGATTCGGCGGCAAACGCACGGTGTATGTGGATACCGTGACCTTCCGCACCGTGCCGGAAGCCGGGGCGCAGATCGCCGGGTTGCTGACCGGCGACTACCATATCGCCGACCAGGTTTCGCCGCAGGATGTGCCACGGCTCGAGGCCTCGGACGAGGTCAGCGCCGTCAAGGTGCTGCCGTGGTACATGGTTCACCAGACCTTCAATCTGACCAAGCCGCTGGGCGCGGACGAGAACTTCCGCAAGGCGGTGCAGGTCGGGCTCGACCTCGAGGTGCTGCTCGATTTCGCCACTGGCGGCAATTACGTGCTTGGCCACGGCTGGCAGTATGACGGTTTCCCCTATTACTCCGATGCCGGGATCGAGACCTACAATCTCGGCGATGTCGACAAGGCGAAAGAGCTGCTGGCGCAGAGCGCCTATGATGGCGAAGAGATCGAGATCCTGACGATCTCGGACGAGGCGGCGCTGCGGGATTATGCCATCGCGCTGGCCGATCAGCTCGGCAAGCTGGGCATCAAGACCCGCATCAACGCGCAGAACGCCGCCACCTGGTCGGCGCTGCGGGTCGAGCGCGAGAGCTGGACGATCATCATTGGCGGTTTCGGCATGGCTCCGTCGATCGGGCCGTTCGGAATGCTGCGCCACTTCTCCGGCGACGGGTCGCTTCAGGGCGTGACCTTTCCCGAAATCGAGGACGCCGCCCATCGCGTCAGAACCGGCCTGACCTTCGAGGAGCGCAAAAAGGCCTTCGAAGACTATCAGGCCGGGGTGTTGGGCAAGGCGATCTCGATCCGCGCCGGGGCGGCGGGCATCTTCATCGGCGTCCGTGACGAGGTGAAGAACTTCGAGCCGGGGCGGGTGATCCGCGCCTGGGACATCTGGCTCGCTCCCTGAGCCGGACCTTCGCCCCGCATCCGCCTCCTCGGATGCGGGGCGCGGGCCCCCAAGTCGCAAGGAAAATCCCCCAGGGTGCCGGCGGGCACCGGCACGGCGAAGGCCGACGCCGCAGCTGCGTCCGGCAGACGGAGACAGGACATGCACAAGCACCCCGACATACTTCTCATCCTCGCCAACAGGCACAGGCGCGACTACACCGGCGCCGGCGGGGGGCAGCTTGTCCATACGCCCCACATCGACCGGTTGGCGGCCGAGGGGGTCTGGTTCGACAAGGCCGCCACGATCTTTCCCGCCCCCGGTCCGTCGCGGATGTCGATCCTCAGAGGTCGCTATCCGGCCGCGGATGCCGCGCCGGTGACGCTGGCCGAAAGCCCGCTGGGCCGCTGTCTGGCCGCGGCCGGATACGCGCTGACCGAGATCACGCCCGCGCCGGGCCCCGAGGGGCTGCGCCGCACGGCGGAACGGGCCCGCGAGGCGTTGGCCGGCGGCACCGGGCCGCGCTTGACCCTGGTCACCCTTCCGGAACTGGACGGGGAAACCGACGATCTGCCGGCGGAGGTTCTGGATCTCTATCGCGGCAAGGGCATTCCGCTGGCCATGCACCACGCGGCGGTGACCGCCTGCGACCGCGCGGTCGGGCAGATCCTCGACGCGCTTGCGGCCACGGGCAGGGCCGGGACCACGGCGGTGATCTACAGTTCGGTGGTCGGCGATCAGTTCAAGTTTCGCGATGCCGTCAACCGGGGCGGCCATACCTGTTACGACGATTGCATCCGGGTGCCACTAGTGATCCGGGGGCCCGGCGGGCCGGCGGGGGTGCGGCTGGCGCAGATTGTCGGATTGCACGACCTGGCGCCCACCATCGCGGCGATGGCCGGGGCCGATCTGGCGGATGCCGATGGTGAGAGCCTTCTGCCGCTGATGGCCGGCCGGCCGACGGCCTGGCGCCGGGCGCTCTATATCCACAACCGCCACCTGCGCCACATCGCGGTGACCTTTGAGGCCGAGAAGGGCCGGGCCTATTACGGCACCTTTCCGTCCTGGGATCAGCGCGCCATCTGGACCGGGCGCCACAAGCTGATCCTGAGCTTCGACAAGGGCCGGCACAGCCTGTTCGACACCTGCATCGACCCGGAAGAGGAATTCGATCTGTTCGGCGCGCCGCACCGGCGCACGCCGATGGACGAGCTCACCAGGTTCAAGGACACCATGCCCTTGGTCCGGGAACTGGCGCAGGAGATGGCCGCGCTTGCCGAGGGGGTCGGCGACCGGGCGGGCGCGGATCTGGCGCGCGCGATCGCCCGCTCGGCCGATCCGCTGCACCGGCCGGCCGGCACACCGTTTCATCATCTTTGACAGGAGAGCCCCATGACAGACCAACCGAATATCCTCGTCCTGTTCAGCGATCAGCAGCGCGCCGACAGCCTGCCCAGCTATGGCAACAGCTTCGTCTCGGCGCCCTACCTTGACCGGATGGCGCGCGATGGTGCGCGGTTCAGCCAGTGCCGGACGGTATTTCCGGTCTGCACCCCGGCGCGGGCCTCGATGTGGACCGGCAAGTTCCCCCACAGCCACGGCATCGAGAAAAACGTCTATGGCGTGCCCGATCTGCTGGCCGACCGCGGGCTGACCGATCAGACCGTCTTTGCCCTGCTGCGCGGGGCGGGCTATCAATGCGGCTATTGGGGAAAATGGCATCTGGGCGAGGCCAACCCGGGGCCGTTCGACGAATGGCATGCGTTTAATTCCTGGGGCGGGCACTGGCAGGATCACCGCCAGCATTTCCAGGGCGGCACCTATATTCCCGACCGCGACACCGACGCGATGATCACCTGGCTGCGCGAACGCGAGACGACGCGCCCGTTCTGTTCGGTGATCTCCTGGTATCCGCCGCATGATCCGTTCTCCTGCCCGCTGGACACGATGGACCATTACCGGCGGATGGGTGTGCCGTGCCCGGGCTACTACGGTTCGGTCACCGCGCTCGACCGCTGTGTCGGCCGGATCATGGCGGCGCTGGAAGAGACCGGGCAGGCCGGGAACACCATCGTGTTCTACTACTCCGATCACGGCGAGACCTTTCGCGCCCGCGACGGGGTGACATCGAAATTCGTCTGCACCGAGGATTCCGTGCATGTGCCGTTTCTGATGCGGGGGCCGGGCATAGCCGACAATCTGGTCATCGACGAATTGATCGGCCTGCAAGACCTGATGCCGACGATGCTGGATATCGCCGGGGTGGCGGCGCCGGCGGACCTGCAAGGCCGCAGCCTGATGCCTCTGATCCGCGGCGAGGCGCCGGATTGGCGCGACATCGCCTATATCGAGAACGAGACCCACAACATCATGCGCGACAGCGATGCCGATCCGAGGGCGCGGCGGCGCCAGCGGGCGGTGTTCGACGGACGCCACAAGCTCATCCTCGAGGATGGGCAGGCCATCCTGTTCGATCTCGCCGTGGACCCCGAAGAGCGCATTGACGTCTCGGCCGCGAACCCCGCCGAGGTCGCGCGTCTGGCGGGCCGTCTCGGGGCCGAGGCGGCGCGGCTTGATGATCCGCTGGGATGCAAGTTGGCCGAAGCGGCGCTTGGCGGGCGGGCGGCGCTGGCGTCATGAGCCGGCACGCGCCCCGGCGGTTCTGACGGAGAAGACCCGGCGCCGGCCTGTCTCGGGGTGGCTGTCCGTCCGGTGTCAGGGATAGGTCGTCGAGCCGTCGGCGCGGGTTTCGACCCGGCGTTCCCAATGCAGGTAACCCGAGGTCTCCAGCGCCGTTTCGTCGATCTCGATGCCCCAGCCGGGGCGGTCCGGGCGCAGGCCCAGGTAGCCATCGACAGGCTCATAGGGATCGACCGCCCAGGGCGCATGATGCGGCGGGCGGTATTCCAGCAGGCGGAAATTCGTCTGGGCGGCGGCGAAATGCACGTTATGCGCCGTCGCCAGCGGGCCCATCGGATTATGCGGCATCACCGAGACGTAATGCGCATCGGCCAGATCGGCGATCCGGCGCATCTCGGTCAGCCCGCCGACGACGGCAATGTCGGGCTGGACGATATCGGCGCCCTGGGCGGCCAGCAGCGACAGGAACTCAAACCGGTTGTACAGGCATTCGCCGGTGGCAATCGGGATCGCCACCTTGGATTTCAGCGCGGTCCAGGCCGGGATATGCTCGGGCCGGATCGGCTCTTCGAGAAACAGCGGATCGTAAGGCGCCAGCGCCTGCGCCAGTTGCACCGCGCGGATCGGGTCGAAGATCATCGCATGGGCGTCGAAGGCAAATTCCAGATCTTCGGGCAGGGCCTCGCGGATCGCGCCGAACCAGTGTGCGGCGCTGGCACAGGTGACCCCCCATCGCCCGGCATGGGGGTTGCGCCGATAGGGCGACAGCTTGAAGGCGCGATAGCCTGCCGTGGCGCGCAACCGGGTGACGATATCGATGGTCTCGCCGACATCGGGCGCGGTATAGACACCGCAATAGACCTCGACCCGGTCACGCACGTTGCCGCCCAGAAGCCTGTAGACCGGCACGTCCAGGGCCTTGGCCGCGATGTCCCAGAGCGCGTGGTCGATGGCGGCAATCGCCGCCAGCCCGAGCGCGCCGGGCGGAAACCGGCAATGCTGAAGAAGCTTCTGGTTGAGATAGGTCACCCGCGTCGCATCCTCGCCCGCAAGCTGGTGCGCCAGCCAGTCGATGACCGGGGCAAGCGCAAGGTCGGGCCCGTGGTTGTAGGCCTCGCCCCAGCCGGTGAGCCCGTCCGTGGTGGTGATCGAGACCAGCAGGCGCGGGCGGTCATCGACCCGGGTCATGAAACAGCGGATTCGGTCGATCTTGGTCATTCTGTGCCTTCTCGGATCAGGGCGTTGGCCGCAAGGAAGCGCTCGAGCCGCCGGGCCTGCGACGGGGTCAGCGGCCAGGCCGAGGGCGGGCGCGTCGGGCCGCAGGCATGACCCTGCGCCAGAAGCGCGGCCTTGACGGCGGTGACATTCGTGCCGTTCAGCTCTTCGGCGCGGATATCCTCGAAAGCGCGCATTCCGTTGATCAGCGCCGAGGCGCGGGGATAATCGCCGACGGCCAGCGCGGCATGGATCGCGACCGAGCGTTCGGGCCAGACATTGATCAGCCCGGAGGTGAAACCGCGCGCGCCCACGGCATAGAGCGGCGGTGCCCAGACCTCGGCCAGACCGGCGACCCAGATGATGCCGGGATCGCAGGCGGCGATCGCGGCGGCAAGGTTCAGCGGGTTCGGCGTGGCCCATTTCGCGCCCCGCACGCCCGGTATGGCGCAGAGATCTGCGATCCGCGCCGTCCCCATAGCGTCGTTGCGAAGGTAGAGCACCAGCGGCAGCCCGTCGGCCGCATCGGCAATCGCGCGGATGTAATCAACCGTCCCGCGCGGGCTGACAAAGGGATCGGGCGGCTGGTGGATCATCAGCCCGCTGGCCCCGGCCTCGGCCGAGGCCCGGGCCAGGCGGCAGGCATCGGGCAGGCTGCGCCCGACGCCGGCCAGAAGCGGCGCGCGGTTTCCCACCAGATCGGCGACCGCGCGGACCATCGTGCAGGCCTCGTCACACGACAGGGCGGAGAACTCGCCGGTGTTGCCGTTGACCACCGGCAGGTGGACCCCGGCCGCAAGCGCCCGGTCCAGCAGTGGCGCAAGGCGCGCGGGCGCCACCGCGCCGGAGCTGTCGAAGGGGGTGACCAGAATGCCCGAAATGCCGGTCAGCGCGGCGGCGAGATCCAGTGTCATGGCGGTCCTTTCGGTCAAGATCGCGGGGGCGCATCCCCGCGACCCCGGCGGCGGCGGAATGCCCGTGGTTTCACGTCATGCCGGGGCCGGGGTGAAGGGAATGTCGGCGGAGGCCGCGATTTCGGCGCGCCCGCCGTTGGCCGCAATCCGTGCGGCCTGATCGGCAAAGGCGCCGGCGTTGACGGCCTCGGGGTCGCATTGGCTGCGCAATACCGTATCGAGGCGCTGGCGCACCGCCGCAAAGGACGGGTCCTGGCCAAGATCGTGCCGTTCCTGCGGATCGCTCCAAAGATCGAAGAGCTGCGGCGCGAACCCGGGATAATGGATGTATTTCCAGCGCCCCTGACGGATCATGAACATGCCGGTATTGGAACTGGTGGCGTGATATTGCGACAGGACCGGGCGGTTCGGCGGCGGGTTGCGGGCTATGTCGAGCAGCGAGGTGCCCGCCCAGGCCGGATCGGAGACCACAGGGGCGCAGATCGCCGCCGCCGTCGGGGCGATATCGACCAGCGAGACCGGCGCATCCACAACCGTTCCGGGCGCAAGGCGCGGATCGCGCAGGATCAGCGGCACCGCCGCCGCGGTCTCATACATCACCGATTTGCCCCAGAGCCCGTGGCTGCCGAGGTTGTCGCCATGGTCCGAGGAATAGATCACGCTGGTCGATGGGCCGAGCCCGGTGTCCTCGAGCGTTTGCAGGACGGTGCCGATCAGCTCGTCAAGCCGGGTCACCATGCCGAAATAGGCGCAGAGCGCGCGGCGGCGGGTTTCCGGGTTGAAATGCGCGTCGTAGTCGGAAACCCGGCGCATGTGGTCCAGCACCGGATGGCCATCGACCGGCGCGTCGAGCCCAAAGCGCAGTTCGTCGAGATCGCGGCCCTCGTAGAGCGCATAACACGCGTCTGGCGCGATCAGCGGAAAATGCGGCATCACGAAACTGACGAACAGGGCAAAGCCGGGGGCATCGCGGCGGTCGGCCCGGTCGGTCAGCCAGTCGCAGGCCGTCCGGGCGATCCGCGTGTCATAGTCGGAATAGGCCGACCGGCCCGGCCCGGCCTGTGCCGCGAGATTTCCGGTGCCGGTCTTGGGCAGGGGATCGCGCCGGAACAGCCCCTTGAGGTCGCCCTTGCCATGCAGCACATGCAGCGGGATCAGCTCTTCGGTAAAGCCATAGTCGTCACCGCCGCGATAGTGCAGTTTCCCGATCGAGGCGACATCGACATCGGCGTCGCGCAACTGGTGATGCCAGGAACGCGGCGTACCGGTATAGGGCGCCGCATTGTCCCAGGCGCCCAGCTCGTGCACCTGCCGTCCGGTGGCCAGCGAGGCCCGCGAGGGCACGCAGATCGGGCTGTTGCAATAGGCGGCGTCGAACCGCGCCCCGGCCTGCGCCAGTGCGTCGAGGTTCGGAGTCTGCACGAAGGGGTGGCCATAGCAGCCCAGCACATCACGGTTGTGCTCATCGGACAGGAGGAACACCAGGTTCCTCGGGGCCGCATCCTCGGGCGCGCCGGACGGGCGGTCTGCCATTCTGTCTCCACCGTGTTGAAATCGGGTCTCGGGTCGCCGTTTCATTCTGTCGGGTGGGGGAGGCCGCAACAACGTCGATGTGGCGCGCTCGGTATTCCGAGACGGAATACCGAATGGCGATTTGCGCTCCGATCAGGACGGAACACCGAAGCGGGGCTTCGATGTTCCGTGCGGCTCAGGCCCTGTCGGCGCCGGCGGCCTGAAAGGCTTCGGCCTCGGCGTTCGCGCCGCGCAGCATGAAGGCATGTTCGGAGGCGACAAAGAACATGGTCACCCCCATGTCCAGCAGTGCCGGCGCGGCGTCGGCATTCGCCGCGAAGGTCATGAAGGCCTTGCCCGCCGCCTGTGCGGCGGCGCCGGTGTCGCGCATGGCGTCCATCACCATGGGATCGGACATGTCGGTCTTGCCATAGCAGACGGCCAGGTCTGCCGGCCCGACGAAGAGGCCGTCGATCCCGTCGACCGAGGCGATCGCACTGGCGGCGGTGACGCCGGCGGGCTCTTCGATCTGGGCGATGACGATGGTTTCGTCCGTGCTCTGTTGCAGGACATCCTTCATCGGGCGGGTGGCAAAGCCCGCCCAGCGGGTCGATCCGGCATAGCCGCGCCCGCCTTCGCCGAACCGCGCGGCGCGGGCGATGGCTTCGGCCTTGTCGACGCTGTCGACATGCGGCACGACGACGCCCACCGCGCCGCTGTCGAGCGCTTTCAGCACTTCGACCGGGGTGCCCACCGGCAGGCGGACCAGCACCGGAAAGTCCAGCGCCCGCGCCATGGCAAGGCAGATGTCCATCCGCGCGCGATCAAAAGGCGCGTGTTCGGCATCGAGACAGACGAAATCGAGCTTCGATTTCGCCAGCACCTCGATCATTTCATGTGCGGGGGTCTTGAGGAAGGTTCCGGTCAGGATCTCGCCGGAGGCCATGCGTTGCTTGAATGTGGGCATGTGGGTCTTTCGCTTGTGATTTGGGGGATCAGGCCGAGCGGCGTTCGATCAGCCGACAGGGGATCCAGATCTTTTCTTCTACCGTCTCGTCCTCGAGGACAATCCGGCTGATGACGTCGGTGGCGCGTTTCGCCATGGCCTGCACCGGCAGGCGGATCGTGGTGAGATCGTTGCTTTCCCATTCCGCCATCGGAATGTCATCGAAACCGACGACTTTCATGTCTTCGGGAAAGCGCAGCCCGGCCGCGGCGCGCAGCCGGTCCATCAGCCCGATCGCGAACAGGTCGTTGGGGCAGAGGAAGCCGTCGGGCAGGGCATCGCCCTTGGCCAGAAGGGTTTCGGCAATCCGTGCGCCGTCGGCATAGGTGTAGCCGCCGTCGAACACCTCTGCCGGCGCCTGTCCCAGATGTTCCAGCCCCGCCACATGCCCGGCCAGCCGCGCGGCGCTGGTCCAGTGCCCGAGGGTGCCGCGAGCGACTGCAATTCGGTTGCAACCGCGTTCAACCAGCCGCCTCGCGGCCAGCCTGCCACCCTGGGTCAGATCGGCGCAGACCGAGGCGGTCACCGAATCGTCGTCGATCCGGTTCAGCAGCAGAACCTGAAAGCCGGCGTCGCGAAATTCTTCCACCAGGCCGGGCGAGATGTTCATCGAGGTCAAGATGACCACGCCGACCTGATACTGCCGAAAGGTCGCGATCAGCCGGGGCAGGTCATCCGCGCCGCCGATCTGACCGGAGATCGGGATAAAGTTGTTTTGCTGCAACGCCATGGAGATCGTCTGGTGAAGGACCGCATGGATCGGATTCTTCAGCTGGCCCATCAGGATGCCGACGATCTGCGACCGGCGCGAGGTCAGCGCCTGGGCCAGCGCATTCGGCTGATACCCCAGCTCCCGCGCCGCCTTCAGGATTCGCTCGCGGGTCTGCTCCTGCACCGAATGACCGCGCGAAAACGCCCGGGACACGGTCGCCCGAGACACCCCGGCCCGCCGGGCGACATCGTCTGCGGTCACTCTTTCCTCTGGCATCCAGGCATCGCTTTGCTGCTGATTTGCAAGGACAATGGCGCATTTCGGTGGGCTTGTCCAGACAGGTGAATGAAACCGCGTTCAGTGAAATTTTCTCAATGAAAAAACAGCAGACTTGACGCACATGGGCGAATTATTGCAATTCTGATGAACGCGCGATCATTGGAGAGATCGCTTTTTGGGAGGACACCGCATGAAACACCAACCGATCAAAGCCCTCGGCGCCGCGGCGGCACTGACGATTCTGGCCTCCGGCGCGCAGGCGCAGGAGATCTCCTGGGATCTGGCGCTCTACGGCAGCCCGGCGTTCCGCGTCGCCGGCGAAAGCTTTGCCGAATACGTCAATGAAAACAGCGGCGGCAAGATGGAGATCACCGTCCACAACGGCACGCTCTCGCCCACCCGCGAGGTGCTGGACAATGTGTCGATCGGCGCCTTCGAGCTGGGCTATGTGATTTCCAGCTACCATCCGGGCAAGAACCCGCTGCTTTCGGTGCTCGACCTGCCCTTCCTGCCGATCCCGACCATGGAAGACCGGCTGGCCGTCGCCGATCTGGTCTATGACAACCCGCATGTGAAAAAGGAATTCGCCAAATGGGGGGTCGTCCCGGTGATGACCGTGGTGCAGCCGAACTATGAAGTCATGGGCAAGGGCGCGGCGCCGACGGCGCTCACCTCGTTTGATGGCATGCGGATGAAGGCCACCAGCGGCATCGGCAATGCGCTGGCGGTCTATGGCGCCAGTCTTGTCAATGTCAGCGGGCCGGAGCAGTACAACGCGCTTCAGACCGGGGTGATCGACGCGGTGGCGGCCACGCCTTCGGCGCATGGCGGCTACAAGCTTTATGAGCTGTCGGACTGGTACACCACCGGCATGGCGGCGGGCACCGCGCATGTGACGCTGGTGGGCAACGAGGCGGCCTATGCCGCGCTGCCCGACGACATGAAGGCGCTGCTGGCGGAGGCCAAGGCCCATGCCAATGCCGCAACCATCAAGGCCCAGAACGCCGCCGCCGCGCAATACGAGCCGGAGCTGGAAAAGCGCGGCCTGGCCCATGTGACGATCACGCCGGAGATGATCGCGACCCTACGCAAGGAAGCGGCCCAGCCGGTCTGGGATGCCTATGTCGCCGATCTCGAGGGCAAGGGCCTGCCCGGCCAGGAGATGCTGGACCTGGTGCTGAACGCCGGCATGTGATGCTCCCCGCCTGGGCGGGAGCCTGTCCCCGGACCTCTCCCGCCCATTTTTCTGACGCTGGTGCCCGCGGCCGGGCACGCCGGAGGTTTCATGCTGGATAAGCTGGACAGGGCCCTGATGCGGGTCGAGTATCTGACCGCCTGGATCGCGGGGCTGACGATTTTTGTCGTCATGCTTCTGGTCACCGCCGAGGTGCTGATGCGGCGCCTCTTCAACGCGCCGATCCAGGGGCAGATCGATTTCATTTCCATGGCGATGGTGACCTTCAGCCTGCTGTGCATCTCGCATTGCTACCGGCAGGCCGGGCACATCCGCATGGACATGCTGCAAAAGCTGGCCCGCGGCCGGCTGGGCTGGGTCACGCATCTGTTTGCCACGCTGGTGGCGCTGTTTGTGGTGGTGGCCATCCTGCCGGGCACCTGGACGCATTTCATGCGCGCCTGGGATCTGGGCGACACCACCATCGGCGTGGGCCTGCCGACCTGGCCGTCGAAACTGGCCGCGCCGGTCGGCTTGGGCATCCTCGCCCTGCGGCTGGGGCTGGAGATCTGGGTTTTCGGCCGGCTGATCCTGAACGACAGGCTCGCGCCGGTCGGCATCCCCGAACCGCCCAACCCCCTCGAAGACATGGACGCGTAAGGACATATCATGGATCCCTCGACTATCGGCGCGCTTGGCTTTCTGGCCCTTGTCATCATGGTGATGACCGGCGTTCATATCGTCTTTGCCACCGCCATCACCGGCTTTCTGGGCATTGTCGCGCTCAAGGGCTGGCCGGTGGCGGTCAATATCGCCGGCATCATCCCGCATTCGGCGGGCTCGAACTATCTGTTCAGCGTCTTGCCGATGTTCATCCTGATCGGCTTTTTCGCCAGCACCTCGGGCATGGTGCAGGGCGCCTATCGCGCCGCCAAGGCCTGGATCGGCTGGATGCCCGGCGGGCTGGCGGTTTCGACCGTGCTGGCGGCCGGGGCCTTCGGCGCGGTGTCGGGCGCTAGCCAGGCCACGGCGGCGGTCTTTGCCCGGGTGGCGATCCCGGAGCTTCTGAAGCTGAAATACGCGCCCTCGATCTCGGCCGCGGCGGTGGCGGCGGCGGGTACGCTGGCCTCGCTGATCCCGCCCTCGGCGGCGCTGGTGGTCTATGGCGCCATCGTCGATGAGAGCATCGGACGGCTGCTGCTCGCCGGGTTCATTCCGGGCGTCTTCTCGGCGCTGCTTTATGCCGGGTTCATCATGCTGCGCTTTGCCGGCAATCCCGAGCTCGGCCGCCCGATCACCGGTATCGACTGGGCGGAACGCGGCAAATCTCTGCTCGACGTGATGCCGATCATCCTGGTCATGCTGATGATCCTGGGCGGCATGTCGACCGGCTGGACCACGCCCACCGAAGCGGGTGCCACCGGCGCGGCCATCGTCTTTGTCTATGCGCTGTTCCGCCGCCGGATCGATTTCGCCGGATTGCAGGATTCCCTGGTCGAGACCGCCAAGCTGACGGTGATGATCTTTTCCACCTTCTGGGGTGTCTTCATCTTTGCCCGGTTCCTGGCCTTCACCCGTCTGCCCACGGAAATCGCCGAATGGCTGGTCGCCCTGCCGTTTTCGCCGACGGCGATCCTGATCGCGATCCTTGCGGGATACGCCTTTCTCGGCATGTTCCTCAGCGCCTCGGGCATGATGCTGCTGACCCTGCCGGTGATCTTTCCGGCGGTGGTCGAGTTGGGGATCGATCCGATCCTGTTCGGCATCCTGGTCATCAAGATGGTCGAGATCGGGTTCATCACCCCGCCGGTGGGGCTGAACGTCTATGTGGTGGCCGGGGTCAGGCCCGACATTCCGATTGCTAGCATCTTTGGTGCGATCTGGCCCTTCGTCCTGATCGACATCCTGACCGTGGCCCTGCTGATCCTGTTCCCGTCCATCACCCTGTTCCTGCCCAACCTCGTTCTCGGGGCGGGCTGACCCATGGAGACCCCTATGCCGTTCGACATCCGTTCCGACGCCTTCACCGCCGCCATTCCCGCCGACAGCAAGCTCGAGGAGATCGCCGGGAATTTCGGCTTTACCGAGGGCCCGATCTGGCATCCTTCGGAGCATTGGCTGATGTTTTCCGATATTCAGGAAAGCCACCAGTACAAGTGGAGCGAGGGCGAGGGCCTCCGGGTCTTTCGCACCCCGTCCAACCAGGCCAACGGCAATTTCTTTGACCGCGCGGGCCGGGTGATCTCCTGCGAACATGCCGCGTCGCAGCTGGTGCGGCATGAGCATGACGGCAAGCTGGTGGTGCCGCTGGCCACGCATTACACGGGCAAGGAGCTGAACAGCCCCAATGACGTGATCTGCGACAGCAAGGGGCGGATCTGGTTCACCGATCCGAGCTTTGGCCGCATTCGCGAAGACCTCGGGATCCTGCGCGATCAGGAACTGCCCTATCAGGGCGTGTTCCGGCTCAACCCGGACGGCACGCTGGCACTGGTGGCGGATGATTTCCAGCAGCCCAACGGGCTCTGCCTGTCGGCGGATGAAAGCCGGCTTTTCGTCAATGACAGCTGGGGCGGGCACATCCGGGTGATGGATGTGACCGAGGATGGCAGGCTGACCAACGCCCGCGTCTGGGCCGATGTCACCGGCGAAGGCGAAGGCGTGCCGGACGGCATGAAGACCACCACCGAAGGCCACATCCTTTGCAACGGGCCGGGCGGGGTGCATCTGTTCGATGCCGATGCCACCTGCCTCGGGGTGATCCTGACGCCGCAGAAATCCACCAACTTCTGTTTTGGCGGGCCGGCGTTCCGCACGCTGTTCATCACTGCCTCCACCTCTGTCTACCGCATCGAGACCGCGCTGACCGGTCTGGCCATGTTCTGAAAGGTTCCCTCATGAGCGACGAATTCGACATTCCCCCCACCATCGAGAACACCAAGACCCCGACGCTGATCCATCCGCAGGTGTCGTCGCGGCTGCACGGCCATACGCTGGTGTCGGTCAGCAGCCGGTCGCATCGCTGGATTATCGACGAGCCGGAGCACAAGGGCAGCACCGATCTGGGCCCGACGCCGCTGGAATCCCTGCTCGGCTCGCTTGTCGGCTGCGAAAGCGTGGTGCTGAAGCTGGTGGCCAAGGCGATCGGCTTCGAATTCACCGATCTCACGCTCACGTGTACCGGCACCGCCGACATGCGCGGCGCGCGCGGGGTAAAGGGCGTGCGGCCCTATTTCACCACGGTCGACATGGTGATCGAGATCGAGACCGACGAGAGCGAGAAACGCCTGGAGCTGCTGCGCCGCAATGTCGAACAGCGCTGCCCGGTGATGAACCTGTTCGAAAGCGCCGACGTCGAGATGAACGTGATCTGGAAGACCCGCAGCCGGCAACAGGGGGCGGCATGACCCGCATTCCGCCCGCCGATCCCGAGAGCTACACCGACGAGACCCGCGCCTTTCTGGAGGCGCGCGAAGAGGTTCTGGGCTTTGTGCCCAATTCGATCAAGGTGATGGCGCGGCGTCCGGCTGTCGGCGCCGCCTTTGTCCGCCTGTCCGACGCGGTGATCCAGGCGCCCGAGATGACGACGCCGGTGATCCTGCGCCGCATGGTCCAGCATATCGCCAGCTATGCCGCCGGATGCCTCTATTGCCAGGCCCATACCGCGCGCATCGTCGATGATCTGAGCGCGGACGAGCGCAAGATGGAAACGATCTGGGAGTTCGAGACCAGCGACCTGTTTTCCGAAGCCGAGCGCGTGGCGCTGCGCTTTGCCATGTCGGCGGCCTCGGTTCCCAATCTCGTCACCGACGAGATGATGGCCGAGATGCGCGGGCATTTCTCGGATGACGAAATCGTGGAGCTTCTGGCCTGTATCTCGGTCATGGGCTTCATGAACCGATGGAACGATACGCTTGCCACCACTCTGGAACAGGCGCCCCGCGACAGCGCCGAGCGGACCATCGGCAAAAAGGGCTGGACCGTGGGCCAGCACGCCTAAGACCTGTCTCGCGCTCCCCGGACAGGTCGGCCGGCCCCCCGCGTTCCATTTCGGGATGCGGGGGGCCGTGTCTTTCAATTGGCCGGATTGGGCCGCGTTGCGATCCTGTTCGCGGTTTTCGCCGATTGACTGGCCCGGATCACGGGCGCCGGGAGAGATCAGGCCTTGGTGTACTTGATGTCGACCTCGTCGATGGCCTTGACGTTGCCTGCGGATTTGCCCTGCGGATCGAACGCGGCCGACAGATAGGCGTCGGCGATGTCCTTGGCCAGTTCCGCGCCGATCACCCGCGCGCCCATGGTGATGATCTGGGCGTTGTTCGAGGTCGCGGCCTTGGCGGCGGAATAGGTGTCGTGGCACTGGGCGGCGCGGATGCCGGGCACCTTGTTGGCGGCCAGACAGACGCCGATGCCGGTGCCGCAGCACAGGATGGCGCGATCAAATTCGCCGGCCAGCACGGCCGAGGCCACGCGGTCAGAGAGATTGGCGTAAAAGGCGTCGGGGCCTTCGGCGGTGCGCGAGATCTCGGCAACCTCGTGGCGATCCTTCAGGTGCTCGGCGAGGATCCGGGCCAGGCTTTCGCCGGCGCTGTCGCCTGCAATGGCAATTTTCATGGCGGTGTCTCCTTCGGGTCAGAGGGTTGCGGCGCAGCGGGTCAGGATGTCGAGATAGCCGTCGACGCTCCAGGCCGCGCGCCCGATGAACAGCCCGTCGATATGCGGGCATTGGATGAGATCCCGGCAATTGGCGGGGTTGACCGAGCCGCCGTAGAGGCAGGGCAGGCGGCGGCCCAGAATGTCCCCGGCCACGGCAATGATTTCGGCCTGGCGGGCATCGGCATAATCCGAGGTGGCCGGGATGCCGTGTTCGCCGATGGCCCAGACCGGTTCGTAGGCCAGCAGGATCTCGGCGTCTTTCTGGATGGCGTCGAGCTTGCCGAGCGCGCCGTGCAGCTGCGCCGCAAGCACCTCTTGCGCGCGGCCGCCTTCGCGGTCCTCCAGGGTCTCGCCGATGCAGATCAGCGGAACGAGCCCGTGGCGCAGCGCGGCCTGCGTCTTGCGACCGACGGTTTCGTCGGTCTCGCCGAAATGGGTCCGGCGCTCGGAATGGCCCAGTTCGACGATGTCGAGGCCGCAATCGGTCAGCATCCCGGGCGAGATCTCGCCGGTCCAGGCGCCGTGATCGGCCCAATGCATGTTCTGGGCGCCGACCTTGACCGAGCTGTCGGCGAGGAGTTGCGCCACCTCGCGCACGGCGGTGAAGGGCGGGATCACGAAGCGCTGGATGCGGCTGTCGCGAGCGGCATCGGCCGCCGCCAGCGCGGTGGCGAAGTGCCGTGCCTCGGCCAGCGTCTTGTTCATCTTCCAGCTGGTGCCGATCCAGACCTGCGGCCGGGTCATCCCTCGGCCTCCTGCGCGTCGGCCAGGGTCAGGCGCACGCCGGCCTCCTGCATTGCGGCCAGGTGTTCGCCGGCGGGCTGACTGTCGGTGATGATGTGATCGAACTCGCGCAGCTCGGCCAGATGATGCAGGGCGGCGCGACCGAACCGGGCATGATTGACCAGCAGCACCCGGGTGGCGCCCTGATCGATCATCGCACGCTTGGTGCGCACCACGCTGTCATCCATGTGAAACACCTCCAGCCCGGAGACCGCCGGAGAGGAGATGAAGGCGATATCGGCGCGCAGGCGGGTCAGCGCATCCTCGGTCACCTTGCCGAGATAGGCGTTGAACTTGGCGGAATAGATCCCGCCAAGCGCGATCAGGGTGATGCCGGCCTCGGTCCTGAGCGCCTCGATCACGGCGGCGTTGTTGGTGATCACCGTCAGGGGGCGTTTGCCGGCCAGCATCTGCCCGAGGGTTGCGGCCATGGAGCCGTCATTGATCATCACGCTCATGCCCGGCTCGATCAGCTCCAGCGCTGCCTGCGCCATCGCGGTCTTGGCCGCGCTGTCCTGGCGTTCGCGAAAGCGGAAATCGCTTTCGAACTGAAGGCCGGAGCGGATCGTCGCGCCGCCGCGGATCTTGCGCAGGAAGCCGGCCGCCTCGAGGTCGTCGAGATCCCGGTGGGCGGTCATCCGCGAGACCGAATAGCGGTCGCACAGCGCGTCGAGATCGACTTCGCCCTCCGCGATCAGCAGATCCATGATTGCCTTTTGCCGGTCGTCTCGCTTCATCGCCTGTCCTCCTGTTTGTAACATGGCATGTATCGCAATATCAGTCAAGAATGTGATTTTGTGATATTGTGTTGCGACGTTTGGAGTGGTCCGCTATCCATCCCCCAGCTCAGGAGGAGCGCCATGCCCAAAGATTCGCTGCCCCGGCACGTTGCCGCCAAACCCGCGCAGGGCCCGGTATGTCGCCAGCGAGCCGGACGTGATCGGGCGCGCCGGTTTTGGCGCCTCCGGGTCGGGTGAGCCCGCCGCGGCCCGTCACCGACCCTCCGTCACCATCACCCCGGGCCCGCCGGCCCGACAGCAGGAGACTGAACCATGAAATTCTTTGTCGATACCGCCATCACCAGTGAAATCAAGGAGTTGAACGACTACGGGCTGCTCGACGGGGTGACCACCAACCCCTCGCTGATTGCCAAGTCGGGCCGCGACTTCAAGGAGGTGATCGCCGAGATCTGCGCATTGGTCGATGGCCCGGTGTCGGCCGAAGTGGCGGCGATGGATTACGACGGCATGGTGGCCGAGGGCGAACACCTGTCGAAGATCGCCGACAACGTGGTGATCAAGCTGCCGCTGACGCTGGACGGGCTGAAGGCCTGCCGGCATTTCGCCGCCGGGGGGATCCGCACCAATGTCACCCTGTGCTTTGCCGCCAATCAGGCGTTGCTGGCGGCCAAGGCGGGGGCGACCTATATCTCGCCTTTCGTCGGGCGTCTGGACGATCTGAACATCGACGGCATGGCGCTGATCCGAGAGATCCGTGCGATTTTCGACACCTACGGTTTCGAGACGCAGATCCTCGCCGCCTCGATCCGGTCCCCCAACCACGTGAAGGACGCGGCCCTCGCCGGCGCCGATGTGGCGACCATCCCGGCCTCGGTGATCAAGGGCCTGGCAAGCCACGCGCTGACCGACAAGGGCCTCGACCAGTTCGCCAGGGACTGGGCGGAAACCGGGCAGTCGATCCTCTGACCGGCCGGCGGCCGGGGCCCCTCAGCGGGTTCTGGCCGGTGCCTCGTCCAACAGCGCGCGGGCGGTGCGTTCGTCGGTGATCAGGCCGGAGAGCCGCCCGCTTTTCAGCACCGCGCGCAGCGGCTCGCGCTTTTCGGGGCCGCCGGCAAGCGCGATGATGCGGTCGTTGCGGCCATCGCCGAGCGAGACCGCCAGGGTTCGCGACGTCAGCGGCGTTTCCAGCGCGGTGCCGTCGGCATCGAAGAAATGGCCCAGCATCTCGCCGACGCCGCCGGCCCGGGAAATCGCCTCTATTTCCGATTGTTCGATCATGCCGGAGGCCACCAGCTGGGTTTCGGCCTCGACCGTGCCGACGCCGACGATCTTGAGCGGCGCGGTCTCGGCCATCTGGAAAACTTCGGCGACGCCGCGTTGCGACAGCAGCACTTCGCGGTCCTCGGTGGTGTTGGCAAAGAAGGGCACCGGCATCACATAGGCCCGCGCGCCGGTCTTTTCCGCCAGCAGATGCATCACGTCATGCGGGTTGGCGGCGAAATTCCGCGTCAGCCCGCCCAGCAGCGACACAAAGCTCAACCCGGTGGTGGCAAACCGCGGCATGGCGCGAACCGCCTCGGCCAGGGTCCGGCCATGGCCGATGCCGATGGTCATCTCTTCGCCGCTTTCCAACCAGCGCCGGAGCCGCGAGGCGCCGGCCAGGCCCAGCGCCCGCAGCGGCAGCCCATCTTCCTCCAGGTCGGGGGCCACCTCGCAGGTGTCGAGCCCGTAACGGGCACAGAGGGCCTGTTCCAGCTCGATGCATTCGATGATGTCGCCTTCGATCGAGACCTTGATGGCGCCCTCGGCGACCGCGCGCTGGATCAGCCGGTGCGCCTTGACGGACGGGACGCCGAGCCGTTTTGCCACCTCGGATTGCCGCAGCCCGCCGACGTAGTGCAGCCAGGCGGCGCGAATTGCCAGGGAATGTTCGGCATCTCCCGAAGCGCGGTCCTTTGCCATGTCACTTCCTCCGTTCCGCTACGCGCATCGCAGCTTCACCATGATGCCTGCCAGCGCGGTTTCGTCCAGAGGCAGGGGCCGCCCGCCCGGCACCCTGTGCCCGCCGCGCCGCGCCCCGGCCGCAGCGGAGATCGGGGGCAAGGCGGCAGGCGGGCGGCGGCATGGCTCAGACCTCCAGCGCCGCGATCATGCGTACCGCCTCGGCGGCCTCTTCGCCCTTCTTGACGAAATGGTCGCGGAAAAACCCGACATGCTCGGCCGTCGGCTGGAAATGATGCGGCGTGAGCGAGACCGAGAAGGTCGGCACACCGGTCCGCAACTGCGCGCGCATCAGCCCGTCGACCACCGTTTGTGCCACGAAGTCATGGCGGTAGATACCGCCATCGACCACCAGCGCGGCGCAGACGATGGCGTCATATTTGCCGCCTTGGCCCAGTTTCTGCGCCAGCAGCGGCATTTCGAAGGCACCGGGCACGTCGAAAGACGTGACCTCGGCCGCCGTGCCGGTGGCGGCAAGGCGGGTTTGGAAACCGGCCAGCGCCTGGTCGACGATTTCGGCGTGCCAGCGGGCCTTGATGAAGGCGATGTTCAGTGTGTCGGTCATGGAACCATCCTTTGCGTTTCAAAAGTGGCCCCAAGGCGATGCCAGCCGCACGGGCGCAGGGCACCCGACGGCTGGTTCTCTTCCATCCGGACTTTGACCGTCGGCTCCGGAATTCCACCGGTATCTGCTGACCCTTCCGGGACTGACCCGAAAGGCGCTCGCGGGCTATGACCGCCGGTGGGGAATTTCACCCCGCCCTGAGAACGCGAACCACATGACCGCAATTGCCGCGAAAGGCAAGCCTGTGTCATCATGGCGGCCTCAGACATTCAGGTCATCGGCCCCGCTGTCGATATGCGGCGCCCAGAAGGCGACGCTTTCGGCGATCTGCGCGATCACCTGCCGGTCATCGGGCTCGCGCTCCTTGAAGGAGAGTTCGAGGCAGATCTCGTTGTCGACCGCGCCGCCCTCGGCAAAAGCTGTCAGCAGCGGTTCCGGCTGGATCGCGCCCTCGGCATTGTAGCGGGCGGTAAAGGGGCGGTGGCCCGACTTGTCCCGCATCGATTGCTTGATATGGATGATCGGGCTGACCCGGGGCACCGCGCGGGCCCAGGCATAGGGATCGGTGTCGACGGGGTCGGGGCTGGTGACATCGCCATGGTCGATATCGGCCATCATCCACATCGGCACCGCCATGTTTGCCGCCGTCAGCCGGTCCTGCAATTTCATGCATTCGGCGATGGTTTCGCCAAATTCGCGGCCCAGGCTCATCGGCTCCCAGAACACATGGCCGAGCCCGGCAGCCTTGGCGTGATCGGCCACCTCGGCCCAGCAGTCCAGGGCGATCTTGAGCAGCGCTTCGCGACGCTCGGCATCGTCGTAATCGCGGTAGGTGAAGATCGCGAATTGCGTGCCGACCGAGCTGCCGCCGAGATCGCCGATGATATCGGCAAAGGTCTTGAACCAGTCGACGTAATAGCGCCGCACGTCGCGATCGGGGTGGCCGAAGTGATTGAGCCGCCCGTAAGGCCCGGTCATGCCCGAGGTCACCCGCGCGCCGGTGCGCCGCAGCGCCGCGCCCATGTCGCGGGTCAGGCGGCGGATCACCGGGGCAGGCCAGGACGGGTTGATGAATTCATGGGTCAGCTGGATGTCGCGAATGCGGATGTCGCGGGCGATGGCGTCGATCAGGTCGTCCGGTTCGGCAAAGCGGTTGACCAGCGGATTGGTGTTGAGCGAAAGCGTCAGCGTCATGTCATGCCGCCTCGCGCTGGGCTTCGAACCACTTGGCAAAGGCCGCCTGTTCGTCCGCGCTCAGATGCAGCCGGTGCTTGGTGCGCCGCCAGAGGATGTCCTCGGCGGTCTGCGCCCATTCATGCGCCACCAGATAGGCGACCTCGGCCTCGTAGAGATGGCCGCCGAAGTGCCGGCCCAGCCCGTCGAGTGCGCGGGCCTCGCCGACGATCCCGGCCACCCGCGTGCCGTAGAGCCGGCCGTAGTGCTGGCGCAGGCCGCGCGGCATCCACGGGTAATCGCGTTTCATCCTGTCGCGGAAACTCTCGTAATCCGCGGCCTCGATGTCGCCGCCGGGCAGGGGGGCCGCTTCGGTCCAGTCGCCGCCCATCTGCGGAAAGTACTTGCCGATCCTGTGCAAGCCGCGCTCGGCCAGCTCGCGGAAGGTGGTGATCTTGCCGCCGAAGATGTTCAAAAGCGGCGCGCCGCCGGTCTCGTCGATGTCGAAGACATAATCGCGGGTCACCGCCGAGGGGTTGCCCTGACCATCGTCGAACAGCGGCCGCACGCCGGAGAAGGTAGTGAGCACGTCGTCGCGGGTCAGCTGCTCCTTGAAGTAGCGGTTCACCGCGTCGATCAGATATTGCACCTCGGTCTCGTCGGCCTGCACATCCTCGGCACGGCCGTCATAGGCGATGTCGGTGGTGCCGATCAGCGCCTTGTCGCGTTCATAGGGGTTGACGAAGATCACCCGCTTGTCGTGGTTCTGCACCAGATAGGCATTCTCGCCCTTCCAGAATTTCGGCACGATGATGTGGCTGCCCTTGACCAGCCGCACCTTGCGGGGCGAGTTCGATCCCGCCACCCGGGTCACCACGTCGGTGACCCAGGGGCCGGCGGCATTGACCAGCAGCCTGGCCTCGAACTCCCGCGTCTTGCCGGTGACCGTGTTCTGTGTTGTCACCCGCCAGCGGTTGCCCTCGCGCCGGGCCGAGGTGCAGGGCTGCCGGGTCAGCACCGTTGCCCCGCGTTCCGCCGCATCGACGGCGTTCAGCACCACAAGCCGGGCATCGTCGACCCAGCAGTCGGAATATTCGAAGCCGCGGCGGTACTGATCCTTGATCGCCGCGCCCTCGGGATCGCGGTGCAGGTCGAGCGTGCGGGTGCCGGGCAGTTTCCGGCGCCCGCCGAGGTGGTCGTAGAGAAACAGCCCCAGCCGCACCAGCCAGGCCGGGCGGTCCTGCGGGCTGTGTGGCAGGACGAAGCGCATCGGCCAGATGATATGCGGCGCGTTCTTCATCAGCACCTCGCGTTCGATCAGCGCCTCGCGCACCAGGCGAAATTCGAAATATTCCAGGTAGCGCAGCCCGCCATGCACCAGCTTGCCCGAACGCGACGAGGTGCCCTGGCCCAGATCGTCCTTTTCGCAGAGCACGACGCTCAGCCCCCGGCCGGCGGCGTCCCGGGCGATCCCCGCGCCGTTGATGCCGCCGCCGATCACGAAGAGGTCGACTTTCTGGATATCGCTCATGGTTCAGGCTCCTTGCGAGGCGCGCGCCGCGGCCAGCCCGTCCCAGACCGGGGCCAGGCCGTCACGCGCGTGCCGGTAGTTGGTAAAGAGGGTGTCATAGACCGGCACGAGGCCCGGGTCCGGCGCTTCCGGTTCGCCCAGAAGCGGGGTTGTCCAATCCGCGATGCAGGCGTCCATCGTGTCGTAGGCGCCGATCGCGACCGCTGCCATCATCGCGCAGCCCGCCGCGCCGGCCTCGTCGCGCGCCGAGACCCGGACCGGGGTGTCGAGCGCGGCCGCCAGCACCCGGCGCAGCGCGGCCGAGCGTGCCGCGCCGCCGGTCAGGCGCAGTTCGCGCGGCATTTCGCCCATTGCCGCATAACAATCCCGGGCCGCCATGCCGAGGCCTTCGATCACCGCGCGGATCACGTCTGCGAAACGGTGGGTGGCGGTCAGCCCGACAAGGCTGGCGCGCGCATCGGCGTTGACAAAGGGGCCGCGCTCTCCGGCCTCGGAAATATAGGGGTGGTAGACCAGCGCGCCGGGCTGCGACCGCGCCATCCAGCCGTCGATCCTGGCGACCATTTCGGCATGTGACGGCGCCTGGCCGACCTCGCCCATCAGGTCTTCGGCGAGGGCCAGCGCCCAGTCGATGTTGAGCGTCGCGGCCATGTTGGTCTGGACCTGGGTCACCAGATCCGGCACCGGCAGGCAGATCACGTAGCCGGTTCCCTCGGCATTGAGACGCACATCGCCGGAGCTCATCGCCCGCATATGCACCCCGGTCGAGCCGACGGTGGAACAGGCCGCTCCGGCATCGCCGGTATGGACGCCGGCGCCAAGCGCCGTCATCACCATGTCGACATAGCCCAGCGACACCGGCGTGCCGGCCCTGAGCCCGGTCAGCGCGGCAGCCTTGGCGGTCAGGGGGCGGGTGTCCCGCGCCCCGTCGAGGATCTCGGGCAGGAGGTGGCGGCGGGTCTCCAGCCCCAGCGCGGCGATCACCGTGTCGCTGTAGCGCCGGGTGCGGAAATCGCCGAAGGTGAAACTGGCTTCCGAGGGGTCGGTGGCCCGCACCCCGGTCAGGTTGAGAAACAGCCAGTCCTTGCAATGCAGCGCCACTTCGGCACGGTCCAGCAGCTCGGGGCAGGTGGCGTTCATATGGGCCATCTGGCTGCCCTGCTGGCAGGTGTTGAGCCCGGTGCCGGTGGCCGTGAACCGGGCGCGTTCGTCTTTGCCCGAGGCCAGCCGCCGCACCGTCGGGGCGGCCCTTGCATCGAGCCAGAGCCAGGCGTCGCCCACCGCTTCGTTGCCCTTGCCGGCCAGCCAGGTGCCATCGCCCTGGGCGGTCAGCGCCAGGGCGGCGGTGCGCCGTGCCAGCCCGTCCACCTTGTCGGCGAGCCCGCGCAGGGCGGAGGCGCAATCGGCCCAGGTCTGCGGCAGCGACTGCGTGGCCGCGCCATCGGCGCCCATGACATAGGCATTGCGAACCGACGATGTGGCCAGTTGGCGGCCGCCCAGATCGAAGGCCACTGCCTTGATCACCGAGGTGCCGGCGTCGATGCCGATGATCAGGTCGGACGAATCGGCCATGTCCTGCCTCCCTTGCCGTTGTTGCCCACCGCTCTCTCCTCCGAATTCCAGCTTTTCGCGCCGTTCGCGCGGCGCAGTCCCGGCTGCCGAAGGGCAGGCCGTACCGCGCCAGGTTGCATAGGGTGTAATACAGAAAAAATTCTCGGTGTGAAATTTTTTGCAGACAACGTAATTTTTTTCGAATATGGTTTGGTCAATCAACCGTGGATGTCATCCGCGGCGAGTCGACGGCCCCGAGCAGGGATTGAGGAGGTCCCGGGCCAACGACAGGGGAGGAAGGGTTCAGCATCAAGCTGTTGGCCATTTCCACAACATGACCGCGCCGGCCGTGGCTGGCGCAGAATCACCAAGGTTCGGCGCGCCGGACCCGACAGGAAAGGACATGTCCGCAATGGCCACGATCGGCACCTTATCCGCAAGCGCTTCCAGGGCGACGCGACGCAAGGCAATCACGGCTATCGTTATGGTTGTTCTGGCCGGCGCAATTGCCATCGACACCAAGGTGGTGACGATCGGCGGCGAAGAGGATCTGCGCCAGCAGGCCTTCGACCCTGACCGCTTTGGTCAGCAGGAGTTTCCGCGCATCCAGGAGTATGTCGCCGGCAAGGCGCCCGAGGCGGAGGCACTGGCCCGGGAGCTGGCCGCCGACAAGTCCGCCGCGATTGCCGCCCATGGCACCATGGCCGGGGCCTTTCCGGTGATGCCGGTGACCTTCACCGGCACCGTCGGCGCGGGCAAGTCGGGGATCTTCAGCGTCGCGGTCGAGGGGTTGCCCGAGGGCACCGGGGTGCGCGTGCAGACCGGCCCGGCAATCAATGGCACCGAGCTGCGCGACATCACCGGCGATATCGCGTTCGGCGCCTTCAAGAACCAGATCGAGTACCAGAACGCCGGCGCCGGCATCAACCGCGCCATGACCGCCGCGGTGCTCGACGGGCTCGACCGCGAGGCGCTGACCGGTCGGACGATCACCGTCACCGGGGCCTTTACCATGATCAATCCCAGGAACTGGCTGGTCACCCCGGTGGCGCTGGAGGTGCAGTGATGCAGGCCCAGGTCAATATCGCCGCCCCGGCGCAGGCTCCGGATGCGGCCGAAGTGGTGCTGGCGGCCCGCGACGTCACCAAGAGCTTTGGCGCGGTCCATGCGCTGAAGGGGGTGAACTTCGACGTGCATCGCGGCCAGGTCACCACGCTCTTTGGCGAAAACGGCGCCGGCAAGTCGACGCTGATGAAAATCCTGTCGGGGGTGCATCTGCCGACCTCCGGCGCGCTGATCCTTGACGGTCAACCGGTCGAGATCACCTCGACCGTCGCGGCGCGGGAGCTGGGGATCTCGATCATCCACCAGGAGCTGTCCCTCGCCCCCAACATGACCGTGCGCGACAATATCTTCATGGGGCGCGAGATCATGGGGCCGCGCGGCGTGAACTTTGCCGAGCAAGAGCGCCAGTGCCGCGCCCTGATGGCGGAGCTGGAAGAGGACATCGACCCGCTGACCCCGGTCGAGGATCTGCGCCTCGGCCAGCAGCAGATCGTCGAGATCGCCCGCGCGCTTTCGGTCAATTCCCGCATCCTGATCATGGACGAGCCGACCTCGGCGCTGTCGGCCTCGGAAGTCGAGGTGCTGTTCAAGGTGATCCACGACCTGAAGGATCGCGGTGTCTCTATCGTCTATATCTCGCACCATCTGGAAGAAGCGCTGACCATCACCGATCACGCGGTGGTGCTGCGCGACGGGGTGATGACGGCCTATGCGCCGCGCGCCGAGATCGATCTGGAATGGATCGTGCGCAACATGGTGGGCGAGAATTTCGATCTCGGGTCGCCGCCCGACGTGACCTTTGGCGAGGTCGCCTTGTCGATCACCAACCTCAGCGTGCCGGCGTCCGGCAAATCGGGGTATTCGGTGGTCGATCGGCTGTCGCTGGACGTCCGCCAGGGCGAGATCCTCTGTATCTACGGCCTGATGGGTGCGGGCCGCACCGAGCTGATGGAATGCATCGCCGGGCGGCTGCCGGCCTCGGGCGGCCAGATCGCCCTGCATGGCCGCGATCTGGCCGGCATGTCGATTGCCCAGCGGATCGCGGCCGGGCTGGTGCTGACGCCGGAAGACCGTCAGCGCGACGGGCTGGTGCAGACCATGAGCGTGGGCCAGAACCTGTCGCTGGCCTCGATCGGCGCCTTTACCCGGGGGCTGTTCACCTCGAAGGCCGACGAGCAGAAGATCATCGACCGTTCGATCCGCGAGGTGACCATCAAGACCGACGGCGGCGGCGCCGCCATCGGCTCGTTGTCAGGTGGCAATCAGCAGAAGGTCGTGATTGGCAAGATGCTGGCCACCGACCCGTCGGTGGTGCTGCTGGACGAACCGTCGCGCGGCATCGACATCGGTGCCAAGGCAGAGGTGTTCCGGCTTCTGGCCGAAGGCGCGAAACAGGGGCTCGCGGTGGTCTATTCCACCTCGGAGGTCAGCGAATGCCTGTCCATCGCGCATCGCATCATCGTCATGCACAAGGGCAAGATCTCGGCCAGCTTCGGCCCCGATGCAACCAAGGAACAGATCATGGCCGCCTCGGGCGAGGTGGATCTGGAGCAGAGCCTGACCACGACCTTCGGCCTCGATTTCTGCGAGGTCGTCACCGATCTGCACCAGGAAGATCTGGCGCTCGGCCCGCTCGGCCGGGCCGGCGGAAAGTTCCTCGCGGCGGAGATCGCCGCCGGGCGCAACAAGGTGATCGGCGTCGGGCACGGCCGGACGCTGCTGGCCTGCGTCGACAGGCTCGACGCCGGGCCGGCCGGGGATCTGAAAGTCGTGTCGCTGATGGGCGCGCTGACCAGCGGGGCGGATCTGAACCCGCATGCCATCGTGTCGAAACTGGCGGCGCTGACCGGCGCGGAGCCGGTCTCGATGCCGGTGCCCTTCATCGCCAATTCCACCGCCGACCGCGCGGTGCTTCTGGAGCAGAAGGCGGCGCGCGCGGCCGCCGACCTGGCCCGGCAGGCCGACCTGATGATCGTCGGCATCGGCACCACGGTGCCCGAGGCCGAACTGGTCGCCACCGGCATGATCGAGCCGCAGGAAATGGCCGGTATCGCCCGTGCCGGCGGCGTCGGCGAAATGCTCGGCCATTTCTTTGACAAACGCGGCAGACCCGTCGGCCGGGAGATCAGCGACCGTATCCTGACCCAGCCGCTCGACCAGCTCAGTGGCCGCCGCATCGTCGCCGTGGCCGGCGGCACCCTCAAGACCGATGCCATCAAGGCCATTCTGGAAAGCGGCCTGCTCAGCGGGCTGATCATCGACGAACACACCGCCCGCGCGATTGTCGACCTCGACACGCCCGCACCGGCGCAGCACTGAACGGAGATCCTCGACATGACCGATGTCACCACCACCAAGAAACCCGGCTCCGGCGGGCTGAGGGCGCAGCTCTTTGGCAAGGACGCCAATCTCGTCCAGATCCTTCTGGAAGGCCGCGCCTTCTTTGCGCTGATCGCCATCATCCTGATCTTTTCCGTACTGTCGCCAAACTATGCCACGGTGTCGAACTTTCTGATCATGGCCAATCACGTGGCGATCTTCGGCCTGTTGTCGATCGGCATGATGCTGGTGATCCTCAATGGCGGGATCGACCTGTCGGTTGGATCGGTCTTGGGGCTGACCGGTGTCTTTGCCGGCTTCCTGATGCAGGGGGTCGAGCTGGAATCGGCCGGGGTCATCCTCTATCCGCCGGTCTGGGCCGTGGTGGTGCTGACGCTTGCCCTTGGCGCCTTTGTCGGCGCGATCAACGGCATACTGATCGCCTTTTTCCGGGTGCCGGCCTTCGTCGCCACTTTGGGGTCGCTCTATGTGGCGCGCGGCGTGGCGCTCTTGATGACCAACGGGCTGACCTTCAACAATCTTTCGGGCACGCCCGAATTCGGCAACACCGGTTTCAACTGGCTCGGCTTCAACCGTATCGGCGGCGTGCCCATCGGGGTGATCGTGCTGGCCGGGGTGGCGATTGCCGCCGGGCTTTTGCTGGCGCGCACCGCCTTTGGCCGCTGGCTCTATGCCTCGGGCGGCAACGAACGTGCCGCAGAGCTTTCGGGCGTGCCGGTCAAGAAGGTGCAGATCACGGTTTACGTGCTCTCGGGCGTCTGTGCCGCCATCGCCGGGCTGGTGCTGTCATCACAGCTGACCTCGGCCGGCCCCACCGCCGGCACCACCTATGAGCTGACCGCCATTGCCGCGGTTGTCGTCGGCGGCGCATCGCTGATGGGGGGGCGCGGCAAGGTGAGCGGCACGCTGCTCGGCGCCTTCGTCATCGGCTTTCTGTCGGACGGTCTCGTCATCATCGGCGTCTCGTCCTACTGGCAGACCGTCTTTACCGGCGCGGTCATCGTGCTCGCCGTGATGCTCAACTCCATCCAATACGGGAGCAAGGGCCGCAAGGCCTGATCCCGCCGCAGTTTCGCGCATCTTCGGGCGAAGAGACCCGACGCGAAGACCCGCCGGTTCGCCGGCGCCCACCAAACCCAAGGGAGAGAGAACCAATGATCACATTCACCAAACGCACGCTTCTGGCCGCGGCCGCCGCGCTGCCGTTGATGGCGGGCTCGGCCTGGGCCGAGGGCCTGATCTCGATCATCGTCACCGACCCGGCCAACCCCTATTGGTTCACCGAAGGCGAAGTCGCCAAGGCCACCGCAGAAGAGCTGGGCTATGACGCCACTGTGGCGGCGCACAAGGGGGACACCAACGTCGAATCCAACCTGATCGATGCCGCGATCACCAATGGCGCCAAGGCGATCATCCTCGACCCGGCCAATGCCGACGGCTCCGTCGGCGTGGTCCGCAAGGCCACCGCGGCCGGCATCCCGGTCTTTCTGGTGAACGCCGAGATCAACGAATCCGGCATAGCCATCGCGCAGCTGGTGTCGAACAACGCGCAGGGCGCGGCGCTTGGCGCGGTTCAGTTCCAGTCGCTGGTGGGGGATGCGGCGACCTACGTCGAATTCTTCGGCAACCCCGCCGACAACAACGCCGCAACCCGGTCGAACGGTTATGAGACCGTGCTGAGCCAGTATCCCGACCTCGAAAAGGCCGCCGAGGAAGTGGCCAACTGGGACCGCACCCAAGGCTACAACAAGATGCAGTCGATCATCCAGGCCAACCCGGAGATCGACGCGGTGATCTCGGGCAACGACGAAATGGCGCTGGGGGCGATTGCCGCGCTGAAAGAGGCCGGCAAGCTCGAGGGCGTGGTTGTCGGCGGCTTTGACGGTTCGCCGGATGCGGTGGAAGCGGTCAAGGCCGGCGAAATGGCCTATACGGTCCTGCAACCGGTCGCCGTCTTTTCCCGCGAAGCTGTGATCCAGGCCGATTATTACATCAAGAATGGCACGCCGATGGTCAGCGAGGAAAAGCAGCTGTTCGACTGCCTGCTGATCACCCCGGACAATGTGGCCGATTACACCGCGGCCTTCACGCTGTCGTAATCGCAACCCTTGCAACGGGCGCGCGGGTTCCACCGCGCGCCCGTCTCTTGTTGTTCGGTCACAGGGACAGGTCGTCGTCGGCCAGCGAGGGCTCGAAGGCTTGCTTTGGCAGCAAGCGGAAATGAGCGCCGGTCAGTTTGCCCGACACCATGCGATCACAGCGAAAGATGCGCGGCCCCTGTCTGAGGTGATCAAGGGCCACGACATACCAAATCGGATATTTCAGCAAAAGGTAATGGGGCTCTATCTGCCGCGCGGAAGTGCCGCCATCCTCCCTCTTGTAGCGTATTTCCAAGATTTCCTGATCGACAAAGGCCTGGTGCAAGGTCTGGACGACGCGTTTCGGCGGGGCTGTAGCGCCGGCCTGAACGAAGGTTGATGCGGTGACCCCGATCAGAATGCGGGATTTCAGCCGGTTCACCTTCTGGCGCTTTTCCGGTGAGAAGGACGCCACCAATTGCCGCCGGACGGACCCCAGGCTTGCCAGGAACATCGGCGAATTCATGCGTTCCGCGACCGCGATGCTGATCAGAAGATCGACCGCCTCGGCATAGGCCAGGTTCAACCTGCCGACGCCCCAGTTCCGATCAAGACGCACCCCGCCGCCGCGCCCGCGATCGGCGTCGATCTGCATGCCCTGCTCGCGCATGAGCGACAGATCCCGCGCAATCGTTCGCGTGCTGACACCGTGGTGGCGCGCAAGCTCTCCGACCGTGCAATGCACGTCCTGCTTCAGCTGGACGGCAAGCATTTCCATCCGTCTCAGCCGGTCATGCGCATTTGCCCGTGTCATCGAACAAATATGACATAAACTGTCCTATTTAGCAATATGACGGCCCCGCGGCCGGGGCCAAGGCAGCCACCGGGCCCGCATGACCCCAGAACGGAAGAGAGAGCATACAGATGAAAATGAATTACTTCGTTGTCGGTACAAACGACATGCAGGCCTCAAGGGCCTTCTACGACGCGCTGTTTGCGCAGTCCGGGCTTCAGACCATGGCGGCGTCCGAGCGGATGACCTATTGGCTCGGAGAGGATTTCGCATTTGCAACTGCGATCCCCTTCGACGGGCAACCGGCCACCACCGGCAACGGCACGATGGTCGGGTTCTGCGTCGGAGCGGCGGAGGCCGTCAAACGCCTGCATGCGCTGGCCATCGATCTCGGCGGCACCTGCGAGGGCGCGCCGCATCAGCGGGGGCCGAAGTTCTCGGCCTATGTGAGAGACCTGGACGGCAACAAGCTGTGCTTTTCCGACTGAGCGCAAAGCCCGGCCGCGATCCGGGCGGCGCGGTTTCAGGTCAGCGCGCGCCCCAGGTGTCGGACAGACGGTAGCCCTGTGGCCAGGGATCGTCAGGGTCGAGCATGTGCTGGTGAATGCCGGTGATCCAGCCCCGGCCCGAGATCTCGGGCCGGATCGCCGGGTGGCCGGCCAGCGTCGTTTCGCCGAGGATGGTGCCGCCGAAGGTCGAGCCGATCAGCGAGCGCGCGGTCAGCCGGTCGCCGGTCTTCATCCGGCCACGGGCATGCAGCACGGCCATCCGCGCCGAAAGCGCGGTGCCGGTGGGGGACCGGTCGACCTTGCCCGGCTGGATGGCGACGGCGGCCCCGGTTTCCAAGCCGTCCGCCCCCTCTTTCAGCGGCCCGGCGAAAAGACAAAAGGAGATGTGGCGCCACTCCGGGTTTTCGGGGTGGGCGAACCCGAGCTGGGCGTTGGCGGCATCGGTGATGCGGACGCCCAGGCGCGCGATGTCATGCGCCTCGTCCTCGCTCAGCGCAAACCCCAAGGCGGCGGCGTCGACGATCACGAAGCTGTCGCCGCCATAGGCAATGTCCACTGTCAGCGCACCGAGGCCCGCGACCTCCAGCGGCGCATCGAGCCGGGTGGCAAAGGCGGGCAGGTTCTGGACAAAGATGCGTTCGGCCTTGCCATTCCGGCACGCGGCCCGGACCCGGACAAGACCGCCCGGCGCCTCGAGCACAAGGTGGGTTTCCGGCTCCTGCATCGGCACCAGGCCGCCATCGAGAAGCACGGTGGCGACGCAGATCGCGTTCGAGCCGGACATCGGCGGCGTGTCCTCGGGCTCCATGATGATCCAGGCCGCCTGCGCCTCGGGGTGTTTTGGCGGCACCAGCAGGTTGACGTGACGAAAGACCCCGCCGCGCGGCTCGTTCAGGACAAAGTTGCGCAGCGTCTCGTCGCCGGCGATCCAGCGGCTTTGTTCCCAGACGGTCTCGCCCGGCGGCGGCAGCACGCCACCGACAATGACGTCGCCGACCTCGCCCTCGGCATGGGCCGAGATCACGTGAACGGTCTTGACCGAGCGCATGTCAGAGCACCTTGCAAAGCCGCAAGGCGTCGTAGATCGCCGCGTGGGTGTTGCGCGCGGCCACGGCGTCGCCGATGCGAAAGAGCTGGTAGGCGCCCTGGGGATTGCGGATCACTGTTTGCGGGCGGCCCGCGATCAGCGCCTCGTAATCCACCTCGCCGTGGTTGCTGGAGCCGTCGCGCAGTTCGAAATAGAGCTCGTCCAGCGGCCGCGTGCCGTGGTTGACCACTACCTGATCGACGCGCCGTTCGCGGGTGAAACCGCCGTAATCGCTGCCCAGAACGGCGCGCAGCGCATTTCCCTCGCGGCTCACGGCGTCAAGCTTCCAGGTCACGGTGAAGGTCACGTCGCGTTGCTGCAATTCGCGCATCGCGGGGGTGAGCGACATCGCCATGACCTCGGAGGCGATGCTGCGGTCGCGGGTGACGATCTCGACCCTGGCACCGGTGGCGGCGATCTTCTCGGCCGCCTGGAGGCCGGCGTAATCGCCCGCATCGTCATAGATCAGCACGGTCTCGCCCGGGGTCACGTCGCCCGACAGGATATCCCAGGTCGAGACGACCTGGCCGTTGCCGTCGGAGAGCACCTCGGTGTGGGGCAGGCCGCCGGTGGCCACGATCACCACCTCGGGCCGCTCGGCTTGCACCGTCTCGGGGTCGGCGACGCTGTTGAAGCGGAAGGTCACGCCCAACCGGGTGCATTCCTCGAAGCGCCACTGGATGAGCTGGATCATCTCGGCCCGGCGCGGTGTCTGCGCGGTCAGCCGGACCTGTCCGCCGGGATCGTTGGCCGCCTCGTGCACGATCACCTCGTGGCCCCGTTCGGCGGCGACCCGCGCCGCCTCCAGCCCGGCGGGACCGGCACCGATCACCACCACGCGGCGACGCGCCCCGGCCGCGGGAACGCTGTGCGGCTGCTCCAGCTCGCGCCCTGTTGCCGGGTTGTGCAGGCAGAGCGCCATGCCGCCCTGGTAGATGCGGTCGAGGCAGTAATTGGCGCCGACGCAGGGCCGTATGCGCTCTTCCTCGCCGCGCAGGATCTTGGCCATGATATGCGGGTCGGCCATATGCGCGCGCGTCATGCCGACCATGTCGAGCTTGCCCGAGGCAATGGCGTGGCGGGCGGTGGCCACGTCCTGGATCTTGGCGGCGTGGAACGTGGGAAACTGGGTCGCGGCGCGGATTTCGCCGGCAAAGTCGAGATGCGGGTTCGACCGCATGCCCTGCACCGGGATCACATCGGTCAGCGCCGCATCGGTGTCGATATGGCCACGGATCACGTTGAGAAAATCGACAAGGCCGCTGTTTTTCAGTCGGCGGGAGATCTCCAATCCCTCTTCCCTGGTGATGCCGCCGGCCATGTCCTCGTCGGCGACATAGCGGATTCCGACAAGGAAATCGGCCCCCACCCGGGCGCGAACCGCCGACAGCACCTCCATCGACAGCCGCATGCGGTTTTCGAGGTCGCCTCCGTATCGGCCGTCAAGATCGTTGGTGGCGGGCGACCAGAACTGATCGAGCAGGTGGCCATAGGCCTGCAACTCGATGCCGTCGAGACCGGCGGCCTTCATTCGTTCGGCGGCATCGGCGTAATCCTCGACGATGCGGGCGATGTCCCATTCCTCGGCCTTCTTCGGAAAGGCCTTGTGCGAGGCTTCGCGCTCAAAGCTCGACGAGACCACCGGCAGCCAGTCGGCCTTGTCCCAACGGGTGCGGCGGCCGAGATGGGTGAGCTGGATCATCACCGCGCAATCGTGTTCGTGGCATTCGTCGGCGAGCTTTTTCATCCAGCCGACCACCTCGTCCTTCCAGGCGAGGATGTTATTGAAGACCGGCGGGCTGTCGCGCGCCACCGAAGCCGAGCCCGCCGTCATCGTGAGCGCCACGCCGGCGCGGGCGCGTTCGACATGATAGGCGCGGTAACGGTCCTTGGGCATGCCGTCCTCGGGATAGGCCGGTTCGTGGCTGGTGATCATCAGCCGGTTTTTCAGCCGCAGGTGCTTCAGATCGTAGGGCTGGAGAAGGGGATCATTGGACATGACACAGGCCTCGCTTGGCGTTCGTGGGCATCCTCCGGCAAAATGTTCACTTGTGTCAATTAAAAGTTCATCAGTGACTATTTTCTTGTGGCATCGGCCGGCGCGGCCTATTCTGGCGGCATGAACACCACCGATGACATCGAACCGGACAAGGCGACGGGCTGGCGCGGATCGGCTGCGCTCTGGCTCGAGGCGGCCAAGGCGGCACTGATCGAGGGCGGCGTGGAGGCGGTGAAAATCCAGCCGCTGGCGGCGCATCTCGAGCTGTCGCGCACCAGCTTCTACTGGTTCTTCAAGGACCGGAATGCGCTTCTCGATGCGCTGCTGGAAGATTGGGAGACCAAGAACACCGGCGCTTTCGAGACCGCCTGCGCCGCCTATGCCGATACCGTTGCCGAAGCGATGCTGAACCTCATCACGGTGTTTCACGACGAGGCGCTGTTCGAGCCGAGGCTCGACTTTGCGGTGCGCGGCTGGGCGCATCGGTCCGAGGCGGTCACGGCGCGGATCAATGCCGCCGACGAGACCCGGCTGGCGGCAATCCACGCCCTTTTCACGCGCTTCGGCTTTGATGCCGAGGATGCCGATGTGCGGGCCCGCGCCGTCTATCTCGTGCAGATCGGCTATATCGCCATGCAGGTCGAGGAGGACCGCGCGCTGCGCATGGCCCGCGTGCCGGGCTATGTGCGCACCTATTGCGGGCGGGATCCGACCCCGAGCGAGATGGCGCGTTTCCATGCCCGGTTGGCGTTTCAGCCCGGGGCCGGGCGCGCCCCCCGGTAAAGTTCTACAAGTTTGTGGTATCTTGAAGTTTCTACAAGAATGGTATAAACGTCAGATACTACAAGTTTGGAATAAACGCCAATGGTTGTGACCATTTTCCGAGACGTGACGGGGCTGGGCCGGGAAATCCGTCTTGCCCGTAAGGGGCGGGGCTGGTCCCAGGCTGATCTGGCGCGCCTGGCGGGCACCGATCCGCGCCAGATCTCGCGTATCGAGACGGCAGCGCACGAACCGAAGCTCAGCCTCCTGCTTGCGGTGATCGCGGCGCTCGATCTGGATCTCGGTCTGGTGCATCGGCAGGGCAAATCGGAGCGGGCGGCACGGCCCCGGCCCGAGGATATCTTCTG
>NZ_JBVTQV010000005.1:0-120574 GCF_055755275.1 Marinovum sp. E3
GTGAAGCCGCACCCGCTGCCCAAGACTGTCGCGCCGCTGCCCGACGAGTTGTTGTCAGGTTGGTTGTCTAGGCTGGCGGCGGCCAACTACTGTGATGATGCGGAACTACTGGCTCATCTCAGAATCGATACCGCGCATGGCACCGCCTTGAACTTCAACGTCGACGCGGCTGCGGCGGCGAAGATTGCCAACGCCGCACGGATTGACCCAGATGTTGTGCGATCTTTGACCTTCCCAGCAATGACGACACGAGAAGCCTCGCTGACGGCCCAGATACCATTCCAGCATTGCCTGCAATGTTCCAGAGAGGGCCTTTCGCTCAAGCATTGGAGGCGAGCCTGGGCATTCGACTGCCAGGTTTGTGGGACGAGACTTGTGCCGACGCTCGGCAAGGCCAGTGGCGAACAGATGCCCGAAAAGCTGATAAATCGTGCGCGCAACGGCGCCGCGCGGCTTGAATACGCCGCGCGATTACGCAGCTCCAAGCAATTTCGGCGCGCAATGCGCGCGGTCACCTTTGCCATATCATTAAAGGCCTTCCGCGGAGATCCGTTATACGCTCTTCAGGGCCACAGGCTGGAAGTAAGGCTGTTTTGCCTTGCTGCAATTGATGCAGCCCAATCCCGTCCACTGGTCAAAGCGGCCATCTCAAGCTCCGGCATCGACGACTATGCAAGGGTTGCTCTATTGCGCGCCTTCGATAAGGAGCCACGTCTGCTTGCCGCGGTCGATTACATCGCCCGGCAGCGCGCGAAAAGCATAGGCGCGATGGCAGTGGAATCTCATAATTAAGGGCAAAAAATATCCCCGAACGCGTCGTGTCTCAGATTTAAGGGCAACGCGACACCTGTCTTTCGAGTATCTCTATGACGAGCCGATCTTGCTGGTGGCGCGCGCCGGACATCCAGCGCTGGATCTGCCGGTGACCGACGCTCTGCTACGCTATCCCCTCATCCTGCCCAACCCTGGCGCGATCATCCGTCAGAGCGTGGATCAATACCTTGCCGCGATGGGGTTATCCGATCTCACACCGGTGTTCGAGACGGTGGCCCTGCCGGCGGCGCAAACGCTTCTCGAAGGTTCTGAGATGCTCTGGTTCATCTCGCGCGGCGTCGTGGCGCGGGAAATTGCGCGCGGCAGCCTTGCTGCGCTCGATCTAAAGTCGGATTACATGGCCGGGGCGGTAGGTCTGACACGCAAGTTCACGTTCGACGAAGACAGCCATGCCGATCTGCTGGCGCGGCTTCTACACCGGCGGGTTGAAGAGGATTGCGCCCGTCGTTGAGCCAGTCAGACGGCTTCTAGCGCAATAGCAATACCCTGTCCTACACCGATACACATGGTGGATAGCGATTTCTCACCAGGCTTGAGGTCAAGCATCGCGGTGCCAGTAATCCGCGCACCCGACATGCCCAGCGGATGACCCAACGCGATTGCCCCGCCATTGGGGTTCACACGCACGTCATCATCAGCAATCCCAAGATTACGCAACGTGGCGAGGCCCTGCGAGGCGAAAGCTTCGTTAAGCTCAATCACTGCGAACTCCTCTTGGCGCAGGCCAAGACGCGCCAGAAGCTTTCTCGAGGCCGGAACCGGGCCGAAGCCCATGATGCGCGGCGCCACGCCGGCGGTCGCCCCGCCGAGCACTCTGGCGATCGGCTTAAGCCCATGCTTTTCGGCAGCTTCTTTCGTCGAAAGGATCAAAGCGGCAGACCCGTCATTCACGCCAGAGGCGTTGCCCGCTGTCACAGTGCCATCGGCTTTCACGAAGGGCCGAAGCTTTTTCAGGCCTTCGTATGTAGTCGTGGAACGCGGATGCTCGTCGGTGTCGATGACCAGAGGATCACCTTTGCGCTGCGGGATCGTAACCGGCACGATCTCCTGGGCCAAACGGCCATTGACTTGGGCTTTGGCCGCTTTCTGCTGCGAGCGCAAGGCGAAGGCATCCTGATCGGGGCGCGAGATGCCAAAATCTTCGGCCACATTCTCTGCCGTCTCGGGCATGCTGTCGACGCCATATTTTTCCTTCATCAGCTTGTTAACGAAACGCCAGCCGATAGTGGTGTCGTGGACCTCATTGGCCCGCGAGAAGGCGGAGGTGGCCTTGGGCATCACGAATGGCGCGCGCGACATGCTCTCTACCCCTCCGGCGACAAGCAGCTCGGCCTCGCCGGATTTGATCGCCCGAGCTGCAGTGATGACCGCATCCATACCCGAGCCGCAAAGTCGGTTCATCGTCGTACCCGGCACCGTCTCGGGATAGCCTGCGAGAAGCAGCGCCATGCGGGCGACGTTGCGGTTGTCTTCGCCAGCCTGATTGGCGCAGCCGAAGATCACCTCGTCGATCGCGGCAAGGTCGAGGCCCGGATTGCGCGCGGCAATGGCCCGAAGCGGAATCGCGGCAAGGTCGTCAGCGCGGACGGAGGAAAGCGCACCGCCAAAGCGGCCGATTGGTGTGCGGATGTAGTCGCATATGTATACGTCAGTCATGAGATTCCCTCGGGAACATTGAGTTCGGCAACTTCGCCAACAATGTGCAACGTCGCGCCAGTCACCGCCTGCAAGGCGTCCAAAGTGATGCCCGGCAGTTTTTCACGAAGCACGAATTTGCTATCTTCGATGTCAATCACGGCCAGAGAGGTGTAGACGCGGGTCACGCACCCGACGCCTGTCAGCGGGAAAGTACAGGCCTCGACCAGTTTCGGGCCGCCATCCTTGGTTACATGGTCAGTTACAACCGCCACACGCTTGGCCCCATGCACAAGGTCCATTGCTCCACCCACGGCCGGCACGCCTTTGGTGCCTACGCGCCAGTTCGCCAGATCGCCGTTCTGGGCGACCTGATACGCGCCAAGAACGGCCAGATCGAGGTGGCCACCGCGCACCATCGAAAAGCTGTCGGCATGATGGAAAAAGGATGCACCGGGCTTCAATGTAATCGCCTTTTTGCCCGCATTAATAAGATCCCAGTCTTCCTGTCCCTCCGCAGGGGCTTTTCCGAATCCCAGCACGCCGTTCTCGGTATGATAGGTTACATCGCGGCCATCGGGCTGGAACTTGGCGATCATCTCGGGAAATCCGATACCGAGGTTCACATAGGAACCATCTTCGATATCCTGAGCGGCACGCCACGCGATCTGCGCGTTCGTCAGTTTGTCTTCCATTAAATTGAAACCGGACATCAGTAGACCACCCCCCTACGCACGAGTACTTCTTCTTGTTGAGGCGCGGGAACCTCGACAATCTTGTCGACGAAGATTCCGGGGGTAACTACCGCCTCAGGATCGATGGAGCCGGGTGCGCGGAGGTTGGAGACCTGCGCAATCGTGCGATCGGCAGCCATCGCCATCAACGGATTGAAGTTCCGGCCAGCCAAACGATAGGTAAGGTTGCCGGTCTCGTCACCATCATGGCCTTTGATCAGGGCGAAGTCGGCCTTCAACCACAACTCTTGCACGTACATCTTGCCGTCGAACGTCTCTGTCGGCTTGCCTTCGGCAAGCTCGGTACCAAAAGAAGTTGGCGTATAAAAAGCGGGAATGCCTGCTCCGCGCGCGCGAATGCGTTCGGCCAATGTACCCTGCGGGATCAACTCGAGCTCGATTTCGCTTGCCAGGTATTTTTCGTTGAATGCCTCGGCGTTGGAGCTGCGCGGGAAAGAGCAGATCATCTTCCTGACCATCCCCGCTTTGATCATCGCGGCGATTCCGATCGCGCCGTTTCCCGCGTTATTGTTTATCACGGTAAGATTCTTGGGGCTGCCGGTGGCACGAAAGCGGTCGATTAAAGCGTGGATCAGTTCGATCGGGGCTCCGGAGCCTCCAAAGCCACCGATCATAACCTGTACGCCATCGGGGATATCCGCAACCGCGTCAGCGAGGCTGGGCGATGTTTTGTTCATCAGGATCCTCCTTACATTCACTTCGAAATATCCCTAGATTACCGCCGTAGCGAGTAAAATGTTCATATATTGATCTTTTTTCAACATGTGTATATCAACGTTCGCATGTTGAACAATCCCACCGACTACATCGCCTCGCTCGCCAAGGGGCTGAAAGTGATCGAAGCCTTCGGACCCACATCCCCGCGTCTTTCGATATCCGAAGCTGCCGTCGCCAGTGGCTTGGATCGCGCTGCTACGCGACGCGTACTGTTGACGCTCCACCGCGAAGGTTACGCCGACTATGACGGTAAGTTTTTTACTCTTACCCCGCGCATCCTACGGCTCGGAGTGGCCGCACTTGCTTCCCTACCGCTCTCGCAGATTGTCCAACCTTGGCTTGACCAACTCTCCGAGCAAATTGGTCAAAGCTGTTCCGTGGCACTGCTCGATGAGACCGAGATCGTGTATATCGCGCGCGCGGCGCAGAAACGTGTGATGTCCATCGGGCTCATGCCTGGGTCACGACTCCCCGCCCATTGCACCTCGATGGGAAGGGTTCTGTTGGCTGCGCTGCCTCGCGAAGAGGCTGACCTGCTTGTCAGACGCTCGGACCTTACCCCGCGGACCAAGTTCTCAATACTCGACCCAGTTCAGACCTTGTGCCGGATCGATGCTGCGAGAGAGGACGGATATGCGTTTGTGGACCAGGAAGTGGAAACGGGTTTACGGTCAATCGCTGTTCCGCTGAATGATCGCAAGGGTTTGACCGTCGCTGCTCTCAATATCGGTTTGTCGTCTGCCGGCTGGACACCGAAGCAGACGATTGAAACATACTTGCCGCACTTGCTTGGCGTCCAATCGGCCCTCGGGCGGGTTCTCTGATTGACATTATTTAGAAGTCTAAGTTATTAGGGCCTCAAGCCGGGAGGATACCTTAGATGGAAAATCTGAAACTAGACGCGAAGCTCTCTCTTCAAGAACCAGCCCATCTCTACTACGGCGGCGCATGGGTGCCGCCACTAGAGGGAAAGTACGAAGACACTTTCAACCCAGGAACCGGCGAGCGGATCGGGTCGGTTGCGACGGCAAGTCGCGCCGATGTCGATGCGGCGGTTGCGGCAGCGAAAGAAGGGTTCGAGGTATGGCGGGATGTTGTGCCGCTGGAACGCGCACGTATCCTGAAGGAAATCGCAAATCTCTTGCGAAAGCATGGCGATGAACTGGCGATGATGGACGCTGCAAACTGTGGCAACCCCTATACTGAAATGCGCGGCGACGCCGCGATTGCGGCAGCGCAGATGGAGTTTTTCGCCGGTCTTGTGACCGAAATGAAGGGTGATACGATCCCTATGGGACCAGAGCGCATCAACATGACCCTACGCCAGCCGATGGGCGTGGTTGCAAGGATTCTTGCCTTTAATCATCCGTTCATGTTCTGCGGCGGAAAGATGGCAGCGCCTCTGGCCGCAGGCAATGCCGTCATCATCAAGCCGCCGGTTCAGGCTCCGTTGTCTTCGCTGCGGCTGGCGGAGCTCATCGATGGCCTGCTGCCTAAAGGCACGTTCAATGTTCTGCCGGGCGGCGTCGAGGCAGGAGCTGGGCTGGCCGAACATCCCGACGTCGCCAAGGTCACACTCATCGGCTCCGTACCCGCGGGCCGGGCGGTGATGCGCAGCGCGAGCGACACCGTCAAACCAGTGCTGCTCGAACTCGGCGGCAAGAACGCGCTGATCGCCTATCCGGACAGCGATCCGAAGAAGATCGCCGATGCGATCGTCGGCGGCATGAATTTCGGCTGGTGCGGGCAATCTTGCGGATCGACGAGCCGCGCTTTCTTGCATGTAGACATCCACGATGCGGTCATCTCACATCTCAAAGCGGCTGTCGAACGGTACAAGCCAGGCATTCCGACAGAGCCGGAGACCACGATGGGGGCGATCGTCAGCCGGACACAGTTCGATCGGATCATGGACTTCATCGAATCCGCCATGAGCGAAGGCGCGCGTGCCGTAACCGGCGGCCATGCGGTGACCGAAGGTGCGCTGGCACAGGGAAGCTTCATCGCGCCGACGATTTTTGCGGATGTAACGCCGCAGATGCGTATCGCTCGCGAAGAGATTTTCGGGCCAGTTCTGGCGGTCCGCAAATGGTCGGACGAAGATTCCATGCTGAACGAGGTCAACGCACTTGAGCTGGGGCTGACCTGCGCAATTTGGACTCGGGACTTGGTTACGGCTCATCGCACGGCTGCTCGTGTCGAGGCCGGGTTTGTTTGGGTTAACGAAGTTGGCCGGCATTTCCTTGGTGCCCCGTTCGGTGGGGTCAAACAATCGGGTATCGGGCGCGAAGAAGGTATTGGCGAGCTGATTTCCTTCACCCATGAAAAGAATGTGCATATCAATCTGTCGGGTCAGTAACCCGGTGCAGAGGTAATGTGCGAACGGGGTCTGGGATCCAAAAGCTTTTTCTTTATTGATTGCTTTGGCCGGGATGAGACCATCCCTTCCTACCCTTTCTGCAAACCGACAAGGATCTGAAAAATAATGAGCAATGTTGCGAACGTCCCCGATATCATCCTCGAACCTATGGTTCGGAACGCCATTGTGGAGGACCTGGGTGCAGCAGGCGACGTGACAACCCGTTCCGTTCTGCCTGAAGGCACGCGCTACAAGGCGCAAATGCGTGCACGGCAGGACGCGGTTGTTTCTGGGATGCAGGTGGCCTCTCTGGCGTTTCGGCTGATTGATCCCGATCTTATTGTCGAGACTGTTGTCGCGGATGGTACGGCCTGCAAAACGGGCGATACCTTGATGCGTATAGAGGGATCGGCGGCGTCGATCCTTGCCGCAGAGCGTGTTGCCCTGAACTTTGCCGGGCGGTTGTCCGGGACGGCAACTTTGACAGCGTCCTATGTGCAGGAACTTGCGGGTACCAAGACACGTATCACCTGTACACGCAAAACCACACCGGGGCTGAAGCTTGTCGAGAAACTCGCGATTTTGCATGGCGGCGGCCACAATCACCGGTTTTCCCTGTCCGATGCAATCCTGATCAAGGACAACCATATCGCAGCGGCTGGTGGCATCAAACAGGTGTTGGAAGCCGTTCAGCGAAATGTGGGTCACATGGTCGTGGTCGAGATCGAGATCGACGGTTTGCATCAGTTGGACGAGGTGCTTCAGACCGGGGGCGCAGATGTCATCATGTTTGACAATATGTCGACCGAAGACATGGCCGAAGCCGTAAAGCGCATTGACGGGCGGGCGAAGACAGAAGCCAGCGGGAATGTGACCCTTGGCCGTTTGCGCGAAATCGCATCGGCAAATGTGGATTATATTTCCTCCGGTGCTTTGACCCATTCGGCGGGGACCGTCGATTTCGGTTTGGATTTCTGATCCTCTGAACCGCTCCAGACCGTCTGAAATGCAAAATGCCCGCCCTTTCGGCGGGCAATAAATACCTATTGCGTACGCCTTTCAAAATGGGGCGCTGCTGCATCAACACTTCATAAGGAAAGGCCAAAACACATGACAGAGCACAGGCTGTATCAGGTTGAGCGCCCAGTATCGTCGGATAGTTTGGGAGTTTGGGGTAGCGATGTATTTGCGGATATGTTGCGAGGTTTGGGGGTGAAGTATGTTGCGCTGAACCCTGGGTCGAGCTTTCGGGGTTTGCATGACAGCCTTGTGAACCACCTTGGTAATGAAGATCCGCAGATGCTGTTGTGTCTGCACGAAGAGCATGCGGTTGCGATTGCACATGGCTATGCGAAGGTGACGGGGGAGCCATTGGCGGTGATTCTGCACAGCAACGTGGGTCTGATGCATGGGACGATGGCGATCTTCAACGCATGGTGTGATCGGGTTCCTGTGCTGATCTATGGTGCGACGGGGCCGGTTGATGCGGCGCTGCGGCGTCCTTGGATTGACTGGCTCCATACCTGCCGTGACCAGGCGTCGATGATCCGGAATTATGTGAAATGGGACGATCAGCCTGGCTCGATGGAGGCGGCGCTGGAATCGATGTTGCGTGCGGATGTGATCGCGCGGAGCGAGCCGAAAGGGCCGACCTATGTGAACTTTGATGTGTCGATCCAGGAAAAGCAGCACGCGCAGGCCCCGGCGCTGCCGGATTTTGCGCGTTACCAGCCGCCTTTGCCTGCGGCTCCTTCGGCCGAAGGCGTGGCACGTGCGGCGGACCTGCTGAAGAACGCCAAGGCGCCTGTGGTGCTGGCGGGGCGGGTGTCGCGCGATCCGGCGGATTGGGCGCGGCGTGTGGCCTTTGTCGAGGGGCTGGGGGCGAAGGTTCTGACGGATATCCGGATCGGGGCGTCTTTCCCGACGGATCACCCGCGGCATCGGGGTAAACCAGCCTTCTTCATCGACGACGCGGCGGGCGCGGTGCTGCGCGAGGCCGATGTGATCCTGAGTCTGGACTGGCTGGATGTCGCGGGTACGCTGAAACTGGCGGGCGAAGTGACGGCGCAGGTGATCCAGGCGTCGCTGGATTATCAGCTGCACAATGGCTGGGGGATGGAGCATCAGGCGCTGCCTGCGCTGGATCTGCACCTGGCCTGTGGCCCGGATGTTGCGATGCATGCGATTGCCGATGCCCTGGGTGTAGGGGCGGGCGAGATGCCCGGTGATTTGCCGGTCAAACCCGCGCTGAACGCCCCCGATGCAGATGTTGAGCTTGATATCATGACGCTGGCCGGGGCGCTTGGCGAAGGTTTGGAAGGTGTCTGTGCCAGCTTTGTGCGTTGGCCGTTGGGTTGGGCGGGCGAGGCGTGGCACTTCCGTCATCCGCTGGACTTCCTGGGTTCGGATGGCGGCGCGGGGATCGGCTCGGGTCCTGGGATGCTGATCGGGGCGGCGCTGGCGCTGAAAGACAGCGACCGGCTGCCTGTTGCGGTTCTTGGGGACGGCGACTTCATGATGGCGGCCTCGGCATTTTGGACGGCGGCGCATTATGGCACTCCGTTCCTGGCGGTGGTGTCGAACAATCGCTCGTTCTACAATGACGAGGTGCACCAGGAACGCGTGGCAGTGGCCCGCAACCGCCCGGTCGAGAACAAGTGGATCGGCCAGCGTATCGGTGATCCGGATATCGACATTGCCGGAGTTGCGCGGGCGCAGGGCTGCGAAGGGATCGGCCCGGTCTTTACCGCGGGCGAGCTGGTCGAGGCGATCAAACAGGGCGTCGAGATGGTGCGCGCGGGCAAGAGCGTAGTGATCGATGCACGTGTCCAGCCGGGGTATAACCCCAACATGGTCGCTGGCCTGACGCGGAGCGACTGATGATGACCCCGAAGATCTATATTGCGCAGGATCCTGTGCTGGAAGAGGTGTTGGACACCGCAACGGATCGGCTGCGGGCCGAAGGCTGGGAGGTCGTTCGCGGCCCCCAGATCACCCCGGGTGTTCCGCTGCGGCTGACGGAAGAGCAACGGCAGGCGCTGCTGTCGGACGTTGATATCATCGTGGCCAGCTCGCGGTCGCGGCTGAGCGAGGCGGATCTGGATGCCTCACCACGGCTGCGGGCGCTGGTCTTTCCGACGATCGGGGTGGATGCGGTCGATCTGGAGGCCTGTGCCGCGCGTGGTCTGATCGTGGCCAATGGTGCAACGCCCGAGAACTTTCTGGCGATGTCAGAGGCGACAGTGATGCTGATGCTGGTGCTGCTGTACCGGCTGCATGAATCCGAACGCCTGCTACGCGAAAATGCGGGCCGGCCGCAGCAGATGTATGCGCGGATGGTGCGGGGCCGGACGATCGGCCTGATCGGGTCTGGCCGGATTGGGGCCGGGGTGATCGAGCGACTGCTGGCGTTCGAGCCGGCACAGATCCTGGTGCACGATCCGTTCCTGACACCTGACACCGCACCCGCGGGCGTACGGTTGGTGGAGCGCGACGCGCTGCTGACCACGTCCGATGTGGTCAGCCTGCATGTGCCGCTCAACGCGCAGACGCGAGGCATGATTGCCGAGGCGGAACTGCGCGCGATGAAGACAAATGCGGTTCTGATCAACACCTCGCGCGGGGGTCTCATTGACGAGGATGCGCTGGTGCGGGTGATGACAGCAGGACACCTGGCCGGTGCGGGGCTGGACGTGACGGAAACCGAACCGCTGCCCGCCGACCACCCGCTGCGCGGCCTCGACCGGGTGATCCTCACCCCGCATATCCTGGGCCACACCATTGATCTCTACACGGTCATGCCCGACGTCCTCGTCGAAAACGCAACACGCATCATGAAAGGTGATCTGCCGACATATGTCAGGAACCCCGATGTGGTGGAACGCTGGCGACAAAAGTTGAACGATCTGAACTGACCAACCCCTCCGCGCGAACGGTGTGCACAGCCGAACTGCAGAGCCTATGTTCCTTGCACCTATTGAATGGCCGTGAACCGCGCCGGGTTTGCCGGAGGCGTTACACAACGGTTGCCCGGCGCTGTGCGGCACAGTGGTGCAAGGCAGGTGTCGGCGCATGATGGTCGCGTACTGGAAAGCAACCGGCGCACAATCCCGACACAGGGGCAAAACCACCCCGGAAGAAAGTCCATACTCGGGCCCAACGATAGGCACCCCGGCTTCCATGTCTTGACTTTGTACCAAGGCTCGGCACCTATGTTGCGCGCGCCACAACTCTGGAGTTCTTAGCTATCAAGTCCGGGCGGGCGCGCTGTTTGGATAAAAACCATGTGTGGAGACAGGCCGTGAGCGATGCGATGAAAGAAAAGCAATCAAGCCACGTACCTGTCCAACCCGACGAGCGCATGGCCCGGCTGGTACGACTGGCGGCCCGCGGGTTCAACCGGGCGCTTCAACTTCGACTGCAAACGGAAAATGTTACGTTCGGTCAGTGGATTTTCCTGCGCATCCTCTGGCAGGAAGACGGGTTGTCGCAACGCGAACTGAGCGACCGGGCGCATCTCACCGAACCCACCGCCCACACCGCGCTCATCAAAATGGAAGAATTGGGTTTCATAGAGCGACGCAACGTCGAGGGCAACAAACGGCGCCAGCACGCGTTTCTGACGCGGAAGGGCTTGGAGCTGCGCGACGTTCTCGAACCTCTGGCGCTCGAAGTGAACGATGCAGCGATGGCGGGACTGTCCAAGAAAGCTCAGGAAGACTTGCGACACGCACTTGCCGTGATGATCCGGAACCTCGAAAATGACGAACAGGATGCGGCCGCCAGAGGGGTCCGTGTTCCCCCGACCAAGGGCAACACAGCAAACTGAATCGCGAGCCATGCGTGCCGAGTGTCCGGCGCGGGCCATTCAATGGCGGTTGCGGACATAGAGAGCCTATGGGGGCGGGGGTTTGAGGCCTGCTGCTCCGGGGCTCCACGGGTTGATAGTGCGTCACGACAAAGCACCTACGCCGGACACACGGCTTCGGCGTGTTCCGCGTCAGGAACTATGACTTGAGTGGCTTTCGCTGAACAATAGTCTCGACTTCAATCAGGGTTGACGGGTGCGAGTGGATAGACTACTAGCATTAAAGATAGATATCTAATATTAGATGTCTACTGAAAACAGGGAGGAAGACATGAAATTTCCAATCAAAGCCGTTGCCGCATCGATCGGCCTTGCGGTTCTTGCGAGCGCTGCTTCCGCAGAAAGCGTTAATGTGACCCTTTCAGGCGGCAATCCCTCGGGGCTTTGGTCGCTTCTGGGCGCTGGTATTGACCGTGCCGTCAAGGCGGATGACCCGAGCGGCGTGGTGACCTATCAGGCCACCGGGGGTGGCTTTGCGAACATCGGCCTTCTGGGCCGTGAACGGACCGACCTGGGGATGGCACATGATGCCGAGATCAAGCTGGCCCTCGCAGGGGACGAACCGTTTGACGCGCCGATCGAGAACCTTCAAGCCATCGGCTACATGTACAACTGGGCGCCGATGCACTTCTTCATCAAGAAGTCTCTTGCCGAAGAATATGGCATCGACAGCATTGACGACCTCGCGACGTCCGGCGCGGCGATCCGTGTTGCGAACAACAATGCCGGGAACATCGTCGCCAACATCACGACCTTCATGCTCGAAGAGGCGGGCTACGACGAAGCCACGATCGAGTCCAATGGCGGCGTGCTTGTCCGCGGTGGTTCGTCACAGCAAGCAGATCTGATTGCAGACGGCCGCACCGATATGGTGATCAACGGCATTTTCATCGGACATTCGTCGTTCCGTAAAGTTGACGAGGGCAATGACGTCGTGTTGCTCAGCGTTCCCGAAAACATCATCGCTGCGACCAACGAGCGTTTCGGAACCGGCACGTTCACAATTCCAGCCGACAGCTACAAGAACCAGACCGAAGATGTCGTCACGCTCGCACTGGGTGCGATGGTAATCACTTCCGATGTACTGCCGGAAGAAACTGGCTACATGCTCGCAAAGAGCATCGCGTCCAATATCGACGAGATCCGCGGCGTGCATAAGGCGATGCAGGCGCTCACACCGGAACTTCTGACGTCGCAGACCACGCTGCCGTTCCATCCTGGTGCGGAGCGTGCCTACAAGGAACTGGGTCTGCTCAAGTAAGGTCGATCCCGCGATCCGGCCGGCGCGCGCTGCAACGACACGCGCCGGCCCACTCATGGACTGCACAGAGCAATGCCCCGCGGTGGCTACGTGAGATGTCACGTCATGTCATCGCGCGGCCCATACATCGCGGTTCTTTCTCTTCTCTGCCTTATACGGGGTCTACATGAATTTTCCTTCGCTTACAGAAACCGGTCGTCGTAGAAATTTAGGCTCGCCGATGAGAACCATCGTCATGGTTCTGGCGGCGGCATTCGCGGTTTGGGTAATCCACTCGAACCTCTTCATCATCTCCGATCCGCTCATTCAGGGCATTCTGTTCGTATCGGGCATTTTCACGATTCTCTTCCTCGCGATCGGCGCGACCTCGCGCGCGCCGGACAGCATTCCGATCTATGATTGGGTTCTCTCTGCGCTGAGCCTGGCCACAGGGGTGTATTTCTACGTGACCTCGGGAGCGATTGCGGACCGGATCAGTCTACTCGACGAATTCACAACCGATCAGTTTTTCTTTGGCTCAGCCTTGTTGTTTCTGACCATCGAAGCGACCCGCCGGACCACCGGCCTAGGCCTGACCGGCGTTGTCGCCCTCTTCCTGATTTATAATCTGTTTGGCTCTCTTCTGCCGCCGCCATTCGGGCATCGCGTCAGCGAGTTCAGCTATCTCTTGGATATTCTGGTTTTCACCACCGATGGACTTTTTGGCGTGCCGCTTCAGGTCGTTGCCAGCTATGTTTTCCTGTTCGTGATGTTTGGAACATTCCTGGCCAAGGCCGGGGGAGGGGACTTCTTTTTCAACCTTGCAGCGCTTGTGACCGGCAATGCGCGCGGCGGCCCCGCCAAAATCGCGATCATTTCGTCGGGCCTGTACGGCACGATGTCCGGGAGCCCAACATCCGATGTTGTTGCAACGGGGTCGATCACGATCCCTGTCATGAAGCGACTCGGCTATCGGGCACGGTTCGCGGGGGCGGTGGAAGTCGCGGCGTCGTCTGGCGGAAGCGCGATGCCTCCGATCATGGGGTCAGCAGCCTTCATCATGGCCGAGTATTCCGGCATTTCCTACAACGCCATCGTGCTCGCCGCTCTGGTGCCGGCGCTTCTATACTACACGGGTGTCTTCGCTCAGGTTCACTTCCGGTCAGTCAAGCACAACCTTCGACCCTCTGCAGACGAAATACCTTCAGCAAAGGAAACATTCAGGACCGGATGGGTTTTCCTGCTGCCGATCATCGGCATCATCGTCGCCCTCATTCTGGGGTATTCCCCGACCTTCACAGCCGGTGTCGGAGTTCTAGTAACCATCCTGTCCGCGATGATGCTGAAAGACACACGGCTGTCACTGTGGCAGTTGGTGGAAGGGCTGGGGGCGACTACGCTCCAGATTCTGCCAGTCGCCGGCGCTTGTGCCGCGGCCGGTCTTGTGATTGGCGGCTTGTCGATGACCGGCCTTGGAATGAAATCCGCGAACGTCATTTTGACTGTCAGCAACATGCAACCACTGCTGACACTCGTTATCGCCGCGGTCGTCACGATTGTTCTCGGTCTCGGGATGCCAACGCCCAGTGCGTATATCCTGGCAGCCGTGCTGGTCGGACCGGCGCTGGCAAAGCTCGGTTTCCCGACGTTGCCGAGCCAGATGTTTCTGCTCTACTATGCGATTCTCTCGGCACTTACGCCACCGATCGCCGTGGCAGCAATCGCGGCCTCAGCGATCGCCGACGAAGACCCCTTCAAGATCGCTTTCTCCGCAGTCCGGCTGGCCATCGTCGGCTTCCTTCTGCCCTTCGCCTTCGTGTGGAACCCAGGCATCCTCCTAGAGCTCGGTCCTCTGGCAAACACTTTGGCCGTAGTGGGCGCCTTTGCCGGAGCACTCGCGGTCGCAGCCTCTCTGGAAGGCTTGGTCAAGACGCAACTCAGTGCAGTCGAACGGGGCGTACTGCCAATCGCTGCGATTGGCGCCGTAAGCCCTTACTTGGCGGTATCCGCGATCTGTATTTTAGTGATTGTCGCAATGCTATTCCGGCAGATCGCATTCACGACAGAAAACGCCCGCGTGGACAGTGCCTAGCTGTGGCGCCTCAGCAGGTTGACCCGATTGAAGCGCAGTCTGGTCATCGAGGGATTCAACCCAGAGACGGCATGTGGCCTGGGCCAATTTTTAAGGTTGGTCCGGGCCGGTCGGCCTATGACGCGGAACACAGGCGGCTACTTCCATAGGTGGGAGCTGATCACTTCGCAACCGGCGCAAAGTATTTCGAGGTTCAGGAAATGAATGAAACACCGGGGCCGGAAGAACTTGGGCCAAAACAGCTTAGTATTGGCACCGACGCGATCCCCGAGCTGTCGGTTTCCATCAGAGCACCCCTTGCACAGGCCGCGGTCGTCGCGAAGGCGATAAACGATGCCGCTCTGTATCACCTAGATTGGAACCGATTTGACGCTCGCATGTCCCTACAGAATCAGACTGGCATTGACCAGATCATCTTTTCGGTGACCTTGCTTGGGGAAGAAGCATCCGTTTCGCTCCGAGACGGAATGGCCGCCTTGGCCCATGATCTCGAAGAGAGGCTGAGCTTCGCTTCGGTGACTGTAGGGCACCAGGTGCCGGCCAACGGTACTGACCCGAAACCGCCAGCCGCGCCGCGCTATTGGAAGGCCTGGGTCACCAGCATGCTGGGTGTCTATCCCCTGCTGATCCTTATCTACTACGCGCTGCAACCGCTCACGCAAAACCTTCCAGGTCCCGTGTCTCTGTTTCTTGTTGCGCTGGTGCTCACCGGAGTGAACGGTGTCTACGTTGCGCCGTTTCTGGGCAAGAGATTGCGTCCATGGCTCACACGGTGAAGCGAGATGGTTCGCTTGCCGCGACTTATGCACAGGCTGGCTGCCATGACACCTCAGAGACGGGCCCGGCAAGCCGCTGTCGGGGAGGTTCCGGACCACAATTGCGCGAAAGTATCTCGGTTTTGCGATCTCGTCAGCTTGATCTAGTTCAGAACCCGCTATTTCGGACAACAAGTTAGGTCGATACCTACAACGCGGGAAAAAAAAGTGGCAGGTTACGTTGACAGATAAAACTTAGAGAGCTAAGAATAGTTGAGAGGTCGAAAACCACTCATCCACTGAAAGAGTCGGATGCCATTGGAGGAGCCCAGATGCTTACACCCGAAGAGAATGAACTGCTTACACGCGTAACGGGGGATGCCCCGATGGCGCGACTTATGCGTCAGCATTGGACGCCTGTATGCCTGATCGAAGAGGTTGAAGAGTCGGACGGCAAACCGCTTCGAGTCGAAGTTCTCGGCGAAAGCTATGTCGCGTTCCGGGATACCAAGGGTCGTCTGGGAATGCTGGATGAGCTTTGCCCGCACAGAAAGGCCTCTCTGGTCTATGGCCGTAACGAGGAATGTGGGCTGCGCTGCCTCTATCACGGCTGGAAGATGGATGTTGAAGGCAATGTCGTCGCAATGTCTTCAGAGCCGGAAGGCAGTCCATTGATGGACAAGGTCAAACATCGTTCCTACCCCGTGCGGGAGTGGGGCGGCTTCGTCTGGGCTTGGCTCGGCGAGAAAGATGATATGCCCGAGTTCCAGCCGCCGGCCTTTGCGCCAACCGAAGACACCCCAGTTTCGATCCTGAAGATTCGCGTGCCCGCCAACTGGGCGCAGATTCACGAGGGCCAGATCGATAGCGCGCATTCATCATCGCTCCATTCCTCGAATATGGTTCCGGCACGGGTCGAGGGCGCCGCGGCGGACGACAAATCATGGTACCGCCCATCGACAGACAAATCTCCGCGTATGCAGACTGAAACCACGAGCTACGGTTTCCATTACGCGGCGATCCGTAAGCCGATCAAAAACGCTCAGACGCACAACTATCTCCGGATCACCGAATTTATCGCGCCCTATTATTCGCTGATTCCGCCGAACAACAACTACCGGGTCGCCAGCGTCATCGTGCCGATCAATGACGATGAGACAGCGTTTCACTTCATAGCCTTCGACGGACCGAACGTTCCCTCCACTGAAGAGTGGCGCAAGTTTGCCCATGCCGTACCGGGTGAGGACGTGGACCACAAATGGCGCTCTCTCCGGACGTTGGAGAACGACTTCAAGCAGGACCGAGAAAGGATGAAAGAGGGCCACTTTACCGGCGTGGACGGCATTCCGAACGAAGATATTGTGATGTGGGTTTCGATGGGTAGCCGCGTACAGCGTCACACGGACATTCTTGGGGCCTCCGACCTGGCGATTGTCGAGTTCCGCCGCCTCATGGCCGATGCGGCAAAGAAAGTCGCCGAAGGTGGCCAGGCAATCGGCACCGAGTCGAAGATTCCGCAAAGGGTAATCGCCTCTCACGAGGGAGTGTATCCTAAGGACGTCGATTGGCGAACACTGGTGGACACGTCGAGCAAGACGGAAGCGGCGGAATAACTTGCGCACATGTTTCCTCCCTGAACCGTCCAAGGCCTCAAGGGGTTTTGGGCGGCTCTTTTTTCGTGGTGCCGTCGGACTTTCATAGCTTCCCTCGACGGATTCTGCTCGGCGGGCGACAGGCGTTATGACGACAGCAATCAATATCGAAGACTTGCGGGCGCAGGCACGGCGTCGCCTGCCACGGGTGGTGTTCGATTATTTGGATGGGGGCGCGGAATCGGAGGTGACGCTGCGGCACAATCGCAGTTCCTTCACGAATATCGTTCTCACGCCGCGAATCCTCAAAGGGGGGAGCGTCGATCTCACCTTGGAGCTGTTCGGGGAAACATACTCGAAGCCGTTTTTCATAGGGCCGACAGGGCTGAACGGCCTCTACTGGCCCCAGGGAGATCTGCACCTCGCCGCTGCGGCCGAACGAGCCGGGGTCGGGTTCACGGTTTCGACCGCCTCGAACACGACGCTGGAAGAGATCGCGCGGAGGAGCAAGGGTCCCCTCTGGTTCCAGCTTTATCCGTGGGGGAAGGGCGCATTCGCTGATGCGCTGATCGACCGGGCACAGGCGGCCGGTTACTCGGCTCTGGTACTGACTGTCGATTCACTCGTGGGCGGCAAGCGCGAACGTGATCTGCGGCACGGCTTCGCCCACGAAATCCGCATTGGCCCCCGGACTGTTCTCGATGGGCTTCTGCATCCTGCTTGGCTGACCTCCGTATGGCTCGGGCCGCACCGTCCCAGACTTGAGAACCTCTTGGACTTTGTCGGAAACAGCGCGAGCGACAGAGAACTGGCCGAGTTTACCCGATCTCAGCGGAACCCGGAGTTTTCTTGGGGAGATGTTCGCCGCATTCGGGAGAAATGGAAAGGCCCGCTGCTGATCAAGGGTATCATGTGCCCAGAAGATGCGATTGACGCGCAACGCGCCGGTGTGGATGGAATCGTCGTCTCGAACCATGGTGGCCGTCAGCTTGATGGCGCTCCTGCCACCATCGACGTACTCGCAGATATCATCGCGGCTCTTGATCGGAAGTTTCCGGTTCTGCTGGACGGCGGCATTCGTCGCGGCAGTGACATCGTGAAAGCCCTCGCCTTGGGTGCGAAGGGCATTCTGCTGGGTCGCGCGCCGCTCTATGGCTTGGCGGCGCAAGGCGAGGCGGGCGTGTCACGGGCGCTTTCGATCCTTGAAGAGGAGATGACGAGGACCATGACCTTTGTGGGCGCAAGATCCGTGTCTGCGGTCTCTGATTTCAACGTCGAAATTCGACGGTAATAAATGGTTCCTCCGCCAGTAGCGCTTGCACGATCAACGTTTTGGATGACTGCGTAGTTCAAGGTCGGTTGACACACATAACTTAGCTATCTAAACAAATTCACAATCACGACCATATGGGAGGACCTCATGGAGAATATCAAGATGCGCGTCGAGAAACGGCGTGACTTGACCCCGAGCATCGCCGAATTCACCCTGGTGCCGGTTGGGGCCGATGTGCTCCCTAGTTTCGATCCTGGTGCTCACATCACCTTGGAAACTCCGTCCGGAGCGATGCGTCGCTATTCACTGATCAACGATGGCAGCGACCCAAAGGAATTTGTTGTCGCGATCAAAAGAGAACCGAATTCGCGTGGGGGCTCCGCGTCGATGCACGAACAGGCGACCGTCGGGTCCGAGTTGACAGTCGAATTCCCGGAAAACGATTTCCCGCTAACCGATGTTCAGAAGTACCTGCTCATCGCCGGCGGTATCGGGATCACGCCGATTCTGTCGATGGCACGGTATCTCGACAAGAAGGGCAAGATGCTCAGAATCATCTACGTCAGCCGCAGTCCGGAGGAATCGGCCTATCTGGATGAACTGATGAGAGATTTCGATGGCCGGATCATTGTGCACCATGACGGCGGCGCTCCGGATGCAGTCTACGATTTCTGGGACGATCTCGTCACGCCCCGTGCCACTCACGTCTTCTGTTGTGGTCCGAAACCGCTGATGGATGAAATCAAGGCCGTTTCCGGGCACTGGCCGGAGGGGCGAGTTCACTTCGAGGATTTCAAGCCCGTCGATGTGGTGCGCCAAGACGATGTCTCTTTCGAAGTGGAGCTGAAAAAAAGTAGCGAAACCGTCACGGTGCCCGAAGATCGTTCGATCTTGGAGGCATTGCGTGACGCCGGATTCGCAACGTCCAGCTCCTGTGAAAGTGGCACATGCGGCACCTGCAAGATCCGCCTCCTCGAAGGGGAAGCTGACCATCGCGACATGGTGCTTATGGAAGAGGAAAAAAGCGACCATATAATGATTTGTGTATCGCGCGCGCTATCGGGGAGGCTGGTTCTTGACCTCTGATCCCGTCCGCCTCGGAGTTGCGGGATTGGGGCGGGCTTTCATGCTGATGGTCCCCACCTTTGATGCCGACGCACGCGTCAAGCTCACGGCCGCGGCCGCGCCGAGGGCGGAAAGCCGGGCCGCATTCGAAGAGCAATACGGCGGTGTCGCCTATCCGACTGTCGAGGAACTATGCGCCGATCCATCTGTGGAAGCGATCTACATCGCCACCCCGCACCAAATGCATGTAGATCACGTTCTGGCCGCGGCGCGCGCTGGAAAGCACATTCTCGTGGAAAAGCCGCTCGCGATCTCGATGGAAGACGCCGAGACCATGGTCGCCGCCGCGAACGAGGCGGGGGTTCACCTGATCGTTGGGCCCAGCCACAGTTTCGATCCGCCGGTCGAGCTGGCCGCGCAGTTGATCGCGAGCGGCAAGTTCGGCCAGCTGAGAATGATCCAGGCCCTTAACTACACTGACTTCCTGTATCGTCCCCGACGCCCGGAGGAGCTGCGCACCGAAGAAGGAGGAGGGGTGCTGTTCAGCCAGGCCATCCACCAGATCGACGTGGTCCGACGGCTTGCGGGCGGCATGGGAGAGAAGATTTATGCCATGACCGGGGCATGGGATCCAAAGCGTCCAACAGAAGGCGCCTTTACGGCGCTGATGAACTTTGAGGGTGGATGCGTCGCCAATCTCACCTATTCGGGCTATGCCCATTTCGATAGCGACATTTGGATGAACGACGTCGGAGAGCTGGGGCAGCGAAAACTCGCCGGCGCCTATGGCGATGCAAGGCGGGCGCTGATGGACCTCGATCCCGATGACGAGGCGCGCCTCAAGACGACGCGCACATTCGGCAGCGGTAAGACGGTCGACGCAAAGCACAACGAGCATTTTGGCCCAGTCATCGCGCTTTGCGACCGTGCCGACCTAAAGCTGACTCCGGACGGAGTTGAAGTATTTGGTGACACCGAGCGTGGCTTCATCGAAGTGACATTCGGGCCCGCGCCACGTAGAACCGTGAACGATGCACTGGTAGCCGCTGTCCGCCAGAACAAGGCCCCCGTCCAGACGGGCGCGTGGGGTCTGGCAAGCCTGGAGGTTTGCCATGCGATCCTGCAGTCCGCCTCGACCGGCCAACCTGTCGACCTGCGGCAACAATGCAAAACAAATGAGGAGGAACAAACTGGATGAGCAATCTCAAACTATCCCTTGCCATGGGAAATTATGACCGGACGCGTGCCATTGTGGATGGAAGAGTGCAGATAGACGGTGTCGATCCCGTGCCCATGCTACTGTCCCCAGAGGAAATGTTCTTCCGGGCATTCCGCCACGAAGCTTTCGATATCAGCGAAATTTCGTTGTCCTCCTATTCGATCTCGGTCGCCCGCGGAAATCCGCACTATGTCGCGATCCCGGTCTTTCTGAGCCGGGCATTCCGTCACACTTCAGTCTACATTCGAACCGACAAAGGGATCGACACGCCGCAGGATCTAAAGGGCAAGCGCATTGGCATCGCCGAATACCAGCTGTCCGCCAATGTCTGGGTGCGCGGCATTCTCGAAGAGGAATACGGTGTCAAACCCTCCGACATCATCTGGGTGCGCGGCGGTATGGATACGCCGGGCCGGCCCGAAAAGATCAAGGTTCAGTTACCCGACAATATCCGCATGGAAGAGGCGCCAGTTGGCAGCACGCTGAATGGCATGCTCGAGGCCGGTGAGATCGACGGCTTCGTCGGCCCGCGTTGGCCGCGTTGTTTCGCCGAGCGGCATCCGCACGTAGGTCGGCTCTTTGCAGACAGCATCGCTACGGCCGAAGCCTATTTCGAAAAGACACGGATCTTTCCGATCATGCATGTCCTTGGGGTGCGCCGCAGCCTCGCAGAAGAATACCCGTTCCTACCCGCCGCCCTGCTCAAGGCGTTCACGCAATCGAAGCTGTTGGCAGAAGAAGCTCTGTCTGACACCTCGGCAACGAAAGTAACGATGCCCTTCGTCGAGGATAATCTCAACCGCGTGCATGCGCTAATGGGTGACGACCCATGGAGCTATGGCGTCGGCGGCAACGCCCATGTCCTGAACAAGTTTTTGGATTACCACGCGAGTCAGGGTCTGTCCCCGCGCCGAGTGGAGATCGAAGAACTGTTCCATCCCTCGACCCTAGAAGCCTACAGCCTTTAAGAGGAGCGCCACAATGGAAGAGTACGCACCCGGAGATATCGTCGAGGTCGAAACACCGAAGGGGTTGGCTTACGTGCAGCTCACCCATACCCACCCGAGCTATCCTCCCGTGGTCAAGTTCCTCCCGGGGCCTTACGAGCACCGGCCCGACAATGTGACTGTATTGGCCGAAAAACCCGCACCGATGGCCATGGTACCCTTAACAGGGGCATTGAATCGGTTAGGGTTGAAGCACGCGCTTGCCGGAAGGTCGGACATTCCGCATTCGGAAAGAAGTTTCCCGATTTTCCGGATGCCGATTCGCGACAAGCAAGGCGAGATCATCTATTGGTGGTTCTGGGACGGCCAAGGGTTGACCTATTCTACCGAGCTGATGGAGCAGCAGGAGACGCTGCCAATGCGCGAGGTTATATCCTCAGACCACTTCCTGGATCAGTTGCTGGCCCATGACAAGTAGCAGGTACAATCCGCGCCGACACGCGCGATGACTGCGGGGTTCGGCGGCCTCTTGGCCGCGTTCGGAGCGTTCTGCTACGCCTTGAGTTCGGTTTCCATTGCCAAGAGTTCCCAATCGGTTCAAGGCCGCGGCAACGACGTTCTTATCTCTGTGCTGATGACCGCCTTTGTCTCAGGGGCGCTTTGGCTGCTCCTGGGTCCAACGATGCCGGAACTTGGACTCGGTGTGCTCATTGGTGTGGCCTATTTCGTTGCAGCAGGGGTGCTTGGTAACGTTCTCGGCCGTCTCACGCTGTTTCGCTCCGTAGAGCTTGCCGGAGCCATCGAAACCGGATTCATCCGACGCCTGATACCTGTGTTTGCGGCGCTGTTGGCGTTTTTTTTTCTGGGTGAGGTCATTACGATACCAGTGGTCATCGCCTTCTTCCTGGTTACCAGCGGCGTGGTAATCATGATGTCACGCGCTTCGGTCAAATCGGCTTCTGACTTGGCGGTCGGAGATCCCGACCCTCAAGAGAGGAACAAGGGCCGCGCGATGGCCGTAGCGTCCGCCGCCGGGTATGGCGGCTCTTTTGTCTCCCGAAAGCTCGCCATGCAGACTTTGCCTGACCCTCTGGCCGGCGTGTTCATCGGTGCGATGACGGGCCTAATGTGGTTCGCGGTCTCCTGGGTGTTCCGGTTCAAATCGCGCAACGCGTTGTCCTGGCGAATTCAGCGGCCGAGCGGGTGGCAACTGCTGGCTGGCAGTTCGATGACCGTTGGGCAAGTGGCGCTGTTCTTTTCGCTTATGTTCACTGATGTGACCGTCGTCGCGATCATGTCTTCGATCGAGATGTTCTTTGCCGCCTGGCTCGCAGGCCACATCTTCAAAACCGAACGGCGCCCGGGTCCCAGATTCTACCTGTCGTCTGCACTAGCCGCGACCGGTGTGACACTTCTCGCCCTTGCGCCAAGGTTTGGTTAGTGGGACTGGCAACACGCAATTGCGAGATTGTCCAGCAGCTTGTCCATCGCAGCGAAAAGGTGACCCAACTCGTCGGGTTCAAATCCCGCCGAGGCGTGATCTGCCGCGAGACGCGCAGATTTCATTGCGCCATCTATCGTTCGAAGGCCTGCGTCAGTCAGGTCGACATGAACCACGCGCCGGTCGGACTGGCTGCGGTTACGCGTGATAAGATCTCGCTTTTCGAGCTCGTCCAGGACGCGTGTGGACGACGCCTTTTCGATGCCCAACAACCCGGAAAGCTCGGATTGTTTTAGCTTGCCTTCCTCTCTCAGGCACCGGAGATGAATGTACTGCGCCATGCTGAGCCCGGTTTCGCGCAACTGCTCCTGCAGCAGCTTACCATAAAGATGATGCGCCAGGCGGAGCGACGCCCCAAGACCACGTTTCTTGGAAGGTGATTGCGGCACGACTTGCGCCCCCTAATTTAGATGTCTTATTTCTTGACAATTCTAAAGCTGTTCTTATAGTAAGGCAATCTTACTAACTTGAAGCAAGACTGGGCAACAGACGGAGGAGCTAAGATGCCAGAAAGATTGCTATGCGCGGTGTCGGACTTGAGCGACAAGACGGCAAAAATTTGCGAGGTCGACGGGATCGAGATCGGGGTCATTCGGCACAAAGGAGACATCGTTGCATATAAGAACGTGTGTCCGCACCAGGGCGGGCCGGTATGCGAAGGCCTAAAGATGCCGCAGGTCTGCGTCGAACTCGACGACCAGCAGCGCACGCTCCGGCAGACCTTCAACGAAGACGAACTGCATTTCGTTTGCCCGTGGCATGGCTGGGAATTCAAGATTGCGACGGGCGAAGCGGTCGGCGATCCGAAATACAAAATGAAACGCTACAACGTGGTGGAGAGAGGGGGTGAGGTCTATGTCGAAATTTGATCAAATAGCCACTGAAGCTCCTGCTCTGGACGCATCGCTCGATGCTGTCCTGAATGCACTTCGCAACCCCGAAAGCAGTGGCCTGCGCGCCGAGCAACTTCAGGCGCTGCTTTCACACGCTGTGACTGCATATGCAAAACTTCGCGAAACCAATGACGGCTTGCCCGCATTCCCACGAGACAACGATGTCTCGGCGACAGCTGTCGCCATCGCCGCGACCGGCATTCTCGATGCCGCCGATATGGCGGTGTTCGAGTTGGGCATGTGGCAGACACTAAATCCGTAACACGAGGGGAGAGAGATAAAATGTCATTAACGGGCAACACGATGAACTACAGTTCGGATAACGATCCGGCGATCCAGGAATTTAATACCAGCAAGCTGCTGAAGAACGCACGTAAGCAAGCGGAAGATCGCAACTACAAAGACTTCTTCATTTGCGATGTGGACAGCCACCACTATGAGACTGAGGCCTTGCCGGAAATCCTGCAGTACATGGACGACCCAGTGATGCGCCATCTTGGCTTGTCAGCCGGTAACGTTGGTCGAGCCGGCCTTATTCCGCAGGCGATCGGTTCGCAGGACATGGCTGGGCGCGTGACGCGCTATGCGGGTCGGGACAAAGAAATTGTCCCCGAAGAGCCGCACCGCGACATCACTTTGGCCCGGCGCTGGATGGACGCGATGGGTACGGATATGGCGTGCCTTTTCCCAACCCCAATGCTGCTGTTGGCGACGCACCCCCAAGTCGAGGTCGAGGTGGCAATGGCCCGCGCCTATAACCGTTGGCTGAGCGAGCGCATTCTTGAAGAAGACAATCGCCTCGTATCCATGGTCTATCTGCCCATGAACGAGCCGCACGAAGCCGAGAAGATGATTGACGAGTTCGCCGAAAAGAAAGGCGTCGTTGGGTTCCTTTCGACTGGCTATCTCAAGCGCCCAGTGCATGACAGCGCAAACATGCGTATTTATGCCAAACTGGAAGAGCACGGAATGCCTCTTGGCTTCCACGCGGCTTATCACTGGGCCGACACCTCGTTGGCACAGCTGAACAAGTTTATCTCAGTTCACGCGCTTGGTTTCAGCTTCTGTAACATCATCCACATGACCAACTGGGTTATGAACGGCATGCCCGAGCGTTTCCCAAAATTGAAAACCATGTGGATCGAAAGTGGTCTGGCTTGGGTTCCCTTCCTGATGCAACGGCTGGACAACGAGTACATGATGCGTACATCCGATGCCCCGCTCTTGAAGAAAAAACCCAGCGATTACATGCGCGAGATGTTCTACTCTACGCAGCCGATGGAGCTGGTGGACAACCGCGAAGCGTTGGAGGTCACCTTCAAGATGATAAACGCAGAATCGCAGTTGCTCTATTCGTCCGACTACCCGCATTGGGATATGGATCTTCCGAGCACGATCTATGATCTTCCGTTCTTGGACGAGAAGGCCAAGCGGAGCATTCTAGGTGGAAACGCGCAGAAACTGTTCAATCTTGACCCAGTTATGTCCGAGTGGAAACTGGAGGCAAACGCCAAAGGTTGACGCCGTTCTCGTCGTCCGTTTCCAACAGGACACGCATATACGGATCGCTGCGAGGCTGCCCGGAGAACATCCGGGTGGCCTTTTTCATGCTCGAGCGGCGCGCAGTTTGTCTAACGGCGTGAGCGTCCGTTGAACCCGCCCTAACGGTGTCGAGGATGATGTGACCCCCGGAATCGCCCTCGATTCTGGTTAGGGTTTTTCGCTAGATTTCCCAGGCTGGGAGAGGAGCGGAAACGCATGAAGGCATCGAAGTTCACGGACGCGTAGAAGGCGTTCATCATCAAGCAGGCCGAGGACGGGACGCCCGTCGCGGAGGTCTGCCCGAAAGAGGACGCTGGTCGATGAGATGCTGGCGGATTGGCAGGTGTCGATCCGCCAGGCCTGTGCGGTGATCCGGTTCGGATACCGTCGTGTCCATGTGCTGTTGAAGCGCGAGGGCTAGGAGATCAATGCTAAGTAGACCTATCGCATTTACAAGGAATTGGGCATGCAGCTCAGGAACAAGACGCCCAAGCGGCGGGTGAAGGCGAAGCTACGAGAGGACTGTACGGAAGCCGTTGGGCCGAACGATGTCTGGGCCATGGACTTCGTGCATGACCGACTGGCAACGGGGCGGAAGATCAGAGTTCTGACGGTTGTCGACACCTTCTCAGGCTTCGTGCCGGTGCTTGATCCGCGGTTCAGCTATCGAGGCGAGGATGTGGTCGCTACGCTCGAGCGGGTATGCCGCCGTATCGGCTATTCGGCCACGATCCGGGTCGACCAGGGCAGCGAGTTCATCTCGCGCGACATGGACCTTTGGGCCTACCAGCGCGGCATCACGCTCGACTTCTCGAGACCAGGCAAACCGACGGACAATCCCTTCATCGAGGCGTTCAATGGGCGATTCCGGGCAGAATGCCTGAACAGCCATTGGTTCATGAGCCTTGAAGATGCGGCGGAAAAGTTGGAGGCTTGGCATAGAGACTACAACGAGGAACGGCCGCACAGCGCCATCGGGCACAAAGTCCCGGCGTACCTGATGAAAACAGCGCACGACACCAGCCCGTGTACCTGATCAAAGGGCGGAAACTCTGACAACCGCCGAGGGCGCGTTGGGTAGCACATTACATAGGCGGCACAGGAAATCTTCTGTCACACGTTTGATGGAGAAAATCTGGTCGTTGTTGTCTATATCTTCCTCCGATCTGCGGTCATTCGAAATGGCCTCTGATTTTAGGTGAGCATGCTCTTGCGGTTCCACTCTTCAGCAATTTTCTGCCCACTTGACTGGTCACCGCCGATTGGAATGTCGGCTTTTTTATCGCTGACGGGTGAGGTCCTAGGTTTCCAAAGGAAATAGCCGCCCACTGCACATGCAATAAGAAGTGCCCCTTTGACGCTTGGGGTTAATCGACGAATTTACGGCGCATGCGCCGTGCGCTCGCATCCAGATCGTCGCTCTTGCCAGTCCAACCTGGAACGCCGCCAGCGATCTTCGTCAGTAGCGACATATATTGCCGCCGCTCCGCCTTTGAAAGGGGCGCCAGCATGGACGCCTCCCTGGCCATGAGTTCGGGAATGAATGCACTATACGCACGCCGTCCCAGATCGGTCAGGTAGAGCAATTGACGGCGATTATCACCCGGATCGACATCTCGTGTAATCATGCCATTTTTGTTCAGCGCGTTAACTGCACGGCTTACATTGGTCTTGGAATGACCGGTCAGATCGCACATTTCCTGGGCCGCCACGCCATCGCGAAACGACAAAAAAAGCAGCAAGATCGCCTCGGATCGCTTCAGGCCAAGCTCATTTTCAATAACCCTGAATAAGGGCTCTCGATAGAAGTTGAGAATATAGGAGGCTTTGTAGGCGAACGGTATTTCAGTACCGTTCAGGATCGCATCGCGGTCCTGTAAACCCACATCCTTCTCATTTTTGCTTTCATCGGATTTCATAGTTGCATATGGAACGAATTCATCCTATCATATATACACTGAATAACATCTTAACGCCATGGGAGGTAATCATGAAAATCATATTGGTGCATGGAGGCTGGCAGGGCGGCTGGGCGTGGGACGACGTCGCCGCAGCGCTTGAAGAGAAGGGCCATGAGACCTTCCACCCCACAATGTTGGGCCACGAAAAGGACGACGACAGGGCCGGGGTGACAATTTCCAAAATTGCCGACGACCTCATTGCCAGGATCAAGGACCAAGGCTGGACAGAGTTCGCAATAGTCGGACATAGCGGCGGCGGCCCGCTGGCGCAATTGGTGGCTGACGCTATGCCGGATGCAGTAAAAAACATTACCTTTGTGGACGCCTGGGTCCTGCACGATGGCGAATGCATAAATGATGTACTGCCCGCAGAACTCGTGGGAGGTCTGACCGCGATGGCCAGCGCATCTCCTGACGACACGGTCCCCATGACCCGGGAGTTGTGGGACAGAGCTTTCATGCAGGACGCCAATGCGGAAAGCTTGGACCGGCTTGCGCAGCGGTTGATACCCTGCCCGATGGGATGGCTCGATCAACCGATCCGCCTCAACAGCTTCTGGGCGAAGAAACACCCATCTGCCTACGTCTTCCTCAAAGAAGATATGGCCATGCCTGCTGAGGTCTATCGCAACATGGCGTCCCGCCTGGAAAATCCCAAAACCGCCGAAAGTCCCGGCAGCCATCAGGCGATGATGACACGCCCACGCGAATTGGCCGACACCATCGACAGCGTCCTCTGATGCGTCCCAATGCATTGATCCCTGGAGGGTGCAGCTTCAGGTTGCCCCAAGGCAATGGAATCCAATGATTGAGGACGCATGCCTGTCCAAAACATCCGGCCCCCTTGGGCTGGATTGCGTTTACGCCGACATCATTGCCCCGGCTGACACCGATTTCGCAAGAACCCACGTCATGGTACACGGCGGCATGCACACTGGCGCCTGCTGGATGCGGACGCCGGATAACCGGGAAGGTTGGGCTTTACGGCTCGCTCGCACCGGTGATCGCGTCATATGCGTCGATTGGCCGGGGTGCGGCCGCAGCGGTTATGTCCCGCCCGAAAAGTTGACGGGACAGCTCGTTGCCGACCAGATAGCTGCGGCGGTAAAAACTCTCAAGGGCGAAATCATCCTCTGGACCCATTCTATGGGCGGCGCCATTGGCTGGCGGATTGCCGAATTGCTGGCCGGCCGGCTCAGCCGTTTGGTCGCGATCGCGCCTGGCCCGCCTGGCAACATCCAGCCAGTCGCCAAACTGATGTCTCAAGGCCCGGATCGATTGACCATGGAATTTGCCGGCGTTCCACTCGATGTACATCCGAACGGGCCGGTTGTGCTCAGCCATGAGGCAGCCCGCGCCAAACTCATAGGCTCAAGCACGCAGTTTCCCCGTCAACACACTGACAGCTACCTTGCCGGACTGCAGGCAGTCCCTCGACAACTTTTTCTGGAGCGTGTCAATTTCGAAGGTCAGCAATTGCGAATGTTGACCCCAAATGCACTGGCCGGGACCCAGGTTCTGATTGTCACCGGCGACAGCGACCCCGATCATCCCCCCGCTACGGACTCCGCTATCGGCGATTTCCTGACGGAACAGGGGATGATCAGCCGCTTTGTATACTTACCCGACCATGACATCACCGGAAACGGACACATGATGATGCTCGAACGCAACAGCGATCAGATCCTTGATCTTATCCTAGTTCTTATCAACGAGTCGTAGAGAATCAGCCCAACGCAAACACAGGATACGGGCTCTGCTCAGCGCTCGTCCAGTTGAGAAAATGGCGGGTATGACAGGGATTGAACCTGTGACTCTGGAGCAGCCCCCTGAAAGTGGTCCACCAACTGGGATAGCTTTGTCCCATAGATTGGAGGATCAGCGATGGCTGCAAAACGAGAGAAGCCGAAAGATATTGTATCTAAGCTTCGACAGGTTGAAGTGCTGCAGGGACAAGGTGTGACACTTGTCGAGGCGGTGCGTCAGATCGGCGTGACGCAGCAAACGTTTTATCGATGGCGTAAACTTTATGGCGGGATGCAGCGGTCACAACTTGCTCGGCTGAGAGAGATTGAGAAAGAGAACCAGAGGCTGAGACGGGCGGTGTCTAATCTGAGCTTGGACGAGCTCATTCCAACCGAGGCAGCCAGGGGAAACTTCTTAACCTTCGCGTCGCCGCAAGTGCATTGACCAAGTTCGGCAGGAACTGGGCGTGTCTGAGCGCCGCGCCTGCCGTACTTTGGCCCAGCACCGATTCACGCAGTGTAAAATTCCGCTGGGCTGTGTTGATGAGACACGTTTGACAGGCGACATCATCGAGCTGGCCGATTAGTACGGGCGCTATGAATATCGGATGGTGACGGGTCTGCTGAACAACGCGGGCTGGCTGGTGAACCACAAGCGGGTCGAGCGCATCTGGCGACGCGAAGGGCTGAAGGACCCCAAAAAGCAGAAGAAAAAGGGACGGCTCTGGCTGAACGACGGGTCGTGTGTGCGCCTGCGGCCCGAGCGACCCAACCATGTCTGGTCCTACGACTTCGTCCAGGACCGCACCGCTGATGGCCGGGGCTATCGGACGCTTACTAGCGGCGATCGCGACCCGGCTATCTCTTGAAGTGCGGCAAAAAACATAGACATCTAAGTAATCAGATGATAGCGTGCCTTAGCGTTCGATCAGTGAGGCGAAGATGAGCATCAAGAATATCCTTATTACGCATTCCGGGAGTGCTGGATTCCCGAGTGGCGTAGGTCATGCGACAAAAATTGCGGCCAAGCACGATGCATGGCTGACGGCGGTATATGGCAGCACTTCTTCCTACTTCGAACATGTTCTCGGCCTGACCGAAGACCTTCTCGGCAAGCTCGGAAATGTGCGGAATGAGAAAATCGAAGCTGCTCGAGCCTTTTTTGAGGAGCAAGCTTCTTCGGCTGGAGTGGCCGAACGGTCGCGTTTTGTTATGCCAAGCGAGATCGGAAAGTTAAGTTTGCCCGAAATCGCACGTAATTTTGATTTTGTGGTGACAGGCTACCACTCGAACCTTCCTACCGATGAATTTCGTGCTGTGAACCCCGATCTCATGGCACTACAAAGCGGCCGCCCAGTCCTTGTTGTACCCAATGGATACTCCACCGACAAACTTGGTTCACATGCTCTCGTCGCCTGGGATGGAAAGCGCTCGGCAGCCCGAGCGCTCAACGACGCTATGACGATCTTGGAGGAGAGACCGCGCAAGGTCACGATCTTGAGCGTTGGCGCGAGCCTGCCGAAAATGCCCGAAGGAACAGACATTGTCACCCACCTCCGACGCCATGGTGTTGACGTGGAACAGGTCGAGCGCCCCAAAGGCAAGAACGGCATAGCCGACGTTATTCAACGGACCGCTGCCGAGTTGGGGGCAAAGTTGATCGTGATGGGGGCTTTCGAACACAGCAAGTTTTCGCAAGACCTGTTCGGGGGCGTTACCCACGAAGTCATCAGGAGCAGCCAAGTGCCGGTGTTCATGTCCCACTGACCGCATCGTCGTGCCCTTCGGAGGGTGTCCTTTGCATGGCTCGCAGTGTCGCCCCCCGCGCGGGGCCTTCTGTACATGATCATGCAGGCTCGGCGAAGGATTGGCGGATTCGATCCATGAGCTGAATTTGCGGCGCGGAGAACACCGTCTTCTTGTCGTAGACTAGGAACAGTGGCATCGCAATTTCCAGCTCTGGTGTATCCACAAGGCGAAGCCCCGACGCCTCTGGGTCCCTCGGCAATGCGCTCTTGAAGACGAAACCGGCCCCGACATCGGCGCGGATCGCATTTAGGATCGGCTCGGGATGCCCGAAGGCCAGTACGCTGTTGGTTCTCACAACCCCAGCGGCGCGCAGCACCTCGTCGATGAGTTCTCGCGCCATTTGCCCCTTCGGCGGGGTGATCAGCGGCAATGTCCCTAGCTCATCGATATAAGCGACATCGCCGACCAATCGGCTCTCTATCGCGGCCACCAGATAAAGCGGCTCGCGCCAGAGCAATTCGATCTCCAACCGTGAGGTGTCGCGATTGTGATCAACCAAAGTGATCCCGAAGTCGCAATCCCCAAGCAGTACTGATTCCGTGGCAAGGTAGGGGCTGGCCATCGACACCGAAATCCTGGCTGATGGGAATTCCTTTTTGAACGCAATTATAGTTTCAGACAATTTGTAAGTGCCGGCCACCATCGACGAGGCGATCCGCGTTCGGCCAACCAGACCTTTCTTGATGTCTGCAAGGTCAAGAAACATATCTGAGCTGCGCTGAATAGTTTCCTTCGCCCAGGCAAGAGTGCGACGCCCGGCTTGTGTTAGTTCGATGTTGCGCCCAGCCTTGCGCACCAACTTGACACCAAGGCTCTTCTCAAGACTGCGCAGGTGGGCGGTAACTGCGGGTTGCGCGATATTCAGATACTCCGCCGCGCGGGTTACACTGTTGAATTTGGCGATCGTGCAAAAGACGTGCAGCTTGTGCAGCGTGAGGTTGCGCGACCGAAGCAAGTCTTTCGACAGCGTGTCGCTCGGTTCTTCTGGCCGATCTTTGGGCAATTCCTGTTCTCCTGTGTCAGGCATCCGGTTTGATGGCTCGGAAGCATACCAAAACCACAATAAATCAGTCGGGCAAGTTCAGGAATCAACTCAGTTGATTGAGCGCCCGGCATTAAATCATAACCATAGCCATATATATTGTCGACGTTTGCGTATTGGACGCGAGGCCGCTCGGCATCGCACAATCGGAACATTCCTGATCCTCGCGCGGCTATCGCAGCGGCTCGGGTGAAACAGTCGGCTATAAGCCTGTCGTCCAGAAGAGGCGAAGGTTCATACCATTTCAAGGGAGGAGGAAAGTTTGAAGGAATTTGCGTTCGGTACGGAGCCGCCCGGGTCCGGTAGGATTTGCGTCGTCGGGGCCGGATTCATGGGATGCGTCATCGCGACACTCTATGCGCATCACGGCTATGATGCGGTGATCTGCGACAGCAATCAGACCATGCTTGACACTTATGTGGAGCGGGCCCGCCCGATCGCGGCAGGACTGGTCGAGAATTCGGATGCATCGGAGGCCATGCTAGCCGGAGTGACACTTGAGCCGGATCTTGCAAGCGCAGTCGAAGGGGCCTTCCTCGTGCATGAAGCAGTGCAGGAATCCCTGGAAGTCAAACAGGCCCTGTTCGCGGAACTCGACAGAATCTGTCCAGAAAACATGGTGCTGGCAACCAACACCTCGTCCTTCCTGATCTCCGACATCGCCGCGCAAATGACGCGCAAAGAGCGGATGATGGGCATTCACTATGTTACTCCGGGTCATATCGTTCCGGTAATCGAGTTGATCCACGCGGCCGATACACCGGCGGAGTTGGTGGCATGGAGCCGCAAGCTGGTGCAGAACATCGAACATGTTGGTGTCGCGATCCTCGAACGTCCGGGCTTTCTTGTGAACCGAATTCAGTTTGCCATGCTGACCGAGATCTATCGTCTGATGGACGAAGGCTTGGTGTCGCGTAGCCCTTAATTGTGAGATGAGAAATCCAACGAAATCAACGGCCTTGCTTTGCCCTTAAATATGATATTTTGCCTTTAAATCCGATATTTTTGCCCTTAAACCTGAGACAGGGTTCGCAGCTTCGTGTGGCAAATATTGATGGATGATGATCGCGAAGACTTCGTTGCCGCTGGTGCTGAGGAGGCGCGCAGGGCGGCCGTTCTGCGTCCGCTTGTTCAGGCATATCTCAAAGGAACTGGCAGTCTGGAAAGTGGCATCAATGACGCCGTTTGGGAGCTTGGTGTCAGCAGGGCGACTGTCTGGCGCTGGATAAAGCGTCTGGCCGAAGAGGGTGGGCGCACCAGCGCGCTGGCTTCTCGGAAACGGGGCCGCCCGACTGGTACAACCTTGATATCCGGCAAGGTGGAAGCGGTGATCGAAGAACATCTTCGCCGTTATTTCTTACGGCGGGAACGCCCAAGCCTGTCGCGCATCGTGACAGAAATCCGAAGCGCGTGCTGGCAGCAGGGCTTGCAACCGCCGACACGTCGGACGGTTCAGCGCAGGCTGGATGCAATGGATGCCCGTGAAATTGCCAAGGCACGCGAAGGCGCAAAGGCGGCCCGCCAGAAATTTGCGCCGGTCGTAGGCGACAACAAGGCAAACCGGCCACTGGAGGTCGTGCAAATCGACCATACGCCTGCGGACATCATTCTCGTCGACAGTTTTGAACGCAAACCAATTGGGCGGCCTTGGGTCACGCTGGCGATCGACGTCGCAACGCGGATGGTGACCGGATATTACACCTCTCTCGAGGCACCTTCGCGTCTGTCGGTGGCGCTTTGCCTGACACAGGCTGTGGCCCCCAAGGCGGAACTTCTGGCGGAATTGGTGCGCAATGTTCCTTGGCCCGCGCAGGGTAAACCGCATAGCATCCACGTCGATAACGGGCGCGATTTCCGGTCGCATGCCTTTCGGTCGGCATGTGCAGAATGGGGGATCGATCTGGTCTATCGGCCGCCAGGCAGTCCTCATTTCGGAGGGCACATCGAACGATTGATCGGCACGATGATGGGGGCCGTGCACCTGTTGCCTGGAACAACGCAATCCTCGGTCGTGGCCAAGGGCGACTATGACGCCGAGGGCATGGCCACGATGACCTTAAGCGACTTCGATCGCTGGTTTGCTCTGGAAATCTGCCGCTACAACAACAGCATTCATTCAAGTCTTGGCTGCACGCCCGTTGCCAAATGGGAGGCGCTCTCAGAGCAAATGATGGGCGATATCCCCTTCGAGATTGAAGCCTTTCGGGTGAGCTTTCTGCCAAGTGAACTGCGCAAGGTCAGGCGTGACGGCATCCATCTGTTCCAGATACGGTACTGGTCCGATGCGCTTGCAGGCCACATCGGGCGCGGGGATGGAAAGGTGGTCGTCCGCTACGACCCTCGCGACCTCTCGGTGATCTGGGTCGAACTGGATAATGACCGATACGTCGAAGCTCGGTACCGAAACCTGGAAATTCCGCCTGTGTCGCTCTGGGAATATCGCGAAGCCATGAGGAATGCCCGTGCCCTTGGCAAGTCCGGGTCCAATGAGCTGGTCCTGGCTGAGCTGATCCGACAGCAACGCCAAATCGAGTCTGAAAGCCGGAGCCTGACGAGGGCCGAACGCCGATCCCGTGAAAGAAAAGGGACATTGGAGGGCGCCAACTCGGCCGTCTCAACAACCGAAGGGCTGCGCGCGATCGATACGGGTGATACATCGCGCCCATTGTTCAAGGTGGAGAGATGGTGAATTGAGGGCAGGAAAAACAGAGGAAGACGGTCGGATCACCCTCATTCAATCGGATATCTGGATTGGCTTTCCGCGGGCCGAACAAGTTCTGGACCGTTTGCAGTGTATGATCGAAGCGCCAAGGCAAACCCGTATGCCTGGCCTTCTTGTGCATGGCGCGTCCGGGATCGGAAAGACGATGATCGCCCGCAATCTTTCGCGCAGATATGCACCGGAATATGACCCAGCATCGGGAATTACGCGAACGCCGCTGTTACTGTTACAAGCACCACCAGCTCCCGACGAACGACGGTTCTATCTGCACATCCTGGCGACCGTCGGGGCACCGGCCACGGCACTGAGCGCGCGCGCTCAAAATGTGGCCTCCCTCGAAGTCCGTGTCGTCGCGCTCTTGCGCGACCTTGGCCTGCGGATGATCATGATCGACGAAGTCCACAACCTCTTGGCCGGGACCCACCGCGAACAGCGCCGCTTTCTCAATGTTCTGCGGTATCTCAGCAATGAACTCGAAGTGTCGCTGGTCTGCCTGGGGGTCAGCGAGGCCGTCGATGCCATCCGTGGTGATATCCAGCTTGCCAGGCGGCTGGACGAACATCACCTTCCAAACTGGCGCGACGACGCCGAGTTCTCGGACATGATCCAGACACTCATCGCGGCAATGCCCCTCGAGAAGAAATCCAATCTGAAGGTCAAGTCACTAAAGCAGATACTTGCGCTGACCGGCGGGGTGACCTCGCGCATCTTCGCCCTGATCAAGGATCTTTCCATCGACGCCATTGTCACAGGTGATGAATGCATCACCGATGACGCAATCGCAAAATGGACGCCGGTTTGGTCGCGCCATGCGAACCCCCATCGGCGGCTCGAGAAGTCCGGGGTGTGAAGCCGCACCCGCTGCCCAAGACTGTCGCGCCGCTGCCCGACGAGTTGTTGTCAGGTTGGTTGTCTAGGCTGGCGGCGGCCAACTACTGTGATGATGCGGAACTACTGGCTCATCTCAGAATCGATACCGCGCATGGCACCGCCTTGAACTTCAACGTCGACGCGGCTGCGGCGGCGAAGATTGCCAACGCCGCACGGATTGACCCAGATGTTGTGCGATCTTTGACCTTCCCAGCAATGACGACACGAGAAGCCTCGCTGACGGCCCAGATACCATTCCAGCATTGCCTGCAATGTTCCAGAGAGGGCCTTTCGCTCAAGCATTGGAGGCGAGCCTGGGCATTCGACTGCCAGGTTTGTGGGACGAGACTTGTGCCGACGCTCGGCAAGGCCAGTGGCGAACAGATGCCCGAAAAGCTGATAAATCGTGCGCGCAACGGCGCCGCGCGGCTTGAATACGCCGCGCGATTACGCAGCTCCAAGCAATTTCGGCGCGCAATGCGCGCGGTCACCTTTGCCATATCATTAAAGGCCTTCCGCGGAGATCCGTTATACGCTCTTCAGGGCCACAGGCTGGAAGTAAGGCTGTTTTGCCTTGCTGCAATTGATGCAGCCCAATCCCGTCCACTGGTCAAAGCGGCCATCTCAAGCTCCGGCATCGACGACTATGCAAGGGTTGCTCTATTGCGCGCCTTCGATAAGGAGCCACGTCTGCTTGCCGCGGTCGATTACATCGCCCGGCAGCGCGCGAAAAGCATAGGCGCGATGGCAGTGGAATCTCATAATTAAGGGCAAAAAATATCCCCGAACGCGTCGTGTCTCAGATTTAAGGGCAACGCGACAGTTGCCTGACCATGCTGCGGCTGCCATCCATGCGTTGATCTGCCAAGCGGAGGCGATTGCCGATCAGGCTGAGGCCCTGGAGAAACGGATCCTCGAGTGGCACCGGACGCACGAGACGAGCCGGCGACTGGCGACCATTCCCGGTATCGGACCGATCACCGCCAGCGCAATTGCTGCAAATGTTCCGGATCCGAGCCTGTTCCGCTCGGCACGACAGTTCGCGGCCTGGCTAGGCCTGACGCCACGGGCGAACTCAAGCAGTGGCAAGGATCGACAGACCGGGATCAGCAAGCAGGGTGATGGATATATCCGGCGACTGCTCGTTTCCGGCGCGACTGCGGTGCTTCGCTTTGCAAGGCAGGGCGATGCCGGCAAGGCTTGGATGCTTGGGCTTAAAGCACGCAAGCGACCGAAAGTCGTTGCGGTCGCGCTCGCCAACAAGACTGCCCGGATCGCTTGGGCGCTCCTGCGCCGCAACGAGATCTACGCGGCCCCTGTCTCCTGAGCGCGGAACCGCTGACGGAATGCGTGAAGCTGAGAAGAGATGACAAACCGGTCGAACCGGGGATCGGGACACCCCAGGGGGTCAAGGCGCAGAAAGCGCGCAATTTTGATTGGGACCCGATCCGCGGACTTCATCTGGGCCAGCGGCTAGACCGCACCACAAAGGCCGTAGACATGACTGCTTTCGGCATAGGCGCGTCAATTCCCAGCTTGCGCAGCAGGGGTCGTCCAGACATGGGAACACTTGCCCTCGCCAGAGATGCCCACTGCGCGTTGGCGACGGTCCACCAATGACTTGCGCCACCGGACCTGTGGGGGAACCGGCGCAGCGCCAGTTCCCCATCGGCTCATTCTGCCGGAACCCAGGGCCGGTTATAGGCTGCCACGCGCCAATCACCGTGTTCGATGAACCGGGGGGCGCTCCCGGTTTCCAGCGCCTCGGCTGCGGCGTTCAGCGCCTCGGGCGATGTCTCGGGCCAGGCGCCCGTTTCGATCCGTTCGACCAGGGTCTCGACGATGGCCGTGCTTTCGGCAGCCGTGAACTCGCAATGGCCCGTGCCCTGGACCAGCGACTGCCGATACAGATCGCCGGTACCCTGCTCCTGCACCAGCGCGCCGTAGCCTTCCATCAGCGTGTAGGGAATGGCCCAGTCGCCCAGCATGTGGATGCGGATCGCCGGAACCTGCAGATCGCCGGTCGTCGTGCGCCCGTCTGCGGCCCAGAAATCGCGCGCATAATCCGAGGCCGCGATGCGGGGGGCGGCGTCGATCCTGGCAATGTCGGCCTGAAGGTCCAAACCGGCCTGTTCGTAGAGCGCCTCAACCGTCCGCGCCATCGCGGGTGCGGCATTCTGGTAGAAGGCGGCATAGTCGACCCCCTCGTTCCCGGAAAGTTGCTGCCCCGATGCGGCGTTTTCGAACAGAAGCCGCGAGGACCCGCCAACATTACCGCCGATGCGCAGCGCCGAGGCCACGATCATGTCGGCCATGGCGCCGGCATCCGCGGTGTCGGGTAGTTCGGTCCCCTCGACCATCCACGGCGACCACTGTCCGATGGCGAAGGCAAGCGCCAGCCGCGCGCGGCCCTCCGGGCTTTCGCCCGCCGTTTCGATGGCGGCCATCCAGGACGCACGGATCGCGTCAAGGCTGCGCTCGCCACCCGCTCCGGCATTGGGCAGGCCGACGATGGCGAGATCGCTGGCCGGACCGTGCCCAGCGGCCTCATAGCTTTCGCCCAGCAGGGTCTGCATGGCGAACCAGCCATCCAGGAAACTGCTCATGATCCAGACCGGCGTATGGGCGGCAAGCACGGCGGCACCGTCGATCCTGTCCGGGTAATCCTCGGCCGAAGCGAGGCTGTCGAGCCCTCCGCCAGAACAGCCGTATTGCAGCACCATGTCAGGAGCGCGCTCCAGGTCCGTGAAAATGTCCTGAACAGCTTGTAGATTCAGGATTTCACGCTGCGGATCGTATTGCCACAGGCGCAGCGGGTGCCGGGCGAGCCCGGCGAAGGCATAGCCACGACCGAGCAGGTCGTCATACCGCTGGACCGCTGACGCGACCGAAACGTTGCTGGCGAAATCCAGATCCCTGAGTAGTCGACCATTCCAGTTCTCGGGCACGCGGATCAGCCATGCCGTCCCGTCCGGCAGGGTTCCCGCATGTTCGTTGAAGGCGGGCTGCTCCTGCGCCGACGCGAGCGGGGCGAAGCCCGCGGTCAGAGCGAGGCAAAGCACCACCATTCCGGTCCGCGAACGCGGGCCGGCCAAATTGGCTGTCCGTGACATGAATTTCCTCCAGTTTGATGCAGCGATGAAATCCGGCTCCTCTTCCGGGGAACCATCGCCGGGAAAAACATAGATAGCTAATTATTAGTGTCAAGGGCTCTGATGCACAAATCGGCTTAAGGCCGAGGTTCCCCTTTCCCCGGACGGACTTATCCCACAGCTTCCGTGACGGGTATTCCGAGCGCGGTGTAGCCGTTCAGGACGGCGATGCGGACCTGGAGTTCGGCGACCTGTCGATCGAAGTCCCGTGCCATGAGCCGCTGGCCCAGCAACTTGATACAATGCATCTTTGTCTCGACGCGGCTTCGGCGGTGGTATCCACTCCATCGTCGCCAGAGCGCGCGGCCCAGGTATTTCGCCGCGCGCAGGGCCTCATTTCGCGCCACGGCTCCGGCGGTGATCGTCTTCCAGGGCTTCGCGTTCTTGCGGGGCGGGATGACGGCATGGGCACCGCGATCTGCAATCGCATCGTGGCATTTGCGCGTGTCGTAGGCGCCATCAGCCGTAACGCTACCGATTTCCTGGTCCTGCGGGATTTGGTCGAGAAGGTGGGTAGGATGGGCGCATCACCGATGTGGCTCCCGGTGACTTCGACGGCCCGGATCTCCAACGTTTCTTCATCGATCCCAAGGTGGAGCTTGCGCCAGACGCGCCGTTTCGGGCCGCCATGCTTGCGTGCGTGCCACTCGCCTTCACCTTCGACCTTGATCCCGGTGCTGTCGATCAGCAGGTGCAACGGCCCCTTGGAGCCGCGGTAGGGGATGTTCACGGCCAAGGTCTTCTGGCGGCGAGATAGCGTGCTGAAGTCGGGCACCGTCCAGTTCAGGCCGACCAGCCGTAGCAGGCTCTCGACGAACCCGGTCGTCTGCCGGAGCGCCATGCCGAACAGCACTTTCATCGAGAGGCACGTCTGGATAGCGGCATCGCTGTAGGTCTGCTGGCGGCCACGCCTGCCTGTCGGCGCGGCATCCCAGCTCATCTCGGGGTCAAACCAGATCGTCAGCGAGCCCCGGCGCTTGACTGCTTCATTGTAGGCTGGCCAGTTCCTGGTCTTGTAGGTCGGGGGTATGGGTCTGCTCATGCAGCCTGACTAACAGACTGGATTCGCAAGGTGAAACCTTCACAGCATTTGCGCAACATGTATAACCGCCCCTTGCGCAAGAGGGTTTCTGGATCAGTTTCGCGCGGTGTCGGGTGCTGACATGTATCCGGCCTCTGTTGCGGCCATCATCACGCCGCGGGCCCGTATGGTGTTCGCAGGTCGGGTCCAGATCAAAGCCGCGTGCTCGATGGCACTCTGTTGCGCTCTGGTTCTCCCGATCCCGTCTCACGACCGTGCGCCAAACGTCTCCTTGCCCTCTTCCGCTCCGACGTCCTCGCGACCAGTGACGGCTTACGCCGCAGCGGTCGGAGACTGGTAGGCGCCGCCTCGGGCCATCAGCGCCCAGACGATCCGCGCCATTTTGTTCGCCAGCGCGACCCGCACCAGCATCGGCGGCTTGCGCGTCAGCATCTCGCCAAGCCATGTGCCCGGCCGGGCAGCGGCATGAACATGCCTGTCGCGTAGCCCTTAATTGTGAGATGAGAAATCCAACGAAATCAACGGCCTTGCTTTGCCCTTAAATATGATATTTTGCCTTTAAATCCGATATTTTTGCCCTTAAACCTGAGACAGGGTTCGCAGCTTCGTGTGGCAAATATTGATGGATGATGATCGCGAAGACTTCGTTGCCGCTGGTGCTGAGGAGGCGCGCAGGGCGGCCGTTCTGCGTCCGCTTGTTCAGGCATATCTCAAAGGAACTGGCAGTCTGGAAAGTGGCATCAATGACGCCGTTTGGGAGCTTGGTGTCAGCAGGGCGACTGTCTGGCGCTGGATAAAGCGTCTGGCCGAAGAGGGTGGGCGCACCAGCGCGCTGGCTTCTCGGAAACGGGGCCGCCCGACTGGTACAACCTTGATATCCGGCAAGGTGGAAGCGGTGATCGAAGAACATCTTCGCCGTTATTTCTTACGGCGGGAACGCCCAAGCCTGTCGCGCATCGTGACAGAAATCCGAAGCGCGTGCTGGCAGCAGGGCTTGCAACCGCCGACACGTCGGACGGTTCAGCGCAGGCTGGATGCAATGGATGCCCGTGAAATTGCCAAGGCACGCGAAGGCGCAAAGGCGGCCCGCCAGAAATTTGCGCCGGTCGTAGGCGACAACAAGGCAAACCGGCCACTGGAGGTCGTGCAAATCGACCATACGCCTGCGGACATCATTCTCGTCGACAGTTTTGAACGCAAACCAATTGGGCGGCCTTGGGTCACGCTGGCGATCGACGTCGCAACGCGGATGGTGACCGGATATTACACCTCTCTCGAGGCACCTTCGCGTCTGTCGGTGGCGCTTTGCCTGACACAGGCTGTGGCCCCCAAGGCGGAACTTCTGGCGGAATTGGTGCGCAATGTTCCTTGGCCCGCGCAGGGTAAACCGCATAGCATCCACGTCGATAACGGGCGCGATTTCCGGTCGCATGCCTTTCGGTCGGCATGTGCGGAATGGGGGATCGATCTGGTCTATCGGCCGCCAGGCAGTCCTCATTTCGGAGGGCACATCGAACGATTGATCGGCACGATGATGGGGGCCGTGCACCTGTTGCCTGGAACAACGCAATCCTCGGTCGTGGCCAAGGGCGACTATGACGCCGAGGGCATGGCCACGATGACCTTAAGCGACTTCGATCGCTGGTTTGCTCTGGAAATCTGCCGCTACAACAACAGCATTCATTCAAGTCTTGGCTGCACGCCCGTTGCCAAATGGGAGGCGCTCTCAGAGCAAATGATGGGCGATATCCCCTTCGAGATTGAAGCCTTTCGGGTGAGCTTTCTGCCAAGTGAACTGCGCAAGGTCAGGCGTGACGGCATCCATCTGTTCCAGATACGGTACTGGTCCGATGCGCTTGCAGGCCACATCGGGCGCGGGGATGGAAAGGTGGTCGTCCGCTACGACCCTCGCGACCTCTCGGTGATCTGGGTCGAACTGGATAATGACCGATACGTCGAAGCTCGGTACCGAAACCTGGAAATTCCGCCTGTGTCGCTCTGGGAATATCGCGAAGCCATGAGGAATGCCCGTGCCCTTGGCAAGTCCGGGTCCAATGAGCTGGTCCTGGCTGAGCTGATCCGACAGCAACGCCAAATCGAGTCTGAAAGCCGGAGCCTGACGAGGGCCGAACGCCGATCCCGTGAAAGAAAAGGGACATTGGAGGGCGCCAACTCGGCCGTCTCAACAACCGAAGGGCTGCGCGCGATCGATACGGGTGATACATCGCGCCCATTGTTCAAGGTGGAGAGATGGTGAATTGAGGGCAGGAAAAACAGAGGAAGACGGTCGGATCACCCTCATTCAATCGGATATCTGGATTGGCTTTCCGCGGGCCGAACAAGTTCTGGACCGTTTGCAGTGTATGATCGAAGCGCCAAGGCAAACCCGTATGCCTGGCCTTCTTGTGCATGGCGCGTCCGGGATCGGAAAGACGATGATCGCCCGCAATCTTTCGCGCAGATATGCACCGGAATATGACCCAGCATCGGGAATTACGCGAACGCCGCTGTTACTGTTACAAGCACCACCAGCTCCCGACGAACGACGGTTCTATCTGCACATCCTGGCGACCGTCGGGGCACCGGCCACGGCACTGAGCGCGCGCGCTCAAAATGTGGCCTCCCTCGAAGTCCGTGTCGTCGCGCTCTTGCGCGACCTTGGCCTGCGGATGATCATGATCGACGAAGTCCACAACCTCTTGGCCGGGACCCACCGCGAACAGCGCCGCTTTCTCAATGTTCTGCGGTATCTCAGCAATGAACTCGAAGTGTCGCTGGTCTGCCTGGGGGTCAGCGAGGCCGTCGATGCCATCCGTGGTGATATCCAGCTTGCCAGGCGGCTGGACGAACATCACCTTCCAAACTGGCGCGACGACGCCGAGTTCTCGGACATGATCCAGACACTCATCGCGGCAATGCCCCTCGAGAAGAAATCCAATCTGAAGGTCAAGTCACTAAAGCAGATACTTGCGCTGACCGGCGGGGTGACCTCGCGCATCTTCGCCCTGATCAAGGATCTTTCCATCGACGCCATTGTCACAGGTGATGAATGCATCACCGATGACGCAATCGCAAAATGGACGCCGGTTTGGTCGCGCCATGCGAACCCCCATCGGCGGCTCGAGAAGTCCGGGGTGTGAAGCCGCACCCGCTGCCCAAGACTGTCGCGCCGCTGCCCGACGAGTTGTTGTCAGGTTGGTTGTCTAGGCTGGCGGCGGCCAACTACTGTGATGATGCGGAACTACTGGCTCATCTCAGAATCGATACCGCGCATGGCACCGCCTTGAACTTCAACGTCGACGCGGCTGCGGCGGCGAAGATTGCCAACGCCGCACGGATTGACCCAGATGTTGTGCGATCTTTGACCTTCCCAGCAATGACGACACGAGAAGCCTCGCTGACGGCCCAGATACCATTCCAGCATTGCCTGCAATGTTCCAGAGAGGGCCTTTCGCTCAAGCATTGGAGGCGAGCCTGGGCATTCGACTGCCAGGTTTGTGGGACGAGACTTGTGCCGACGCTCGGCAAGGCCAGTGGCGAACAGATGCCCGAAAAGCTGATAAATCGTGCGCGCAACGGCGCCGCGCGGCTTGAATACGCCGCGCGATTACGCAGCTCCAAGCAATTTCGGCGCGCAATGCGCGCGGTCACCTTTGCCATATCATTAAAGGCCTTCCGCGGAGATCCGTTATACGCTCTTCAGGGCCACAGGCTGGAAGTAAGGCTGTTTGGCCTTGCTGCAATTGATGCAGCCCAATCCCGTCCACTGGTCAAAGCGGCCATCTCAAGCTCCGGCATCGACGACTATGCAAGGGTTGCTCTATTGCGCGCCTTCGATAAGGAGCCACGTCTGCTTGCCGCGGTTGTTTACATCGCCCGGCAGCGCGCGAAAAGCATAGGCGCGATGGCAGTGGAATCTCATAATTAAGGGCAAAAAATATCCCCGAACGCGTCGTGTCTCAGATTTAAGGGCAACGCGACACCTGGCAATATGCCGATGAAGACCGTGAGAAAGCCCAAACCGTAGCTGCCGACCCAGGCGGCGGGTTGGCGCAGGGCGGCATAGTCGACAAGGGCATAAGCGGCAAGGTTCCAGGGAAACCCCGTCAGGATATGACCCCGCAGCCACTCCGTGACCACCCAGCAGGTTGCAAACAGAAGGCCCGCCGCAATGCCGCCGAAAGCTCGGCGCTGCATGATGGCGGCAAAAAGCATCGCCGCCATGCCCGGGAAGATGGCAAGTCCGGCGGACAGACCCGCGACCGCCGGGATCGCCAGTGCGCCGAAACGTTCGGCATCGACGTAAAAGCTCTCGGCGATCCAGGAAATTCCAATCCCGAATTGGCCCAGTCCGAAAGCCCAACCGACAAGGAAAGCGCGCGAGGTTGAGATGTTCCGGAGAACGATAAAGAGCACTGAGAAGGCGACAGGGACCGCCATGAGCCAAGAAAACGGCGGAAGGGTCAAAACCGTCAATCCGCCGGCAACAAGGGCAAGACCCATGCACTGGAACAGGTTCGGGTCCTCACTAACGATCTGCGGCAAACCCGGCTTCATGAATCGGTCTGAAGTCGAGCGCCAACCCACGGCGCAATGAGCAGCAGCATCACGCCGCCAACCACAAAAACATCGGCCATGTTGAAGGCAGGCCAGTGCGCCGTCCCGATGTAGAAATCGAGGAAATCCGTCACCGCACGATAGCGCAGGCGGTCCAGAATATTGCCGAGAGCACCGCCGATGATCGCACCATAGGCAATGGCCTCGACCCGGCTGCTGGAACGGATCAGCATAGCCGCCAACCAGACGCAGATGCCAAGTGCCAATACGACAAGGCTCCACCACGGCGCACCGCCGAGAAGCCCGAAGGTCACCCCGTCATTGCGCAGGTAGATGAGATTGAAGCCGGGAAAGACCGATACGCCGGAACTAAGAACAGTCGCATTGGAAACAACGATTGCCTTCGTTGCCTGATCGACAAGAAAGGCGATCAGAGCAGCAAGCAGACCGACGAAGAGGCAAGATCTCATCCGCTTATCCCAGCCAGACGTCGAGGAACAACATGATCACAAGACCAACCGCGAGGCCGAGCGTCGCCCTGTTCTGATGTCCGGACCGGTGGGTTTCCGGAATGATCTCGTGGCTGATGACATAGAGCATCGCCCCTGCTGCGAAGGCGAGACCCCAAGGCAGCAGCGGTTGCGAGATGCCGATGATACCCGCGCCGATGAGCCCGCCGACGGGCTCGACGAGACCGGTCAGGGCGGCGATGCCCCAGGCGCGAAACCTGGAATAGCCCTCGCCGAGCAACGAAACCGCCACCGCCAGACCTTCGGGGGCATTCTGTAATCCAATACCGATCGCAAGTGGCAACCCGCCCGACAAACCGTCAGCCCCGAACCCGACGCCGACGGCAAGCCCTTCGGGAAAATTGTGGATAGTGATCGCGATGATGAAAAGCCAGACGCGCCGCAGCGATGCGGCGTCGGGACCTTCCCGCCCCGTCTTGAAATGTTCATGCGGCAGCCGTTCGTTCATCAGAGCGACCGCGCCCATGCCAAGCAGGATCGCAACACATACGATGGCCGCCGGGAGAGCACCGTTGTCGAACTGTCCTTCAGCTGCGTCGAGAGCCGGGATGATCAGCGAGAAGAACGAAGCCGCGAGCATGACACCCGCCGCGAAGCCAAGCAGCAGATCGCGCGTGGCCCGGGACGGGATGCGCCCAAAAAGAACGGGGACCGCCCCGACCGCGGTCAGCGATCCGGCGGCCAGGCTTCCAAGAAAGCCAAGCGCTATGGGGGAGAGGGGTTCCAATTGTTAAGGTTCTGCCGCGAGTTCAGTCAGGAGCCGAGTAGCTGGTGTAGACCTCGGTCGATCCGTCTTCGTGGATCAGGAAGACATCGTAAGCCTCCCGGTCGTCCTCCGGTCCCATGCCGGGCGACCCGTAGGGCATTCCCGGCACCGCCAGGCCTACCGCGTCTGGCCGGTCCTCCAGCAGGCGTTGGATGTCAGCCGCCGGCACGTGGCCCTCGATCACATAGCCGTCGACCAGAGCAGTATGGCAGGACACCATGCGCTGCGGCACGCCATTGTCGAGTTTGAAGCGCACAAGAGATCCTCCGAACATGTCCTCGCCCATCGGCGCGAAGCCATTCTCCTCGAGGTGCTTCATCCAGGACAGGCAACAGCCGCAGCCGTTTGTCTTCCGGACGTCGATCTGAATCGTCTCTGCGACGGCCTGCGCCGCGGGAAGCAAGGCAAATGCGATGGCAAGGGCGGGAGTAAATCGTTTCATGGATCAAAGCCTTTCGGTTGTCGTCTGTGCAAATTCGCTGGCGAGCCTCTCAGCAAGAAGTGAACGCGCCTCACGCAGTCGCTCAAGCGCGGCCGTGTCGTCCGCTTCACGCTCGGCCGCCTCTGCCAATCGGTCGTCAGAGAGAGGGTCGGTTGGGCGACCGTCCACCAGCACTTCGTAATGTAGGTTGGGGCCTGTCGCGGTACCCGTCGCACCGACCCGCCCGATCATATCTCCGGCCATCACGCGTTGCCCTTGTGTGAGCCCGTCCGGTACGGCGCTCAGATGCGCATAGCGCGTCAGGGTGTCGGAGCCATGAGCGATCTCGACGACCCGGCCATACCCACCGCGTCGGCCGATGAAGCGAACGCGGCCCGGCGCCGTCGCCTGTACCGGCGTGCCGCGCGCCGCCGCGAAGTCGACCCCTGTGTGCATCCGTACATTGCCGTAGACCGGATGGGTGCGGCGCCCGAACACAGAACTCAGCCGTGCACCTTCGACCGGTTGCGCAAACACGCGCAGGACTTCTCCGTCGACATAGATCGTCGCTTGGCCGCTGCCGTCGTTCGGCCAGACGATTTCATAGACCGAGCCATCGATATCCAGTGCGGCAAAGGCAAGCTCGGGCTGACCAATCCTCTTGTTCCCGTCTCGGGCCTCGCGCCAAAGGAGGCGCATCGTCTCGCCACCCGCAAGATCACGACGGAAATCCACGGTGCCGCCCAGCATCTGCGCCAGGTCCACCGCAAAACGGGCGGGGATGTCTGCCGTGTCTAGGGCGGCGAAAATCGAGCTCTCGATCACCGCCTCGCCAGCGAAAGTCACCAATTCGGGATCCGGCTCCAACACGCGGGCGGCAAGCTGTTCGCCGAAGACCGCCTCTATCCGGACACCGTCATCGACGGCTAGTTCTACACGACGCGGGTTGTCGTCCGTTGTGGAAACCACGGTAATGATGTGACCCGGACGCAGACGGCGCAGATCGTATTCCGCGCCAATCGCCAAGGCGATTTCGGCGCGATCCGAAGCATCCAGCCCCGCATCGGAAAGGACCGCATCAAGCGTCTCGCCCGACGCAATCTCGCGCGACCAGGTGACCAGCTGGGGCTCGATAGATGGCAAGGAGGTATCAGCGGGGGAAACGGTCAGGAGGGGCCGGGGTCTGAACTCGAATGCGATATCTGCCTGGGCGAGTGTAGGGCGGACCGAATTGGTTTCGGTAATCCGAGGCGGCGCAAGCGGATCGGGAGTCCAGAGGGTCGCTTCAGCAATCGCAGGGGGCACCGGTTCTTTGGACAGAACGCCAGAGATGGCGATGGCGGTCACCGAAAATGCGCCTGCGACCGCAACGGCCGCCAAGACAGTTCTTATCTTCATGTTGCCCCCTCTACGTCTTCTGTCAGTGCGCGCCGGATCTTCGGCACCGCGAATTCTCTTGGCTCGTGATAGTCGATCATGGTGACGAGCTCACCCTCGGCATCGAACAGGAATACGCTTGCCGTATGGTTCATCGTATAGCCGCCGCCCTCAGTCGGGACGCGCTCAAATGAGGCACGAAACCCTTCTGCAGCGCGGGCAATCTGGTCTTCCGGCCCCGTCCAACCACGAATGACCGGATGAAAATAGCCGACATATTCGGCCATGGCCTCGACCGTGTCCCGCTCCGGGTCGACCGTGATGAAGACCACGTTCATCTCTGATGCTTCGTCGCCCAGTTCCTCAAGCCAGCCGGAAATATCCGATAGGGTCGTCGGGCAGACGTCCGGGCAGTAGGTGAACCCGAAAAACACCATTGTCGGACGACCGATCAGGTTGCCAGGCCCTACCTCATTTTCCTCGTGGTCGGTCAGCCGGAACTCCATCGCCGATAGGGGCAGGGGCCGCTGCCCTTTTGGTTCAGGCGCACCGGGCCCGTCCACCCGCCACCAGCCCACGAAGAGCGTCAGGCCAAGAACGCCGGCACCGGCTGCGCCGTATAGAAGGACCTGCCGACGTTGCATCAGCCCTCCGGTCCACGCGCGGCGATTCCGAGGATTGGGACCTCGACCGTCACCTTGCCGCCATCCGAGAAGGTCAGTGTCAGCGGGAAATTCTCGCCTTCGGTCATCGGCTCTTGCAGCTTCATGAGCATGGCGTGCAACCCGCCCGGCTCCAATGCCACGCTTTGGCCGGGCTCAATCGTGATCTCGCCTGCAGGTGCCATGGAACTGACGCCAACGGAGTTGGTTTTCGACTCATGGATCTCGGGCATCATTGCCAGCGGTGTCGCAAGTCCGGTCAGCGTAACGGCGTCTTCACCCGTGTTGCGCACGGTCATATAGGCGGCACCTGGCCTGTTGACGCCGATCGAGGCGCGGGACCACGCATTCTCGACCACGACATCCTCCGAACCGGCCAGTGCGGGGGCCGACAGCCCTGCAACCGTCAAAAGCACGGCCAATGCATTGGTATATCTCAACTTCTTCACCACTCGTTTCTCCTGCCTCCGCAAATCAGCTTTGGCTTGCCGCAACTTCCACTGCCACCAGCCTCCGCAATTCGGCCTCACCGAACGGATCGAGAGGCTTGCCGTTCACGAAGAACGTGGGCGTTTGGCGGACCCCGACTGTCTCGACATCGGCGCGGTCCTGGTTGAGCACCGCCACAACACCGGGGGCCAGCATCTGTGTCCGGGCAGCTTCGACATCCAGACCTCCGCTTGCTGCAATCTCAAGGATCAATCCGGGTGCCGGGGTCCCGTGAGACGCCCATCTGGGCTGCTCTCGCAAGACTGCCTCGAGCACAGGTTCAAACACGTCCTGCATGCGCGCCGCCTCGAGCACACGGATCGCTTCTACCGACGCCTCGCCGTGAAAAGGCGTATAGCGGATTACAACGCGCACCGCGTCTCCGTGCTCCGCCATGATATCCTCGACGACCGGATAGAAAGCGCGGCATGCCTCGCAGGCCGGGTCGAAGAATTCAACGATGGTTACGGGCGCATCCTCGGGCCCGAGGATCGGGGAATAGGGTCGGATCAGCGCGTTGGCCATTTCAGGGTCGATGGGATCGGACGCGGCAATCGGGTCGGGGCGGGTGGCATACCAGGCGGCCCCGCCGAAACCGGCGACCCCGAGCGCGAGAACGGACAGGATGAGGCCGCGTCGTTTCATTCTTGTGCTTCCTTCAGTGAGAGAGCCGACAGCAGCCCGATCACCACGAAGGCGACGAGCGCCATCAGAGGAATCGGAATGCCGAAGACCAGTTGATTGTCGTCAGTACAGGATGGGCCTGTCGCCGTGCAGGGCTGGATGCGTTCGGGGATCAGCTCGACATAGAGGCCGAGGTGCCAGAGCGCTATGGCGGCGCCCCCGATTGCCAGCGCGATCCCGTAGCGACCCACGCGCCGATCCTGCCACCACAGCCCGAGCCCGAGGACGATGGCCAAGGGAAACATGAAGGCACGCTGAAACCAGCAAAGCACGCAAGGTGTCTGCCCCAGAACCTCGCCGATGAAGAGCACTGCAAGCGACGCGGTGAGCGCGATGATCCAGGCCAGCCCGAGGGCCGTCTCTCCGGAAAGTCGGGTCATGACGATCAGATCCTCTCTCTCAGATCGGCGAGGATCTCTTCGGCGGGCGTGCCGTAGGGCCAGGAGTCCGCGAAGCCTGCTTGCGTGTCGAAAAGGAAAAGATGCGACGTGTGACCCATCGTGTATCCGCCCGGCGCAGTCGCCTGCTCGATCCGTTCATAGAATATCGGAAAAGTTTCGGATGTCGCGGCGATCTGCTCCGGTGTACCGGTAAGCCCGATGATCCCTGCGTCGAACATGGGCACGTACTCCGCTAAAGCCGTCGGCGTATCTCGCTCGGGATCGATCGTTATGAAAATCGGCTGAACCACTGCCGCCTCATCGCCCAGGCCCTCCATCACGGCCGCGACTTCGGACAGTGTTGTCGGACAGACGTCAGGGCAATTGGTGAAGCCAAAGAAGACCAGCATCCAGCGCCCTGCGAAATCTTCGTCCGTTTGGACAATGCCGCGATGATCGGTCAGTTCGAAATCAGCAAGAAACGGTGGTTCATTCTCGGCTCGGGCAAGGTCGGCACGGTAGTCGGACCATAGCAACAGCCAGATGAAAACGAACGCCGCCGCGCCCGCCAACACCCACAATACCTTCTGAAGACCTGAAAGCCTCACGCCGCTCCGCCCGAACTTGATTCTATATTTTGTGTGCGTTTACATCCTCTAGCTACTGTAGGTTCAAGCGTGATTGTCACCGATCGGCCAACAATCACCTATCTGTGAAACTCAGGTGAAGCTTGTGATGCGCACCGCATAAAGCTACACCCACTGTAGGTAATGTGGGGAGCGGAAATGCTGACGATTGGGACTCTGGCGAAGAAGACCGGAACAAAAGTGCAGACCATCCGGTATTACGAGCAGATCGGACTTATGCCTGAGCCCGGCAGGACCGAGGGGGGCCAACGACGCTATGGCGACGCCGAACTCGACCGCTTGTCATTCGTCCGGCACGCTCGGCAACTGGGCTTCTCGTTGGACGCGATCCGTGAGCTCCTCGATCTCAGCGATCATCCGGGAAAGTCCTGTGCAGAGGCGGATGCAATCGCCCGTCGGCAACTCAAACAGGTCGAGCAACGATTGGCGCGGCTCGAGGCGCTGCGGACGGAATTGAAGCGGATGGTGCATGAGTGCAGCGGCGGACAGACTTCTGATTGCCGTGTGCTCGAGGTACTGCGCGACCATTCCGAATGCCTGACCGACCATGAAGAGATCGGCGCCTGAGCAATTTCGACGACCTTTGATCGGAACGCAAAAAGCCCGGTGTTAGTTACTCATTGGCAATTCACTAATTTGGATACCCGGCATGGCGGAGCAGAGAAACGCAACGGAAAGACGCACACTCTGGATCGTGCTGGGTCTTAACATCGGGCTGGCAATCGCTTTCTTCGCCTCGGGCGCATTCGGCGATTCAAGCGCGCTTATCGCCAATGGCCTCGACAATCTGTCGGACAGTTTCGTCTACGCGATCAGCCTCTTCGCGCTGTCCCGCTCCGCCAGGTGGAAGCGCGGAGCGGCGAACGTTTCGGGCGGCCTGCTGATCCTCTTCGCCCTTGGAATCCTGTATGACGCCTGGCGCCGCTACGTCGGCGGATCGGATCCTCTTGGCACGATCATGATTGTCATGGCGCTGGTAGCGGCGGCCATCAACGCACTTTGCGTCTGGCTGTTGGCACGGCTTCGCGATCCGGACGTGAACATCCGAGCGGCGAATACGTTCAGCTGGAACGACTTCGCGGCCAATCTCGGAATCGTCGTCGCAGGCGGGCTCGTAGCCTGGCTCGGAACGAATTGGCCGGACCTTGTCGTGGGCGTGATTGTCGCCGGCATCGCGGCCTGGGGTGGCGTCGGAATCCTGAGAGACGCGCATGGTGAACACCACAAGGCGGTGCACAATGACGATCAGGTAACCAAGGACTCGGCCTGAAATCGGGGCTTGAAGCTACAGTGACTGTAGCAACTACATATTCTCGTGAACGATTCGAGGAGATATCCCGTGAACCCCGCCGACCCTCATTTGGCCAAAACCCGGCTGCTGGATTTTGACGCGACCTCAATTGCAAAACTGATCGAGGAGCGCGGCTGGGCAGACCTTCCCAGCGACGACCGAATTGGGGCCATCTACGATTTCGTCAGGAACGAGATTACCTTCGGCTACAACCGCGCCGACGACATTCCGGCGTCCGAGGTCCTCGCAGATGGCCACGGGCAGTGCAACACCAAGGGCACGCTCCTCATGGCCCTGCTGCGTGGCGTGGGAGTTCGCTGCCGACTGCACGGGTTCACAATCCACAAGGCGCTTCAGAGAGGCGTCGTTCCGGAACTCGTCTATCCCCTCGCGCCGTCCGAAATCCTCCACTCCTGGGTAGAGGTGGACTTGGGCGACGGATGGGTCAATCTTGAAGGCTTCATCCTGGACGCGCCTTTCCTGCAGACGCTGCAGCAGAAATTCCGCGAGACGGATAGTCTGTGCGGCTACGGGGTTGGAACGGAGTGTCTGAGCGCCCCGCCTGTCACTTGGTCCGGCAATGATACCTACATCCAGAAAACCGGTATTGTTCGCGATCTTGGAACCTTCAACGCACCCGACGATTTTTACTCAAAGCACCGCCAGAACTTCGGATTTGTGCGCGACTTGCTCTATCGCCACGTCATCCGTCACTGGATGAATGCCAGGGTTCGCCGCATCCGCCGCGGAATCTTGCCGCCGGTCCCCGGATTCGATCGGCCGAACCACCGCCATGAGGAGACGAACCGTGCCGCATGATCACGGCCACGCCCACATCGATCCTCAATCCGGTGATCGTCGCGTCTCCATCGCCATCTGGGCCAACGGCCTCCTGACGGTCGCGCAGATCGTCGGCGGGATCCTTTCCGGCAGCCTCGCGCTGATCGCGGATGCCCTCCACAATTTCTCGGACATGGCGTCGCTGGTGATCGCCTTCTTCGCGCGTAAGATCGCTCGCCGCCCGGCGGACAAGCGCATGACCTTCGGCTATGGGCGGGTAGAAATCGTCGCAGCGCTCATCAACTACACGACACTTATCCTGATCGGCTTCTACCTGATCTACGAGGGTGGCATGCGCATGATCGACCCACCAGAGGTACAGGGCTGGACGGTGGTGATCCTGGGCGGTGTGGCACTGGTCGTCGACACGTTGACGGCGCTGCTCACCTATTCGATGCAGAAAGGCAGCGTGAACATCCGTGCGCTCTTCCTGCACAACCTATCGGACGCTTTGGCCTCCGTGGCGGTCATCATCGGCGGCTCGCTCATCCTCCTCTACAACATGCGGTGGGTCGACCCGGCGATCACCATCGGCATCGCTCTCTACATCCTCTACCTCGCATTTACCGAGATCGGCGGTCCGATTCGGACGCTGATGCTCGGCAGTCCACCGGACATCGATAATGAAACCGTCGTTCAGGCGATGCGGGGTGTGGATGGTGTCGCGGACGTTCATCACGTGCATCTGTGGCAGATGCAGGAGCACGAGGCGGCTCTGGACTGCCACGTCGTGCTGACAGCGGACGGCTGGGGTCAAATCGAAAAGATCAAGGCCGCGATCAAGGACCGGCTGAAGGACGATTTCAGCATCGGTCATTCGAGTCTGGAATTTGAGCACGAAGACCGCGCACACGAAAACGCTGACCTTTACGGTCACGGCAAACCGGAAAAAGAGGAGGAAAACCATGTTCACCGAGACACTGACAGCTCATGACGACACGATTGGCCTCGCCTGCGAGGGCAAGCTCAGCGAAAGCGACCTGAAACGGATGCACGCCCTGCTTCATGAGCGCCTGCAAGAGACAAGTAAGCCCGGCCTGGTTCTCGATCTCACGAGGTTCGAAGGCTACGATGGGCCGTCCGCTCTGCTCGAAGATCTGAAAATCGACACAGCCCATAGGAATGACTTCCGCCGCGTCGCTGTGGTGGGCGAAGGGGCTTTGTTGGAGTGGGGAACCAGGTTCGCCGACGTGCTGACCACGGCAGAACTCCGTCAGTTCGACCCGGCGGAAATGAAGGCGGCAATCGCCTGGGCAAGTGAAAGGTAGAGTAGCTTTCAATCAGATGCCTTCGCAGAAGACAGCATCTGTTCGAAACCATAAACAAAAGAGCTACAGCAGTTGCGAGACCCAAGAGCAATCCGAAAGTTCTGAACATGGTCGCTCCTTTCGCAAAGGAGTAACTTTGGTACGGTGGCACTGCCCTTGCCGGGGCATTATCAAATCGTAATGTTTTAGCGGCTCAGGGCGCCAGTTGGTTAACATAAACTTCATTATGCGACTTTACTCTTGGCCGACTGCTATCTCATGGAAGCACTCAGCAAGGAAGGTTCCTAGAAGCGACATAATGGCTGGTGCGAAGCCCGGGTCTCCCGGGCGGTTGCTCCCTGACTGGGGAGACAACAATATGCTCGTCATCAGCCGCAGCGTTCTCAAGCTGCGTGATTTCAAGATCATCGTCGGCCTTGCCGATATGAGCTGCACGACCGCCAACATCCCGCTGGTCGAGGGTGCCAGAAAGCGGCACGCAGCATCCATTGCGGCGTCTACCCCGAAATCCGTTTGAGTTCGGCAGCGCGGGGATCATAGCGATAGCTCGTTATTGTGCCATCCCTGATCTTTTCAACAGCGTCGTTGATGACGAAGAGGGGTACGAGGAACCATTCTCGTGGGACCACAGGCCTTCCAAAGCGATCCATGATTTCGATCTCGAGCCGTGCGGGTTCGAAAATGCGATGGATCAGGTTCTCCAGTTTTGTTCGGTTGATGTTGTAGAGTTCATAAGTTGCAACCACCTCGACGTTCGCCATCAAAAACGTCGGCTGCAAGTGCGCGCCAGCAATCCGCTTATCAACGCTCATATTGGTGACGCCGATCTTATGCACGAGTTCCCGGTTTGCCGTGACGAGTGGATGATCGGATTTGCTGCGAAGAACATAAATGATCCCGCTCGCCTCATCACCGTCGAGTGTCTGATCGGAAAAAAGTGGCCCTGCCGAAGGATCGGTGATCCGCCGTCCGGCGTCGTCCTTGTTCAACGCGCGCTGAAGCGAGCGCATCAGCATGTTGCTCTCGGTCCCGTTGTCGAAAATCACCCGCAGACGCGCATCCGTGCGACCTTGCTCGTTGGTGATGGTCTCGCCCTTGTCGGCGACATGGGCCTTTTGACCGCTGACGATGAAGAAGCGTCCCTTCTCGATCTCGGCTTTCATCTCGAACGGGCGAGTTTCGCGCAAGCCGCTATCCAGTTCTTTCTGGACCTGCTCGAACAAGGGTTTGAACGTCGCGAAATCCTTGCATTTCTCGCGGTTTGCGACTTCATCGGCGGCCTTTTTCTCGGCTGTTGACCGGACATGCTTCAATTCCGTGAGAGGTGATTTAGCAACTTCCACGCCCAGTTCGGCGAGGAGGGCATCGTCATCGAGGTCATCGGAGTCTGATGCTGAGGGCGCAGGAGTGTTTGCTAGGAGACCCTGCTCGTCGAGTGGGGCAAGGAGGTCGCGGCATTCCTGCAAGTCGCGGATCCGATCAAGACGCACGGCGTAGAGGCGTTCAAAGATATCACGATCCTCCCCGTGCTGGGGAGGCCGGCCATGCTCATCTGCAAATCGCAAGATTTCCTCAAAACCTGCGATGATGCGTTCTTCGCGTGGTGTGCGGCTGAGCTGCTTCTTGACCTCGACCTCGACGCCAAGCTCAGCAAGGAGGGCGTCGTCTTCGTCGGTGAAACCCTTAGCCATTGGTAGCCTCCTGCTTCATGCGCGCGAGATAGGCGACGCCTTCGGCCATTTTCTTCTCCCACGGATCAGGCGATGTGATGGAAGGCAGACGGCCCCGCTCCTGCTTGAACTTGACGGCGCGTTTCGCCAGATCTCGCGCCTCGTCCGGTGACAGTTGCACCTTTTTCGCCGAGATGACGGCCTGAACCTGCCGAAGGCTTTCCTCGCTCATCGTCTTTGCCAGAATCGAGTAGGCTTCGCCGAACGGATTGATGCGATCAATCAGATCGATGTCGAGTTCGCGCACGTCCATTGCGAATTTGCGCACCCCGTCGATCAAGGCGGTATTGCCGGTTGTTTCTGTGTCATCGCGGTTCGACAGCGCGATCTCTTTCGCCTTCTGGGTCAGGTTCAGCGCAGCAACTGCGTGTTGGCGCACCGCTTCCTGATCCTCTGCATCTAGCTCTGGGAACCTGGCACCGACAATCTTGCCCATGCGGACCTGCGTCAGTTCCTCCGGCACCAGCTCCTCATCGAAGAGCCCGCGCTCGATCGTGGTCTTGTCCTGAACGAAAGCTGTGATGACTTCGTTGAGGTCCTCCTGGCAGATGCGTTTGGCTTCCTTGCTCTTGGGTTCGACCAGACCTTTGATTTCGATCTGGAACTGCCCGCTGGCCTCGCTGAAGCCAACGTTCTCTTTGTTGGGGTCATAGCCGCCCTCGCCGTAATCGAACCCTTCGACAGGGCCACTTTTCACGGTCTTGGGCGTGAAGTTGAAACGTGGGGCCAGCACCTGCTCCATCAGCAGGCTTGCAGCGATCGCCTTCAGTGTATCGTTGACTGCCTCGGTCACGGCTTCGGCCGCGGCGTCGGGCTCCGCGATAAGGTTGGTGAACCGCGCTCGGGTCTTGCCCTCGGCATCGCGGGTGGCGCGGCCGATGATCTGCACGATCTCCGTCAGGCTGGCGCGATAACCCACCGTCAGGGCGTGTTCGCACCAGATCCAATCGAACCCTTCTTTCGCCATACCCAGGGCGATGATGATGTCGACATGATCGCGGTTGTTCTTCTGCGTGGAGTCTTTCAGCGCGGCGGAAACCTTGTCACGCTTGGATGGCTCGTCGTCCACCAGATCGGCGATGCGTAAGACTCGCTCGTCGGGCGTCTTGACCAGCTGAAAGCCTGTGATGGGATCCGCTCCCTGCCAATCGCCCAGGGCGTCAATGATATGCTCGACCTCGCGATGCTTGTCCTTGGTGCTTTCGCGCGAGTTCACGTTCGGGATGTGAAGGATTGTCTTCTCGGTCGGATCCAAAACCTTGAGGATGTCGTCCGCATAGGACCCGGAATAGAAGAAATACCCGATGTCGAGCGTCTTGAGGTATTTGTAACCATTCAACTGCTGATAGTAGGTATAGGTGAAGGTATCGAACTTTGCCTCATCTTCGGGCGACAGAACGGCTTCGGCATCGCCGCGGAAATAGGACCCGGTCATCGCAACCAGATGCACCTTGTCGCGCGCGACCAGTGCGCCCAGATGCGTGCCCAGCTTGTTATCAGGGTTGGCAGAGACGTGGTGAAACTCGTCTACCGCGATGAGCCGATCATCAAACGCTTCAATCCCGAACTTGTCCACGGCGAACCGAAAGGTCGCGTGGGTGCAGACCAGAATCTTGTCGTCGCTCGCCAGAAACTTGCCGACAGCGCCGACCTTGCCGTCATCCCCGCCGGGAGCGTTGCATAGGTTCCATCGCGGTTGCACGGTCCAGTCTGCCCAGAAGCCGTACTTGCTCAGCGGCTCGTCGTTGAAGCTGGACCCGATGGATTTTTCTGGCACCACGACGATGGCCTGACGCAGGCCCTGATTGTGCAGCTTGTCGAGCGCGATGAACATTAGCGCGCGCGATTTGCCCGAGGCCGGGGGCGACTTGATCAGCAGGTATTGCTCGCCCCGCTTCTCATAGGCACCCTCTTGCATTTCGCGCATGCCAAGCTCGTTCGATTTGGTCGAGCTTCCATTGGCCGCGTAATTGACAGAGACGGAAGGAACCTGCTGTGTCATGATGTTTTCCTTCTGAGGGGCGCGGAATCATTCGCTTTGGGGCAGGCAATCAAAACCCGATCAAGTAGCGATACCGCACCCTGCCTATCGTAACAGTATGATTTATATGTGTTTTCCAATTTACGCCCTCTAGCCCACATACGCACAATCAAAACCCGATCAAATGTTGTCCCTGTCACGCCCATGAGGGGACATATCCGGCACGAGGGCGTTCAGCATCCGCAGGACGGATCAGATCAGCATCCAGCGTTGCGCGAATAACCCGCGATGCCTGCGCAGCGTTCTGGTCGTCGATGCCAAGCCGCTCCCGAAGTGTCGCGTTCGTCATCTTTTGACCGCCTACGTATTTGAGCGCGGCATGTTGGTAACACGCTCGCACGGCTTCTTCCGGTGTCATGTCCGCAAATCGGCGTGGTGCAAACAGAACCACGCGCACGGCGTCTCCCTCCATGCGGAAATCCGGTGGGGGCAACTGGTGCAGCTCAACCGCCGAGATCACCTTGTCGATGCCGGTGCCTTGTTCTTCGCAAAGTTTCATCCGCCGCATCAACGACGCAAGGGCTTCATTTCGGGAACGCGGCGGCGAGTCCAAAAACCGGTCGGGGCTAACCAAGGGGGCGCCCGGGTTCGTGATCTCCATTCGATCACTGAACAACTCGATGAGTGGTCCTGCGCCGGTGATTGTCATGTCTTGGTGGATCAATGCGTTGGCGATCAATTCGCGGATCGCTATCGACGGGTAAAGCGGTCGCTCCTCGCGGAACGCTTTACCAATCAGTTCGTTGCGGGGCAGAAGACCGTCGATATAGTCCACCAAACCCTGAAAACCCGCTGCATAGCCGCGCTGGCCATCCTGGCGGTGACTCACGTCATCTGCACGTCCGGTGCCAGCATAGGCCACGAAACGAACCCCTTTGCGCTCTACAGAGGGGCCGAAATCGGAAAGTTTCTTGGCATACAGGATTGCGCCCAGATTGGTAATGTTCCAGCGGTCGCTTACATCTTTCTGGATCAGACGATCTGCCAATAGCTTGTCGAAGATCCCCTGCCTGTTATCCGGCAAGGGCTGGCCCGTAAGATCGAAGTAGTTGGCGTAATTCAGCCGCGCAAGAACGTCGTCGCCGGACAGGAACTGCGCCGCGACGCCTGTCTCCCAAGCGTAGGGCTGCAACTTGCTCCAGAGGGCACGCAGGCGTTCCGGATGGTCGGACAGGCGCGGCGTGGCACTGCCGATGCGCAAATAGGCGGTCCGGTCAAACTCTACCGGAGCGGTTGCGGCGGCGGGGATAGTCAGCAGGATCAGGCGCTGCCCGTCATGTTCGACCTCTTCGAACCGGAACTCGATGCCCGGCTGGAGGTGGTTGGCCACCCACAGTTCGAGCGGCTGCCCCTTCTCCTTTTTCACGGTCGGCTCGAAACTCGTGCCGACAACCGCATGATCACCGTCTCGCACCCCCCAAACCACATAGGCAAAGTGCTGATCGGCCAGACGTGCGGCATTGGACAAGGCCGAGATCAGCTTGCCGATCAACGGCCCGTCGGCATTGTTTTCCTTGAACTCGATCCATGTGGTTTCCGCTGGTTTGGCACGCAGATCGTCCACCAACCTGCGGGTGCGTTCCGCGCTCATGACAGGGTCAAGGGTCATAGTGTGTCCACTTTCTGACCCACCACGCCTGGGCAGCGTTTGTCGTAGGGGCATTCCTGTATTGCCCGCCGACGCTGATCGTTCGGCTTGGCCGGGCTACCGTTGGTGGCATAAATAATCGAAATGGAGGGAAAACCTTTGATCATTGACCTTTCACTCGCTTATCAAAACGTCTTAAAAATATGCGGGCTGTGATCAGGATTATTTGAAACCGAAAAGCACAATCTTCTTCATCTGATAGACCCGGATGGCTGCCGTGCGGATGCAATCTTGCCCACAACCCCAATACGTACGCGGGTTTGCCTCTGTCGTTCTCCCACTCATTGTATTCGTGAAGTAGGAACTGTCCCGATTTTTTATCTGCAAGGTATTGCCTCTTCGCGTCATCACTAACCTTAGGCTCAGGATGCATTGATTTCGGCCGCACCGCGTGATTCACGGCTCTTAAAACGGAGCTGTGACATGAGCGATCTTTTCTGGCTGACCGACGCGCAGATGGCGCGTCTGAAGCCCTTCTTTCCGAAATCGCACGGAAAGCCGCGCGTTGACGACAAGCGTGTGTTGAGCGGCATAATCTTTATCAATCGTAATGGCTTGCGCTGGCGTGACGCTCCTGCCGCCTACGGCCCGCACAAGACGCTCTACAGCCGATGGAAGCGTTGGAGCGAGAAAGGCATCTTCGCGCGGATGATGGCGGGTCTGGCCGCCCTGCACGGCGAGAAGAATACAGTGATGATCGATGCGACCTACCTGAAGGCACATCGCACGGCGTCCAGCCTGGGCGTGAAAAAAGGGGGCGTGGTCGCCTGATCGGTCGCACCAAGGGCGGCATGAACACCAAACTGCACGCCATCTGCGACAGTCAGGGGCGCCCGCTCGACCTGTTCGTCACCGCCGGTCAGGTCAGCGATTACATCGGCGCGCGGGCATTGCTCAGCGGCCTTCCAAAAGTCAATTGGCTGCTCGGGGATCGCGGCTACGATGCCGACTGGTTCCGGGAAGCGTTGAAAGACAAAGGGATACGCGCCTGCATCCCAGGTCGAAAGCAACGCAAGACCCCGGTCAAATACGACAAGCGCCGATACAAGCGGCGCAACCGCATCGAGATCATGTTCGGAAGGCTCAAGGACTGGAGGCGCGTCGCGACCCGCTATGACCGCTGTCCAAAGGTATTCCTCTCTGCCATAGCCCTCGCAGCTATTGTCATCTATTGGTTATGAATCCTGACCCTAACGGCCTGATACAGCGCCACCAATTCAGCCATACCCATGTCTAGGATTGGTTCATACATGAAAGAATTGAGGTGAATGTTCGCTGGCGTGATTAGATTGACGCGGCGTAGAAGTCCAATTTTCTCGGCTTCGTTGTTGAACAAGTCTTTGAATTTTTGTAGTATCTTTCCCATCGTTTTGTTCGAAACATCATAATCTGCTTCCGCAGAACGGATCTTTGCGACCATGTAGCGTTCGGCTCGCATCCTGATAGCAATTGAGAGAGCAATTTTATGCTCTAAATTTATGCCATCGGCAACGTTCTCACACTCATCGGCAGTCGCGAATAAATGCTCCACAACTTTTTTCGTCAAATCAACATCTGGAAATGTACAACCCGTCAAATGACGTTCGAATACTATCTTGTAGTCCTGAATAGTAAGGGCTTCAGTTTCATCCTTAAAGTGGAGCATCCTAGTAAGCTGTAGGTAATCAGCGTTTGCGTTCCCATCTGAATCTTTAGGGCCGATCGTGTATTCAATTAAATTACGCAGGAACGGGATATACGCGATTAGAACGGACGGTTCCGCCAACCTTCCCTGCCACTTACGAAACGGACTCTGGATGTCTGTCTGCTCGAAAGGCTCAAGTTTAATTCCATCCTCAGATCGAAAGGCCAGCCGACACTGATGTGCTGGACAGATATCTCTACTTGAAACTGTTCGAAGGAAATCGAAGTTATGAGTCAGAACGATGGCTAGGGATGCAGGCGCGTATCCCTTTGTCTTTCAACGCTTCCCGGAACCAGTCGGCATCGTAGCCGCGATCCCCGAGCAGCCAATTGACTTTTGGAAGGCCGCTGAGCAATGCCCGCGCGCCGATGTAATCGCTGACCTGACCGGCGGTGACGAACAGGTCGAGCGGGCGCCCCTGACTGTCGCAGATGGCGTGCAGTTTGGTGTTCATGCCGCCCTTGGTGCGACCGATCAGGCGACCACGCCCCCTTTTTTCACGCCCAGGCTGGACGCCGTGCGATGTGCCTTCAGGTAGGTCGCATCGATCATCACTGTATTCTTCTCGCCGTGCAGGGCGGCCAGACCCGCCATCATCCGCGCGAAGATGCCTTTCTCGCTCCAACGCTTCCATCGGCTGTAGAGCGTCTTGTGCGGGCCGTAGGCGGCAGGAGCGTCACGCCAGCGCAAGCCATTACGATTGATAAAGATTATGCCGCTCAACACACGCTTGTCGTCAACGCGCGGCTTTCCGTGCGATTTCGGAAAGAAGGGCTTCAGACGCGCCATCTGCGCGTCGGTCAGCCAGAAAAGATCGCTCATGTCACAGCTCCGTTTTAAGAGCCGTGAATCACGCGGTGCGGCCGAAATCAATGCATCCTGAGCCTAGGAAATTAGTATCTTCGACCTTGGTCACATCTTCCAAGAAATCAATGATCGCAAACTTATTCTTGTAGTCAAAAGAGTCCGAAATATCATCAAAAACAAAGAGGGTCTTAGCTCGGTTCTTCCACCGCACAAACACCTCATACATGATGTCCAAGATGTACAGTGCTCGGCTTTCGCCGGTGCTCAGAGCACAAAGTAAATCCTGCTTTTCAGATGACGCGTATCGCCTCTCCTCGCCCGCATCTCTGACAACGAAGGCTATGGATGGAGCACTGCCTTTGAGAATCGCATCTGATTTGTTCTCAACAGCAAGTTCAAATGGCAAATAAAGAAAGCGGCGATTGAAGTCGGCAACCACGGCATCCCAATCGCCTCTGCTTTCATCTGCCTCTGTGACGGTTGCGTCCAGGTCCCGTTGACCGGTTCGATACTCAGAAACAAGCGTATTGTACTCATCAAATGCAACCCGAAGATACTGCATCCACAGGTCACGTTTAAGGCCTTCCGGATCGCTTAGCATCGGCAGAAGGTGTTTGTTTTCTGTGATATAGTCCCGGAAAGCCTGTAGTTCTTTATTTTTGAGCTTCGAGTTGAATGTGTCAAACTTCTTCGCGACTGTCTCATCGTTCAGAACGCGAAGCTTCTCCTCCTCAATGCGTTCGCGGAGAGATTGGTCCGAGGAAACCTCTTCCATCTGATCAGTGTTTTCATCTACCAAGCTGATGCGATGCCCAGCACCGAAGAAATTATTCGCCTCCAGCTGCTGCTGAACCTGAGCAACATTGTGATACTGAAAGTTCCTTCGTAGGATTGGAGACTGCTCGGTGATCTCATCATACTTTTGCGCAAAGTCTTCGACTGCAGCCGCTACGTCTTCACTGGAAAGGAATTGCTGAACTTTGGGATCATAAATGATTTTGTAGTCGACTTTGGAAAGGTCTGACTGGCTGACTCCCCCGAGTTCATCCTCTATTGCAGCAAGTGCCTCATAGTAGCTACTGCCAAACACATCCTCGATAATCGAGTCTAAATTCTCCCGTGACCTTTCACCAAACCCTGCAGCGTTTCTGAGAGCTCTGTCCAAAGATTTTTTTGCTTCGCCAATAGACTGATGGATTTTTTCGTACTTCGATCTAAGCTCAGCGTTTGCGAGAAGAGTGGATACCTGGCTTGAGGAGAATTTGTCATCGTACGACTTAACGACGAAAATTTCCTCTTTCTTAAGCCCCTCCCCATTCAGGGTGATCTCGCAAGTAGGTTCGCGATTCGGGAAGTGCAGGTCCTTAGGCGTGTTGCCTTCCGAAAGATCCATCATTGTCTTCGCAAACGATGTTTTCATAACACCGTTCGGAGCGTAGATGGCGTAGCCTTTATGCTTGAACTCCAGCTCCGCCTCTAGTTTTCCAATACCATAACAATATCTTAGATCTATATTCAGCTTATCGGCCACGATATCCTCCAAGTGATCTCTGCCCCCAAAGGCCATTGTATTTGACCCTAGCGGTTTGTTGCACATGCTGTGCTACCAGAAGTGTCCCCATACAAACCGAGATAGCAACGACATCCTCGCCTTTGTAGTTGAAAATGCCAAAGGTCTTCTTCGCGCTGATCTCCCGTTGGGAAGCCATCACACCAACCCCCTTTCCTCTACACTACTCCCAGACATCCCTTTCCTGACATAGAAGCCATTGGGGATCGCCTCTTGGACGAGCGGGACATGCGAAATCAGACCCACGGCGCGGTTCTGCCGGACGATGGAATTGAGGACCTGTAGGACCTGTTCGAGGGTGCCCGACCCATTTTCGGTGTCGAGGCTTCCAAACCCTTCATCGATGAAAATCGTGTCGAGCCGGACCTTGCCGCTCGCCGCTTCGACCACGTCGGCAAGACCCAGTGCGAGAGCGAGTGCCGCAATGAACGTCTCGCCGCCTGAGAGTGTGCTTGTGGCGCGTGATTTCCCGGTGTGCGCATCAAACACCTGTGTTCCAAGGCCTCGTTTTCCTCGCCCTCCGTTCTCCATCTCGCGCTCAAGACTATACTGATAGTTTGTCATCGGGCCGAAGCGTAAGTTTGCCGCTTCCAGAATCTGGTCGAACATCGCGCCTATCGCGAATGTTTCCAAGGTCAGTCTTTGCGAGTTCTGCCCGTTCACCAGCGCAGCTAGTCCGCGCAGCGGGCCTGATGCCGCTTCGGCTTCGTCAAGCTTGCGCAGCGTCTCTTCCATCCCCTTCCTAAGCCGATCCAAATGATCGACACGGGTCTGGGCGGCGACGCGTTCTTCGGTCGCCCTGCCGAGTGCCTCAGCATGGGTCTGGTGCGTTTCCCGTAACGCTCCAATATCAGGCCGGGACATGCCTTCAATCGCAGAGGCAGCATCTGTGACTGCATCAGACGCACTCTTGTGCTCGCGCCGGTAGGTCTCGACCGTTTCTCTATCTTCATTGAGCGTTTCGATGGCTGGTTTGAGAGACTGAAACGCCTCTGATGTGAGGCCAGCGCCAGCCAGTCTGGTCCTGAAGACCTCCACCGCCTTCTGATGGCGCGCCTTGCTGTCCGAGAGCGTCTTGTCCGCGCTTTCGAGATCCTTGACCGCGCCGAGTGCCTTTTCGCGCGCAGTGCTCAGCGCCTTTTCCGCCGCAATCCGCGCCGCCTGCAGCGACTCCAGCGATCCGGCTACCTTCTGCAGTGTGGCCGCCAGCGCCGGCGCATCGCGCAGGTTCTCCGGGACCTCGGCGAGCCTGCCATCGCGCGCCGCCTTGGCCTCCGTTGCCTTGTTCCGCCGCTCATCGAAGCAGTCCCGCAACTCATCGCATTTCCGCTCCAGTTCCCCGATCTGCCGTCCCAGGTCCTCGATCCCGGCCTCCGCGACAACAATGTTGACCCGGGGGCCAAGCGCCGCGAGCGCGGCATCCTCACGGCCTATTTGCGCAGCGATGACGTCCGCACGCTCCTCTGGGGGCTCCAGGGCGGACAAGCGTTTCCGTCGCTCTTCGAGCGTCGCTTGCACCCCGACCAGTGCTTCGCCGGCTTGCCGGGCTTCGCGATCGGCGGCCAGCCATGCTTCTCGTGACTCTCGAAATGCCTTGTCCAGGCCGGCACTACTGATCGCGCCGGTCGCCAGCAAAGGATGTTCGGTTGCGCCGCAGACCGGACATGGCGACCCTGCTTCCAATCTTGTCGCAAGGTGGACCGCCTGTGCGGCCGCGAGATTCTTTTCGGCCGTTTCATGATTTTCTTGCGCATACTTGGCCCTTCCTGAGGCAGCTTCCGACATCCGAAGCTGTTCTTCGACAGCGCCCTTAGCCGTTGCAACATCCTGTAAAGCGCCCTCGTAGGTTTGGGCGGCCAAGTGCCTTTTGTCGAGCTCTGTGCGCCGGCCCGCGATCTCTGTGCGCTTCGTCTCCGTCTCCCGCGCCACTTTTAACGCTGCGCTTTTTGAGGTGCGCTTCTCCTGCATTTCGCTCAGTTGTGCCTTTGCCGCCTTAAATGCGTTATCGGCGTCCCGCTGCTCTTTCAGCGCGATTTCGACGGTCTGATTGCTATCGGCTGCTGCCTCGAGGATACGACCATACCTCTCCAGTTCAGCGCTCCTCTTGCGCAGGTTTTCGACCTCCTCAGCGCGTTCTTCCTCACTTCGAAGCGCCTCTGCCGCCTTCTCTGCTTGTTCCTTGGCACCCTCAGCTGTCTCATTTGCTTTTTCGCGCGCACTCTCGGCTTCACCAACCTCGCGTTCGGCATCCCTCACACGTTCCTCGACATCAATCAGACCGCGCGCGCGCTCGGCTTGTTGGGCCTGCTCCGAAAGCGCCTCGACATCACCCTTCCGCGCCTCAATTGCGCGAAGCCGTTGCCTCATCTTTTCAGCCGCCGCAAACTTTTCCTCGATGGCCTCTGCCTGGCGCAGCGCCTTCTCAGCAGCTTCAGCCGTCGCCTTCTTGGTTTCTTCATTTGCGCGAAACTCTGCACATTTCGCAGTTGCGGTTTCGATGCCCGCGATCAATGCATCGGTGCTCTCGAATCCTTCGGCCGCGAGCTGTCTCGCGCAGAGTTCGCGTTCCTGCCGCACCTGCCGTTCAGCTTCATCGGCTGCTGACTTGAGATCGGCCATGAGCTTCTCGTACAACGAGACATCGAAGAGTTCTCGCAGGATTTTAAGACGCTCTTTCGTTTTGGCCGAAAGGAACTTCTCGAAGCGCCCTTGCGGCAGCAGGACGATCTGGCGAAACTGCTCGGAGCCATATCCGAGCATCTCGACGACCGCCGCATCGACGTCGCGCACCTTCTTCTCGGCCACGATCTTGCCCCGCGCCGCGTCTGTGATTTCGTCCAACGACATTCCGGTCGCATCGAACAGATAGGCTTCATGTGCGCTCCGAGTCTCGCCTTCACCGCGTGCCTTGGGTCGCATCTGGTCGGGTCGGCGAAGCACAACATATCGCCGTTCACCAATGTCGAACACGAACTCCGCCTCAGTCATTACATCCGGATCGGCGTGATCCGAGCGCAGGGAAGGAGCGTCTTGCTCCGCCTTCGCCGCTTCTCCAAAGAGCGCAAAGGTCATCGCGCTGAATATGGTCGATTTGCCCGACCCTGTTTGTCCGTAAATGCCGAAAAGACCCGCTTCGACGGCATCCCGAAAGTCGATGACCACCCGGCCCGGATAGGGACCGAACGCCTGAAGTGTTAGCCGAACTGGTCTCATTGCATATCCTCCGTCTCACGCAAGCGACCGAGTGCCGACGCTACAACGGCCAGTTCGCTCTCTGAGAACCCTTCGTCCCGCACGTGTTCGAGGAAGTCGCCAATGACTTCGACAGGGTTCGCGACCGCTAGGGCACGTCCAGCTAGGGACTTTACTTCTGGTGCCTGCTCATCCCGCTCGTAGACAAGTTCACAGGCGTTCGGGAACACGTCGCGGATGCGCTTCATTCCATCGATTACAGGCGCATCATCGGTAAGCACGACCTTGATGAAATCGTCAGATCGGTCTGCGAGGAGAAGCTCTGCGTGACGTCCCTTCAAGACGCGCACCCGGCGAATGGGTTCGAAAGGAATGTTCTCAATCGTGGCTTGCCCGACCGCATCGATCTCGACGAGGCTCATCGACTTCTGGCAGTCAGATTCATCAAATCCGAATGCCAACGGCGATCCCGCATACCGGATATGGGAGGCACCGACCGATTGCGGCCGGTGCAGATGCCCAAGCGCCACATAGTGAGCACCTTCAAACACGGCTGAACTGACAGTCTCGATGCCTCCGACCCGAGTAAGAGGCCGCTCACTTTCGCTGCTCGATGCCCCGGCTACAAAAGCATGCGAAACGACGACCCAACGCGTACCATCGGGAATGTTACGCCGGCCGCAAGCCACCTGAGCCGCGAGAACGTCCTCGGGAGTGTGGAGAGCTTCATCGGCGAAACATTCGCGGGCGGCATACTCGTAGGCGAAGGGCAACCCCGTGAACGCCACAGGTCCGTAGGCGTCGGTGAGGAACAGCGGCTTCTCGTCCGCACTGATCGCCCCGCGTATCAAAGCGCGTCGTGTGTCTGTCATGATCGCCATGGATCCGATTCGATCACCAGAGTCATGATTACCGGCGATCATCACCACAGCCGCCTCCGTCTCCGAGGCAACGCGCGCCAGGAAGCCATTGAACTGCCGCACAGCAGACGCCGGCGGGGCAGCCCGGTCAAATATATCTCCTGCAATCACAAGAACATCGGCACCGCGAGAGCTGATCACTAAAACGATCTGGTCGAGAATTGCTCCGTGGTCGGCATCGAGAGGAATCCCGTTGAACTGACGCCCGAGATGAAGGTCGGCGGTGTGGAGAATCCTCATGACAGTAGTCCATATAATTTTTATTCGTATAATTTCTATATGGACAAATCGCTGGGAGTCAAGGTAGGGATGGGCACATGAAGCTCGACGACCTCAAACATGCTCAGAGAGAGCGCCTGATCTTTCTGGACCGATGCCTGACCTGGCGGGGTATGGCAAACCGCAAGGATCTGATCGACCGCTTTGGTATTTCGACCGCGCAGGCAGCGCTAGACTTCCGTGTCTATCTCGGCCTCGCGCACATTACACCGCCGACCTATGATCCGGTGCGAAAGACCTATATAGCTGCGAGCGAACACGAGCCTTTAGCACGATCCGGCCTGACCGAAGCCTTTGATATCCTGATGATCGATGATGAATGCACGCCACCTTCCGCGTTGCCACGACCGGAACGAAAGGCAGATCGGAGGACCATCGCGCTGCTTCACCAGGCAATCAGGTCGGGGAAAGCCATCCACGTACGATACACGTCGATGTCGTCCGGTGCCGACGAAGAGCAGTGGATCGTGCCGACCCGCTTCACGTCGGACGGTGAAAGCGTTCACGTGCGGGCCCACAGCTTCAAGCACGGCGAATATCGGAACTACCTCCCGATCCGCATCGATCCTGACAGCTCGTTCAAGGAAAAGCTCCTGGTTGAGCCACTGCCGGAGGACGTGGAATGGAACACTCGAGCAATCATCTGGCTGCGACCGAAGGCAGACCTTTCAGATCAGCAAGCAAAGGTCGTCAGACGTGAATTCGGCTTTGAAGGCGAATGGCTCCAGGTCGAAACCAGAAAAGCTTTAGAGTTCTTTTTTGATCGGCGGTGGGGGTTGGATACCCTTGGCGCTAGACTTGAGCGCGCGAAAACTGACTATCAACCAATCTGACTAGATTCCTTCTCGCAAGCCGTTCTTACTCCGCTCCATGGTTGCCTCCATCATATCAAGACCATCCACCGCGGAGCGCAACCGCGCCTCATCGCCTACGCCTGCTGCCTCGCCATCCGCAACCTGGCTCCCAAAATCCATCTCCATCTGGCGCTGCTCCTCGGCGATGACGGCTTGAACGACGGGCGCGGTCTTCTTTGGAACGGTGTCGTTTTGTCCTGAAGATTGGTCGCTGCCTACAACTTGGCTTGCGCTCTCCACAGCCGCGTCAGTTTCAGATCCATGTCGTCCACTCGCAGGCGGAGTCATCGGCATGGCGCGGACACTCAGCGGCAGCGTGCCCTGCGGTCCACCTCCCCCCGGCTTCGGAAACGGCAACTCGCCCGTCTGCGCCGCATGGATCGCCTTGAAGAGCCGGTCGTCAAAATACTGGATCCGTTTGGCCCGGACCGGCATCTGGGCATCAATGACCATGACGATTTCATCGAGCGGCAGACGGCGCGCCTCGTCTTCAGGTAACAACGAGCTTTCTTCGGTCCGGGTCGACTGGCTGCGCCCTTCAAAGGGGTTTTTGCCGATGGACTGAGAGCGCGTGATGACGGTCTTCGTGGTCTTACCGACCGCCTTGCTCAACTCCTCGACGGTCTTTTCATCTGAAGGTGTCAGATAGAGCTTCACACCGGCATTGCCCTGCAGGGCACGGCGCGTGTTCTCGCCATAGATTTCATCGAGAGCGGGGATGGTTTGCGTCACCACGGCCAAGTGGCCGCGATAGGTGCGCAGGGTTTCGATGCTTTCGACCACTATCGGCATTTTGCCCAAGCGGTTGAACTCATCGAGCATGATCATCACGGGCCATGGCTCATCCGGCCCGGGATCCTTTTCCTGCATGGCGGAGAGAAGATCGGAGAAGAAGAGCCGGATCAGCGGCGCGAGCGGCTTCACCATCAGCGGCTGGACCACGAGGTAGACCGAAAAGGGCTTCTTGCGGATCGTGCGGAAATCAAAGTCCGAGACTGCCGTCGCCTCATCGATGGCCGGGTTCTGCCATTGATCGAGCCCCGAGGTCATCAGGAGCGAGACGTAAGAGGTCAGCGTGTCGTTGTTCGTCGAGGCCAGCCGGGTGAAGATCAGCTTGGCGGCCCTGTTGTCGACCTCATGGCCCCGCGCGAAATACTCCTTCTGCTTGTTCCCGCCCGACGCCGCGATGCGGTAGATCTCGCCCAAGGTCGGACGCTTGCGCTGGAACGCCAGCAGGCCTGCTGCCACAAAGAGATCGATCCCGCCCTTGAGCAGCCCCTGCACCCGGTCATTGTCGCTCTGCAGGAAGAGCGTCGCCAGGAGCTGCAATTCCATCTGCTGGCGCGCGGGATCTTTCAGCTCAAAGATGCGCAGGAGCGGGTTGTAGCGATGCGTGCGCTTGCCCTCCCAATCGGTGGGGGCAAAGCGATAGACCTTGTCGCCCTGGGCTGCGCGGTGCCGGGCCGTGGCCTCAAAGCACTCGCCCTTCACATCGAGCGTCACGGTGGAGCCTTGCCAGGTCAGCAGGTTCGGAATGACGAAGCCCGTGGTCTTGCCGCGACCCGTGGGCGCCACGATCAGCGCATGCGGGAAAACCTTCGAGCAAATGTAATTGGCGCGGGAGCCCGGCGGCCCCAGCTTGCCGAGGATGAACCCGGTGCCCGGCGCCCCGAAGAAGCCATTGGCCTTCATCTCGCGCGCGGTCTGCCAATGGGTCTGGCCAAAACGCGTCAGGGCGGACCCTGAGAGGGCGAGGCTCAGCATCAGGCCGGCAGCGGCAAAGCTGCCGATGATCAGGTGAATAAGTTGGGCATCCTCCGGGCGGCGATCGAGGATCGCCAGGTAGTTCTGCGCGATATAGGCAAAGTCGATCTCGGCACCGAACCCGAGATCCTGGTAGGTCAGCACCGCCGAGGCGATGGTATAGCCCATGGCCCCGGTCACCAGCGTCACGAGCAGAACGCCCGTGGCGATCCGCGCTTTTCCCATGGAGGCGCTCAATGGACCTGTCCCCGCTCGGTTTCGCCATCCACGTCTGTCGCGCGGTGTTTTTCATATTCGGTGTCGGCAAGATCATCGACCACCTGGCGCAAGGCCTCCGTGTTGGCCGTCGCTGCATCCGATTGCAGATAGACCTTGGCGACATAGAGCCGGTCGAGACGGTCCTCGAGAACCTTGTCCAGCGCATCGGCATCGCCAGATGTGAGCCGGTCTAGTTGGCGAACGTCCAGCACCCGCGCGATCTCGCCACGGAAGGCGTCCCGCTCCGCCTCGGTCTCGAAGGGCGCGGACAACTCCCCGGCCCGCTCATGATCAAGGACACGTGCAATCTCCTCTGGGACACGGTCGGAACGGTCAAACTGCGCCGCCGTTTCATCGCGGGTGGCGGGGATGTCGTCGCGCGTGCCAGACCCAAGCCCGTCGCGCATCTCGTTTTCGCGGCGGACCTGATTGATGACCTCCGTGTCGCGTATCTCGACGACGGCCGCATAGGTCGCACCGAGCCCGCGGGCAAGGTGGGACGGCATGTCCGGATAGCGCGCGCGCAAGTCATCCGTGACTGCATCTGCAACGGACGTGCGGAGGTCGCGTGCCTCCATGATCCGGTCGACCTCACGGGTGATCTCGCTGGCGCGGGCCGCATCGGTGATGGTCTCCCTGTAGGGCTCAGACCGGTCAATCACATCGCCAGGGCGTGCGAGCAGATCCGGGTGTGCCTCGAGATATGCACGCTGCTCCGTTTCGATCCGGCGCTCCGCCCGTGAGACAACCTCCCAGTCCCGGTCCTCGATCTGCTGCGCTGTCAGACCCTCTGCGCGCATCTCCTGACGGATTGTCCCTTCCATCGCCCGGACCGCGTCCCGGTGATAATGGAACCGCTCGCTGATCGGTTCCGCTTCCATGACGCCATCCCGGCGCAGCACGTTCTCGCGCTCCAACAGCGTACCAAGCGCGACATGCACATCGTTGAGAATGTCTCGCGCCTGGTCCAGATCAGCGCGGCGTTCAAGGTTCAGATCGCGCGCCTCAGCCACCTTGGAGAGATCATCGGCGATCCATTGATGCTCGAGAGCAGCATTTGAGGCGCCCGTTTCGATCCGGGCCACCACTTCCGATGTGCTGATCCCGGTGCCCCGTAGTGCTGCATCAATGCGCGCTCTCAGATCGGGCTCGGCCAGACGCGCGAGCTGGTTGGTGTCAATATTGGCCTCGGAATAGATCCCGCCCTCCGAGGGGGTCTCTGACAGCGTGGATGATCGCAATCCGAGAGGCTGCATGTACTCGACCTGCGTCTGGATCTCGATGAGACGTTTTTCCAGCACGGGACGTTCCGCGTCAGACTTCTCGGCGATCATGCCCTGCACCCGCGCGAGCTTTTCCGCATAGAGGCTTCTCAGATCCTCGAAGCTTTGATCCTCGGCCATATAGACATCTCCTGTTCGGTCCACCTGCCCGCCATGCGCCAGCACCTCGCCCGCGCGGAAGAGTGCCGCGGCAATATCCTCGCGGGCCTCGCGCGAAGCCTCCGCGGCCAGCGAATGGTAGACGGTTCTGGTATTGGCGATCTCCGCCAGCGTCCGCGTCAGGTCCTGCCCCACACGCTCCCGCTCGCGGGGCGCGCGGCCCTCGTCCTTCGCGGCGTAGACCTCGCTTGTACGAGCCGGGTAATGCACGACCCCGCGATCGACGCGGCGCGTGGCTTCCAGGCGCACGCCGTACTTTTCCGCCTCCTCGACCATAGCGAGGCGGAAGTCGTCATAGTTGAAGCGATGGTTGCGCCCCAGAAAGAAGAACTCGCCTTCTTGCGAGCGGCGGTTCAGCACCAGATGCGCATGGGGATGATCGCGGTCCTCATGCACCGCGATGATGTAATCAAAATGTCCCTCATCCGTTTGAAAGAACCGCTCGGCCACATCCGTCGCGATGTCGCGCACATCCTCGCCCCGCGTACCGATGGGGAAAGACATGAGCATATGGGTGGTCTGGCCCAGCTTGGGCTTGAAGCCCGCATCCCACCGCTTGGCAAACCGCTCGGTCAGGTCCTTGATGTCCCCCGCCTCGAGCTTCGCCTTGCCATCCAGGAACCCGCTCGAGTCGACGATATGGGTGGACTTGGTGGTGAGGTAATCGAGCTGGTTTGCGAGCTGCGATTTGGTATGCGTGCCGCCGCTCCGGATCGCCTTAAAGACCGCCGGCCGGTGCCCTGCCGCCGCGCGCATGAGCTGTTTCTGCTTGGCCACATGCAGCCCCTGCATCGAGCCCCGGACGCGGCTCCAGCCGTCCCGGAAGACCTCGCCCGTGACGGCATGGACAGCATCATTCAGCCGCATGCGCAAACTCCCTCAGCGCGGCCGTGGCCTCGAGCTGCATCGCGTCCCGACGGCGCCGGATCGCCAAGTCAATCTCGTCGGCGGAATCGAGGATGAACCGCGCCAGCCCGCGCATCTGCGCGAGGCGCAATTCGGAGAACTCGGCACTCGTGCCCCCCACGGCCCCTTGCCCCTGCCGGTTGGCCTGCGTCATCTGCTTGGCGATCTGCGCGACGCCATTGCCGACCTCGTGCAGCGAGGCCCTGTAGCGCGCCATCTCGGCCGCCAATTGCGCGTCCGGAACGAACACCCCGCCTGCCGCTTGAATGAGCCGCCGCAGCCCATCGGCCCGGCTCTCGATCCCGGCTGTCACCAGCACCGCATCGAGGGCTGCAAGCTCCGCAGAGGTCACCTTCACACTGACCGCTGAGACCGGGATCGCAGCATCCGTCTGGCGCTCGGCATCGGCTTTGAGGGTGTATTGGATTGCTCGCGGCGACACTCCAAACCGCTCCGCCAACACGGATGTCGACACACCTTCCGCAGCCTCGCGAACGATCTCCATGCGGTCCACATCTGTGAGACGTTTTGAACGAGACATGCGAAGAAAGCCCCCCTATTTCCTGCCACCTTCCACCAAGGCTGCTCCCACCTTACGATAATATACCTAGCTGTCAATTATATACTTACGTCGCATTCAGTCTCAGGCAGCCTTGGTGTCCGCTTCCCCCGCGGCCCGCAGGGACGCGGCTCTGCCGCCCTCACCACCGGGCGACCTACCTGTCCTAGGGGTCCCGTCCACCAGCACCGCCCGAGGGTCTGGCCGAACGCCACGTGTTCGGACGGAAACGCGGGCGGGCGCAAACCCCACCGACAGGGCGGACAGGCAGGGTCAAGGAGGGCCAGATTTGGGTCCCCAAATCTCTGCCGCAAAAACCGGGAGGCCCTGGCCGATAGGTTTTTGTGGATGGCCCCCTTGAGGCTGACTGGCCGCCCTGTCGCGGCCTGATCATTCCTGGGGAAGTGCGTCCGTTGAATGGGCAGCGAGCGGCAGCTTCGTGAGGTCGCCTCGCGCGATCTGACCGCCGGACCCGGCATCCCTGAAACAGGGATCGGGCCGCCCCCGGATCATCCTGGGGCGGCCCATCCTCGTCACAGGATTCAGTCCTGGGGGTCCTTTGCGCTCGGCGGGAACATCACCAGCTCCGAGACCGCGACCGGGAAGTCGAGCTTGAGGCTGAAGAACTCCGAGCCGTCCCCGTTGCGGGTGTTGCGGAACATCGCGCCCACGCGCTGAAAACGGGTGCGTTCCTGGCCATCGGTATCGGTGAACTTGACGGGGACGGTGGCGACGTAGTGGTTGATCATTTGGGTTACTCCTTGTTGCGATGGGGATCTGCCAGCACGGGGGCAAGAGGCCCAGTCGCAAGTGCAAATGCGGAGGGTCCGCGGCCCCGCCGTGGAAGCCGTATTTGTGCTTGCCGAAGCGCAAGCGCAGGGCACGATTGGGCCGACCCCGTGCGATCCACATCAATGAGCAAAAAGGAGAGACCCAAATGACCTCTGCCATCACGCAGCCGCCAACATCAATGTCCGCGTCCCACCGAGCCTGGCCGGGGAGCTGACAAAGCCCGCCCGCGTGGCTGCGATGTTCCGAAACACCCCCCGAGGCCCGTGCTGGTCTTCAGCCTCAAGGGCTGCGTATCGAGCCCCGGCATCGTGAGCAGTTGGCGATGAGCGTGAGGTGCGCACCATCCCCAGCCCGTACCTTTGCGGATGGGCCGCACTGTGACGGACCGGGTAGAGGGATAACGGTGCTGGCCGCCGCGAGCTGCCGATCACGCGTGACCGACCGCACGCGCCATGAGACATGACGAAAGGGCCGCGCCAAGCGCGACCCACTCTCTTCAATCCTGCGACGTATTCTTCGCCGGGTCCGCAACCCGCATGACCGTAAGTCCTTTCGCTTCCGCTTTCTGCCCGAGGTTCAGCGCGACGCCGTTGCCGCCGAAGAGTACAACCCCCGTCGCCGCGAACTTGTCGTCCAGCATCTCATCGTTGCACTTGAACGGTGCCGCACGCCCATGCGCGGACCAGCGCGGATCGAAGCGCGCTTGTGCTATCCCGCGTGCCCGGGCCCACCGGGCAGCGATCATCTCCGCCCCGTGCTTGCCGCCCTTGTGGCAGAGGAAGATCTCCTGGTTGCGGTTCTGCTTGATCCGCTCGCGAACCTTGTCAAGCGTGTTGAAGATCACATCGACATCGGTCCAGTCGGTGGCACCTGAGACGATCAGGGGCACCCCCTCGACTTTCGACTTTTCGGCGGTTTCACGGTCGTGCTGCTCCAGGAGCTGCCGTGCCTCGAAGACCGCCCCGGTCTCCTGCGCCCGGACGCTGGCGCGCGACCCGGCTGCCGGGATGAAGGCGTGGCCCGTCTCAATCTCGTAGCATTCCGCTGCCGCCTCGCTCATCACCTCGATGGCGCCGACGATCTCGCGCAGCTGCAGGAAGCGCGCCTGCGCCTCTTCAAGCGCGGTCTCGGCGATCTCCGATCCGTCGTGGGATTTTGCCAACGCACCGATCTTGTCGGCGGTGCGGTCGACCTCCTTGCCGAGTGCCACCTTGCGGCGCTGCAGGATCGTCGCGAGCCCATGGGCCAGCGGTTCGATTTCTGCTTCAAGCCCGGTCCCGCGCAGCTGGCCGAGCAAAGCCTCGAAGCTCTCGCGGACGATGTGGTCGGTCAGAACGTGATCCTCCGGGATCGGCAGCTGCGCGTCCTTTTCAGTCAGTCCGAAAAGTTCGATGGTCTCGTAGGTGTTCGCATTCTCGTAAGCCATGTCTGGTCTCCAGTGTTCGGTTCCAAGGCCACCACGTGAGTGTGGGGGCATGGCCGAATGCCTGGTTTCCGAATCTGCCCGGGTCAGGGACGGCGCAGCCGCCGGCTTGCCGGGCGCAAAAGTTTTCCGAGCGCGGCACCCGACACATGCGCGGCCTCACGCACAGGACCGCCCCCGCCACAGGCCCCGCCCTCGCCGAAAAGTTTTGCGATCCTTGACGCGGGCTGATTTGGGGGCCATCCGGAGGATATGCTTCCGCACTCATGTGTGTGTGTTCTGACGGTAGGTTTGCCCGACCCGAGCAGGCAAACGGCCCGACCGGACGCGGGAGACGGATGAAGCGGCGGGATCGTTTTGCCCCGCAAAACAGACCAGAGCGCAATCCGGCGGAGCGGCCGGGGAGGGACGTGCTCGCGAGGCGGGCAAACCGGGATGCCGGGTGCGACGCCGCGGTGAGGCCGCATGGCCGAATGCGCGACGGACCGAAGGGCCGTTCTCCCCTGCGACACGCGAAGCCGAGCTGGGGAGGCCGACAGGCTGAAGCGAAGAAGAGCTTCGCAACAATTTTATTCCATCGAGCCGAATAAACAAATTAGTATCTCACAAGGCGCCTATTGATTTCCCTAATGGGAAGTCTGCATCTCGGATGATCACGAACCGCCTCGAGACCCGACTTGAGGAGGGCGGTCGAACAAACCTCGTGACGTTCCATCTCATCGAACACCCACAAGACGCCGTGCATCGCGATTTCTTGGCGCTCTGCCTCAGCCCTGAGCGCACCGTCTCCGGTAAGGAGAACCCAATCTCTTCCAGCCGCCAGGCAAAATGCAAAGACATCTGGCGTCGATAACATAGCTTTCGCCCGCTTCAGCTTTGTCGCGCGTGCTGTTTCTTCTGGCGTGAGCTCTTCTACTCTCAGTCCCAGATCGATCAGATCAGGACCCATCCAGTCGAGGAGTTCCGCTTCATAAAGAATATCTGGGACAACAAAATCATAGGGGAGATCAAAGAGCCTCGCCGTCAGCGAGGCTCTTTCAATGTCGATCAGGACGGAGGTATCAGAAACAAGAACTTGCACATATGCACTATGCCATGTGGTCCAACCGTAATTCCAGTTCTTTTACTCGTATTTCGAGAAGCTCAGCTGCGCGAGACAACCCAATCAACCCCTCGGACAGGGCACGAAAACACAACCTCTGAAAGCGGTCCGGTTCTTCTCGTTCCCAAGGAATGGAATTTGGCTCCTCGAACGGCTCATCCCTCCAACCACGTTGCTTATAGACCTTGAACAGGCGCGCAAAGGTTGCCTGGTTGATGATCTCCAAATCCTTGCATCGATACGTCAGCGCTTGAATGCTAACGCCAAACCGATCCTTCAGACTAATGAGCTCACCAATGCTTATGTCCGTTCTGCGGGCACCAATCTCCTGCCTTAGCACTTCTGCCGGAACGAGGAACGCACCAGCAAATCGATTTGCGGCGCGTTCTGAATCGCATCCTTCGGCGACTTTAAGAACCATGTGGCCCAATTCGTGAGCTAAACTGAAGCGCTTCCGCTCAGACCAGGTCTTCTTCTTGATCATGATCACCCGCGCGGAGTGATGCTCTTTTCGACGGACTTTCGCCGCAAGCCCATCAACTCGATCAACGTCCAAAGACAACACCTTAATACCGTGCTCCTCTAAGAGTTCGGCAAGCATTGGAATCGGGTCGTGACCCAGCTGCCAGGAAGCACGCATATTGCGAGCCGCGTCTTCGGCATCACGAACATCGGCCACCCAGTAGGGCGCTTCGTGCGGGGCATCCCATTCCTGACTCGAAAGATTCAGCAAGCTTTCGATAGCTAGATACTTTTCAACCATATTGAGCGTTTTGGCTTCGATCGTCGCGATCTCCTTGGCTGACGAGCTGGCTGACTTGCGAAACTCCACGCCCTCCAACTCAAGCTCGTCATCGCTGAGCAGGAAATCCACAGAAACGTCGAGTGCTCGGGCAAGACTTAGCAGCACGCCCGATCCGGGCATGTCTTCATTGCGCTCGTACTTGCCTATGGCTTGAGCGGATACCTTGTTCTCCATGGCATCGGAAAGTGCACGGAGCGAGAGGCCAGATGCCGCTCGGGCTCCTTTGAGTCGCTTGCCAATCATAACGTCCTCCCAGTGGGTGGTTTACATTCCACCCATGTGATTAATATTTTGTAAACTACAACGCTTGAAAGCGCGGCTTTTTGTCCCTAACTTGTAACATGACGCCAAAAGGAAGGCAAATTTGTAAACCGCCGCTCCGGCCTAAGAGGCGCTGAACCGGCAAAAACGCGAGGCTTCAATGGGCATCTCGGAAGACTTCAAGACCTTTCTCGATAACATCAAGATCGATAATGCCGCGACGATTGCCTTGCGATACGGCGAAGTCACTGCTTCCCTTAACAAGGAGTTTCGCGACACAGAGTCAAAAACGGCTAACAGCCTTCAAGTTGGCTCCTATGGCCGTTGGACGGCGATCAAGGGCATTTCCGACTTGGACATGATCTACATCATGCCTGCCGGGAAGTGGGATAGCTACAAGGATGGGGGCCAGTATCGGCTTCTTCACGATGCCAAGGCTGCGATCAAGCGGCGATACCCTTCGACGACCGTCAAGGTGGATCGTTTGGTTGTCCGGGTGCTTTACAACGATTTCCACATCGAAGTGATGCCGGCCTTCAAGCTAGCTGATGGGAGCTACAAGTACCCTGACACCGCAAACGGTGGGTCGTGGAAGAATACCAAGCCGCAGGCTGAACTCGATGAAATGAGAGAAGCCAATGAGCGCAAGAACCGGAACCTTCGCCGCTTGTGCAAGATGGCGCGCGCCTGGAAGAACAAGCACGGCGTCGCCATGGGCGGCCTTCTGATCGACACTCTCGCCTACAACTTCCTCAAGTCGACCGACGAATACGATACCAAGAGCTTCCACTACTACGACTACATGTGCCGAGATTTCTTCGAATTCCTGGCTGATCAGCCCAAGCAATCCGAGTATGCAGCGCTTGGCAGTCGCCAACGCGTCCGCGTCAAGAAGCGGTTCGAGCGGAAGGCGAAGAAGGCATACGATTTATGTCTGAAAGCCATCGATGCGAGCGGACAGAAGAACGAGCGCCAAAAATGGCGGGATCTGTTCGGGAACGCCTACCCAGCACCGGCAAAGAGTGCTGCGGGAGAGGCTGCCGCATTCGCGCATGTCTTCAAGAACACTGAGCAGTTTGTCGAAGACAGATTTCCGGTCGATATTCGATACCATCTTCGTATCAACTGCGAAGTGACGCAGGATGGATTCCGTCCGGGAATGCTTCGGGACCTATTGGAGCGGCATGGCGTTCTGCTGCCGAAAAAGAGCCTTCGATTCTTCATCGCGGATGCAACCGATCTTCCCGATGATACCGAGTTGTTTTGGAAAATCTTGAACCGTGGCGAAGAAGCCGAGCGTCGAGACGTGATCCGGGGACAGATCGTGCGCGACGAAGGTCGCGGTGAGCGCCGAGAGACCACAAACTTCCGCGGAGATCACCTCGTAGAATGCTACGCGGTCAGCCGAGGCGTGGTCGTTGCGCGTGACAACATCCACGTCCCGATCCGTGTGAGAGATGCCGAGGATGAAGACTATGCCGCCTGATTACGATATCGCGTTCGAGGATCAGGTCCGTGAATGCTTTGGACGGGTGGTCTATACTCACAAAACCCACGAACGTATGGCCGATCGCTCTGCCGATACACTTCGCAGGTACAAGGTTTTGCAAATCACCCTTTCAGCACTGACGAGCGCAGGGGCGATCGGAGTCGTGGTGGGAGAAGAATTATGGGTCGAGGTCGCGACTGTCGGCATTTCATTTATGACGCTATTTGTTGCGGCCTATCTGAAGAACTTCGATCCCGGTGCTACCGCCCAAAAACATCGTGACGCAGCCGCGAAGCTCTGGAACGTCCGAGAATGCTACCTCTCACTGCTAACCGATCTGCCGAGACTGTCACATGAAGCCGCAGTTGAGCGTCGCGACGAACTACAGGCCATGCTTGCAGCCCTCTATGAAGGAGCCCCTCAGACTGACGGAAAAGCCTACAAGGAGACCCAAAGACGGCTGAAGGAGATGGAAGACATGACCTTCACGGATGACGAGATAGACTGTTTTCTTCCGCTCTCGCTAAAGCGATCCGGCGGACGGCCTAAACAGAAAGAAGTCAATCAAACTGAAGGCAAAAGGTAAATAATGACAAAGAATATCTGTATTTTTTCCGATGGAACCGGGCAAATGGGCGGGTCTAGGCCGGACCAACGCCTTTCGAACGTCTACAAGATGTATCGCGCCATGCGTCCCGGCCCAGACTCACCAATTAACCCAAAGGATCAAGTCGCCTTTTACGATCCTGGGCTGGGTACGGGCGAAAGCGGGGGGCTCTTTGGCCGCGTCAAACCTATCCTCGAAAGTGCAGTCGGCACCGGCATCGATCACAATATCATCGATTGCTATGAACAAATCATCGCCCATTATGAGCCCGGCGACCGCGTGCTGTTGTTCGGCTTCTCGCGCGGGGCTTACACGGTCAGGGCACTGGCGAATGTCATGAACCTTTGCGGTATCCCGACACAAATGCCCGATGGCAAACCCGTTCCGCGCCACGGGCCCGGTTTACGCAAGATCGCCAAGGATGCAGTGAAGTTTGTCTATAACCACGGTGCCGGAAAGCCTCGAGGGCAGAACCCTTACTTCAAGCACCGCGAAGAGCTTGGTCGCAGGTTTCGCCAGAAGTATTCAAGTGCCCCGCAGGAGGGCGACGAAAACCAAGGCAACGTCCAGCCGACCTTCATCGGGGTTTTCGATACGGTGGCGTCGCTGCGGACAGCAGTCGTGCGCACTTTGGTCTGGGGCAGCACCTTTGCAATCGGTGCCGCCTTCGTCGCCGGTCTTGTGCTAGGGTGGTCATTGCTTCTGGTCATTCCTCTTGGCGTCCTGCTCGGCGCGCTTATCTGGCAGCTGGGCTCTCTATTGCTCGATAATTTCAAGTATTTCTCTGATGATCCTGATCGCAAACTGAAGATTTGGCGCCCGACAGACTGGCCGCAGATTCTGAAGACAGGACATTTCGCCGCTTGGAACAAGCGCAACTACGACATGTGGCTTGATCCCGACGTTAACCACGCCCGCCACGCAATGGCGATCGACGAAGACCGCGCAGACTTCCCGCGAGTCGGATGGGCGTCTAAAAAAGCCGCGATTGAGACCAAAGATCGAGAACCGGCTTGGCTCAAGCAGATCTGGTTTCCGGGTTGTCACAGCGACATCGGTGGCAGCTACCCCGAGGCCGAATCCCGTCTCAGTGATATCGCCCTAGACTGGATGGTGGATGAGTTGAGGGAGTGTGTGCCTTCAATCAAAATCAACGAGAATTATCTCAACCGCGCTCCTGACCCCTTGGGCCTGCAGCATCGCGAGGACGCGATCGTGAGATTAGGACCAATCAGCATCCCATGGAAGAAAGGAACCCGAGAAGTTGGCGATGATTTCCCTCTCCACCCATCTGTACAAGAACGCATGCAGGCGACCGCGGTCGCTCAATTCGGAGAGGTTAAACCATATCGGCCGCAACAACTGAGCAAGCGATGCGATCTGAAGCGTTTCTATGAGACGTAACAGCGTCTTCGGGTCTTTTTCGAAACAACTCTCTCTGCGCAGCGATGTGCGAGTTCACTTGAATCGGTACCTAACGACCACAGCGATTGTTTCATTTGCCAAGCTGCAGCGTAGCATCCTGAAATTGATGTCAATCTCAACCTTTGGCAGGATATGGATGACACAGTCACAAGAATCGTGGGATTTGTCTCGCCGCAAAATCGAGACAAGAAAAAGGGGAACCGTGTTACCACGGCTCCCCTTTCGGTGCGTATCGTCTAACCGCGTGCGCTGATCACGCGACCAGCGACAGCCCCGCGCCCGCGTCCTGCGGCTGCTCACCGCTGTCGATGAACGGGATGATCGAGAAGGTCTGACCGCCGCGCTGTTCTTCGTTCTGCACGGCGTTGACGCGCAGATCGCCATCGGGTGTGTTGATCAGCAGCGACAGGTAGTCATTGCCCGTGCGGCTGCTTTTCGCCATCCAGGCCGAGCCGACCCGGATCGGTGCGCCCCGGGGCGAGCTGACCTCGATCCGGTAATCTGGGTGGGTCTCCTCGGTCTTGTAGCTGTTCTCGATCAGCATGACCTCCAGATCGAACATCATGTTGGCGATGTAGCCGGTGAAGGCGTTGTCCGCGTCCATCGCGGTGAGCTCGCCTGAAATCGAGCCGGATTTCATCAGGCCGTTCGAGACCAGCGGGATGATCTCGAATGCGCCGCTCTGGGCCGTGCGCGCCTCTTTCGTCTGCACCGCGTTGACCCGGAACGGGCCGAGGCCGACATCGATCTGCATCGAGATGTAGGGATTGCCGCTGGTATTGCCGGTCTCGTTCCAGGCCGTGCCGATGCGCACCTTGCGGCCTGTTTTGTTGACTGCCGTCACGTCGTAATCCGGGCTGCGTTCGGACATCTTCGGGCGGTTTTCAAGCTGGATGGCGACATCGAAGCGCGTCGAATGGATCATGCCGGTGTACTCGGCGGCTGCGGTTTCGGCATTGCGGGTGAGGGTTCCTGCGAACATGGGATGGTTCCTTTTCAGATTGGCCGGTGCCTGACGTTCTTGCCAGAGCATCCGGGATTGCTTTCTCGACCCCTTGAGGGATCACAAATCAGAAAGCCTGCTTTCCTTTCAGCCCCGCCGAGGGGTCAGAGCTGCCGTCCGAGTGGGAATGCCCCCGCGCCTCCGGGTGCGACGCCCCTCCCCTGCCCGTCTGGTCTTGATTGGCTGCCCGGATTTACCGCGCCGTCCTTCGATCGCGCGATGAAGAACTCTGCCTCATCTCCATTCAACCTTTGCCCGCTCCGGTCGGTCAGGCCGATGCAACTGCCGTTCGGCACATAGGTGATCAAGTACTGACCGAGCCGGTCCATGTGGACAACGTAGCCGGTATTTGCCCAATGCACGGTCTGGCCGGCATCGACGGCTGCCTTGATGTCTTCAAGTGTCATGTGAAACTCCAGAAGAAAAATGGTGGGGAAACGACGCAAGACGCCCGGTCGTCCAACCGGGCTTCCATGCAGCATTTGTTTGGCAAAGAGCCGGGAGCTGTCAGGCACCTTGCGTGGCTTGCGTCGCGCGCGCCGCCATCCAAGCTCTCAGGCCAAGAACCGTTCTGCCGGCGGCGACCTCGGAGACCCAGGCAACCCTTGGGTCGCCGCAGGGCTCATCGCCGGCTTGCTGGTCGATATGGCCATTGGCCATCCATGGCTCAGGCTGGATCCGACGCAGCCAGTCTGCCATACTCGGAATGCGGCCCTGGCAGTCTTCGCGGACATGTTGCTCGCCAATCCAGCGCACGGGAATGTCCCGACCCGCGCTATTGGTCAGGGTCAGGCCGAAGACACGTTCCGCCTCGAACAGGCCTTGGGCATGGTGGCGCATGGCTCTGTGCGTGAAGAGCGCGAGGTGCTCTTTCGAGGCGTCAAACCAATCGTGCACAGCCTGATAGTCGGACGGCACCCCGCCGAATTTCCGGGCAGAGCTTTCGGCATGATGAAGCGGATGGGCCATCTCACAGTCCCTCGTCATAGCTGTGCGAGCATTCGACGTAACGATCCGCGTGATCGAGCGTGATGCTGTCGTTGCGCAAGTCCCAGGTCAGCGTGCCATAGCCGCCCTCATTGTTTTCGAACCCCGGGTGATGGTGGTAGGCGAGCGACCAGGCGAAGTCGCCAACCTCTGTGGCAAGCGCCTCCGGCAGTTGGACCTCTGCAGGCTGCACCGTCACATCCTCGACATTGCCGGAGTCGCCATAGCCTTCGTATTCGGCGGTGACCTCGCTGATGCCAAGCGCACGGAGTTGCGCGAGCAGCTCCGTGCGGGATGCCTTCAAGGTGGTTTCGCGCTCTGCACGCCACTGAGCCGCCATTGCGGCATAGTCGATCTGGGGATTGGTCATGGGTCCGTCCTCTTGTCTGAAGTTGGGGGGCCGGGCGTGGCATTGGTCAGCGCGCGCCCGGAAAGCGCAGACCGGCCAAATCCCGATCCGCGACGCCCGACCCAAAGCCCGCTTTGACTTTTCAGGCGGCTTGTTCTGCCGCCTTGGTGGTTCCCTGCCCAACGATCCGGGCCAGAATGCTCCCCGTGTCGACCCCGTCCCCATGCGGCAGGAACACCCGCAGCTGGAAGGCGATGATCTCGGTAAAACACCCCATCGCCTTGAAGCTGTCGATCATGCCTCGATCCGTGCCAGAGAGCTCGAGACGCATCTCGCCTGCGACCCGGCGACGGGTCAAGGTGAGACCCCGGCCCAGATCCACAGGTGCGGTAGTGCCCAATGCGGCGGTCAACATCTCCTGCGGCGTTTGCGGATTCGAGACGAGGAAGCGGGCGCGCAGCGCGGCCGCCCCTTCCTCGCTCAGCGTGCGCCCGATCATCGCGGTCGCCCCATCCGGCGTGACCCGGTAGATGCGCTCATTGGTGGTCGGAATGTCCTTCCAGATCGGCAACAGCAGCCCGGTCAGCAGGTAGAGCTTGGTCGTGGTGATTTTCGGCAAGGACGCAGCCTCGGCATCCCAAAGCCGTGCGAACTCAGGCTTGCCGATCTCTTCCCAGGCCGAAGACCCGAACCTCGTCTCCTCCAGATAGCTGGACCCACTGGGCCGCACCGCTTTGCGCATGCATGTGACGATGTCCTCGTCATACATCTGCATCGGTCGCGCCGAGATGAGCGCCGCGCGGCCAGACGCGCGGTTGACCATCGGCAGCTTATCGGGATTGCGCGACATGGCCTCTTCGGCGCCCAGAACATGGACCGGGTCCGTCACTTTGAGCCCAATGATCCGCGTCACCGCGCCGGATTTCGGGCAGGTCCAGAGATCTTCCGCCCCGACCTGTTCGATCTTTTCGCCGCGCAGGGTTTCGACGCCGAGATCGAGCGTGCCCGCCGCGCGCGCCCGTTCAGTCTGATCGGCAATCCGGCGCATGAACTCGGCAAAGAGCGCGTTCTGCATGTGGATAGGCAGCGCCAGCACCCGATTCAGAAACCGCTGGATCGGGGGAAGCTCCTCGAGGAGCACACCGTCCTTGTCGATCAGCCGCAGGGCTGTCCAGTCTGTGAAGCTCTCGTAGCTCATCGCCTCGGCGCGCCCGGCGGCAAGATCGGCGAAATACCCACGCAGCGCCGCCCGCGCGATCGGGCTTTCGAGATTGTCCTCTTCGCGGAACATGCCCTGCGAGCCGGTCTCGCGCTGACCCTTGGTCAAGGCCCCCAGCTGGTCGAGGCGCTTGGCTATCGTCGAGGTGAAACGCTTTTCGCCATGCACATCCGAGGTGCAGACCCGGAAGAAGGGCGCGTTGACCTGAGCCGAGCGATGCGTGCGGCCGAGCCCCTGGATGGCCGTATCGGCACGCCAGCCGGGTTCCAGCAGGTAGTGCCGCCGCCGCTTCTGGTTCTTCGCCGTTTGTGCCGCATGGTAGGACCTGCCCGTGCCACCCGCATCGGAGAAGATCAGAATATCCTTCTCCCCGTCCATGAAGGCTTGGGTCTCGGAGGAATTGCTGCTGGCGGCGCGCTTTTCGATGAAGAGATGACCGTCCTCGGCCTTGAGGGGCCGGATAGATCGCCCAGTGACCTCGGCGACAGCCTCGTCACCAAAGGCCCAGAGGATCTGGTCGAGCGCCGAGGGGATCGGGGCCAGAGTCATCAACTCCATCATGGCCGCGTCACGCAAGGCGAGCGCCTCGCGCGAGACGACCAGCGCGCCGGTCTCATCCCGGAGCGGCTCGGCCACCATGTTGCCGTCAATCTCCACGAGCTTTTGCGCGTGGATCGGGAAGGCTTGTTCGAGGTAGCCCAGAACATAGTCGCGCGGCGTCAAGGCCCCCTCGACGAGCTCGTCGTCGGGGTCCATCGTTTCAAGCCGGCGTTTCAGCAGGCTCTCACCCGTTGAGACCACCTGGACGACGCAAGCGTTGCCCGCTGCCAGGTCGTCCTCGATGGCGCGGATGATGGTCGGGGCCTTCATGCCCATCAGGAGATGGTTGAAGAAGCGCTGCTTGGTGCTTTCAAACCGGGACTTGGCCGAGGCGCGTGCAGCTGAGGCATTGGTCTCGCCCGAGGCGTCGTTGACGCCGGTCGCTGTCAGTGCCGCGTCGAGATTATGGTGGATCGTGCGGAAGGCGCCCGCATAGGCGTCGTAGATCTCGATCTGCGCCGGGGTCAACGCGTGTTCGAGCACGTCGTACTCCACCCCATCAAAGCTGAGGGCACGGGCCGTGTAGAGCCCGAGCGTCTTGAGATCGCGTGCGACCACCTCCATCGCGGCGACACCGCCCGCCTCCATCGCCGAGACGAAGCTCTCGCGGCTTGGGAAGGGGTATTCGGGGCCTTGCCCCCAGAGACCGAGACGCGCAGCATAGGCCAGGTTGTGCACGCTCGTGGCGCCCGTGGCCGAGATGTAGAAGACGCGGGCGCGGGGTGCTGCCAGTTGCAGCCGCAGGCCCGCAAGGCCCTGCTGGGAGGGTTTGACCCCCCTGCCCTGCTCGGACCCCGCCGCGTTCTGCATGGCATGGGCCTCATCAAAAGCGAGGACGCCTTCAAAGTCTTCGCCCATCCAGTCGAGGATCTGGCTCAGTCGCGTGGTGCCGCATTTGCCCGCGGACCGCAGCGTGGCGTAGGTGACGAAGAGGATCCCGTCGCCCATCGGGATGGGCTGGTCCGGTTTCCATTTGGAGAGCGGCTGGATGTCGGCGGGCGAGCCGCCAAGATCGGTCCAGTCGCGGGTGGCGTCCTCGATGAGCGTGGCGGATTTGGAGACCCAGATCGCCTTTCTGCGCCCGGCAAGCCAGTTCACAAGGATGAGACCCGCGCATTCGCGCCCCTTGCCGCAGCCAGTGCCGTCGCCGAGGAAGTAACCGAGGCGATAGGCCCGGGCTTTAGGGTCATCATCAGCGCGCGTCAGCTTGGTCTGGTCGTCATCTAGGCGCATCCGCCCCGGCAGGTCGCGCCCATGGGCATCATGTGCCATGACGATGGTCTCGAGCTGCGCCTCGGAGAGATCTCCCTCCTCGATCAACCGTGCGGGCAGGCGCAAGTCATCACTACCCGTGTTTGAGGGCACCGGCGGCGCGACCGATGCCATGGCGATGCTTTCGACCAGCGGCGTGGGATGTTCCTGCGCACCCGCGATCTCGATCCGCTGCGGACGGTAGCGCGCATAGATGTCCGAGATGGGCGTGTTGTCGCGCGGGGTCTCAAGTCTCGTGAAAGTTAGCGGGACAACGGCCTTGGCCCGGGGTTTGGAGGGGGCGACAGGCGCAGCGGCGGTCTTGCGCGGGGCAGATGATGCAACAGTCGGCCGAGCATGAGGGATCGCTTCAGCCCGTTGGACGGGGCGCATCTCGGTCCGGGTTGCGGCCACGGCGTCGACAAAAGGAAGGGCTTCATCCAGATCCCGCACAGGGACGCGGTTCATCTCGCCGTCCTCCTGCACCTTGTCGAAGACCATCAGCTGGGTTTCCACCGAGGTGCCGAGCTTGCGGTAAACCTGCCCCGGCATCGTGAGGAACAGGCGCGGCGTGAGCAGGCCGCAGGCGCGGGACCAATGCGCGGCATCGCGTTCGGGCGTGAACCCCGGCGGCATGATCGCCACCAGCCGCCCACCGGGCGCGAGACGCTTTGCAGCCGCGATGAGATGTTTGGCGGCGATGTGCTTGTCGCGGGAGCGATCGACCGAGGAGGCGAAGGGCGGGTTCATCACCACCACGTCGGGCAGAACCGGTGCCTGCAGCAGATCGTCGATATGCTCCCCGTCATGGCCTGTGACCTCGCCGCCGAAAACCGCGCGCAGGAGGCGCTGGCGAAAGGGGTCGATGTCGTTGAGCAAAAGCGTGGCACCGGCCCGGGCGGCGAAAGCAGCCAGGGCACCGGTGCCAGCCGAGGGCTCAAGCACGGTCTCGCCTTTGCGAATGGCTGCCGCCCGCACGACCATTGCCGCGAAAGGCAACGGCGTGGAAAATTGCTGCAGCCGGATTTGCTGCTCTGACCGGCGGGTTTCCGTCAGCAGCCGTGAGGCAAGCAGCTTTGCAGCGGCGATGTCACCTGCTGCACCGTCCTCACGCAGCAGCACCTGGATGGCCGCGGCCTGCATCAGGTCATAGGCCATGCGCCAGTCCCAGGCACCGCCGGCATCGCTGCCATGGAACGTCTCGCGCATGATGCGCGCGAGCGCTGAGCTGCGCAGGGGCTGGTTGTCGACCTCCGCGCCGATCTGCGCGAGGGCAGAGGCGAGATCAGGGTGGGAGATTGAGAGAGCCGGATTTGCCGGTTTGGGCTTGGTCATGGGGATTTTCCTTTGGATCAGGGTCTGAGTTCCAAAGGACAAAAAGCCCGCTTTCGCTTTTCAGGAGATCCGACCCAAAAGCCATTAAGAAGGGCGGGCCGTCAACGTGGTCCGCCCACCTCAGCAACAAAGAGAAAGCCACGCAGCAAAACAGCTGAATTTATTGATCAAAAAGCCGACATTGAGGCAGCGCGCGGCGATCGACAGCTAGGAGCCCAGTTTGACCGATGCTGCGTTACGCACGAATGCCCGCATCCGTGAATTTGACCAAAAAACTGTGATTGGGGTGTCTGTCTCAGGCGGCCGCGCGTATACGATCCGCGCGCAGAGAGCCGGTGACGAGCAGAAGATTGGCTGGGTCATTTTCGTCTCCTTTCGATTTCCGCGTCCGTCAAGTTTTCGCTGACATCGGTGCAGCGGGCGCTTGCGGCGCGGGCATCGGGACAGTGCGTTGCGCGTGCTGGCCGAGCCAGACGCTGACGAGGACCAGAAGCATCCCAGTGGTCTGTAGTAGGGTCAACGACTCGCCCAGAATCAGAAGCCCAAGCAGTGTCGCGGCAACGGGGCTGAGCAGGCCGAGCGGGGCCACCGTTGCGGGGCCGAGCCGCGCAATGCCGCGGAACCAAAAGAAATAGGTCAAGGCACCGCCGATCAAACCGAGATAGATGAAACCGAGAACCGCGCCCGTGTCGAGCGGCGGCAGCGCCGGTTCGGCCCAGAGTGCCAAGGGCAACAGGATAAGACCACCCGCCGTTAACTGCCACGATGTGAAGGTCAGCGCAGACACCGGCGGCTGCCATTTACGGGTCAGCACGGTGCCGAACGCCATTGAAACTGCGCCGCCGAGAGCTGCGAGAATGCCTACCCAATCCAGCGCGGCGCGGGGCGTCAGGACCAGCAGCGCCACGCCGAGGATGCCGCCGATTCCGGCGATCACAGCCGCCGGGCGGATGCCTTGGTCGAGCAACAGCTTCGACAGGTAGAGTACGATCAGCGGCTGGATCGCCCCGACCGTGGCAGCAATCCCGCCGGGGAGTTCGTAGGCGGCGACGAACAGGAGCCACCAGAAGATCGAAAAGTTCAGCGCGCCAAGCACGAAGGACCGGACCAGCCATTTCCCGTGCGGCAAGGTGCGAGTTAACATGAGTAGCAGGATGCCCGCTGGCAAGGCCCGCAGCATCGCCGCCGTCATCGGGTAGCCGTCCGGAAGCAGCTCAGTCGTGATGATATAGGTACTGCCCCAGACAGCGGGGGCAATCGCGGTCAGGAACAGATCGAGAGAGCGGGGCATGGGGGGGCTCCTTCCATTTCTCTTGACATCAAGATAATAGCAAGATATCTTGATGTCAAGACAACCACCCGCTAGACTGCACGCATGGATCTCGTAGACCGAATACTCGAACAATGGCGGCAAGCGCGGCCCAACCTCGATGTCAGCGCCATGGGGCCGGTCGGGCGTTTGTCGCGCGTGTTCCACCACAATGCCCGGCGCATGGGCGAGACCTTTGCCCGCCACGGCCTCAACGCCGCCGGGTTCGACGTTTTGGCGACCCTGCGCCGATCTACGCCACCGCATGCGCTGTCACCGGGCGAATTGATGGCAGCTATGATGATCACCTCCGGCACGATGACCAATCGCATCGACCAACTGGCCAAGCTGGGCCTGGTCACCCGGACGACGGACCCGAAGGACGCCCGCCGTGCGGTGGTGAAGCTGACGAAAAAGGGCTTCGCGTTGATCGACGTGGCCGTCGCGGAGCATGTGGAGACGCAGCGATCACTACTGGCGGCGCTCAGCGACGAGGAGATCGCTGCGCTGGATGGTGCCTTGCGAAAGCTGATGGCGGCGGCAGAATAGGAAAACAGCCATTGGCACAGCCGCAGCGAATTGGGGCTTTGTCCGCACCTTACCAGTTCATATACGTTGCAGCGAACGGCAAATGTACGGATACGGTGGGGCTTCTGAGAATTTCATCTTACCAGCCACATGACACACCAATGTCGCCTATTTCACTCGGCTCAAAGATGCTGGGAGATTGTAACGCCAAACGACCCCATTACGGACAACCTTAGCTTAGGATTCTGCCGCCTTCAGCATTCGACCCCACTTACCGATCAGGCGCCGCTTCAAGGGACGTCTCGAACCGCTTGTACGCCGCAGCAGCTTCTTTCAAGAGCGCGTCGAAATTGTCAGGTGGGTTGCCGTCTTCCAGCATCCCTTTGAATGTCGCATAGGCATCCGTCTTGCTGCCATAGGCGCGCAGGGTCTTGTCGTCGTTCACCCAAGCCAGCACGATGACCTTCGCATCGCTGTTGAAGCGGTAGAACAGCCGATACTGCTGGAAGAATTTAGCCCGGAACCAGTGCTTGCGGTGATCGCCGAGTGTGCCGCCTTGCCGGTAGGCGGCGGCACCCGGGTCCGCCGGTATGGCCTCGGTGACCAGCTTGAAGATGGCGGCCAGCCGTTTTGTGGAATTTTTCTTGCGCCAGGTCTTGGGGTCGCGTGCCTTACGCGCCTCGACTTCCTCGATCAGCCCTTCGAGCTGGTCCAGAAAGAGCGGATGCGCATAAATCGACCATCCGTTTACGACAAGGGGCGCTTGGGCGGGCACGCTATCGCCGCTCATTCATCCTCGAGTGATAGTGGCGCATCGAGATCGACATCAACGTCTCCGACCAGTGCTGCAAGACGGTCATGCAAAGCCCCATCGAACGCCCGAATGCGATCCGGATGCGCCTTGATATCGGCCTCGACAAAATCGAGAAAGGCGCCGAGCGCGGGATCATCCTCGTCGCTGCGCACGGGTTCGATATAGACCCGGCCACTCGGCTCGGTACAGTAACGAATCTGGTCGCCCTTACCCAACTTTAGCTGTTTGCGCACACCCGCCGGCACGGTCGTCTGATACCGGTCCGTGAGTTTCGAGACATCTTGTGCGAGCGCTGTCATGGCAGTCTCCTTAAAGGATGGGGGGCTTTGCTGCCCGCGATAGGTAATGCATTTGCATTGCCTTGTCAAGATAAGCCGCAGGATCTGCTGTCGCCGGGCAGGTCGATCAACTGTCCGGCGCAGCACCTATTCTCGCCCCGCGAGATACTCCGCCAGCACTGGGCTAGCAGCACCTTTCGCGGAGCTGAGCAGCTCTGAGCCCGTAAGCGAGGCCTTCGACAGGCGTACGAGCCCACCGGTTTCCTCGATGCGGTAGCAGCGGCGTTTTTGCCGCCCCCGCCTGTAGTGCGTCGCGGTGACGATCTGGCAGGTGCTGCCATCGGTGAGCGTCACAGGGGTGGCGAGCTTGATCTTGTCGCCTTCCTCGTAGTCCGGGATCGCAGCCCAATCCCGGCAGCGCTGACGCCAGTCCCGGGCGTAGCTGTCGGGGTCTTTCAGGTCGGAGAGGAGCTCGATCAGCCCAAGGGGAGCCCGCGACTCGTTCGGTCCCGCGCTTTCCTCCATGTCCTTGTAGCCCCAGCAGCCGTCATCGTATCGGGTGAGGAAGACAGCGCCGAAGGTGATCGAGCCGTCAGGATCGGTGACATAGGTCGCGTCCTCGACAGGGCTGCCGTCGAAACTGGTGACCCTTGCCGCCACATACCAGGTCGAGCCGACCTTGCAGGCTTTGACCAGTTCGGTTTTGCGCGTGTCGCCCTCGAAGCTGCAAAGCCGGGTGATCTCCGCTTTCTCATCCGCGTAGGTCTGGACGCGGCGGTCGGTGTAAAAGAGCCAACCCATCAAGCCACCCTCCGGTCATCGACTTCCATCAGCGCATCGAGCGGTACGCGGTAGGGCTGCATGGCGTCGAAATCCTCGCAATTGCCGCAGTTCTGCACGATCGCGAAGGTGTCGCAGGCATCCTTGAGGATGACCCGGAAGGTGCCGCCGAGGCCCGAGAGCACCTCGTAGGTTCCGCCGATCAGATAGTCCGAAGCGCGGCGCACGAAGACACGGATGCTGTGGCCATCGGTGGCGAGCCGGATGGCACCCCGCCTCCGGTCGATGAGCACCTGCACGTCATCCAGGATGTCGGTGTAGAACTGGCCGGTCAGATCGCGAAACGCCATGCGGCGCTGCGCCATCCAGTCGGTGTCCCGGAACGGGTTCATGCCGTCGGCGAAAGCAAAGGAGGGATCGGCTTGGTCGGTGGTGACGATGCGGGTGGTTGTGCCATCGATGCCATTGGAGCGCAGATGCACGCCATTGCCGACGATGAGGATGAGAGCAGGCCTGTCCACGGGCCCGTTCCAGTTGGGCAGGAAGGTCTTGCAGGCGCGCGCATGGGCGATCTGCGCCGCGACAGCGGACGCGGAGAACTTGAGAATAGCCATGGGGATGTCTTTCGGTTGGGTGTGAGAGGGTGGACCCGCGCAGAGAATGCCTCGCGCGGGTCGCATGAGGGCTCAGGCCGCTTGTGCGATGTCGCTGTCAGGCTCGGAGGTTTCCGCAGTAGGCTCTGCCTCATCCAAGGCGACACCGGCGGTCTGCATCATGGGCGGGCACCATGCGGCCACGGCAGTGCGCTGCGCGTCGGTGAGCGTGGCGAAGGGCTCGGCAAAGAGCTTGTCGCAGAAGGCGACGATCTCCTTCTTGCTTGAGGAGGCCAGCGTCACCGCCTCCTGGGCCAGACCCAGATCATCGCCGAGGATCTTCAGGAGCCAGGCCTTCTTGAAGCGATTGAACAGCGCAGCGTTCGGCGTCCAATGCGCGCGAATGTCGGGCATGATCTCGATCTCGAAGTCATGCATCAGGCTGTCGCGCTGGCGGTCCCGCGCGAAGCAGGACTGCGTCGTGCTCGCCGTCGCATAGGCCACGAGCTTGGCCTTCTCCCCTGCCTCCAGCGCGCGAAACGCCGCGAACTGATCAGCTGGCGGGCAGGTGTCATCGAGCCACGAGAGATCAAGCGCATCATGCGCCGCCGCCACCTGCTCGAGCGAGGTCTCGTCGATCTCGTCCATCTTGGCGTGGCTGCGGTATTCCTTGCGGGCATCGATCTTGATCGCCTGCGTGACACTCATGCCACTGGCCAGAACGTCACTGACCAGCTTGAAGAGCGTCAGATCGAGCGTGGCCTCGGGATGCAGCGCCATCGCCGCCCCGAGCGCCGTGGCCCGCTCGGTCTTGAGGTCCTCTGCCAGCGAGGCCGGATAGGTGATTTCGCCAGCGTCGGGGGCCTCCTCTCCGGTGGTGTTGGTCGAGGAACTGGGCGCGCCCTCCTCTTTCGCGGTGTCCTCCGGGCGGACGAGGCCAACATGGAGCGTGATCTGCCCACCCTGCCACGACGCGATCACCCCAGACCGCGCCAGGTCCTCGGCGCTGTAGGCCTCCTGCAGGTCGCGGGCTTCCTCTTCCAGAGCGTCCACGCGCTCGTAAAGGGCATTGTAGGCACTGTCCTCGAGCCCTTCATCCTCCATCTCAAGCTGCAGTTTCTCGAGTTCGGCGGTGATTTCATCCACGCGCTTTTGCGCTGCCTCATCAGGCTCGATCGGGCCGGGATAAACGCGGCCGTAGTCGGCCATGGTCGCGTAATCATAGCGCACCATCGCATCGGCCCAGGCAAAGCCCAGTTTGGCGCGGGCGTCCTCGGCGGTGGCGGTGAGCTTTTCGAGCAGGATGGTCTCGACCAGCGCCGCATCCTCGAGCACGGAATGCTCTTCCAGAAGGTCAGCCGCGACGGCACCGCCACGCGCCTCGTAGTCCGCGCGCACGAAGGCTCCGATATCGTCGCTGACCTGCACGCCGCGGGATTTGAGCGCTTGCCGGACGGTATAGGCCTGCAGATAGCTGTCTTCCTTGGTGAGCGCCTCGTAGACCTCGCGCTGAACCTCCTGGCTCGGGTGCTCGGCAAAGGCCTTCATCGTGTCGAGCGTGATCGTCTTCGCCCGAGCGGCGGCGCGGATATCGGGGTGGATCAGCCCGTAGCGCAACCGGCCTTTCACGGCGGCAACGGTCGTGCCGAAAGTCTTTGCGATGTGACCTGCCCCCCGCAAAATCCCTCACCATGATGTAGAGTCTGCGCCAACTCTAAAGGAGCAGACGAATGCGTAAGAGCCGTTTCACCGAGGCGCAAATCATCGGGATGATCAAAGAGCAGGAAGCCGGGATGCCGACAGCGGAGGTGTGCCGTCGGCACGGCCTGAGCCCGGCGACTTTTTACAAGCTGAAGTCCAAGTATGGCGGCATGGAGGTGTCAGAGGCCGCGCGGCTGAAGGCGCTGGAAGATGAGAACGGCAAGCTGAAGCGGCTGCTGGCAGACACGATGCTCGACAATGTGGTTCTGAAAGACCTGCTGGGAAAAAGCTGACGGCACCGAAGGAGCGGCGAGAGGCAGCGCTCAATGCGATGCGGGATCATGGCATCTCGCAGCGCAGGGCCTGCCGGCTTGTCGGTGTCGACCCCAAGACGGTCCGGCGCGAACGCCCGCCCGACCATCCTGAGATCCGCCAGGAGATGAAGGAGATCGCTGGCAGACGCCGCCGGTTCGGCTACCGGCGGATCGGCGTGCTGCTTGAGAGAAAAGGCATGATCATGAACCACAAAAAGCTTTACCGCCTCTACCGAGAGGAGGGCCTTGCAGTGAAACGACGGCGGGGCCGTAAACGCGCCCGGGGCTCGAGAACGCCAATGCCTGAAGCCACACAGACCAACCAGCGCTGGTCCCTGGATTTCCTGTCGGACAGCTTCGGGGCGTCGCGGAAGTTTCGCATCTTGGCCGTGAATGATGATTGCTGCCGGGAAAACCTGTGCCTGGCGGCAGACACCAGCATTTCAGGTGAGCGAGTTGCCCGAGAACTGGACGCGCTCGTCCGGATCTACGGAAAGCCTGCTTGCATTGTCAGTGATAACGGCACGGAATTCACCAGCCGGGCAATCCTGAGATGGGCCGACAGGAACGGCGTGGATTGGCATTACATCGACCCCGGAAAACCGCAGCAGAATGCCTTTATCGAGTCATTCAACGGCAGCCTGCGGAACGAGCTTCTCAATGAAGAGCTGTTCGATACCCTCGACGATGCCCGCCGCAAGCTGGCGCTGTGGCGCTACGATTACAACAACGTCAGGCCGCACTCTTCGCTGGGGAACAGAACGCCAAAGCAAGCGCGGCAGGCGCTTGAGCTATTTGAGGGCTCCGCGCCTGCCACGCTTGCCAAGCCCGAAACCGACGACTACCAAAATCAAACCGGCAGACTCTCGTCATGAGCGAGGGACCAGCGGGGGGCAGGTCAGATGGTCTCAGGCGTCTGGCCATCGACCTCCATCATCCGCGCGAAGGCCTCGAACTCGTCAATCGCATTCATGGGTGCCTGGGTGATGTTCTCGGCGAGCGACAGCGCCGTGGTGACGTCGCAATCGTCCGGCACGAGGCGGCAGTCGATCTTGGTTTTCGCGGTGAACCCCTTCGCGACCTTGTCGGCGACCAGCTCCTTCAGCGCGGCATGGCGCCGCCCACCAGCGAGGACGGCGTATTTGCCGTCAAGCTTCTGGACCAGGAGCGGCTGGAGCAGGCCCAGAACGGCGATGCTGGCTTTGAGATGCGCGATGTTCTCGGGGTCATAGGTTTCCGGGGAGTTGCTGCGCACGTTGGCGGGATGGGCGGTCAGATCGCCGATAGCGACGGAGACGGGTTTGAAACTTGCGGTCATAGGATGTCCTTTTCGATGGGTATGGTGCGGCCCGCGCTGGCGCGCGACCAATCCCCGGCTTCGGGGATCAAAACGACAGAAGGCCCGCTTTGCCTTTTGAGGGGCAGCGGGCCTTCATCGTCTGAGATGTCAGGGGGAGGCGTCCCCTGCCCCTTTACCAGTCGCGCGCCATCATAATGGTCAGCACGCGCGTGGTGGTGGCGGGATTGTCCGGGGTCTCAGCCGCGTAACGGAAATCAGAGCCTGCCTCATAGAGATCGATCTTCCAGAACACGGTCTCGCCCCGGATCTCGACCGCCCCGAAATCATGCCATCCCTCGGGATCATTCTCAGGCTCGAAAGTGTCGAACTCACCAGTGGCCTTCACCGCCTCGGCCATGAAGCCGTCCCCCGCCTCCATAAGCGAGCGGGTGACATGCATGCGGCCCTGGATGGGCTGCGCGGGCGGCACTCCAAGGCACGCGAGCTTGCGAAACGCGTCGTTCTGCGCGGCGATTAAGGCGGGGTCTGGGCGGTCTGTCAGAGGCTGTGCTGCGTTGGTCATAGGTCTGTCCTTTGAGAAGTTTGAAACACTCTTCCCAAAGCCTGCTTTCCCTTTGCCGACACACATCTCCTCAAGCGGCCTGGTCGACCTCCCCTGCCCTGCCCGCCTCTGATCGCGCGATCAGGTAATCACAGGCGCGCTGCGCATCGGCCGCGTGCTTGAAAATCGCCTGCTTGTCCGAGCGCAGCACCCGCAGCCAGTTGTAGAGGTAAGCGGCATTCATCTCGAGCGTATGGGCCGTGAAGCCGAGCGTTTGTCCCAGGAATACGGAGGTCAGTTCCGCGACGATTTCTTCCCGCGCGTAGGAGGTGTTGCCGAACTTCGAAATACCAAAATCACGGTTCAGGCGATGCGGGGCTTTCGTGGCATGGGCTAGTTCATGTGCCCAGACCCCGTAGAAGTTCCGCGGGTTCTCGAACCGCGCGATCGACGGCATGAAGACCTTGTCCACGGGCGGCAAATAGTAGGCTTCTGTTCCCGTGAAAACGGTCGTGATGTCGATGGCGTCAAAAAACGCCTGCATATGCGGGATGGGCTCGGACGGCGGATGCTCAGGCACCGGGTCCGGCTCGGGATGGAAGCTATCAGGTAACCCCTCGATCTGGCAGGCATTGAAGACGCGGTAGGATTTCTGGAAGCGGAAGACGCGGGCTTCCTCGCAGTGATCATCACCATCGCTGCGGTCGCCCTCGCCGCCCGCGTCTTTCCGGCTTTGGCCGTAATAGACGACGACAGAGGATTTTTCGCCCTTGCGCACTTTTGCGTCCAAGGCATTGGCCTGCGGCAGCGTCATCCAGAAGGGCGAGCTGTGGCCCGCCATCACGGTGCGCATCGTCAGCAGGAAGTTGTTGACCCCCTGGTAGGGCTCACCGCCCACGCGCAGGGGACGTGAGCTGCCACCTGCGGTCCAGGGCTTGCGCCACTGCAGGACGCCGCGCTCGATGATGCGGATGATTTCGTTGGTGATGACCTCGGAGGCATCGAATTTGGGCGTGCGGGATCGGGCCATGGCTGGCCTCCTTTCGAGTGTTGATGAGAGGGAGTGGCGACTAGGTTGACCGACAGGGGCGCGGATCGTTGGTGATGCTTGCGCCGAGCTCTTCGACCATGTCGATGTAGGTGGACAGCGTGACAGACCTGCCGACACCCGAATGCTCAGGGTTGACCGATCCGTCCCGCCTCACCTGCGGCAGGTTCGCGAAGGCGATGACATCGGTGATGGGCCGGATATCGATGAGGGGCGTCCCTCGTGCGACCGCCAGGGCGGCCAAGGGAAAGCACTCGATCGGCGTGAGAGTCGACACGGTGGTCCAGCCGAGATGCAGGAAAGTGCCACCCTCCCCGCAGATCACATGCGCGTCCGGCATTGTCGCCGCCTGCCTGAGATAGCCCAGATCACGCAGGACAGTCTCGCGTTCGAGCTGCCGCGCCAGCGCCGTTTGGCCAGTTCTGTGCAGCTCTCTATGCCGCCACCAGAAGGCAGCAGTTGCGCGCACTACGCGTAAGACATCCGTTTGCATGAGAATGCCCTTAATCAGGAAAGACAGACCGGAATCCGGCCCGGACCCGTCTGAGGGTTCCCAAAGGCCCTCATCCGTCAGTCACATAACCCGAAGGAAACTTTCCCTTTCTGCCCGCCCGGAGGCACAGGCCGAGGAATTCCAAGGCCGTCAGTTCCACGGTTCACCTTCATTGCACTCAGCACCTCAAGATCGGCAACGTACATCGGCAAAGAATTGTTTAAACCGGTTGATTGGCACACCTTATCAACGATTTAGGATTATGAACATACCGGCAAGCCTCACCGGTGCTTGTCTGATACTTGCTTGGAGTCGACGTCTGGGGCTCTGCCTAAGACAAGGCTCTTACGTCGCGGCCAGTGAATAGCTGGTGCTACGTCCGCCAGCCTCATCTTTCTCAAGGGCTCCCAAGTCGATCAGATCGAGAATGTCGCGATAGGCCGTATCCTGTGAACACTTCTCGATCTTCGCGTATTTCGACGTCGTGAGTTTTCCGTCGAACCCATCCAGCAGGCGGTTCAGCATGTCCCGCTGCCGGTCATTTATGTTGGCAGTTCCATGTTTCTCCCAGAACCGGGCCTTCTGGAACACAGCCTCAAGGATGATCTCTGCGCCATCGAATGCGCGGTCCAAGCAAGCCAAGAACCAAACGAGCCACGCCGTGACATCAAGCCCGCCTTTCTGCGTCGTCTCGAGCATGTCGTAATAAGCGCTCCGCTCCTGCCGAATTTGCGTCGACATGCTGTAGAACCGCTGCGCACTGAGCTCAGAACGCGCCAAGGCCATGTCTGCGATCGCGCGCGCAACGCGACCATTGCCATCATCGAACGGGTGGATGGTGACAAACCAAAGATGGGCGATGGCGGCATGTATGACGGGATCTGTTTCGGGGGGCTGGTCAAACCATTCCAAAAACCGCGCCATCTCGGTTTCCAGCCGGTTGGCCGCAGGCCCCTCAAAATGCACCCGTTCGCGGCCATAGGGTCCTGATACAACCTCCATGGGACCGTCACGCCAATTTCCCACCCTGATCCGGGTCATTCCGCTTCGCCCGGTCGGGAAGAGGGCCGCATGCCAACCGAACAGGCGCTCCGCGTCCAGTGGCTGGTCATACGCTTGGGTCGCTTCCAGCATCATCTCGACGACCCCATCGACATGACGATCCGACGGGATCAGCCCGCCAACGTCGAGACCCAGACGTTTCGCAATGGACGACCGGACCTGATCCCTGTCGAGCATCTCCCCCTCGATCTCGCTGCTTTTGACGACATCACTGGTTAGTGTTCTGAGCATCGCCTCGTTGCGAAGATCAAAGCCAAGACCCTGCATGCGTCCCAAGAGCTTGCCTTGGCGGTGGCGGACCGCAGCAAGTTGTGACGAAAGTTTGGCCTTGTCCCAGGTAAACTGGGGCCAATCAGGGAGTTCGTGAATGTAGGTCATATTTTACGCATTCCTTGCGGAGATTATACGGCACAATCTCCGCAAGACAACAGCAAACACCGCAGAAGGTGCGGAGAAAAAGGGCGGCAATCTCCGCGTGCTCGACCTGGAACTTCAAACGCGGGATAACTGCTACCCTTCCCATTACGCCGCCTGTCCGCTGAGCCGACCGTAGAAACTGCGCTCGAGATGCAGGTCCCCTGCCCCAGCCTTCTCGACCATACCCCGCAGATATCCGCCCGGAGACGCCACTTCGCCGGCGCAATGCTTGTCGAACGTGAGAACCAGCGCTGCTGTCGCGATTTGGGGTCCGAGACGGTCCTGAGCGAGGTTCCAAGCGTGTTCTGAGACACCGATCATCGGCCTGAGTTGCCCGACAACGCGATGAAGATCGCCCCAATCCTTCAAATAACCGCCCATATTGCGTGCCCAGGACGCGAATTCAGGACAAGCCTGCATCACAGTCGGCAAATCAAGCGCTGCACCACGTTTCTTACGTGTTTCAGCTACCCAGTCTTCTAGTTCCCTATCCACCCTCTCTTCCGGTGGCGCATTTGGCACCACGCCCGCTGCGTTCTCTTTTTCTGAGGACTTACAGATTACAGGATTAAGTTGATTTGTAATTAGTATATGAGGATCAGAAATGACCTCCCTGGGGTTCATTTCTTGAGTCTTTTGAAGTCTTTGCTCCGGGGTTGTAGGCATGTTTTCCACAACTTCATCCGCACGAACTGCCTTGAGATAGGTCGTCTCGACACGCTCCTGAAGTTCCCTGAACCATTCTAGGAGCCGCGCAAGCGCCTCAGAGGCCGTGTTCCGGCGTGGCAAGCGGTCCAGAAGATCCTCAAAGAGACGTGAGAGCTGTGTCCAGGGGCCACTCAGAGCGCCCCCTTGGGCCGCTTCGATCCTCGCGCGGATCATTCGGCGCGCAACTGTGATCTGGCGCTTCAGGCGCTGGCAGAGTTCACGTTCAGCCTGCAGTTCAGCATGTAGCCGCTCAAACTCTTCGGCGCGAGCCGAAAGCGGCGATAAATCAAAGCCATAGGCCTCGATGATACGGCCGTCAGCGTCCCTGTGGCCCCACCGCTTGCCATTAGGGCTGTCCTTGAAGGCAATCACGCCGATCTCGGCCAGACGCCGGGAATGGCGCTTGAGCGCCGAGAGCGAGAAGCCTGTTTGCTCCATCAGATAAGAGTTGGACGCCCAGACGATCGGACGCTGTCCCTCTTCCCAGTCCTGGGCTTGCGTGAATGCCCCAAGCGTGTCGAGAAGCAGCATGTCGCCAGCCTTGAGGCCTATATGCGCACCAACGCGTTTCACGGCGACAAAGGCCTGTGTTTTGGGCACGGCTGCTCTTTCACCAGCTTGTGCGTGCTGTTCAGCAACCGCCAGTCCGGCCGTCGCTTTGCGCCATCCCGAGGGTTGGTTGATATTGGACATACCTCCGCCGTTCTGAGGCATGACTGTCCCAGTCGCTCCATGCGGAGCATCATTCAATTTTGTCATTTTATGTAAGCGGCAAAAAAATCCCGTTCGCTCAGAAGCGTTTTCTCTTGTGTGATGATTCGTTGGCTGCTAGATTCTAGGTGTCTAATCTAAGAATTGCGCTCTGCGCAGCAGCCCTCGAAGCTCCGGTTTCGGGGGTTTTCTTTGTTTGCCGTTCCTCCTTTCTGCTCGTCCTCAGTTGTCATCCACTGAATTTACATCCGTAAATTCAGCATAGGATTGCTTGATTATTTCCGCGAGATTACTCTCAAGCCAGGTTGCAAACTCAGCGTTTGCGCCAGACTTCTTCACCGAAAGTGACAGTGTTGCGCGACCAGCTTTGATCGTCACTCCCTCTACGGGCGTGATCTCCCGAGTTTCGCGCGAGTTCTTCGCGCCGCGCTTAGTCGCTTCCTTAATGAGCAATTCAAGGCGCTCGTCTGAATTCGATGTTGCCCTGATCTTAGCCAAGATATCGAGAGCCGTACGTTCAGTGAGCTTCCTAGAGAGAAAGAGCTCGGCCAACTCCGTCCACCTCGGGCGGCCGGACTTTGGCGCCGCGCCAATGAGGTCACCGATCTTGACTGGGACATTCTGCGTCACCTTCGTAAGGTGTGACTGACCTGACGCCGACAGGTTTAGAACCTGCCGAACAGTTGCTCCATCGTGGCCAGCATTTTGGATGGCCTCGGCGAACCTTGCCTTCTCGTAGAAAGACAGGTTGCGGCGCGCTGCATTCTCCAATCCTTTCGCCAGCAAGGCCGTAGCATCATCAATATCTTGGACGTTTGCACGTACCTTCATGCCGAGTTCGCGACAGGCCTTTAAGCGGCGCCTCCCGTAGATTGCTTCAAAGCGCCCGTCAGCGGCTTTTGACCGCCGAACGAGTATAGGCACTTGCTGCCCGCCTTCGCGAATGCTGCTCTTTAATCGTTCGAAGCTCTCGTCGTCGTCTTCGACGTTTACAGCTGTAAACTCCTCAAGCCGGTCTACTGGCCCCCAGTCGTCTATCAGATTGGGATCAATCTCACGGATAGATGCCAAAGAGCCTTGAAGAGCCCCCAAAGCCGGAGCGCTGGTCTTTGGCGCTCTCTCTGGCAGTGATCCGCCGGAACGGGCGATTGTGTTGGCAATTCCCGACATTTCGCGAAGAGATTTCCTAGCCATTACTTACGCCCCCACGATTGATGGATCATCGTTTCCACTTCGAGCCCGACCGCATCCATCGAGCCCTTGGCCCGATCATATGTGGCGCGTGTCATCTCCGAACGCACCACTTCATAAATCGACTGCTTGAGCATGGTGGCATCACTGATTGCTGTGCTCTTCAAAGCAGTTGACGACATGACCCGGTCTTGAAACAGAGCCCGCATGAATGAGGTCAGCTGCTGAGAAGGCACGTCCGTTGGTTCGTCTCGAGTGATGAGAAACTTAAAGAAATCATACTGCAGAGATGCGCCAGCATCTTCGATCACACCCATGTAAGCTCCAGCCAGCTCGAGAAACTGAGCTGTTGAAGAAACGTCCAACATCGATGGAGTTAGAGGAACGATAAGGGAGCTGGCGGCAGCCATCCCTGCAATGGTCAAGAAACCCAGTTGTGGCGGGCTATCCATCAGAACAATGTCAAAATCATCCTCGACCTGCGCCAAGGCATTCCGGATGCGGGTAAAGAATGGTTGGTCCGGGTTCGAATGAACGGCCGATTCCGTCTCAAATTCCGACAACATCAAGCGTGAAGGCGCAATCGAGAGCCCGGGAAAATATGTCTGAACGACAACGTCCGCCATGCTGACCGGATCGTCGTAGCGGATCGCATCATAAACGGTCAGTCCATCAAACTCGATCTCGGGGCTAATCCCACACATTGATGTGAGCGACCCCTGTGGATCCAGGTCCAACGCCAAGACCCGATAGCCCCGAAGAGAAAAGTAGTGAGCGAGGTGGACGCTCGTTGTGCTTTTACTTGAACCGCCTTTGAAATTCATCAACTGCCAAATCTGCAGCTTTTCCTCGCCGGAGCGGCGAGGCATATACCGCCCCTTCTTCCGAGAGGTTTTTTCCAGGATTTCGCGGGCATCCCATATCTCTTGGGCTGTGTAGTACCGCCTGCCACCCCGGATGTCTTCGGGCTCCGGAAGTGTCCCTTCGGCGTGGACCTTTCGCATGAATTGCCCGGACACACCCAAGAGTTCAGCAGTTTCTGGAGCTGAAAAAGAACGTAGCGTTTTTGAATTGTCTGGGGCAAAAGCAGATAGTAGGTGCTCTCTGATCGCAGCGTTGAGCCGTTCGGATATCTCGGTCGCAAGTGCCGATGGGCGCTCATTTGCCAATGGTGTCACGGGAATCATCTGGTTGCCTCAATTTCCAAAATGTGGCCTTTTTCACGCCACTTGAGGATAAAAGCAGCGATTCACGCGGCTAAGTCAAGATTTTTCCTCTATTTAGTGTCTAAACATACGGCAGGGAACTATATCCACGAACGCAATCTACGCCGAGTTTACAGCTGTAAACGTGGTGACAACGAGCATTCGTACCTTATCCTATGCTCCCTTCCTCGAGATCAGCATCGAGATGCAGACGCCAAACGTGGTGAAAACGATCTCGCCACCTTCTGTCATCGACCTAGTCGCACATCGGTTCCAGGTAGACGTTGAGCAGCCAGGTAGCTGACTAAAAATGAGCCACACCGGACACGAAGCGCCGCGGGGCAGGGGAGGGGAGTCGACGACAATTGACTAGGAAGTGACGACTGCTGCCACATGCAAATGATGCGCCCTAACTACATCGGAAGACACGCCGAGGACCAGGCTACCGTCCACGAGCGACTGCCATTCATTCGGCCATCTTGCCGAGTAGCGGAAACTCATTCAAGTGCTGAGGCTAGTACACCATAGACAAGCACCCAATGGGGAGAACCTGCGCTGCCATTAAGTCTTCTCAGCACCTCGATTCCGTGTTCGCGAGACATTGCCCGAATGCCTTCGGCTACAAGGACGTCATGCCGGCCAGCGTAGATCAGTAGCTGCGGTACGCCTTGATATCTTCCGCACCCATATGGAAGTCGCGAGTGACTTCTGTGTCGTCGTACGTTTGATTTCGATGGCCCAGATGTCGCCATCCGGCGGGCGAAGGACCAAATCAAGTTGGGCCCGGCAGAGGAGCGATAGAAGAATTGTTCTGGACCAGAAGGCACTGTGGCAAGATGAACTTCGATGCAGAAGCCTTACCTATTGCTGCCAACGACCGGGTGCCCAAGTACGCCCGCCGAAGTTCCAATATTCAATCGGGCGTGCACGATCCCGCTGTCCCGGACATAGACCTCTGGGAATTTGACAAGAAGCTTCCCGACATTTTCATGCCAAGGATTTAGTTGCCGCACTAGCATAAGGTCGACGAGCAGGCTTTGCGTCGAAATTCACCCCAACAACCCCAGCCTTTCCGCTCGTTCAAGCAACATTTTGACCGAGGATGGCTGCCAACTGGTTCGCCCACGAGGGGTGCGCTCGCGCATTGCCTCCAATCGGTCGCAGATCGCCTGCAACGTGATGTCTGGGTCCGCTCCTTTGATGCCGGCGACGATCGCGGGGAGGCGGTCGTCGGTTTCGCGGCGTCCTGCACGGCCCAGCACCTCAGCGGACAGAAAGCCGTCGCGGACGTAGGCCTTAACGGCGCGCAGCAAGCGGCTTTGGGTCCAATGGCGATCTGGGGGCAGGGGGCCATTGATAATCCGCAGGACGTCTTCCCAAGCCATATCGGGGCGCAAGCGGCGCACATGGGGCACCCAATCCTGCGCTGTCTCGTTCAGGCGCTCCATGTAGCCATCCTGTCGCGCCAGCCGCACTTTGCGCTGCGCGGCAGGATCCTTGGCGCGAAGCCCAGGATTGCCGCCCACTCGCCCTTTGGCGCGGGCCGAGGCCAGCCCGGCCTTGGTTCGCTCTCGGATCAGAGCACGTTCGAACTCGGCCGCAGCGCCCAGAACCTGCAACGTGAACTTGCCTTGCGGCGATGCCGTGTCGATCGGGTCCTGTAGGGACCGGAAGAATGCGCCCTTGGCTTCCAGCCGCTCGATCACCTCCAGCAAGTGCGACAGAGATCGCGCAAGCCTGTCGATCCGCACGACGACCAGCGTGTCGCCAGTCTGGACACGTTCGAGTACACGCGCAAGCACAGGACGCGCGCGGTTGCCGCCTGAGGCGTGCTCTTCAAAGATCTCGACGCATCCCGCTGTTTGCAGGGCCTCAGACTGGGGCAGGGGGGTCTGATCCTCCGTGGAAACTCGCGCGTAGCCTATCAAGGGCATGAAAACGGTCCGTTTGCAGTTTTAGGTGTCACTACTAAACGACCGTTTGTAAACGGATGCAAGGATGCTCTCTGTGGCCTGGTTCAGCGGAAAGCCCTTGGTTTCCATAGGCTGAGCGCGATGTGAGAGCCCTCGCCGACCATCGCCCGCGCGTACCATATAAAGAGCGTGGTCGCACTCTGACAAAACCCTTTAGTAAAGTGCAAAATTCTAGTATTTTGCACATATGAAGCCTCAAGCGCCTACATTACATGATGATTTTGATGCTCTCTTCCTCGACGCTGAAGAGGTGGGACAGTCGTCAGAGGAGGATCTTTGGTTCCTGCCCGGTCCGATGGAAGAAGAGCCGGATTATCTGCCACCCGGACCACGGACCGAACCGCGTGAAACCGAGGTCCTTGATGACTGGCGGAAAGCAGAGGCGGGCCTCGCCGCGCGTCTTGCCAGTGTAGCTGGTCGCGTCGGCGCGCTGCACGACCGCCTGAAGCGCGGCCCCGAAGGATGGCGACACAGGCTTGCACTGATCGAGGCAGCTGACCTCAGCTGGTTTGTGGGTGATCGTATCGGCCCGGATCGCCTTGCTCTTTGGATATCCATGCGCCTATCAGGCGTTCAGGAGGACACCGCAGCACTCGCGCGTGTCGGATGGGCAGTTCGCCGTTTGAGCGGCGGGCCGGGGCCCGAGGTGGACCTTTCCGCCTTTCTCGACCGCCGCGACCCCGAGAACCTTGGTGATGATGCCGAACCTTTCATGAATCGTGCGAGCGGGTGGCTGGATCTGATGGCGAGAGCTGTCGATCTGCATCCGATCAGCCGCGCCTGCATGGGCTTCCACCTCTGGAACCTCGCGGGTCTCGGACAGCACGGAGACGGGATGGAGGCGGCAGTCACAGCCGCAAGGATTGCGGCCGGTGCGGGAAGGGGGGCGGTCTTTGTACCTCTGGCCATGGGCGGATCAGGGGGGCTGCGCGCTGGCGGCCCACCCGCTGACCGTCTGTCGCGTTGGCTCGATGGGATGATGATAGCATCCCTGAGCGCGATGCGGCACCTAGACGACATAGAGGCATGGGCTATGCGCGCAGACACCGAAATGGCGCCGCTCTCGGGCAAGACGCCACCTGCTCTTCGCGCTGTACTGATCGAGTGGCCACTCGTCTCTGCACCGATGACCGAGATCTTGACTGGCGCCAGCCGCGCCGCTGTTCAACGTAACCTTAGCTGGTTGGAAGCGCGGGGTCTGATCCGTGAGGTGACCGGGCAGGGGCGCTATCGGATGTGGCGCGCAACGATATAGTAGAGAAGCCTTTTCAGATTTAGCCCTTTGCTGACCCAGTTGGCGCGTGAACGTCTAGCATTGAAATCGCTATTCTATTCTCTGCTTCTCGCGGTTAAGTGAAAATTTAACCCTTGAACCTCTAGTGGCTAGACGTTTTAGCATGAAAGAAATTGATCTGACAGATCCAGCACCAAATTAGAAACTGCGCGGAGCACGATACATGCTGACAAGACGACACTTCATCCAGACGACTGCCGCATTGTTCTCGGCGTCTATCTCGAGTCCGCTCCTCGCTGACACCTGGCCCACTGAAGCGGAAAAGGCGGCTTGGGATGCACAGATTACACCGCCGGGCTATAACCCAGCCACATCAAACCCGTGGGGCCTGCACCCGCGCTTTCTGCCGCAGCGGGTTATAACTAAAGATGGTCTTGTGGCCGGTGACATCCATGTCGATGCTGTCGCGCGCTATCTTTACCATATCGAGGAAGGCGGCACGGCGATGCGCTATGGCGTAGCGATTGCTCGTGGCAAACTTTATGAGCCAGGCGTCTACACGATCAAGCGCAAGGTCAGGTGGCCGCATTGGCAGCCAACACAGAACATGATTGACCGCGACCCGGAGCTCTACGCCGACATCGCTGACGGTATGGAACCCGGACCTGAGAACGCGCTCGGGTCACGGGCGCTTTATCTCTATGTCGGGGACCGAGACACCTATCTGCGCATCCACGGTACACCACAGCCGCGAAGCATCGGCGGCCGAGCCAGTTCCGGTTGCGTCCGGATGGTCATGGCGCACATAAACGATCTGTATCCGAATGTGGAGATTGGCTCGACGGCGTTCCTATATTCGGCCGAGGACAGCGTGACTCCGCAGAGTTGACCCAAGCCGCGCCGTCAATCCGACGCTTGGACGCGTCAATCAGGATTGGCGCGCGACGCAGATGGGATTGCCGCCTGCCGATCGCAACGGGACCAAGGTCGTTTCCACCGGCCCACTATGGGCATACCAATAGCAATTATCTTCGGGACGTAGCCGTGCCGTGATGAGATCCTGGTCGGGTGCAGCGAGGGCTGCGACAGATTCTGGAACATTTCCGATCCTGAATGGATCGTTGTCTTCCTTAGAAGGCACCGCGCAGCCAGCCAGGGCCAATGTTGCAACCATGATCACCGCATATTTTTGAAGCATATCTATCTCACTCTTTGGCAGGTCAGCCGCGTCCTCAGACTTAGCGGCGCGTTTCAAGGTTCCGCAGGTCTGTGTCCTTATTTGACCAAGTTTCTGTTTTTGCTCTTGAAGCTCTAGTTACTGTAGGGGCTATCTCAATGTGGAATGAACGAATCCCGAGGTCAATCCCATGTCTTCCAATGGCCACCGCCACGACCACAAGCACAGCTCTGACTGCAGTCACGATCATGGTGATGATCACAAACATGCGAGCGTAGTTCCCCACTCTCATGGAAAAGGTGCTGCGTGCTGCGGTGCTGGAGCCAACACGGGACCGGCACAATCCATCCCCTCGAATGGGCGAAGTTTTCAAGTTTCCGGTCTAGATTGTGCCGAAGAGGTGGCAATCCTGAATAGGGTGGTCGGTCCAAAAGTCGGCGGGACTGAGCATCTGGCGTTCGATGTCATCAATGGTCGGATGACGATTCTGGATACCGCAGTCGGAATTTCGGACAACGAGGTTTCGCAACTGGTCGCGAGTACCGGCATGAGCACAAAACCGTGGGACGCCGACAACGCAGCAGAGGATCAGGCCGCGCATCTGGCACGTCAGAAGCGCTTTACCTCGTTGAGCGGCGGCTTCTGGGCGGCGGGATTCCTTTTTCACATTGTCGAGACCGGCATGGGCGGCGCGCTCGGGCTCTTTGCGGGGCATGGCGAGGTGCCTATGCCTATGGCGGAAGCAGGGATCTTCGCCGTCGCGATCCTCTTTGGGGTCTGGCTGGTTGCGCCCAAGGCATGGTCTTCGGCGCGGCGACTTTCGCCAGACATGAACCTACTGATGGTGGTGGCCGTTGCAGGAGCCATCGGGCTCGGCGAATTCTTCGAGGCCGCGACGGTCGCGTTTTTCTTCTCTTTGTCGCTCTATCTTGAGAGCTGGAGTGTCGGTCGCGCACGCAACGCGGTTTCATCTCTCCTCGACCTCGCGCCGCCTACGGCTCGGGTTCTTTACGACGACGGATCGGAAGCCGACGTTCCGGCCGCTGCCGTGGCAGTCAATGCAAGGTTTATCGTGCGCGGCGGCGACCGGATCCCTCTCGACGGTGAAGTCGTGGACGGGGCAGGGGCCGTCGATCAGGCTCCTATTACCGGCGAAAGCGCACTGGTGCCCAAGGAGCCCGGCGACGAGGTCTATGCCGGCACTATCAACGGCGAGGGCACACTGACGGTGCGGGCGACCAAAGCCGCCTCGGACACGGTGCTGGCGAAAATCATTCGCATGGTGGGCGATGCCCATGCCCGCCGCGCGCCGGTCGAACAGTGGGTGGCCAAGTTCGCGCGCATCTACACACCCATCGTGATGGCTTTGGCGATCGCCATCGCGCTGGTGCCGCCACTGCTGCTCGGCGGCGCCTGGGACTACTGGTTCTACAATGCTCTGGTCCTTCTGGTCATCGCATGTCCTTGCGCGCTGGTCATTTCTACGCCGGTCTCCATCGTGGCAGCGCTGACCGCGTCGGCACGGGCGGGGGTGCTCATCAAGGGCGGCGCCTATGTCGAGGCGCCGGGGCGGACCACGGCACTGGCGATGGACAAGACCGGGACGATCACCATGGGCGAGCCTGAGGTGGCGGCGGTTCACCCACTGGTCGGCGTTTCCGCACGCGATCTCATGGCGCTGGCAGCAAGCCTGGAGGCGCGGTCTTCACACCCGCTGGCACGCGCCATCCTCTCGCGCGCCGAAGCCGATGGTGTTTCCGTGTCTGCCGCAGAGGACACCCGTACCGTGCCCGGGCGCGGTCTGGAAGGACGCGCCGACGGGCGCGCTATCTGGCTCGGCTCGGATCGCTTCGCCGAAGAGAAGGGGTTCGGCAATGCCATTCCGGCGGATCTGCGGGATCGGATCGAAGGGGCAGGGAGCACCCTCGTTGCCGTGGGTGACGAGACCGGCGTGACCGGCGTACTGGAGCTTCGCGACCGCATCCGCCCAGATGCAAAGGGGATCGTTGCGCGTCTGCATGCGCAGGGTGTGAAGACCATCGTGATGTTGACGGGCGACAACGAACGCACCGCGCGCGCGGTGGCAGCCGAAGTCGGCATCGACGAGGTGCGCGCCGAACTTTTGCCAGAAGACAAGGTGACGGCCATTGAGGAACTCGTCGAAAGCCACGACATGGTGGCGATGATCGGCGACGGTGTGAATGACGCACCGGCCATGGCGCGGGCGCATTATGCCATCGCCATGGGCGCTGTCGGATCGGATGCCGCGATCGAGACGGCCGACATCGCGCTGATGACCGACGACATCGGCAAGGTACCCTGGCTTATCGGCCATTCGCGCCGTGCCATGACGATCATCCACCAGAATATCGGCATATCGCTGGCGACCAAGGCGCTGTTCGTCGGGCTGACCGCGTTCGGTATGGCCTCAATGTGGGGCGCCATTGCTGCGGATGTAGGCGTGTCTCTGCTGGTGGTCGCCAACGCACTTCGGCTCCTGAACGGCCATCAGGTTGAGGCCGGGCCTTCAGGCGGAGAACCGGTGGGCGAGCAGATGGCGAAAGGAGCACTGGCGCACGGTCATTGATCCGGCGGTTTCGGTAGAGTAACGTCTGACATCAACCAGACCTCGCAAAAGGGGCGTCGAGCAGTGATGAATACCAGAATTCCACGGCGGGTCTTGCTGTTGGGCGGATTGGCCACCTTCCTGTCTGGCTGTGCCAGCAAGTTCCGGTCCTACAACGGACCCGAAGTGACCCGGCTGCGTATATACAAGGCGCAGCGGCTGCTGGTTCTTGACGGAACGGATGATGTCTTGCGGACCTATCCCATCGGATTGGGCTTCGCGCCCGAAGGCCACAAGCAGTTCGAAGGAGACGGCCGCACGCCGGAGGGCTCCTATCTGATTGACCGGCGCAACCCGGACAGCCTCTTCCACCTCTCCATCGGCATTTCATTCCCGAACGAGGCCGATATCGCGTTTGCGAAGGCGCAAGGAAAATCGCCGGGCGGCAGCATTTTCATCCACGGGGGGCCGCGCAAGGGGATCGACCCGATGAACAAGCGCGACTGGACCGCAGGCTGCATCTCCGTCACAGACCGGCAAATCGAGGATATCTACGCCATGGTCAGGGACGGAACCCCCATCGACATCTATGCCTGATCGTCAGGTGAAGCGACGGCGCAGCGCAACGTTGATGGCTTCGATAGCGATGACCATGACGACGACGGCAATCGTGACGCTGGCCGCCTTATCATACTGGAAAGAGCGCACGTAGGTCTGGATGTAAAAGCCGATCCCGCCCGCGCCGACAATGCCGAGGATCAGCGACTCGCGCAGGTTCAACTCGAACCGGAAAATCGTGTCGCGGGCGACGACCGGCGCCATCTGCGGCCAGATCGCGTATCTGAGCCGCACGAGCGGCCCGGCGCCCGCGCTTTCAAGTGCTGCGATCGGCGCGCGGGACACGCCGTCGATCGCCTCGGCATAGAACTTGGCGAGCATCCCCGTTGCATGAAAGGCGACCGCGATGATGCCGGGCAGCGGCCCGAGCCCGACAGCGCCCACCATGAGCATGGCCACGAGGATCAGCGGAATCGCCCGGATGAAGGCAAGCAGCGTTCGGATCGGCCGAAACACCGCAGGCGATACCATCGTCTCAGACGCGAGAATGCCGAGGGGAACGGACAGGATCACAGCACCGAGGGTGCCGAGGATCGCGATCCTCAGCGTTTCCGCGCTGCCCTTCTTGATCTCGGCCATCACCGTCGGGTCAGGCGGAAACATCCGGCCGAAGAAATCGGCGATCCGCGGGCCGGCCGACAGAAGTCGCGAGAACTCGACATCGGTCGTGGCGAAGGACCACAGGATCGCGGCTGCGATCAGACCGCTCGTCGCAATGCCGCCAAACCCGCGGAACGCCATCAGGACACCGCCCTGAGGCCGATACCGGGGATTGGCCCTACCTCCCGATAGAGCTCCGCCGTCGCATCATCGTTCAACTCGGAGGTCGGTACATCGAACACGATCCGCCCGTCCCGCATGCCGATGATGCGCTGCGCGAAACGCCGCGCCAGGTCGGGCTGGTGCGACGAAAACAGCGCCGTCGCGCCGCGCGTTCGCGCCGCCCCGGTCAGCAGCGCCAGGATCTCACATGCATGCGCGGGGTCGAGGTTGCTCACCGGTTCGTCGGCGAGGATTAGGCGCGGTTCCTGCGCCAGACACCGTGCGATGGCCACACGCTGCCGCTGCCCGCCGCTGAGGCTGTCGACCCTGCGTTCGGCAAGATCGGCAATTCCGCAATCGGCAAGTGCCGTGCGCGCAATCTCCAGATCATGTTTGGTCGGTGATCCCAACAGGGCCCGCAGCGGCGACATGCGCCCCAGGCGGCCATTCAGGACGTTGCGCAGAACCGAGGAACGCTCGACCAATGCAAACTCCTGAAACACGAAACCGGTATCCGGACGGCGCGCGCTCGGCGGCGGACGGTCGGGATCGAGCGGCGCACCCAGAACCGATACCCGCCCGCTCCAGCCTTGGAGCCTGCCGTCGAGCAGTGCCAGCAGGGTCGTCTTGCCCGCCCCGGACGGGCCGAGCAAAGCGACGCTCTCGCCCGCCGAAACCCGAAACGAGACCCGCTCCAGCGCCGGGAGGTCCGCGCCCGTATGGGCAAACCTCAGGTCGTCTACTTCGACAGCTGTGCTCATCGCAACAGCCCGTATTGCCGTGCCATATCGCGTACGCCGTCATAGGCGGCGCCGTCGGCCCTGACGTACCCATCCGGTCCATAAAAATAGCGCAGCTTGTTGCGGTGCTCCGGCTCGTTGAGCCGCAGCATTGCGTCGACAAAACGGTCCCGCAGAGCGGCATCGAGCCCCGGGCGAGCGATCACCAAATGGCTCGGGATCGGCGCGCTTTCCGCGATCCAGGTTACCTCTGCCTGTTGCTGCGGCGTCAGAAGCAGGTCGGCATACTGGCTGACGCCTGCGGCATCGACCAGGCCTTCGGCCATCGCCTGCATCGCCTGCTGGTAGCCGCCCGCGAAGAAGACGCGGCCGAAGAATGCTTCCGCCTGTCCGGGGTCTTCGATCAGCCCGGCTTCTACGAATTCGGCGAGCGGGTAGAGATAGCCCGATTCCGAAATCGGATCGGCAAAAGCGATGTCGCGCCCGCGCAGGTCTGCGAGCGCGCCGATGCCGCTGTCGCGCCGCACGAAGATGCGGCCCGTATAACTCGGCGCGTCGCGGTAGACCTCGGACAGGAGCGGCACGGCACCGATCTCGGCCTCGGCCAGAACGAAGGGCAGGGCGCCCATGAAGGAGATATCCGCGTCGCCGTTGCGCAGCGCCTCGACCGCCGCTGCATGGTCGATGGTGACGAACCCCTCGACGGGGACGCCGATCTCCTCTGCCAGCCATCCGGTGATGGCCTCGATGTCCCCCAGAAGCTTGTCGGGGTTCTCTTGCGGGATGAAGGCAAGCCGCAGGGTTACGTCTTGCGCGGCGAGAGGTGTCGCCAGCGACACCGCGCCCGCGCCGACCAAGGTCAGTATCGTTCTACGGGTCAGATGGACCGGCATCAGAATGCCCTCTCTTCGATTGCGTCGGCTTCGGACTTGAACGCGGTCCAGCTTGCTTCAGCGGCCTCCCAGTCTTCCACGCGGACGGCGGCGCCGACCGCGGCCAGCCGCTCGGCCAGCGCATAGACCTCGGGCCGGGCGGGGAGGTTCGACATGGTGCTGGCGTCGGCCGAAAGGTCCGCAGCCACGGTGTCGGTCAGCAGCAGGATATGCTCTGCGTCCCGCCGCGGCAGTAGCGTATCGATTGTCGAGGCGAAGGTCGTCAGTTCGGCGAATGCCAGCCGGAAAGCGGTGTTCTCGGTGTCGAAGGCTTCATAGGGCTCGTCTGCCGCGCCAACGGTCTCGAGATAGGCGGTTAGGTCGGCGCGGTCTTCCTCGGTAAGCCCAAGCGATTTCGTCTCGTCGAACCAGTCCACGACGGCGGCCAACGTCGGCAATGACCCGTCGTGGAAATAGGGGGCGGTATAGGCCGTGCCGAGCAGCGTGGGCGTGTCCAGCGCACCGGCGCGGGCCCCCTCGTAGCCCGGCGCGACTGAGCCGATGTCGTGGGCCTGCCGGTCGAGGAAGTTCGCGTCTGGCACGTGGCAACTGGCGCAGGACCGATCGCCGAGCCGGGCGAAGGGCGTATTGAAGATCTCCTCGCCGCGCCGGGCGGCCTCTTGGGTCGTATCGGTCAGACGGCCATCAGTCGTCAGCATGGAATTCGGCAGGAAGTCGAATTCGAGCATGTAGGCGACGAGAGCGTCCAGCATGAAGGGCGTCGGTTCCTTCCCGCCGAACTCGTTGACGACCACGTTGCGGGTAAAATCGCGCAAGGAGGCGAAGCGGCCATCGCGGCCGTAGGGACCGGTAAAACGCAAGCCGCGCAGGCTGGGAATGTCGAGCGGGTCGTCGCGCCTGTCATTGAAGATCGGGTTGAAAAAGGCGCCGTCCACGTCGATCGCGCCCGGTTGGTGGCTGGCGCCGGGGATGAAGAGCCGCTGGTTGACGTCCGAGCGGTTGTGACAGGTCGAGCAGGCGATCCCGAGATCCTGCGCCGGGCTTCCAAAGAGTTGCGCGCTGTCGAACAGCATGTCGCCGTAGGCAACAAGCGGCAGATCGGTCTCGTCGATGCCCTGTTCCTCGAAGTTGAGCACGAGCAGCGGCAGCGGGTCCTGATCGAAGATGTCGGACCCAGGCGGCAGGCTTGGCGGTACCTCGATGGCCTTTCCGCTGAGCACAGCTGTTTCCGGCAGGGCGCTCAGCGTCCGGCGCGGAGCGAAACTGTCCAGGAGGTAGTTCTCCGCAAGATAGCCGGAGATGACTGCACGGGCGGCTTCCATCGTGTCGCGATCCGCAGATGTGGCGCCAGCGCCGAGAACACCAGCGGAACCTGTGCTGCTGTTGAGTTCCAGCCAGGCGAGGCCGATGCGTCTTGCAGCTTCGGGATCGGCCGCCGCGATACCATCCTCAAACGCACGGTAGAGTTCGCGTGCCGTCTGCACCGCCAGCTGTGCTGTCGCCGATTCTTCGGCCGCGAGAGCACGGTCCAAATTCTCCTCAATCCTGAGCGCTACAAGCCGCGTCGCCTCGGCGAAGACCGCCTGCAGGTCTTCGCGCATTATAGCGTCCAGGAGACCGTCGGGCTCGATATCGCTTTTGCGGTCCAGCCACGCCAGCGCCCCGACAGAGAATTCCGAACCCCGGTAGGGTTCCGTCCAGGCGGTCTCGATGTCGTCCCAGGGCAGAGGCTCGAGATTTCCAAGAAAGAGCGTCAGACGGTAGGCCGCTGCCTCGGGAAGCCAAGGCGCCTCCTTGGCCGGCGTCGCGGCGACAGGTCCGGACAGGAGGAGCGCACTTGCGAGTGTGGCGAGCAGCACTCTCATAATATTTCGCATCACCACGGCCTCCAAAGTACAAAGTTAGACACGGCTAACTTATCTAGCCGAAGCAAACAAGTTGTCAATCCCGCTGTTTCGCTGCAAAGTCCCGAGTATGACAAAGCTACAATCACAAGGGCGTGAGCCATTCGAAGCGGTCGACCGGGCTCCCGAGGCGCAGGCCGATGGCTTTGCGACCGTGCGTCAGGCACATGAAAGCGAGATGGCGGAGGATTACGTCGAACTGATCGCGGAACTGATCGAGACGCGCGGGGAGGCCAGACCGGTCGAGATCGCCGAGCGGCTTGGCGTGAAGCCGCCGACCGTGACCAAGAACATCTCGCGGCTCAAGGCTGCTGGTCTGGTCCGGCGGGAGCCATACCGCGCGATATTCCTCACCGATGCCGGGCAGGACCTCGCGGAGATCTGTCGACGCCGCCACAGGGTCGTCGTCGCCTTTCTTCTGAGCCTGGGAATCGACAAAGAGACCGCGGAACGCGATGCGGAAGGGATCGAGCATCACGTCAGCGGGACGACATTGGAGGCGTTCGAGCGACGGCTCAATCAGAAATGAGCTCGCCTAGATGCACATTCGCGCGATTCTCTATCGGGACCTCGAGCTATCGGGTCTTCAAGCCGCTGACACGTTTGCGCAATTTCGAAGCTCGCTAGCCGAGAACCCGCGACAGCACGATGGTTGCAAACAGGGCGACAAGTCCGAAGGCGATCGCAGACGCTACCGCATATTGGAGGATATCCAGGTGATTCCCCCTCCTCCGTCGTGCCAGATAGCCACCCCAGATCGCGCCTCCGATAGCGCTCACGATCACAAGCATCAGGATACCTCCGTTCCAAAATGCCGCGCATCGGGATCTCGTCCGAGCAAACTGGCCAGCCAGCCGAAGACCCAGCACCCAAAAACAAGAACCAACAAGGTCCAGTCGCCGAACCGCGCATAGGGCGTTGGAGTACGCGCGCCCGGCAGGCCGGCATCAATGGTGCCTGTTTCCCCGGTATCAAGACGCGCGACGACATTTCCATTGGCGTCGATGATCGCGGATATCCCAGTGTTGGCCGCCCGGACCACGGGAAGCCCCTCCTCGACCGCGCGCATCCGCGCGGAGGCGAGGTGCTGCTCGGGTCCGATGCTGGTTCCGAACCAGGCATCATTTGTGGCGTTGAATATCCAGTCGGGACGGAAAAGGTCATCGACCACGTGGCCCGGAAAGATGATCTCGTAACAGATCGCCACCGCGACCAGAGGCGCGCCAGGGATCGCCAGCGTGCGCGGCCCTGGTCCCGGCGTGAAATCGCCCAACCCTTCCGTCAGTCGTTCGATGGGCAGCCAGCCTCTCAGCGGCACATATTCGCCAAACGGAACGAGATGATGTTTTGCATATCCCGTCAGAATCTCACTGGTGCCATCGTATGCCTGAACCGTGTTGAAATATCTGGTTCCCCCATCGCCCTCCACTCGGTCAGGCGCACCTGTCAGTAGGATCCTGCCGTCTGGCAAAGCTGCAGATATCCGCGCGCGTGCCGCAGCATCTTCATCCAGAAAGCCGGGGAAGGCCGTTTCCGGCCAAAGCAGCACATCGAAACGTCCGGGTTGCGCGGACAAGCCCAGGTATTTTTCTAAGGCTCGCTGGCGGCTGCCCGGTTCCCACTTCTCGACTTGTGGCACATTGCCTTGGACGATGCGCAAAGCAACGTCTGTCGGCGGCACGTCCTGCCCTGACCGAAGCGCACCGCCAACCCAGAGACCCGTCACAGCAACGGCGAAGAGCACGTGAACAGGCGCGCGTCTCTTTGGCGCCGCCACAGTCAACACACCTGGTGTCGCGTAGCCCTTAATTGTGAGATGAGAAATCCAACGAAATCAACGGCCTTGCTTTGCCCTTAAATATGATATTTTGCCTTTAAATCCGATATTTTTGCCCTTAAACCTGAGACAGGGTTCGCAGCTTCGTGTGGCAAATATTGATGGATGATGATCGCGAAGACTTCGTTGCCGCTGGTGCTGAGGAGGCGCGCAGGGCGGCCGTTCTGCGTCCGCTTGTTCAGGCATATCTCAAAGGAACTGGCAGTCTGGAAAGTGGCATCAATGACGCCGTTTGGGAGCTTGGTGTCAGCAGGGCGACTGTCTGGCGCTGGATAAAGCGTCTGGCCGAAGAGGGTGGGCGCACCAGCGCGCTGGCTTCTCGGAAACGGGGCCGCCCGACTGGTACAACCTTGATATCCGGCAAGGTGGAAGCGGTGATCGAAGAACATCTTCGCCGTTATTTCTTACGGCGGGAACGCCCAAGCCTGTCGCGCATCGTGACAGAAATCCGAAGCGCGTGCTGGCAGCAGGGCTTGCAACCGCCGACACGTCGGACGGTTCAGCGCAGGCTGGATGCAATGGATGCCCGTGAAATTGCCAAGGCACGCGAAGGCGCAAAGGCGGCCCGCCAGAAATTTGCGCCGGTCGTAGGCGACAACAAGGCAAACCGGCCACTGGAGGTCGTGCAAATCGACCATACGCCTGCGGACATCATTCTCGTCGACAGTTTTGAACGCAAACCAATTGGGCGGCCTTGGGTCACGCTGGCGATCGACGTCGCAACGCGGATGGTGACCGGATATTACACCTCTCTCGAGGCACCTTCGCGTCTGTCGGTGGCGCTTTGCCTGACACAGGCTGTGGCCCCCAAGGCGGAACTTCTGGCGGAATTGGTGCGCAATGTTCCTTGGCCCGCGCAGGGTAAACCGCATAGCATCCACGTCGATAACGGGCGCGATTTCCGGTCGCATGCCTTTCGGTCGGCATGTGCAGAATGGGGGATCGATCTGGTCTATCGGCCGCCAGGCAGTCCTCATTTCGGAGGGCACATCGAACGATTGATCGGCACGATGATGGGGGCCGTGCACCTGTTGCCTGGAACAACGCAATCCTCGGTCGTGGCCAAGGGCGACTATGACGCCGAGGGCATGGCCACGATGACCTTAAGCGACTTCGATCGCTGGTTTGCTCTGGAAATCTGCCGCTACAACAACAGCATTCATTCAAGTCTTGGCTGCACGCCCGTTGCCAAATGGGAGGCGCTCTCAGAGCAAATGATGGGCGATATCCCCTTCGAGATTGAAGCCTTTCGGGTGAGCTTTCTGCCAAGTGAACTGCGCAAGGTCAGGCGTGACGGCATCCATCTGTTCCAGATACGGTACTGGTCCGATGCGCTTGCAGGCCACATCGGGCGCGGGGATGGAAAGGTGGTCGTCCGCTACGACCCTCGCGACCTCTCGGTGATCTGGGTCGAACTGGATAATGACCGATACGTCGAAGCTCGGTACCGAAACCTGGAAATTCCGCCTGTGTCGCTCTGGGAATATCGCGAAGCCATGAGGAATGCCCGTGCCCTTGGCAAGTCCGGGTCCAATGAGCTGGTCCTGGCTGAGCTGATCCGACAGCAACGCCAAATCGAGTCTGAAAGCCGGAGCCTGACGAGGGCCGAACGCCGATCCCGTGAAAGAAAAGGGACATTGGAGGGCGCCAACTCGGCCGTCTCAACAACCGAAGGGCTGCGCGCGATCGATACGGGTGATACATCGCGCCCATTGTTCAAGGTGGAGAGATGGTGAATTGAGGGCAGGAAAAACAGAGGAAGACGGTCGGATCACCCTCATTCAATCGGATATCTGGATTGGCTTTCCGCGGGCCGAACAAGTTCTGGACCGTTTGCAGTGTATGATCGAAGCGCCAAGGCAAACCCGTATGCCTGGCCTTCTTGTGCATGGCGCGTCCGGGATCGGAAAGACGATGATCGCCCGCAATCTTTCGCGCAGATATGCACCGGAATATGACCCAGCATCGGGAATTACGCGAACGCCGCTGTTACTGTTACAAGCACCACCAGCTCCCGACGAACGACGGTTCTATCTGCACATCCTGGCGACCGTCGGGGCACCGGCCACGGCACTGAGCGCGCGCGCTCAAAATGTGGCCTCCCTCGAAGTCCGTGTCGTCGCGCTCTTGCGCGACCTTGGCCTGCGGATGATCATGATCGACGAAGTCCACAACCTCTTGGCCGGGACCCACCGCGAACAGCGCCGCTTTCTCAATGTTCTGCGGTATCTCAGCAATGAACTCGAAGTGTCGCTGGTCTGCCTGGGGGTCAGCGAGGCCGTCGATGCCATCCGTGGTGATATCCAGCTTGCCAGGCGGCTGGACGAACATCACCTTCCAAACTGGCGCGACGACGCCGAGTTCTCGGACATGATCCAGACACTCATCGCGGCAATGCCCCTCGAGAAGAAATCCAATCTGAAGGTCAAGTCACTAAAGCAGATACTTGCGCTGACCGGCGGGGTGACCTCGCGCATCTTCGCCCTGATCAAGGATCTTTCCATCGACGCCATTGTCACAGGTGATGAATGCATCACCGATGACGCAATCGCAAAATGGACGCCGGTTTGGTCGCGCCATGCGAACCCCCATCGGCGGCTCGAGAAGTCCGGGGTGTGAAGCCGCACCCGCTGCCCAAGACTGTCGCGCCGCTGCCCGACGAGTTGTTGTCAGGTTGGTTGTCTAGGCTGGCGGCGGCCAACTACTGTGATGATGCGGAACTACTGGCTCATCTCAGAATCGATACCGCGCATGGCACCGCCTTGAACTTCAACGTCGACGCGGCTGCGGCGGCGAAGATTGCCAACGCCGCACGGATTGACCCAGATGTTGTGCGATCTTTGACCTTCCCAGCAATGACGACACGAGAAGCCTCGCTGACGGCCCAGATACCATTCCAGCATTGCCTGCAATGTTCCAGAGAGGGCCTTTCGCTCAAGCATTGGAGGCGAGCCTGGGCATTCGACTGCCAGGTTTGTGGGACGAGACTTGTGCCGACGCTCGGCAAGGCCAGTGGCGAACAGATGCCCGAAAAGCTGATAAATCGTGCGCGCAACGGCGCCGCGCGGCTTGAATACGCCGCGCGATTACGCAGCTCCAAGCAATTTCGGCGCGCAATGCGCGCGGTCACCTTTGCCATATCATTAAAGGCCTTCCGCGGAGATCCGTTATACGCTCTTCAGGGCCACAGGCTGGAAGTAAGGCTGTTTGGCCTTGCTGCAATTGATGCAGCCCAATCCCGTCCACTGGTCAAAGCGGCCATCTCAAGCTCCGGCATCGACGACTATGCAAGGGTTGCTCTATTGCGCGCCTTCGATAAGGAGCCACGTCTGCTTGCCGCGGTTGTTTACATCGCCCGGCAGCGCGCGAAAAGCATAGGCGCGATGGCAGTGGAATCTCATAATTAAGGGCAAAAAATATCCCCGAACGCGTCGTGTCTCAGATTTAAGGGCAACGCGACACCTGGCGACCGTCGGGGCACCGGCCACGGCACTGAGCGCGCGCGCTCAAAATGTGGCCTCCCTCGAAGTCCGTGTCGTCGCGCTCTTGCGCGACCTTGGCCTGCGGATGATCATGATCGACGAAGTCCACAACCTCTTGGCCGGGACCCACCGCGAACAGCGCCGCTTTCTCAATGTTCTGCGGTATCTCAGCAATGAACTCGAAGTGTCGCTGGTCTGCCTGGGGGTCAGCGAGGCCGTCGATGCCATCCGTGGTGATATCCAGCTTGCCAGGCGGCTGGACGAACATCACCTTCCAAACTGGCGCGACGACGCCGAGTTCTCGGACATGATCCAGACACTCATCGCGGCAATGCCCCTCGAGAAGAAATCCAATCTGAAGGTCAAGTCACTAAAGCAGATACTTGCGCTGACCGGCGGGGTGACCTCGCGCATCTTCGCCCTGATCAAGGATCTTTCCATCGACGCCATTGTCACAGGTGATGAATGCATCACCGATGACGCAATCGCAAAATGGACGCCGGTTTGGTCGCGCCATGCGAACCCCCATCGGCGGCTCGAGAAGTCCGGGGT
>NZ_JBVTQV010000006.1:0-117078 GCF_055755275.1 Marinovum sp. E3
ATGCCCAAGACCTTGATAACATGCGATTGTCAGGGATCGATGCAAATCGATTCGCAGGCCCTCGCCGAGCGCGCCGGCCTGGACGTCGCCGCCCCCTGTCAGGCGCTGTGCCAGGGCCAGATCGACCGCGCCGCAGAGGCCTTGACATCCGGAGATGCGATTTTCTGCTGCACCCAGGAGGGCCGGACATTTAGCGCTTTGGCCGAGGAGCTGGGGGTCGAGGCCCCCGCCCTGCTCGATCTGCGCGACCGCGCCGGTTGGAGCGCAGATCCGGCCCCGAAGCTGCCCAAAATGTCCGCCCTTCTGGCCGAGGCCCTGCTGCCCGCGCGGTCCGACCGCAGCCTCGACGTGGTCTCCGAAGGGCTCTGCCTGATCCTCGGCCCGGCCGAGGTGGCGCTCGAAGCCGCGGCGCAGCTTGCGCCGCACCTGAGCGTGACCGTGCTGCTCGACGATGCGACCGATCTGGCCGACCGGCCCGATTTCGACGTCATCGCCGGCCGGCTGCGCAAGGCCAGCGGCGCGCTTGGCCAGTTCTCGGTCACCATCGACGCGCTGCGCATGATCGACCCCACCGGGCGCGGCCCGCTGGGCTTTACCGCGCCGCGCGACGGCGGCCAGAGCGAATGCGACATCCTGCTCGACCTGCGCGGCGCACCGCCGCTGTTCCCGGCGCATGAGAAACGCGAAGGCTACCTGCGCGCCGATCCCGCGCATCCGCCCTCGGTCGCCGCTGCCGTGATGGCCGCCTCGCACCTTGTCGGCACCTTCGAAAAGCTGCTGCATGTGCGCACCGAGCCGCTGCTCTGCGCTCATTCCCGCGCCGAGCAGACCGGCTGCACCCGCTGTCTCGATCTCTGCCCTACCGGCGCGATCTCGCCCACCGGGGAATTCGTCACCGTCGATCCGATGATCTGTGCCGGCTGCGGCGCCTGTTCCGCCGCCTGCCCCTCCGGCGCGATCAGCTATGACGCGCCCCCCGTCGATCTCATCATGGCCCGCGTCCAGACCTTGGCCACGGCCTACCGCGAGGCCGGCGGCGCCACCCCGCGCTTGCTGGTCCACGACGGCCACGGCGCCGAGATGATCCGCCTCGCGGCCCGCCATGGCCGCGGGTTGCCCGCCACCGTCATCCCGCTGGAACTGCCCGAGCTCAACGCCTTCGGCCATGCCGAGGCGCTGGCCGCGCTGGCCGCCGGTTTCGCCGATGTCACCCTGCTGCCCGGCCCCAAGACCGAGCGCCCCGCCATGGAGGCGCAAGTGGAACTGGCCCGCGCCATGGCCGGCGAAACGGTGGCGGTGCTCGACACCACCGACCCCGACGCCCTGTCCGACGCGCTCTTTGACGCCACGCCGCCGGCGCCGCTGGCCACTCCGGTCCGCCCCATCGGCACCCGCCGCCAGATCGCGCGCCAATCCGCCCGCGCGCTCAACCCCGGCACCGAAACCCTGCCGCTGCCCGAAGGCGCGCCTTATGGGGCCGTGCTGGTGGATACCAAGGCCTGCACGCTCTGCCTGTCCTGCGTCTCGCTCTGCCCCTCGGGCGCTTTGGGCGACAACCCCGACCTGCCGCAGTTGCGCTTTCAGGAGGACGCCTGCCTGCAATGCGGCCTCTGCGCCAATGTCTGCCCCGAGGATGCGATTACCTACGCGCCGCGTCTCGATCTGACCGAGGCGGCGCTGTCGCAGCGCGTGCTGAACGAGGAAGAGCCCTTTGCCTGTATCGAATGCGGCGCGCTCTTCGGGGTGAAATCCTCGGTCGAGCGGATCATGGCCAAGCTGGAGGGCCACGCCATGTTCACCGGCGACAAGCTGCGGATGATCCAGATGTGCGACGATTGCCGGGTGCAGGCGCAGTTCCACAGCACCGACAACCCGTTCAGCGGCGGCGAGCGCCCCAGGGTCCGCACCACCGACGATTACCTGTCGAAGCGGCGCGATCACTGATGCTGGATCGGCGCCCCCAGATCTTTGGTCTGCATCGCCGAGACATAGGCGAGCAAGGCCTCGACCTCGTCGAGGCTCATCTCGATCGGCACGATGGGCGGCGGGCGCTGGTCGCTGAACGGTTCGGTCACGCCGTCGATGATCATGAAGGCCGGATGGGGGTTGAGCAGGTAGAAGGCGGCGAACCGCTCGTTCCAGTCGGGCAGGCTGCGCAGAATGCCGAAGGACGGCGTGGAGCCGATGGTGCTCATCCGGCTGGCCTCGTCCACCGCATGGCAGCGCCGGCACTTGGCGCGCGACACTTCGTGGCCGAGCCTGGCGTCGCCGTCAAAGCTGACCTCGACGGGTTCGGCCTCGGCCTTGCTGGCCTCGGTAAAGAGCGCCACCCCGTCCGGCGCATACGCCAGCGCCGTGCGCTGCCCCACATCGCTGGTCAGCCAGTCGGCGAAACGGGCGGCATCCGCGTCGTCGGTCGCCAGCGCCATGTGCCAGACCTGCCCCGCGCCTTCGAAGAGCGCCCGGCCCGCGTCGCCCAGCACCATGTCGGCCGCCTCCGGGTCCGCGACCCGCTGCACCTTGACCTGGGTCTTGAGCGAGAACCGCGGCAGGATGTAGTCGAGCACCCCGGTCGCCGCCAGCGCCTCGGGCGCATAGAGCCGCAACAGCCGGTCCTCGGCGCGGGCCCCGAGGGGCAGGCCGAGGATCAACAGCATTATCATCAGACGGCGGGCCATGGCCCATGCTAGGGTGAGCCCTGCCGCGCAGTCAAACAAAGGAAACGAGATGTCCGACGATTTCAACATGTCCATGCGCAAATTCCTGAAACAGGTGGGCGTCACCTCGCAGCAGGCCATCGAGGAGGCCATGCGCGAAGCCGACACCCGCGGCAAGACCTATGCGGTCAAGGCCGTGGTCACCATCGAAGAACTGGACCTGACCCATGAGGTCACCGGCCAGATCAAGGGTCAGGAGTAAATCTTGCTGGATCGCGAAAAGGTACTGGCCGCACTGAAACAGGTCTCCGATCCGGTCTCGGGCGGCGACCTGATGGCCTCGGGCGTGGTGCGCGCGCTGAATGTCGAACAGGACGCGGTGCGCTTTGTCATGGAGATCCCGCCGTCGCGCGCCGATGCTTACACCCGCGCGCGCGACCAGGCCGAACAGGTGCTGAAATCCGCCGGCGCCACGAATGTCTCGATCGTGCTGACCGCGCATGAGGAAAAGGCACCGCCCGACCTGAAACCGCAGGCCCCCAAGGCGCAGGGGCCCGAACGGGTGCCCGGCGTGGCGCATATCATCGCCATCGCCTCGGGCAAGGGCGGCGTGGGCAAATCCACCGTCGCCGCCAACCTCGCCTGCGCGCTGGCGCAGCAGGGCCGCAAGGTCGGGCTTCTGGACGCCGACGTCTACGGCCCGTCGCAGCCGCGCATGCTGGGGGTCTCGGGCCGGCCCGCCTCGCCCGACGGCAAGACCATCCTGCCGCTCAGGAACCACGGCGTCACGCTGATGTCGCTGGGGCTGATGACCAATGACGATCAGGCGGTGGTCTGGCGCGGGCCGATGCTGATGGGCGCCTTGCAGCAGATGCTGTTCCAGGTGCAATGGGGCGCGCTCGACTGCCTGATCGTCGACCTGCCGCCCGGCACGGGCGACGTGCAGATGACCCTGGCGCAGAAAACCCAGGTCGATGGCGCGCTGATCGTCTCGACCCCGCAGGACGTGGCGCTGCTGGATGCCCGCAAGGGGATCGACATGTTCACCCAATTGAAAGTGCCGCTGCTCGGCATGATCGAGAACATGTCCACCCATATCTGTTCCTCCTGCGGCCATGAAGAGCATGTTTTCGGCCACGGCGGCGTGGCGGCAGAGGCGCAGAAGCTGGGCGTGCCGCTGCTGGCCGAAGTGCCGCTGCATATCGACATCCGGCTGGCCGCCGACGGTGGCGCGCCGATCGTCGTGAGCCAGCCCGACAGCGCCCAGGCCCGGGCCTTCCGCGACGTGGCCAATGCGCTGGTCGCCGAGGGCGTCGCATGACCGAGACGCTCACCTTTCCGCCGCTGATGTGGGACGAGGCGGCCAACGGGCCGGCCTTCGACCATGCGGTGATGCGGGCGGTGACGGGCTGCGACGCCGGGCTGATCGCGCATCGGCTCAAGCCCGAGCTGATGCAGGCGGCGCTGGTCTTTGCCCCCGAGGTGGCGCTGTCGCGGGCCATGGCGATGCTGCCGGCCTGCGCGGTGGGGTTTCAGAACGCGCTCGGCGCGCTGGCCCCGCCCGAGGTTGCCGTGCATCTCGACTGGGACGGCGGCATTCGCGTCAACGGCGCCTCCTGCGGCGGTTTCCGGGTGATGGCCGCCACGCAGGAACCCGCCGACACGCCGGATTGGCTGGTGGTGGGTTTCGAGCTGCCGCTGCTGCCCGGCGTGCCCGAGATGGGCGCAACGCCCGAGACCACCGCGCTTTATGTCGAAGGCTGCGCCGATGTCACCCCGCCCGCCCTGCTCGAAGCCTGGGCGCGGCACACCCTGAACTGGGTCACCCGTTGGGACGCCGACGGCCCCCGCGCGCTGCACGCGGAATGGCGCGGGCTGGTGCATGGCATCGGCGAAGAGATCACGCTCTGCGGCCAGTCCGGCAGCTTCCTCGGGGCCGACGAAGACTTTGGCGCGCTCTTGCGCCAGGGCGACGAAACCCGCCTGATCCCCCTGACCGCCCTGCTGGAGGAAGCGCCATGAAACTCGCCCGCGCGATCCATTTCGACGAAAGCGATGCCCGCGTCTATGCCTCGCCCGCCCGCACCGGCGAATGGTGCGTCTCGGGCGGCTTCGAGTTTTCCAACTGGTCCGAGGGCGACCTCACCGGCAAGGCGCGGCAGGCCTTCGCCAACGGCTGGCTCGGGCTCGAAACCTTCGGCCGGGTCACTTTCGTCGCCGTCACCGAGGCGCAGCCCGAGGAGGTCGAGGCGCTGACCGAGGCGCTGGCGCAGCATTTCGTCACCTATTACGCCGCCCCCTCGGTCGAGGCCGCCCGCCCGGTCGCGGCCGAGGAGATCGCCCATATGGCGACGCTCTGCGAGGATCACGACGCCAACACCCTGCTCACCGTCGCCCGCGAGCTGACCGAGGCCGGCGTGCGCGAGGCATTCCGGGTGATCGAGGCCCAGGCCGCCGGGCTCGAGCAATTCGCAATCCACGGCTCACTCGACGAATGACCCCGCCCCGACCCCGATCCCCCACATAACCCCGCCCCGGACTTGATCCGGGGCCTCCCTGCCAGATAGCCCGCCCCGGACCTGATCCGAAGCCTCCCCGCCAGATAACCCGCCCCGGACTTGATCCGGGGCCCCCCCGCCAACCCGCCACGCCCCCCAATCTCACCGTGGCGGAGCGGATAGAACCTCCAGCAGCGGACATTCCGGCGTCCGGCTGCCGCTGCATTGCGCGATGGTTTCCGCCAGGACCGCCTCGATATTCTGCAAATCCCGGATCTTGGCGCGCACCGCCGCAAGGTGATGCCGCCCCATCTTCTCGACCTCGGCGCAGCTATGGCTGCCCCGGTCGACCATCGCCAGCAGCCCGCGGATCTCGGCCATGCTGAAACCCAGTTCGCGGGCGCGCATGATGAACCCCAGCCGCTCCACATGCACCGCGCCATAGCGGCGATGGCCGGCCGGGCTGCGCGGCGGCTCGGGCATCAGGCCGACGGTCTCGTAATAGCGGATGGTCTCGAGGTTGCAGCCGGTCAGCCGGGCAAGCTCCGACCGCTTCAGCCCGCTCGCGGCGGTGTGATGATCCGGCATCGCGATCCCCCTTGATCCTGTAGCAGCTACAGACCGTACACTGTCTGTCATTCCGCGGCAACACAGAGATCACGTGATGACAGACGACACGACCCTGCCCCAGACAGACCAGACCGACCGCTCCGGCCGGGCCGCCACCGGCGCCGCGGTACTGGGGGCGCTGGCCATGACCTCCTGCTGCATCCTGCCGCTGGTGCTGGTGAGCCTTGGCGTCACCGGCGTCTTCATCGGCCAGCTCACCGCGCTCTATGCCTACAAGTGGGTGACATTTTCGCTGGCGGCGGCGGCGCTCGCCTTCGGCTTCTGGAAAGCCTACCGCCCGGTGCCTGCCGCCGCCTGCCAGGACGGCCACTGCGCCCGACCGATCGACCGCAGTGTAATGCGCGGATTGCTCTGGGGCGCGCTGGCTGTCGTGCTGCTGGCGCTGGCCTTTCCGGCGTTTTCACCCCTTCTTCTGACCTTCTGACCCATGAGGTTCCTTATGAAATCCCTCCTTTCCGCCGTTGCTCTCGCCCTGTTGGCGGGCGCGGCCCCGGCCGCCGAGGCCACCGCCCGCATCGCCGTCACCGGGCTGACCTGCCCGTCGTGCAGCTATATCGTCGCCACCGCGATGAAACGCGTCGAGAGCGTCGAAATCCTGTCCTTCACCGAAGCCGGGGACGACGCCGGGGTCTACGACCTGCGCTATGACGATGCCGCGACCGATCCGGCCGCCATCCTCGCCGCCGTAACCGGCGTCGGCTATGGCGCGACACTGGCCGGGGCGCCCGAGACGTGAGCCCCCGCGATCGGGCCGCGCCCCCCGACCTCGCCGTGATCGGCGCCGGCTCGGCCGGGTTTTCCGCCGCCATCACCGCCGCCGAAGCCGGGGCGCGGGTGGCGCTGATCGGCGCCGGCACCCTTGGCGGCACCTGCGTGAACCTCGGCTGCGTCCCCTCCAAGACGCTGATCCGCGCCGTCGAGAACCTGCATCACGCCCATGCCGCCGCGCGGTTCGACGGGATCACGGCGCAGGGCCGCCTCACCGACTGGGCCGCCACCGTCGCGCAGAAACAGGCCTTGGTCGAAGAGTTGCGCGCGGCGAAATACGCCGATGTCCTGCCCCGCCACCCGGGCATCACCTACCTCGAAGGCCGGGCGCGCTTCGACGACACCGGCCGGCTGACGGTGGCGGGCAGGCGCTTTCCGGCCGCCCGGATCGTCATCGCCACCGGCGCCCGGCCGCATGTGCCGGCCCTCCCCGGCATCGAAGAAATCGCCCCCCTCGACAGCACTTCGGCGCTGGCCCTGACCGACCTGCCCGCCTCGCTGCTGGTGCTGGGCGCGGGCTACATCGGCGTGGAACTGGCGCAGCTTTTTGCCCGGGCCGGGGTCGCAGTCACCCTGGTCAGCCGCCGCGGCGTCCTGCCCGAGGCCGAACCCGAGGTGTCGGCGGCCCTGGAGGGCTGCCTCGCCAAAGAGGGCATCCGGCTGGTCCGCGCGCGCGGCTACGAGCGGCTGTCGCCGGGGGCCGCCGGGGCCCGGCTGCATCTGGCGGGCGGCGACATCCTCGAAGCGGAACGGCTGTTGCTGGCCACCGGCCGGGTGCCCAACAGCGCCGGGCTGAACCTTGCCGCTGCCGGGATCACGACCGACACGGGCGGCGGCATCCTGGTCGACAGCCACATGCGCACCGGAAATTCGACGGTCTGGGCCGCCGGCGATGTCACCGGGCGCGACCAGTTTGTCTACATGGCCGCCTATGGCGCCCGGCTCGCCGCCCGCAACGCCGTGACCGGCGCGACAGAGGCCTATGACAACACCACCATGCCCTGGGTGGTCTTCTCCGATCCCCAGGTCGCCGGTGTCGGGCTGAGCGAGGCCCGGGCCCGCGCCCGAGGCCACCGGGTTGTCACCTCGGTCCTGCCGCTCGATGCCGTTCCCCGGGCGCGCGCGGCCCGCGACACGCGCGGGCTCATCAAGCTGGTGGCCGAGGCCGGCAGCCGGCGGCTGCTCGGCGCGCAGATCCTCGCACCTGAAGGCGCCGACAGCATCCAGACGGCGGCAATGGCGCTCAAGGCGGGGATGACCTACGATGACCTCGGCGCCACGATCATGCCCTATCTCACCACGGTCGAGGGCCTGAAGCTCGCGGCGCAGGCCTTCGAAACGGACGTGGCCGCCCTGTCCTGCTGCGCCGGATAGCACCGCGGCGGCCGGCGGCAGATGGTTGCCTTGCCCGCTGGGGTTGCGTATGCAGTTCATTATTGAACAGATTGGGCAGATGATGAACGCTGAGAGCGGGACCAAGACCAAGGGGCCGGAGTATTCGGTGCAGCCGGTGGTGCGTGCGCTGGCGGTGCTGCGCTATATCGCGGCGGGCAACCGCTGCCGCAAGATCAGCCAGGCCGCCAAAGCCACCGGCATCAACCGCACGACGCTGATCCGCATCCTCGCCACGCTCGAGGCCGAGCGCATCATCGAGGCGCTGCCGGACGAGGGCGGTTATCGGCTGGGCACCGGGCTGATCTCGCTGGCCGCCGAGGCGCTGAACGACCGGGGCATCGTTCCGACGGCGCGGCCGGTGCTGTGCCAGCTGGTCGACAGGCTGAAGCTCTCGGCGCATCTCGGCGTTCGCGAAGGCCATGAGATCGTTTACCTGGCGCGCGAAACCCCGGTCTCGCATCTCGCCAGCACGGTGCGCGAAGGCACCCGCCTGCCGGCCCATGCCACCACCATCGGCCGGGTGCTGCTGGCCGAGCTGAGCCGGCAGGAGTTGCAGGATCTCTATGCGGCGCATCCGCTCGAGGCCTTCACCGCCAAGACCCGCACTTCGCTCGAGACGCTGATGGAGCAGCTGGCCAACGACCGTTCGCGCGGGGTGTCCTGGAGCGTGGCGAATTTCGAGCCCGAGATCGGCTCGGCCGCCGCGCCGGTCTATGACCATCGCGGCATGGCCGTGGCCGCGATCAATGTCACCGGGCATGCCGGCATCTTTACCGAAGGCACCGAACAGGCGGCGCTGATCGAAACCACCCTGAAAGCCGCGGCGCAAGAGATCTCCGAAGCGCTGGGCTATCGCGGCTGGGCCGCCGATCAGATATAGGTATAGCCGAAGGACATGCCGAAATCCGACGGGTGCAGCGCCGCATTGCCACGCCGCGCCCGGCGCAGCCAGAGCCGGCCATGCACCTGCGTCTCGGACAGGTCGACCGTGTCGGGCAGGCTGGCATTGTCACACCAGAGCCCGCCCAGCCATTCGCTGCCCCGAAAACTGACCGTGCCCCGGCCGGTGACCGATTGCAGCGAGAAATTGCCGTAACAGGTGGTGCCGGAGAGGTCGGCCCCCTCGGGAAACTGCGCGCCGTCAAAGCGGCCGATGCCGCGGAATTCGGTGTTGCGGAATCCGGCCGGGCGCTGGAACCGCGCGCCTTCGAACCGGGCGTCGTTCATGAAAACCGCACCGTCAAACCGCGCCGGCCCCTCGATCACCACGTCGCGAAACCATGCCAGCCCGTCAAACCGCGCGCCGCTGGCGTCGATCCCGCCAAGAAAGCGCGCGCCGGTGAAATCGACACCATCGACGGCCACGCCCGACAGATCCAGCGGCGCCTCGCAGGTCACGCCGCGAAAATCCGCATGCGTCCCGTGCTGCCATGGCCGGGTCAGCCGCGTCCTGATCTCCGCCGCCGTGCTCATGCCGCCTGACCAAGCGCGTCGCCGGCCATGGCCACGATGTCCTCGGCCCAGGGAAAGGCCAGATCCTCGGCCATCTCCGCCCCCGAGGCGTCATGCGCGATCCGCTCGCCCAGCTGCGTGGCCCCGGCCGCGGTCATCAGCGCGGCAAGGGTCGCAGGCCCGCCATTGAAGGTCTCGTCATATTCCCGGTCGCCCATGCCGAAGATGCCGAAATGCACGCCGGTCAGATCGGGTTTGCCGGCCGCCATCTTCTCGGCAAAGGGCTGCGCCGAGGCCGGCAGCTCGCCGTCGCCATAGGTCGAACAGACCATCAGATAGAGCGTGCCGGTGTCGAATTCCGAGGGGTCGAAATCCGCCAGGTTGACGGCCGCGACCGCGTGATCGGCCTCAAGTTCGGCGACGATATCCTCGGCCAGCATCTCGGCATTGCCGGTTTCGGTTCCGTAAAGCACTTGGATGTTCATTGCGTATCCTCCTGTCGGGCGAGGCCCAGCATGCCCTCGCGGGTGGTGATCTTGGCCCGGCACCGTCCGGGCGGGGGGTTGGCGGTCTCGGCGCTGTCGATGCGGCACCATCCGTCGTAATCGGTGATCTCGTCCAGACCGGCCAGAATGCCGGCGCCCACTTTGCCGGGATCGGGGGAGAGCGCGCCGAGGATTCGCTCGGCCAGCGCCCCGGCATCGGCGCGGTTGTCGGGAATGGTGCCGCGCGGGCCGCGCCGGAACCAGCCGGTGGCATAAAGCCCCTCGGCCAGCCCGCCATCCCGTTCCTCTCGCAGCAGCGCGTCGCGCGGCAGATCGCCGGGCGTGTCAAAGCCGATGGCGGTGAGCACCGAGGTGCAGGCCAGCGTCTCTTCGCCCTGTGCCGTGGAAAACCGCACCGCCGCGGCCCTGTCGGAGCCTTCGACCGCCACCGGCGTCAGCCCGAAACGAAAGGTGATGCGCCGCGCCCCGGCGCCGCCCTCCAGCGCATTCAGCGCCGCCAGCTTCTTCTGCGCGTCCGGGTCATCGCTTTCGCCCGCGTCGATCACCCGGATCGACACGTCGGCGAGCTTGCCCAGCTCCTTGATCATCACCGTATCGAACTTGGCCGCCGCCGCCGGCGAGCGCCCGGTGATGGTGATCTCCTCGATGCCGCTGGCCGCCAGCCAGTCCGTCGGCCCCTGGCCCAGATCCGAGCCTTCCAGTTCCTCAGGCGATTTCGCCAGGAGCCGCAGCAGGTCTATCGCCACATTGCCATTGCCGACAATCAACGGCCGCGCTCCCAGCTCGGGCAGCGCCTCGGCCTCGGGATGCTCGTAAAGCGCCCGGGTCAGCTTGCCCGCGCCATGCACCCCCGGCAGATCGCTGCCGGGGATCTCCAGCCGCCGATCCGCCGACAGCCCGGCGGCCAGCACCACGGCATCATAGGCGCCGCGCAGATCCTCCAGCCCGACATCCGAGCCAATGCTCACATTTCCGAAAAACCGCGCGCCCTGCCGTTCAAAGAGCCGCGCGAACTGCCGTGTCACGCCCTTGGTGCCCTGGTGATCCGCCGCCACGCCATAGCGCACCAGGCCATAGGGCACCGGCAGCCGGTCGATCAGATCGACCCGCAGATCGGGCTGCGCCTTGAGCAGCGCCTGCGCCAGAAAGCAGCCCGAGGGCCCGGCACCGATGATCGCGATCTGTCCGGTCATGACGCCCTCACCACATCCGCGGCCCAAGGGTGCGGCGCGCCGGTCAGATCAGCATAAATCGCCTTCTGCCGCATGTAGGCACGCATTCCCTGCCGGCCCTTCTCCCGGCCGATCCCGCTGGCGCCATCGCCGCCGAAGGGGGTCGAGATCGAGAATTGCTTGTAGGTGTTGATCCAGACCGTTCCGGCCCGAATCGCCCGTGCCACCCGCCAGGCGCGGGGAAAATCGCGGGTCCAGATGCCGCAGGCCAATCCATAGTCGTTGTCATTGCCCTGGGCGATCACCTCGTCCTCCCCGTCGAAAGGCAGCACCGCCAGCACCGGGCCGAACACCTCGTCGCGGCAGAGCCGCGCATCGTTGCCCAGCCCCTCGATGATGGTCGGCAGGTAATAGCTGCCCTCGGCGTATTCCGCCCCGTCCGGCGCTCCGCCCCCACACAGAAGCCTGCCGCCATCCTCCAGCGCGCGGGCCACATGGCCCGCCACCTCGTCGCGGTGGTCCTGATGGATCAGCGATGCAACCTGCGTGCCCTCCGCGAAGGGATGGCCGACGCGCAAGCGTTTGGTTGCCGCCACCAGCCGGGGGACAAAGGCATCATAGATCCCGCGCTGCACGAACAGCCGCGAGCCGGCGATGCAGCTCTGCCCGGTGGACGAGAACACCCCGAAGAGAATGCCCGCCAGCGCCACCTCGATATCCGCGTCGTCAAACACGATGGTCGGGGATTTTCCGCCCAGTTCCAGGCTCACCGGCATCAGCTTGCGCCCGGCCTTTTCGGCCAGGCTGCGGCCGGTCGACGTGCCGCCGGTAAAGCTGATCTTGGCGATATCCGGGTGTTCCACCAGCAGGTTGCCGATCTCGCGCCCCGAACCGGGCAGCACCGACAGAAGCCCCTTGGGCAGCCCCGCCGCATCCGCGATCCGCGCCAGTTCCAGCGCCGTGAGCGGTGACCAGGAGGCCGGTTTCAGGATCACCGCATTGCCCGCCGCCAGGGCCGGCGCCAGCTTCTGCGCGTCCGAGGCAATCGGCGAATTCCACGGCGTGATCGCCCCCACCACGCCCATCGGCTCATGCACCGAGAGCGTCAGCGCCCCGCCGCGCTGCGCGGTCATGTCCTCGTCCATGGTTTCGGCCACGGCGGCGAAATAGCGGAAGGTGCCGGCCGCCGATGCGGCCAGCGCCGCCGTCTCGGCCAGCGTCTTGCCGGTGTCCTGCGACTGGATTTGCGAGATGCGGCCGATGTTGGCCTCGATCCCCTCGGCGATGGCATGGAGCACCCGCGCCCGCTCATGTGGTTTCAGCGCGCCCCAGGCGGGCTGCGCCGCCCTGGCGCGGGCGATGGCCTCTTCGCCATCCTCAGTCGAGGCGCCGCGCAGAACCCGGGTCACCGTCCCGTCGGCGGGAAAGACCGAAGTGATCTCGGCGCCGCGCCCCTCGCGCCAGTCGCCGCCGATGTAAAGCGCCCCGGAGGGCAGGATATCGCGTTCCATTTTCATCAGATCACCACCGGTCCTTTGCGGTTACGTATCTCGCGCAGCACCGAATAGATCGTTGCCGCGCTGGTCTTGGCGTTGCCGTTCGAGGCCCGATTGTCGATCCGGATCTCGTAATCCCCCAGCGGCGAATGCACCGAATAGGCGTGCCGGTTGCCGCTGGCCTGCGGGTCGGCCACCAGCTCCACCCGCGTCGCGTCCATTCCCGCCCCCGCCAGCGCCAGCGTTGCCGCCACATTTGCGTTCTTCGGAAAGGCCTGCGCCACCTCGCGCGCGGTGCCCGAGAAGAACACCGTCGCCGCTGTCAGCCCGCCAAGGTCGATCAGCTCTTCCGCCGGGGTGCCGCGCCAGGCCTGCGGCGGCTTGGTGCCGCGATAGGTCACCTCGAGCCCGCCCGCCGGCGCCATGGCCGAGAGCAGGTCGATGCCGCCGATGGCCCCCGCCGGCAGGATCAGCCGCGCGCCGCCCTCTTCCGCCGCCGCGTGCAGGGCACGTTCCAGCGCGACATCGCTCAGCGCGCCGATCGACACCAGCACCACGTCGATCCCGGCCCTGAGCGCCGGCACCGCAGTGTCGCGCACCGCCGCATGACCGGCGCATTCCACCAGCAGATCGGGCGCGGCGGCGATCAGCTCCTGCACCGTCTCCACCACCTCGGCCCCCGGCAGGTCCACCGTCTTGCCGGGCCGCGCCAGCACCGTCAGGCGCGCGGGCTCTCCCGCGCCCATGAGGCCCAGCAGCGCCTTGCCGATATTGCCGTATCCGACCAGACCGAGATGCATGGCTTACTCCTTCTTGCCCGCAGCGCCCGCCGGCGGCCCGGCAAAGGCCTCGGCAAAGGGGCCGATGGCGCACATGTCGACCTCGATCACGCGCGGCCCTTCCGTGGCCAGCGCCGCCTGCAAGGCCGCCTCGAACGCGTCCACCCTGTCCACCTTCACATGCGGCATGCCGATCGATCCGCAGAAGGCGCCGAACTCCGGCACCGCCACCTTGGAGTAATGCCGGCGGCTGTCGTATTGCGCATCCTGGATGTTCTCGATCACGCCATAGGCCTGATCATTCATCAGCACATAGACCAGCGGCGCCTTCTCATCGACGGCCGTGATCATCTCGGCCAGCCCCAGCATGGTGCCGCCGTCGCCCAAGAGCGTGATCGCCTTGGGGCCGTGCGAGGCCAGCGCCGCGCCGATCCCCATCGCCACGCCCTGCCCGATGCCGCCACCCAGCGCATGCACGCCCTGACGCGGATCGGAGAGCCGCACATAGCGGTTGCCATAGGTCGAATTCGAGATCGTCACGTCGCGCACCCAGGCGTTGCCGCCGGCGCCGACCGCACCGCTGATCGCCTCGGCCACCACGGTGTAAGGCCCCAGCGTGTCGCGCAGACGCCCCTCGGCCTGTGCCTTGAGCCGCGCGATATCGAACGCCAGCGCCTCATCGGTGTCGAGCGTCTCGGGCAGCAGCGCGAGCAGCCGCCGCAACGTATCGGCGGCATCGCCATGGGCAAAGACATCCACCGGGTAATTGCGCCCGCCCTGCCCCGCGTCGGCATCGATCTGCAACAGCGGACGCGGCAGCGGCATTTTGTTGTTGCGGGTCTCGTTGCCGCGCAGGCGCGAGCCCACCACCAGCATCAGGTCGCAGGAGCCATAAAGCTCCATCGCGTCCGGCCCCATGTTGAAGGCGCCGAGGTTGGCCGCCTCTTCCTCCGAGACCACGCCGCGCCCGTTGGTCGAGGTCACGACGCCGACACCCCGGCGCATCAGTTCGGTCGCCTCTTCCACCGCGCCGCGCGCGCCGCCGCCCAGCCAGATCAGCGGGCGTTTCGCCTGGGTGATCAGCCGCGCCATCTCTTCCACCGCCGATTGCGGGGCCGAAGGCCGGGTCGGCACCGGCGCGTGAACTGCGGCCATCACCACCGCCGGCGCGCGCTGCACATCCACCGGAATCTCGAGGCTGACCGGCCCCGAAGGCGCCGAGAGCGCATCCGACACCGCCGCCGTCAGGGCACCGATCGCACCGTTGGAATCCCACATCCGATGCACCGATTTCGACACCCCGCGCAACATCTCGGGCTGGCGCGGCACATCGTGGATCGCCGCGCGGTCGCGGTCGGCATAGCCCAGATCGACCTGCGTGGTGATATGCAGCACCCGGCTGCCGGCGGTCAGCGCCTCGGCCTGGGCGCCGGCAGCATTGCCCGCCGCCGTGCCGGTCGAGGTGAGGCAGACGCCAAGCCCGCCCGACACCCGTGCATAGGCATCGGCCATGTTCATCGCGCCGGCCTCGCCGCGCGCCGGCACAAAGCGGATCCGCCCCTGCCGGGCCACCGCGTCCAAGATCGGCATGTTGTGGATCGAGATCACGCCGAACATCACCGACACCCCGATCTCGGCCAGGTAGTGCGCGATGAAATCGCCGACCGTGTCGGTCTTGCTGATGGGATCGTGTTTCATGGTATGCATCCTCAGATGTGACGGGACAGGCCGCCCGAGACTTCGAGCTGTGCGCCGGTGATGTAGCTGGCCGCTCTGGACCCCAGAAAGGCGATGGCATGGGCGGCTTCCTCGGCCTCGCCCAGACGGCCGAGCGGAATGCCTTTCTTTTCGGCCAGGGCGCCGTACCATTCGGCCCGGCTGACCGACTGGTCCTCGCGTTCGGCAAACCGTCGGGTCCACTGGCCCGAGCCGATCAGCCCCAAGAGCACGGAGTTGACCCGCACCTCGGGCGCCAGTTCGACCGAAAGCGATTTCAGCAGGTTCTGCACCCCGGCCCGCGCCGAAGAGGTGCAGACCATATGCGGCTCGGGCTGGTAGGCGAGCAGCGAATTCACCGCGACAATCGCACCCCCAGCCTCGCGCAGCATCGGCAGGAAGACCCGCACCGGCAGCACCTGGCTGAACAGCTTCAGCTCATATTCCGCGCGCCAGTCGTCATCCGTGGTGTCCTCGAAGGTGGAAATCCGCCCCTGCCCGGCGTTGTTGACCAGCAGGTCGCAGCGGCCCCAGGTCTGATGCACCAGATCGGCAAACCCCTGCACGGCGTCCTTGTCGAGCACCGAAAACGCCTGTGTCAGCACGTTGTCGTCTCCGAAATCGCGCTTCAGCACGGCGGCCACCTCGTTCAGCCGGCTCTCGTTGCGGGCGCAAAAGGCAACCCGCGCGCCGCTTTCCAGCAGCAGCCGCACCGTGGCCAGGCCAATGCCAGAAGAGCCCCCGGTCACCACCGCGACGCATTTGTCGTAATCGTATCGCATCACGCGGCTCCTTTCGCCTTGGCGCGCAGTTCGGGAAAGCCCGGATCGGGCCGGCCCTGCATCACCGCGCGCTGCGCCGGGGTCGGCGGGCCGGCGGTCATCCACTGGTCCATCTTCTCGGGGTCGTCGCGCGGCCAGACCTGGGCCTCGTGGGTGGCCTCGTCGATCTGCTGCACCTCCGAGGTGAACTCGATCACGAAACCCGAGGGCGAGACGAAATAGGCAAAGGGATTGTCCCCCGGCCCGTGCCGCCCCGGCCCCCATGTGGGCACATGGCCCTTCTGCTTCATCCGGCCGATGCCGCGCATGAATTCGTCGAGCGAGGGCATTTCAAAGGCCACATGATTCACGCTGGCATAATTGCCGCGCACCAGCGCGATGGCGTGGTGATCGGTGTTGCAGCGCAGGAAAACCATCTGGTCGGCGGAATAATCCGACACCCGGAAGCCCAGAACCTCTTCGTAGAAGGCCTGCGTCGCCTCCATGTCGGGCGCGTTCAGCACCACATGGCTGACCTTGCGCGGCTTGGCCCATTCCGGTTTCTCGTCCAGCGTCCGGGCGTCGCAGCGGAACCGCAGCCGGCGGTTGTCGGGGTCCAGCACCTCGAAGCCATAGCCGCCCGCCCAATCGTCGAACGCCGAAGGCGTGCCCAGCACCGGCGCGCCCCGGGCCAGGCATTGCGCATGCAGCGCATCCATGCTGGCGCGGTCGGGCATGGCGAAATGGATGTACTCGATGCCAAACACCGGCCCGTCCTTCAGCCCGTAGAGGAACGCCTCCTCGCCGGTGCCGCGCAACAACGCCGTGCCCTCTTCGGCATGGGCCAGCTTCAGCCCCCACATGTCCTCGTAGAACGGCAATGTCTGGGTCAGCCCAGGGCCGCGCATCATGATGCCGCGAAGCGCCTCTGTGCGAATGGTCTCACTCATCTCGGTCTCCCTCTCCGGTCACACCACCGCCGCGGCGCCCTGGCGCAACGCAGCGGCAAAACGCGCCGGATCCTGTTGATAGAGCGCATGGCCGAGGCCCGGCAGCTCCGTGTATGTGCCGCGCGCCTTGGCGTGCAGCCTGTGGTGCACGCGGCGCGCCCCTTCGGGCGGCGTCACCTGATCCTTGCCGCCGACAATCACGTCGGTGGGCACCCAGAGCCTGTCGGCATCATCCAGAAGCCGCCCCGAGGCCAGCATCCGCGCCGCCTGGCCATAGCCCGGCATCGAGACCTGGCTCATCGCGGTCTGCACCAACGCCAGCGTCTCCGGGTTATCCTCGGGCCGGTACACCAGCCGCGGAGCGCGGGCCTTGGCGAAGTCTACCGCCCCCAGCCGCTCCAGATCGTCGATCCGCGCCTGTGCCTTGGCGCTCAGCACCTCGCCCGGCGCAACGCCGTGGCCGATGGCCGGCGCGGCCAGCGTCAGATGGGTCACCCGGTTGGCGCGACAGGCGACAAAGGACGCCGCGATCAGCGCCCCCAGCGAATGGCCGAGCAATGCGCATTGCGGCACCTTCACCCGGTCGAGAAACCCTTCCAGAGCCGCCGCGTAGTCCTGCGCCTGCGGCCAGACCTGGGTCAGCGGCTCGGACCCGCCATAACCCGGCGCGTTCCAGGCGATCACCCGGGCCGTCGCCGGCAGATGCGCCAGCAACGGCGTGAACGACGCGGCGTTCGATCCGATCCCGTGCAGCAGCACCAGCACCGGCCCGTTGCCGGGGCGTTCGAGGTAGGCGATGCCCTCGGAGGTATGCGCATCCCAGCTCATGCGAAAACGAACCCGTTGTTGACCGGCAGCACCTGCCCGGTGAGCGTCAGCGCGCCCTCCTCCACGAGAAAGGCCACCACGTCGGTGATGTCCTGCGGCGATTGTGCCCCGGGCACCGCACGGCCTTCGGAATACTGCCTGTGCCGCGCTTCGGGCACGTAATCGGTGCTTTCGGTGGTCAGGATGCCCGGCGCCACCGCCGTCACCCCGATGCGGTCCGGCCCCAGTTCCCGCGCCAACGACCGCGTCATCGCGATCACCGCGCCCTTGCTGGCGACATAGGACATCAGCCGCGGCGCCCCCCAGAGCGCCGTATCCGACGCCATGTTGACCACCCGGCCCGATCCCGAGGCTTTCAGCAGCGGCGCCATGGCCCGCACCATCAGCCAGGTGCCGCGCACATTGACCCGCTGCACCAGATCCCAGCTCTCCAGCTCGATCTCGTCGTAGGGAATGCCGCCGATGCCGGTGGCAATCGCGCCGTTGTTGATCAGCCCGTGCAGCTTGCCCGCCGTCAGCCGCGCAACCGCTTCGCCGCAGGCGCGGATCGAATCCGGATCGCCCAGATCGACCCGCACAAATGCCGCCCCGAGGCTGTCGGCCGTGGCCCGACCCTCCTCCTCGGCGATATCCGCGAGGATCAGGCGCGCGCCCTTGGCGGCAAGCGACCGGGCGATCACTTCACCCAGACCGCTCGCCGCGCCGGTGACGAGGATATGACGGCCATCGAGGCTCATTCCGCCGCCACCGCGGCCGATTTCAGCTCGGCCTCAATCTGCGCCTTGGCCGCCCGGGTCAGGATCTGCCGGATGCGGCTGACACCCAGATCATGCTGATAGAGCATCTCGCGCTTGCGCGCGTCGTCCGACATGCCTTCCAGCATCACCCGGTCCTGCTCGAGCACGTTCCAGTGATTGGTTTCCAGCACCGCGCGATACAGGAAACGCCAGCTCTCCCGCGCCGTGCCCTCGACCTGGCGCATCCGCCAGAAGAACACCCGGCAGGTGGTCTCATCCACCGGCGTGGTAAAGCCGATGATGCGGAACACGCCGCCCGGCCCGGCCGCCGGCGGATAGGGAATGTCGAGGAAACAGAACATCGAGCCGTCATGGATCTCGAACTCGGTCCAGTCGAAGTTCTCGCCGGTCTGGCCGACGCGCTCGATGCGGAAACCCTCGTCGGTCTTGTTGAGCTGCATCAGGTCCTGCTTGGAGCCATACGCCAAGGTAAAGCTCTCGGCATGCAGGTAGCAGCCGTGCATCGGATCGGCGAGGTTATCCAGCGCGTAACGATAGTTGGTTTCCCAGACCGAGGTGCAGAGAAAGCCGGTCCATGCGTCGCTGGTCATCTCCTTGGGCAGCACCAGCTCCGGCGGTTCGGGCCGGTCGGCCGAGGGCACATAGACAAAGACCGCGTCGTTGCTTTCCTGCACGGTGTAGGATTGCAGCGCCTTGCGGCCCTCGAGCGCGCATTCCGGCATCGCCGGCACCCGCTGCACCACGCCTTCGCCATCGACCACCACGCCGTGATAGCGACAGGCGACATGGCCGTCATGCACCTCGCCATAGGACAGCGGGGCGCCACGGTGCGGACAGAAGTCCTCGAGGCAGCGGATCTTGCCGGCGCCGTCGCGCCACAGCACGAGCTTCTGGCCCAGCAGCTTGGTGCCGAAGGGGCGCGCGCCCTTGATCTCGACCGATTTGGCCACCGGATACCATTGGCCGCGCAGGCCTTCGTTCACGCGCTTCTCGATCAGCGCTTTCTTGTCGACGACAGTCATTTGCGTTCTCCCTAATCTGGCTGGCCGCCGCCGCAGGGCGACCCGATGTCATGGCCCGGCGTCAGTGCTCGGCGCGGGGCAGGTAATGCAGCACGCGGGTCTCGATCTTGACCAGCGCGAAATAGAGCGCGTAGCCGATCACCGTCAGCAGCAGGATCGCGTTGAACACCATCGCCGCATTGGCCTGGCCGCCGCCGTAGGAGATCAGGAAACCCAGCCCGGTGTTGCCGCCCACCAGCTCGCCCACCGTCACGCCGATCACGGCCAGGGTGGAGGCGATGCGCAGACCGGCCATCAGGTTGGGCAGGGTCGAGGGCATCTCGACTTTCCAGAACACGCCCAGCCGGCCGAGGTTGTAGGCCCGGGCAAGGTTCACCAGGTCGCGGTCGACGGTGCGCATCGCCTGAAGCACATTGACCAGCACCGGGAAAAACACGATCAGCACGGTGACCAGCAGCTTGGGCATGGCGTTATAGCCGAACCACATGATGAACAGCGGCGCAAAGGCCACCTTGGGCGCGATCTGCAAGGCCAGGATATAGGGCGAAAGCACCTTCTCCCAGAATTCCGACATGCCCAGCAGATAGCCCAGAACCGCACCCAGCAGCGATCCGATGGCAAAGCCCAGCACGGTGTAGAGCGCGGTCGACAGGAAATGCCCCAGCAGCCCCTCGAAGGCCCACATCCGCGACAGTTCGGCCAGGCAATCGGTCAGCGTCGGAATGATGAACTTGGGCACATCCAGCGCCGGGGGCAGAAATTCCCAGGCCAGAAGCACGAGGACCAGCAGTCCGAGGCTTGCATAAAGCGGATTGGCAAGACGCATGGGGCGGGTTCCCTTGGAAGCGGGGGCCTTGGCGGCCGGGGCAGAGCGCCCGGCCACGGCCTGAGTTGTATCGGTCATTTGATGAACTCGTTGGTGTACAGCTCGTCGACCGGCACCGCGGTGCGCACCAGCCCGGCATCGACATAGAAATCCTGCACCGCCTTGATCCGTGCCGGATCAAAGCTGCCCAGCGGCTGGTTCTCGCCCTCGGGATAGATCAGCTCGGCGTAGGCCCGCAGGATCGCCTCGATCCCGGCGAGATTTTCGGAATGCTGCGGCACAAAGCTGACGTAATCCGCCGCCGCGGCCGCCGGATCGGCCGAGATGTCGCGCAGCCCGCGCAGCACCGCCTCGACAAACCCCTGCACCACCTCGGGGCGTTCCTCGATGGTGTCGTCCGAGGCGATGACCGCCTGGGCCATCGCCGGGAACACCGAATCGACCGGCATCTGATCCATCGCGACGCCGGCGGCCTCGATGGCGGCGATCCACTCGGGCACGCCCGACATGGCGTCAAGCTTGCCGGCGATGCTCAACTGGATGATGCCGCCGGGGCCCACCGCCTGGATATCGACATCAGTCTTGCTCAGCCCGGCCGAGGCCAGCACGCCGAGCAAGTTGTAATAGGTGGTGTCCTGGAACGACAGCACGCCGATCGACTTGCCCTTGAGGTCTTCGGGGCCGGAAATGCCGGCATCCTCGCGCCAGGCGAGCTGGGTCAGGCCGCGGCCGCCCAGCAGCGCGACGCCGCGGATCTCGAGGCCGTTGGCCCGCACGATGATCGGCGTGTCGCCGATCCCGCCGCCCAGATCGGCATTGCCAAGCGCGACCTGGGTCGCCACATCGGCGCCGCCCTTGCCCACCTGAAAGGTGACGTCGAGCCCGGCCTCCTCGAAATAGCCCTTGCCCTTGGCAAGCTGGAACGGCGCGAAAGCCGGAAGGAAATCCGGCGCCGGAAACAGATAGGTGACTTCTTCGGCCGCAGCGGCGGCACTGGCGGACAGCGCCAGGGCGGCGGCGGCGAAGGTGGAAAGAATGCGATGTTTCATGTTCGGGACTCCCTGTTCCGAGCGGCGCCTCAGGCGGCCTTTTCTTCGAGTTTCAGGTGTTTGAAGAGCTGAGCGGCATAGTCGGAAACCTCCGGCATGACGCGCCGCTCGATCGGCCGGTCGCGTTTCGGCAGGTCGACCTTGATTTCCGCCACCACGGTGCCGGGGCGTTCCGACAGCACCAGAATGCGGTCGGACATCAGCACCGCCTCCACCAGATCATGGGTGATCAGCAGCGTCGTCTTGCCGGTCTTGGCGATGGTGCCGGCAAAGGAATTCTGCAACAGCAGCTTGGTCTGCGCATCCAGCGCCGAGAACGGCTCGTCGAGCAGGATGATCTCGGGGTCGATGGCCAGCGTGCGGGCCAGCGCCGCGCGCTGCCGCATCCCGCCCGAAAGCTGATAGGGATAATGGCTGTCGAACCCGGCAAGCTGGCAGTGCTCCAGCTCCTTCATGGCGCGTGCGCGCCGTTCCGCCTTGGCCACGCCGCGCGCCTCCAGCCCGAACTCGATATTCGAGATGATCGAACGCCAGGGCAGCAGCAGATCCTTTTGCAGCATGAAACCGACATGCGCATTGGGGCCGGTCACCGCCGCATCCGAAACAAGCACCTCGCCGTCGCTCGGCTGATAGAGCCCGGCGGTCATCGACAGGATCGTCGATTTGCCGCAGCCCGAAGGCCCGACGACCGAGACGAACTCGCCCTCGTCGACCCGAAAGCTCACGTCGTTCACCGCGGTCAGCCGGTCGCCGGCATTGGTGGTGAACTTCTTGGTCACATTGCGGAACTCAAGCGCCATACCCGTGCTCCGCATATGCCGCGTCAAGCGCGGCGTTGATCGCCACCAGCTCATCGTGAACCAGATCGGCGGTCCAGTCGGTACGGCCCGAGACCGGCGCCGCAAAGCCGCGCTCGGTCAGGGCGGTGGCGACGGCGTCATACTCATGGCCCACCGCGTCATAGACCTCCATCAGGACCGTCGCGAAATCCGCCTCCTGCGGCTCCAGCTCCCGCCCCCGGCATTGATGCGCCAGCGCCGGGCGGCTGGTGTCCGCGGCCCGCTGTGCAAGTCTGTCCTTGAAAGCATCCATGACGTGGCTCCTCTCGGTTGCTTGATGTTTCGTCCGTCTTGCAGGTGTTCAAATATGAACAACTTGTTCACTATTGATGATAACTGAAGGCCACCCCGGTGAGTCAAGTGTTTTCGAAAAGTTTTTCCGGGGCAGGCGCGGTCAGGTCTTGAACCGTAGAAGTCAGGGCAAGCCGCTGATATCCAAAGGAAACCGGCGATGCCCCACAGGCCGCATCCTCCGTTTACGGGCAGGCAGGCGGCCTTCTCGGCCATGGCGGATCAGCCGCCATGGCCCGGGTGATCAGGTTTTGGGCGTTCAGGCGGCTTCGTAGACCACATCATCGCCCTTCGACGAACCGATCACGTGCCAGACCGTGGCCGCGCCGGCGCCATCGTTGCGAATCCAGTGCTTGCGGCCGGCCGGCGTCTTGACCAGATCGCGCGGCCCGAGCTCGACCTCGACGGTTTCGCCATTGTCTTCCCAGCCCACGGTCAGGCTACCTTCGAGCACCAGGAAGGCATCCTCGACATCGCGCACGAATCCCTTGATCCCCACACGCGACGGCACGCCCCACATCTCCTTGCGGCAGGTATCATGGCCCAGACCGCCCTCGCCGACATAGACCTTGCGGCTGAAGCCGGCGTCTTCCCAGATCGTCGGCTGGTCGACGTGGCGAATCACGTATTGCGCCATCAGCTTCTGCAACGGATGATCGCCGGCGGGATCGAACTTGATGGTCTCGCCCGGCTTGGCGCCAAACGCCCGGGCCAGCTCGGGCGCATGTTCCTTCGGGTGATAGTGATAGACCGGCGGCAGCGGCTTGCCGACATCGACCGAGATCGACATCAGCACCGGCTCCACCCCGTCGACGCGGAATCCATGGCCGATCTCGCGCGCGTTCAGGATCATGTCCTTCGGCCCGAGGTTGACCTCGCAGACCTCGCCGTCCCGCTCCCAGCCGACGATCAGCGCGCCATCGATGATCAGGAAACTCTCTTCGATTTCATGGCTGTGGCAGGCGGCGTATTTGCCCGGCTCCTTGTAGATCAGCGAGACGGTGAAATTGTCGGCCTTGAGCGTCGAGGTATCGCCCACCTTGGGCGAGCCCCCTGCCCCGACATAGCGCATCTGCGCCCGCGCCAGATCGGGGAAACCGGCGTTCGAGGGAAAGGCGTTCCAGTCGAATTCCTTGTCGGTGAAGCGCCCGGTATGGGCCTTGAGTTCCGCCGCGAGCGGCGAGGCGGTTGCGCGCATGTTCATGTCGGGTCCTCCGTGGTGGCTGTCGTGCAAAATTCGATGCAGAGATTTGTAGCCGGCACGCGTTTCACCTGATACATGGCGTTTCATGGATAAAACGGACACCGATGAAGACCGCTATCTGGTCCCCGGCCTGCTCCGCGGCTTCGCGGTGCTGGATGCCTTCACCTCCGAGCGTCAGGAACTGACGCTCAGCGATATCGCGCGCAGCCTGGGGCTCAGCCGGTCGGCCGCCTTCCGCACGGTCTATACCCTGGCGCATCTGGGCTTCCTGCTGCACGACGCGCGGCGGCAGACCTATGCGCTGGGGCCGGCGGTGCTGCGGCTGGGGCATGGATACATGGCCTCGCGCGAGTTGGTGCAGATCGCCCTGCCCGAGATCGAGGCGCTGCGGGACGAAACCGACTGGTCGACCCATCTTGGCGTGCGCGACGGCAAGAGCGTGCTTTACATGCTGCGGGTCGCCAGCCGCATGGGCATGGGCAGCATCGTGCATGTCGGCAGCCGGCTGCCGGCGGCGGCCACCACCATGGGCCGGGTGCTGCTGACCGATCTCGACGAAGCCTCGCTGATCGCGCTCTACCGGGATGAACATTACGATCATGCGCCCCGCGGGACGCCGCGCAACATGGCAACGCTGCTGGCGCAATGGCGCGCCGACCGCGCGCGCGATGTCGTGGTGCAGCTCGGCAGTTTCGAACGTGGCATGGCCTCGGTCGCCGCCCCGATCCGCGACATATCCGGCGGCATCGTCGGGGCGATCAACGCCACCCGCGCCTTCGATGCGCCCGCGCCGCCCGATCAGAGCGTGATCGATGCGGTCACATCCTGCGCCCGCGCGATCTCCCGCCATCTGGGCTGTGCCTGAGCGCCCCCCGGCCCGGCCGGGATTACCCGCGCCGCAGGGCTCGGCAAAAACGCCACAACGTCTCGGGTCTCTCACGCCGCCGCGTGACCCGGCCCACCATCCGGCGTAGTCTTTCGTGGTGGCCGCCCGGCAATGCCGCCGCGCGGCGCTTGTCCGGGCACACCGGGCAGGAAACCGCCCTGCCCTGCCCTCCCCGAAAATGTCCGATAAGCTTGCGCCATGGTTGCGAAAGCTTACCTTTCGGGTGCGCCTAGTCCGCGGCCTTGGCGTTGAAGACAAAGAGCGTCTCGCCGTCGATGGTGTAGCCATCGATCAGCCCCTTTGCGGTGTCGGACACCAGCCAGTTTTCCAGCTTCATCGCCAGGTCATGTTTCACATGGCCATGTTTCTCCGGGTTCACCGGAAGATAGGCATATTGGTTGAACAGCACCGCATCGCCGGAAAACAGCAGCGCCAGATCGCCCTTGTTGCCGAAATTCAGCCAGCTCGCCCGATCCGACATGATATAAGCGCCCATGCCGGCGGCGGTGTTCAGCGCCGCGCCCATGCCGGCGCCCACGGGTTTGTACCAATCGTGCAGCGTCGCCGGATCCTGCCCGGCGTCGTCCCAGAGGCTCAGCTCCTTCTTGTGGGTGCCGCTGTCATCCCCGCGCGAGACAAACGGCGCCTCGGCCGCGGCAATGCGTTGCAGCGCTTCGGTGGCGCTCGGCGCACCGGCGATATCGGCGGGGTCGCTCTCGGGCCCGATGAAGACAAAATCGTTGTACATGATCTCGCGCCGGTGGGTGCCGTTCCCTGCCGCGACAAATGTCTCTTCGGCGCCGCGCGAATGCACCAGGATGGCATCGACGTCACCCGCCTCGCCCAGCCGGATCGCCTGCCCCGTGCCAACCACCAGCAGCTGCACCTCGAGATCGAGGTCCGCCGCGATCCGCGGCAGCAACACATCCGCCAGCCCGGAATTATGGAACGACGTGGTAACGGCCATTTTCATCGTCTCGGCGGCCAGGGCGGCGCCGGAACACGCGATCAGCGCCAGCGACAGGATCAGATGTTTCATTCGACAATATCTCCGTTCAGAAAGGCCCGCGCCTGAGGCGTGGCGGGCTGGGTGAAAAATTCCGGTCCGGCGCCCCGGTCGTGCAGCCTGCCATGCAGCAGAAACAGCACCTCATCGGCCAGCCGCCGCGCCTGGCCCATATCGTGGGTCGAGAGGATCAGCCGCATGCCACCGGCCCGGGCCTCTTGCAGGATCTCCTCGATCTCGCGCATCGCCCGGCCATCGAGCGAGGCGCAGGGCTCGTCGAGAAACAGCAGCTTCGGCTCGGTGATCATCGCCCGCGCCAGCGCCAGCTTCTGCCGCTCGCCGCCGGATAGCACCGGCGCCTGTCGGGTCAGCATCGAGCCCAGCCCCACCCGCGCGGCCCAGCGCCGCGCGCGGTCTTCGGCCTCGCCGCGCGACATGCCGCGCATGCGCAGCGGGTAGATCAGGTTCTGCATCACCGTGCGCCGCAGCATCACCGGCTGCTGAAACACGAAACACTGGTGATGCCGCGCCTCTTCGGTGGTGCAATTCCAGCGAATCCGCCCGCCCCCCAGCCGCGCCGTGCCGTGCAACATACGCAGAAAGGTCGTCTTGCCGGCGCCGTTGGGGCCGATCACCACGGTTGTCCCGGCGCCGTCGAGTTCGAGATCGACCGGGCCGACCAGCGTCCTGCCGCGCCGCGTGGCTCGGGCCGCCTCGAGCCTGACCGGAAACAAGTCGCTCACCAGCGCCCCTCCCGCTCGGTCCGGCTGAGCGCATGGATCGCGAGATTGACCGCAATCGCCAAGGCGATCAGCACGAACCCCAAGGCCAGCGCCAGCGCGAAGTTGCCTTTCCCGGTCTCGAGCGCAATCGCGGTGGTCAGCACCCGCGTGGCATGATCGATATTGCCGCCGACGATCATGATCGCGCCCACCTCGCCGATGCCACGGCCAAACCCCGCCAGCGCGGCGGTCAGCAGCGCTCGGCGGCTGTCCCACAGCAGGGTGCGGATCTTCTGTCCCTGGGTGACGTTCATCGAGATCAGCAGATCGTGGTATTCCTGCCAGAGATCGCGGATCGACTGATGCGCGATCGAGGCAATCAGCGGCACGATTATGACGACCTGGGCGATCACCATGGCCGTCGGCGTGAACAGAAGCCCCAGCACGCCAAGCGGGCCCGAGCGCGACAGCAGCACATAGACCACCAGGCCCACAACCACCGGCGGCAGCCCCATCAACGCATTCAGCACCGCAATCACCGTGCGGCGAAACCTGAAGCGGCGCACCGCGAGCAAAGCCGCCAGGGGCAGGGCGATCAGGCTGGCAATGACCAGCGCCGAGAGCGTGACCTTGAGCGAGCGCAAGGCGATTTCCAGCAGTTCCGCATCAAGCGTCCCCACCAGCCAGGCCGCCTGCACCAGACCGCTCCAGATATCCACCATCCCCGGATGTCCCTCCCGTTTGGGGCAAACTGGCATTCCCCGCAGAGGGATGCCAGCCGGTTTCGACGACGGATCAGCGATTGGGTCAGACTGGCCGCACCGAGATCGCTCGCCCGGCGAAACTCGGTCAAATTGTCCGGCTGCAAAAAATTGCCCATGGGCAATTGTGCCGGGCGAGCCACGGGGTCCCGGCGCGAGGCAGGGACGGGGGACGGCGCGCCCCGGCCTCGCGCCGGGACCTCACCGTGCAAAAATTGCCCGTGGGCAATTTTCCGGGTCAGTGCGAGAAGCGATCTTTCAAGTAGGCGTCAAAAGCCGCCACAAGCTGCGGGCGCGACAGCGAATCCTCGAACTCCACCAGAACCTTACGCCCCTTGCGACGGACTTCGATGCCGGCCTCGCCAGATGAGCGCCGATAGATCTTGCCCGCGCGCGGCGGCTTCGGGGCGGCCGGCTTGCCGGCGTTGACCAGCCGCCGCATGACCGCCGCCCCATCGACAAAGGCCCCGCTGCCGCGCCGCGCCTGGGCCTGTTCGCGGGCGATGGTCCGGGCGGCATCGAGCACGCGTTCGGCGACCACGGCCTCCCCCAGAAGCGGCTTCAACTCGCGGGCGTTGCGCTCGCGGATGTCGCGCACCGAGGCAAAGGCGGCGACGATCTCTTCGGGCAGTTTCGCCAGTTGCAGGTAACGCGACAGCCAGGGTTGCGACACCTCGAGCCGCTCGGCCATCGCCTTCTGCTTGCCGCCGTAGTAGCGCTCCACGGCATCGGCATAATCGATCGCCCGCTCGTAATCCGAGATGTCCTCGCGGTCGCGGTTCTCGATATCGGCAAGACGAAAGGCCTCTTCATCCGACAGGTCACGCAGCTCGACGAGATATTTGAACTGGGTGTAATTGTTGGCCCGAAGCCAGCTCACCGCGAAATGCCGCCGGGCGCCGCAGATCACCTCGAAGTCGTAATCCGGATCGTCAGAGGTGCGCACGATGGCGGGAAATTCCTGCCGCCCCTGCGAGCGGATGCCATCGATCAGGTCGCGGCAATTGTCTTCGTTGAGCAGCGCATATTCGCGATTGTGTCGGTCCCACATGCGGCAGCGGGCGGGGTCGACCCAGCGCAGGGTCTTTTCCTCGAGCTCGCCCGAAAGCCGCTCGGAAATTGTGGTGGTGCGTTTGAGAAACCGCGCGCCGGCCCGGTCTTCTTCGGCCGGGGCGGGGGCGTCAAAGCCGCTGAGAACATCGTCGAAAATGGCATCATGCTTGCGGGTCATAGCAGTCCTTCCTTGCGCAGCTGCGCGTGATGGCTCGGCCAGGTCTTGCGGATCAGTATCTCGATCTCGCGGCCCACCGCATCGAGATAAGCGCGGCAGCGCTTGTGGGTCTCGGTGCGGGTGGCGGCGCCGGTCAGCTCGTAGACCGTCGAGAGATTGGCCGTCGCGTTGTCGATCTCGGCACTGTCCTTCTGCACAGAGAGAAGCATATCCATGGGAAAGACCGCATCCATCATCCGCTTGATGGCGACATGCGCCGATTTGGTGTCATTCATCTTGGTCGCAAGAATTTTAACAAATGCATAATCCCGCGCGCCTCCGGCCTCGGCCAGCTCGTTGAGCGTGGCGCCGAGCATCTTGAGGAAATGCGCGGTTGAGCCGAAATCGATGTTGTTGGGCGGCGCCGGGATCACCAGCGCCTCGGCCGCGCGCAGCACCGACAGCGAAAGCATGCCAAGCGCCGGCGGCGGATCAAGCAGGATGACATCAAAGCGGTCCTTGATGGTCTCGATACCGTGACGCAGCCGGTCGAGCACAAAGGATTTCTCGCGCGCCATGCGGGCGGCGAATTCATATTCGGCGTCATAGAGGCCCAAATTGGCGGGGATCAGCGCGATGTTCGGCCAATAGGTGGCGCGCAGCGCATAGCTCAGATCGGGCGGGCCGCCATGGCGAAAGAACGGGTAAAGCGTGTCCTCGTCTTCATCCACATCGACGTCGGGGTTCAACCCGAAAACCGAGGTGGTCGAAGCCTGGCTGTCGCAATCGATGACGCAGACGCGATAGCCCTTGAGCGCGAGATATTGCGCCAGGTGACAGACGGTGGTCGATTTGCCGACACCGCCCTTGAAGTTCTGAACCGCCAGCACCATCGCCGGATCGTCGGGCGCCCGATGCGGCAAGGTGCCGAAAAGCTGGCGCATGCGGTTCACATCGGTCAGGCTGTAGCCGGTGCGCCGCCCGGTCTCGGGGTCTTTCTCCGGCGCCGGCAGGCGGCCGTCGGCCTCGGCGTCGCGGATCGCCTTTTCGCTGCGTCCGACCATCTCGGCGGCGCGGCGCACGTTGAATTGCAGCTCGAGCCGCTTTTCGGTGCCGGGGGCATACAGGCGGTCGCGCAGGCGCGAGATGACGGTGGAGGCGCGCCCGGCAAGCTGGTCGAGCTCGCGCAGGGACACCGGGGGAAGGGCTGACTGCTCCATGTCCTACCTCTCAGGGGGGTGGTTTGACGCGAATCATGGACCCTGTGGCCAGCCGTCTCAAGTGCGAAATCCGGCAGCGGATGCCGAAAATAGCGGAAGTTGCGCGATTGCCCGCCAATGCCGCGAAAACACCGGAGAGGCCCCCAATTTCCGAACCTCGGGGCTTTTTCGCACCGTGCGGCACCCGAAAAGTAAGCTTGGCCGGGTCGCGGCTTCAAACGGTGTCCGGGCGGCAGGCAAAACCCCCAAAAATCCAAATTTAAAAAACCCTCTTGTTCTGGATTCAAGGATTCCTTGTTCGCGTCATCCAACGCATTGCCAAACCACGGGAATTCCGCCCAATTCTTACGTCCCGGGGCGGCATGGCTTACGCTTCGGGGTGTTTGTCCTTACGCATCGGGGCGGCTGGGCTTACGGATCGGGCAGGGCGGAAAACTTACCTTTCGGGTGCGCGCCACAGGGGCAAAAAAACCGTTGAAAAAAGCCTTGCGGGGCAGGGCATTGCGAATCGGGTGGCGCGAATCCCCGGCGCGAAAGCTTACCTTTCGGGTGATGGACGGGGGCGTCGGCTTTTGATATCTTACGCCCAAAGGCCTACAAAAGTAAGAGCAGTCAGGTAACGCACGTGGCCACAGGCAAACCTTATCGCACCATCGAGGCGCGGCCAAACGCCGAAAGCCTCGTCAAACCCGGCGAGCTGGTCGACCTTGTCGAGGTCACCCCGCTGACGCTGGCGGACCGCCGGATCTACAACCAGCTGCTGGAAAACGCCTGGGATGCCATCGACAAGCCGGTGACCCATGTGATCGCCAAGGCCGATTTGCGCGGTTCGCACAATTCCAACGACCGGGTCGGCGAGAGCATCGAGCGGCTGATGTCCTCGATCGTCAAGGTCCGCGTCACCCGTGACGGCGAAGAGGCGATCGAGCGGGTGCAGCTTCTGGGTGGCAATATCGAGACCACGCGGCGCGACGGGCTGCTGGAATACGAGATCCCGCAGCGGCTGCGGCGGATCATCAAGGACAGCACCGTCTTTGCCCGCCTGCAACGCGAGGTGATGTTCGCGCTGTCGTCGAAATATGCGCTGACGCTTTACGAGATGATCCAGAAACGCGGCAATCTGCGCTATCGCTCGTCGGAACGCTTCAGCCTCGAGGATCTGCGCGGCATTCTCGGCGTCGCGAAGGGCAAGCTCACCTCCTGGTCGAACCTCAAGCTGCGGGCGATCGAGCCGGCGATGGCCGAGGTCAATGCGCTGAGCGACTACGTGGTCGAGATCGAGCCGGTCAAGACCGGCCGGCGGGTGACCCATGTCGAGCTGCGCTGGTGGCGCAAGGACAGCGGCACCTCGGCCCAGGCGGAACGCGAGCTGAGCTTTTCCAAGGTGGGCCGCAAGGCGCGGATGGCCGGCACCGAAGAGCGGCTGGTGCCGGAACCCCGGCCGCGGCCGGCCTGGCTGGAAAGCCGCGGCACCGCCCTGCGCAGCGAAACCTACGAGACTGCGCGGCTGCGCCACCCGGGGTATGACATCTATCACGTCGAGGGCGAATGGCGCGACTGGAGCCGGGGCAGAGAGCCCGCACGCGATCCCGACCGGGCGTTTCTGGCGTTCTTTCGGACCTATGCGGAGAAAAACCCGATCTGAGTTTGCGCGCCCCGTCGGCCGCCGATAGTCTGGCCGGCGGGAGGGTCTCTTGATGCAATCGGTTCGCCTGCGCCTGCTGATCCTGGCGCTTGCCCCCCTGATCCTGCTGATGCCGCTGCTCCTGCTGCTCGGCATGACCCGCTGGACAGCGGATTACGACAAGGTGCTGATCGCCAATGTCGAAAGCGACCTGCGGATTGCCGAGCAATATCTCAACCGGCTGATGACCGGCACCGGCGAAGAGCTGCACGGGCTGGCCGGCTCGGTCGAATTCGCCGAAGTGCTGGCCGAGGGCGATCCGGCGGCGTATTTCCGGCAAAAGCAGGCCGAACTGGGCCTCGATTTCCTGTATTACCTGCCGGCCGAGGCCGCCGGCGCGCAGGCCGACCGCTGGCCGGTGATCGCCGCCGGGCTCAGCCGCCCCGACACCCGGATCGATATCTTTCCCGCCGGGGCGCTGCCGGCGCCGCTGGCCGCACAGGCCCGCATCCCGCTGATCGAGACCGAGGCCGCGGTGCCCACCGACCGCGAGGTCGAGGATCGCGGCATGGTGGTGCATTCCGCCAGCCCGGTGCGCCTGCCCGGACATGACGGCGTGCTGGTGGGGGGCATCCTGTTGAACCGCAACCTGGATTTCATCGATTCGATCAACGCGCTGGTCTATCTCAACGCCGTCACCGGCGGCGAGCGGCAGGGCACGGCGACACTGTTCCTTGATGACGTGCGGGTCAGCACCAACGTGCGGCTGTTCGAGGATGTGCGGGCGCTTGGCACCCGGGTCTCGGCGGCGGTGCGCGGCCAGGTTCTGGGCCAGGGCAAGACCTGGCTCGACCGCGCCTTCGTGGTCAACGACTGGTATATTTCGGCGTATATGCCGCTGACCGACAGTTTCGGCGACCGTGTGGGCATGCTCTATGTCGGCTTTCTCGAGGCGCCGTTCACCGCCGCCAAGCGGCAGGCCTTCCTGTGGATGCTGGCGGCGTTCTTTGCGGTTCTGGTGCTCTCGGCGCCGGTGTTTCTCTGGATGGCCGGCGGAATCTTTGCGCCGCTGGAGCGGATGACACAGACCATGGCCCGGGTCGGACGCGGCGACCTTTCGGCGCGGATCGGGCGGATGAAGCGGCGCGACGAGATTGCCGCCGTCGCCGGCCATCTCGACGATCTGCTCGACCAGGTGCAGGACCGCGACCGCAAGCTGCGCGCCTGGGCCGATGAGCTGAACACCCGCGTCGAGGAACGCACCGCCGAGCTGCGTGCGGCCAACGCCAAGCTGGAAGAAACCTACCGGCAGTTGGTGATGAGCGAAAAGCTGGCCTCGATCGGCGAGATCACCGCCGGCGTGGCGCATGAGATCAACAATCCGGTGGCGGTGATCCAGGGCAATCTCGACGTGATGCGCGAGGCCTTGCAGGAGCGCGCCGCCCCGGTCGCGACCGAGCTCAACCTGATCGACGCCCAGGTCGGGCGCATTCAGGCGATTGTCGGCAAGCTGCTGAAATTCGCCGCCCCCGGCGAGATCGAGGAAATGGGCGGCCAGGTCGATCTTGCCCCGGTGCTCGGCGATTGCCTGGTTCTGGTGGAGCATGTGATCGACAAGGCCGGTGTCCGGGTCGAAACCCGGCTGGACGACGTGCCGCCGGTGCGCATCGCCCCCGGCGAGATGCAGCAGGTGGTCGTCAACCTGATCATCAACGCGGTGCAGGCCATGGGCCAGGGCGGCCGGCTCGCGCTTCTCCTGACCGAAGCGCGCCGCAACGGCCGCCGCGGCACCGCGCTCAAGGTACGTGACAGCGGCCCCGGGGTGCCCGACGCGATGCTGAGCGCGGTTTTCGATCCGTTTTTCACCACCAAGCGGGGCGAGGGCACCGGCCTTGGCCTGTCGATCTCGCAGACGTTGATCCAGCGCGCCGGCGGGCTGATCTCGGTGCGCAACCGCAAGGCTGGCGGCGCCGAGTTCACCGTCTGGCTGCCGGCGGCCGAAGAGGAGATGGCGGCGGAATGACAAAATTGCCCATGGGCAATTTCCCCGTCACGCGCAGGCCTTTGCGGCGATAATCGACATATTTTCAATGCCTTGCGCCTTCAACGTCAAGCCCGCGCGCCAGGCGCGCAGCCCCGAGGCGCAGCACAGGACCAGCCGTTGCCCGGGGGCGGGGGTCAGCCCGGGAACCTCTTCCATGGGCAGCCGCAGCGCCTCTGGCGTGATCGGGCAGGGGGCTTCGGCGGCGTCACGCAGCTCGATCACCAGATCGTCCGGGCGCAGCATCGCGGGCGCCAGAAAGGGCCAGGGGCGCGCCGGTTCGGGGCTGCCGAGAAAGGTGAAACCGCCAAAGCGCATCGTGGCCAGATCGACCGAGACCACCCGGCCCAGCGGCGCGCCGGTGCCGAGCAGAAGCTGCAAGGCCAGCTGCGCCTGCAAGCTGCCGATCATGCCGACCGCCGGGCCGAGGACGCCGGCGGTGGCGCAGGTGGCGCCCGAGGTTGGCAGATCGGGAAAAACCGCGCGCAGCGACGGCGCGCCACCGCAGAATCCACCGGCATAACCCGACTGGCCCAGCGCGCTGGCCGAGATCAGCGGCGTGCCGGCGGCGAGGCAGGCGTCGGACAAGATGTAAGACACCGCGAAACTGTCGGCGGCATCGATCACCAGATCGGCCGCCTGCACCAGACCGGGGGCAAGGCCGGGCCCCAGCGGCGCCACATGGGCGCGCAGCCGTACCTCGGGGTTGAAGCCGCGCAAGGCTTCGGCGGCGGCCTCCGCCTTGGGGCGGCCAAGGTCCGCCATGCGGTAGAGCGGCTGGCGGTGCAGGTTGCTTTCCTCGACATGGTCGGGATCAAAGAGCGTGATCCGCCCGACACCGGCACCGGCGAGATATTGCAGCACCGGACAGCCCAGCCCGCCGGCGCCGATCACAACGACATGCGCCTGGCGCAGCCGCTCCTGGCCGGCGGCGCCGACCTCGGGCAGGATCTCCTGACGGGCATAGCGGGTCATTGGCAGACCTTCAGCCAGTCGCGCACTCGCGCCTCGGGGTCTTCGGCCTGCTGCACATCGGTCACCACGGCGAGGCTGTCGGCGCCGGCCGCCAGAACCCCGGGCGCGCGCTCGGGCGTCAGCCCGCCGATGGCCACCAGCGGCACCTGGCCGGTACGGCGTTTCCAGGCGGTCACCCGGTCAAGGCCCTGCGGCGCCCATTTCATCTTTTTCAGCAATGTCGGATAGACCGGGCCAAGCGCCACATAGGCCGGATCGAGCGAGAGGGCACGCTCCAGTTCCGCGTCGTCATGGGTCGACAGGCCAAAGCGCACCCCGGCGCGGCGCAGGGCGGCGAAATCGGCGGTCTCCATGTCCTCCTGCCCGAGATGCACGAAGGAACAGTTCAGATCGAGCGCCGCCTGCCAGTAATCGTTGACCACCAGCTGCGCGCCATGCACGGCGCAGATGTCGCGGGCGCGGGCGATCTGGCGGCGGATCTCTGCCTCGGGCTGGTCCTTGATGCGCAGCTGCACCAGTTGCACCCCCTGCGGCACCAAGAGTTCCAGCCGGGCGACATGGCCCACGATCAGATAGAACCGCTGCATCACGCCAGCTCCGCCAGGCCGAGCACCGGGGTCGAGGGCACCGCCAGGTCGCGGCGGTCCATCGGGTCGGCGTCAAAGCCCGCGCGCCCGGCCTCGACGGCCAGCGCCATGGCGCGTGCCATCCCGGCGGGGTCGCCGGCCTGGGCCACGGCGGTGTTCAGCAGCACCGCATCCATGCCGAGCTCCATCGCCTGCGCCGCGTCGGAGGGCCGGCCGATGCCGGCGTCGACCACCAGCGGCACGCCGGGGAAATGCGCCCGCATGGCGCGCAAGGCATCGGGGTTGCGCAGCCCCTGGCCCGAGCCGATCGGCGCGCCCCAGGGCATCAGCAGCTCGCAGCCGGCATCAAGCAGCCGTTCGCCGACCACCAGATCATCGGTGGTATAGGGAAACACCTTGAACCCCTCCGAGGTGAGGATCCGCGCCGCCTCGACCAGCGCAAAGACATCCGGTTGCAGGGTATCGGCATGGCCGATCACCTCGAGCTTGAGCCAGTCGGTGGCAAAGACCTCGCGCGCCATATGGGCGGTGGTCACCGCCTCCTTGACGGTGTGGCAGCCGGCGGTGTTGGGCAGGATGCGGACACCGGTCTCGCGCAGGGTGCGCCAAAAGCCCTCGCCGGCGCCATCGGCAGTTTCGCGGCGCAGCGAGACGGTGACAAGGCCGGTGCCGCTGGCGCGGATCGCGTCCTGCAACACGGCGGGCGAGGGGTATTGCGCGGTGCCGAGCAGTAGCCGCGAGGCGATTGTCTCTCCGTAGATCCGCATCTCAGCCTCCCTGCATCGGGGCCAGCACTTCCAGCCGGTCGCCGTGTTGCAAGGCGGTCGCGGCGCGGCTGTCGCGCGGCACGAAATCGCCGTTCAGCGCGGTGGCGACGGCGGGGCTGTCAAAGCCCAGCTCGGCCAGCGCCTCGGACAGGGTGAGGCCCGAGACCTCACGCGGTTCTGCGTTCACCAGTATCTTCATGTCCAGTCTCCGGGATCAGTGTGTCGGCCAGCCGTTGCGCCATGGCGGGGGCCAGCAGGAAGCCGTGGCGATAAAGGCCGTTGAGGTGCCAGATGCCCTCCTGACAGGTCAGGCGCGGCAGGTTGTCGGGGAAAGCCGGGCGCAGCCCGGCGCCGCTGCGGATCACCGCCGCCTCGGCGAAGCCGGGATGCAGGGCAAAGGCGGCGGAAAACAGCTCTGTCAGCGCGCGCAGGGTGGCGGGCCGGTCCGACGAGCTTTCCACCATGGTGGCGCCGATCATATAGGTGCCGCCGCCGCGCGGCACGAGATAGAGCGGGATGCGCGGGTGCAACAGCCGCAGGGTGCGGGTGATCGACACCTCGGGGCAATGCAGCACCGCCATTTCGCCGCGCACCGGGCGCAGATCGGGCAGGGGGGCCGCCATGCCGGTGCAATCGATGTCGATCTGCCGGGGGGCGTCGGTGCCATGGCGGATCTCGCCGCCATGGGCCGCGATCCCCCGCGCCAGATCTTGCAGCGCCCGGGAAGGGTCGAGATGCGCCTCCTGCGCGAAATGCAGCCCCTGCGAGAAGCGCCCGGCAAGGTCGGGCTCGAGCGCGGTGATCGCCGCGTCATCCACCGGCCGATGCGCCTCGGTCCGCCGGGCGAACCGCGAGATCTCGGCCCGGTCGCGCGGCGGTGCCAGCACCAGCGTGCCGCGCCGCGTCACCTCTGTCACCTGCGCCCACCAATCGGCGGCGCCCCGGCCCAGGGTCACCACCTCGGGCTCGGCCGTGGCGGCCTCGCACCAGGGCGCCAGCATGCCGCCGGCAAAGCGCGCCACGCTGGCGGTGCCGAGGGTGGGCGCGCGCTCATAGAGCACCACCCGCGCCCCCCGGCGCGCCAGCTCATAGCCGCAGACGAGGCCTGCGAGCCCCGCCCCGGCAATGCGGAGCGTGGTCATTCCGCCGGTTCCGCCTTTTTCGCGGGCACATACAGCTCGCCGCCCTCGCGGAACTTGGCGGCCATCGCTTCCATGCCCTCTTTCTGCGCCTCGGCGCGGATGTCGTGCGAAATCCGCATCGAGCAGAACTTCGGCCCGCACATCGAGCAGAAATGCGCCACCTTGTGCGCCTCTTTCGGCAGGGTCTGGTCGTGGAAGTCGCGCGCGGTTTCCGGGTCGAGCGCCAGGTTGAACTGGTCTTCCCAGCGGAACTCGAAGCGGGCGCGCGACAGCGCGTCGTCGCGCCGCTGCGCGCCGGGCATGCCCTTGGCCAGATCGGCGGCATGGGCCGCGATCTTGTAGGTGATCACCCCGGTTTTCACGTCGTCGCGGTCGGGCAGGCCAAGGTGTTCCTTGGGCGTCACGTAGCAGAGCATGGCGCAGCCGAACCAGCCGATCATCGCGGCACCAATGCCGCTGGTGATGTGGTCATAGCCCGGCGCGATGTCGGTGGTGAGCGGCCCGAGGGTATAGAACGGCGCCTCGTGGCAGCACTCGAGCTGCTTGTCCATGTTCTCCTTGATCTTGTGCATGGCGACGTGGCCGGGGCCTTCGATCATCACCTGGCAGTCCTTGGCCCAGGCGATCTTGGTCAGCTCGCCCAGGGTCTCCAGCTCGGCAAACTGCGCCTCGTCATTGGCATCGGCGATCGAGCCGGGGCGCAGACCGTCGCCCAGCGAAAAGCTGACGTCGTACTGGCGGCAGATGTCGCAGATCTCGTCGAAATGCTCGTAGAGGAAGCTTTCCTTGTGGTGGTGCAGGCACCATTTCGCCATGATCGAGCCCCCGCGCGAGACGATGCCGGTGACGCGTTTGGCGGTCATCGGGACCATGTGCAGCCGGACGCCGGCGTGGATGGTGAAGTAATCCACCCCCTGCTCGGCCTGTTCGATCAGCGTGTCGCGGAACACCTCCCAGGTCAGGTCTTCGGCGATGCCGTTGACCTTTTCCAGCGCCTGATAGATCGGCACCGTGCCGATCGGGACCGGGCTGTTGCGGATGATCCATTCGCGGGTGTTGTGGATGTTGCGGCCGGTCGAGAGGTCCATCACCGTGTCGGCGCCCCAGCGGATCGACCAGACCAGCTTGTCGACTTCCTCTTCCATCGAAGAGGTCACGGCCGAGGTGCCCATGTTGGCGTTGATCTTGACCAGGAAGTTGCGGCCGATGATCATCGGTTCGCTTTCCGGGTGGTTGATGTTGACCGGGATGATGGCGCGGCCGGCGGCGATCTCGTCGCGGACGAACTCGGGCGTCACGTGGTCGGGCAGGTTGGCGCCCCAATCCTCGCCGTCGCGTGGGCCCACCGCTTCGCGCAGCTGGTTCTCGCGGATGGCGACGAATTCCATCTCGGGCGTGACGATGCCGGCGCGGGCATAGGCGAGCTGGGTGACGGCGCCCTTGCCGCGCAGCGGGCGCGGGCGCACCGGGAACTCCGGCGTCAGCCGGTCACCCTGCACAAAGCCGTTGTCTTCGGGCTTGACCTCGCGGCCGTCGTATTCCTCGACATCGCCGCGCGCCTCGATCCAGGCGCGGCGCAGCGGCGCCAGGCCCTTGGCAATGTCGATCTGCGCGTCGGGGTCGGTATAGGGGCCGGAGCTGTCATAGACCGGCAGCGGCGGCTCGCCGGCGGTGGGATGCACCGAGATCTCGCGCATCGGCACGCGGATCTCGGGGTGCAGCACGCCCGGCACGTGGATCTTGCGCGATGCGGGCAGGGGGCCGGTGGTGATGGTGGGGTTTGGCACGTTCATTGTGGCGCTCCTCAAGCTCAAGTCTCAAAAAGACACCAGATGATCCGGGAGAGGAGGCGGCGGCGCGGGGCCGACTTGTCAGGGAGCCGGGGGAACCCCCCATGATGCGCCCTCAGCTTCCTACGCCAGTGTCAACTGGGTCAGGTTCAAAGGGTCGCGTCACCGGGCCAAAGCCCTGTCTGCCTCTCAGTCCCCTCGGCGGGACTCCCCTGCGTGGGTTGACGTATAGGCATGCCGGCGCCGCCGTGCAACCCATTCCTTGGCCTGTGTCGTCCGGTGCGGTGCCGCGCGCTCTCGAAAGCCTTGGGGCGGCTAACCTTTTGCGCCCTGCGCTCGACATCCGGGTCGCCGAAATCTCGCCGGGAAACCGCTACTGCTTCTTTGGTAATCAACTTTAGGAGTGAGTGACGTGTTTGTGACAAGGCGACTGCTACCCCTCGTTCTCTTGGCCTGCCCGACCCCGATGCTGGCGGATGCGCTGTTCAGCGCCGCAGGCGCCAGCCGGATGGAGATCTTGCAGGCACAATCGGCGGTGATCGACCGACGTGTCGGCGTGACGTCGACCCGCAGCGATGTGGCGCCCGCGCCGCCGCCGGTGGGTGCCTCGGCGGTGATTGCCACTGCCGGCAGCCTGCAACTGGCCCGGATCAAGGTCAGGCCACGGGGCAAACATGTCGGGGCCTATCTGGACGAGGCCAAGCGCCAGGCTTCGGCCTTTCGCATTCCCGAAGAGCTCTTTCTGGCGCTGATCCAGCAGGAATCGGGCTGGAACAGCAAGGCGCGGTCGCATGTCGGCGCCATCGGGCTGACGCAGCTGATGCCGGGCACGGCGCGCGAGCTGAAGGTCAATCCGCATGATCCGGTGCAGAACCTGCGCGGCGGGGCCAAGTACCTGCGCGCGCAATATGACCGCTTCGGCGACTGGCGGCTGGCGCTGGCGGCTTATAATGCCGGGCCGGGGGCGGTGCGCAAATACGGTGGCGTGCCGCCGTTCCGCGAGACCCGCAACTACGTCAAACGTATCCTCGGTCAGTGACCGGGGGCAGGGCTCAGACCCGCGCCGTGTTGAGCGCCCGGCGCGTCGCCTCCCAAGTTTGCGGGAGACCGGCCGCCATGTCGAGGGCGGCCGTTTTGTCATCGGCCTTGCAGCGCGCCTCGATCGCCTGAAGTTCGCGGTGCAGCGCCACTGCACCAAAGACCCCGCAAGAGCCGGCAAGACGATGGGCGTTGGATTGCAGCGCCGGCAGGTCGCCGGCGGCGGCGGCGGCATCGATCTGGCGCAACACGTCTTCGGCTTCGGTCGCAAAGCTGTCGAGCTTGGCGTCGAACCGCTCCTGGCCCAGCAGCGCGGCGATGTCTTCGAGGCTGTCGAGATCGATCAGCATGGCGTTTGTCATGTCGGTTTCCTCCGGGGCATGGGGTTGGGCCGTCACCTGGCCGTGTTCCTGGTCGCGCGCGACCTCGTGCAGCACTTTGCGCAGCGCGTCGGGCCGGATCGGCTTGAGCACGCAGCCCGCCATCCCGGCGGCGAGAAACTCCTTGACCTCGTTCGGCATGGCGTGGGCGGTGACGGCATAGATCGGCGAATTCTTGGACAGCCCGCGCGAGGCGCGGATTTCCTGAGTGGCCTTGATGCCGTTCATGTTCGGCATGCTGACATCCATCAGGATCAGGTCGAAATGCGTGCGGCTGGCCACATGGACGCCTTCGAAGCCGTCGCTGGCATGCGAGACCTTGTGACCCTCGCGCAGCAGCATCGCCTCGAGCACCTCGGCATTGATCGGGTTGTCCTCGACCACCAGCACATCGAGCGGGGCGATCTCGGCGGTGTCGCGGGCGGGGCCGGAGGCGGCGGCGGGCCGGTCCTCGTCCTCGGCGCGGGGCAGGGTGAGGGTGACATGAAAGGTGGTGCCTTCGTCGGGCACGCTCTCGCAGGTCACCTCGCCCTGCATCTGCTGCACCAGGCGGCGGACAATGCCCAGCCCGAGGCCGGTGCCGGTGGCCGTCCGCTCGTACGGGGAATCGATGGTGACGAAATCCTCGAAGATCCGCGCCTGATCCTCCTCGGAGATGCCGATGCCGGTGTCGGCCACCGCGATGGCAAGCTCGACCTCGTCATTGCCGGCCGCGCGGGTGGCGGTGCGGATCGTCACCTTGCCGCTGGGGGTGAATTTGACGGCATTGCTCAGCAGGTTCATCACCACCTGTTGCAGCGCCCGCGACTGGCCCAGGACACAGGCGTCGGGGCCGCTGTGCTCGGTCACCACGGTGGTGTTCTGCTGCCCGGCCACCGGCCGCATGCTGTCGGCCACGGCGTCGACCAGCGCGACCGGACGGAAGGGCGCGAGCGGGGCGGTCCTTTCGCCGGAATCGAGCCGTTCGATCAGCAGCACGTCGTTGATATGGCCCAGCAACACCTGGCTGGAGGATTCGGCAATCGTGACATAGCGTTTCTGCTTGTCGGTCAAAGGATCGTCGGTCATCAGGTCGAGCGCCGACATGATGCCGTTGAGCGGGGTGCGCATCTCGTGGCTCATCACCGCGAAGAAATGCGATTTCTCGCGGAAGGCGGTGAGCGCGTCGTCGCGGGCCTGCTGCAACTCGGCCTTGGCGCGCTTTTCCTCGGTGATGTCGCGGATATAAGAGACAAAGGCCGGCCCGGTCTCGCCCGCGGTCTCCGAGATCGACACTTCGATCGGAAATTCGTGGCCGTCGCGGTGCATGGCGATCAGCTCGAGCCGGCCCTGATCGACGATGTTGGAGGTGTCGGAGGAGGTGTAGCGCACAAACCCCTCGGCATGGGCCTCGCGGAAGGCCGGCGGCACGATGGTTTCGGACAACTTGCGGCCGATGATCTCGTCCTTGCGAAAGCCGAAGATCTTTTCCGCCGAGCCGTTGAAATCGGTGATCAGCCCCTGATCATCGATCACCACGATGGCGTCGAGCGAGGCGCGCAGCGTCGATTCCCGCATCCGCCCGGCGCGGGAGATCGCGGCCGCGCGGCGCGACAGTTCGAGCCGCTGCCAGGTCATCGTCGCCAGGGTCAGGATCAGCGCGCCGAACACCCCGAGAGCAACCAGCGCCAGGCGGCGCAACAGCTCGACGATCTCGGTCCGCTGCTGGTCCGACAGGCTGGCCATGACCTGGACCGCCCCCAGCGCGAACAGCCGCGGGGTCGCGACGAGCTCCTCGATCCAGCTATCGATCTGCGGCAGCGCATCGATCAGAACGGCATCGGAGGAATCGATCAGCGGCACCGTCATCATCAGGAAATGCTCGAGGTCGTGCCGATGCGTCCGCAGCTCGGGGTTGTCCGCGAGGTTCAGCGTCTGGGTCGAGCCTTCGAGCGTTTTCACCCGGCTGTAGAAGATGTCGAATTGCTTGCGCAGCTCGTCGAGCGTGGCGGGATCTTCGATGGCGGCGTCGAGCGCCGTGCGCAACTTGAGGAAATCCACCTCGAGCTGCGCGGTATTCCACTGGATATTGTCGCGCGGCACCTGCCTGAGCTCGCGGATCTTGCCGCCAAGCTCGACCGCGATCAGCCCGGCGGTGGCCAGGCCGCCCAGGACAATGACCAGCACCACAAGGCGAAGCCTGCGAAATCGCAGGCTGTTGTCGTGCGAAATATTTGCGCCGATCGCCATGCGGTCCGCCCTTTTGTCTTAACTTCTGAATTACTTGACGTTGAGCCGGTCAAGCTGCCAGATGCTCCGGCTGTAGATCGTTTCGGACCGGTAGTCGGCGTTCTGATCATAGGGATAGATCAGCCAGATCGGGCCCTTGTCGCGGCGGGACATATAGGCGCCATCGCTCTTGTAGGCCAGGATCGGCCCGCCTTCGACCGCGTCGCTGATCGGGATTTCGACCGAATAATCGTTGATTGCGGTGGCATCGATCATTGTACCGGTGGCCTCCAGGCTGTCGAGAAAGGTCTTCAGCTCGACACCGGTATAGGTCTGTTCGCCGGCGGTCCAGATCGTCGAGGTGGTGAATTCGGTGGCCGGCAGCGCCTCGAGCATCTCGAGATCGAACTCCGCCTTGTCCATCGCATTGGTGACATGCACGTTGCCGGTGACCGTCAGGATGACCTCGCCCTCCGGTGCCTTCAACGTTTCGGAAAGGGCGGTGGTGGCAAAAAAGGCCAGTGTCAGCAAAAGCATCGCGGCCATGGTCGAAGGGGGCCTGAGGGTCAAGGTCATCGCGGGGTCCTTACTCTTTAAAGTGCAGGGTTTGTACGAGCCATATTAATCCGTCCTGATCGCATACTGCATTGGCGTATTAGGATGCTCGTTATAACCTTTGGTATAGTCGCCGAGTGTCAGTGGTATTGGTGTCGCACATTAGGGTCAGGATTCATAACCAATAGATGACAATAGCTGCGAGGGCTATGGCAGAGAGGAATACCTTTGGACAGCGGTCATAGCGGGTCGCGACGCGCCTCCAGTCCTTGAGCCTTCCGAACATGATCTCGATGCGGTTGCGCCGCTTGTATCGGCGCTTGTCGTATTTGACCGGGGTCTTGCGTTGCTTTCGACCTGGGATGCAGGCGCGTATCCCTTTGTCTTTCAACGCTTCCCGGAACCAGTCGGCATCGTAGCCGCGATCCCCGAGCAGCCAATTGACTTTTGGAAGGCCGCTGAGCAATGCCCGCGCGCCGATGTAATCGCTGACCTGACCGGCGGTGACGAACAGGTCGAGCGGGCGCCCCTGACTGTCGCAGATGGCGTGCAGTTTGGTGTTCATGCCGCCCTTGGTGCGACCGATCAGGCGACCACGCCCCCTTTTTTCACGCCCAGGCTGGACGCCGTGCGATGTGCCTTCAGGTAGGTCGCATCGATCATCACTGTATTCTTCTCGCCGTGCAGGGCGGCCAGACCCGCCATCATCCGCGCGAAGATGCCTTTCTCGCTCCAACGCTTCCATCGGCTGTAGAGCGTCTTGTGCGGGCCGTAGGCGGCAGGAGCGTCACGCCAGCGCAAGCCATTACGATTGATAAAGATTATGCCGCTCAACACACGCTTGTCGTCAACGCGCGGCTTTCCGTGCGATTTCGGAAAGAAGGGCTTCAGACGCGCCATCTGCGCGTCGGTCAGCCAGAAAAGATCGCTCATGTCACAGCTCCGTTTTAAGAGCCGTGAATCACGCGGTGCGGCCGAAATCAATGCATCCTGAGCCTAGGGTTGATCGACCGTAAGCGCCGCCGCTAGAGCATACATACGGATTGTAGAATGCGTTCACTCTAAGGCAGAACTATTCCATAGACTTGCGCGGAATGAGCGAAATGGGTAACAAGTGGCCGAAGGGTCGCCGAGATAGGAACAAGACAGAATGCATGTTCTGATAGCAGACGATCATGAATTGGTGCGCGACACCATTGCGGCCTTCCTCGAAGGTGATGGCATCCAGGTACACACCGCCGACGATCTGGGCGGGGCGCTGTCGCTGATCCGGCAGAAAGGACCGTTCGATCTGGTCCTGCTGGATTTCGACATGCCCGGAATGAACGGGCTCGACGGCCTGTCCGAAACCATCGAGGTCAATGGCCGCAACCCGGTGGGCATTCTCTCCGGCACCGCCTCGCGCACCGTCGCCGAAGAGGCGCTCGAGGCCGGGGCGGCCGGGTTCCTGCCCAAGACCATGGCGGCGCGGTCGCTGCGCAACGCGGTGCGCTTCATGGCCGCCGGCGAGACCTTTGCCCCGGTGAGCTTCATGGCGCAGAAGGAAGACGACCCGGCGCATGCCTTCGACGAATTGCTGACCGACCGGGAAAAGCAGGTGTTGATCGGGCTGACCAAGGCGCAGTCGAACAAGGCCATCGCCCGCGATCTCGATCTTCAGGAGGTCACGGTCAAGCTGCACGTCAAGACCCTCAGCCGCAAGCTGAACGCCCGCAACCGGACCCATGCGGCGCTGATCGCCAAGGAAGCCGGCTTCGTCTGATCCCACCCCGCGCGCGCCGGGCTCAAACCGAGCCGGAGAACATCCCAGACCGCATCTCCTTGCAGAATGAAGCCGCCTTCGGGCGGCTTCTTTCGTCTTGGCGGGCCTCTCCGGCGGTATAGGCGGCGTGCCCTTTGCCGGCGGCGCTGCCCCTTCGCGGCGTCGCTCCGATACGGTCGCCCGACCGATTCGCCCTTTGCCGACAAGAGCTTGACCGCCGCCTCTGATAGCGAATCCCCAGCAGCCGCCGGCCCGGAGCCTGCGCTTTGGCCGGATTTTCCGGGCCGAGGCGCCCGCCGGGCGGCAAAACCGCCTATCCCTTCGGACAGGGCGACCCGCCCATGGTGCAGAGCCTGCCGTCCAACCGGACGCGCGGCGCGCTTTGGCAGTGCGGGATCCGCCAACCGGTGCCCTCTCCTATCCGGTCTCGGGGATGTGAGCAGCAGGCCATTCACGCGAAAAAGTCGCTGTAGTTCGCCTCATCTCCGAGGTGGGCCGATCAACCCGACAAGCGATGCCGGCCCGCCGGCCCGCCTGACAGCAGGAGACTTTAACTATGTGCCTCGTAACGACCATCACCCGCGCAGGTCTGGGAGTGGCGATGCTCGCCACATCGGCCCTGGCCCTTCAGGCCGAGGAGCTGCGCGCCAATTTCGAACTGTTCATCGTCGAAAGCGATGAGGCCGGCCTCGAGCAGCTCGTCGAGCGCGAGAGCGTCAAGCCCGGCGAGACCATCCATTTCGCGATCCAGCACGAGAACCTCAGCGATGACGCCATGGCCGACCTGGTCATCGTCGGTCCGGTGCCCGAGGGCGTGACCCTGAAGCTGGGCACCGAGCAGAGCTCGCATGACGCCACCTTCGAGATCCAGGCCGAAATGGACCCCGAGCTGCCCGGCCTCGAATGGTCGACCCTGCCGGCGCTGCGCAAGATCATTGAAGACGACGGAACCGTGCGCATGGAACCGGTTCCCGAAGACATCGTCGAAGCCGTCCGCTGGACGCTCGGCACCTCGCTCGCCGCCGGCGACGAGGCCCTGAACTCCTACCGGGTGGTCGTCAACTGATCCCTCCGGTCCTCGTCCCCGGGGGTGGAGCCCCGTCAACTCAATATGTTCAATGGTGAATACAAGTGAATACTCAAGCGCACTTCAAACGCGGCTGTAGTGCTGTCGCTCTCATGTCGGTTTTCGGGGCCGCAGCCTATGCTGCCGCACCAGAGGCCGGTTCGGTCATCGGCAACCAGGCGGTTGCCACCTATACCAACAGCTCCGGCGATACCATCACGGTCACGTCGAACAAGGTCGAGACCGTCGTCCAGCAGGTCGCCGGCCTGACGATGATCTCCGACAATTCGGAAGCCATCGCCCCGGGCGGCAAGGCCTTTCTGCCGCACATCGTGACCAACGACGGCAACGGCCCCGACAGCTTCGCGCTGACCGCGACCGAGCAGGACTCGGGCGCCCTGGACACCACCCTGGTGTTCTACCCGGATGCCAACATGGACGGTGTCGCCGACAGCGCCACGCCGATCACCAGCACCCCGGTGCTGGCGCCCGGTGAGCAATACGGCTTTATCATCGAGGCCTCGGCCTCCTCGACCCAGACCGGCACCGACAACATTGACGTCCTCGCCGTTTCGGCGCTCGACAACACCGTCACCGACGCCAATGTCGACACGCTGACCATCTCGAACGGCGCGATTGTCGAAGTCGTCAAGTCGATGACCGTCGATCCCGCCTCGGGCACCGGCAACAACGCGATTGTCGACTCCGGCGATGAAGTCACCATCACGCTGACCTATTCGTCGACCGGCCTGGTCTCGGCCAACAACTACGTGGTCCGCGACATCCTCGACGGCCGCCTGAACTATGTGGCGAACTCGGCCACCTGGTCGGATGCGACCGGGCCCCTGGGCGAAGCCAACGCGGCCAATGCCACCGACCAGACCAACGGCGGCGGCCAGACCATCGCCTGGTCCTACGACAACGCCCAGACCTTGCAGTTCATCCTGTCCGAAGTGCCCTCGGGCCGCTCCGGCAGCGTGACCTTCAAGGCCACCATCGCCGACGGTGCCCCGGCCGGCATCATCCCCAACACCGCCACCCAGACCGTCGACGGCGCGGCCTTCCCGGACTCGAACACCGCCTCGGTGACCGTGGACGAGCAGTTCAGCCTGGAAATCGACGACACCAAGATCAACCTGGACGGCACCCGTGACGGCACCGTCGCCTCGGCCACCGACACCGACGCCGCCGCCAATGACGTGGTGACCGACAATGCCGATGTCTATCAGGGCGCGACGATCCCGTTCGAATTCGTGATCTCGAATACCTCGAACGTGACCGACAGCTACACGCTTGACGTCAACAACGTCGACTTCCCGGCCGGCACCACCTTCCGCATGGTCGCGGAAGACGGCGCGACGCCGATCGTCGGCACCGTCGGCCCGCTGGTTTCGGGTGACGCGGTCAAGGTGACCCTGCTGGCGACCCTGCCGACCGATGTGACCCCGGTTCCGACCACCGAGTACACCGCCAATGTGGTGGCGACCTCGGAAAACAGCGGCACCTTCGACAGCTCGACCGCGGAATACACCGGTGCGGTTCTGGCCTCGGCCATCGACCTCGAGAACAAGGTCGCGGGATCCGAAGGTGACGGCGCGGCGCCGACCAATGGCGGCCTGCCCTGGGTGACCCAGACCACCGATCCCGGTGTGGCGGTGTCCTTCCCGATGAATGTCGAAAACGGCGGCACCACCTCGGACAGCTTCAACCTGGAACTGGCGCAGGCCATTCCGGCGGGCTGGACCGTGGAGTTCCAGACGCTTGACGGAACCGTTGTCTCCAACACCGGCACCATCCCGGCGGGCGGCAGCAAGGACTTCAACGTCGTCATCACGCCGACCGAAGGCTATCCGCCGAGCGACAACCCGATCGACATCCTGGTGTCGTCGGCCGTCACCGGCCAATCCGACCGCATCGTCAACCAGCTGACCATCAACAAGGTTGTCGACGTGGCCATCGAGGCCGATCAGGAAGCCCAGGCAGCCCCCGGCGGCATCGTCGACATGGTGCACACCGTGACCAACAACTCGAACGTCGCGATCACCGAAGGTGCGATCTCCCAGAGCGGTCTGACCGACTTCTCCGGCGCGATCTACTGGGACGCCAACCAGAACGGCGTGATCGATGCGACCGAGGTCATCGTCGACAACTTCGACGACCTGGTTGACGGTGTTGCAGCGGGCACCAACGGGCTTGCCGCAGGCGACCAGATCTCGCTGATCTACCGGGTGCAGACCCCGTCGAGCGCCACCCCCGGCCTGTCCGAAATCGGCACCATCGCCCTGGCGAACACGCTGAACGCGGGCGCCGATATCGATGTCGACACTGCCGACAACGCGGTGAACGACAAGGTGGTGATCGTCTCGGGTGACGTGACGCTGACCAAGATGCAGTACATCGATCCGCTCTGCACCGGTGCGCCTGGCACCTTCACCAAGAACCGTCTCGACGTCGAGCCGGGCCAGTGCATCCGCTACCAGATCGAAGCCGAGAACACCGGCACGACCAATGCAGGAAACGTGCGTATCCGCGACGTGGCCCCGGCCTACTCGACGATCCACACCTGCGGCGGCGCCTGCACCTACTCGGTCTATCCGGCCGAGCCCGCATCCTCGGTGACCATCACCGGCACCACTGCGGACAGCTTCCACAACACGGTTCTGCCCGGTGACTTTGCCCGGCTCGAGTTCACCGTGAAGGTCTCCGAGTAACGACCCCCGGTCCACCCGGCCCAGCCCTCCCCGGGGCCGGGTGGACCCCCCTCCTTTCCCTTCAGAGTTCGGGTTGTGTTTCATGTGGTTCTCAAGAATAGACTGGTTCAAGCTTTTCGCGCCGCTCCTGCTCGCCTTCATCATGGCAGCCACCTGCGGCGCGGCGGTCGCCTTTGCCCAGACCGCCGGCAGCCAGACCGCCAGCGCCGGGCTGATCATCCGCAACACCGCCACCGCGAGCTATTTCAACGCCCGCCTCGGCCTGGTCGAAACCGTCCGTTCCAACACCGTCGCCGCCACGGTTGTCGCCGTTCCGGCCTTCGAGCTCTCGGGCCGAAGCGACCTGATCCTGGCCCGCGGCGCCACCTCGTTTCATCAGTATGACGTGACCAACGTGGGCAACGTCGTGCTCGAGATGGATTTCGACGTCGCCGACAGCGGCACCACCGGGGTGATCACCGACCGCAGCCTGTTCATCGACGTCAACGGCAACGGCATCGTCGACAGCGCCGACCGCGAGATTGCCATGGGCGAGACCGTGACGCTGGGCGTCGACGAGACCCTCGCGCTGATCTATGTCTTTGACGTGGCCCATGACGCCACCCCCGGCGATACCCTGATGTCCGAGCTGATGGCCAGTGGCAAATCCGCCAACGGCGCCGTCGCCGCCGCCAGCCACGGCCAGGCGATGGGCAGCGTCGAGATCGTCGATGCCGCCTTGCAGCTGGAAAAGACCTTCAGCCACATGCAGACCGCCGAAGGCACGCAGATCACCTATCGCCTGCGGCTCTACAACAATTCGCAAAGCCCGGTTGCCGCCTATGACAGCGTCAACGGCGCGCCGATCATGATCGACGGCACGGCCGCCACCGGCGTGGTGGTGCGCGATGCGATCCCGCTCAACACCGAGTTCGTCTCGGCCGGCAGCACCATGTCGCTGGTCACGCTCTACCATCTGCAAGGTACGCCGGAGCAACAATATGTCTCGTCCCGGCCGGCCGATCCGGCCACCGTCGACGCGGTGGCGTTCTTTCACCGCGGGGCCTATCCGGTGGGCCAGTTCCGCGAGGTGCATTTCACCGTGCTGCGCCCGCTCGCGCTGAGCGCCGGCGAAGTGCTCAACATCGCCGAGACCTTTGTCGAAGGCGCCTCGCGCATGCATCAGGTGCCCTCGAACCGGGTGCGCCTGGCCGGGGCGGCCGAGGCCAGCATCACGCTCGATTTCGTCGATCCGCAGACCGACGAGCGCGTCGATTTCACCGATCCCGGCACCGATACCGCGCTGCGCGTGGTGTCCGGCGCCTGCAACATCAGCCGCGAGATCGACCGGGTCGAGATCGAGGTGCGCAGCACCATCACCGGCGATGTGGAATATGTCACCGCCACCGAAACCGGCCCCAACACCGGCATTTTCGACACCGCCGCGCTGCCGATCGCCGAGATGCTGACTCCGGTGGCGGGCGATGGCGTGATGGCCTCGGTGCAGGGTGACCTGCTGTCGGGCCTGGTGGTCTGCGCCGGGATTTCCGCCGCCGACGACCTGATGATCACCCCCGGCCTGATGGTGTTCGACAGCGTCACCAACGCCGCTGTCGCCGGCGCGGTGATCGAGCTGACCGATGCCTCGGGCACCGTTGTCGCCACCTCGACCTCGGGGCCCGACGGTTTTGCCGCGATGGGCCAGGCCGTGCCCGGCGATTACAGCCTGATGGTGCGCCCGCCCGCCGAATACAGCTTTCCCTCGGTGCGCGATGCCTTTGGCGGCTATGGCCGGAAGGTGATGCCGCGGGCCTCCTTCGGTCAGGTCTGGACCCATGGCGGCGGCATGATGGCGCGGATGGACATCCCGCTTGATCCGTTTTACGGCGTGCCGCTGGCGCTGGAGAAATCCGCCAACAAGACCAAGGTGCAATCGGGCGAATTCGTGCTCTACACCCTGACCGCCACCAACAACATGAACCAGGCGCTGATCGGGGCGCGGATCTCGGACCGGCTGCCGCGCAATGCGGTGATGGTCGGCGACTCGGCCCGGCTGGCCGGCGAAAAGATCGACGATCCGCAGGCCGATGGCGCCGGCGCGGTGGTCTTCGAGCTTGGCGATCTGGCGCCGCTGGAGAGCGTGACGCTGGAATATGTGCTGCGCTTCACCCCCACCACCAAGAGCGGCGACCGGATCAACGAGGCGGTGCTGTTCGGCGATCAGGCCGGCACCGGCCAGCGCCGGCTGTCGAACATCGCCCGCGCCAAGGTGCGGCTGAACGCCGAGGGCGGGGTGTTTTCGCGCGAAGGCACGATCCTCGGCTCGGTCTTTCTCGACTGCAACGAAAACGGCATCATGGACGGTGACGCCGAGATCGGTGTGCCCGGCGTGCGTCTTGTCACCCAGCAGGGGCTGGCGGTGGTCACCGACCGCGACGGCAAATATTCGCTGTTCGGGCTGAAGCCGATCAGCCATGTGCTGGCGCTGCAATCCTCGACCCTGCCGCTTTCGGCGAAACCGCGGGTGTCGCGGACCGCCGACATGCTGCAAGCCGGCTCGCGCCTGGTGGCGCTCAAGCGGGGCGAGCTTCGGGCCGAGAATTTCCCGCTCGAAGGCTGTACCCCGGCCGCCTTTGCCGAGGTGCAGCGCCGTGCCGAGGCGATGCAGGACCGCGACGACGGCGAGGCCAAGCTGCTCTCGGATCTGCCGATCGACGGCGGCAACCCGGACAGCCGTTCGGCGCGCTCCGAGGCCGGACTTGCGACCACCACCCAGGTCTATGGCAGCCAGACGCCGCTGACCGGTGCCGCGGATCTGCCGGCCGATCAGGCCGAGGCCGCCAATCAGCCCGGCACGCTGGAAGAGATCATCAAGCAGCTCGATCAGGGCTTTGGCTTTCTCGGGCTTGCCGATGGCGACCGGGTCAGCCGTCGCAGCCTCAAGCTGCGGGTGAAGGGCCCGGCGGATCTGACCCTGCGGCTCGAGGTCAATGGCAAGGAGGTCGGCGGCGACCGGGTGGGGGAACATGCGGTCTGGGAAGGCGGCAACCTTCAGGCCAAGGAATATATCGCCCTGCGGCTCAATCCCGGCGCCAACAAGATCCGGCTGAGCGGCACCGATCCCTTTGGCATCGCCCGCAAATCCGCCGAGATCACCATCACCGCCCCCGGCGATCCGGCGCGGATCGAGATTGTCGCCCCGGCCGAGGCCCAGGCCGCCCCCGGCAGCGCGATCCCGGTGCTGGTGCGCATTCTCGACGCGCGCGGCAACCCGGCGCAGGCCGCCGCCGTGGTGACGCTGATGGCGCGCAACGCCGAATGGGATGTGACCGACATCCGCGACGATCAGCCCGGGGTGCAGGTCTATCTCGACAATGGCGAGGCGACCTATGATCTGCTGGCGCCGCAGAACGCCGGCCCCGAGACCATCGGCGTGCAAAGCGGCTTTGGCGACGCCAGCACCCGCATCCTGTTCAAGCCCGACCTGGCCGATCGCATTCTGGTCGGCCTGATCGAAGGCGCGGTCGGTCTGCGGGACGGGGCGCTGCACGTCGAGGACACCGCGGTCAGCCCCTTTGAGGACACCGTTTCGGGCCTGCGCGGCGAGGTTTATCTCAAGGGCCGGATCCGTGGCGACGCGCTGCTGACCCTGCGCTACAGCTCGGATCGCGACACCGAGGACCGGCTGTTCCGCGACATTCGCGCCGATGAATATTACCCGGTCTACGGCGACAATTCCGAACGCGGGTTCGACGCGCAATCCTCGACCAACCTGTTCGTCAAGGTCGAGAAGGGCGCCTCTTACATCCTCTATGGCGATATTGCCATCGAACCCGAGGATCCGGCCTTCAAGCTGGGCGGCTACCGCGATGTGACCACCGGCGTGAAGGCGCATTGGGAAGGCGAGACCGCCCGGGTGACCGTCTTTGCCGCGCGCACGGCGCAGAAAAGCCGCACCGTCGAGCTTCGCGGCCGCGGCATCTCGGGGCCCTATGACATCGACCTGCGCGATTTCCGCGAGGGCTCGGACCTGGTGGAGCTGCTGGTGCGCGACGAAGACACCGGCGAGATCCTGTCGACCACGCGGCTGCGGCGGCTGATCGACTACACGCTGGATTATTTCCGCAACACGATCATCTTTGACACCCCGCTGCGGCAGGCCGACGAGGACGGCAACCCGATCTCGGTGCGGGTGACCTATCAGATCGAAGGCGAGGGCGACGAGACCTATTGGCTGTACGGTGCCGAAGCCGGGATCGACCTCTCCGAGCGCAGCCGCGCCGGGGTGCGGGTGGTGCGGTCTGACGGGCGCGAGGGCAGCGACGAGCGGTTTGCCATCGATGCCGGCTTTGTCGAACACCAGCTGAGCCGCAACGCCAGCGTCACCGCCGAGATCGCCCGGTCCGAGAATGGACAGGGCGCGCAGGGCACGGCGGCGCGGATCGCCTACGAATACGCCACCGACGAGAGCCGGTTCCAGATCGAGGCCTCGACCGCGAGCGAGGATTTCGCCCCGCCCGGTGCGCCGGTGCGCCCCGGCACGACCCAGGCCAAGCTGTCGTATGAGACCAAGCTGACCGAGACCGCGGCGCTGACCGCCAGCGCGGAATACGTGCAGGACCGGATTGCCGGGACCGAACGTGCCAATGCCGAGCTGGGGGTGCGCCGCAAGATCAGCGAGACCACCCGCCGGACCGACGCGCTGCGCCTGTCGCGCGATCTGCAAGCCGATGCCGACGAGGGCACCGAGCTGCTCTGGGTGCAGAACGCCGAATGGCGGCCCGAGAGCACGCCGGGCGTGAAACTCTCCTTCGATCTCGAATTGCCGCTCGTCGGGGTCGAGCAGGGCACGCTGCGGATCGGTGGCGATTACGAGCTGCGCGACGAGCTGCGGATCTTTGGCCAGGCCGAACTGTCCTTCGGGCCGCTGGGCGACGCGCTGACCGATGCGCAGATCGGCGCCGAATACCGCATGACCGAATGGCTGACCGGCCGGTCCGAGATGACCTCGGCCGTCGATCAGGGCACCCGGGTCGTGCAGGGCCTCGATGGCAAATGGGAGCTGAGCGAACGGGTCTCGCTGCGCGCCGGGCTGGAGCACAGCTTTGACCTGGGCGCGGCTGACAGCGGCCTGACCAGCCTGGCGCTTGGGGCCAAGTGGACCTCGGAAGATGGCCGGTGGATCGGCGAGGCCGCGTTTGACCAGACCGTCGAGGCGGCCGGCTATACCGCCTTTACCGATCTTGGCCTGGCCGGGCAGGTCTCGCCCGATCTGACCTTGCTGGCGCGCAGCCGCTACGCCTTTGACGGCCGCGACGGCGCCGACAAGCACCGGCACCGGCTGCGCACCGGCATGTCCTATCGGCCGAAAAACGAGGCGCGGGCCAATGTGCTGGCCTGGTACGAGAACCGGCTCGAGGTGAACACCATCCGCAGCGTCGATCATCTCTGGTCGGTCGCCGGCACCTGGGACGCCAACCCGCGGCTGCGGCTGAACGGCAAATACGCCGGCCAGTACAGCGCCCAGGGCTTCGAGAACGGCGCCGATGCGACCGGGCTGATGCAGCTGGTGCAGGCCGGGGTGACCGGCGAGGTGATCGCCAACCGGCTCGAGGCCTCGGTCAATGCCTACCACATGTGGGACAACAGCGGCTTTTCCAGCCAGGCGCTGGGGGTCGAGGCGGGGCTGGTGGTGGATGAGGGGGTGATGGTATCGCTGGGGTATACCCACGCCCGCGAAACCCTGCCTTATGACAGCGCCATCTTCGAGGACGGGTTTTACCTCAAGCTGCGGCTGAAGCTGGACGACAGCCTGTGGGACCAGCTCGACCGGTTTCTCGGCGGCTGACGGCCCCGGCGATCGCAAGGCCATGCGCCCCCGCAGCGATGCGGGGGCGTTTTTGCGAGAGGGCGTCGGAGCCCGGGTCTCGGCCGCTTTGAATACATTGATCGAGCATTTGTCGCGATGTTGCCGGTGTTTGGCGGAATATGCATCCGTTCTTGAAATACGGATACGTTCATGCTACGAATATGTCATATGGGAGGGTATCCGCGTTTTTTGGATACAAAGCACGCATCAGCAGGGCTGCGGCGTTCGCGCCGGCGTGGCGGATCAGAAACAAGGGGAGGAGGCCGGCATGAGCACCATGGACCGGATTGTAGAGACCGGGATCTTTGTGGATGGCGCGGCGCGCCCGGCATCGAACGGGGCGACCTATGACCTGTTCAACCCGGCGCGGCCGGCAGAGCTGGTGGGCCATGCGGCGGCGGCCACGGCCAGGGATGTCGAGGCCGCTGTCGGCGCGGCGCATGCGGCCTTTCCGGCCTGGGCCGATCTGGGCTTTGCCGAACGCGCGCGCCTGTTGCGCGAGGTGGCCGGGGCGCTGACGGCGGATGAGGCAGATGTGCAGTTCCGCTCGCGGCTCTTTACCCGCGAACACGGCAAGATCGCCCGCGAGACCCTGTTGGAGATGTCGCGGCTGGGGGATCGCTTCATGCAGGCCGCCGCCTATGGCGAGCGCATGGCGATTGACGAAAAGATGGGCCCGGCCGAGGCCGGCCCGGCGTTCGACACCATCATCACCCGCCAGCCGCGCGGGGTGGCGGCGCTGATCGTGCCGTGGAACTGGCCGCTGTCGATCCTCGGCGCCAAGCTGCCGCAGGCGCTGGTGACCGGCAATACCGTGGTGGTCAAGCCGGCGGAAAACTCGGCGCTGGCGCCGATGCTGACCTTGCAGATCATCGCGAAACTTCTGCCGCCCGGCGTGGTCAATGTGCTCACCGGATCGAGCCGCGAGATCGGCGATGTGCTGACCGGCCATCCGTTGGTGCGCAAGGTGAACTTCACCGGCTCGGTGCCAGTGGGCAAACACGTGATGAAGGTCGCGGCCGAGAACCTGACGCCGGTGACGCTGGAGCTGGGCGGCAATGACGCGGCGCTGATGCTGGAAGACATCGAGTTGAACGACGCGGTGTTCGACAAGATGTACTGGGCCGCCTTCGCATCTTCGGGCCAGATCTGCATGGCGCTGAAGCGGATGTATGTGCATGAGAGCCGCTATGACGAGGTGGTCGATGGCTTTACCGCCGCCTGCGAGCGGGCGGTGGTGGGCGACGGGCTCTTGCCCGAAACGACCATGGGGCCGGTCAACAATGCCAGACAGCTGAAGGTAGTGACCGACATGATCGCCGAGGCCCGCGCCAGCGGGGCGGAGCTGCGCGAATGCGGGCAGGTGCCGGACCCGGCGCTTTATGACGGTGGCGGCTATTTCCAGAAGCCGGTGCTGGTCTATGATGCCGATCCCGGCCTGTCGATCGTGCGCGAGGAACAATTCGGCCCCTGTCTGCCGATCATGAAGTTCCGCAACGACGACGAGGCCGTTGCGCTGGCCAATGACAGCGAATTCGGCCTCTGTTCGTCGGTCTGGACGCCGGATGCCGAGCGCGCGCTGCGCGTCGCGCGTAGGCTGGAGGCGGGCTATACCTATCTGAACGGCCATGGGCCGATGGCGCAGGACGGGCGCGGGCCGTTTGGCGGCGTCAAGAACTCGGGCATCGGGCGCAATCTGGGCTATGACGGCGTGCTGGCCTTTACCGAGGCGCATTCGATTTCCGGGCCCGGAGGCTTTCTTCTGTGAGCGCCGCGCGCCAAGACACCCCGCCGGCGTTCTGGGCCATCGCCACCGAGCGCAGCGTCGTGATCCGGGCCGCGCGCATCGCGCTGGTGGTGGGGGTGGTGCTGGCGCTCATCAACCATGGCCACCGGCTGATCGCCGGCGCGACAGACGGCGCCGCGCTGGCCCGGATCGGGCTGACCTTTCTCGTGCCCTATTGCGTATCGACCTATTCCTCGGTGCTGGCGGTGCGCGACAAGATGCAGCGGGTCTGACGGGAACCAAGGGAACATCGATATGAAAGATCTCAAGAACTCCATGTCGGGCGGCGAGCTCTTGCTGCGCAGCCTGAAGGCGCAGGGCATGGATCATTTCCTTGCCAATGCAGGCAGCGATTTCGCCCCGATCGTCGAAGCCTATGCGCGGGTGGGCAGCGGCTCGCCCGATCTGCCGGAACCGGTGATCGTGCCGCATGAATCGGCGCTGGTGGGCATGGCGCATGGCTATTGGCTGGCGACCGGGCGGCCGCAGGCGGCGATGGTGCATGTCAATGTCGGGCTGGCCAATGCGGCGATGGCGATGATCAATGCCCGCGCCGACGATGTGCCGGTGCTGCTGATGTCGGGCCGCACGCCGCTGACCGAACACGACCGCCCCGGCGCCCGGCGCACGCCGATCCAGTACGGGCAGGAGCAATTCGATCAGGCGTCGCTGGTGCGCGACGTGGTGAAGTGGCATTTCGAGCTGCGCTACCCGGAAACGGTTCCGGCGCTGCTGTCGCGCGCGCTGGCCGTCGCCAAGAGCGCGCCGGAAGGGCCGGTGTACCTCAGCCTGCCGCGCGAGCCGCTGACCGAGCTGACCGGCGCCGATGTCGCGGCCGATCCGCTTCAGGCGCCGTCGCGGGCCGGGGCGGCGGCGGCGGAGGACATCGCCACCGCCGCCGGCTGGCTGGCGGCGGCGGAAAATCCGCTGATCATCTGCCAGCGCGGCGATCCCGGCGGTAGGGTGGCGGCGGTGCTGGAGCATCTGGCCGAGGCGCATGACCTGCCGGTGGCCGAGGTCTTTGCCACGCGCAAGGTGTTTCGCGGCACCCATCCGATGGCGGTGGGGCCGGATCTGTCGCAGCGGCTGCCGGAGGCGGATGTGGTGCTGGTGGTCGATGCGCCAGTGGCCTGGATCGAACATCACAACCGCCCCCGCGCCTCGGCCAAGGTGATCCATGTCGGGCCGGACCCGCTGCATGCGCGGATGCCGATGCGGTCGTATCGCACCACGCTGGGGCTGGCGGGCGATACCGCCGCCACGCTGGCGGCGCTGGATGCGGCGCTCGAGACCGTGCCGGCCAGGGCGCGGGACAGCGCGGCCATCGCGGCGGATCACGCGGCCTATCTGGCCCGCGTGGCCGGGGCGGCAAGGGCCGGATCGACCGGCACCGCCAGCAAGGCGTACGTGGCCGCATGTGTCTCCGGCATTCTGGGCGAAACCGGGGTTGTGGTTTCGGAGCGGGGCGCGCCGGCGCCGTTTTATCCCGAGCTTGGCGCCAACCGGTTCTTTGGCAACACGCCCGCCGGCGGGCTGGGCTGGGGCGGCCCGGCGGCCTTGGGAGTGCAGCTTGCGGATCGCGACCGGCTGGTGGTCTGCGTGGTGGGCGACGGGTCGCATCTCTTTGCCAATCCGGTGGTCTGCCACCAGGTTGCCAAGGCCAATGCGCTGCCGGTGCTGACCGTGGTGCTGAACAATTCCGGCTGGGACGCGGTGCGGTTGTCGGCGCTGGAGGTCTATCCCGAGGGTGTGACCTCGGGTGCGGCGCAGGTGCCTTTGACGGAATTCGGGGCGAACCCGGACCATGCGCAGGTGGCCGAGGCCTGCGGGCTCTGGGCGCGCCGGGTGGACCGGGCCGAGGATCTGCCGGCCGTGCTGCAAGAGGCGGTGACGGTCATCCGCGACCAGCGTCTGCCGGTGCTCCTGGATGTGGCGGTGCGGCCGGAGTGAGGCGCGCGGCCGGCGCCGAATTGACCGGCACCGGCCCCGCCGGATCGGATGACGAGAGGCGGCGCCCGGAGCGAGCTGCGAAGGCGGGGCCTTTTGATTATCATGCCACGCGCGGGACCAGCGGCAAAGCCGCCGCGCCGGGCCGCAATTCCGGGCCCGCCCGATCTAGAGATCAAGCTCCAGAACGCCGTCCTTTTCCGCCGCCCGCGACTGGCACAGGATGATCCCGGAGGCGCGCTGCGCCTTGGACAGTACGAAATCGCGGTGCTCGACCGCGCCCGAGACCAGCCCGCATTTGCAGACCCCGCAGATGCCGTCGGCGCATTTGATGTCGATGGGATAGCCGTTCTCCACCAGCACATCCGCCGCCGTCTTGTCCGCCGGGACGGTGAGCCGCTTGCCGGATCTGGCCAGCCTGATCTCGAAATCGTGGTTCACGTAATCGGGCTGCTCGGGCACCGAGAAATATTCCAGGTGCCGCGCCTCTTCCGGGACGCCGGCTTCGGCGGCGGCGTCGATCACGGCGCGCATGTAGCGGTCGCCGCCGCAGGTATAGACATGCCAGCCGGGCGCGTAGCGCCGCATGATGGCGGCAAGGTCGACGCGGCTGCCTTCGTTCGAGATGTGGAGCTGCACCTTGTCGGCCCAGGCAAAGCCCTCGATATCGGCCAGAAAGCCCATCGTGTCGCGGGACCGGCCGGAATAATGCATCTCGAAGCTCCGGCCCTCGGCGTGCAGCTCATGCGCCATGGCGAGCATCGGGGTGATGCCGATGCCGCCGCCCATCAGCACCGAATGGCTGGCCTCGGGCGCCAGCGGGAAATGGTTGATCGGTTTCGACACGAAGACCCGGCGGCCCTCGTTGAAAATCCGGTGCAGCAGCTTGGAGCCGCCCCGGCCGGCGTCTTCGCGCAGCACGGCGATCTGAAAACGGTCGCGGTCGGCGGGATTGCCGGACAGGGAATACTGGCGCAGGAAATCCGGCGCGACGACGATATCCAGATGCGCGCCGGCGCGCCATTCGGGCAGCGGCTGGCCATCGACCGGGCGAAACTCGTATTTCGTCACGCCCTGGGCCATGATCTCGGCCCTGGAGATCGTGACCTGGATGACCGGGCTTTCGCCATCGGCGGTGTATTTGTGCAGGAAGGGCTCGAGCGTGCCCTCGGCGGCGCGGCGCTGGTATTCCTCGGCGGTGATCATCGCCTGATAGGCCTCGATCCCGGCTTCGCGGTCCATCGGAAAGGGGTAGGGATGCGGCGGCGGCGCCAAGGGCGCGGGATAGACGGCCAGGGTCTGATCTTCGTATTTCAGATCCAGATCGGTTTGCAGCGACCGGGTGTTGACCGGCTTGTCGGTGGGGCGATAGGCGCCATCGGCCTGCAATTCGAGATCCCACCACCATTTCTTGACCGGGTTCAGCGATCCGTTTTCGACGTAATCATCGAGCTTGGCCAGCAGCGGCGCGGCCCCGGGCATGTTCATCGCGGCCCAGCGGAACGGCTTTTCCGCAAACAGGCCTTCGAGGTTCCAGGGGCAGGTTTTCATGCAGCGCCCGCACATCGCCCCGCCCGGGGTGGTGATCCGGTAGGTGGTGCATTTCTGGCTGTCGCTCTTCCAGATCTCATAGCCGTTGAACATCAGTTTCGGCCCGGCGGTGATCGCCCCCGAGGGGCATTCGCGGGCGCATTTGTTGCAGCTTTCGCAGAACCTTTGCAGCCCGAAATCAATCGGCTTGTCCGGGGTCATCGGCAGATCGGTGGTCACCACCCCGGATTTCAGCCGGGGGCCGAGAAACGGGTTCAGGATCACCTCGCCGATGCGGCTGACCTCGCCCAGCCCGGCCAGCAGCAGGAGCGGCGGTTGCAGCACCTCGCCATCCATCACCGTATGCGCCTTGGCCTTGTAGCCGAGGTTGCGGATCTGTTTGGCGATCACCCCGCCGAGGAGCGAAAACCGCAGGTAGGCGCGCATCGATTGCGCTACGGCGATCCAGTCGTCGCCGGAGGAGCCTTCCATGGTTTCATAGCCCTGGTCGACGATCATGCTGATCGCCTGGTCATGGTCGGGCCGGATCGGTTCGCCGCGTGCGTCGTGGCTGTACCACGTCCACTCCGGGCAGCGGGAAATGCCCACGGCATCGAGGCCGAGGAAATAGCTGGTGGCCTTGATCAGATCGGCGGCGGCCTCGGGCGCGATCCGGGCCTTGTCGGGCGCGGGGTCACCGTCCTGCAACAGCGTAAAGGCGCCAAGCGCCCGGCGCTGCGCGGTGGAGGGCGCGGCTTTGAACACGTAATGCCCGCCACGGGCGCCGTCCTGCACATGTTTGCCGAGATCGCCGAACACCGACCGGGCGAACATGTCGGCGCGCTTGGGCACGCGGGCGACATTGGCCTCGTCGATATAGGTGGTGGGGGTGTCCACGCGGTTCAGCGTTTCGAAGGGATGCGCGCCATCGACAAAGCGGCGGGTGCGGTAGGGCAGGGCGTTGGAGGCGTTCTTGGCAAAGCCGCGCCCCAGCTTCCAGGCGGTGCCAAAGGCGGTTTTGGGCTGCTGTTCCAGCGGCACCAGCGGCAGATCGGGGGCGAGTTCAAAGCTGGTGGTGATGGCGGACAGGCCAAAGCGCGTGCCGATATAGGGATGGGTCAGCACGCCGTTTTCGACCGTGGCCAGCCCCGCCGCGACCGCCAGCCGGTTGAGATCGACGTCGGCGCAGGAGGCGGTATGCGCCCGCGCGTCATGGCCCAGAACGCGCAGGTAATTCGCCAGCACCGAGGCGGTTTCCGCCGCCAGCAGCGCCGCGCGATGGGCGTAAGCCTCTTTGAACCAGGTTGTGCCGGGCTCATCGGGGCGCGGATCCCGCGGGTTTTCATAGAGAAAGACGACCGCGTGGGTGTGGCCGTCGATCGAGGAGGGCGGCGCTTCGGCGGACTCCTTGAGATCGGCCATGATCTGATCGATGCCGGCGGCCAGGGTCTTGGTCTGGCGGGTTTTCAGCTGTTGCGCCAGATGCGCGACATCGGGGTTCTGGTGCGGCTCGGGCAGGCGCGCGGCCCGGGGCAGGGCGCAGACCCCGGTGACGCCGGCATCGGAAAAGTAGGAGAACGCCTTGATATGGTTGGCGCGCTCGAGCGGGTCGGTCGGGCAAGCCGCCATCGCGGGGTTGACGATGCCGTCGCGGATCACGTCCAGCATGGCCTGATGCTCGCGCATGGCATTGACGATGCAATGGGGCCTGTCCGACCGGTCGAAGGACAGCGGCACAAAGGCCGGAACCTGCGCCAGATCCGGCAGGGTCCGGCTGCGCGCCAGCAGTTCCGAAGGATAGCGGCCCATGTGGACGGGGCGGTTCTTGTCGGAGAACAGACGGATGCCCATGGCGTGCCTCTTGTGTCGGGTAAAAGATTGCCTGAGTTTATAGTTGCCATGGTTAATCAAATAATGCAAATTGAATTTGCGGCACCCTGCCGGCTCGGATGACGGAGGCCCTTGTGCGCGAAGAGACAGTCGAAGATCGGCAGCTGGCCGAGTATGCCTTGCGGCAGCAGCTCGGGTTCAAGCTGAGCCGGACCTCGCGCCTGATGCAGCAGCGGCTGGAGGCGGTTCTGGCGCCGCAGGGGCTGACGCGGTTGACCTGGTGCGTTCTGAGCAGCATCGGGCTGGAGGGGATTTCGACGCCGTCGGGCATTGCCGACAACCTGGGTGTGACGCGGCCGATGCTGTCACGGTTGATCAAGGCGATGTCCCGCGACGGGCTGATCGAGATCACGCTTGATCCCGACGATGGCCGCAACCGGCAGCTGACGCTGACCGCCGCGGGCCGCTGCAAGCTGATGGCCTGCAAGCCGCTGGTTCAGGACAACAATACGCATTTTTCCCGCAAGCTCACGGCGGCGCAGATGCAGGCCCTGCATGAGCTGGTGGACCTGCTGATCGACGGTGAGGCGCCGTACCTCGACAGCCTGTGAGCCCGGGGCGGGGCCGGGGATGGACGGCCTCGGGGCGGTGATGCCAGCCCGCGCCCGGGACGATAAAGCCCGGCGCCTTTCGGTGCCGGGCTGCCCGCTTGGGTGCCTTCGTATTTTGTTTTTGCTTGGGCGCCTGAAGCTCCGGGGGCCGGTCTGGAGGGCCGCGCTCCGGAAGAGGCAGAAGGCAGGCAAGCCGGGCTGTCCGTGACACCAGGGGCGGTGGTCAGCGCGCCTCGAGAGGGGCGAAACCGGGGTGATAGGCCTGGGTGCGGTCGGGTTCGGACGGGGTGAAGATGCCGAGCATCGGCCCCATCAGCGGCGCCAGGAGGAAGGGCAGCTGGCCGGCGACGGCGTAGATCACCAGCGACTGGAACATGCCGTAGTCGCAGAGAAAGGCGGTCAGGCCGCAGGCGCCGCCGAGGGCGATGGAGAGGAGAAGCAGAACCAGGATCATGTGCGTGCCATCCCGCCGAATTCGGGCGCCCAGAGGTTGAGTTCGGACCGGCGGATCATTTCCGGGGTGCCGAAGTGGCTTTGCGAGGCGTAGCCCTCGGCGGTGCCGAGCTGTTTCTGTTGCAGAAAGGCGAGGGCTTTGACGCGGCCTTGCCGGGCTTTGTTAATGTAGTTGGTCATGGTCTCTGGCTCCCTTGGTGTCTGAGCGGTTGAGATCACATTACCAAGGGAAACGGCCGCGATCCGGGTCGCGAATGCGTAGAGATCCGAGCAGAGGGCGCGCCGGCTATCCTTTGGGGCAGGCCATCATGGCCGCCTGCACAGCGCAAGGCGTCAGTACCACATGTCCTCTTTCGATGCCTTCTCACGGGCGATGAAATCGCGCAGCGCCATGTCGGTGTCGAAATCGAGCGGGGGCGCCTGATAGTCATGCAGGAGCTGTTTCCAGCGGGCATTGGCGCGAACGGCGTAATCCTCCGCGCCCTGTTCGTCCCAGGTTTCCCAGGGCTGGTCGTCGTTCAGCCCGCTGTCCCAAAAGGCGGTCTGGTAGTGGCGCAGGGTGTGGTCGGTGCCGAAGAGATGTTCGCCCGGCCCGTATTGCGCCAGCGCCTCGACGCCGAGGCTGTCGTCGCTGACCTCGACCCCGCCGAGATAGGCGTGCAGCGCGCCGCACATGTCGCAATCCATCACGAATTTCTCGTAGGACATCGACAGCAGCCCGTCGAGGAAGCCGGCGGAATGCAGGACGTAATTGGCGCCGCATTGCACCGCCGAGAGCATCGACATCATCGCCTGTTGCATTGCCTGGCCGTCGGGGCGCTTGGAGGTGCTGAAATTGCCGGCGCAGCGCAGCGGCAGGCCCAGCCGCCGGGCGAGCTGACCCAGGACCAGCGATCCCAGGGCCGGTTCCGGCGTGCCGAAGGTGGGGCTGCCCGAGCGCAGCGACATCGACGACAAAAACCCCGCCAGCACCGCCGGGGCGCCGGGGCGCACCAGTTGGGTGAGGGCGCAGCCGACCATGGATTCCGCCAGGCTCTGGGCCACCGCGCCGGCCATGGTCAGCGGCGCGACCGCGCCGCCGAGCAGGAAGGGCAGGATGATCGAGCCCTGGCCCGCGCCGGCATATTCGCGGATGCCGCGGGTTGTCACCCCGTCGAGCACCAGCGGCGAGGTGGTGTTGAAATTGCCGATGATGACGCAATGGCGGTCGACGAAATCGGCGCCGAACAGCAGGCGGCACATCTTGATCGAATCCGCCGCCCGTTCCGGCGCGGTGATCGAGCCGAGAAACGGCCGGTCGGAATAGCGGATGTGGCTGTAGACCATGTCGAGATGGCGTTTGTTCACCGCCACGTCGGTCGGTTCGCAGATGGTGCCGCCGGAATGGTGCAGCCAGGGCGAGGACTGGCCGAGCTTGATCAGGTTCTGGAAATCCTCGAGCGTGCCGTAGCGCCGGCCCCGGTCGAGATCCATCACGAAGGGCGAGCCGTAGGAGGGGGCAAAGACCACCGCATCGCCGCCGATCTCGACATTCCGGGCCGGGTTGCGGGCGTGCTGGGTAAAGCGCGCGGGGGCGGTTTTCAGCAGCGCGCGGATCAGCCCGGGCTCGAAGCGGATGCGCCAGCGGTTCTCGCCATGATCGGTGACCACGCCGCCGGCCTTGCGAAACAGCTCCACGGTCTCGGGATCGTCGCGGAACTCGATGCCGATCTCGGCGAGGATGCGGTCGGCGGCGGCCTCGATCCGCGCCAGGCTGGCCGGGTCGAGGATGTCATAGGGGGGCGTCCTGCGGCGGATGAAGGGCACATGCAGATGCGGGTTCTGGCCCGGCGCGGCGCTGCGTTCGGGCCGGGATTTGCGGCGGGACTTGCGGGCAGGTCTGTCGGTGCGGTCGAGCATGGCGGCGGCGCTCCTTTGCGGTTGCGCGACAGTTTCGGCCCGGGCGGGGCGGGCTGGCAATCGCAAAAATATTCGGCTATGACTTAGATTGATTGAGTCATGATCCCGTCACGGCACAGCATGATCGCGGATCGTGGCCCCCTTGCACAAGACAGGTTCATGTCGCAAAGCCCCTATGATCTGCCGCCCCTGACCGCGCTTGCCAGTTTCGAGGCCGCGGCGCGGCATGAGAGCTTCAAGGCCGCCGCGCAGGAGCTGAACGTCACCCCGGCGGCGATCAGCCATCAGGTCAAGGCGCTGGAGGCCGAGCTGCGGCAGGTGCTGTTTCGCCGCCATCATCGCGGGGTCAGCCTGACCGAGACCGGCGCCTATCTGCTGGTGGCGCTGCAACGCGGCTTCGAGGAAATGGCCGGGGCGGTGGATCAGCTGCGGTCGCGGGCGACCCGGCCGGCGGTGACGATCCGGGCCACAACCGCGGTCAGCGCGCTCTGGCTGACGCCGCGACTGGGGGCATTCTGGCGCGCGCATGGACATATCACCGTGGCGCAGAATGTCAGCGATCTGGACAGCGGCGGCGAGGACAGCGACCTGGCGATCCATTACGGCGACATGGCGCGCGACAGCGGCGATTGCCGGCTGCTGATCCACGATTGCATCAAGCCGCTGGCCAGCCCGCGCTTTGCCGCCCGGCATGCGGTGCGGCGGGTGGCGGATTTCGAGCGGCTGCCGCTGGTCCATGTCGACCGGGCGGAGACCGGCTGGACCTCGTGGCGCGACTGGTGCCGGGCGCTGGGGCACGAGGGGCCGGTGGGCGGCGGGCTGCGGGTGAACAATTACGTCATCGGCTTGCAGGCCGCCGAGGACGACATGGGCGCGGTGCTGGGCTGGGAGGGGTTGACGGCGGGGCTGGAGCGCGCCGGGCGACTGGTGCCGCTGCTCGATGTGAGCGTGCCCTCGCCGCTGGATTTCTACATCAAGGTCAGCCCGCATGCCTCGCATCAGGCGCATCTGCTCTGTGACTGGCTGGTCGGCGCCGGGGCGGCGCCCTGACCGCGCCGCCCCGGGGGCATCCTAGCGGCGGGTGAACCTGTCGGGCGTCGGGCTGAACATGCCGGGAACCCGGCCCTGGCCGATGTGGCGGGGATCGGCCTCCGACGGCGCGAGGCTCCGGGTCAGGATCTCGCGCGGGGTGCCGGGGGCGCCGGTGAGCAGCCTGGCCAGCGCGGTTCTGAGCGCGAAGGGCGCGGCGAAGCTGGTGCCGCGAACCGCGACCGTGCTGCCGCTGTAGGTGCCGGTGACCAGGATGTCGGGCCGGATGTCGCTGGCTTCCGACACGGCGGCGCAGGTGGGTTGCGCTGGATCGGGCCCGGCGCTGGCCGAGGAAAACGCCGAGACGCTGGCATCGGACGCGCGGCAGGAGCCGGCGGTGATGACCCCGCGCGAGCCGGCGGCGGCCGAAAGCGTGCCGAAGCGTTTGATCGGCGCGGTCCCGGTGTCGCCGGCGGGGCGGCGGCCCTCGGCGTCAAAGCGCAGATAGGCCGGGTGTTCGAGATAGGCCTGGCGGCCGGCGGGGGCAAAGCCCTCGGGGGTTTCGCCGCGTTCGACCCAGAGGGCGACCTGATCGGCGAACCCCTGTTCGGCCGGGCCGAGGCGCAGGCGCCAGAGGCCTTCGGGCGCGGTGCCGGGCCGGCCCTGGCCATCGGCGGTGGCGGGGATGGCCAGGGTGAGCCTGCGGCGTTCGTGGCCCTGGGCGCCCGGCACGGCGCGCGGCAGGCTGCGCTGGCAGTAGAGCCGGGCCACGGTCTGGCCGCGCATGGCGTAATCATAGGCATGACCGGGGCGGAAGCCGCCCTGTGGCGGGTCCAGCCTGGTGCCGTCGGGCAGGGTGAGCGAGAGGCCGACCGGAAAGCCCGACCCCCCGGCGGGCGCCGCCAGGTCGCTCCAGAGCTGCACGAAACTGGCGCTGCGGTCGTCGGGCTGGATGGCAAGGCCGATGTCGCATTTCGCGCTGTCGGCGAGGTCGGCGGCGGTGAGCCTTGCGTGGGTGGCGCTTTGCAGGCTGTTGCCGGCGGCGGCGGCGACGGCGCGGATCTCGCCGGCGTCGAGCCTGCGGTCGAACTCGGCGCTGAGCCCGTCAAGGCCGTCATGGCGCCCGGCAAAGGTGCCGAACGAATGGGTGACAAGGTAATCCGGCGCCGGGCGGCCGGCGATCGCCTCTTGCAGCCGGTGATACCAGAGCCAGTTGAGCCCGGAGATCACGTAGAGATCGTGCAGGTGGCCGTTGGTGCGCGCGACCGAGGCGGCGGGAAGCTGGATGCCCATCAGATCGACGCCGTCAAGGCCGGCCTCGGGGGCATCGGGATCGGTGCCAAAGGCCACATGCCCGACCGCCGTGCCATGCGAGGCGCGTTTCTTCAGGTGGTGGTGATCGGGGCCGTCGGCGGCGAGGCCGAGGCGTTCGTACAGGTCGGCTTCGGTGCGATAGGGGCTGTCTGTCAGTTCGTGCAGGGCGCGGTTGATCCGGGCAGCGTCAAGCGCGGTGCCGATGCCGGGGCTGTCGTCCAGCCCGTCGCCCTGGGCCCAGAACCGGATGAAGCGGCTGCGCAGGCTGGCGGTTTTCGGGGTGCGGCGGCGGAACACCTGATTGGCGAAACCGATGGCGTGATCGATGACGACGCCGACCGGCGGCGCCTCGGACGGGCGCGGAGGCAGGGCGGTGCCCGCGGTCAGCGCGGTTTCGAGCGGGGCGAGCAGGGCGGTGTCGGAGCCCTCGGGCGGCAGGCAGCCGCGCACCGGGGTCAGCCCGGTGTCGCCGCGCAGGATCTGCGCCGAGGTGACGGCGAGCGCGGCGTTTTCCGGTCGCGGCAGATGGCGTTCGAGCGGCGATTGCAGCAGGTCGCCGCGCAGAAAGAGCAGCAGTTCGGTTCTGGCCGCCTCGCCGGCGTGGATGGCGCGCATCAGCGCGGCAAAGGCATAGGCGGCATCATGCGGGGTGACGACAAAGGGCGCGCTGCCCCTGGCGGGGGCCGGCCGGGTCAGCGCCTGCCAGGCTGCGAGCGCCCGGGAGAGGAAGGCGCCGAGCGGCGTCGTCTTGCCGCTGACCGAGAGCTCGAGCGCGACGATCTGGGGATAATAGCGGTCGGGGCGGGGGGCCTCGATCTCGGCTGCGCCCGGCGGGCTGGCGTACCAGAGCTCGTAGGGATGGCGGTGCGCCTCATCCGCGTCGAGCGGGGTTTCTGTCCAGCCGGGCATCTCAGGTCCATTCGTCCTGGGCGGCGGCAAAGAGCGCGGCGAGCAGCGGCGCGGGGGCGACGCTGGCGACCTCGCTGGCGTCGTAGTGATCGGCGGTGCCGCCGGAAAAGGCGGCGTCGAGATCGTCGAGCGAGAGCTTCGCCCCGGCCAGTGCGGCGGTCTGCGCCTTGACGCCGATGCAGTGATGGCCGCCGAGCGCGCCGGCGCGGTGCAGCAGCATCCGGGCCAGGCTGCGGCCCAGGGCGGCGCCGCAGATGTTGTCGACGTGGAAATGCACGCCGGCAACCACGCGGTTGTGGGCGATGCGCGCGGCCTGAAGCGTCATCTGCTCGCCATAGGCGGCCCGGTCGCCGCTGGCGCCGGAGACCAGGCTCAGCACCTCGGCGATGGCAAAGGCCTCGGTGGCGTGACCGGAGGGAAAGGCGCTATGCGCCGGCGCGGTGATCATCGGCTGGATCTGGGCGTCGTATTCCTGTGGCCGGCGGCAGGCGAGGCCGTTTTTCAGCGCCTTTTCCACCGCCACCACCGGCAGCATCACCGCCTGCAACAGCTCGATGGTCCATTTGTGCCGCGCAAGGTTGAGCGACAGCGGCATCGCGAGGAAGGACAGGATATCGGTGGTCTGGGCAAGGATTTCGGGCGCCCGGTCGCCGCGCAGATCGGCGGCGGCCTTGATGTCATCGACCTGCGCCGTGAACCCGGCCTCGCTCGGCCGGTCGGTGTGAAACAGCTTGGCGCCGCCGACGGTGACGCTGGCGGTTTCGGCCGCGGCGTCGAACGCCACGTCGAGGCCCGACATGGTGTCGACAAAGACCGCCGATTGCCGCGAGCCGGGATCCCAGCGGAACAGGTTCACGGGGCTGTTCATCGGCAGATGGGTGGGGGTGTGGGCCGCCGGCTGACGGGCGCCAACCACCCCGTCACGCGCCAGCATCATCGCGCCCGAGGCCGCGCCGGGCACCGCTTCGAGACCGATATTGCCGATGTTGCCTATGTTTCCGATATTCCCGATGTTGCCGATATTGCCAATGTTTCCAATATTGCCGATGTTTCCAATATTCCCGATGTTTCCGATATTCCCAATATTGTTCAATGACATGGCTCTTCCCTTGGTTGACTATCTGGGCCGTAGAAAAAATGATCGGCCCGCCCGAACGAATCCGTTAAGAATTCGTTTATAAGCGATTAATTTCTCAACCATGCAGGTCGGGCAAGGCCCCGAATTGCGAATTTTTAACGCTTTTGCTGGGGTAAGCGCCTTGTTTTGTGATATCTTTTGAACAATCCGACGCGAGGAACAAGTGATTTGAACGAACTCGCACAGACACCGGGGGGGGACGGTTCGGCTGCGCGGGCGGCAGAGCTGCGCGTCGGCTTGTTCGGCCCGTTCCGCATCACCGATGCCGCTGGCGCGGACCGCACGCCCAAGGGCGCCAAGGCCAAGGCGCTTGTCGCCATGGTGCTGATGGCGCCGGATCAGTGCCGGTCGCGGCCCTATCTGGCGCAGAGCCTGTGGTCGGACCGGGCGCAGGCCCAGGCGCTGGCCAGCCTGCGGCAGGCGATCAGCGAAATCCGCAGCGCGCTTGGCCCCGCCGCCGACGCCTTTCAGGCCGACCGCAAGGCGGTGGCCTTTCGTCCCGGCGCGGTCGAGACCGATATCGACGCGGCGCAGGAAAAGACCGCGCAGGGCCTGCCCTTTCTCGAGGATGTCCAGAGCACCGACGGCGCGCTGTCGGAGTGGCTGGCGCAGATGCGCGGCCAGTTCAGCGTGCAGGAACGGCTGGCGCGGCGGCTGCCGGTCGAGATCCGCAGCGCCGGCTCGGCCGACGAGATGCATCACCGGCTGCTGACGCATGGCATCGCCAATTCGATCGGCGACTGGTGCGCGCTGCGCATTGCCGCCATCGCCGACGATCCCGACAGGCTGGCGCGCAATGGCCCCGAGGATCTGGCGCAATATCTGCTCTCGACCCGGGTCGAGGCCAACGGCGAGCGGGCGGCGGCGCATGTGGCGCTTGCGGAGGGGGAACCCTATGCGCCGAAATGGTCGATGTCGGCGGCGATCACCGCCGATCCGGTGGCGCTGCTCGACGATTCCGAGATGCTGCGGCTGGTCAACCGCACGGTCGAGCGCACCATGCTCGATCTGGCGCCGGGCCATGCGGATGCGGCGACCAATGATTACCTGGCCGCCGGCACGCTGGGCGCGGTGCGGCTGATCTTTCGCAATCGGCCCGGCGATCTCAAGCTGGCCAAGACCCAGCTGGCGCGCAACTTCGAAGTGCACCGCAAGGGCATCTACCTGGCCTGGCTGGCCTATGTCACCACGCTGGAGCGCGCCGAGAAGGACTTTCGCGACCAGCGCGCCTTGCAGGAAAACGCCGATGCGCTGTGCCGCAAGGCGCTGGAGCTCGATCCCTATGGCTCGATGACGCTGGCGCTGGTGTCCTATACCTCGTCCTTCATCCTGGGCGACCGGGCGCGCGGCGTCGAGCTGGCCACCCAGGCGCTGGAGATCAACCGTGCCAATCCGCTGGCCTGGCTGTTTCGCGGCGCCGCCTATTCGCTGGAGGGCGATGGCGAGCGCGGTCTGCGCGACAGCGAATATTCCCAGCGCATCCAGGGCGGCGGGTTTTATTCCTATGTGGTCGATACCTTCAGCTGTGCCGCCGCCACCAGCGCCGGGATGCTGGATGATGCGGTGCGCTATGCCGAACGGGCGTCGAAGAAGGCGCCGCTTTACCGGGCGCCGCTGCGCTATCTCACCGCGATCCATGCGGCGCGCGGTGACATGGAGGAGCTGCGGCTGGCGATCCGGCGGCTGCGGCGGCTTGAACCGGAGTTCACCATCGATTCCCTCCGCGACAAGGAATACCCGGTTCCGGGGCTGCGGGCGATCGGGTTGGTCAAATCGGTCTGACGCGGCGGCGCTGTGGCCATTGACGTCTTTTTAACGGCCGCACCGATGGTAACATCCGGGAAAGAATACCTATTCTGAAGTCAGGCTTTGGGCTTTGGGGGCTTGGGTGACTTTGTTTCGGCGCAGTGCTTACCGGAGATGCCGGCCCCTGGCGGGCCGGGGCGAGGCCCGATGACGATCCGGCTGGAGGTCGGCCGCGTCAGTGCCTGCCCGGTCGCGGGCTGTGCCGATCTGGTGCAGGCGCGGCAGGAGGCGAGCAGCCGCTATGCCCTGCTGACCCGGGCGCCACAGCGCGAGATCGAGGAATGCGCGCGCCGGGCGATGACGGCACTGGCCGGCCGGCCGAGCCTGCGGGCGACGCTGGAGACCCGGCTGCGCACGGTGATCGACAGTTCCGGCAAGGGGCTGCGGCTGCGCGCGCGCGAGACGATCCTGCTGAGCGGCGGGCTGTTCCGGGCGCTGTCGGTGCACAGCCGGGGGGCGCAGCTTCTGGGCGCGGCGCAGGGGGCGCAGCTTGTGGCGCGGTCGGGCCGGCTGGTGATCCAGACGCTCTGCGCCGATGATTACGTCGACCGGCAACAAGCGGCGCTGATCTGCCTGGCCGGGCGCTGGTCGTGTTTTCTTCCGCAGGTGGCGGGGCCCGGCGGCGGCTTTTCCCATCGGCGGCTGGTGGCCGCCCGGGCGCTTGGCGCGGCGGCGGTGGCGCTGGACATCGCCGAGGCCGACGAGGACGCCGGGCTGCGCAGGCATCTCGACGCCGCCGCCGAGGCGCTGCACGCGATGCAGGCCGAGGGCGCCGGGCTGCCGGAGAGCCTGGCGGAATGGCGGCAGTTCATGCTCAACGAGCTTGACGCCGAGATCTTTGTCTATGAGCTGCTGATGACGGAATATGCCGCGACCGATTGCCGGATCGCCGATTAGCCGGCGCGGCGCAGCGCCTCGACCTCGCGCGCGAGGCTCTCGGCCAGCGCCGCGACCTCGGCGGCCGCGGTGCCCTGATGCAGCTCCAGCCGCAGGGCGTTGACATAGGCCTGATAGCGCCGCGCCAGGGCCGGGCAATCGCTGTCCTCGGCAATCTCGCCGCGGGCCTTCGCGGCGGCGAAGGCGGCGGCGATCTCGTCGCGCATGGCCGCGAGATAGGCCTGCGATCGTTCGGCAATCGCGGGTTCGGTGCCGCGGGTGTCGACAAAGCTCTTGATCAGCATGCAGGCCTGGGCGTTGGCATCCCCGGGCGAGAGCGCGGCATAGGCCCGCAGATGATCGGCCAGCGCCTGAAGCGGCGATGCCGCCGCGACGATCCGGTCGCGGAACTGGCCGCGAAACCGGTCGAAATAACGCTGCATGGCCAGGAGATAGAGGTTCTCCTTGCTCTGGAAGGCGGCATAGATGCTGCCCGGTTTCATCGCCAGCGCGGCCTCGAGATCCTTGAGCGAGGTGGCGTGATAGCCCTTGTGCCAGAACAGCCCCATCGCCGCCTCGAGGGTGGTGTCGCGGTCATAGGGCGCGGCGCGCGGCATGGGTCAGGCCTCTTGCTGGGTCAGATGGGTCAGGATGCGGGCATAATTCTCTTCGCCCTGGGCGCCGGTGACAAGATGTTTGCTGTCGAACACCATGGCAGGCACGCCGCGCACCCCCTGTTGCAGCCAGAAACGCTCATGCTCGCGGGTGATATCGGCAAAGCGGCCGTCCGCCAGCACCGCCAGCGCCTCGGCCCGGTCGAGACCGATTTCGCCGGCGACATCGGCCAGCACCTGCGGATCCGAGAGATCGCGGCGGTGGGTGAAATGCGCGCTGAACAGCGCCATCTTCAGCGCCTGTTTCCGGCCCTGTTCGCCGGCCCAGTGCAGCAGCTGATGCGCCGCGAAGGTGTTGTGCATCCGCATGTCCTCGGCAAAGGCGAAGGTAAAGCCGAGGCTTTCGCCCAGCTCGGTCATCTGCGCCCGGCTCTGCGCCGATTGTTCGGCGGTGGAGCCGTATTTCTCGGTGATATGCGCGCGCAGATTCTGGCCTTCGGGCGGCATCTCGGGGTTGAGCTCGAAGGGGTGCCAGTGGATTTCATGCGGCGTGCCGGTCGCCTCGAGCGCCTGGGCGAGCTGGCGATAGCCGATGATGCACCAGGGGCACATCACGTCAGAGACGATGTCGATACGAAGGGTCTGATCGGTCATTTTGCGGCCTTTCGGCGGGTTGGGGCCTGTCTGCCTGGCGATATAAGGCGCGGCCGGCGCGGGCGTAAGGGGCGGCCGGCGGGCCGCCCCTCGGGCTGTGGCGGGACGTGCGGCTCAGGCGGCCTTGTCGGCGGGCGCCCAGGCGAATTTCTCGAACACCTTGTCGACCGGGGTCTCGGCCAGGTGGTTGGTGTAGTTCGACATGATCTTCTGGCTGTAGCCCAGGATCACCTCGAGGATGTGGCGTTTGGTGAAGCCGGCCTCGAGGAAGGCCTGCACCTGGGATTCCTCGAGATTGCCGTGCTGGCGGACCAGTTGCAGGGTGAAGCTGCGCAGCGCTTCGAGCCGGGCGTTCGGCAGCGGCGTACCGTTGCGCAGGGCGTCGGTGATGGCGTCGTCGACCTGCATGCTCTTGGCGATGCCGGTATGGGCCGGCACGCAGTAGTGACAGGCGTTCTCGACATTGACGGTCTGCCAGACGACGGTCAGTTCGTCCTTGTCGAAGCTCGAATCCACGAAGAGCTCATGCACGCGCTGGTAGGCTTCCAGCAGGCCGGGTGCTTCGGCCATAACGGCGTGCAGGCCGGGGATCATGCCGTAGGCTGCCTTGGATTTCGCCAGCAGCGGCTTGGCGGCGTCCGGGGCGGTCTCTTCGGTGTGAAGCGGAAAATCGGTCATTGGCATCCTTTGTTGGTCTGTAGCTTGCGTGAACAGTGCAGCCCGTCCGGGCCGCGTCGGACTGATATGGCAACTTTGAGCGATCACTCAATAGATGAATTGAGCAATCACTCAAACGTGAGGCGCGCGGCGCCCATCCAATTACATAATTCGGCCTATGCGCTCTCGTCCGAGTTGCAAAATTCCCGGAGTTTTGGCAGATCAGCCGCATGGCACCAAAACCGAGAGCGACCAAACGGGTCACCATTCAACAGGTCGCGCATGCGGCCGGCGTGGACCGTTCGACGGTGTCGCGGGTGTTCAACAATCCCGATATCCTGCTGGAAGAGACTGTCAGACGCGTCAAGGACGTGGCGCTAAAGCTGGGCTATTCGCCGAATTCGGCGGCGCGGGCGCTGCGCACCGGGCGCAACAGCAATATCGCGCTGATCGTGCCCGATCTGACCAACCCCTTCATGCCGCCGATCGCGCTGGCGGTGCAGAAAGAAGCCGCGAAACGCGGGTTTGCAGTGTTCATCGGCAATGCGGATGAAAACCCCAGCCAAGAGGTGGATTTGCTGAACCGGCTGGCCGATCAGGTGGCCGGTGCCATTCTGGCCTCGCCCCGCTCGGCGTCGCAGCAGATCCACGATCTGGCGCGCGATACCCCGCTGGTGCTGATCAACCGCGACATCGAGGGCGTGCCGCGGGTGCTGATCGATTCCGGCCAGGGCATGGCGCAGGCGGTTGCGCATCTGGCGGGCCTGGGCCATCGCCACATCACCTATGCCGGCGGGCCCGACAACTCGTGGTCGAACGACCAGCGGCATCAGGCGGTCACCCGCGCCGCGGCGGCGCATGGGCTCACGCTCAGCACGTTGTCCGCCGGAACCGCCTCTTTCGCCCGGGGGGCCGAGATCGTACCCCAGCTACTGGCGCTTGGGGCCACCGCCTGCATCGCCTTCGACGATGTTCTGGCGCATGGCATCTGTAGCGGTCTGGTGGACAACGGGCTGAGCAATCCGGCCGATTACAGCGTCGTCGGCTGCGATGACATCCTGGGCTATCCGATGTTGACCACGGTCTCGGGGCCCTCGGCGCAGGCCGGGCAGAAAGCCGTCGAAATGCTGGCCAGTTCGCTGGGCGCCCCGCCCGAGGGCGATTTGCGCGTGGTCCTCGAGACCGAATTGGTCATTCGCCAGACAGTGAGCGCACCCGGACGGGGCTGAACCGGCCAAATCGGCGGTTTGCAGAGACAGGCGTTGACATGCAATCGATTGCATGGTGTGCTGACTGTCAATCAGGGGAATGTGAGTCATGAAGAGTAGCGAGCGTGTTTCAGAGGTGCCGGGCCGCGGGGCCAGCGGGCTGAGCGAAAAATACTGCGTCGAGATTTATGAATCCCGCCCGGCCCTGGGCGCCGCCGTTGCCGCGGATGTCGCGGCCCGGATCCGCCAGGTGGCCGCGCGGAAGGCCGAGGTGCGGATCATCTTTGCCGCCGCCCCCAGCCAGTCGGACATGCTGGCCAGCCTGGTCGCCCTGCCGGATATTCCCTGGGGGCAGGTCACCGCCTTTCACATGGACGATTACCTCGGCCTCGAGGCCGCGGCGCCGGAGCGGTTCGGCAACTGGCTCGAGGCGCATCTGTTTTCCAAGGTGCCCTTTGGCGCGGTGCACCGGATTGCCGCCGAGGGCACCGCCGACGAGATCTGCGCGGGATACGCCGCGCGTCTGGCCGAGGCGCCGATCGATATCGTCTGTCTCGGCATCGGGGTGAACGGGCATATCGCCTTCAACGACCCGCCGGTCGCCGATTTCCACGACAGCCAGGCGGTGCGGGTTGTCGAACTGGACGGGGTCTGCCGCCAGCAACAGGTCGACGACGGATGTTTCGCGCGATTCGAGGCGGTGCCGGAGCGGGCGATCACGCTGACCATTCCGACGCTGATGGCCGCGGACGCGCTGTTCTGCGCGGTGCCCGGCGCCCGCAAGCGTGCAGCCGTCAAGGCGGCGCTGGAAGGGCCGATCAGCACCGATTGCCCGGCCAGTATCCTTCGGACCCACCGCAATTGCACCATCTACCTTGACCGCGAGGCCGCCCCGCATGGATGACCCGACCCCCCGCACCGCCGACGAGATCTGCACCGGCTATCTGGAGGATGTCGTCACGCTGATGCGCCGCATCCAGCGCGAAGAGACCGGCCCGCTGGACGCCGCCGCGCGGATGATCGCGGATCATGTGGCCGAGGATCGGCTGGTGCATGTCTTTGGCCCCGGCGGCCATTCCAACCTGGCCACGCAAGAGGTGTTTTTCCGGGCCGGCGGGCTGATGCATGTCAATGCCATCCTCGACGAAGGCACGCTGTTGTCGAACGGCGCTCTGCGCTCGATGGCGATCGAACGGACGCCGGGCTATGGCCGGATCGTGATCGAGGACCAGGGGCTGGCCGCCGGCGATCTGCTGATCTTGGTGAACGCCTATGGCATCAACGCGGCGCTGATCGACGCGGCACTGGTGGCGAAGGAACGGGGGGTGAAGACCATCGGCATCTCCTCGCGGCAGCACGCCGAGAGCACTGCCGCCGATCACCCGGCCCGGCATCCGTCGAAACAGAACCTGCATGATCTGGTCGACGTGGCCATCGACAGCAAGGTTCAGATCGGCGACGCCATCGTCGAGATCCCCGGCATGGCGGAACGCATTGCGGCGGTGTCGACCTTTGCCAATGCCACGGCGCTGAACACGCTGGTGATCCGCACGGTGCTGCATCTGCGCGACAAGAGCGTCGAGCCGCCGGTCTGGCGCAGCGGCAATGCGCCGGGCGGCGACGAGGCAAACCGGAAATTCCTGGGCAACTTTCGCGGAAGGGTACGCGCGCTTTGACCTCTGTCGCCACGTTCTCGGGCCGCGACGTTCTGAGCGGCGAAGGCAAGACCCTGCATCTGCGCGACGGTCGGATCGCCGCCGTGACCAGGTGCGACGAGGCGGATCTGCCGCTGCTGTCGCCCGGCTTCGTGGACCTTCAGGTCAACGGCTTTGGCGGCCACGATCTGAACGACGGCAGGCTGACGCCGGAGGCGGTCGAGGCTTTGTGCAAGGCGCTGGTCAAGGTCGGGGTGGCGGCCTTTCTGCCGACGCTGATCACCGCCTCCGAGGCCGCGCTGTGCCAGCGGCTGTCGGCGATCCGCAGGGCGCAGGAGACCCTGCCCTTGGCCGGCAAGATGATCGCCGGCATCCATGTCGAAGGCCCGTCGATCTCGCCCAAGGAGGGCCCGAGGGGGGCGCATCCGCTGGCGCATGTGCGCCCGCCCGCGACCGAGGAGTTCGCTCGCTGGCAGGACGCCGCCGGCGGGCTGGTGCGGATGGTCACCCTCGCGCCCGAAACAGCCGGGGCGACGGCCTATATCAAAGCTCTGGCCGATCGCGGCATCTGTGTCGCGCTGGGCCATTGCGATGCGACGGAAGAGGATATCGCGCGCGCCGTTGCCGCCGGTGCGCGGATGTCGACCCATCTGGGCAACGGCATCGCCGCCACCCTGCCGCGCCATCCGAATGCGATCTGGGCGCAATTGTCCGACGACCGGCTCACCGCCAGTCTGATTCTGGATGGTCATCACCTGTCCCGCGCCACCGCCCGCGCCATGATCCGCGCCAAGGGGGACGAGCGGGTGGTTCTTGTCTCGGACAGCGTGAAATTCGCCGGCATGGCGCCGGGCCGCTACCAGTCGCCGATCGGCGGCGATGTCGAGGTCAGCGACTGCGGCCAAGTGGCGATTGCGGGCACCGAATACCTGGCCGGCAGCGGCGCCTGCCTGCTGGATATCGTCTGCGGCTATCAGGCCTTCACCGGCTTTCCGGCGGCTGACGCGCTACGCATGGCCACGGTCAACCCGGCGCGAATGATCGGCCGCGACCTGGCCCTGAGCCCCGGTGCGCCGGCCAATTTCCTGTTGTTCCAAGGCGCGGCCGCCGATGGCCGGCTGCTTCCGGCCGAGATCGTCTTTGACGGCGTCAGCGTGCGCTCATGACGCGGGTCGGGGTCTCGGTCGTCGATATCACCCCGCCGCCGGGGGGCGCCATGGCCGGGTTCGCGGCGCGGCAGGCTCCGGCAGAGGGCGCGCATGATGCGTTGACGGTGCGGGCCCTGGTGGTGGAGGACACGGCGCTGGTGGCGGTGGACGTGATCGGCATCGACGCCGCGCTCTCGGCGCGGGTCCGCGCCCGCAGCCCTCTGCCGGCGCAGAACATCACCCTTGCGGCCACCCATACCCATGGCGGCCCGGTCTCGATGCCCGGCCGGCTGGCGGGCCGCGCCGATGCCGAATTTCTGCGGCGGCTGGAAACCGGTATCCTGCGCGCCATCGAAGAGGCCGCGCAGGCGCGCCAGCCGGCCAGGCTGTACGGCGGATGCGGCGCCGAGCCCGGATTTGCCAGCAACCGGCGGCACGCCGGCGGGCCGGTCGACCGGGGGGTGCCGGTGCTGCGGTTTGACCGGATGGACGGGACGGTGCTGGCCTATTTCGTCTCTTACGCCTGCCATCCGGTGGTGCTGGGCGCCGACAACCTGCATTGGACCGCCGATTTCCCGCATTTCCTGCGCGCCCGTCTCGAAGCGGCCAGCCCCGGGGCGATTGCGATCTTTGCCACCGGCTGCGCCGGCGATGTGAACACCGGGCACAGCGCCGCCGCCTCGCTGAGCCGTGCGCGTCAGAGCGACCGCACTTACGACCGGGCCCGCGTCATCGGCGAAGGTGTGGCACAGGCCGCGCTCGCCGCCGATCTGGCGCCGCTGACCGGCGTAAGCGGTGCCGGCGAGGGCTTTGACAGGCTCAGGTTCGCGCCGCGCGAGGTGGGCGACCGAGCAGATCTGGCGCGGCGCTGGCGCGCCGCGTCGCAGGCGCCGGGCGATATCCATGCGATCTGGGCGGAGTGGGCCGAACAGAGGATGGACCGGGAGATCGATCCGATGCCCGCCCGCTGCACCGCGCTGCACTGGGCCGGGGCGCGCATCCTCGGGCTGCCGGGCGAGATCTTTGCCCGGACCGCGCTTGACCTGCGGCATTCGCTAGGCGGAACCGGGCCGCTCCACATCATCGCTTATGCCGATGACAATCCCGGCTATATCCCGCCCCGCGAAGAATTTGACGCGGGCGGCTACGAGGTTGAGGAAGCACATAGATTTTACGGAATGGGTGCGTCGATCGCGCCCGGCGTGGCGGAGGCGTTGTCCCAAGCAGCCCAACGTGCCGCCGAAACAGCGGCGATTGCGACCGCTGAAGGCTGTTCAATCAAAACGTCCAACAACAAGGAGAGTTCACATGACATTCAGGGGTAGAAACGGAACCGTCGCCAAGGCGACCATGTGGTCTGCCGGGCTGATGCTGGCCGGCACGCTGTCGGCCCAGGCGCAGGACGTCGTGATCTGGGGCGGCTTCCCGGAACTGGCGGATTTCTACGAGCGCGTGGCCGAGGGCATGAGCGACGAATATCCCGATCTCAACGTGATCGTCGAGCCGATCGGCCTGCGCGATCACGAAAAGCGGGTGGCGCTGGGCCTGTCGTCCGGGCTTGACGATGCCACGGTTCTCGAACTCATCGGATCGACGGCGAACCGCTATATCGTGAACGATCTGCTGCCGCCGGCGCCCGACGACATCGCCGACTTCGTCAATGATGCCGGCAATTTCGAACCGTTCTTCCGCGACACCGCCACGGTGGACGGCACCGTCTACGGCGTGCCGCTGTTCCGTGGCCAGGGCGCGCTGTTCTACAACACCGACATGCTGGCCGAGGCCGGCCTGGACGGCCCGCCGACGACGATGGAGGAATATGACGACTATGCCGCCAAGCTGACCCAGCGCGATGCCGATGGCAATCCGACGGTCTCGGGCTGGTCGCTGCGCCTGTCCGGCGGCGGCGGCGGCATTGCCGAGAAGTTCTGGATCAACATGCACCAGTTCGGCGGCGCGCTGCTGGAACCGGTCGGCGACAAATACCGCGCCGCCTATGCCAATGAGGCTGGTCTGGCGGCGCTGCGGCAATATGTGAACGCGGTCAGCGGCGACAAGACCGTCACCATCGACATGCCGGCCGATGCGGCCGCCTTTCAACGCGGCCAGACCGCGATGTTTATCCGGGAAAGCTGGGTGATCGGCGACACCGAGAAAAAGGCGCCCGAGCTCAACTATGACACGGCGCTGCTGCCGCGCGGCTCCATCGCGCTGCCGGTCAATCTCTATGTTTCCGGCGGCTCCGACGCGGCGCAGGACGCGGCCTGGGCCTTTGCCATCGAGGCCAACAAGCCCGAGCACCTGATCTGGCTGCTCGACAATGTCGGCTGGCTGCCGAACCGGGCGGGCGTGGATTACAGCGGCGTCATCGAGGCCAAGCCGCAGTTTTCGGCCTTTGTCGATCTGCCCGAGGATTACGATCTGTTCACCCTGCCCTCGATCGAGCCGATCAACGAGATCCTGACGCGTTTCGCGGCGGTTCTAACCGAAGCCTTTGCCGACCCCTCGCTTGCCGGGGATGACGCGGCGATGATGGCACTGCTCGAATCCGCCGAGGAAGAGACCAACGCGATCCTCGATCGCGCCGGCATCCTGGCCGAGTAAACGCCATCCGGCGGCCCGGCGCCTCTCTCTCTAGCCGGGCCGCCCGAAACCAGGGGTATGACGATGCTGAAACGAAAACGGTTCCTGTTCGCCGTGATGGCGATCATTCCGACCTTTGCGATCTTTGGCTGGGTGCGGATGTATCCCATCGTCGAGACGCTTCGGCTCAGCGTGTTCCAGTGGAACCTTCTGTCGCGGGACAAGACCTTTGTCGGCCTGTCCAATTTCATCGAATTGTTTGGCGACGACCAGTTTCTCGATGCCCTGACCAATACCGCCATCATCGCCTTTGGCGCCATGGCGGTGACGATCCCGGTGTCCATGGCGCTGGCCGGGGTGATCTATCACCGCACCCGCAGCCGCTTTGCCGGGTTCTACGAAACCGCGGTCTTCATTCCGCATGTGGTCTCGCTGGTGCCGGCGGCGATGGCGTGGAAATGGATATTCGATGCCAAGCTCGGGCCGCTCAACGCGGTCATCGTGGCACTTGGCGGCGAGGCGCAGGCCTGGCTGTTCGATCCGGTGCTGTCGGTGGTCTGCATCATCCTTCTGGTGTCCTGGCAAACCCTTGGCTATGCGGTGCTGATCTATCTGGTCGGCTTTCGCAACCTGCCGAAATCGGTCTATGAGGCCGCCAAGCTGGACGGCGCCAACGGCATCCAATCGTTTTTCTTCATGTCGGTGCCGCTGTTGAAGCCGATCACGCTCTACGTCTCGGTGGTGACGCTGATTTCCGGCTTCAACGTCTATGCCCAGGCCTATGTGCTGGCGTCCGACACCCAGGGCGCGCCCGGCCGGCTGGTGCGGGTGCTGGTGCTCGACATGCTGGAAAACAGCTTTCAGAACTTCCGTGTCGGCTATGCCGCCGCCGAGGCTGTCATCCTGCTCTCCATCGTGCTGGTGCTGACCGCGGTGCAGTTCGGCATGCTGCGTCAGAAAGGGGGGAAGTGACCATGTCCGCCAAGGCCCGTGCCCGCCGCAGCAACTTCCTGATCGATGTCTGCCTGTTCTTCATCTGCCTGGCGCTGCTGCTGCCGCTGATCATGCTGATCGCCAACGGCTTCAAGACACCGGCGGAAATGCTGGTCTGGCCGCCCACCATCCTGCCCCGCAACCCGACGCTGGAAAACTTTGTCACGGTCTTCACCGAGACGCCGCTGCTGCGCTGGATGTTCAACAGCCTGGCCTTTGCGACGCTGTCGATGATCGCCATTGTCGCAACCTCGGCGCTGGCCGGCTATGTGGTGGCCAAGTTCCCCTTCCGATCGATCAATGTAATCTTCATCCTGTTCCTGACCACGGCGATCATCCCCTTCGAAGTCTACATGATCCCGCTTTATTTCCAGGTAAAGGCGCTTGGCGCGCTGAACTCGATCACCGGGTTGCTGATCGGCTATCTGGTGATGAGCTTCGGGATCTTCCTGATCCGCCAGAATGTCATCGCCTCGATCCCCGACGAGCTGCTGGAAGCCGCGCGGATCGATGGCGCCGGCGAATTCTGGATTTTCCGGCATATCGTGGTGCCGCTGTTGCGCGGGCCGCTGGCCGCCCTGGCGGTTCTGGCGTTCTTCCAGGCCTGGACCGCCTTTGCCTGGCCGATCATCACCCTGACCCGAAAGACCTCGTTCACCATCGAGGTCGGTCTGGCGAATTTCCAGAGTGCCTATACCGTGGAGCTTTCGCTACTCAGCGCCGCCTCGGCCGCCGTCATGGTGCCCTCGGTGCTCGCCTTTGTCCTGTTGCGCCGCAACTTCGTCGAAGGCATCGCGGCAAGCGGCATGAAAGAATGAAACCAGGCGCGACCTCCGCTCACCGACCTCTGAAAGACCGGCAATGACCCAAGTTGAAATCAATGACCTCCGGAAAAGCTTTGGCCCCGTCGAGACCCTGCATGGCGTCTCTTTCGAGATCCCCGAAGGCGCCTTTGCCGCGCTGGTGGGGCCGTCGGGCTGCGGCAAGTCGACCATCCTGCGGCTGATCGCCGGGCTCGAAGAGGTCACCAGCGGCGACATCCGGATCGGCGACCGGGTGGTCAACGACGTCGAATCCAAGAACCGCGACATCGCCATGGTGTTTCAGAACTATGCGCTCTACCCGCATATGACGGTGGCCCAGAACATGGGGTTTTCGCTGCGCCTGCTGAAGAAACCGAAAAAGGACATCGAGACGGCGGTGCATGAGGCGGCCACGATCCTTGGGATCGACGGGCTTCTCGACCGCTTTCCCAAGCAGCTTTCCGGCGGGCAGCGCCAGCGGGTCGCCATGGGCCGCGCCATCGTCCGGCAGCCGCAGGTGTTTCTGTTCGACGAGCCGCTGTCGAACCTCGACGCCAAGCTGCGGGTGCAGATGCGCGCCGAGCTGAAGGCGATGCACCAAAGGCTGCGCACCACGACGATCTATGTCACCCATGACCAGATCGAGGCGATGACAATGGCCGATATCGTGGTGGTCATGCGCGACGGCCACGTCGAACAGGTCGGCCGGCCGCTCGAGCTTTATGACCGCCCGGTCAACCGCTTTGTTGCCGGCTTTATCGGCTCGCCGGCGATGAATTTCGTGCCGGTGACCAGCACGGCGGGCGCGGATGCCGTGGTGCTGGCGGATGGCCAGAGCCTGGACCTGCCGCAGTTCCGGGCGCTCTCGGGTGCCTTCGACCTCGGGCTGCGGCCCGAACATCTGCGCCATACTGCCGAGCCAGCCGGGCTGAACGTGACAATCGAGTCGAGCGAGCAGACCGGATCGGAAACCCTGATCCAGGCCGATCTGGCCGGCCAGTCGATCACCGCGCTGCTGCGCGAACGCTTTGATTGCCATCCCGGCGAGCGCCACCGCCTGACCGTGGACCCCGCCTTCGCCCAGCTCTTCGACGCCGAAACCGGCGCGCGTATCGACGCCTAGGCGCCGATCGCCCGGATCGCGGCCAGAAGGCTCAGCCCGGTGTGATAGCCGGGGTCGAGATCGGGGGTCGCCGGGACAAAATCCACCGGGCCCTCAAGGGTTCTGGTCTGATAGGCAAAGCTCTTGTCGTCGCGCCAATAGTGCGAAAAGAACGCCGCATCGGCCTCTTGCCAGGGCGCGATCAGCCGGCGGTCGCCGGTCAGCTGAAAGCCCAGGGCACAGGCGCGGATCGCCTCGGGCATGGGCCACCAGGGAAAATACGGCGAAGCCAGTTCGCCGGTTCGCGCCGACAGATACAGCGCGATCCCCGGGCCCTGCATTCCGACCTCGAGACAGCGCAGCAGGATGTCGACCAGCGGCGCGATCCGCGGATCTTCGGGGCGGGTCAGGAGATGTTCGAAGGCAAAGCCGCAGAATTCCACGGCATGGCCGATGTTGCAGATGTCCTCGCCGCGGATGGTCAGCAGCAGGCCGGAGGCGGGGTCGAAATGGCGCTCCAGCACGTGATCGATGAACCGGTCGGCAAAGCCGGTCTTGTCGGAATGGCCCAGGCGGTGCAGCAGCCCCGCCGCCGCCAGCAGGATCATGCGCGGGCCGAAATCGTCCGGCTCCGCGTCCACGCTTGCGGGCAACAATGGCCTGGTTTCGTCCATCTGGAACCGGCCGTCCTCGATCGCGTCGATCACCGACATCAGAGAGGCAAGATGGCGGGTCCGTGCCTCGGGCGCGAACAGAGGCGCGGCGGCACAGAGCCCCTTGGCCACGAAGGCATCTGAATAGCTGAAGATCGCGCCGGCTTCGGTCTGCGGCGCGAGGTCGCCGTCGCGCGACACCACCGGCCGCAGGTCGCGGTCATACAGGAAATAGGCGTGCCCGTCGCGGGCGTGCAGCTCGGCCAGCCGCCGGTACAGCGCCGAAGCGGCGGTTTCCAGTTCGGCGGCAAAGGCCGCATCCGTGCCCCGGTAGTGGCCGGCAAATGTGGCCAGCGCCTCGAGCCCGCGCCCCTGAATCCAGCCATAGGTATACCCGGGGCCGCGCAGCCCCGAGGTGGCATCATAATCCTGCCCGGTGATCGAATGCACCTTGGTGTCGAGGAAGCCGGCCCCCGGATCGCCGCGCGCGACAAGCCAGCGAAGAGTCGCCCGGTTGCAGCTTTCGTAGCGTCGGGCGGCGTCGCGCATCCAATCGGGTGTCATGCAAGTCACTCCTGTCGAAATTCCCGGCCATCCCCGGGTAAATATCTGAATTCAGAAAGAAATGTAACCGAAAAATCGCACCGGCCAAGTCCCGCGCAGGGGTGGAAATTGCCATTGCTCCGCTCGGGCAAAGCATCTAGTATACTAGTCGTCTAATTTGAGGAGGACCCCATGAGCGCCCCGTTGAAAGTTCTGATCTCCGGCACCGGCTTTGCCGGCCAAGGCCATGCCGATGCCTTTCGCGGCGCCGGGGCCGAGATTGTCGGCATCGTCGGCCGCACGCCGCGGGTGGTCGAAGAGGTGGCCGAGGCCGGCGGCATTCCCTATGCCGGCACCGATTGGGATGCGGCGCTGGCCGCCTGCCAGCCCGATATCGTCTCGATCGCCACCCCCGGCGGGGCGCATTACGCGCCGATCAAATCCGCCATTGCCGCCGGCTGCCATGTGTTCTGCGACAAGCCGATGACCGAGAGCGCCGAAACCGCCGTCGAGCTGCGCGATCTGGCGGCCGCCCGGGGGGTGAAAACCGCCTATGCCGCCAGCTTCCGCTACACGCCCTCGGTGCTGCACGCCCGGCAACTGGTGGCCGAAGGTGCGATTGGCGAACCGACCGAAATCGAATGCATCTCGCATTTCAACCTCGAGCGCGCGATCCCCTTCGGCTGGTCGCACCGCCGCGAACAGGGCGGCGGGCGGCTCAACAACAATTTCACCCACACGCTGTCGATTGCCTGCGCTCTTGTCGGCGACCGCATCCTCAACATCGCCGGCGAGGTGCGCGACGATCTGGGTCGCGCGCCCATCGTCGAGGGGGTGCACAACTTTGCCACGCGGCGGAACTTCATCCCCGAGAACCTGGAGGATCCCGCGCTGCAATGGGGCGAGAGCAATGTCGAATGGTCGTATACCGTGATGGCGCAGCTCGAAAGCCCGTTGGCCGACAAGCCGGTGTCGGTGCTGTTCAAGCACGGCGGTCTGGTGCCGCGCTTTCACGAAGATCACATCGTGGTCTATGGCACCGCCGGCGCGATCTACATCAAGGGCCATTACGGCAGCGGCCAGCTCTTTCACTACGGCGCCGACAAACAGTGGCAGGCGCAGGCCCTGCCGCCGGAGATTGCCGCCGGGATGCCTGAAGTCGCGGGCGAGACCGAATTGTGCTGGCATTACCTCGCGCGGGAGTTCCTGCGCGACATCCAGGGCGAGACGGTGGCGCCCTACCCGACCTTTGCAGAGGGCAGCCGCGACCAGAAGATCATCGAGCGGCTCCGCCAGAACCGGAGCTGGACTGATGTGACCGATCTGGGCTGAGCCCGCCCCAGGTATTCCCCGCCCGGTGCCGCGCAGAGGGCGCGGGGGCGGCTTTTTCAGGAGGAGACAGCATGAAAATCACCGACGCCAGGGTCTTTGTCGGCGGCCCCAAGAAGAATTATGTCACGCTCAAGATCATGACCGATCAGGGTGTCTACGGTCTCGGCGATGCGACGCTGAACAACCGCGAGACCCTGCCGGCGAAATACCTTCAGGATTACCTGATCCCCAATCTGATCGGCATGGACCCGCGCAATTCCGAGGATATCTGGCAATTCCTCTATCGCGGCGCCTATTTCCGGCGCGGGCCGATTGCCATGGCGGCATATGGCGCCATCGACATGGCGCTCTGGGATATCAAGGGCAAGCTGGCGAACATGCCGCTGTATCAGCTCTTTGGCGGCAAGAGCCGTGACGGCGCCATGTGTTACGCCCATGCCACCGGCGCCGATCTCGAGGATTTGATGGACTCCGTCGCCGCCTATGTCGACGAAGGCTACAAGGCGGTGCGGGTGCAATGCGGCATTCCCGGCATGCCGACGGCCAGCTATGCGGTGCCGGAGGAAAAGGGCGCCCGGAACTACATCACCGATTACAGCGGCATCCGGCCCACGGTCGAGATCTGGGACAGCGGCAAATACATGCGCTTCATGCCCGAGGCGCTGATGCGGATCCGCGAGCGGTTTGGCCCCGAGCTGCACATCCTGCACGATGTGCACCACCGGCTGACCCCGCGCGAGGCGGCGGAATTTGCCAAGGCGGTGGAGCCGGTCGGCCTGTTCTGGCTGGAAGATCCGACCCCGGCCGACGATCAGGACGCGCTGAAGCTCCTGCGCCGGCATTCCACGGTGCCGGTGGCCATCGGCGAGGTGTTCAATTCGATCTACGATTGCAACAAGCTGATCGAGCAGGAGCTGATCGATTACATCCGCGTCGCGGCGACCTATGCCGGCGGCATCACCCATGTAAAACGGATCGTAGATCTGGCCGCGCTGCACCACGTCAAGACCGGTTTCCACGGTGCGCCCAGTCATTCGCCGCTCTGCATGGCGGCGCAGGCGCATCTCAACGCCTGGGCGCCGAACTTTGGCGTGCAGGAATACCTGGTGCTGGGCACCCCGGAATGCGACGCGCTGTTTCCGTCGGAGCACCGGATGGAGAACGGCATGGTCTATGTCTCGGACGCGCCGGGGCTTGGCGTGGATTTCGACGAATCCGAAGTCGCGCGCTACGAATACCAGCCCGGCAGCCATCCGGTCGTGCGGCTCGAAGACGGCACGATGTGGAATTACTGACCTCGCGCGGGCCTGGCCTGCAAATGGCACGCGCGGCACGATTTCTCGTGCCGCGCGTTTTCGTCATGTCGGGCCGGAGGCTCAGACCATGATGTCGCTGTCGTCCCAGTCGTCCGGGGTCTCGTCTTCGGGCGTTTCCTGGTCGTCCGCGCCCTGGGTCATCATCTTCATGACCGCGTCTTCCGACATGTCGGGATAATCGGTCGGATCGGGGGTAAAGGCCGGCAGACCGGACGCCGCCGCCCAATCCTCGGTACCCTTGGACCCGCCGGTTCCCGAACCCTTGGAGCCACCGCTGCCGGACCCGCCAGAGCCGGATCCCTTGGACCCACCGGAGCCCGAGCCACCGGATCCGCTGCCGGAACCGCCCGAGCCAGAGCCCGAGCCACCGCTGCCGGAACCGGAGCCTCCGGATCCGCTGCCCGAGCCGCCGGAACCGGAGCCCTTGCTGCCGCCCGAACCGGAGCCGCCGCTGCCGGAACCCCCGGAACCGGAGCCTTTGCTGCCACCGGAACCGGAGCCGCCGCTGCCGGAACCCCCGGAACCGGAGCCTTTGCTGCCACCGGAACCGGAGCCACCGCTGCCGGAGCCGCCAGAACCGGAGCCCTTGCTGCCACCCGAACCGGAGCCACCGCTGCCGGAGCCGCCAGAACCAGAGCCCTTGCTGCCACCCGAACCGGAGCCACCGCTGCCGGAGCCGCCAGAACCAGAGCCCTTGCTGCCACCCGAACCGGAGCCGCCAGAACCGGAGCCCTTGCTGCCACCCGAGCCGGAACCACCAGAACCCGAACCTCCGGAACCCGAGCCTTTGCTGCCACCCGAGCCGGAACCACCAGAACCCGAACCACCGGAGCCGGAGCCTTTGCTGCCACCCGAACCGGAGCCGCCGCTGCCGGAACCGCCAGAGCCGGACCCTTTGCTGCCACCGGAACCGGAGCCCTTGCTGCCGCCCGTGCCAGATCCCGCCGTGCCGGAGCCTTTGGTGCCGCCGGTCTCGTCGCCCTCTTCCGCGACCGAGAGATAGGCGTCGAGCGAGACTTCCGGCGGTTTGCCTTCGCCGTGCTCGCCAATGAACTCGAAATCGCTTTCGGTATAGAAGTAGCTCGTCGGATCATCCGGCAGGATGATCTCGCTGACGTTGCCGAAGTGGCCCCAGGCAACCGGGTTGCCATCGGCATCCTGGAATTCGACGCTGCCCATCTGGGTGCCGTCCTCGGAGGTCGTCACGTTGAGCACAAAGGCCGCGCCGGCGTCGCTCAGGTCGAGCACGAAGCTTTCCGGCGCGCTGTCCTCGGTCTTGAACTCATCGGCCATGTTGGCGTCGTACCACTCGGAATAGCCGTCTCCCTCGACGCCCCCGTTGTGATAGGCTTTCGTCGTGCTGGCCTTGTCATTGCCACTGCCACCAGTGCCTTTCGAGCCACCGGAGCCCGAACCGCCGGAACCGGAGCCTTTGCTGCCGCCGCTGCCGGAGCCACCGGAGCCCGAACCGCCGGAGCCGGAGCCCTTGCTACCACCGCTGCCGGACCCACCGGATCCCGAACCGCCGGAGCCGGAGCCTTTGCTGCCGCCGCTGCCGGACCCACCGGATCCCGACCCGCCAGAGCCGGAGCCCTTGCTGCCGCCGCTGCCGGAACCGCCGGATCCCGAACCGCCGGAACCGGAGCCTTTGCTGCCGCCGCTGCCGGAGCCACCAGAGCCCGACCCGCCAGAGCCGGAGCCTTTGCTGCCACCGCTGCCGGAGCCGCCGGTTCCCGAGCCACCCGTTCCCGAACCCTTGGTGCCGCCGCTTGGATCAAATTCGTAAATTGTATCGCCTGGATCATTAATGTCGGTCATGTCGCTGACGTATCCTTTCAAAAATCTCCGCGTGCGGCCCCCAAAAGCACCGGTCCCGGCTGACCGGCCCCACTTACGCCTCTGTTTTCCCCAACGTGAAGAAGCTATCCTTCCGCGACTCTTGTCGCAAAAGAGTTATGATTTTCCCCTATATTTTCAGATTATTGCGCGCGTTTCGGAAACGACGGCGGCGCCGGCAGGGGATTGTCGCGAAAATCGCGGCCAATGGCCAACGGGCCCATTCCGCGAATTTCGCGATTCGCGCCGCGGCAATGACGCAATTGCCAAGACTTTGTCCTAATCCTGCCGCGAAGCGCGGTTACGCAGGTCGGCATTAAAGTCAAATAAACAGAGTTGGAAATGGGGGCGCCGTAGGGAATGAAACGCCGACACAAGGAGCGCATTGCCGGGATCGTCGACCGGGCGGAAAGGTTTTTCGGTCAGAAAGTGGTGCGGGCCACCGCGCCCGGCGGCTCGGGCCGGTCGAGTTACCGGCTGATCTTCGAGGATCGCACCGTGATCGCCACCCTGCGCCCGAACTTCCGCCGCACCCATCTCGAGGCCTTCGTGCTGAAACGGCTGGCGCAGGACTGCGGCGACACGCCGGAATGCCTGGGCGTCGATGGCGAGCTGATGTTCCAGTCGGATGTCGGCGGCGAGCGGCTCAACCTCGCGATTGCCGAGGCCACGCCGGAGCGCCGCCTGGCCCTCGCCGGCGAAGCGGTTGCGGCGATCTTTCGCATTCAGGAGGCCGGGCGCAAGCAGGCCTTGCAGAACGCGCTGCCGCATCTCGGGCAGAACCGCGACTGGATCGACAACCTGGTCCAGTCCACCGCCGCGCTGGCCGAGTTTTCCCGCGGCCGCAGCGCCGGGCTCGATCATGCGGCGCTGGCCACAAGACTTGATTTTCCCGGCCGGCAATTCGTCAAATGGGATTGCCGGTCGGGCAATGCGGCGATTGGCACCGACGGCCGGCTGCGCTGGTTCGATTTCGAATATTCCGGCGCCCGCCACGGTGCCGAGGACATCGCCTGGCTGATCGGCGACGAGGCCTGGCCGCTGAGCCCGGCGGCGATGGAACAGGTGGTGATCGATTGTTTCGATCCCGGCTGCGGCCATGACCGCGACGCCTATCTCGATTATCTCGCGTTCTACCTGACCTTTCATTGCATCCAGCGCTTCAAGCTGATCGTCAAGGAGGCGCGCAAGCGCGGCTGGATCGCCAAGGCGCGGGTGCGCAAATACGACGATGCCGGGGTGCACCCGGAATTCGCCGTGCAGATCTGTCGCGTCGGCGCCTATTTCGCCAGCCGCCGCCCGGACACCGCGCCGATCGGCCGCGATTTCGAAGAGACCGGCACGGTCTTTCTCAACATTCTCAAGGACGGCCTGCGTCAGGCCGAAACGGTGACCGCATGACCCTGCAATCGCCCGCCCCCGCCGAGGCAAGCGCCATTGCCGTGCGCCTTGTCGACACCCCCGCCGGCCTCGATGCGCTGCGCCCGGTCTGGGAGGAATTGCAGGCCCGCGACCCCGAGGCCACGATCTTTCTCACCTGGGAATGGATGGCGCAGGCGTTTCGCGCCCATCCCTATCGCTGGACCGTGCTGGTGGCCGAAGACCCGCGCCATCCGGGCCGCGCGCTCTGTCTTCTGCCGCTGAAATACCGCACCCACTGGAGCCGCAGCCGCGCCGAGTTTCAGACCGAGCTCGAGGCCGGCGGCCGGCTGCTCTGGAGCGAATACACCGGCTTTCTGTGCCACCCCGAGCACGAGGCCGCCGCCCTGCGCGCGGTGACCGATCACCTGGCCGGCATGCCCTGGATGAAATTCTCGATGCGCTACGTGGCGCAGGACCGGCGCTGCCGGCTGTTCACCGATGCCTTTGCGGCCAAGGGGTTCGACGTCAGCTACAAGGAATACCTGATCAACAGGAAGACCACCGACAATCTGGTCTGTCCGCAGGTCGACCTGCCCGAGGACTTTCCGGCCTACATGGCCAATCAGGTCAGCGCCAACCGCCGGCAGAAATACGCCCGGCTGAAACGCGACCACCTCGACAGCGGCGCCATGCACATCACCCGGGCCGACGGCGCCGGCTTTGCCGAGGCGCTCGACGTGATGATCGGCCTGTGGAAGCTGCGCTGGCAGCCGCAGAAAGGCGAAAAGACCTCCGACCGGGTTGCCGGCAACTACCGCGACGTGCTGACCGCCGCGCATGAGATCGGCGCCGTCTTCCTGCCGATCCTGTGGAAAGGCGACCGGCCGCTGGGCGCGCTGGGCCATGTGATCGACCGGCGCAACGGCGTGGCGCATTTCATCGCCGGCGGCCGCGATCCCGCCGCCGAGGAAAAGGGCATCGGCCAGTTGCTGCATTTCCACAGCATCGACTGGGCGATCGACCAGGGGCTGATCTGTTACGATTTCTGTCACGGCAACGAGCGCTACAAGTACAGCTATGGCGCGGTCGACACGCCGGTGCTGTATTTCGAGATCAAGCGGACGGACTATGACCCGGCGCTGGCCTTTGATTTCATCTGCGCCGGGGCGGCGCTGCGGCGGATGGAAGAGTTCCTGCAAAAGGGCAAGACCGAGGCGGCGATGAAGGCCTGCGCCCAGCTCGCCCGGGTGCTGTCCTGACGTTACGGCCCGCCTGACAACAGCCGCAACAGGATGTGGCTGTGGTGATCCTGCCCGCCAAAGAACACCGCGAGCACGCGCAGGATCCGGCGGTCGTCGTCGGTGTCGAAGTAGATCACCGCGCGGCCCTTGGTGACATTGCGCACGGCCTGGCCCAGATGCGGCCGCAGCGTGCCCTGATGCGGCGCGCGGCCCAGCGCGTCGAGCGCCCGCTCGATCTCGGCCAGCCGGGCCTCTGCCAGTGCAAAGGCGCGATCCGGGCTTTCGCCGAACCCTTCGGCGGCTTCGGTGAGAAAATCGAAGATCAGTTCCAGATCGCGCGCGACAGCCGCCGCGCGCAGCACTTCATAGGCCACGTTCGGCCCGTTTGCGCGCGATCATCTCTTGCGTGCCGGCCCGCCCCTCTTGCGGCGTGACAAAGCCGCCGGCCTGCCGTTCCGCCAGCAGCGCGCGCAGGGCATCGCTGGTTTCCGACTGGTTGCGCAACAGCTCCAGCCCCTGTTGCAACACCGCGCTCAGGCTTGCATAGCGGCCCTCGGCCACCAGCGACCTTGCATAGGCCTCCTGCGCTTCGGTCAGGGAAATCGATGCTTTCACGCTCATCCACGGGCTCCCTTATGCTACTGAGTAGTATATATGGCCTCACCCCGGCCCCGGTCAATGGCGCGGGGTGCGGCCGTGGCGGCGGCGCCTTGGCGCCGGAGACGCAATCGGGATTTTTCTCGCGCGACTGCCTTTGCGTCACCGGGCCAAGCCGGTATTCAGGCCAAAACGCCAGCCCCCAGAGGAGCCCCATGACCCTGCCCCCGATGACGCTCGCCGCCGATGGCGAGATCGCCGCGCCGAAACTGACGCAATTTCTGGCCGATCAGGCGGGGGAGGATGCCGGCAAGCAGGCGCTCGCCGGCGTGATCCGCACCTTTGCCCGCGCCGCCATACCGCTGGCCGCGCGGCTAGGTCAGGGCCGCCTGCCCGGCGACCCCACCGCCATCGTCGGCACCAATGAATCCGGCGACAAGCAAAAGGCGCTGGACATGGCGGCGCATGACTATCTGATCGAGGCGCTGCGCGAGGTTTCGGTGGCGCGGGTGCTGTCGGAGGAATCCGAAGAGGTGATCGCGCTCGACCCGGAGGGGCTGTTCGATGTGGCGATGGATCCGATCGACGGATCCGGCAGCATCGGCATCGGCGCGCCCCTTGGGGCGCTGTTCTGCGTCTTTCCCGCCGGCGAGAGCTTTCTGCGGCCGGGGCGCGAGGTGATCGCGGCCGGCTATGTCTCCTTCGGTCATTCGGTCGACATGGGTTTTTCCATGGGCCAGGGCGTGGCGATTGCCACGCTCGATCAGGCCAGCGGTCAGTTCTACGTCGACGATCAGGGGGTTTCGATCAAGGAAGAGACCTCGGTTGTCGCCTTCAACGCCTCGAACATCCGTCGCTGGACCCCGCCGTTGCAATATTACGCCGAAGACCTGCTGCGCGGCCCCGAAGGCGCGCGCGGGCGCGAGTTCAACATGCGCTGGATCGCGGCGGCGGTGGGCGATGTCCACCGGGTGCTGCGCTCGGGCGGCATGTTCCTCTATCCCGCCGACCGCCGGCCAGGCTATGAGGAAGGTTATCTGCGGCTGGCCTACGAGGCCTTTCCCATCGCCTATCTGATGGAACAGGCCGGCGGCGCCGCCAGCGACGGCTTTACGCCGATCCTCGATCTGGTGCCCGGCCATCTGCACGACCGGGTGCCGCTGTTCTTTGGCAGCAAGGGCGAGGTGGCGGCGCTCGAAGGCTATCTGTCGAAATAACCCTATGCCAGAGCCCGGCCCGACATGGGGGCCGGGCAAATAGATTTCAACTATAGCGGTTTTTGTGCTACCATCGCACCACTACCGGTAAGATAAACCGCGCCGCATTTTCGGCGCGGCTGTCCGGCAGTTCGATTGACCGCATCGCATTTGCAAAGGATATTGCCATGTCCGACACCCGTACCCGTCAGAATGTCTTTGATCTCGGAGACCCCTGGGCCGCGCCGATCCTGTGGTATGCCCGCGCCGTCAAGGCGATGAAGGCCCGGCCGCTGGCCGAGCCGACCAGCTGGAATTTCTTTGGCGCGATCCACGGCATCTGGCGCGATCTCTGGGATCACTACGGGCTGACCGATCCCGCCGAGCCCGACCCCGACGCCACGCTCACCCGCACCTTTCTGAACCAGTGCCAGCACCAATCCTGGTATTTCCTGCCCTGGCACCGTGGCTATCTTCTGGCGCTGGAAGAGGTGTTGCGCGCCGAGATCAAGGCGCAGAACGGGCCGCATGAGAGCTGGGCCCTGCCCTACTGGAATTATTTCGGCGAGGGCCAGAACCTGCTGCCGCCGGCGTTTCACTCTCCCGACTGGCCCGACGGCACGGGCGACAACCCGCTGTTTGTCGCGCAGCGCTGGGGCGTGATGGGCGGGCAGACCCCGTTCGACGTGGGCAGCGCCACCGATCTCAAGCCGATGCAGGATCCGGTCTATACCGGGCCGGGTGGCGGCGTCAGCACCGGCTTTGGCGGGCCCTCGACCGGCTTCAACTGGAATGGCGGCAACAGCGGCGGCTGCGAATCCGCGCCGCACAACACCGTGCACGGGCTGGTGGGCGGGCGCGACCCCGACGGCGGCCTGTTTCAGGGCGGGCCGCTTCTGGGGCTGATGTCGACGCCGATTTCGGCCGCGCTCGACCCGGTCTTCTACCTGCACCATTGCAACATCGACCGGCTGTGGGAGAGCTGGAACCGCTTTCCCGCCGACAAGCCCAAGGCGGATCTCAGCGATTTCACCAACCCCAACAACCTCGACTGGCTCGACGGGCCCGAGAGCCTTGGCCAGCGCGGCTTTGCCATGCCGAAACCGGACGGCAGCCCCTGGCCCTACACGCCGAAAATGATGCGCAAGCTCGCCGATCTGGGCTATGATTACGACGATCTGACACCGGGCGCCGCGGCGCCGGTGCTGGTGGCCGCCGAGACCCGGATGCGGACCCTGGGCATGGCGGAGCGCGCGGGAGGCGCCGGAATGGCAGATAGGAACAAATCGGAAATGGTCGGCGCCAGCGACGAAGGCCTCTCGCTGTCGGGCAGCGCGGCACAGCGTACCACGGTGCGCACCGATCCCGCCGCCCGCGCCCGCATGGCCGACAGCCGCGATCCCGGCACCCGTTCCGCCCCGGACCGGGTGTTCCTCAACCTCGAAAACATCACCGGGCTGGACGATGCGACGCTGTTTCATGTCTTTCTCGGCCCGGCCGGCGGCGACGAGGCGGCGCAGCACAAGGCCGGCACCGTCTCGCTCTTTGGTGTGCGGCAGGCCAGCGCGCCCGACGCCGAACATGCCGGCAGCGGGCTGAACGCCGCGCTGGAGATCACCGAGATCGTCGACCTTCTGCACCTGCAAGGCGGTTTCACCGCCGAGGCGCTCTCGGTCCGGCTGGTGCCGCTGGACCCGGTGCCCGAGGCCGGCCGCATCCACATCGGCCGCATCAGCATCCACCGGCAGCACGAGTGACCGCCCGGCTCCGCATCACCACTCCGGCCCGGCGCGAGCGGCTGAGAACCGCCCTGCCGCTCGCGCTTCTGGCCCTGCCGGCCTGGGGGCTTCTGGCGCTTGGAAACACCGGCCTGGCGCTATCCCCGCTCTGTTCCCCGGGCCGGATCTGGTCTTTACCCTCGCCCGAGAGCCTCGGCTTTTTCTTCACCTATGTGCCGCCCGGCACGCTGGCGCTTGGCTGGGCGCTGATGGTGGCGGCGATGATGCTGCCGACGCTCTTGCCGGTGCTGGGCCATGTCCGGGCCCGGACCTTCGCCGATCTGCGCCCTGTGGCCGAATGTCTGGTGCTGGCGGGCTATTTCGGCGTCTGGATGGCGGCCGGCGTCGGGCTGATCGGGCTGGCGCTGGGCCTGCGGCTGCTGTCGGGCGTGCCGCTCTGGCCGCTGGCGCTGGGGCTGGCGCTGCTCTGGCAGGCCAGCCCGGCCAAACAGCGCGCGCTCAACCGCTGCCATCGCCGCCCGGTTCTGGCCGGGTTCGCGCCGCGGCTCTGGCGCGACGCGCTGTGGCTGGGGGCGCGCAGCGGCGGCGCCTGCCTGACAAGCTGCGCGCCGCTGATGCTCTTGGGGTTGATGCTGCCGGGCGGCCATTTCGCCGTCATGCTGGCGCTGTCGCTCTGGATCTGGGCCGAGCGGCTGGAGCCGCCGCGCCCGCCCGGCTGGCGGTTCTGCTGGCCGCGCCGGGCCCTGCGCCTGCTGCGCCACCGGCTGGCCCAGCCGCACCGCCGGCACCCGGAGACCGCCGGCGCAACGGTCTGAGACGGGCTGGCCCGGCAGGTTCCCCGCCGGGCCGGCCCGGTGCCGCTCAGTTCAGCGCGGCGTCGGTGATTTCGGAGGTCCAGGCACCCTCGGGCTGCTTGGTGATCACCGGATCGGAGCCACCGGCCAGCAAAGTGTCGACCGTGCGCTGGTAATCCTCTTCCGCCAGCGCGCCGTTCGATCCGGCGGTGAGTTTGGCGACCTCGCCCATCATGCGGATCTGGTGCTCTTCGGTCTGGGCGCCGGTCTCGTCATAATCGAGCACGATCATGGCCGCCTCTTCCGGGTTTTCCTCGGCCCATTTCCAGCCCTGCATCGAGGCGCGGACGAATTTCTCCATCTTGGCCACGAAGTCGGGATCCTCGAGATCCTCTTCCAGCACGTAAAGCCCGTCCTCCATGGTGGCGACGCCCTGATCCTGGTACTTGAAGGTCACCAGCTCCTCGGGCGCGACGCCGGCATCGATCACCTGCCAATATTCATTGTAGGTCATGGTCGAGATGCAATCGGCTTGGCGCTGCAACAGCGGATCGACGTTGAAGCCCTGTTTCAGCACCTCGACCGAGCCTTCGGCCTTGCCGTCGGTGGCGACGCCGAGGCTGCTCATCCACGACAGGAACGGGTATTCATTGCCAAAGAACCAGACGCCGAGGGTGCGGTTGTCGAGGTCTTCGGGGCCTTCGATGCCGGCGTCCTTCCAGCAGGTCAGCATCATGCCCGAGCTCTTGAACGGCTGGGCGATATTGACCAGCGGCAGCCCGTTTTCGCGCGCCGCCAGCGCCGCCGGCATCCATTCGACGATCACATCGGCGCCGCCACCGGCGATCACCTGCGTGGGCGCGATGTCGGGCCCGCCGGGCAGCACGGTGACGTTGAGGCCCTCGTCGTCGTAATAGCCGTTTTCCAGCGCCACGTAATAGCCGGCGAATTGCGACTGGGTCACCCATTTCAATTGCAGGGTCACGTCCTGATCCTGCGCCAGGGCGGCGCCGGTAAGCGCCGTCGAGGCCAGCGCGGCGGCAAGGAAGGTCTGTTTCATGATCGTCTCTCCTGTTGGACTTGTCTTATTGTTTCGCCGGTCAGCCCCGCTGCGAGGGATGCCAGAAGGTCAGGGTCTTCTCGGTCAGCGCGATGATCCCGTAGACCAGCGTGCCGGTGAGCGCCGCCACAAGGATTGCCGACCAGACCAGCCCGAGGTCAAGCTGTCCGATCGAGGTCGAGATGCGAAATCCCAGCCCCAGCGTCGGCGAGCCAAAGAACTCGGCAACGATGGCGCCGATCAGCGCCAGCGTCGAGGTGATCTTCAACCCGTTGAAGATGAAGGGCAAGGCCGCAGGCAGGCGCAGGCTGCGCAGGGTCTGGCCCCAGCCGGCGGCATAGGTGCGCATCAGGTCGCGTTGCATGGCCGAAGTTTCCTGAAGGCCGGCGACAGTGTTCACCAGCATCGGGAAATAGACCATGAGCACCACCACCGCCGCCTTGGACTGCCAGCCGAAGCCGAACCACATCACCAGGATCGGCGCGGTGCCGACAATCGGCAGGGCGGCCATGAAATTGCCCAGCGGCAGCAGCCCCCGGCGCAGGTAGTCGAAGCGGTCGACCAAAAGCGCCGTCAGAAAGGCCGCCCCGCAGCCGATCACCCAGCCGGCCAGCGCGCCCTTGAGGATGGTCTGCACGAAATCGCCCCAGAGCATCACCAGGTTGCCGGCAAAGGTGGCGGCGATCTGGCTGGGCGGCGGCAGGATCACCGTCGGCACGCCCAGGCCGCGCACGATCAGCTCCCACATCACCAGCAGCGTCGCGCCAAAGATCAGCGGCACCGCCAGCCGCACCGCGCGGCTGTCATACGCCGGCCCGTTGGCCAGCCGAAGATTGAGCAGCCAGCCGGCGGCCCACACCGCCAGGGCTCCGATCACCTGTGTCATGCGCCCATCCCCATCCGCTGCAAGGCCCGGCGTTCGACCGCGCTGATCGCCCAGACCAGAAGCGCCGCCAGCGCCGCCGCCAGAAACAGCGCCGACCAGATCTGCACCGTCTGGCCATAATAACTGCCGGCCAGCATCCGCGCGCCAAGCCCGCCCTTCTGCACCGGCAATTCGCCGACGATGGCGCCGACGAGGCTGGCCGCCACGGCGATCTTGAGCGAGGCGAAGAGATAAGGCACCGAGGCCGGCAGCCGCAGCTTGGCCAGCACCGTGCCGGGCGAGGCATTGTAGGTGCGCATCAGGTCCATCTGCATGGCGTCGGGGCTCCTGAGCCCCTTGACCATGCCGACCACCACCGGAAAGAACGACAGGTAAGCCGAGATCACCGCCTTGGGCAGCAGGCCCTGAACGCCCACCGAATAGAGCACCACGATGATCATTGGCGCCAGCGCGACGATCGGGATGGTCTGGCTGACGATGGCCCAGGGCATCACCGACATGTCCATGACACGGGAATGCACGATCCCCACCGCCAGGAGGATGCCGAGGCCGGTGCCGATCAGGAAACCCACCAGCGTGGCGTTGAGCGTGACCAGCGCGTGATGCAGCAGGCCCCGGTTCGACAGGCTGCCCGAGTTCACCAGGCCGCGGCGGCCCTGGGTCTCTTCCACCCAGGTCGATTTGTAGAGCTCGGCCACCACCTGATGCGGCGCCGGCAGGCGCGGGCGGTCGAGCGACCAGCTTTCGCCGAGCGCATGCGGATTGCCGGCGACCAGCGCCCAGGTGCCCATGTCGCGCCGCGCCACGGCGCTCTCGGGCTGGACGGTCACCCCGGCGCGTTCCGCCCGGGTCAGCACCTCCTGCACGTTCATCGGCACCACGGCGAGATACCACAGGCCGATCAACGCAAGGACCACCGCCAACACCGGCGGCAGGCCCCACCGCGTCCCCGACGCGGCGCGGGCGCTCGTGACGGCTGCGGCTTCAGTCATGGTGCACCTCCTTGACCGCGGGGTCCCGGGGCAAGCCCGGGACGGATGTCTCAAGCACCACACGCCCCGGCCGCCGCGCCGGGGCCTCGCCTCTGGCCGCGAGGTTCCGGGTCAGGCCCGGGACGGGAAAGGCCGGCGCGCTCATTCCTCGTACCCCGCGCGCAGGCCCTCGCGCACGCGGTGCGCGATTTCGATGAACTCGGGCGTGTCGCGGATGTCGAGCGGGCGCTCGGCCGGCAGCGGGCTCTCGATCACGTCGGTGATCCGCCCGGGCCGCGGCGACATCACCACGATATGGGTCGAGAGATAGACCGCCTCGGGGATCGAATGGGTGACGAAGCCGATGGTCTTCTGGGTCCGCGCCCAGAGCCGCAGCACCTCTTCATTGAGCCGGTCGCGCACGATCTCGTCGAGCGCGCCGAAAGGCTCGTCCATCAACAGCAGATCGGCATCGAAGGCCAGCGCCCGGGCAATCGACGCCCGCTGCTGCATGCCGCCCGAGAGCTGCCAGGGGAATTTCTTCTCGAAACCGCCGAGATCGACCAGATCGAGCACCCGGGCGATGCGCTCTTTCTGTTCCGCCCGGGAAAACCCCATGATCTCCAGCGGCAGGGCGATATTGCGGCCGATGCTGCGCCAGGGATAGAGCCCCGCCGCCTGAAACACATAGCCATAGGCCCGCGCCCGGCGGGCCGCATCGGGGGTCATGCCGTTGACCGTCAGGCTGCCGCCGGTGGGCTGCTCCAGCGCCGCGATACAGCGCAGAAAGGTGGTCTTGCCACAGCCCGAGGGGCCGATGAAGCTGACAAAGGCGCCTTTCGGGATGTCGAGCGTGATGTCGCGCAGCGCATGAACCGGGCCGTCATTGGTCTCGAAGGTCAGGTCGAGATGGTCGGCGCGGATCACGATCTCTGCGGCTGCCTTGGCCGGTCTGTCCATGGATATCACCTTGGGGTCGGCCTGGGGGGCGGGAATGCTCACGGGTTGGGTGTCTCCTCTTGATCCTTGCCACGGCTGTCACAGAAGGCAAGCCGCATGTCGCCGGGCCGGCGCGCGGCCCGCCTTGCCGGAAGCCGGCCGCCGGCGGAACACGCGGCGGCGGTGCCGCTGCTGCACCGGGGGGGCGCCACCGGTCGTCAGACCCCGCTCGCCGGAATGCCCGAGCGTTCCACCGGACGCGGCGCGGTCAGCTCCTTCCACTTCGACAGCGCCTTGTTGGTGGCGGTATTGGGCGTGCGTTTGACAAATTCGCCATGACCCTCCTGGCTGCGCAGCTCGCCGTCATGCACCGCCACATGGCCGCGCGTCAGGGTAAAGCGCGGCAGGCCCTTGACCTCCTTGCCCTCGAAGACGTTGTAATCGATCGCCGAAACCTGTGTGTCGGCGTGAATGGTCTTGGTCTTTTCCGGATCCCAGACCACGATATCGGCATCCGCCCCGGGCAGGATCGCGCCTTTCCGCGGGTAGCAGTTCAGCACCTTGGCGACATTGGTCGAGGTCACGGCGACAAATTCCTCGGGCGTCAGCCGGCCGGTCTCGACCCCATGGGTCCAGAGCATCGGCATCCGGTCCTCGAGCCCGCCGGTGCCATTGGGGATCTTGGTGAAATCGCCGACGCCATAGCGTTTCTGCTCGGTGGTAAAGGCGCAATGGTCCGTCGCCACGACCGAGAGCGAGCCGGCTTGCAACCCCGCCCAGAGGCTGTCCTGATGCTTCTGGTTGCGGAACGGCGGCGACATGACGCGGCGGGCGGCATGGTCCCAATCCTTGTTCATGTATTCGCTGTCATCCAGCGTCAGATGCTGGATCAGCGGCTCGCCCCAGACCCGCTTGCCCTGCTGCCGGGCGCGGCGGATGGCCTCATGCGCCTCTTCACAGGAGACATGGACGATATAGAGCGGCACGCCGGCCATGTCGGCGATCATGATGGCGCGGTTGGCGGCCTCGCCCTCGACCTGCGGCGGGCGGGAATAGGCATGCGCCTCCGGCCCGGTGTTGCCCTCGGCCAGCAGCTTCTGCTGAAGATCGGCCACCACATCGCCGTTCTCGGCATGGACCATGGCAATGCCGCCCAGTTCGCCGATCCGCTGGAAGCTGGCGTACATCTCGTCATCCTGCACCATCAGCGCGCCCTTGTAGGCCATGAAGTGCTTGAAGGTGTTGATGCCGCGCTCCTTGACCACGGTTTCCATCTCGTTGAACACCTGTTCGCTCCACCAGGTGACGGCCATGTGGAAGCTGTAATCGCAATGCGCCCGGGTGGATTTGTTGTCCCACATCTTGAGCGCGTCAAGCAGGCCCTGGCCGGGGCTGGGCAGGGCGAAATCCACCACCATCGTGGTGCCGCCGGCCAACGCGGCACGGGTGCCGCTGTCGAAATCATCGGTGGAATAGGTGCCCATGAAAGGCATTTCCAGGTGGGTGTGCGGGTCGATGCCGCCGGGCATGACATAACAGCCGCTGGCGTCGAGGGTTTCGTCGCCTTTCAGGTCGGGGCCGATCTCGGCGATAACGCCGTTTTCGACCAGCACATCGGCCTTGTAGGTCCGGTCGTGGGTGACGATGGTGCCGTTCTTGATGACTTTGCTCATGTGTGTGTCTCCTCCGGTCGCCCGTCCCGGCCATGCGCCGGGATCTCACCGGCGGCTACTCGGGAACGAGATGTGTGATGTCCCGCCACTGCGGGTTGTGTTCCATGATCAGCGCGTCTTTCCACGCGCGCCGCCAGCGTTTGAGACGGCGTTCGCGCAAGAGCGATGTCTCGAAATCCGCATGCGCCTCGAACCAGACCAGGGTGCGGATATTGTAGCTCTCCGTGTGCCGCGAGAGCCCGGCGCGATGCGCCGCGATCCGGGCGCGCAGGTTGCGGCTGCGGCCGATGTAGATCGCGCCGCCCGGCCGCGACGCCAGGATGTAGACGAAATGCCCCATGCCCGATGGTGGGCAGCGCCGGGTTAACGCCACGTGAATCCCGGGGCGGGGCTTGGCGGTCAGCCACGAGGTCCCGGATCAGGTCCGGGACGGGAGGGGCGGGTGACACGCGTCGGGGCAAACATGCCTCCGTTCGCGGGCCGCGCCCCGGCCATCGCGCCGGGGCCTCGCCCTCCGCCAAGAGGTCCCGGATCAAGTCCGGGACGGGCGGTGTGGATGACACGCGTCGGGGCAAACACGCCTCCGTTCGCGAGCCGCGCCCCGGCCATCGCGCCGGGGCCTCGCCCTCCGCCATGAGGTCCCGGATCAGGTCCGGGACGGGAGAGACGTGAAACCTCACCCCTCGATCCCCGCCGTTTCCACTACCGCATGCAGCAGGACATCGGCCCCGGCCTTGGCCCACGCCTTCGAGATCTCTTCGGCCTCGTTGTGCGACAGCCCGTCGACGCAGGGGCACATCACCATTGCCGTCGGCGCCACCCGGTTGATCCAGCAGGCGTCATGCCCCGCGCCGGAGATGATGTCGCGATGCGAATAGCCCAGCCGCTCGGCCGCCGCGCGCACCGCCGTCACGCAGCCTTCGTCAAAGGTCACCGGATCGAAGCCGCCGACCTTTTCGAAGGCGACCTCGAGCCCCATCTCGTCGCAGATCGCCTGCGCCTCCTTGCGGAGCCGCGCTTCCATGTCCTCGATCACCGCAAGCTCGGGCGAGCGGAAATCGACGGTGAACACCGCCTTGCCGGGGATCACGTTGCGCGAATTGGGAAAGACCTCGATATGGCCCGCCGCGCCCACCGCATCGGGCTTGTGCGACCAGGCGATCTCGTCGACCTTGTCGAGGATGCGCGCCATGCCGAGCCCGGCGTTCTTGCGCATCGGCATCGGCGTCGAGCCGGTGTGGCTCTCCTTGCCGGTCACCGTCACCTGGGTCCAGCTCAGGCCCTGGCCGTGGGTGACGACGCCGATGTCCTTGCCCTCGGCCTCGAGGATCGGCCCCTGCTCGATATGCAGCTCAAAGAAGGCGTGCATCTTTCGGGCGCCCACCTCTTCCTTGCCCTTCCAGCCGATCCGCGCCAGTTCGTCACCGAATTTTTTGCCGTCGTGATCCTCGCGGTCATACGCCCAGTCCTGGGCATGAACCCCGGCAAAGACGCCGGACGCCAGCATGGCGGGGGCAAAACGCGTGCCCTCCTCGTTGGTCCAGTTGGTGACCACGATCGGGTGCCTGGTCCGGATGTCCAGATCGTTCAGCGTGCGCAGGATCTCCAGCCCGCCCAGCACCCCCAGCACGCCGTCATATTTGCCGCCGGTGGGCTGGGTGTCGAGATGGCTGCCCACATAGACCGGCAGCGCCTCGGGGTCGCTGCCTTCGCGCCGGGCGAACATGTTGCCCATCTGATCCAGCCCCATCGAACAGCCCGCCGCCTCGCACCAGCGCTGAAACAGCGTCCGGCCCTCGCCGTCCTCGTCGGTCACGGTCTGGCGGTTGTTGCCGCCGGCCACGCCGGGGCCGATCCTGGCCATCTCCATGAGACTGTCCCAAAGACGGTCGCCATCGACGGTCATGTTGGCTGTCGGTTCGGTCATGTCACCCCCTGTCGGTGATAAAGGCCCTTCGGGCTCTCATTGAATTTGACCAATCGGTCAAAAGAACGCTACCACGGGTGAGAAGTCAGTCAAGGCACTCTCGGCTGTGGCAGGCAATTGGTTTATTTTTGGGCAGGAATTCCACGGCATGACGGAGACTTCGGCAATCGCGCAAGGCGCGGCCCGCCGCACGGCGAACGGCAAATCGCGCACCCGGATTCAGCTTCGCAACCGCGAGCGCATCCTTCAGGCCGCCTTGCAGGTCTTTTCGCAATACGGCTTTCGCGGCGCGACCCTCGATCAGATCGCCGGCGAATCCGGCCTCTCCAAGCCCAACCTGCTGTATTATTTTCCCTCCAAGGAGGCGATGCACCAGGATTTGTTGCAGGCGCTGCTGACCGCCTGGCTCGACCCGCTGCGCGCGCTGGATGCCAGCGGCGACCCGCTCGAGGAAATCCTGGCCTATGTGAAGCGCAAGCTCGAGCTGGCCCGCGACTACCCGCGCGAAAGCCGGCTGTTCGCCAACGAGATCCTGCAAGGCGCGCCGCGCATCCTGCCGATCCTCGAAACCGACCTGCGCGCGCTGGTCGACGAGACGGCCGAGACGATTCGCGGCTGGTGCGCCGCCGGCCGGCTGGCGCCGGTCGATCCGGTGCATCTGATCTTCTCGATCTGGGCGCTGACCCAGCATTACGCCGATTTCCAGGTGCAGGTCACGGCGGTGCTGGGCCAGGACAACCCCTTCGAGGCGGCGGAGGCGCATCTGGAGACGCTGTTCCGCCGCCTGCTGACACCAGGGTGAAGCAGCGGCGTCACTCTGCCGCCTGCGGTGCCATCGGGTTGTTGGGATGGGTGGTCCAGTTGGCATAGTCCTCCTGCACCACGCGGCCGGTGCGCGGATCGACGGCGCCGGCGGCCAGCCGCTCCATCGAGATGCAGTTCTCGACCGGGCAGACATCGACGCAGAGGTTGCAGGCGACACATTCCGCGTCGATCACCTCGAAGGTGCGGTCGGGTGTCATGGCGATGGCCTGGTGCGAGGTATCCTCGCAGGCGGCATAACAGCGGCCGCATTTGATACAGGCCTCCTGATCGATCCGCGCCTTGGTGACATAGTTGAGATTCAGGTATTGCCAGTCGGTGACATTGGGCACAGCCATGCCGACAAAATCCTCGACCCGGGCAAAGCCCTTTTCGTCCATCCATTCGCTGAGGCCGCGTTTCATCTCTTCGACGATCTTGAAGCCATAGGTCATGGCGGCGGTGCAGACCTGGACGTTGCCGGCGCCGAGCGCGATGAATTCGGCCGCATCGCGCCAGGTGGTCACCCCGCCGATGCCCGAGATCGGCAGGCCCCGGGTCTCGGGGTTGCGGGCAATCTCCGAAACCATCGACAGGGCGATCGGCTTGACCGCCGGGCCGCAATAGCCGCCATGGCTGCCCTTGCCGTCGATCGTCGGCTCCGGCGCGAAATTGTCGAGATCGATCGAGGTGATCGAATTGATCGTGTTGATCAGGCTCACCGCATCGGCGCCGCCGTTCCTGGCCGCCGTCGCCGGCTTGCGGATGTCGGTGATGTTGGGGGTCAGCTTGACGATGACGGGCCGGTCATAGTTCTGCTTGCACCAGCGGGTCACCATCTCGATGTATTCCGGCACCTGGCCCACGGCCGAGCCCATGCCGCGTTCCGACATGCCGTGCGGACAGCCGAAATTCAGCTCGATGCCGTCGGCGCCGGTCTCGGCCACCCGCGGCAGGATCGCCTTCCAGGCCGCCTCTTCGCAGGGCACCATGATCGAGGCAATGAGCGCCCGGTCGGGATAATCCGCCTTGACCCGCGCCATTTCCTCGAGGTTGACCGCGAGCGGCCGGTCGGTGATCAGCTCGATGTTGTTGAGCCCCAGCAGCCGCCGGTCGGCGCCGTAGATCGCGCCATAGCGGGGGCCGTTGACATTGACGACCGGCGGGCCCTCTTCGCCGAGCGTCTTCCAGACGACGCCGCCCCAGCCGGCCTCGAAGGCGCGGCGGACATTGTATTCCTTGTCGGTCGGCGGCGCCGAGGCCAGCCAGAACGGGTTGGGTGAGGATATTCCGAGGAAATTGGTGGTCAGGTCAGCCATGGGTCAGGTCTCCGAAATCTTGGTGCAGCGCCGCGGATCTTGCTCTCCGCGCCCCGGACCCCGATCCGGGGCCTCCTGGGCGGCGCTTGAAACGAACGCCCCGGATCACTCTCCGGGACAGGCCCCGGATCAAAGTCCGGGACAGGCCCCGGAACGCGGTCCGGGGCGGGGTCATGCCTGCATCAGCGCGGCGTGGATGTCCTCGGCGGCGTCGCGCCCCTCGGCCACGGCCACCACCGTCAGGTCTTCGCCCGGCGTGCAATCGCCGCCGGCCCAGACACCCGCGATGCCGCTGCGCCCGGCACCGGCCACGGCGATCTTGCCGCGCTCCAGCCCGAGATCGCCCAGCGGCACCAGCATCTGCCCGATGGCGCGCAACACCTGGTCGGCGGGCAGCTCGATGCGCTCGCCGGTGCCTTGCAGCCGGCCGTCAACGTCGGCGGTGTATTCCAGCACCATGATACCATCTTCCAGCGCCACCGGCATCACATTGCTGATGATTCGCACGCCTTTCGAGGCCGCCAGATCCTGCTCGAATTTCGAGGCCCCCATCCGGTCACGGCCGCGGCGATAGGCCAGCGTCACGTTCTCGGCGCCCAGCAGCCGCGCCTGCACCGCGGCATCCACCGCCGTCATGCCGCCGCCGATCACCACCACGTTACGCCCCACCGGCAGCGCGCGCAGATCGCCGGCCTGGCGCAGCGCCGCGATGAAATCCACCGCATTCGCCGCCTCCGCGTCACCGGGCATCTCCAGCGCGTTCACCGCGCCAAGCCCGATTCCGAGGAACACCGCGTCATGGCCCTCGCGCAGCGCGTCGAGCGACAGATCGCCGCCCAGCACCCGGCCATAGGCGATCTCGATGCCGCCGATTCCCAGCAGCCAATCCACCTCGCGCGCGGCGAAATCATCGGTCGTCTTGTAGGCGGCAAGGCCGTATTCGTTGAGCCCGCCGGGCTTTTCCTTGGCCTCGTAGATGGTGACCTTGTGGCCCTTCATCGCCAGCCGATGGGCACAGGCCAGCCCCGCCGGCCCGGCGCCGACCACCGCCACATGTTTCCCGGTCGCAGCGGCGCGGACAAAGGGATGGCCCTGCCGCGTCATCATCGCATCGGTGGCAAAGCGTTGCAGCCGCCCGATCTCGACCGGCTTGCCCTCGGCCATCTCGCGCACGCAGGCCTGTTCACAGAGCGTCTCGGTCGGGCAGACCCGGGCGCACATGCCGCCGAGGATGTTCTGTTCCAGGATCGTCCGCGCCGCCGCCTCGGGCTGGCCGGTGGAGATCTGCCGGATGAACAGCGGAATGTCGATGTCGGTGGGGCAGGCGGTGATGCAGGGCGCATCGTGACAGAAGTAGCAGCGGTCCGCCGCCACATGGGCTTCGTGATGATCGAGCGGCGGATGCAGGTCCGCGAAGTTCGCCTCTATCTCCTCGGTCGTGAGCCGCCCTGCGGCCACACCTGGGGTCAATGGGTGGGTCATGTCGTCTCCCTGTTCTTTTTTGACAGCCTGCCACAGATCAAAATTTTATCAAACGGTAAAAAATTGAAATGCGCAAAATTCCGGCAAACAGGGCCAGCGGCCGCATCCGCCCCGGCCCTCGCGCCGGGGCCTCGCGCGTCCGGCCCCCTGGCCGATTCTCGAATCGCCATCACCTTCGCGCCCCCCGGGGTCAACCGCCTCCGAAAGCCGGGAGGTCCCGGGGCCAGCCCGGGACGGGTATCCTGACCTACCCTTTCGAGCCCCCCGCCCCGGCCCCCGCGCCGGGGCCTCGCGCCTCAGGACCGCATGCCGATTTGTGACAACCAGCCGCCTCACTCGGCGCGCAAACCACCATTTCCGCAAATCAAGTGGACCCGGAGCAGGTCCGGGACGGGCGCCTTGGCCCGCGCTGCCGCGCCGCCGCCCGCCGGTTCATTCCGCCCAGGCGGTCACCTTGCGATCGATGGTCTTGCGCGACACGCCGAGCCGCCGCGCGGCCTCGGCGCGATTGCCGTCGCAGAGATCGAGCACATGCAGCACATGCCGCTGCACCACCAGATCGAGGTTCTCGATGGCCTGCGCCCCGGTCACCGCGCCATGGCCCGCGAACTCGTCCGGGAAGCCGCCGAGGATCACCGACCGCTCGATCAGGTTCTTCAACTCGCGCACATTGCCGGGCCAATCGTAGCGCCGGAGCTTGAGGAGCGTCTCCTCGTCGAGCGCCAGCCCCGGCATCCCGAGCGTGGTGGCGAACTGGCGCATGAAAAGCGCCGCCAGCTCGACGATATCCTCGGAGCGTTCGCGCAGTGGCGGCATCTCGATCCGCATCACGTTGACCCGGTGATACAGGTCGGCGCGAAACCGCCCCGCCGCCACCACCGAGGCCAGATCGGCGTTGGTGGCAAAGAGAAACCGCAGGTTCAGCGGAATCTCGCGCTCTGCCCCGTCGGGCCGGATCTTCTGATCCTCCAGCACCCGCAGCAACGCCGCCTGCAAGGTCTCGGGCATCTGCGCCACCTCGTCGAGAAACAGCGTTCCGCCATCGGCCAGCAGCAGCAGCCCGGGTTTCAACCGCCCGTCGCCCTCGACCGTGCCGAACAGCTCGGGCACGATCCGGTCCACCGCGATGGCGGCGCAATTGACCGCCACGAACGGCTTTTCCGCCCGATCCGACAGCCCGTGCAACTGCCGCGCCGCCAGCTCCTTGCCGGTGCCGCTCTCGCCGGTAAAGAGCACCGGCGTCGGCAGGGGCGCCAGCCGATCGAGCAGCCCGCGTACCTCGGCCAGCGCCGGCGAGGCCCCCAGAAGCTTGCCCGCCCCCGTCCCGGCATGCAGCTCGCGGCGCAGCAGAAGGTTGTCGCGCCGCAGGTTCTTGCGGTCGAGCGTGCGCGCCATGGCGCCGAGGATCTGATTGGCGCGAAAGGGTTTCAGCACGAAATCCGACACCCCGGCCCGGAGCGCCGCAATCGCGGTCTCGAGATCGGCATAGGCGGTGATCAGGATGGTATCGGCAAAGAAGCCGCGCCGGCGCTGTTCGGTCACCCAGTCGAGCCCGGTGCCCCCCGGCATGATATTGTCGAGGATCACCAGATCGAAATGATGCTCGTCCAGCGCCCGCGTCGCCTCGGCCGGTGACCCGGCACCGGAGACCCGCTTGACGCGCGGCTCGAGGATCTTGACGAGGAAATTGCGCATCCCCGGCTCGTCGTCGATCACCAGAACCTGCGCACCCGAGAGCGTGCCGCCAAACTCGTCCGAAGGGGTCATCGCCGCGCGCCGCTCACTGGACCCGGACATTCGGGCCGGAATAGGCCTCCTGCGCCGAGAACCCGAGTTCATGGAGCCCGTAATAGGCCGCGACGCCGATCAGGACGATGGCGGCAAATCCGGCGAACATGGCTTTCATTCCTTGGCTTCCTTCGTGGTGGCGGTTTTCAGAAAGGCGATCAGATCGGCGCGGTCCTGCGCCCCGGCGATCACCTGCATCGGCATCTTCGAGCCGGGAATGTAATGGTCCGGGCCCTGATCGAACAGCGCGTCGATGGTCTCTTCGTTCCAGACAATCTCCGCCCCGTCCAGCGTAGCGGAATAGCTGTAGCCTGGCAAAACCCCGGCGCGCCGGCCAAAAACGCCAAACAGGCTCGGCCCCGCCTTGCGCGACGGCCCCGGTTCCAGCGCGTGGCAGATCGAACATTTGCGCATGAACTGGCGTTCGCCGTTGGGCATGGTCGCGGCATCGCGCAGGAACGATCTTTCGCCGGAGATCCCCGGCGCAAAGGCATCGAGGCTGGCCACCGGCCAGCCATAGCCAACGTCGTCGATGCCGCCGGCATAGAGCATCGCGCCCTCGGGGCCGAAATCCAGCGCCCAGACCGGGCCCGCGCGGGTGGCGCGGAAATCGCGGGCGATCTGCCATCTGTCGGTGTCGACGATCATGATATAGCCCTGCCCGTCCCCCACCGCGAGCTGCGCGGTCTCCGCGTGCCAGGCCATGGCGAGGATCGGCCGGCGGTCGAGGGTGAAATCGGCGATCTCCGCGCCCGCCATGTCGACGATCCGCGTGCCGCCATCCACCGCGCCATAGGCGATCCAGCCGTCGCCCGCCACCAGCGTGTTGACCCCGAAGCCATGTTTCACCAGCGGCAGCGCCGCGCCGGTCGCCAGATCATAACGCAGGATCTCGCCGCCCGCCGTCCCGGCCAGCAGCACCGTGTCGCTGAGACAGGCCAGCGCGTTCACCGGCGCCCCGGGCGGGGCCAGCTCGCGCGCCGCACCGCCCTCCAGGGGCCAGATCCGCACGCTGCCGTCCCAGCTGCCGCTGGCCAGCCAGCCGCCCGAGGGCGCAAAGGCCAGCGCCGCCACCTTGCCGCGATGCCGCCCGAGCTCCCGCGCACCGGCGCCCCCGGTCTGGCGCGGCCCGCCCCGGACCTGATCCGGGGCCTCCTGGCCCGCCGCTTCGGGCTCCACCTCCACCTGCCAGAGCCGCACCGCGAAATCGTCCCCGCCCGAGGCCAGCAAACCTCCCGGCCCCCAGGCCAGCGCCGTCACCGCCGCCGCATGTCCTTCGAGCCATTGCGGCACCCGGCCGCGCCACAGCCCGACCGAATTGTCGAAACTGGCGCTGGCCACGCGGCCGTCCGGCGACACCGCCAGCGCCATCACCGGCCCGCCGTGGCCCTTGAGCGTGGTGAACTCGGCGGCCGACACCGCCGCCCCGCACACCAGTGCCAGCCCTGCAAGCGCCGCCCGCATGGCTATTCCGCCGGCTGCGCCGGGGTCTCGGGTCCGGCCTCGCGCTCTTTCACCTTGTCGAGCCAGAGCGAATGGTGCTGCTCGGCCCAATTCTCGTCGACCTGGCCCGAGCCCATGGCGTCATAGGCGCCTTCCATGCCCAGCGTGCCGATATAGATATGGCCGATGATCACCGCCATCAGCACGAACCCGACGATCGCATGCCAGAGCTGGGCATATTGCATCTCTTCCTGCGGCGACAGCGCGGTCGGGAAGGGTTGCAACCCGACCCAGTCGTAGACCCCCCAGTCGTTCAGGTGCCGGAAGGTCGCGTCGAACAGCGGCAGCTCGAAGGGAAAGAGCAGCGACAGCCCCGAGACCGACACCGAGGCGCCGAACAGGATCACCGACCAGAAGACGATCTTCTGCCCGGCGTTGAACTTCTTGGCCGGCGGGTGCTTCTTGCCGATGATGCCGCCGCCATAGCGAAACCAGGTCAGATCGGTGCGGTCCGGCAGATTGTGCCAGACCCACATTACAAAGACCATGAGGAGCCCCAGCATGAAGGCCCAGGCGACGTTGTTGTGGATGAACTTCGAGGCGATCAGCAGCTGCGAGTTGAACTCCAGCCCGAACCAGCCGATGAAATACTTGCGGCCGAACAGCGTGAACAGCCCGGTGAAGGCCAGCAGGAGGAACGAGCCCGCCATCATCCAATGGGCAAAGCGCTCGATCGCCTTGAAACGGGTGACGGTGCGGCCGGCCTTGCCGCCCTCGATCCGCACGGTGCCGCGCAGCAGAAAGAACACCGCCAGCAGGCCGATCGTGCCAAGCAGCAGCCAGCCGCCATAGATGCGCAGCGGCCCCTCGCGCAACTCGAGCCACCACATGCCATTGTCCTGCACCAGCACACCGCCGGCCGGATGCGCGGTGCTGACGTTCACATTGGCCTCGTTATAGCGCAGCGCGCGCCAGAAATCGCTGTCCGAGGCACCGCCCAGCGGGCCGAGCTGCGGCACCGCTGCGGGTTCGTCCAGATCGTTGCCCCGGCGAAAGCTGTCGTCGACCGGCAGCCCGCGCTGGCGCCGCAGGATGTCCTCCAGCGTCTGCGCGCCTCCGGTGGCGGTGCGGTCCACCGGCGGCGCCGTGCTCTCGACCGGCGGGCGGGCTTCGAATTCGGTTTGGGCCTCCTGCGCCGCCAGCGGGGCGGTGAACAGGACAAGGCAGAGTACGGCCATCAGATGGCGCAGCATGGAGGTCTCCCGCGATCAATTCGGAGGCGCAAACGCGGCGACCCGAGAGCCGCCGCGCCAGTGGAATTTGTCAGGGCGGCGGGCCGATCCGGCCCCGCCCGCCGCAGGCGTCGGGTGGGGTCTCACCCCACCTTCGGCACGCGCGCGGTCGGGTGTCGGGTGCCCCTGATCAGCCGCCCTTCTGTTCGTAGGCCGTGCCCCAGCCCCAGGCACCGGAGCCGAAGCCGCGGGCCACCACACGCTCGCGGTAGATCGCCGACACCACGTCGCCGTCGCCCGCCAGAAGCGCCTTGGTCGAACACATCTCGGCGCAGAGCGGCAGCTTGCCCTCGGCGATCCGGTTGCGCCCGTACTTCGAGAACTCGGCCTGGCTGTGGTTTTCCTCGGGGCCGCCGGCGCAGAAGGTGCATTTGTCCATCTTGCCGCGCGATCCGAAGTTGCCCGCCTGCGGATATTGCGGCGCGCCGAAGGGGCACGCGTAGAAGCAATAGCCGCAGCCGATGCACAGATCCTTGGAGTGCAGGACGATGCCCTCCTCGTTCTGGTAGAAGCAGTCGACCGGGCACACCGCCATGCAGGGCGCATCCGAACAATGCATGCATGCCACCGAGATCGACCGCTCGCCGGGCGACCCGTCCTGGATGGTCACGACGCGCCTTCGGTTGATCCCCCAGGGCACCTCATGTTCGTTCTTGCAGGCCGTGACGCAGGCGTTGCATTCGATGCAGCGCTCGGCGTCACAGAGAAACTTTGCTCTAGCCATATCTCTTTCTCCTTACGCTGGCATGATCTTGCAGAGAGTCGCTTTCGTCTCCTGCATCTGGGTCACGCTGTCATAGCCATAGGTCTGGGCCACGTTGGTCGATTCCCCCAGGACATAGGGGTCGGCCCCGTCGGGGTATTTCGACCTCTGGTCCTCGCCCTGGTAGTGCCCGCCGAAGTGGAAGGGCATGAAGGCCACGCCTTCGCCCACCCGCGGCGTCACCATCGCCATGACCTTGACCCTGCCGCCCTCCGGCCCTTCGACCCAGACCTGGCTGCCGTCCCGCACACCCAGGTTGTTGGCGTCGCGCGGGTTGATCTCGACAAACATGTCCTGCTGCAACTCGGCCAGCCAGGGGTTCGACCGGGTCTCGTCGCCGCCGCCTTCATATTCGACCAGCCGGCCGGACGTCAGGATCATCGGGTAATCCTTGCTGAAGTCCTGCTTCTGGATCGAGGCGTACATCGTCGGCAACCGGTAGAACTTGCGGTCCTCGTAGGTCGGATAATCCGCCACCAGATCGCGCCGGTTGGTATAAAGCGGCTCGCGGTGCAGCGGGATCGGATCCGGGAAGGTCCAGACAACGGCACGGGCCTTGGCATTGCCAAAGGGCGCGCAGCCATGCTTGATCGCGACCCGCTGGATGCCGCCCGACAGGTCGGTCTTCCAGTTGATCGTGCTGACCTTCTCGTTGAAATCCGAGGGGAAGGGCGACATCGCCTGCTCGCCGACCTCCTCGGCCGCGCCCTGGGTGCCGTTCGGCTGGGCCAGGTTCTGGCCTTCTGCGGTCTGCTGCACCGTGTCGCTCTGATCGGCCTCCGGTGTCGCATTGGCCGCTTCCTCGCCGTCGTCCTGATTGCCGACCGCCGAGTCGTTCAGCCCCTCGACCCCGGCAATCCGGCCCATGGTGCGCTTTTCCGCCTCGGTCAGATCGCCATCCCAGCCCAGATCCACCAGCATCTGATAGGTGAACTCGGGATAGCCGTCCTGAAGCTCCGCCCCGGGGTTCGACACGCCTTCGGCCAGCAGATTGTCGCCATCCCGCTCGACGCCGAACCGGGCCCGGAAACACAGCCCGCCTTCGGCCACCGGCTTCGACATGTCATAGAGATTGGGCGTGCCTGGATGGTTCAGCTCGGGGTTGCCCCAGCTTGGCCAGGGCAGGCCGTAGTAATCGCCGTCCGCCGGGCCGCCGATGGCCTGCAACGTGGTGCGGTCAAAGGTGTGCTGGTTGTCCATGTGCAGCTTCAGCCGTTCCGGCGACTGGCCGGTATAACCGATCGTCCACATGCCTCGGTTGATCTCGCGCAGGGTATCCTCGGCGTCCGGCGTGATGCCGTCCTCCTCGAGCGCGATATTGCGGAACATGCGGTCGTGAAAGCCGAACTTCCTGGCAAACAGGCCGATGATCTCCTGGTCCGGCTTGCTCTCGAACAGCGGCGCCACCACCCGTTCGCGCCATTGCAGCGAGCGGTTGGAAGCGGTGACCGAACCGCGGGTTTCGAACTGCGTCGCCGCCGGCAGCAGATAGACGCCATCGGTGCGGTCGTGCAGCACCGCCGAGACCGTGGGATAGGGGTCGATCACCACCAGGGTGTCGAGCATCTCCATCGCCTTTTTCATTTCGGTCATGCGGGTCTGCGAGTTGGGCGCATGGCCCCAGAGCACCATGGCCCGCACCTTGTCGGGGTTGTCCATGTTCTCGGGGTCTTCCAGCACGCCATCGATCCAGCGCGACACCGGGATGCCGGTGAGGGTCTGAAGCGATTTCTCCTTGCCGTCCTTGTCGGTGACCTTGGCAAACTGCGCGGCGAGCCATTCCGGGTCTTCCTCCCAGACGCGCGCCCAATGGGCCCAGGCGCCGTTCGACAGCCCGTAGTACCCCGGCAATGTGTGCGACAGCACGCCCAGATCGGTCGCGCCCTGCACGTTGTCATGGCCGCGGAAGATGTTGGTGCCGCCGCCGGTGGTGCCCATGTTGCCAAGCGCCAGTTGCAGGATGCAATAGGCGCGGGTGTTGTTGTTGCCATTGGTGTGCTGGGTGCCGCCCATGCACCAGATCACGGTGCCGGGGCGGTTGTTGGCCAGCGTCATCGCCACGCGGCGCAGCTGGCTGCCCGGCGTGCCGGTGACCCGTTCCACCTCTTCCGGCGTCCAATTGGCCACCTCGGCGCGGATCTGATCCATCCCCCAGACCCGGGTGCGGATGAACTCCTTGTCCTCCCAGCCGTTCTCGAAGATGTGCCAGAGAATGCCCCAGATCAGCGCCACGTCCGAACCGGGCCGGAACCGCACGTATTCATCGGCATGGGCCGCGGTGCGGGTGAAGCGCGGATCGCAGACGATCAGCGGCGCGTTGTTCTGCTCCTTGGCGCGCAGCACGTGCAGCAGCGAGACGGGATGCGCCTCGGCCGGGTTGCCGCCGATGATGAAGATCGCGCGGCTGTTGTGAATGTCGTTGTAGCTGTTGGTCATGGCGCCGTAGCCCCATGTGTTGGCCACACCCGCAACGGTCGTCGAATGGCAGATCCGGGCCTGGTGATCGACGTTGTTGCTGCCCCAATAGGCCGCGAACTTGCGGAACAGATAGGCCTGTTCATTGGAATGCTTGGCCGAGCCCAGCCAATAGACCGAATCCGGCCCGCTTTCCTCGCGGATCGTCATCATCTGGTCGCCGATCTCGTCGATCGCCTGTTCCCAGGAAATCCGCTTCCACTCGCCGCCCTCTTTCTTCATCGGGTACTTGAGCCGGCGCTCGCCGTGGGCGTGTTCGCGCACGCTCGCGCCCTTGGCGCAATGGGCGCCCAGGTTGAACGGGCTGTCCCAGCCGGGCTCCTGCCCGATCCAGACGCCGTCGCTAACCTCGGCCATCACGGTGCAGCCGACCGAGCAATGGGTGCAGACCGATTTGCGAATTTCGACGCTGCCCCGCGGCGCGGTCTGGGCCGAAGCCGGTTTCACCGTGCCGCCGGTCGCGGCAATCGCGGCCATTCCGCCGATCGCCAGACCCGATCCGCGCAGGAACGCGCGGCGGTCCACCGAAGCCTTGGCCACGTCTGACAGGATCGAGCCCCGCTGGGGGCGTCGCGCAACCCCGTTGGTCTTTTTCCTCAACATGTCGTTTCCTCCCTTGCAGGCAGCCTGCGAGCCCTTGCTCCAGCCGCGCGCTTGGTACTGTTGTTGGCCTCCGGGCAGTCGGGCGTCACGCAACCAGTCGCTCTTGGCCTGTCTTCGGTCCGGTTGGCTCCGGGCCGCGTTGTCTTCAGAACTTCGCGCTGGCGAAGTAGGCCCGGGTATGGGCCGTGTCCTGCATCCTCTCGGAAGTCAGGTCGGGTTCCGAGGCCTCCGCCTCCGTCCCGCTGGCCGCCACCGCGACCGCCGCAATCGGCGCCGTGGTCCCGGCCAGTTTCAGGAAATCGCGGCGGCTTGCGCCCCGGTCCTTGGCACTGTCGTCAGCCATGACGTCTCTCCCCTTCTGGTTCCGACGGTCGCCCGCCGCTCGTTGTGGCGCCCGCAGGCACCGGTTCAGCCAAGACGGAAGGCCTCCGTCTCGACGCTCATGAACACCTGGCCGATACGGCCCACCGGCGCGTAGAAGACGCTGTTCCGGGCGCCTTCGAGATCGGCAAAGAAATGCCCGGCCCAGGGGCCGATATGCCTGGCAAAGAAGTCCTTCTGCGCGCCCAGATCCGCCGGATCGCGGAACCGCCCGGCAATGATCGCGCCCATCATCTCCATCAGGCTGGCGATATTGTCCTCGGGTTCAAACACAGTGTCGGCCCGCTCCAGCCCGAGCTTGGCCATGTCCTGCCGCAGCAGCGCCAGCGGCTTTTCGTTGAGAAAGCCGGTCAGGTAATAAGAGGCATAGGGCAGCAGCTCGCCGCGTCCCAGGCCGATGAACAGCTTGTTGTATTCGCTCTCGGCCGCCTGCGGCTTGGTCACCTTGGCCAGCTTGGCCAGGGTGGTGATCGCCTGGCCCAGCGCGCTGTCATCGCCGGTCAGCCCGGCGGTCTGCGCCAGCAGCATCTCGTCCGGCGGGCCGGAGAGGATCACCCCGAGGAAATTATAGAGATCCGCGCGCAGGCGGTCCTCTTCGGCAATGCTGGGTGCGGTGGCAGTGGTCATTCAAACCCTTTCGAAAGTGAAACGCATGCGGCGGTGGCGCGGTGCGAGGGGGGCGGGATCCTCCGCGTCCGCCGGCAGACCCGCCAGCGCGCTGCCGTCCCGGACCCGTTCCGGGACCGCATCGCCGGCCTCCGCCAGCCCGCCCCGGAGCTGATCCTGCCCGCCCCGGACCCGATCCGGGGGGGCCTCGGTGTCTGTCTCGGTCTCATCGCCAGAGACAGAGGTCCCGGAGCAGGTCCGGGACGCGAGAGCCTCGGCATCAACCGCGGTCGCCTGGTTCAGCGCGACCTCCGTGGCCTCATCGGCATCCTCCAGCCCCCGGAACTGCTCGAGCATCCCCTTGCCGACCGTATAGAGCGACTGCATGTTCTCGACGCACATTGCCGTGTCGGTGAAATCCTCGCCGTAATCGACCAGCCCGTCGACATTGGCCAGAACCGGGTTCAGCCCCCAGAGCCGCCGCAGGGCCCGCCGCTTCAGCCGGTCGGGCAGCGCATGTTTGAGGAACGCCCGGATCTCCTCGGCACTGACCAGCGCCTCGGGCTCCTTCAGCCCGGCCTCGGCCAAAAGCTCGGCATCCGGCCGCGCCTCCAGCGCCTGCGCCTCGGCCTGGCGCAAGGAGGCCTCGTGCGCCTCTGCCTCGGCCCGGGCCTCGGCCGCCACCGCGGCACGGCGTTTCAGCCAGGCGCTCATGACAGCCGCCTCCGCTTCAGGGCCGGCGAGGCATAGATATCCGCCGGCTTGCCGATCCGCGGATCGCCCACCCCGTCCTGCACCAGATCGACGCGCGTCCGGTCGCGGCGCCGCTTCACGAACACCTCGTCCTGGTGGAAATCCTCGACGAACTCCCGCACCCAGGCCACCAGCCCATGCGGCATCGGCACCTTCTCGACGATATCTTCACCGCTGTCGGTGTAATCCTGCGCCTCGTAGGGCGAGGCCGTCACCAGCACCACCTCGAGCGGCGGATCGCCCGCCGCTTCGCGCATCACCACATAGAGGCTGGGCACCCGCGCGCTGATGCCGTGCAGATAGGCCTCGGTCTCGGCGCCGTGCAATTCGAGCGTCATGGTCGCGGCGTGATATTCCACCGCCCCGTCTTCCTGGCGCATCACCCGCCAATCCGCCGGCCCCGCGCCCGGCAGCACGGCGCTCGCCGTCCAGTGCCAGGCCGCCCAACGCGTGGCGCCGGGCGTCTTGCGCAGGACCACGCCGACCGGCAGCGTGCGGTACATCTTCGGATTGTGGATCACTTTGACTTGTCTCTCCCTGCCGTCAGCTTGAGATGCGCCTGCCACGGCCGCCAAGCGCTTTCTGCGATCGCGGCGGAAATTCCCGGTGCGCCGGACAATTTGACCGGCCCGACCGGGGGGATTTGGCGGCCTCGGTCGATTTGTCCAACCTGATGATTTTTGTCTGATTAGCCGATCGCGCAGCTGCGGCGAATCAACTGCCCCGGATGCTGCCACGCAGCACCGGGGGCACCGGCCCGGACCGGCAGAAAACCGGTTGTGGTCCCGGGGCGAACGCGATTAGCGTGATGCCGCGCCGGGCCTCGAAAGAGGTGGGGAGAGGGCGCGGCTCCGGAGGAGAAAATC
>NZ_JBVTQV010000007.1:0-111298 GCF_055755275.1 Marinovum sp. E3
ATGAAAACGACAGACGGCACCGTTCGGCTGACCACGGCCCAGGCGATCATTCGCTGGCTGACCAATCAGTATATCGAGATCGACGGCCGGGAGCAGCGGCTCTGCGGCGGCGGATTTGGCATCTTCGGCCATGGCAATGTGACCTGTCTCGGCGAGGCGCTGAACCGGGTGCATGACGAACTGCCGCTCTATCGCGGTCAGAACGAGACCAGCATGGGCTTTGCCGCGGCCGGCTATGCCAAAGCCTGGCTGCGCCAGCGCTTCATGTTCTGCACCGCGTCCGCCGGGCCAGGCACCGCCAACCTGCTGACAGCCGCCGGGCTGGCCCATGCCAACCGCCTGCCGATGCTGATGCTCTGCGGCGATACCTTCATCACCCGGCTGCCCGATCCGGTGTTGCAGCAGATGGAGAACTACAACGACCCGACATTCGGCGTGAACGATGCCTTCAAGCCGGTCAGCCGCTACTGGGACAGAATCAGCCACCCGGCGCAGGTGATCCAATCGCTGCCCGCCGCCATCGCGACGATGCTCGACCCGGCCGATTGTGGCCCGGCCTTCCTCGGGCTGCCGCAGGACGTGCAGGGCTGGACCTATGATTATCCGGAAGCCTTCTTTGCCAGGAAGGTGCACCGCATCCGCCGCCAGTCACCGGATCAGGCCGAGATTGCCGATGCGGTGGCGGCGCTGAAGGCGGCCGAACGGCCGATGATCATCGCCGGCGGCGGGGTGCAATATTCCCGCGCGGTCCAGGAGCTGACCGGCTTTGCCGAGGCGCATCAGATCCCGGTGGTCGAAACCATTGCCGGCCGCGCCAACATGCTGGCGACGCATCCGCTGAACATCGGGCCCATCGGCGTGACCGGCTCGGAAAGCGCCAATGCGGTGGCGGAACGGGCCGATGTGATCCTGGCTGTCGGCACCAGGTTGCAGGATTTCACCACCGGCTCCTGGACCGCTTTCGACAAGGAGGCGAAAATCGTCGCCATCAACGCCGCGCGCCACGACGCCGGCAAACATATGTCGCTGCCGGTGGTGGGGGATGCGAAACTTTCGCTGACCGCGCTGAGCGACGCGCTGGACTATACCACGCCCGAGGATTGGCAGGGCTTTGCCCGGGAAGAGCGTGCCAAATGGGATGACTACGTCGCCGAGAACGTCAGACCCGGCAACCGGCCGAATTCCTATGCCCAGGCGATCGGCGTGGTGAACGAGCTTTGCGACCCGCGCGACCGTGTGGTCGCCGCCGCGGGCGGGCTGCCGGCCGAAGTCGCCGCCAACTGGCGCACGCTCGAGACCGGCACGGTGGATGTCGAGTTCGGCTTTTCCTGCATGGGTTACGAGATCGCCGGCGCCTGGGGGGCGCGCATCGCCCAGATGCAGCAGGCGCCCGAGCAGGACACCATCACCTTTTGCGGCGACGGCTCTTACATGATGCTGAATTCCGATCTCTATTCTTCGGTGCTCAGCCGCAAGAAACTGATCGTCCTGCTGCTGGACAACGGCGGTTTCGCCGTCATCAACAAGTTGCAGAACAACACCGGCAACGAAAGCTTCAATAACCTGCTGTCGGATTGCCCGACAATCCCCGAGCCGTTTGGCGTGGATTTCGTGGCGCACGCGGCCTCGATGGGGGCGATGGCAGAAAAGGTCGCCAATCCGGCCGAGCTTGGCGCGGCCTTCCAGCGCGCCAAGGCCTCCGACAAGAGCTATGTGATCGTGATGGATGTCGATGCCTACGACGGCTGGACCACCGAAGGTCATGCCTGGTGGGAGGTCGGCACGCCGCATGTCTCCGAGGATGCGAAGGTGCGTCAGGCGCATGAAGATTGGGAAGCCACCCGCGAACGCCAGCGGAGGGGGGTGTGATGACCGGCCTGATCGACGGCATCCGCAAGGGTAATTTCGCGGTCTTCGGCCGGGCGGGCATGGACATGTTCGCCGATCCGCCGGGCACCCGCGCCGACGAGGCCGAAACCTTCCGCGCCGATCTGGGCGGATCTTCGGCCAATATCTGCGCCGGGTTGTGCAAGCTCGGCATGCAATCGGCGCTGGTCACCTCGGTTTCTGACGATGCGGCCGGGCGGTTCTGTACCAAGCGGTTGCAGCATTACGGCGTCGATACGCAATACCTCAAGGTGCTGGGTGGCGAATACCGCATATCTCTGGCCGTCTACGAAAGCTGCATCGAGGATTTCCAACTGGTGATCTATCGCAACAACGCGGTGGATTTCCAGGTGACGGAAGCGGACGTCGACCGGGTCGACTACAGCCGTTTCGGCGCGCTGATCACCGCCGGCACGGTCTTTGCCGCCGAGCCGTCGCGCGGCTCGACCTTCCGCGCCTTCGAAAATGCCCGCAAAGCCGGGCTGCCGGTGATCTTCGACATCGATTACCGCCCCTACAGCTGGCCCTCGGCCGAGGTTGCCTCGGAGGTGCTGACCCGCGCCGGCGAGGAAAGCGACCTGATCGTCGGCAATGACGAGGAATTCGGCTTCATGGCCGGTGGCCTCGACAAGGGGCTGGCCAAGGCCCGCGAACTGGCCGCCAAGGACAAGCTGGTGATCTACAAGATGGGCCAGGCGGGCGCGATCACCTTTGCCGGTGGCGAGGAAATCCGCACCGGCATCTATCCGGTCACCGCCGTCAAACCCAATGGCGCCGGCGACAGCTTCATGGCCGGCCTGCTGGCCGCCATCGCCGAGGACCGCCCGCTGAAAGAGGCGGTGCTGCGCGGCTCGGCCTGCGCCTCAATCGTGGTCAGCCAGCCCGGCTGCGCCCCCGCCATGCCCACAACCGCCGCGCTCGATGCCTTTCTGGCAGAGCGCAATGGCCCCACTGACGTCTGAAAGGAATCGCCATGCATATCGCGCCGCATGACAACCAGAACAAACCCATTGTCGATGTCGATCACGACCTCGTGCCACTGAACTATTTTAACATCGTCAAGCTGAGGCGTGGCGAGACCTTCGAATATTCGGTGCCCGGCTACGAGACCTGTATCGTCCCCGCCACCGGCACCGTTGACGTCGATATCGATGGCGCGGGTTTTTCCGAGCTGGGCCATCGCGGCGAAGACGTCTGGGATGGCGATCCCGAAGGCGTCTATGTGCCGGTCGGGGCCAAGGTGCGCATGACCTGCATTTCCGATGCCACCGAAACCTTCATCGCCGGCGCCAAATACGACCGCGTGCTCGAGCCGTTCGACGTGCGGGTGCCCGATCTCGACCTTGTGCAATACGGCTCGGACGACACCAAGACACACCGCAAGATCAAGCATATCCTCGGCGCCAACCAACATGACAAGGTCGGCCGCCTGCTGGTGTCCGAGCTCTTTACCGTGGGCGCGGGCGGCTGGTCGGGCTTTCCCTCGCACAAGCATGACACCGACCGTCTGCCCGAGGAATCGCGGCATGACGAAACCTATAATTTCCGCTTCAAGCCGAACTACGGCTCGGGGCTTCAGATGCTGCAACGCGACGACAACGAGCCGGGCGACGCCTATCACATCATGGACCGCTCGACGATCCTGATCGACAATGGATATCATCCCTGCTGCGCGCTGCCGGGGTATCAGATGTATTATTTCACCATCCTCGGCGGGCTCTCGCAGCGTTCGCTCAAGCAGTATTTCCAGCCGACCCATGCCGAGCAGCTGCACACCATTCCGGGCATCATGGACATGGTGGCCAAGTTCAAATGACGCTGGTCACGCTTTCGGAGGTGCTGCAACCGGCGCTCCGGCAGGGCCATGCGGTGGCGGGCCTCGTCTGTCTCGGCTGGGAGGACATGCGCGCCTTTGTCGCCGCCGCCGAGGCCGAGCAGTGCCCGGTGATCCTGCAAGCCGGGCCGGGCTGTCGCGCGCATACGCCGCTGCCGGTGCTGGGCGCGATGTTCCGGCAACTGGCCGAGGCCGCCACAGTGCCAGTGGTGGCGCATCTCGATCATGGCTACACCGCCGAAGACTGCCGGATGGCGATCGACTGCGGCTTTACCTCGGTGATGTTCGACGGTTCGCGCAAGCCGCTGGCCCAGAACATCGCCGAAACCGCGGCCATTGCCGAAATGGCGCATGCGGCGGGCGTATCCTGCGAAGGCGAGATCGGCTTTGTCGGCTATGACGGCGGCGAGACCTCGGCCGGGACCGACCCGGCGGAGGCGGCCAAATTTGCCCGCGAGACCTCCGTCGATGCGATGGCGATCTCGGTCGGCAATGTGCATCTGCAACAGGACGCCGGCGCCGGGCTCGACGAGGCGCGCATCCGTGCCATCGAGGCGGTGACCGATGTGCCGCTGGTGATCCACGGCGGCTCGGGCGTGCCGATCACGCAGCGCCGGCGGTTGGCGCGGGGTTCGCAAATCTGCAAGTTCAACATCGGAACCGAGCTGCGCATGGCCTTTGGCGCGGCACTGCGCGCGGCGGTCGAGAAAGACCCGAACCGGTTCGACCGGGTGGAGATCCTGAAGGACACCCACGACCCGGTTGTTGCCGCCACCCGTCAGGTGCTGCGGGCGTTCAAGGCGGAATCACCGGGGTGACACGCGCCCAGGAGCAGGCGCGTGTCACCGAGCTCAGGCAGCCCGACCGCCGGGGTTCAGTGCGACCGCTTGCGGCCGTTCTGGTCCGCGATCTCGCGGCGCAGGCGCGCAACGGCCCAACCCTCGGCCAGCGCCTGGCGCAGTACGTCCTGCTGGCTCGGCGGGGCCATGCCCGACAGCGGCGAATCGATGTCGAGATTGGCCGGAAAGGGATAGCCCTCGGCAGTGGCCGCCACCACGGTGTCGGCCTCGCGCGCGGTCAAGGTGCCGGCGGCAAGCAAGGCCTTGAGGTCGTCATAGACCGCCAGGGTGATGCGGCTGCGGTCGACGATCTCGATCGAACGGCCATAGGCCGAGCCCACCTGCATCAGATTGGCAAAGCGATGGATATCGGCGGTCTTGTTGTCGCCCGCAGCATGGAAGGTCGCCGGGTTGAAGAACAGCATGTCTCCCTTCGCCAGCGGCAGCTGCACATGCGCCTCCTCGAAGAACGCGCGGAACTGCGGCAGCAGCACCGCGATATAGCCGGGCAGGTAGCTCTGCGAATAGGGCAGAAGCTTGGTCGGCCCGCTCTCGATCGGCATGTCGCTGTGCGCCACAGCGCCCTGCAAGGTCAGCGCCGCCGACAGCGCATGTTGCGAGGCCGGAGTGCGCTTGAGCGTTTCGACGTCCTGAAACCCCATGTGATAGTCGCGGTGCGCGGTCTGCGCCTTGCCGCCGGGGCGGACGACATTGGCCTGAAAGGTGATCTGATAGCCCGTTCCGAGCCAGCTTTCGCTGACCGCGCGGGTCAGTTCGTTGGCATTGTAGCGGGCAAAGAGCGCCGGCGCCTTCATGCAGAGCTTTTCATGCGCGTTCCAGACCCGGCTGTTGGCGCCGGCGGTGGCGAAATGGTCGCCTTTTCCGGTACTTCCGGCCTCTTCCTCGGCGATGATCGCATTCAGCTCTTCGGTAACGGCGTCGACGAGCCCGGTGTCGGCATACCCCTTGCGAATGGCGATGATGCCGGGACCGGAGAGAAAAGCCCGGTTCCATTCCGCCATCACCAGCCGCGCCTGCGCCGGCTCGGCCATCGCCTGCCGCATGGCATCGCCGTCATAAACCGGGATGTTGCTCGCGATTTCGGTGGCATGGGGGTAGTCTTCAGCCGGGGTCCGCTGCGCCGTGTGGCGCTTGAAGGCCTCGAGGTCGCAATCGCGGTCATCAAGCCATACCGTGGGCCGGCCGGTCTGTTGGTCGAGCATCTGTTGTCCTCCCGTGGTTGCACGTCCGACATCGAGACTAGGCAGCCAGTCGCACCCGGTCGCCGGGCAAATCCATCAAAAATACATCAGGCCCATGTCACACCGCTTCTCGATCAAGGAAATCGCGCATCAGGCCGGGCTCAGCACGGCCACCATCGACCGGGTGATCAACCGCCGCCCCGGGGTGCGTCGCCAGACCGCCAACCGCGTGCATGCCGCCATCCGCGAGCTCGAGGCGCAGGAGGCGCAATTGGCGATGTCGGGGCGCAAGCTGATGATCGATCTGTTGGTCGAGGCGCCGCAGGCCTTTCTCGACGCATTGCAGAGCGCGCTGCGCCAGGAGCTTCCCCTGATCCAGACCGCGATCTTTCGCGCCCGCAGCGATCTGCGCGCGCGATTCCCGACCGAGGCGCTTGTCGCCGGGCTGGAGCGGGCAGGCCGGCTGAAAAGCGATGGCGTCATCCTCATGGCCCCGGATACCGCGCCGATCCGCGCGGCGGTGGCGCGGCTGGCCGCAAGCGCAGTGCCGGTGGTGACCCTCGCCACCGACATGCCCGGCTCCGCGCGCGCCGGCTATGCCGGGCTCGACAACCGGCTGACCGGCGAAACCGCGGCCTGGCTGATGTGCCGGCTGATCGCCGGGCAGACGGCGCCGCATATCCTGGTCACCCAGCGCAACGATGCCTTTCGCGGCGAGGCCGAGCGCGCCGAGGGCTTCCGTGCCGCCATGGCCCGCGACCGGCCCGATGCGGCGATCACCCTGCTGGTGCAGGGCAAGGCGGGGGCGGATTTCGCCACGCAGGTCGCCGAGCGCTCACACCAGAGCCCGCCCGCCGGGCTTTATTCGATCGGCGGCAGCAATCGGGCGCTGGTGCAGGCCTTTGCCCGGCACGGGCTGCCGCGACCGGCGATGATCGGCCATGATCTCGACCCGGAAAACCGCGCGCTTCTGGCGGATGAGGCGCTGGATGCGGTGCTTTATCACGAGCTGACCGACGACATCCGCCACGCCTTGCAGGTCTTTCTGTCGGTGCACAGCCAAGGTGCGGTGCCGATGCCGGAAAACGGCACGCCGCTGCGGGTCATGTTGCCGCCGATGATGGCCGGGCCGGCGCGATCCGAAGCCTGAGCCCGGTTACACGCCGCTCATCAGCACATCGATGGCCCGCGTGATGGCATCGCCCTGATCGGCGACCTGCCCCCGGCGGCGCAGATCGGCGCGGCGCACCGCAGCAATCAGCCGAGTGGCCAGCACAAGCGCGCGACCGTCAAATCGGATCTCGGGATTGAGATGCCGGACCGCAGGGTACTCGGGCAGCAGCGGGATCACCACGACGGCAGGATCGGGCGGCAGAAGATCGCTTTCCACCACCACCATCAGAACGCCGCTGTATTCTGCGATGTCGAAGCGGCTCAGCGGCTCCATGTCGCCCCGCCGGGCGCAGCGATGATCTCGGCCAGCGGATGGCCATGGCGTTCGTGCCAATCCGCCTGTGCCACAAAGGCCTCGGCATTGTCCTTCAGCCAGTGCCGGTGCCGGGCCTCGGCCACGGCATGGCGCAGCGCCTGATCGGCCACCGCCGAGACATTGATGCCAAGCTCTCGGGCATCGGCCAGCGCCGCGGCATCAAGCGTGAGAGAGGTCTTGCGTCGGGGGGCAGGGGTCATGAATAGGGCTCCGCAAATATACCGCTAATGTATACCGCGCCGGCATCCGCTTCAAGCCCTGTGGCAAGGCGCGGCCTATTGGCCGGTCCTCAGCCGCGCCGCCACCTCGGCCATGGTCAGGGCTGCCTCGATACTGTCGATCACCGGGATGCCATGCCGGGCAGACAGGGCTCTGGCGCGGCCGGTCAGCCCGCCGGAGCCGAGGATGATTGCCCCGGCGCCGTCGAAGTTGCGGGCGTCCTGGATCGTCGCGTCGAGCTTGCGGGAAATCTCCGCCCCGCCCGCCGCCGCCGAGGCGACGCCGATCCCGGCGGCGCGCACCGTGCAGATATCGCCGGCGCCCAGGGCCGCCACCAGCGCGCGGATCCCCGGCACCATGGTGTCGACCGTGGTGACGATGGCGATGCGCGGCGCGAACAGCCGGGCCACGGAAATTGCCGCCTCGGCCGCGCAGACGATCGGCGCCTCCAGAAACCGCCGCCCGCCGCTGACCGCGATATCGTCGAAACAGGCCATGACATAGGCGTCATAGCCGGGATGCCGCGACAAGAGGTCGATGGCCAGGGGTTCGGCCACCGCCCGGTCGGCCCGGGTCTCGATCGAGCGCGGGCTGCCTTCGGGGTGCAAGACCCGGGCCGATGTGGCCCGGTCGAGCACCCCGGTGGCGGCATCGGAGACAAGGCGCGTGACCTCGGGATTGCCGTTGGGGTTGACGACGAGGATGCGGCGCAGAGCGGTCTGCTCTGTGGCGCGGGGTGAAACTGCGGTGTCCATCTCAGCGCCCCGCAGCCATATCGGGCAGGAAGAGCGCGATCTGCGGCACCGCCACCAGCAGCGCGGCAAAGACGATCATGATGATCACGAAGGGCGTCGCGCCGCGGATCACGTCGTTGAAATCGCCGCCGCCCTTGCGCACGCCCTGGACCACAAAGAGGTTCATGCCGACAGGGGGCGTGATCAGACCGATCTCGCACATCACCACCACGAAGACCCCGAACCACACCGGATCGACCCCGAGAGCGGTAACCATCGGCACCGCGATCGGCACGGTCAGCACCAGCATCGACATGGCGTCCATGAACATGCCGAGGATGACGTAGAACACCACCAAGAGCAGCAGAAGCGTGGTCTGCGACAGGCCCAGCCCGGTCACCCAGCGGGTCACCGCCTGGGTGCCGCCGGTCATCGACAGGGTCACGTTCAGCAGCAGCGCGCAGACGATCACCAGGATCACCATGCCCGAGGTGCGGGCCGACTGGATGAAACAATTCTCCAAGAGTTCCCAGCTCAGCCGGCCGCCTTTCCAGACGAAGTAGAAGGCCGCGATCACGCCGAGCGCGGCGCTTTCGGTGGGTGTCGCAAGCCCGCCGTAGATCGAGCCCATGACGATGCCAAAGATCACCGCCGGCGGCACGAGATGGCGCAGGAGGCGGCGTTTCTCCTCTTTCGAGACCTGCGGCGCGGCGGAATTGCGGCCCGCATCCGGATAGCTGAAGGCGACATAGGCCGAGAACAGCAGGGTCAGCAGCACGCCGGGCAGGATGCCGGCAATGAAAAGCTGCCCGACCGAGACATTGGCCAGCGAGCCATAGACCAGCAGGTTGACCGACGGCGGGATCAGAATGCCGAGCGTGCCGCCGGCGGCCAATGTGCCAAGCGCCGGGCGTACCGGATAATCGCGTTCGCCAAGCGCCGGCAGGGCGATGGTGCCGACCGTCGCGGCGGTGGCGACCGAAGAGCCCGAGGTCGCCGAAAACAGCGCGCAGGTGCCGATATTGGTGTGCAGCAGACCGCCGGGCAGGCGCCCGAGCCAGACCGCCAGCGTCTCGAACATGCGGTCGGCGATGCCCCCGCGCAGCAACAGCTCGCCCAACAGCATGAACAGCGGGATCGCGGTCATCACCGGGTTGTTGAGCGTGCCCCAGACAACGCCGCCCATGGTTTCGACCAGCGGCATGCCATAGGCCATATAGCCGCCGACACCGCCCACGGTCAGGATCGACACCGCCACCGGCATCGACAGGAACATCAACAGCAACATGACCATGAAGCCGGTGAAAATGACGGTAATGCTCATGCCCGTGCCTCCAGATCGGAAAGTTCGGCTTCCAGTTCGTCCTCGACGGTTTCCGGCGCGAAATCTCGGGTCAGCGCCGCGCCATTGCCGCGCCCGGCCAGCGCCAGGGCGCGCAGGGCCAGCAGGATGGTCGCGAGAGTGAAGACCCCCATGCCGATCATCCAGAACATCTGCGGCCAGATCAGCGGCGTCATCCAGGGCGTCTGCGCCACCGAGCCGAACATCTGGGTTTCCTGCACCGTGCGGACGGTAAAGACCGCCAGAAAGATCGCCAGCGCCGCAAGCGACACCGCCGACAGAAGGTTCAGAACCGCCTGCGCCCGTTCCGGCATCCGCATGTGCAGCAGGTTGATCCGGATATGGCTACGCTCGACCGCCGTTACGGCAAAGCAGAGGGGAGCCCCGATGGCGATGGCATAGCCCGAAAGCTCGTCCACCCCGGCCAGCGAATGATTGAGAAGTTTGCGCAACACGGTCTCGGCCGCGATGACGACGCAGAGCGCCGTCATCATCAGACCGAAGACAATCGCACATATTCGCGAATAGGTCTTCATCGGTAAATCCCTCCCTCTGACGTTGCCTTACAGGCCCAGCTTGGCGCCGACCGAAGCCATCCAGTCAGCCTCGCAGCTTTCGTTCACGGCATTGCATTGCTTGGTCCAGGCCGGCAGCGACGAGCCGACCAGCGCATCCGAGACGGCCTTGAGATCGGCGTCGGACACCGGCACGCTTTTCAGCGAATACTCGGTGCCATGTTCGCAGGGGGCCTGCCCGGTGTTGCAGTTCATCGCATCGACATAAAGCTCTTCGGAATAGGCCCAGACGTCGCTTACCAGCGTGTCGATGGCGCCTTGCAGCTTGTCCTGCTGTTCGCCGTCCAGCGCGTTCCAGCTGTCGAGGTTGATGGCATATCCGTTCACCGCCAGTTGCAGCGCGATCGGCAGCACGGTGGTGGTGACCTCGGGCCAGCCGGCGGAATTGGCCGAAGACGGCCCGGTGATCGCGCAATCGACAACCCCGCGCGCCAGCGACTGCTGGACCTCGCCAAAGGGCAGCGGGATGCCGGTGGCGCCGAACTGGCCGACAAAGGCGGCGGCGGATTGATCGCCGACCCGCACCTTCAGACCTTCGAGATCGGCAAGGCCGCCGATTTCCGGCTTGCAGAAGATCACCTGCGGGCCGGCCGGCCAGACACCCAGCAGCTTGGAATTGAAGCGCTGCTGAACCGCGGCGTCCACCACCGGCAGGAAGGCCTCGGTATGCGCCTTGCCGCTGGCGTAATCCGGGTTCTGGCCAACGAGATCGAGGCCCAGCATGGTGGGTTCGTCGCGGCTGACCTGCGGGCCACGGTAGGAAACGATGTCGAACAGACCGGTGCGGATCACCCGCATGCCGTCATTGTCGGGAATGCCGGCGACATCGACCGGCAGATATTCCACCGTGGCATCGATGCCCGAGGTTTCGGCGAAATTCTCGAAGAAGGGCTGTTCCTTCTGTTGCTGGATCAGGCCGGATCCGACCGGCTGGCCCAGAACGCGCAGCGAGACGGGCTCGGCTGCGGCGGCCTGGGCGAGACAGATCAGGGCGGTGGTGGCAAAGAGTGAACGCATGGCAATGTCCTTTCACGTGGGCATGAGTCGCGGTGTCGTTACACTGTCATGAAAACTCATTTTCATCATTTCACAAAGAACTTTTCGCGAAAGAAACGTTATTTTCTTCATTCGGGGCCGCAACGCGCGGAATTCGGGCAATTTCCCGGGCCCGGGCCCAGGCGGAAAAACCGCCCTCGGGCTCAGAGTTCGCGCAACAGGTCGTTGTAGTTTTCGATCGATTGCAACCTTTGGCGGCCCGAATCAGCGGCCAGCTCGATGGTCCTGTTGGTGATCAGATTGATCAGCGCCATGACGCTCACATGGCTGAACAGCGGCCCCGACGACCGGGTTGCGCAGCGGAAATGCCAGCCTGCGCCGCGGTTGGCCGCCACCCCTTCGTCGGTGATCAGCGCGATCTCGGCCCCGGTCGCGGCAATCGCCGCAAGCAGTTCGTCGAACCCGGCGATCCGGCGGCGCAGCCCGAACAGGACCACCACATCGCGCTCGGTCATCCGCGCCACATGTTCGCCCATGGTCTGGCCACCGCCGGGCACCGGAACTGCATCGTCAATCGCCTGAAGCAACTGCCATTGCAGGTATGTCGCCAGGGAATTCGAGGCGCGATAGCCCACACACCAGACCTTGCGCGCAGCCAGCAGCGCCTCGGCCAGACGGTCGATATCATCGCGCGAGACATCGCCGATGGTGTCGCGCAGATTGCGGATATCGCTGTCCAGATAGCTCTCGGGATCGGCCATATCGGCCTGGCCGGCATGTTGCAGATAAAGCCGCGATCCGCTGCTGGCCTCGTCGCGGGCGTCGCGCCGGGCATCTTCGTAGGATTTGTAGCCCAGCCGCCGGACAAAGCGCGTCACCGTCGCGTTCGACACCCCGGCCAGCGCCGCCAGCTCCGAGGCCGAGTAGCTGGCCAGTTCACCGGGGAAATCGCAGACCAGCTCGCCCAGCCGACGCTCCGCCGGGTGCAACTCGGGAAGTTTGCGGCGCACACGGGCAAGAAAGGACTGGTCGGGCATCGCGGCCTCCATGAAAACACATTTTCATGGATACGGGCTGCGGCGCCGTTTGCCAAGCCTTCTGTGTCAGCCGCCAAAGCCGGTGCGGCCGGCGCCCGCCTTGCCGAAGCCGCCGCGTGAGGTGGCGGTGGCGCGGGTCATCGGCGTCTTGCCGACGGTCGAGGCCGGGCGGGTGAACTGCGATGTGTTCAGCTTCGCCGCGCCCTTGTTGGTGGAAAAGGTGCTCGACCGGGCGGCATTGGTAAAGCGGCCATCGGAGGTCTTGTAAAGCGGCTGCGACGCCGCCATGCCGGAGCGGCCGCCCAGCATGTTGCCGATCAGATAGCCCGCCAGCAACGGCATGAAGATGCTGCCGGATCCGCCCTGCGTCGCCGCAGCCTCGGAGCCGCAGGCGCCCTCGCCGTGCTGCTCTTCGCAGACCGCAAGACTGTCGTAACGCGGCGCGGCCTCCACGTGCAGGGCCTCGGCCTCGGCAAAGGCGGTTTCGCACTGCTGCGCGGTGAACGCGCTGTTCAGCCCGGCTGCGTCGCGACAGCTTTGCAGATCGGGAAAGGCGGCGGCATCGACCTTTTCCTCTTCGCAGCCGGCCAGCGTAAAGGCGGCCGCGCCGACAATCGCAATGGCAACCCGTTTCGAACGTTTGGTCATGACAATCAGCTTTCTGCCAGGAGGCGGTTGGTGGTTCAGGCCTTGATATAATGCGGTTTGAACCGCGACAAATCCTGGGTGATGCGCGAACGGTCCTCGCGCAGCCCGATGCCGGCGCAGCTCTGGCCTATGATCCAGGCGCCGATCACCGGGCGGAAGCCATCGAACTCCGGCAGCGGCGCATAGGCCTGAAGGATACGGGGGTGTTCGGCATAGTCGGTGTTCTGCGACTGTTCGGTGACGGCGCCGGCCTCGACGATCGCCACCGAGGCGCCTTCGCGCGACAGGATCGGCTTGCTGACATGCCCCGCCGCCAGCTGTGCCTCGGCCCGGCCAAAGGCTTCGGCGACATCGGCGGGCGCGGCGCCACGCCCGGCCAGGGCCCCGGCGACATCGGTCTCGAAAAACGCCGGCAACAGGTTCGGATGACCTTCGAACATCTGCCAGAGAACGGGCAGCAGCCCCTTGTTCGACAACAGCGCCTTCCAGGCGGGCTCCAGAAACAGGCAGCCGGAGCCGGCGATCTGCTTGGCATAATCGTCGCGCAGCAGGTCTTCCCAGGGGTAGAGCTTGAACAGTACCGCGATCCGCCGGTTCTGATCGTCGAGAAACTGGCCGTCGTCGCTCAGCGCGATCTTGTCGAGGTCACAATAATGCGCGCCCATCCCGGCCTCCCGCGCGGCCCAGCCCATGGCCTCGACCGTGCCGTAATCTTCCGGGTTGCCGGCGACGGCGGTAAAATGCAGATCGCTGTCCGGCGCGAAGACCTCGGCAAACCGCGCGACAAGCGCCTCGTGGATGCCATTGAACTGGTCGCTGCCCTCGGCCAGCACACCGGCCGCAAGCTGATCTTCGAGCCATTGCCACTGAAAGGCCGCGCTCTCATACAGCGAGGTCGGCGTATCGGCGTTGTATTCCAAGAGCTTGGCCGGCCCGGTGCCGTCATAGGCGAAATCGAACCGGCCATAGATCTCGGGGTCGCCGTTGCGCCAGCTCTCGGCCACCAGATCGCGATGCGCCTCGGGGATCGCCAGCCGCTCCATCAGCGCCTCGCTGCCGATAATCTCCGCCACGGCCTCGCGGCACATGGCATGCAGTTCGGTGGCCGGATCTTCGAGATCGGTCTCGATCTGATCGAGCGAAAAGGCATAGGCCGAGGTTTCGTCCCAATAGGGCTCGCCGTGCATGTCGGCAAAGCTGAAGCCGACCTCTTCGGCATGCGCCCGCCAATGCGGCCGTTCGGGCAGGGTGATCTTTTGCATGTGACGGCTCTCCGGTGGTCCGGGCCGGTGTAGACGGTTTTGCGGCGGGCAACCAGAGGCTCCCGCCGCCGATCCGCGCGATAGTCAGACCGATGGGCTCAGGGGGAAGGCGCTGATTTCATACTGCGTGCGCCAGATCTCGCCCGCCCGCAGCGCAACACCCGCCGCCCGGTCCGCAACACTGTCGTCGAACGGCGCGATGCCCCGGTCGAACAGGCTCGAGACCGGCTCGACCCCTAGCCCGGTGAATTGACCCAGCCCCGGGATCTCGCCCCCGGGATTGGCCAGCCAGAGCAGGCAGTGCGGCAGATCCTCGGGCGCCCAGGTCAATCTGACACCCGCCGCTTCCTCGGCATAGCGCAGGGCGACCTCGCCCTCGCAGTCCCAGATCTGCACCAGCGCCTCGCGCTGCCGGGGAAACTCCGCCGGAAAGCGAAATTCCGTCCCGTCGAGACAGGCGACCGGGCCGCCCTTCGTGACCTGCGCGCCGGGCACGGGAGTCAGCGTCGGCGGCGCCAGCGCCTTTGGCAGGGTGGTCGCCTGCTGCCCGCCGGTCCAGTCCAGCGTCACGCCGGCGCCGCCTTCAGGCAGGCGAAAGATCGGGTGCAGGCCCAGCGGCAGGCAACAGTCGCTCGCGGCGGTGATCTCCAGCCCGAAGGTCACGCTGGGGCTGTCCGGGCTCAGCCGGACGCTGCGCGCCACCTGCGCGATATCATGCCCCGCCGGATAATCGATCGACAGCCGCGCGCTGCCGCCGTCGGCCGCGTCCAACCGCCAGACCGCATTGCTGCAAAATCCGTGGTGCTGCGGATCGGCGGGCGAGGTGCCAAAGGGCACACACGGCCATTCGCCGCCCAGCTCGGCCAGGTGCGGCGACAGGTCGGGGCTGTCCTCGGGCCGGGCTCGCCCGCTCCATTCCGCTTCGGCCAGCGGCGCGAACTTGCGGCCGTCGGGCAGGGTGAACGTCAGATCGTGAAGGATGGCGCCCAGCGGGCTGACCGCCGCGCTGCAATGCGCGGTTTTCAGCGGCGTCCAGCCGTCGCGCGGGGTGGACGGATGCGGGGGGATGTCAGGCATGAGAACGCTCCGGGTTGGCGACTGCCCGGCCGGGAATGGCGTGCGGGCGCAGATGGTTGCGCTATCAGTGGCATTTCGCACGGGGTTTTCCAATCGGATATCTCGTGCCTGCGGCCGTCACACCCCGAGATAGCGTTCGGTCGTCTGCGCATCGAGATCGGCAAAGTCGCCCTGCCAGACGCTGCGCCCCTTTTCCACGATCACCGCCGCATCGGCCACGCCGCCCAGCTCGCGGATCGATTTGTCGATCAGCAGGATCGCCAGCCCGGTCTCCGCCTTGAGCCGGGCGATGGCGGCCCAGATCTCCTGCCGCACCACCGGGGCCAGCCCCTCGGTCGCCTCGTCGAGGATCAGCAGGCGCGGGTTGGTCATCAGCGCGCGGCCGATCGCCAGCATCTGCTGCTCGCCGCCCGAGAGCGAGGCCGCGGTCTGATCGCGGCGCTCGGCCAGCCGCGGGAACAGCGCGGCGACGGCGGCGAAATCCCAGGCGCCGGGCCGCGCGGCGGCCAGCAGGTTTTCCGCAACCGTGAGCGTGGCGAAACAGCGCCGCCCCTCCGGCACCAGCCCGATGCCCAGTTGCGCCACCCGATGCGGCGGCAGCCCGCCGATATCCTGCCCGGCAAACCGCGCTTCGCCGTCGCGGGCGCGCAACAGGCGGCAGATCACCTTGACCGTGGTCGACTTGCCCATGCCATTGCGCCCCATCAGCGCCAGCACCTGGCCTTCTTCCAGCGACAGGTTCATATCGAACAGCGCCTGGCTGGCGCCGTAGAAAGCCGAGATCCGCGACAGCTGCAACAGGCTCATGCCTCGTCCTCCTCGCCCAGATAGGCGCGGCGCACCTCGGCGTCGCTGCGAATCTCGGCGACGCTGCCGGTGGCGATGATCTGGCCATAGACCAGCACGCTGATCCGGTCGGCCAGGGCAAAGACCGCATCCATGTCATGTTCGACCAGCAGGATCGGCGCGCGGCGACGCAGCCGGTCGAGAATGCCGGTCAGACGCTGCGATCCCTCGCTGCCGAGCCCCGCCATCGGTTCGTCCATCAGAAAAATGCGCGGCGCGAGGGTCAGCGCCACCGCCACCTCGAGCTGGCGGCGCTGGCCATGCGACAGCTCGGAGGTGCGCATGGCTTCGAACTCGGCCAAGCCAACCTCGTCAAGCGCGGCGCGGGCGCGGGCCAACAGCGCTGCATCCCGCATCACCGGACGAAAGAAGCGAAACACGCCGCCGCGCGCGCCAAGCGCGCCGAGTACCGCGTTTTGCAGAACGGTGTAGTCCATCGCCAGGGCCGAGATCTGAAAGGTGCGCCCCATGCCGAGCTGCGCCCGGGCGGCGGTCGAGAGCGCGGTGACATCCCGGCCGTCGAACAGTACCCGGCCGCTGTCGGGCGCCAGCCCGCCTGCGATCTGCTGGATCAGCGTCGATTTGCCGGCACCGTTCGGCCCGATCAGCGCGTGGATTTCCCCTGGCCGCAGGTCGAGCGAGATGTCGTCGCTTGCGGCCAGCGCACCAAACCGCTTGGTGACGCCGCGAATGTCGAGGATCGGCTCAGTCATGGGCCACCTCGCGCCCCGCGATCAGCCCGTAAAGCCCGCCGCGCGCAAACAGCACCACCCCCAGCAGGATGGCACCCAGGTAGATGTGCCAATAGGCGCTCAGCCCGCCCAGCAGATGTTCGAGCAGGATGAACAGAACCGCGCCGGCAACCGGGCCAAAGATCCGTCCGACGCCGCCAAGGATGACAAAGACCATGATCTCGCCCGAGGTCTGCCAGGAAAACATCACCGGGCTGACGAAGCGATTGAGATCGGCAAAGAGCGCCCCGGCCAGCCCGGTGATCGCGCCCGAGATCACGAAGGCCACGAGATAGAGCCGGTAAGGCGTCTGGCCCACCGCCTGCACCCGCGCCTCGTTCTGCCGTGCCGCGCCAAGCGCCAGCCCGAAGGCCGAGCGCGCCGCAAGGCTGACCAGCAGCAACACGATCAGCAGAAGAGCAAAACACAGGGCAAAGAATTGCAGCGGGTCCATCGTGTTGAGGCCCGGGAAACCGTTGCGCACATAGATCGAGAGCCCGTCCTCGCCGCCATAGGCCGCCCAGGAGATGGCGAAGTAATAGAGCATCTGGGCAAAGGCCAGGGTGATCATGATGAAATAGACGCCGCTGGTGCGCAGGCTGAGCGCGCCGATCGCCAGGGCCAGGAGCGAGGACAGGAGGATGCTGACCAGCCAGATCACCGGCATCGACTTGGTGCCCTGGATCAGCAGCGGCGCCTCGAACAGCGGCGTGTAGGTCTGGGCGTGATAGGCCAGCACCCCCATGACATAGCCGCCCAGCCCAAAAAACGCCGCATGGCCAAAGCTCACCAGCCCGCCAAAGCCCAGCGCAAAATTCAGCCCGACACCGGCAATGGCAAAGATCACCGCGCGGGTGGTGAGCGTGATCAGGAAGGGTTCGTCGCTGGCCTGCGCCCAGAGTGCCACCCCGAGGATCAGCGCCAGGAGCGCCAGGTTGAACACCATTTCGCGTTTCATATCAGGCGCTCCCGAACAGGCCCTTGGGCCGAAAGATCAGCACCCCGGCCATCAGGATGTAGATCGACATCGAAGCCAGCGAGGCGCCGACCGACCGCGCCGTCGCAGGGTCGAACACCAGCGCAAAGGCCTCGGGCAACAGAAACCGGCCCAGCGTCTCGGTCAGCCCGACCAGAAGCGCGCCGATGAAGGCACCCTTGATCGAGCCGATGCCGCCGATCACGATAACCACGAAGGCCAGGATCAGCACCGGCTCGCCCATGCCCACCTGCACCGACTGGATGGTGCCCACCAGCGCGCCGGAAAATCCGGCCAGCGCCGCCCCGAGCGCGAAGACGAAGGTGTAGAGCCGCGAGATATTGACCCCGAGCGCCGCAATCATCTCGCGGTCGTTTTCACCGGCGCGGATGCGGATACCGACGCGGGTCCGCGCGATCATCCAGAACAGCCCCGCCGCCACCGCCAGCCCGACCAGGATGATGGCTAGCCGATAGAGCGAATATTCGATGCCAAAGGGCAAAATCACCGTGCCCGACAGCCACTCAGGCTTGTCGAGAAACAGCGGGAAAGAGCCGAAGAGCCAGCGCGTGCCCTCGGAAAAGATCAGGATCAAGGCAAAGGTCGCCAGAACCTGATCGAGGTGGTCGCGGTCATAGAGCCTGCGGATCACCAGAACCTCGATCAGCACCCCGGCAAAGGCGGCGCAGACCAGGCTCGCCGCCAGCGCCAGAAGGAAAGAGCCCGAGGCCTGCGCCATGGCCGCCGCCGCGAAGGCGCCGATCATGTAGAGCGAGCCATGCGCGAGATTGATCAGCCCCATGACGCCAAAGACCAGCGTCAGCCCGGCCGCCATGAGAAACAGCATGACCCCGAATTGCAGCCCGTTCAGGGTCTGCTCGACAAGAAGGATAAGCGACATCAGCGTTGCGCTGCACCGCCCCGGCCCGCAAAGGGGCCGGGGCAGGCGGGTTACATCTTGCAGGCGTCGAGGAAGGCGTTGGACCGGTCTTCCAGCGCGACCCCGATGATCTTGTTGGTGTAGACGTCACCTTCCTTGATCACTTCGCGCACATAGATGTCCTGCACCGGATGGTTGTTGGCGGCAAAGGCAAAATCCCCCCGCGTGCTGGAGAAATCGGCCTCTTTCAGTGCCGCGCGGAACGCCTCCTGATCCGAAATATCGGCTTTTTCCATCGCCGAGATCATCAGGTTGGCAGTGTCGAACCCCTGGCTGGCGTAAAGCGAGGGCAGGCGGCCGTATTCGTCCTGAAAGCTTTCGACAAAGGCCTTGTTGGTCGCGTTGTCGATGTCCTTGCTCCACTGGCTGGTGTTCTTCACGCCAAGCGCCGCATCGCCCACCGCTTGCAGGATGCCCTGATCAAAGCTGAAGGCCGGGCCGACCACGGGCAGATCGACACCGCTGTCGGCATATTGCTTGAGAAAGGAAATCCCCATGCCGCCGGGCAGGAAAAAGAACACCGAGTCCGCCCCGCTGGCGCGGATCTGCGCGATCTCGGCGGCGTAATCGGTCTGGCCCAGCTTGGTATAGATCTCGCCCGCCAAATCCCCTTCGAAAAAGCGTTTGAAGCCGGTTAGCGCGTCCTTGCCGGCCGGATAGTTCGGCGCGAGGATAAAGCTGTTGGTATGGCCCGCGTCATTGGCATAGGCGCCGGCAGCCTCGTGCAGGTTGTCGTTCTGCCAGGCGACGTTGAAATAATTCTGGTGACAGGCCTGCCCGGCCAGCGCCGACGGCCCGGCATTGGGCGAGAGGTAGATCTTGCCCTGCGCCACCGCGCCCGGCACCACCGCCATGGCGAGGTTCGACCAGATGATCCCGGTCAGGATATCGACCTTCTCAGACTGGATCATCTTGTCCGAGAGCTGCACCGCCACATCCGGCTTGCGCTGGTCGTCCTCGATCACAACTTCGATATCGTCGCGGCCCGATTGCGCCACCGCGAGCATGAAGCCGTCGCGCACATCGATGCCGAGTCCGGCGCCGCCGCCGGACAGCGTGGTGATCATGCCCACCTTGACGCCTTCGGCCGTGACGCCCGTGGCCGCCGTCGCCATCGTGGCGGCCAGAATGATCGATTTGAGTTTCATCGTAATCCCTCCCAGGACAATTCTTTTTGTAACGGCTTAAGCTTTAGCGCTTTTTTCGCCCTGCACATAGGCCCGCCGGCAGAAAAGCCGCCGGCTCGGGGCGCGCCTTCGCCGAACGATGATACGTCCCAGAGCGCCACACAAGTCAAAAGCGTCGAAAGGTGACTGCATCGACATGTCGGCGCGGCGCCGGCCAGGACGGCAGCTTTTCGCGCCGCACCGCATGACGTGATTGCAAACACACCTATAGATGGAATTCCTTTGCGCCGTCGAAAATGCCGCTCTAGGGTTTGATTTGTGGAACGGGGGATCCATGTCTTTCTGTCAATCGATGGCGGTCGCAGCAGACCGGCAACCGTATAACCCGGGGAGGGGGTGAAGACGTGAGCAAATCTTCGATTTTTTTATTCTGTCTGACACTGACGCTTGCGTCGACGCAGGCGATGGCGGGGTCGAGCGCCGAAGATACCGAGGCAGAAGGCGCCACCAGCGAAGCGGCGGCAGATCAGGCCGACTTCGATCCGGCAGCGGGTGAAGAGCTCTACATGAAGGAATGCCGCGCCTGTCATGGCCCGACCGCCAAGGGCGTGTCGAGCTATCCCAAGCTTGTCGGCCAGTCCGCCGAATACCTCGTCACCATGCTCGAAAGATACCGGTCCGGCGAAAAGATCGGGCCGAACACGATGCTGATGGCGCCCCGCGCCCGCAAGCTGTCGGACGAGGACATTGGCGACGTCGTCGCCTTTATCACCTCGCTCGAATAACGCCGGCACAAGGCGGACCGGCACGGGAGGAGTGACCCGAACCGGAGATAACAATCAGACAGGACGTTCAGCACGCACATTTCCGATCGAGCGGTCATATATCACAAGGGAGGAAGTTTAATGCTTAGTCTACACCAATCATTTGCACTGGCAGTGGCGGTGGGCGCCGCCGTGGGGGCGACGCCGGCCCTGGCGCAGAACACCTCGAGCCTCACGCATTCCGTGGTGATCGAGGGCCTGGAAAACCCGTGGGACATGGCGTTCCTGGGCGATGGCACCATGCTGTTCACCGAGAAATGCAAGGGGCTGTCGGTGCGCATGCCCGATGGCAGCGTCAATGCGCTGCTCGGTATGGGCGGTGTCGAAGGCTACAACTCGGCCGAAGAGGACCTGTTTTGCGAAGGACAGGCCGGCATGATGGGGGTCGCCTTCGATCCGAACTTTGACGAAAACCGCCGGATCTATGTCTATGCCACGTCGAACATGTCCGATCCGCACACCAACCGGCTGATGCGTTTTGTCGTCAACGAGGATTTCAGCGGCGTGTCCGAACGCACCGACATCGTCGATGACGTGCCTTACAAGATGGCCGCCTCGGATCACCCGTTCGGCGGGCCCGGCGCGCACAACGGCGGGCGCGTCCGGTTCAACCCGGTCGATGGTTACCTGTATCTGACCACCGGCGACAACCACAACAGCGAGATCCCGCAAAGCCCGACGATGATGGGCTCGAAGGTGATCCGCATCGACACCGACGGCAATGCCGCCCCGGAAAACGCGCCGCCCGAGGGCTTTGACAAGCGGACCTATACCTATGGCCACCGCAACGTGCAGGGCATCGCCTTCAACGCCACCGGCACACCGATCACCGCCGAGCACGGACCTTGGCATTCCGACGAGATCACGGTGCTGGAAAACGGCGGCAACGCCGGCTGGGATCCGCGACCGAACATGGCGGGACGCGACGATTGCCCCGACGATTATTGCGGCTACAGCCCCAATCAGGCCGAAGGCATGAACCGTTTCGAGCGGGCCGCCTACATGCCGATGACCGACTTCGAGACCTATCCCGACGCGATGCCGCCGATCTGGAACAACAACGGCTGGTCGCAGGGCACCTCTTCGGCGGCCTTCCTCACGGGCGAGTCCTGGGGCGACTGGAATGGCGCGCTGGTCGTGGGCATCATGGGCATCGGATTCGGTGGCACGCCGATCGGCCAGCGGATCGACGTGATCGAGCTGACCGAGGACGGCACCGAAGTGGTCGATGTCACCGAAATGACCCTGCCGGACGGCATGGAGCCCGGGCGCTTCCGCTCTCTGGTGACCGGGCCGGACGGCAGCCTCTATGCCGCCGTCGATGAGGGTGTGATTCACAAGCTCACACCCTGAGGCATGACTTTGAGGCTGCGCCAACTTCGGCTGGCGCAGCCGATCCGCGATCAATTGCCGAACACGAATTCCCCGGACAGAACAAAGCGCTGGTCATCGACGCGCAGGTGATGCTGCCCGCCGTCGAGCCGCCAGTCGGTGTCGGTGCCAACCCCCGACATCGTGGCATTGGCGGCCACGAACTCTCCGTGCAGGAAATACAGATGCCGCGCGAAGCCGTTGGCGAAGGTGGCCACGACGGTCGCGTCGCCGCCGGTGCCCCGCGCCACCTCGGCGCGGCACAGTCCCAGCGCCTGACCGCGTTCCTGGGCGCAAACGATCTCGCCGCTGGCGTCGAAATCGCCGGCGCGGGCCCGGCGAGGCGAGCTGTCGAGGCCCATTGGCACGGCTCCGTCCGGCCCCGCCGCCGGTGCCAGGTGGCGACCGGGCACAAAGACGCGGGCCCCGCCGCGAAACCTCCGCACCTCGCACCAGGGCGCACCGTCCGCCAGCGTACATCCGAGGTTGGCCAATATCGCGCCGTCCTGCACCACGCCGACCGGTTCCGCCGTTTCCGAAGGCCCAGCCCGGGCTGTCACCGGGCCGCCGACGATCTCGAACCGCCGCGGACCGCCGTCGCTCGCGGCCGGCGGCACCTGCGCAAGCGCGGCGGCGGCGCAGCCCAGGGTCAACGCGCCGACGGCGAGGCCGCGAAAGAAAGCTGTGACCGGCATGAGGCGCTCCTCGTCATCGGGCGCGCAACCTGACGCGCCGCATCTGCACCATGGTGCGCCAGTGACGCAGCCAGGGCAAACCCGGATTGCTGCCGCCCGTGTAAACGCAAAATACGCATTATGTTAAGCGCCGGGTGCCACCTGAAGATTCAAATCCTCCGTCAGCGCCTTGTCACATTCCGGTCACGCGCGGCACGCCATAAGGACGGCGGATCATGTCATCGAAACATAGCGGCCAGCCTCGGACAACAGGACAGCCACCACGGCATGGCGTGCGATATTCGCACTGCGATGCGAACTATTTGACGCAGACCCCGGCCACCGCAATACCTGAGCCCAGATATTTCGGAGGAGAAAAACCCATGAATTTTCGAACGTTTGCCGCCGGCGCAGTTGCGCTTGCTCTGGCCGGGCCGGCCATGGCCGAGACCACACTGCGCATCCAGACCGCCCAGAACGCCGGCGATTTCGTCATGTCGCGGCTGCAAGACATCTGGGTGCCGAAACTCGAAGCCATGAGTGGCGGCGAGCTGAAGGTCGAACTTCTGCCCACCGGCGCCGTCGTGCCGCACCGCGAAACCCCCAAGGCGGTCTCCGCCGGGATCATCGACGGCCAGATGACCACCGCCAACTACTTTGCCGGCCAGGATGCCGCCTTTGCGCTCTTTGGCGATCTGATTGCCGCCTATGACAGCCCCGATCAGGGCCAGACCTTCTGTCGCAACCACAAGGGCCGCGAGGTTCTGCAACAGCTCTACGACAAACACTTCGGCGCCAAGCTTCAAGTCATCGGCTGCGGGCCCTACGCCCGGGAAGCGCTTGTCGCGACCGATCCGATCCGCACCCTGGCCGACATCAAGGGCAAGAAGATCCGCGCCCCCGAAGGCCTGGCCGCCGAGGTGTTCGGCGAGGTCGGCGCCACACCGGTGAGCCTGCCGTTCAGCGAGGTCTACACCTCGCTGGAAACCGGGCTGGTCGATGCGGCCGATGCCAGCGCGCTGGTCAACAACGAGGCGCTGGGCCTGCACAAGATCGCGAAATCGCCGATCTATCCGGGCATCCACTCGCAGGCGGTGCACAGCTTCTCGATCAACAAGGCCAAGTGGGACGGATTGAGCGAACAGCACCGCACCATCCTCGAGGTCTGGTACAACGCGGCTTATGACGACATCCGCCGCGCCGCCGATCTCGAAGACCGCCAGACCGCGGCTGATCTCGCCAGCCGCGACGGTTTTGAAATCGTCGACTGGTCGGCGCAGGATCGTCAGGCGTTCCGCGACGCCGCCCGCATCGCCTGGGAGCGTGCGGCCGAACAATCCGAGGATGCGGCGATGGTCTATGAGGCGCAAAAGGATTACCTGCGCCTGATCGGCCTGCTGAACGACTGATAGATTGCCAGCCGGGCCGGAGCGTCTGCTCCGGCCCTTTGCCGTGGAAGGACATCGGATGCAAGCGGCCAGCCTGCTCATCTCGCGGCTCAGCATTGCCATCGGCTATGCCTGCGCCCCGCTCTACTTCGTTTCGCTGCTCGTCGCCGTGCGCGAAGTCATCATGCGCTATTTCTTCAATGCCCCCTCGGACTGGGCCTTCGAGGTCACGCTGACCCTCTGCGCCGTGGCCTGGGCGCTGTCGGTGGGATATGTCGGCCAGCAAAACCGCCATATCGCCATCACCTTCCTGCACGATCTCGCCGGGCCCGCGCTCCGGCGGGTGCTGGATGTGGTGACGCTGGTGCTGACGGCCCTGGCCTTTGCCGCCCTTGCCTACGCCACCTTCGAGCCGGCGCTCGACGCCTTTACCCGGATCGAGCGGACCGGCAGCGCCTTCAACCCGCCGATGCCGGCAATCCTGAAACCGATCCTCTGCGCCTCGGCCCTGCTGGGCGTGGTCCAGTCCCTTGCCAATCTCGTGCTGGTGCTGACCGGCCAGACGCCGCCCGCGCCCGAGCCGGAGGATATCGCGCTATGAGCATCGCCCTTGTCACCGCCCTGATCGTCATCGCCCTTTTGGCGCTGATGGTGCTGGGAACGCCGCTGGGCGTGGCCACCCTGCTGGTCTCCGTCGCCACCTCGCTGATCTATTTCGGTCTGCCGGGCCTGTTTCTGGTGTCGAGCAACGTCTACCATGTGCTCGAGAATTATTCGCTGGTCGCGGTGCCGCTCTTTGTCTTCATGGCGGGCATTCTCGAACGCTCCGGCATCGCCGAGAGCCTGTTCGACGCCATGGCCGAGCTTGGCGGTTCGTTCCCCGGATCGCTGGGTATTCAGACCTGTGTGGTTGCCGTCTTTCTCGCCGCGATGAGCGGCATCATGGGCGGCGAGATCGTCATGCTGGGCATGATAGCCCTGCCGCAGATGTTCCGCCTGGGCTATGACCGCAAGCTGTCGATCGGCATCATCTGCGCCTCGGGCGCGCTGGCGACGCTGATCCCGCCGTCGATCGTGATGATCGTCTATGGCGTCACCGCCAATGTCTCGATCTCCGACCTCTTCCTCGGCGGCACCGGCCCCGGCCTGCTGCTGGCCTCGATCTACATGCTCTATATCTACAGCCGTGCCCGGATGAACCCGGCGCTGGCCCCGGCCCTGCCCGAAAAAGAGGGCCCCAGCGGCCCGCGCAAAAGGGCCGCCATCAAGGCGCTGATCGCGCCGCTTTTTGTCATCACCAGCGTGATGGGCACGATCTATTCCGGCATCGCCTCGGTGACGGAGGCGGCCGCCATCGGCGCCTGCGCCGCGCTCCTGGTGGCGTTGCTGCGCAGACGGCTGAGCTATGGCATGATCCGCGACACCTTTCGCCAGACGGTGCTGACCGTGGGTTCGGTGGTCTGGCTAGTGCTCGGCGCGGTCTCGCTGGTGGGCATCTACAACATCATCGGCGGCAGCCGTTTCCTGCAAGGCGTGCTCGAAGGGCTGGACTGGCACCCGCTGCTTGTGGTCCTGTTGATGATGGCCATCGTCTTTGTGCTCGGGACCTTCATGGAATGGATTGCCATCGTCTTTATCACCGTGCCGATCTTTGCGCCGGTGGTGGTGGGCTTCGGCTATGATCCGATCTGGTTCGGGGTGCTCTTTGCGATGAACATCCAGAGCTACTATCTCTCGCCGCCCTTCGGCCCGGCCTGTTTCTTCCTGAAAAGCGTGGCGCCGCGCGAAGTCACCCTGCAAGAAATCTTTGCCTCGGTCTGGCCCTTCGTGCTGATGCAGATCGCCGGATTGCTTCTGGTGCTCTTCTTTCCGCAAATCGCGCTGTTTCTCCCGGAGGTTCTGGCAAAATGAGCCCTGACGATCACCCCCGCCCCGAAACCCGGCTGAGCCGCCGCGCCAGCCTCGCCTCGGACATTGCCGGCTATCTGCTGGCCGGCGCGATCATCTTCGCGATGTTCGCCCTGTCCGGCTCGCTCTCCTGAAGAATGGACGCCCCATGACCAAGACCCCCGAAGATCTCCGCTCGCACCGCTGGTTCGGCGACCCCGGCCTGCGCACCTTCGGCCACCGCTCGCGGATGCGCCAGATGGGCTATGACCCGGAGGATTGGGAAGGCCGGCCGATCATCGCGATCATCAACACCTGGTCCGACATCAACCCCTGCCATGCGCATTTCCGCCAGCGCGCCGAGTCGGTCAAGACCGGCATTCTCCAGGCCGGGGGCTTTCCGCTGGAGCTGCCCGCGATCTCGCTGGCCGAGCAATTCGTCAAACCTTCGGCCATGCTCTATCGCAACCTTCTGGCGATGGAGACCGAAGAGCTGATCCGCTCGCATCCGATCGATGGCGTGGTGCTGATGGGCGGCTGCGACAAGACCACGCCGGGCCTGCTGATGGGCGCGATCAGCATGGATGTGCCGGCGATCTACCTGCCCGCCGGGCCGATGCTGCGCGGCAACTGGCAGGGCAAGACGCTGGGCTCGGGCTCGGACAGCTGGAAATACTGGGACGAACTGCGCGCTGGGCAGATCACCGAGGAGGATTGGCAGGGCGTCGAACGCGGCATTGCCCGCAGCTATGGCCATTGCATGACCATGGGCACCGCCTCGACGATGACAGCGATTGCCGATGCGCTGGGTATGACCCTGCCGGGCGCCTCGTCGATCCCCGCCGCCGACAGCAACCACATCGCCATGAGCAAGATGGTCGGCCGGCGCATCTGCGAGATGGTCTGGGAGGATCTGAAACCCTCGGACATCCTGCGCGAAGGCTCGGTCGAAAACGCCATCACCGTGGCCATGGCGATGGGCTGTTCGACCAATGCGATCATCCATCTGATCGCCATCGGCCGCCGCGCCGGGGTCGAGGCGACACTGGAGGATTTCGACCGGCTGAGCCGCGTGGTGCCGGTGATCGCCAACGTCCGGCCGAGCGGCAAGGAATATCTGATGGAAGACTTCTTCTACGCCGGAGGCTTGCCGGCGCTGATGACCCGGCTGACGGATCACCTCGACCTGGCGATGATTTCGGTCACCGGCCGGCCGCTGGGCGAGGATATCGCCACGGCCCGGGTATTCAACGACGATGTGATCCGCCCGATCGACAATCCGATCTATGCCGAGGGCGCGCTGGCGGTGCTCAAGGGCAATCTGGCGCCGCAGGGCTGTGTCATCAAACCCTCGGCCTGTAGCGAGAAATATCAGAACCACACCGGCCCGGCGCTGGTCTTCGACGATTACGCCGAGCTCAAGGCACAGATCGACCGTGACGATCTCGACGTGACCGAGGACAGCGTTCTGGTGCTGCGCAACGCCGGCCCGGTCGGCGGCCCCGGGATGCCGGAATGGGGCATGCTGCCGATCCCCGGCAAGCTGGTCAAGGCCGGGGTGCGCGACATGCTGCGGCTGTCGGATGCGCGGATGAGCGGCACCAGCTACGGCGCCTGCGTGCTGCATGTCTCACCCGAGGCGCATGTCGGCGGGCCGCTGGCGCTGCTCAAAACCGGCGACATGGTGACCGTCGACATCCCCGGCCGGCGCATCCACATGGAGGTCTCCGACGAAGAGCTGGCGCAGCGCCGCGCCGCCTGGACCGCGCCGGAAGACCCCTATCAGCGCGGCTTCGGCAAGATGTACATGGCCCATGTCAGCCAGGCGCACGAGGGCTGCGATTTCGATTTCCTGCAAACCGCCGCCGGCGCGCCGGTGCCGGAACCCAAGATCTTCTGAGCGCGATGACAAAGCCCCGGCCCGCCGCCTTTCCCGAAGACGCCATGCGCGACGCCCCCAAGGATTACTCGCTGACCCTGGCCAAGGGCATGGCGATCCTCGAGATGTTCTGCCCCGAGGTGCAGCGCGTCAGCTTCCAGAGCGCCGCCACCCACCTTGGCACGAGCCGGGCCACCGCCCGGCGGCTGATCCTGACGCTTCAGGCAATGGGCTATCTGGAAAAGACCGGCACCGGCGATTACGCGCTGACGGCCAAGAGCCTGGGCATCTCGCGCGCCTTCCTGTCGGGAAATTCGATCCTGTCGATGCTGGCCGAACAGGTCCGCCAGCTTGCCGCCGAGATCGATTGCCCCTGTTCCATCGTCTCGCTCAGCGGGCCGGAGGTGATGTTTCTCTGCCGCGACCCCTCGCGCCGGGTCTATGCCTCGCAATTGGCGCTCGGGGACCGGCTGCCGGCCCATGCCTCGGCCGGGGGCAAGCTCTTGCTGGCGACCAAGACCGACGACGATCTGCGCGCCTGGTGCGCCCGCCATGCGCCGCAGCCGCTGGCGAGCAGAACCATCACCGAACCCGAGGCGATGCTGGAAGACGCCGCCCGCACCCGCGCGCGCGGCTATGCCACCACCGATGGCGAGCTGGAGGACGGTCTTGTCTCCCTCGGCCTGCCGGTACGCGATCATCAGGGCGCGATCCGCCTGGCGCTGGTGGTGTCGCAATTCGCCAGTCGCATGTCCGGCAAGGCTTTCGTCGGAAAATTCCTGGCCCCGACCCGCGCCGCCGCCGAGCGCATCTCGGCCACCTACGCCGATTACCTTCGCCACAACGCCTGACGCGCGAGCGCCAGGCCGGGCCATCGGCTAAGGCGATCCGCGCCGCTGTGCCAGACGTGCCTTCATTTGGGTGATGCGCTGATGATGCGCCTCGTCGCGGCGCAGGCTGACGGCGGTCGACAGGATGTCGATCACCACCAGATGCGACAGCCGCGACACCGTGGGGGTGAACAGATCGGTGTTTTCCAGCGTCTCGACCACAAGCGCCACGTCGCAATGATCAAGCATCGGGCTGGGCTGACCGGTGATACCGATGGTGCCGGCGCCGTTTTCCTGCGCGACCTGAAGTGCGGTGACGATCTCGCGGGTGTGGCCGGTGTTCGACACCCCCACCGCCACATCGCCGTCGCCCAGCATCTCGGCGGTCATGTACATCTGATGTGCATCCGCCGGCGCGCCGCAGGGCGTGCCGAAGAGCGGAAACTTCTGCTGCGCGTCCCGCGCCACGATGCCCGAGGCGCCAAACCCGAAGAACTCGATCCGCCGCGCCCCCGCCAGAAGATCGACGGCGGCGCGCACCGCCTCCTGGTCCAGCTTGCTCTGCGCCCAGTTCAGGTTCGACAGGTTGTAGTCGAAAATCTTGGTCATCACCGCGCCCAGATCATCCTCCGAGGTGATCGCGGTATGCGATGTGGTGCGGGCAAAGGCCATCGAGCGCGCCAGCTTGACCCGCAGATCGCGAAATCCCTCGCAGCCGATGGCGGCACAAAACCGGATCACCGTCGGCTCGCTCACCCCCGCCGCTTTGGCCAGCTGCGCCAGCGTCATGGAGACCACCTCGCCCGGCGCCGCCAGCACCACTTCGGCGACGCGCCGGTCGGATTTGCGCAGTTCATCCTTCTGCCGCAGCACGGTCTCCAGCAGATTGTCATCCAGACCGTTGGCTGCGTGATCCATCAAAAGCGTCCTTCAATGCCCGATCCGCAAGTGGTGGCCTGCGGTGGGGCGGATGATCCTCGGGGTGGTCGACCGCGCGGCGGCGGCATCGATGGCGCCCGGGTCCAATGTGTTGAAGGCGAACATACCGAAGTGATGCGGTACGAGAAAGGCGCATTCGCGGGCCAGATGCCGGGCCTCCTCCAGCGTGAAATTGCCCGGGATCCTTGCCGCACGCCGCACCGCATCCCGGCCATTCACCGGCAAGAGCGCGATATCCGGGGCAAAGCGCTGAACCCGGGCATCGAGATCGGCAAAGGGAACGCTGTCGCCGGAGTGATAGAGCCGCACCCCGGGCACCGCGATGCCGTAGCCGAGAAACCTGTCGCGGCCCATGTCGTCGCGCGCGCGCACCTCATGCGCCGCCGGGAACACCTCGAGCGTCAGCCCCGGCAGCGGCACCAGCCGGTCGTCGGCCTGCACCGGGCGCAGCTTTGCCCCCGGCCCGATCCGGTCGCGCGCGATCTCTTCGACGGCGGCCGGCACCACGAACGGCAGATCGGGAAACCTCTCGCGCAGCGGCCCCAGAGTCTCGGGATCCATGTGATCGGTATGGGCATGGGTCACCAGCACCAGATCGGGCCGGGGCAACGCGGCCACCGATACCGGCGCGGCCATCATGCGAAGATGCGGATAGGCCGTGCCGGCATATTTCCGCGCCAGGCTGTCCGACAGATAGGGATCAATCAACAGCCGGTGCGCGCCGGTGTCGATCCAGAACCCGGCCTGCCCGAGCCAGAACAGCCCGGGCGTGCCGGTCGCAGGAAAGCCGGGCGCCGATTCAAGCCGCATGGCGGGAAAGCACCTGCAACAGATGATCGACGGCGCAGCGCGTCGACCGCTCCACCGATTGCCGCGTGAAACCGCCGATATGCGACGTGGTGATCACACGCGGATGACGCAACAGGCCCGTCATCTGCGGCGGTTCCTGGTGGAACACATCGGTGGCGTAGGTGCCGACCCGGCCGCTGTCGAGCGCCGCGATCATCGCCGCGTCATCGACCAGCCCGGCCCGCGCGGTATTGACCACCACGGCCCCCGGCGCCAGCAGCGCCAGTTCCGCACCGCCGAGTACCGGCCGGCCATCCGTAGGCATCGGCGCATGCAGGCTGACGACGCCGGCGCCGGCCAGGGTCCGGGCCAGATCGCCGCGCAGAAACGCCGGATGTGCCAGCCTGTCCTGCGGCGCGAAGGGATCGAATCCGTGCACCTCGGCTCCGAGCGTCAGACAGAATTCGGCAAAACTCGCGCCGATCGCGCCGAGGCCGACGACCCCCACCGCCGCGCCCTGGATCTCGGACCCGGTGCGGCGCGGCCACCGGCCCTCTTGCAGCCCGGCATGGGTCGGCACGATGTCGCGCAGCCCCGAAAGCGCCAGCGTCAGCGCCAGTTCCGCGACGCCGCGCGCATTGGTGCCTTCGGCCCGGCGCAACGCGATGCCGCGCCGCTCGAGCGCCGCCAGCGGCAGGTTGTCGATGCCCGATCCGTTTCGGCTGATGACGCGCAGATCGGTCGCGGCCTCGATCACCGCCTCCGACACCGGCTCGACCCCGGCCAGCCAGCCGACACAGCCCGGCACCGCGGCCAGCAGCGCCGCCTCGGACGGGGTTTCGCCGGGCGCCGGCATGACCAGTTCGAATCCGGCCTCTTCCAGCGCGGCCAGCGCCGGGTGACCGCCGGAGGACAACGAGCGGGGCGTTATCAGGATACGGCTCATGACGTCCGCCCCGTGGCCTCGGCGGCGATGCGCGAGATCGCATCGAATTGCGGGCCGGAGGTGGCGATCTCGATGTCGAAGACCTCGGCGATCACCTGGGTCCAGCCGTGGATGAAATAGGTCCAGCCATCCTCAATCTGCACCGCCTTTTCGGCCTGTTGCGCCCGGGCCTGATCGAGAAACACCAGATCACCGCGATAGTTCAGTTCCCAGACCACGCCATCCCGGGGGAACGGGCCGCCAAAGGTCAGGGGCGAGCCCGGCGCATCCTTGCCCAGACCGGTGGCGTTGATCACCAGCGATCCGGGTGTCAGACCCGCCATGGCGCGGTCATTGTCCTCGGGCGTCTCGGCGACGACATATTCACAGGGAATGTCGCTGCCGATCTGCGCATGGATTTCGCGGATGTGATCAAGCCGGGGCGCGCTGCGATTGGTCACCACGATGCGGCGCGGCCGGTTGGCACCGCGCGCGGCCTGCATCAGATGCCAGGTCAGCGCGATGGTCGAGCCGCCGGCGCCCATCGACAGCACCTCGGCCCCGGTCCTGGCAAAGTGATCGGCGGGCAGAAAGCCATCCAGCGCCAGCCCGGAAGAGATCGGATCCTTGGCGCGGCAGATCAGCTTGCCGTCACGTTTCGACAGGCAGGAGGTCTCGGACATCAGCGCGGCATGGGGATCGATAATGTCGAACATGTCGCGGCAGGCGGCGAACAGATCGAGCTTGTGGGTGGTGACCAGCGCGCCGAGCGACTGCGGGTCAGCCTTGAGAAACTGGATGACGGCGCGGTAATTTTCAGACGTGTCATGCGGCACCATGTCTATGCCCTTGATCTCGACATCGCCGAGACCGAGGTACTCGGCCCATTTCGGGAACACCCGCATGATCGAGGAACTGCCGGTGGTGACACCGATGAAATAGAACGTCGGGCGGGTGGCGGGGGTCAGCTGCATCACGCCCCCCGAATGTCGCGCACACGCGCCACGGCGGCGCGGGCGTTTTCGGTGATGACGTCCCAATTGCCGGCCGCGATGTCATCGCGCCGGGCAATCCAGGTGCCACCGACCGCACGGACCTGCGGCAGTGCCAGCCAGTCAGGCAGGTTCTCGGGCGTGACGCCACCGGTCGGATTGAAGCCGATGCCGGTGTGGGCGTAAGGCGCAGCGATGTTTTTCAGCATCGACGGCCCCCCCGCCGGCATCGCCGGGAAAAACTTCACCATCTCGCAGCCATGCCGCAGGGCGATCTGAAGCTCCGAAGGGCCCATGATGCCCGGCGCGAACGGCAGGCCGATCCTGGCGGCATGGGCCAGGACGGCGGCACCGATCCCCGGCGACAGGGCAAAGCGCGCGCCGGCCGCCAGCGCTTCGTCGGCCTGGGCCTCGGTCAACACGGTGCCGGCGCCGACGATCATCTCAGGGCGCTCGGCGGCGATTTTCGCGATGACATCTCGCGCGGCCTCGGTGCGAAAAGTGATTTCCGCCACAGGCAGGCCGCCGGCGATCAGCGCATCGGCCAGCGGCAGGGCCGCCGCTGCGTCGTCAATCGCGATGACCGGCACGACGCCGTAGGTGGAAAGCGTGTCATAAATGCTCATGAGGTCTGTCCGTCAGTCGGTGGTGGCATAAACGCGCGCGATCTCTTCGGCGGCGCGGGGGCAGTAGGTGGGATTGTCGATCGCGGCCCAGCCGTCGCCGTCGGCGACGATACGTTTGGCCATGCCGCCGGCGCGGGCGATGATCTCGTAGTCCTGGCCGCTGTCGCCGGGGTAGCAGAAGCTCATCACCAGCGGCTCGGGGCCGGTGTTGACCGAACGGTGAATCCACAGCGGCGGCACATAGACCAGGGTCTTGGGCCCGATCTCGACGATCTCGGTCGCGCCTTCGGGGGTTTCCAGCAGCATCACCCCCTGCCCGCTTTCGCCGTAATAGGTCTCGGGCCGGTTGCCGCGGGCGTGGATATGGCCGCGGGTCATGTAGTATTCGCCGCCGATCTGCCCCGGCTCCATGAAGGTGGTGCCAAAGATCAGATCGCCCCGGGTCGTTGCCGGGCGGACCTCGTTGACGGCATAGACGATGCGCCCGCCCGCCTCTTGCGCCGCACGGTCGAACGCCGGCGCATCGGCATAGAGCCCGGCAAGATCGCGCAGGCGTTTCTCGTACCGCCCGGTGGCATGGCTCATCGCGCCTGTCGCCGGGTCGATTCGATGCGCTGTCGGTGGCTGGTGCATGGTAGGCTCCCGTTCCAATTTGGTAGTGAACCTACAGAACTGGCGATCAGGCCGCAATGCATTTCTGTAGCCAAACTACCAAATGATGCACGGACCTCGCTGTGCGCAAAACCGTTGTGACTATGAGGATATCGAATTTCACCTTCTATATTAGCGATTTAGGCGAGAATGTGTCACCTCGGCACCCGATGCGAGCCGCACTACAGATGCTGGAGATTTTCACCTTTCCCCTGCACTTTCTGTAGTTATGCTACTTTTTGATGTTGATTTCGACCCCGGACTGCGGCAAGTTGCCCGGCAACGGAGGACACCTGACATGAGCCAAACCCCACAGCCTGACAGGGTGAAGTACGCCTTCATCTTTCCGGCCTTCCTGCTGGTGCTGACGATCACGCTTTTTCCGCTGATCTACGCCCTTGTCGTCTCGTTCCAGACGATCCGGATCGTGCCGCCGGTGCCGCCGAAATTCGTGGGTTTTGACAATTACGCCGAGATCCTGGCTTCGGCCCGCTTCTGGGGCTCGATCCAGGTGACGGCGGTGATCGTCTTTGTCTCGGTCGCGCTGCAATATGTGCTGGGCTTCGCGCTGGCGCTGACCCTGCATCACAATGTGCCGGGCGCGAGCCTCTACCGCGTCAGCTTCCTGCTGCCGATGTTCCTGGCCCCGGTCAGCGTAGCGCTGATTGCGAGGATGCTGTTTCACCCGGTGCTCGGCCCGGTGAACGAGTTCTTTACCCTCTTCGGGTTGGAAAACCTGCCGTTCCTGACATCGCCCAGCTTCGCCATCGCCACGCTGATTACCGTCGAGATCTGGCAATGGACGCCCTTCGTGGTGCTCTTGATGCTGGCCGGGCTTCAGGGCCTGCCGTCCGAAGTGTTCGAGGCCGCCCGCGTCGACAACGTCTCGGCCTGGCGCCGGTTTCGCGACCTGACCTTCCCGATGCTTCTGCCGCTCTCGGTGGCGGTGGTGTTCATCCGCCTGATCGAAGGCTTCAAGATCATCGATACCGTGTTCGTGCTGACCGGGGGCGGGCCCGGCACCTCGACCGAAACGCTGACCCTCTTCGCCTACAACGAGGGTTTCAAGAAATTCAACATCGGCATGACCTCGGCGCTCAGCTTCCTGTTCCTGATCGTGGTGATCCTGTTCGGCACGCTCTACCTCGCCGCGGCGCAACGCATGATCCGGAGATACCAGTGATGGACCGTACAACCTTTCGCCGCCTTGGCCTCGGCCTCGCGCTGATCTGGCTGGCCTTCTGCCTGTTTCCGCTCTGGTGGGTGCTGGTCACCGCCTTCAAGCCACCCTCGGCGGTGAGCGGCGGCGCCACCTATATCCCCTTTGTCGATTTTCAGCCCACATGGCAGGCCTTTCGCGATGCCTTTTCCGGGGTGCGGGGCGATTTTGCCGGGCCGATCTTCAGCTCGCTCGCGGTGTCGCTGGTCTCGACCGCGCTGGCGGTATTCCTCGGGGCGATGGCGGCCTATGCGCTGGTCCGGTTCGAGTTCCGCATCCGCCTGCTGGCCGGGCTGGTCTTTGGCGTGCTCTCGATCGGCGGTTTTGCCCTGCTCAACCAGGGCGCAGGCCTCTCGGTGCCGCAATCGCTGGGTCTTGTCATGCTCATCGCCCTGCCGGTGGCGATCTGGCTCAATGGCCGTAACCTGCCCGGGCCGGTGCTGGGCAATGACGATGTGACCTTCTGGTTTGTCTCGCAGCGGATGTTCCCGCCCATCGTCTCGGCCTTTGCGCTGTTCCTGCTTTATGCCGAGATGAACAAGGCCGGGGTGCGGCTGCTCGACAGTTTCCCGGGGCTGGTCGCCGCCTATACCGCCTTTGGCCTGCCCTTCGCAGTGTGGCTGATGCGCGACTTCTTTGCCAATGTCCCGGTCGAGGTCGAAGAGGCCGCGATGGTCGACAACATCGGGCGCATGCGGATCTTTTTCCAGATCGTGCTGCCGATGTCCAAGCCCGGGCTGGTGGCCACATCGATGATCGTTCTGGCCTTCATCTGGAACGAGTTTCTCTTTGCCCTGCTGCTGACCTCATCCAAGTGGCAGACCCTTCCCATCCTCATGGCCGGACAGAATTCGTCGCGCGGCGATGAGTGGTGGGCAATTTCCGTGGCCGCGCTGATTTCGATCATCCCGATGATCGCGGTCGCCATCTTTCTCGGGCGCATGATGCGTTCGGGGTTTCTTGCCGGCTCTATCAAGTGACGGCGTTTCCAGGGAGGAAAATCCACATGAAAAACCTGATGCTCGCCACCGCGCTTGTGCCGATTGCCGGGCTGGCCAGCGCGGCCTGCGCCCCCGATTATTCCGGCGTGACGCTGACCGTCTCGACCCAGAATGGCCCCTTCATCGCCTCGGCGCTGAAAACCGCCGCCGACAGCTGGCAGGAAAAGACCTGTGGCACCGTCGAGATCGTCGAATTTCCCTTCTCCGAGCTTTATCCCAAGTTCCTCACCGCGATGAGCCAGCAGACTGGCGATTTCGACGTCATCGGCTTTATCCCCGCCTGGGCGCCGGATTTCGCGCCCTTCCTGTCGACCATGCCGGCCGAGATGCAGCAGGGCCCGGCCTGGGAAGACATTCACCCGGTCTACCGCGAACGGCTGATGTCTTGGGGTGGCGAGGTGAAATCGGCGACTATGGACGGCGACATGCACATGCTGAACTATCGTGCCGACCTGTTCGAAGACGAAGCAAACAAGGCGACGTTCAAGGAACAATACGGCTATGACCTCGCCGCGCCGGTGACCTGGGATCAATATTACGACATCGCCGAATTCTTCACCGCCTCGGACGCGGTGGATTTCGGCACGGCCGAGGCCTACCGCCGCGGCGGCCAGCAGTTCTGGTATTTCTTCAGCCACGCCGCCAGCTACACCAACAACCCCAACACCCCCGGCGCGATGTTCTTTGATCCCGAAACGATGGATGCGCAGATCAACAACCCGGGCTGGCTCAAGGCGCTGGAGGATTACAAGCGCGGGCTGGAGTTCAATCCGCCGGGCGCGCTCAACAATGGCTCGGGCGACGTGCGGCCGCTCTATTCCGGCGGCACCGTGGCGATGAACATCGACTGGGCCGACAGCGGCGTTCTGGGGGCGACCGAAGGTGCGATTGCGGGCAATGTGCGCACCGCCGTCCTGCCCGGTGCGACCGAAATCTGGAACTCGGAAACCGAGAGCTGGGACAGCTTCGACAGCCCCGTCGCCTCGCCCTTCCTGGCCTTTGGCGGCTGGCAGCTGGCCGTCCCGGGCGACAGCCGCAACAGCGAGGCGGCCTGGTCTTACGTCGCCGAGGTCACCAGCCCCGAGGTCTCGGGCCAGGCCATCGTCACCGCCAACACCGGGGTGAATCCCTACCGGCTGAGCCACTACGAGAATCTCGACAATTGGTCGGCGATCTTCACCCCGGCAGAAGCCAAGAGCTACCTGACCGCGCAGCGCGCCTCGCTGGATGCCGACAACGTGGCACTTGACCTGCGGCTGCCGGGCTTTTTCTCTTATACCGAGGTGCTGGAGATCGAACTGTCCAAGGCGATTGCCGGCCAGGTCGAGCCGCAGGAGGCACTGGATGCCATTGCCGCCGAGTGGAACAAGCTGACCGATGAATTCGGCCGCGACAACCAGCTCGCTGCCTATCGCGCCGCGATGGGCCTCGACTGACCCTTGCCTCCCCCGTGGTCCCGCCCCTTCGGGCGGGGCCGCATCAGCGCCCGAATGACCGAGGAGAGAGCCATGCTCGACACCGCCGCAACGCCGCATATCGTCTTTGATCAGATCACCAAGTCCTATGGCGCGGCCCAGGTCGTGCCGCCGCTCGATCTGACCATCAACAAAGGCGAATTCATTGTCCTTGTCGGCCCCTCGGGCTGTGGCAAGACGACCACCCTGCGCATGCTCGCCGGGCTGGAAACCGTAACCAGCGGCCAGGTGCATATTGCCGGCGCAGACCTGACCCACGCCCGCCCCGGCGAACGCGACTGCGCCATGGTGTTTCAGAACTACGCGCTTTACCCGCATATGAGCGTGCGCGAGAATATCGGCTACGCCATGAAGGTGCATGGCACCCCGAAAGCCGAGATCGACGCCCGGGTCGACGAGGCCGCCCAGCTTCTGGGGCTGGAACCTTACCTCGACCGCAAGCCGCGCAATCTCTCGGGCGGGCAGCGCCAGCGGGTCGCCATCGGCCGGGCGCTGGTGCGCCATCCGCAGGTCTTTCTGTTCGACGAACCGCTGTCCAACCTCGACGCCAAACTGCGCGTGGAAATGCGCACCGAAATCAAGCTGTTGCAGAAACGCCTTGGCACCACCGCCGTCTATGTCACCCATGATCAGGTCGAAGCCATGACCATGGCCGACCGCGTCGTGGTGATGCGCGCCGGGGTGATCGAACAGGTGGATGCGCCGATCCGGCTTTACGAGGAACCGGCCAACCGCTTTGTCGCCAATTTCATCGGCTCGCCGGCGATGAATTTCTTCGAGGTCGCCACCCGCGACGGCGCCGCCTGGCTCGATGGTCAGCGCCTGCCGCTATCGTCCGAGGCTTTCGCCCGCACCGGCGCCCGCGAACGCGTCACCCTCGGCATTCGGCCCGAACATATGGACGGCGGCGACCAGCCCGAAGCGCTCACCCTGCGCTGCGACACGCTGGAGCCTCTGGGCGCCCATACACTTGTGCTGGGCCACATCGGCGGGGACAAGGTCGTGGCCCAGGTCGCGCCGCGCTTTCCGGCGGAACCGGGCCGCGACTGCACCGTGCAGGTCGATATGAGCAAGGCGCATTTCTTCGACATCGACACCGAGACAAGGCTTTGATGACCCGCGATCTCTATCTTGCGATTGACGTCGGCACCGGCGGCTTGCGCGCCGCCCTGGTGGGCCGCGACGGGCGCATCCTGGCACTGAGCCACCGCGAGCACGAGCAGATCGTGCCGCAATTCGGCTGGTCCGAGCAGCGGCCCGCCGATTGGTGGGCGGGCACCCGCGCGGTGGTGCGCGCGGTGCTGGATGAAATCGACACTGCCGCCAGCCGCGTCGCCGCAATCTGCACCTGCGGCCAGATGCATGGCACGGTGCTGATCGACGACGCCGGCGCGCTGACCCGCGATACCGTGCCGTTATGGAACGACAAGCGCACCGCGCCGCAGGTCGCGGGTTTTGCCGCCCGGACGGATCCGGCCGAGGTGCTGCGCCTGACCGCCAATCTGCCCGCCACCGCCTGGCCGGCCTTCAAACTGGCGTGGCTGGCCGAAAACGATCCGCAGGCGCTGGCCCGCGCCAGCAGCGTGCTGATGCCCAAGGACTGGATCAACTTCTGCCTTACCGGCCGCTGCGCACAAGATGTGACCGAGGCCTCGCTGTCCTTCCTGATGGACTGCCGCACCCGGAAATGGTCGGACGAGATGTGCGCGCTGACCGGCGTCGACCGCGCGCTTCTGCCCGATCTGCATGCGCCGCAGGACATCCTCGGCCCGCTCCTGCCGCAGGTTGCCGCCGAACTGGGGCTCTCGGCCGATATCCCGGTGCTGGTCGGCGCCGGCGATTATCCCCTGGCGCTCACCGGCTCTGGCGTGATCGCGCCTGGCATGGGCTCGGATGTCACCGGCACCTCGACGATCATCACCCTGATGCATGACGCACCGGTGATCGACCCCGAAATTTCCAATGTGCTCTCGGCCAGCGGCGCCTGGGGCGCGATGACGTTGCTCGATGCGGGCGGCGATGCCGTCCGCTGGGCGCGCCGGGCCTTTCACGGCAATGCCCGCAGCTATGCCGAGATCGCCGCCGACGCCGAGGCGGCGAACCCCGGCGCCGACAAGCTGTTTTTCCTGCCCTATCTCTCGGGCGAGCGCCATCACCCGGGCTCGCGGGCGCAGTTCTTTGGCCTGACCGCCGGCCATGGCCTGCCCGAATTGCACCGCGCGGTGCTCGAAGGGGTGGCGCTCGCCATGCGCCTCCGGCTGGACGGGTTGCAGGGCGATGCCGGTCGCCCGGAGCGCATCGTGGCCGCCAGCGGCGGCGCGAAAAACGCGCTCTGGCTCAGGATCAAGGCCAGCATGTTCGGCGTGCCCTACCTGGTGCCCGAAGAGCTGGAATGCGGCGTGGTGGGCGCGGCAATGCTGATGGCGACGGCCACCGGCGATGCGCCCGATCTCGCCCACGCCGCCCGCCGCATGGTGCGCTACGCCCATGAGATTGCCCCCGATCCGGGCTGGGCCGACACCTACAATCGCATGGCACCGGTCTTTCATCGGCTGTACCACACGGCCAATGACATCTATCCGGAGCTGGACAACCTGCCATGAGCACCCCGACACGCGCCATCCTGTGGGACATGGACGGCACCCTGATCGACAGCGAACCGGCACATGAGGCGGCCTTTGACAGCGCCCTGCGCGAGACCGGCCTGACCGTGCCCGAGAGCCTGCACGCCGACCTTCTGGGCGCCAGCGGCGACACGGTCTTTGCCGCGCTGCAAGAGGCCACCGGCACACCGCTTTCGCTGGCCGACTGGACCCGGCTCAAACATCGCCACTTCGAACATCACGCCCGCGCCATCACCCGCCTGCCCGCCGCCGCATTGGCCGAGCGGCTGGCGGCGCGCGGCGTGCCGATGGCGCTGGTGTCCAATTCCACCGCCGAAGAAGTGGCGTTCTGCCTGCGAACCACCGGCCTCGACACGCTGCTGACCACCATCGTCACCCGCGCCGACGTGTCCCAGGGCAAACCGGCACCCGAGGGCTATCTGCTTGCCGCCCGGCGCCTGGGTGTGGCGCCGCAACAATGTCTTGTCGTCGAAGACAGCCCGACCGGCGCCGCCGCCGGCTGTGCCGCCGGCATGCAGGTGATCTATCATCCGCAGTTTCCCGACCCTTCCCCGCCACCGGGCGCGCGCTATGTCGCCCCCGACCAGCCGCCGGTGCCGCTGATCGAAACATTTCTGACCCAGAAGGACCCCTTATGACCGACATCCGCCAACTCCCCCTCAACGACGACCGCCACCTGCCGCAACTGGGCATCGGCGTCTGGCAGATCGACGATGCCACCACTCCCGGCGTGGTCAGCACCGCCGTCGAACTGGGTGTGCGGCTGATCGACGGCGCCTTCATCTATGGCAACGAAGCCAGCATGGGCGAAGGCATCCGCCAGGCCCTGGTGTCGCGCGACGCGCTTTTTGTCACCTCCAAGGTGTGGAACGCCGATCAGGGCTATGACAGCGCCCGCGCCGCCATCGACGGCAGTCTCGGGCGGATCGGGCTCGATTACCTCGACCTCGCACTGATCCACTGGCCCTGCCCGGCGCGTGATCAATATGTCGAGACATGGCGCGCGCTGATCGACGCCCGTGCGGCCGGCAAGGTCCGCTCGATCGGGGTGTCGAACTTCAACCCCGACCACCTCGACCGGCTGATCGACGAGACCGGCGTTACCCCGGCGGTCAATCAGATCGAGATCAACCCGCAGTTCCAGAACGCCGGGGTGCGCGCCGCCAATGACGCGCGCGGCGTCGTATCCCAGGCCTGGACGCCCCTGGGCAATGGCAAGTCCTTCGACGCTCCCGCCATCCGCGAGGCCGCCGCGCGCAGCGGCAAGAGCCCGGCGCAGGTGATCCTGCGCTGGCATGTCCAGCTGGGACATTCGGTGATCCCGCGTTCGACCAAGCGGGATCATCTGGCCAGCAATCTCGACGTGATGGATTTCGAGCTGACCGGGGCCGAGATGGCCGCCATCGCCGCGCTGGAGGCCGGCGCGCGGTGCGGCCCGGATCCGGAAAGCTTCGAGGCCGAGTGAGCCCCCGGCCGCGCCCGTTCAGGGCGCGGCCACGCAGGGCACCGTGCGCGCCCGCTCCGTGCCGCCGGCATAGGCGCCCGCCGGCGAGGTTTTCAACCCGGCCGCCACCAGTGCCTCGGCCAGGGTCACCGCACAGGTCACCCCGTCGATCACCGGCAGGCCGAAGCGCCGCGCCAACCGGTCGTTCAGGTCTGCCATGCCGGCACAGCCGAGCACGATGGCATCGGCCCGATCCTCCGAGATCGCCGCAGCGATCTCGGCGGCGATACGTGTCTCGGCCCGGGCCGGATGGGTCTCGAGCTCGAGTACCGGCACGTCTGTGGCCCGCACCCCGACGCAGCGCCGGGCCAGCCCGTAGCGGTCGAGGTTGTCCTCGAGCCCCGGCACCGACCGCGCCAGGGTGGTGACCACGGCAAACCGCGTGGCGATCATCGTCGCGGCATGAAACCCCGCCTCGCCGATCCCGATCACCGGCCCGTCAAAGACACAGCGCAGCGCATCGACGCCGGTGTCGTCAAAACAGGCCACCACAACCGCATCGACATCCGGGTGCCGCCGCGCCACCTCGAGCAGCCCCTGCTGGCTGCGCGCGACATCAAGGAAACCCTGGATGCTTTCGGGGCCGATGTCGGGCTGGATGGCAATGATCTCGGTGCCCGGCCGCGCCACCCGGCGCGCGGCGGTGGCGATCTTGGCGGTCATGGCGCGGGTGGTGTTGGGGTTGATGACAAGCAGCCTCATGTCGCGGGCCTTTCTTCGGGAGATCTTGCAGAGCGCCACAGCCGGGCGGGTTCGTCGCGCAAGCCGGTCAGCCCGGCGTCGCGGATGGCGCGGTCGGCCGCCTCGGTTGCCTCTGCCAGCACCGTCTCCGGGTCCAGCGTTTGCGACCGGCGCTCGCGCAACACGACGCGGCCGTTGACCAACACGGTCTCGACATCGGCGGCATTGGCGAAATGGGTCACCGCATGCAGCGGCATGGCCTGCGGCGTCAGATGCGGTTTGCCCATGTCGATCAGCACCACATCGGCTTTCTTGCCGACCTCCAGCGAGCCGAGATCATCCGCGCGGCCCAGCGCGCGGGCGGCATCGATGGTGGCCATCTCCAGCACCTTGCCCGGCGGCAGGACCGTCGGGTCGCGGAAGTGGCGGCGGTGATAATGCATCGCCTGCGCCATGTGGCGGAACATGTCATAGCCCCGGTCCGGTGCGGCGGCGTCGGAGCCGAGCGCCACGGTGATGCCCCGGTCGATCATCTCGGGCGCCGGGCAGCGGCCGAAGATCGACATGATGGCGCTGGGGTTATGGGCCACGGCGGCGCCGGTCTCTTGCAGTGCCTCGATGTCCTCTTCGGTCAGATCAACGCAATGCGACAGGAGGGCATGCGGCCCCAGCAGCCCCAGCGCGCGGGCATAGGCAATGGTGCCGTCGCGGTGGCCGTCCTGGGTGAGCGGCACGTCATGCCGGGCGCGCAGGTCGCAGACCGCTTCGGTCATCCGCCGCACCTCGGCTTCGGGCACCTCCCCCCGGTCGTCGCTGCCATAGACCGGCATGACGAGGCAGACGCCGGTGCCGGCACCCAGAAGATCGTCATGCGCCGCGATCAGCGCCTCGCTGACCTCGAGCTGCCGCGCGAAACCGACCGCGACGGGCGCGCCGTCCGGCCCGTGATAAGGCAGCGGAAACGGCGGCCGGTTCGGACCCACCGCCAGCACCGTGCGAAGGCCCGCATCGCGGGTGGCGGCGCAATGCGCGGCGCCAAAGGCCGGGTCGTCGGTGCGATAGATATCGGCACCACCGCCCAGCAGGGTGACACAGGTGGTCACCCCGCCCAGCAGCCGCTCGAGCAGCGAGAGCCGCGCCTCGGCGGCCCAGAAGCCGGGCCCGGTCGGGCCGGTATAAAGCCGCGCGCAGGCGTCGAACCAGGTCGAGACATCGCCGGCCCCCAAGGCCCGCACCAACCCGTGACCGGCATGGGAATGACAGTCGATCAGGCCGGGAATGGCCACCCTGCCCCGCGCCTCGATCACCTCGCCCGCCCGGTCGGCCAGCGGCGCCAATTCGGCGTCGGGTCCGATGGCGGTGATCCGGTCGGCCTCGATGGCGATGGCGGCATCCTCGATCACCCTTCGGTCGGCATCGACGGTCAGCGCGGTGACATGGCGGATCAGGATATCGGTCATGCCGGCGCCTTTCGCAGCGGGTAGGCGGCGGGGAAGATCTCGTCCGGCGGCGGATGGCCGAAGGTGCGATCGGGGTATTGCGCCTTCATCGCGTCGAACCGCTGCTGCGCGCCCGCGCGCAGGGCGTCATGGTCGACGCCGGGGATGGCGCCATCCTCCATCACCGTGCGGCCCTCGATCACCACCGTCCGCACATCGCGGCCCGAGCCGTTGAGCATCAGCGTCTGGATCGGATCGATCACCTGCCCCATGGCCGGATCATCGAGCCCGATGACGGTGATATCCGCCCGCGCGCCGGGGCTCAGCCGGCCCAGATCGTCGCGGCCCAGCGCCCTGGCGCCGCCCAGGGTCGCCGCGTCATAGAGATCGGCGGCGCTGACGGCGCCGGCCTCGCGGCGCGCCAGCCGCGCGGTGATCAGCCCGATCTGCATGTTGAGGATCATGTCGGGCGGATGGGTGTCGGTGCCCATTCCGATGGTCAGCCCGGCGTCGCGATAGGCGGCGAAATTATCCATCGCCGTGCCGCCGCGCGCCATCACCAGCGGGCAATGCGCCAGCGCCGCGCCGCTTTCGGCGATGATCTCCAGATCGGGCGCCGCATGGGTCATGCCGTTGCGCCCCGCCAGATAGGTCAGATGCGGCAGGATCGCGCGCGGCGAGAGAAAGCCGATATCGCGCAGCCATTCCGCCGGGCTGCGGCCATGCATCCGCAACACGCTCTGATACTCGAAGGCCGACTGACAGCAATGCAGCCGCACCGGCACCTCCAGCTCGCGCACAGCCTCGGCGGTGCGCGCCAGCAGCGTCTCGGTGCAGGTCTCGATCCGGTCGGGCGTCAGCATGGTGCGGATCAGCCCGCCGCCCTGCCCCTCGAAATCGCGGCAGAAGCGCAGCGCCTCTTCCAGCCCGTGAAGTCCCCGCGCCTCGTCGAAATGAAAGCCGATCTCGCCGGCGCCTTTGACGTAGGTATTGCCGCTGCGATAGGCGGGGCCGAGGTAGACGCGCAGGCCCAGCTCTTCGGCCGCCGCGGCCGCACCGGCAAATTCCTCGCGGGTCTCGCCCCATTCGCGATAGAACAGCGAGGCGATGGGCAGCGCGGTGGTGATGCCATTGGCGATCAGCCGGGTGAAGGCATAGCGTTTCTGCCAGACCAGATCCTCCGGGCTGTACATCTCGCGCGGGCCCGCCTGCATATAGCTCTCGGGCCAGACGCGGCCCTTTTTCCAGGCCGGCTGGTTGTCGAGACCGAGAATGGTGGTGTCGAGATCCGAAAGCGCATCGAGGTCGATGAACCCCGGGCCAATCAGCGCCGCACCGCAGTCGATGCGCCGCGCCACTTCGCCGGGGAAATCATGGCCGACAAAGACGATCTCGCCGCCCTCGTAAACCACCTCGCCACGGGGCAGGAGCAGATGGCGGCCGTTTTCGTGGCCGACCACCCAGTCGGCTGTCATCAGCGTGCGACCCATCACGGCGCCTCCTGCAGGGCTTTGCCATCGCGCGCGACGATGCGCCCGGCCTTGAGCACCAGCCGGCGCGGCGGATGCGAGACCACCGCATGGGTCACCGTCTCGGCCTCCACCAGCACCAGATCGGCGGTGCAGCCTTCGGTGATGCCATGGCCCGCCAGCCCCATGACCCGCGCCCCGGCGCCAGAGCAGCACCAGAAGGCGTGTTCGACGTCACGGTCGGCGCGCAGGTTGTTGCGCAGGCCCAAGAGCATGGCGCGTTCCAGCATGTCGGCGTTGCCATAAGGCCCCCAGGTATCGCGGATCCCGTCCGAGCCGGCGCAGAGCACCACCCCGGCGGCCCGCAGGTCCTCGGCCAGAGGCACCGGCCGCGACGGCGTGGCGACGGTGGCGATATGCACCTGCGCCTCGGCCAGTTCGGCCACCAGCGCACGGGCACGGTCGCGGTCGGGCATGCCGAGGCAGAAGGCGTGGGAAATGGTCACCCGCCCCTGCATCCCGTGGGCACGGGTGCGGTCGAGGATCATCTCCATCGAAAAGGCGCCAAGCTCGCCCGGTTCATGCAGGTGGATGTCGATCGGCTTGCCGTATTTCTCGGCCAGCGCAAAGACCGCGTCGAGCTGCCCCTTGGGATCGGCGTCGATGCCGCAGGGATCGAGCCCGCCGACCACGTCGGCCGGGCCTTGCAGCGCGCGCTCCATCAGTTCGAGCGTGCCGGGGCGCGACATCAGCCCGGATTGCGGAAAGGCGACGATCTCGATGTCGATCTGCCCGGCGAGTTCCTCGCGGGTGCGGGCGACGCCCTCGATCCCCGCCAGCCCGCAATCGGTGTCGATGTCGACATGAGAGCGGATCGCCGTCGAGCCATGGCCGAGCGACAAGAGCGCCTGCCGCATCGACTGGCGGTAAGGGTCGATGTTCCACTCCTTGCGCAGCTTGCGCTCGTTGTCGATCTTGTCGCGCAGGGAGGGTCCGGCCTGATGTTCGCGCCAGCCCATGCCCCAGAGTGACTTGTCGAGATGGGTATGCGCCTCGACCAGACCGGGCAGCGCCAGCGCGCCGCCGCAATCCTCGACCGGCAGGTCTGGGGCGGCGAGGTCTTTGCCGATGCGGGCGATACGGCCCGCGCGGACCTCCATGTCGCAGGTCTCCTGCCCGAGCGGGCGCAGGTTCTTCAGCAGGATATCCATCAGCTCGCTTTCGCCGCGGCCAGCGCCGGGGTCGCCTTGAGCTCGAACTGCCGGTCCGAGACGATGTAATTGTCGGCATGCAGCCGCGCCACCGGCTGATAGACCTCGGGCCGCACATAACGGCCCTCGTCGTCGAGACAGGCGTCGCGCACATGCATCTGCACCACTTCGCCCAGCACGATGGCGCGGCGCGGGTAGTCGATGATCTGGCTCACCCGGCATTCCATCGCCGCCGGCGCCTCACCCACCCGCGCCGGCGCGATCTTGAGCGAGGGCGCATGACTGAGGCCGGTGAGTTCCACCTCGTCGACGTCATCGGGAAAGCCGATGCCGCAATCCACCATCTGCTGCGCGATCGCCATGTCGCAGAGGTTGACGGTGAACTCTTGCGACCGGCGGATGTTGCGCAAGGTCTCCTTTTCGCTGCCGCAGGGCTTGGCCTGGATGCCGAGGATGACAATCGGCGGATCCTGCGAGAAGACGTTGAAAAAGCTCATCGGCGCGGCGTTGGGCCGCCCATCCGCATCGCAGGTCGTCACCAGCGCGATCGGGCGCGGGGCGACGAAACTGCACAGCAGGCGGTAGCGGTCCTGCGGCGGCAAGGCCTCGAAATCGAATTCCATCAGGCGGCCCCCCGCGCCAATTGCATGCGCGCGCCCTCGCCAGTTTCGCACGCCACCGTTTCCGGCGTGTCGCGCCCCTCCTCGACCGCGTGGCAGGCAACGATGCTGCCCCCGGCCCGCCTGCGGGCCTCGGCGGCTTGCGCCCGGCAGCGGTCATTGGCCAGCGGGCAGCGCGGGTTGAAGGAACATCCGGGCGGCGGGGTGATCGGGTTCGGCACCTCGCCGATCACCGGCGCGCGGTTGCGCCGGCCCATGGTGATGTCGGGCACCGTGTCCATCAGCAGGCGGGTGTAGGGATGTTCCGGCGCCGAAAAGATGCGCTCGGCCGGCCCGGCCTCGACCAGCCGGCCCAGGTACATGACGCCGACATAGTCGGACATGAAGTCCACCACCGCCAGGTCATGGCTGATGAACAGATAGGTCAGCCCCAGCTCGTCCTGCAAATCGCGCATCAGGTTGAGAACCTGGCTCTGCACCGAGACGTCGAGCGCCGAGGTCGGCTCATCGCAGACCAGGAACTCGGGTTTGGACGAGATCGCCCGGGCAATCGAGATCCGCTGGCGTTGACCGCCGGAGAATTCATGCGGGAACTTCTCGCCATCGCGGGCCGAAAGGCCGACCAGCTCCAGCAGGCGGCCCACTTCGGCCCGTTCCTCGGCCTTCGAGGAGGTGATGCCGAAACTGCGCAGCGGCTCGGCGATGATGTCGCGCACCCGCCAGCGCGGATTGAGGCTGGCATAGGGGTCCTGAAAGATCATCTGGATGCGCTTGCGGAAAGCGCCACGGTCGGCGGCGGCCAGCTTGGTCAGATCGGTGCCGTCAAAGGTGATCTTGCCCGCGCTTGCCCCGTGCAGCCCGACCACCAGCTTGGCGACGGTGGATTTGCCGCAGCCGGATTCGCCCACCAAGGCAAAGGTCTTGCCGCGTGGAATGTCGATGTTGAGCCCGTCGACGGCGCGCAGGCTGCGGCGGCCCTTGCGCTCGATCAAGCGGTTCAGCAGCGGCGGCGAGAGGTCGAAGGTCTTGGACAGGCCGTCGAGCGCGACCAGCGGCTTCTGTTCGGTTGCGGTGCTCATGCCGGTTCCTCCTGGTAGAGATGACAGGCGACATGGCCGCCCTCGACCGGCAGCGCCGCCGGTCTGGTCTGTTGGCAGGTGTCAAAGGCGCGCGGGCAGCGCGGGTGAAAGGCGCAGCCCGAGGGCAGATCGGTCAGCCGCGGCATGGCGCCGTCGATCTGGGTCAGTCGCTGGACGCCCGAGCCGACGCGCGGGATCGATTGCATCAGACCCTTGGTATAGGGGTGGCGCGGGTCGCGGACGACGCGGTCGACCGATCCGATCTCGACCACCCGGCCGGAATACATCACCGCCACGCGGTCGGCGGTCTCGGCGATCACCCCCATGTCGTGGGTGACGAGGATCACCGCCGCGCCGCGTTCGCGGCACATCTTCTTCAGCAGGTCGAGGATCTGCGCCTGGATCGAGACGTCGAGCGCGGTGGTCGGCTCGTCTGCGATCACCAGCGACGGCTCGGCACAGAGCGCCAGCGCGATCACCACCCGTTGCCGCATCCCGCCCGAGAACTGGTGCGGATACTGGTCGATCCGCGCCTCAGGGGCGGGAATGCCGACCTCGGCCAGGCATTCGATGGCGCGGGCGCGCGCCGCCTCCTTGCTCTTGGGCAGATGGGTACGGATGGTTTGCACCAGTTGCTGGCCGACGGTCATCAGCGGGTTGAGGCTGGTCAGCGGGTCCTGAAAGATCGCGCCGATCCGGCGGCCGCGCAGCCGCCGCATCTCATCCGGCGACAGGGTGTCGATGCGCTTGCCCTCGAAGAGGATCTCGCCCCGGTCGATGCGGCCGGGCCGCTCCAGCAACCCGGTGATGGCGGTGCCGGTCAGCGATTTGCCGGCGCCGCTTTCGCCCACCATGCCGAGGATTTCGCCCGGCGCCAGATCGAAGGTGATGCCGTCGACCGCGCGCAGCGGCCCGTGGCGGGTGTCAAAGCAGATCGACAGGTCGCGCACGCTGAGCAGCGGGGCATTGGGGAAGGTCGTTGTACTCATCGTCATTCCTTTCAGCGCAGCTTGGGGTTCAGCGCGTCGCGCAGCCAGTCACCCAGCAGGTTGACCGCCAACACCAGCGCCACCAACGTCAGCGAGGGGAAGATCACCACCCACCAGACACCCGAGAAGAGATATTCGTTGCCGACGCGGATCAGCGTGCCGAGCGAGGGGTTGGTGGGCGGCATGCCGACCCCGAGGAAAGAGAGCGTCGCCTCGATCAGGATCGCCATGGCCAGGTTGATGGTCGCAATCACCAGCACCGGGCCCATGACGTTGGGCAGGATGTGGCTGAACAGGATGGCAAAGGGTTTCCGGCCGACAAGCTGCGCCGCATAGACGTATTCGCGCGAGCGTTCGACCATGGTCGATGAACGCACGGTCCGGGCATATTGCACCCAGGTCGTCACGGTGATGGCAAAGACCAGGACGATCAGAGCCGCGCTGTCGTGCATTTCGCGTGGCAGCGCGCCGCGGACGATCCCGCTGACCAGCAGCGCCACGAGGATGGTGGGAAAGCTCAGCATGACGTCGGCGATCCGCATGAAGAAGGCGTCGATGGCGCCGCCGAAATAGCCCGAGACCAGGCCGATCACGATGCCGATCACCATGGCGAAGGCGACCGAGACAAAGCCCACCGCCAGCGAGATCCGCGAGCCGTAGAGGATGGCCGAGAACACGTCGCGGCCCTGGTTGTCGGTGCCCAGCAGGAAGCGGGGATCGCCGCCCTCGGCCCAGACCGGGGGCAATTCGCTGTCCCACAGGCTCAGCGTCGAGACGTCGAAGGGATCATGCGGCGCGATCCAGGGCGCCAGAACGGCGGCCAGCACGATCACCAGCGTCACGACAAAGGCGCCGACGGTGATCCACGAGGTCCGGAACTTGTAGAACAAATCGCTTTCGATGATCGCGGCGAGGCGGGATTGGGGGAATGCTTCAAGAGACATCATGAACCTCCTTCACGCCCGCACCGAGAGGCGCGGATCGATGGCGAAGTAGAGAAGATCGACGATCATGTTGATCGCCACGAAGACCAGCGCCACCAGCACCAGGTAAGCGGACATCACCGGGATGTCGGCAAAGCTCACCGCCTGGATGAACAGCAGGCCCATGCCCGGCCACTGGAACACCGTCTCGGTGATGATGGCGAAGGCGATCATCGAGCCCAGTTGCAGCCCGACGATGGTGATCACCGGCATCAGGGTATTGCCGAGCGCATGGCCGAAGTGCACGGCGCGGTTCGACAGGCCACGGGCGCGGGCGAAGCGCACGAAATCCGATCGCAGCACCTCCATCATCTCGGCCCGCACCAGCCGCATGATCAGCGTCACCTGGAACAGCCCCAGCATCACCGCCGGCAGGATCAGCGACTTGAGCCCGCTCACGGTCAGGAACCCGGTGGACCACCAGCCGATGTCAACAGTCTGGCCGCGTCCGAAGCTGGGCAGCCAGTTCAACCAGACCGAAAAGATCAGGATCAGCAGGATGCCGGTCACGAAAGTCGGCACCGATATGCCGATCAGCGAGGCGACGTTGAGTGTATTTGCCAGGAAACCCTTGGGATGCAGCGCCGCATAGATGCCCATCGGCACCCCCAGCAGCAGGGCAAAGACCGCCGCCGCCAGCACCAGTTCGAGCGTGGCCGGCAGGCGTTCGGCGATCATCTCCGAAACCGCGCGCTTGTTGCGGTAGGAAACGCCGAATTCCCCCTGCACCGCGCCGGTGACGAACTTGGCGAATTGCGTGGTCACGGGCTGATCGAGGCCGAGCTGTTCACGCAGCACCTGGCGATCCTCGACAGAAGCATTTTCGGGCAGCATGGAGTTCACCGGGTCGCCGATGAAACGGAACATGGAAAAGGCGATAAGGGCGACGGCGAGCATGACCAGCACGGATTGCATCAGCCGTCTGAGAACGTAGGCGATCATCGTGGAACCTCCACTTTGCGATCAGGGTGTCACGGGGGACTGTCAGAAATCGTCGCAGGCCCACGCGCAGGATGCACGCGGGCCCGCTCCGGGGAGGATCAGTCGATGGTGGCGTACCAGAGCCGCGGCTTGTTGTCGGCGGCGGCGGGGATGTTCACCCCGTCCCGCACCGCCCAGGCCAGCGGCTGCTGGTGCAGCGGGATGATGGCCACGTCGTCGCGGGCAATCTTCAGCGCCTCGGTCATCATCGCGGTGCGCTTGTCGGTATCCAGCTCCACCGCGACCTTGGCGGTCAGCGCGTCCAGTTCGGCGTTGGAATAGCGACCGGGGTTCCAGGCCCCCATCCGCTCGCCCGGGGTATGCAGCAGCGCCGAGAGCACCGAATAGGTGTCGAGCATCGGCAGGGTCGCCCAGCCCACCATGTAGACATCGGAGCCGCCGCCCAGCACCTTCTCGAAGTGTTTCGACGGGGTCTGCGACGACAGGTTGGCCTTGACCCCGATCCGCGACCACATCGAGGTGATGGCCTGGCAGATCTCCTCGTCGTTCACGTAGCGGCTGTTGGGGCAATCGAGCCCGACCTCGAAGCCGTCGCCATAACCGGCCTCGGCCAGCAGCGCCTTGGCCTGTTCGGCATTGGCCGGCGGCAGCACGTCGAGCGCCGCGTCATAGCCCGGCACCGGCGGCGCCACCAGCAGCGCCGAATTGCGCGACATGTCCCGCATGATCTTCTTGCGGATCAGCTCCATGTCGATGGCGCGCCAGAGCGCCTCGCGCACCCGGCGATCCTGCAACGGGTTGGCATCGGTGAGGTTGGAGTTGTGCAGCTTCTCGGTCTGGTTCATGCCCAGCATGATGGTGCGCAACGCCGGCGCGATGATCGCCTTGGCTCCGTCAGAGCGGTTGATCCGGTCGATGTCTTGCAGCGGCGCCGGCATGATGAAATCCAGCTCGCCCGAGAGCAGCGCGGCAATCCGCGTGGCATCCGAGCCGATCGGGCTGAACTCGATCCGGGTCAGGTTGTGTTGCGGCTCGTCCCACCAGTCTTCGTTGACGGTCAGCACGGTGCTGGCGTCGGGCTGGCGGCTTTCGAGAATGAAGGGCCCGGTGCCGTTGGAATTGGCCACCGCATAGTTTTCGCGGCCGCCGCGCATGTCGGCGGGCAGCAGGGCGTCATTCTCCTCCATCCATTCGCGGTCGAGGATGTGGATGTTGGTCAGATAATTGAGCACGATCGGATCCGGCCCGGTGAGGATCAGGTCGACGGTCAGGTCATCGACCTTTTCGACCGAGGCCATCGAGGGGATGTTGCTCTTGACCGGCGAACTTTCATGCGCAGCGCGCTCCAGCGAGGCGACGACGTCATCTGCGGTGAAGGGATTGCCGTTGTGAAAGGTCACACCCTCGCGCAGCGAAAAGCGCAGGCGGGTCGGTTCGACGAATTCCCAGGACGTGGCCAGCGCCGGCTCGACCTCGAGGTCCTGATTGTAGCGCACCAGGCCTTCGTAGACGTGGTTGAGAAAACCGATGGTGTTGCTCTCGGTCATCGAATGCGGGTCCATCGCCGCGATGTCGGAGGAATCGGCCATGCGCAGGGTGTTCGCGCCAGCGGCTCCGGCCAGAAGCGCTGTCAGCGCGCCAACGGCGATCCCGGTTTTCAGGCGAGTGGTGAGGGTCATTCAAAGTCTCCTTGTTGATGTGTCGGGTCCGATTCTGACGTCGGGTTAGCTAGATCGTATACAATCTTCGTATGCGATCAAGCTTTTTTCTACCGTTCAAAAATTGTATACATTTTGCCGGCGATCCGTGCTAAACGCTTTGAAGGCATGTCGCGCGGTTGAAAAAACTGGCTGTGGAAGGGATTATGATGAGCAAGGGATTGACCAAAGCCCCCAATGGCACCGCGGCCAAGACCCGCGAATCAATGGACCCGAACCAGATCTACACCCGAATCTTCGACGCCATCGTTGACCACAAGCTGCTTCCCGGCACCCATCTGAAAGAGGACGAGCTCTGCGATCTGTTCGGAGTCGGGCGCACAAGGATTCGCACCGCGCTGTCACGGCTGTCGGGGGATCACGTGATCGAATTGGTCGCCAATCGCGGTGCCTTTGTCGCGCGCCCCTCGGTCGAGGAAGCGCGCGAGGTGTTTCGGGCCAGAAGGGTGATCGAGGGCCATCTGATCCGCCGCGCCGCCGACATGCGCGACGACGCGATGCACAGTGCGCTGAACGATCATCTGCACACCGAGGACGCCGCCCGCGCCGCCGGCGACGCCGCGCGGGTGATCCGCCGCTGCGGGCGCTATCACCAGGTGCTGGCCGATCAGGCCGACAGCCCGATAATGGCGCGCTTCGTGCGCGAGCTGATTGCCCGGTCATCGCTAATCATCGCGATCTACGAAACCGGCCATCACGGCGATTGCGAGATGGACGAACACCGGCAATTGTCGGAACTGGTACTGCAAGGCAAGGGCGAGGCGGCGGCCGATTTGCTCGACCGGCACCTGACCGGCATCGAGGACCGGCTCGACCTCAAGCCACAGGGCGACCCGGCCAGCGACCTGCGCGCCAGCCTTGGGTTCGGCTGAGCCGCGGCGGGCCCCTGCCCTGCCCGGCTGACCGCCGGACGCGAGCGTCAGGCCTCAGGCAAAGGGATACAGCACCACGCGGGTGTCCATCGGAACCTGGTCGTACAGCTCGATGATCTGCGAATTCACCAAACGGGCGCAGCCGTTTGACACCCGGCGGCCGAGCGTGTCGGGATCGTTGGTGCCATGGATGCGCAGAAAGGTGTCGCCGCGCTCCGGCGTGAACAGATAGAGCGCGCGGGCGCCCAGAGGATTGTCGATCCCGCCGGGCATGCCGTCCTTGTACTTGGCGTATTTCTCCGGCTCACGGTCGATCATGCCGGGGGTCGGCGTCCAGCTCGGCCATTCCTTTTTGGCCCCGACATAGAATTCGCCCGACTCGTAGAGCCCGGGCCGGCCCACGCCGACGATATAGCGCATCGCGTCGCCGCCGGGCAGCGTCCAGTAGAGCGCGAATTCGATCGGATTGACGTGGATTTCGCCGGGGGCAAATCCCGGACCCATGCGCACCAGACGCGGCAACATGGCCTCCGGCAACTCATGATCCTTGACCTCGGCTTCATGCGCCTTGGCCACTCCGGGCAGCGACATTGCCGCCAGCCCCATCCCGGTTTTCAAAAGTTCGCGTCGGTTCATAGCTGTGCCTCTCGTCCGTAGTCTGCGCGCAATTTCGCGCCTTGTCTCGGGCTCAACCACTTTTATAGGCCCTGGTTCCGATCACATGAGATCACATCCCTGCGCGAGCGGTCCGGCCAAAACCCGCCGCGATCTCTGGACCTTGGCGGCGCGGCTTCGTAACAGTTGGGCGACGCGGCGCGGCCCGCGCAGCCAATCCCGGAGCCCGCATGACACCGAACTCCCCCCTCGACCGGGCCGCCGCCGTCCTGCTGGCGCTGCTCGTGCTGCTGACCGGGCTGGTCGAATGGCGGGTGCCCGCAGCCGAAACGCCGCGTGCCCTGGTGGCGGCGGCGGTGGTGGTCCTGCTCGCACCGCGCATCCGCGCCTCGCGGCTGGCCTTCGTGGCGGTCGGGCTGGGGCTGACGCTCTGGACCGGTGCCGTTTCGGACAATTGGGCGGCGGTTCTGGCCCGGGGCCTTGCCTCGGCCGGATTCATCGGCGCCTTCTTCTGCGCGCTGGCGACCCTGCGCAGCATTGCCCAGAGCTCGCCGGCGATTGCCGACGCCGGGCGTTACCTGGCCTCGCAGCCGCCGGGCCGGCGCTATCTGGCGCTGAGCCTCGGCGGCCACATGTTCGCGCTGCTGCTGAGCTATGGCGCGATCGCGCTGCTTGGCGGGCTGGCCACCTCTGCGGCCGCGGCAGACAGCGACCCGGTGATCCGAGGCCACCGCAGGCGGCGCATGCTGCTGGCGATCCAGCGCGGCTTTGTCTCGACGCTGCCCTGGTCGCCGCTGGCGTTTTCCATGGCGATCACCACCGTGCTGATCCCCGGCGCAAGCTGGCGCGATGCAGCCCTGCCCGGCATGGTCTCGGCGCTGATCCTCGCCGGGCTCGGCTGGGCGCTGGACACGCTGCTGAAGCCGCGGCTGGCCGTCCGCCCCCCACCCCGCCCCATCGAGGGCTCGTTCCGCCGGCTGACGCCGCTCTTTGTGCTGCTGGCGCTGCTCGGGGTGTCGGTCGGCGGGCTGCACCTGCTGACCGAGGTGCGTATCGTCGGTGTGGTGCTTCTCGTGGTGCCGCTGATCTCGCTGGTCTGGGCGCTGTTGCAATATCGCGGCGCTATCGCCGCCCCGGCGCGGCAATTCCTCTTTACCGACCTCCCCGGCTATCGCGGAGAGATCGTGTTGCTGATGATGGCCGGCTATATCGGCACGCTCGGCGCGCCGCTGCTGGCGCCGATCATGGCCGGGCTGGGGCTTGACCTGGGGGTGATGCCGCCCTGGCTGCTGCTGGTCTCTCTGGTGTGGATCGTTCCGTTGCTGGGCCAGCTTGGAATGAACCCGATCCTCGGGGTCACCCTGATTGCGCCGCTTATCCCCGAGGCCGCGAGCCTGGGTGTCACCCCGGCGGCGCTGGTCACCGCGATTGTCGCCGGTTGGGCCATTGGCGGCATCTGTTCGCCCTTTACCGCCACCACCATCCTGACCGGCAGCTTCGGCGGTGTCAGCCCGCTGCATGTCGGCCTGCGCTGGAACGGGCTCTTCGTGATCACCCTCGGGCTGGCGCTGAGCCTCTGGACGCTGCTCTATGCTTTCGTGCTGGCCCCGGCCTGACGCGCGGCATCCCACGGTGTCAGGCGCAGATCTCGATCCGCCTGAGATCGGGGAATTCCATCTGCGCGGTGCCCAGGAGCAGCCGCTGATGATGGGTCTGAACATACCGCGCCTGAAACTGCGACGGCGCCCGAAGCGTCAGCACGCCGGCCTCGCAGGCCCCGGGTGTAAGCGCGGCGAACCAGCTTCGGTGCAATGCCGGTTCGAGCTGCGCCAGCCGCGCCAGCGTTCGCGCCCAGGGACCGCCCTGCCCGGCGGGTGGATCGATCTGCTGCGGTGGGTCCGCCGGTTGGGCCGCCGCGAAATCGACCTGTGTCACCGTGGGCGCTGCGGGTGGCGGCCCCTGGTGCGCCATCCGGTCGGCGTAGTCCGGGCCGACCCGATCCCAGACCGGCGCGCTCAGCCGGTGGATTTCGGCTATGTTGAGCCGGTAGGCGGCCACCCTGCCTCGCACCCCCGGTCGAAGCTGAAGCAGGATCGATGCCGCCGTCAGCCGCTTGATCTCGCGTTTCACCGTCCGTTCATCGACCGACCAGAGCCGCGCCATTTCGCGTTGCCCGACGGTCAGCTCGTTGCGGCCCCAGTTGTAGCGTGCCGTCACCAACGCCACCAACCGCAGCATCGAGGTCTGAAACCCGGGAGAGCCGCTCAATCCCGCCACCGACAGCGCAGTCAGAAGATCGTACTTCTGTGACCCCGCCTGTGGCCCGGTATACCGCTTTGCATCCATATCTGCCCACTCTTTGCCTCCGGGATCGTCTCTCTGTCCGATTCCCGTTCTGGTGTTGAGTGTTCACTAATCCCGTTTTTTGTCAACAACGAGTTAAATACGGGAACGCTCTCTGAAATCCTGAAAATAAAGAAATAGAAGGTATATTGGTATAGGGGGACACTCAGTTGTCACCTTATTGCCCGCTGTCTGTCACCCTATATCCTGCGATTGGCATCACGGTGTCACCCAATTCGTTGCAGGTTCTCCACAAATTTCCCGTTTTTCCCGGCGCTTCCGGCAAAAATCGCGATTTCGGGATTTCTGCGTTTTGCGCTTCGGTAAAATCCGGTTATTCAGGCTTCAATAGCATAAAACGCGAGTGAGGTCATGCGAGATCATTCCAACCTGCAATCGATGAACGAACGAAGCCTTGCGCAACAGGCGGCGGTCCGCAAGGCGACCTTCTCTCCGGGCGAAGAGAAAATCCTGCGTCCGTTCTCGATCTGGGAAATCAGCCAGTTCATGTTCAACGTGCCTGCCGATACCTTGCGCAAGAAGCTGGCCGACGACCCGTCGCTGCCGCAGGGCGCCACCGAAGAGGACGGCCGGCAGCGCTGGTTCTCGCTGGCCGAGATCAACGAGCTGCGCCGCCGCATCCGGTTTCGCGGCAAGACCCTGCTGCCCAAACGCCCCGGCGGCCGAGCGATGCGGGTCGCGGTGTCGAACTTCAAGGGCGGTGTCGGCAAGACGGTGGTGGCGCAGCACCTGGCCAATGCCGCCGCGCTCGACGGCTACCGCGTGCTGGTGGTCGATTTCGATCCGCAGGCGACCCTGACCCATTCCATGGGGCTGGTCGAGGTCAAGGAATGGAACACCGTCTGGGGCATCATGTGCCGCGATCTCTGCCGCGAGGCCGACCGCATTGCCGCCGCCTATGACGACCCCGCCGATTGCCCCTACCCCACCGCCGACGAGCTGCCGGAGGATGTGCAATCGATCGGCGCCCAACGGGTGCAGGATTTCATCCAGAAAACCGCCTGGCCCACCATCGACATCATCCCCTCTTGCGCCAATGCCGCCTTTGTTGAATTTGCCAGCGCGCAATATCGCTCGATGCACAAGGCCTGGAGCTTCTTTGGCTGCGTCGCGCGATATCTGGACGAGTTGCCGGACGACCAGTTCGATCTGATCATCTTCGATTGCCCGCCCGCCATCGGCTATCAGTCGCTGAATGCCGCCTTTGCCGCCGATATCCTCTATATCCCCTCCGGCCCCGGCTATTGGGAATATGACAGCACCACCAGCTTTCTGGGCCAGCTCGGTGATGCGCTCGAGGATATTTCGGAGGGGTATGCCAGGATCGCCCAGGACGCCGGTATCACTCTGCCCAAGCAGTTCGATGACATCCGGCTGCTAATGACCCGTTTCGAGGCGTCGAACCCGTTGCATGTCGCGATGATGGAGGCGTTCCGCAATGTCTTTGGCGCCGACGTCTGCAACAACGCCATCGAGATGACCCGCGCGGTCGAGCAATCGGGGCGCTTTCAGATGTCGGTCTACGAACAGGATTATCGCCAGATGACGCGCGAGACATGGAAGCGCGCGCGCCAGTCGTTCGATGCCACCTATGACGAGTTCAAGGAGGTGGTGCTGCGCGCCTGGGAGCGGCGCGAGGCAAAAGAGGAGGTTGAGGCATGAGCAAGAACAAATTCGGTTTCGGCCCGATCGAGACGCCGGACACCCCCAAGCGCAAACGCGAGGTCGGCCCGATGGGGGCCGCGGTGCGCGAAGCGGCCGGATCGCTGGCCGAAAGCACCGAGAGCCTGGTCGAGCAGCGCCGGCAGAATGCGTCCGACGCCAAGGAATGGCGCCGGGCGCAGGGCGAGGGCCGGGTGCTTGTCGAGATCGCGCTCGGTGACATCCAGACTGACGCCCTGCCGCGTGACAGGCTCGATCTCGACGCGGTGGCCGCCTCGGACGAGATGGAGGAACTCAAGACCTCGATCCGCGAACGCGGCCAGAAGGAGCCGATCGAGGTCTTTGCCGTCGCCGGCGGCTATCAGCTCAAGAAAGGCTGGCGACGGCTGACCGCGCTGCGACAGCTTTACAAGGAAACCGCCGACGACCGCTTTGCCCATGCGGTGGCGCGGGTCGATGACGGCGCGGTGAACCGCATCGATCTCTATATCGACATGGTCGAGGAGAACGTCATTCGCGAAGACCTGACCTTTGCCGAGATGGCACAGGTGGCGATCATCGCGGCGCGCGAGGAGGGGCAGGCGGCCGCCGATCTGGTCAGCCGGATCTATGCTTCGCTGCACAAGATGAAGCGCAGTTATATCCGCAGCTTCGTCTTCCTGCTGGACGAGCTGGACACGGCGCTGAAATTCCCCAAGGCGGTGGCGCGCAATCTGGGGGTCGAGGTGGCGCGGCGGTTGCAGGGGGCGCCCGATCTGGCGCCGGCCCTGCGTGCGGATCTGGCAGAGGCGGAGACCGCCGAAGAGCAGACCGCCATCCTGCGCCGCTTTGCCGATGGCACCGCCCAGACGCCGCGCAAGCCGCAGGCTGAGAAAAGCGTGAAGTACGAATTTCACGTCGGCAGCACCAAGGTGACCGCCCGCAAGGGCGAATGCCGCATCCTGTCAGAGATCGATTTCTCGTCGGTCGATCGCAAGCGGCTGCAACACGCGATCGAGGCTTTCGAGGCCGCGCTGAACCGGTAACCCGCGGGTTACCACAGCGACCGTAACCCATGGGTTACCCGCAACGCCCGCCCACATTGGCGGGCGTTCTGCTTTGCGGGGCAGGGGATCCGGCGGGATAGGTTTCGCGCAGCACATCGAGGAACACCCGGGTCAGCCGGTTCGGCTCGGGTGCGCGGCGGGTGGCGGCGGCAAAGGAGGTGCGATAGTGAATCTGGTCTGGCAGCACCCGGCGCATTTTGTCCTGCTGCTCGAATTGCTCGGCCATATGGGCCGGGATGAAGCCGACGTATTGGCCCGACAGCACCAGCATCGCCAGCATCATCTCGTTCTGCACCACGGCCCGGGACCGCATGTTCAGTGATTGCCCGACCTGGAGGTTGGGCGAGTTGAACGAGATACCAGCATATCGCGCGCCACGCACCGTTTCCAGATCGAGCGCCTCGGGTGCGTCAAAGAACGGGTGACCGCGGCCGCAATAGAGGTACATGTCCTCGCCATGCACCGGCATGTAATCGAGACCGGGCAGGGGGCGGTGACGGGCGATGATGCCGATATCGAGCTGTCCCTCCTGAAGCCGTGCCTCGATAATGTTGGGCGGCAACATCGACAGGTCTAGATCGACATCCGGCGCACGGTCCGAAAACAGCCGCAGCGCATGGCTCAGCCGCGCCTCGGGGTTGGAAATGCTCTGATCGAAGGCGGCGATGCGCAGTGTGCCGACCAGTTTTTGCCGCACCTCGTTCATCCGGGTGCGAAAGTCGCGGACCGATTCCAGCAGCGCATCGGTGGCCGTCAGAACCTGCGCGCCTTCGTCGGTCAGGAAAAACCCGGCCGGCCCCCGGTTGCACAGTCGAAAGCCAAGTCGTGTTTCCAGGTCGGACAGGTGTTTCGAAATCGTCGAGCGCCCGGTGTTCAGCTCGGATTCGGCGGCCGAGATGCCGCCGCATTCCGCCACCGTCTTGAAAATCCGCAACAGTTTCAGGTCGGCATTGCCGATCTGCGGGATGAGCATCTGTCGGGCCATGGTAATGTTTCCAATTTATGAAACCATACTTTCAATCTGGCACATTTTTGCACGCATTGAAACGCCCTATACCGGCCCCATCGTGCTTTGGGACAACGAACCCCGAGGCGGGAAATTTCAACTGCCTCGGGAGGATGGCATGACTTTCATTGGAAAACTGGCGCGTTTCGGCACGGCGGTCTCGCTGGCGGCGCTGATCGCGGCGGCTCCGGCCTCGGCCAAAAATTTCAAGATCGCGGTCGGCGATGGCGCCGGCGGCACCCAGGAAGCGCTTGGCAAGGCCTTCGTCGCCGCGCTCGAGGAAAATACCGGCGGCGCGCATACCGGCACGCTGTTCCTCAACGGCCAGCTTGGCTCCGAGCAAGACACCGTCAATGACGCCGCCATGGGCCTGCTGGATTTCTCGATCCTCGCGATCAACAACGTCACGCCGTTTTCGCCCAGCGTCGGCGTGCTGACCCTGCCCTACATGATGCTGAGCCTCGAGGATGCCGAAACCCTGACCCAGGGCCCGATCGGCCAGGAGCTGGTGGAAAACACCCTGCGTGACAGTGGCGTGCGCATCCTCGGCTGGGCCTATTCCGGCTTTCGCGTCCTCACCAACTCGAAGAAACCCGTGACCACCGTCGCCGATCTTCAGGACCTGGTGGTGCGCGTGCCGAAAAATGAGATCATGATCGCCACCTACAAGGCCTGGGGTGTGAACCCGACGCCGATGGCCTGGTCCGAGACGTTCGCCGGCCTGCAAACTGGCGTGGTGGACGGTCAGGACAACCCCTATATCACTGTTTACTCAATGAAATTCGACGAGGTTCAGAGCCACGTCACCAATCTGCGCTACCTGTTCTCGATCGAGCCGCTGATCGTGTCGGAAGCGGTGTTCCAGGGCTTGTCGGAAGAGGAACAACAGGCCGTTCTGGACGCGGGGCAGGCGGCCACCGAATTTTCGGCCCAGTATCTGCGCGAGCAGGAAGAGCAGATCAAGAACGTGCTGGTCGAGCGCGGCATGCAGATCTCCGACCCCGCAGACGGCGAGCAGGAGTTTATCGATCTCGCCACCAGCGAAGTCTGGCCGCAGTTCTATGATTCGATCGGCGGTGTCGAAAAGCTGAACGAGGCGCTGGCCGCCATCGGCCGCGATCCGGTCGCCACCAACTAACCCGGTTCCCCTCCCCAAACCGGCCGACCGGACGGGGAAGCGCAGACCCGCGCTTCCCCGAACAGGACAGGAGTGCCCCATGCTGGCCCGCATCTTCAACAATCTCGAAAGCCTCATCTGCCGCACGCTGCTCAGCGGCTTCGTGCTGCTGCTCTTCGTTCAGATCGTGGCGCGCGAGGTGTTTGGCTATTCCTTCTCGTGGATCGAGGAACTCAGCGTCTACATGTTCGTCTGGTTCGTGTTCTTCGGTGCCAGCTACGCGGCGCTGAAAGGCGCACACAACCGCGTCACGTTTCAGTTCCGATTCCTGCCGCGCCGCCACGTGAAATGGATCGAGGCCTTTGCCGATCTGTTCTGGGTGGCCTTCAATGTCACCTTCGTCTGGCTGTCCTACGACTTTGTCTTCAACAAGATGAACAAGTTCTGGAAAAGCCAGACCCTCGGGATCGAGATGAAATGGGTCTATGTGGTGCTGCCCGTGGCCTTCACCCTGATGACGATCCGCATCCTTCAGGTGAATTACATCAAGCTGGTGCGCGGTGATGACGTGTCCGACCCCGACCAGATCGACCTCGACGCCATCCAGGCCGAAACCCCCGCAACCCGCGTGCAGGAGGCCTGAGCGATGGAAACCGAAATCACCACCCTGCTGTTCGGCTCGTTCCTGCTGCTTCTGATCATCGGCGCGCCGATCACCGTGGCGCTTGGCGTCTCGTCGCTGGTCTCCTTCGTCGTGCTGGGCGACAACCCGATCAAATTCGTGCAGATCGCCTTTACCTCGGTCGGGTCGTTCCCGCTGATGGCGCTGCCCGCCTTCATTCTGGCCGGCGCGCTGATGGAGGCCGCCGGCATCTCGAAGCGGCTGATCAATGTCGCCGAGAGCTTTGCCGGGCCGTTCACCGGCGGCATTTCCGCCGCCACCGTCATGGCCTGCCTGTTCTTTGGCGCGATCTCGGGCTCGGGCCCGGCAACCACCGCCGCCGTCGGCATGCTGATGATCCCGGCGATGATCCGTCGCGGCTATGACAAGGGCTATGCATCCGCCGTCACCGCCTCGTCCGGGGGGCTTGGCATCGTCATTCCGCCGTCGATCCCGATGGTGATCTTCGGCATCGCCGCCCTTGGCATGGTGCCGCCGCCCGAGGCCGTGGCCGAACATGGCACCTTTCAGTCGGTGTCAATCTCCAAGCTCTTCATCGCGGGGTTCGTGCCGGCCTTCCTGATCGCCTCGTCGCTGCTCTTGATGAACTTCCTGCTGGCCCGCAAGCGTGGCTATTCCGGCAATGCCGAAGGCTGGTCGATGCAGACCATCACCACCCAGCTTTACAAGGGCTTCTGGTCGCTGATGGCGCCGCTGGTGATCCTGGGCGGCATCTACACCGGCTTTTTCACCCCGACCGAGGCCGCCATCGTCGCCATCGCCTATACGCTCTTTGTCGGCGTCGTGATCTATCGCGAGCTGACCTGGAAATCCCTGTTCCAGTCACTGGAAGCCACCACCTGGCTCACCGGTCGGGTGCTGCTGATCCTCTTCACCGCCACCGTCTTTGGCCGGCTGCTGGTGGAAAACCAGATCCCTGCGATGATCGCCGAGTCGATGCTCGATCTCACCTCGAACATCTATGTCATCTGGGCGCTGATCATCTTCTTCCTTCTCTTCGTCGGCATGTTCATGGAGACGCTGGCCACGATCCTGATCCTGGTGCCGGTCATGCTGCCGGTGGCCTACAGCGTCGGCATCGACCCGATCCACTTCGGCGTGGTCATGGTCTGCGCGCTCGGCATCGGCTTCCAGACCCCGCCGCTGGGCGAAAACCTCTTCATCGCCTCGGGCATCTCGAACATCTCGATCGAGGAAATCTCGCTCCGGGCGCTGCCCTTCGCCGCGATCAACACGATCACCATCTTCATCATCGCCTTCGTGCCAGAGCTGTCCCTGTGGCTGCCGCGGCTCCTGGGCTACTGAGCGGGGCAGGGGACATGACACCAAGCGTTACCCACATCCTCTTTGCCACCAACCTGTCGCGCAATTCGACCTATGCGCTGCGCCACACCGCCAGCCTGGCGCAGGCCACCGGGGCAAAGATCCACGTACTGCACGTCAACGAGCCGGTCTCGGAAGACGCCCGCATCACCTTCGAGCTTTTCGTTGTGAACGAGGACAGCCGGACATCCGCCACCCGGGCGCGGCATGAAATGGTGCGCAAGCTGCTGGCCGAGCGCCAGGCGCGCTTCTGGGCGGCGCTGGAGGACAAAGACCGCAAGGTCCGCGATCAGGTGACCAGCGTCGAGGTGACCGATGGCTATCCGGCCGAGGTGATCTTGCGCCGCGCCCGCGAGCTGGGCTGCGACCTGATCGTCATGGGCACCCATGACCACGGGCTGTCGCACAGCTTCCTCGGCACCGTCGCCAAGCGGGTGCTGCGCCGATCCGACATTCCCACGCTGATCATCCCCTATCGGGATGACGCCGACACACCCGCCAAATGAAAGGACATGACATGACTACCACGCTTGAGAAAACCCTGACCGCCGATGATCTGGCCGCCACCTTCGACGCCTTCAACCGTCACGACATCGATGGCGTGATGACCCATTTCGCCGAGGATTGCGTGTTCTACACCGTTGGCGGCGACGAGAAATTCGGCGCCAGGGTGGACGGGGCCGAGGCCATTGCTAAGGCGTTCTCCGGGGTCTGGGCCGGCATGACCGATGCGCATTGGGATCACCATTCGCATTTCGTGCACGGCGATCGTGCGGTGTCGGAATGGACCTTCTCGGGCACCGACGCGAACGGCATGCGGATCGAGGCCGAGGGCGCCGATCTCTTCACCCTGCGCGACGGCAAGATCGTCGTGAAACAGGCGCTTCGCAAATCCCGCCCGGCCTTCAAGGCCTGATCCCAGCTTTCCCCGCTCACTCTCAGGAGGTTGTTCCAGATGCCCGACGGTTCGATCCCTCTCTGCTGGCCCAAGGCCAGCTACGATCCGAAGTATGATCCCATTGTCGACGCGGGGCCGGGCCACAACCGGGACTTCGCGCCGACCTACTGGGTCGGCACCGCCGGCCCGGCGCCAGAGGACGACGGCCCGATCACCGCCGATTGCGAGGCTGATGTCGTGGTGATCGGCTCGGGCTATACCGGCCTGTCGACCGCGATCCACCTGGCCAAGGATCACGGCTTGCAACCCCTGGTGCTCGAGGCCAATTCGGTGGCCTGGGGCTGCTCCACCCGCAATGGCGGTCAGGCGCAGATCTCCTCGGGCCGGCTCAAGCGGTCGCAGTGGATCAAGCGCTGGGGCGTCGATGTGGCGCGCGCCATGCACGACGAGGTGACTGAGGCCTTCCGGCTTTTCGAGGACCTGATCGCCAGCGAGGAGATCGATTGCGATCCGCAGCCCGGCGGCCATTACTACATTGCCCACCGCGACAAGGTGATGGCCGGGCTTCGCCGCGAATGCGAGGTGCTGAACCAGACCTTCGGCTACGGCGCGAAAATCCTCTCGCGCGAGGAACTGCACGCGGAACATGTCAAGGATCAGGAAGCCGCCGGCGCGCTCTGGGAGCCGGATGGCACCTGCATCCACGCCGCCAAGCTGGCCTTTGGCTATGTCCGCATGGCCCGGCGTCTGGGCGCGCGCATCCACACTGCGAGCCCGGTGATGGGCTGGCGGGAGCAGGGCGGCTGGCACTACCTGCGCACGCCGGGTGGCACGGTCAAGACCAGGACCGTCGCCGTCGCCACGGCCGGCTATACTCCGGTCGGCCTGCACAAGCGCACCAAGCATCGGCTGATGCCGATCCTGTCGAACTCGATGGTGACGCGGGTGCTGACGCCTTCCGAGCTCGAGGCCTGCGGCATTCAGGTGACCTCGCCGCTGACCGACACGCGGACCCTGCGCCACTACTACCGTCTGCTGCCCGACAACCGGATGCAGATCGGCTCGCGCAGCGCCGTCACCGGGCGCGATGCCGAGAACGACAAGCATCTGGCGCTGCTGCGGCGCGGGCTGGCACGCAAGTTCCCGGCGCTCGGAGGCATCGGCCTGGATTATTCCTGGTGGGGCTGGGTCGATGTCAGCCACGACATGATGCCCCGGATCTGCCAGCCGGATCGGGAGTCGCGGATTTTCTATGCCATGGGCTATGGCGGCAACGGGGTGATGTATTCCGCCCAGGCCGGCCGCCGCATGGCGCAGCAGATCGCCGGCGAAAAGACCCCCGTTCTGCCGATCTTCAATTCGCCGCTGCCCTCGCACGGGCTGCTCACGCCGTTCCGCAGGTTGGGCCAGCGCATGGCCTACGGCTGGTACTACCTCAAGGACGAAATCATCTAACGCCCCCGGTTCAAAAGGAGAATTCCCATGAAAATGACCACCGAAGAAGCCTTCGTCAAGGTTCTGCAACGCCACGGCATCCGCCACGCCTTTGGCATCATCGGCTCGGCCATGATGCCGATCTCGGATCTCTTCCCCAAGGCCAAGATCACCTTCTGGGACTGCGCGCATGAAGGCAGCGCCGGCATGATGGCCGATGGCTACACCCGCGCCACCGGCGAGATGTCGATGATGATCGCCCAGAACGGGCCGGGCATCACCAACTTCGTCACCGCCGTGAAAACCGCCTATTGGAACCACACCCCGCTGCTGCTGGTGACGCCGCAGGCGGCCAACAAGACCATCGGCCAGGGCGGCTTCCAGGAAGTCGAACAGATGAAACTGTTCGAGGATATGGTCGCCTATCAGGAAGAGGTGCGTGACCCGTCGCGCGTCGCCGAGGTGCTGACCCGGGTGATCGCCCAGGCCAAGCGGCTCTCGGGCCCGGCGCAGCTCAACATTCCGCGCGACATGTGGACCCAGGTGATCGACATCGACCTGCCCGACCCGATCGAGTTCGAAGCCTCGCCGGGCGGCGAGACCTCGATCGAGAAGGCGGCGGAGCTGATCTCCAACGCGAAGAACCCGGTGATCCTGAACGGTGCCGGCGTCGTCCTGTCCAATGGCGGTATCACCGCGTCGAAGGATCTGGCCGAACGTCTGACCGCGCCGGTCTGCGTCGGCTATCAGCACAATGACGCCTTCCCGGGCCCGCATCCGCTGTTTGCCGGTCCGCTGGGCTACAACGGTTCCAAGGCGGGCATGGAGCTGATCGCCCAGGCCGATGTGGTGCTCTGCCTCGGCACGCGGCTCAACCCGTTCTCGACCCTGCCGGGCTATGGCATGGATTACTGGCCCAAGGACGCCAAGATCATCCAGGTCGACATCAACCCCGACCGCATCGGCCTGACCAAGAAGGTCTCGGTCGGCATTGTCGGGGACGCTGCCAAGGTCGCCAACGGAATCCTGTCGCGGCTCTCCGACACCGCCGGCGACGAAGGCCGCGAAGAGCGCAAGAACCGCATCGCCGAAACCAAGTCGCGGTGGGCGCAGCAGCTCTCCTCCATGGACCACGAGCAGGACGATCCCGGCACCACCTGGAACGAGCGTGCGCGGGAAGCCAAGCCCGACTGGATGTCCCCCCGCATGGCCTGGCGGGCGATCTCGGCCGCTCTGCCGAAAGAGGCGATCATCTCGTCCGACATCGGCAACAACTGCGCCATCGGCAACGCCTACCCGGATTTCGAGGCGGGCCGCAAATACCTGGCGCCCGGTCTCTTCGGCCCCTGTGGCTATGGTCTGCCGGCGATTGTCGGCGCCAAGATCGGCCAGCCGGACACCCCGGTGGTGGGTTTTGCCGGTGACGGCGCCTTTGGCATCGCGGTGAACGAACTGACCGCCATCGGCCGGGGCGAATGGCCGCCGATCACCCAGATCGTGTTCCGCAACTACCAGTGGGGCGCGGAAAAGCGCAACTCGACGCTCTGGTTCGACGACAACTTCGTCGGCACCGAGCTCGACACCCAGGTGAGCTATGCCGGCATCGCCAATGCCTGCGGGCTCAAGGGCGTCGTGGCGCGCACCATGGAAGAGCTGACCGAGGCGCTGAACACCGCGATCAAGGATCAGATGGAGAACGGCGTGACCACGCTGATCGAAGCGATGATCAACCAGGAACTGGGCGATCCCTTCCGCCGCGATGCGATGAAGAAACCGGTGCAGGTCGCCGGGATCGATGGCGCCGACATGGCCGCCCCGGTGCGCCTGGCCGCCGAGTAACCCCCTCTCTCCCGGCCTTCAGGGGCCGGGAGACCCCTTTCCCTGACGAGGATCGCCATGCAGACGGCACTTGCCCCCCGCTCCGCCCTTTTCGCCCTGCGCGAGATCGTGCAACCCAAGCTGCACGGCTTTCTTGTTGCGGCGGTCATCGCTGCCGCGGCGCAATTCCTCTCGGACCATTATGGCGCGCCGGCGATGCTGATGGCGCTGCTGCTGGGCATTGCCTTTCACTTCCTGGCCGAAGACGGCCCCTGCAAGCCGGGCATCGAATTCACCGCCCGCTCGGTGCTGCGTTTCGGCGTGGCGCTGCTGGGGGTGCGGATCTCGGCCGAGCTGATGGTGGGGCTGGGCGCAGAGCTGATCGGGCTGGTAATCGCCGGGGTGGTGCTGACCATCCTCTTCGGCCTCGCCGCCGCGCGGCTTCTGGGCCGGGGCTGGCGCTTTGGCGTGCTGACCGGCGGCTCGGTGGCGATCTGCGGCGCCTCGGCCGCCATGGCGATCTCGGCCGTGTTGCCCAAGAACGAACATTCCGAACGCAATCTGATCTTCACCGTGCTCTCGGTCACCGTGCTGTCGACCGTGGCGATGATCCTCTATCCGATCCTGGCGCGGACCTTCGAATTCTCTGACGAGGTGGCCGGCGTCTTCCTGGGCGGGACCATCCACGACGTGGCCCAGGTGGTTGGCGCGGGTTTCTCGGTCTCGAACGAGACCGGCGAGGTCGCCACCCTGGTCAAGCTGATCCGGGTCGCGATGCTGGCGCCGGTGGTGCTGGTGATCTCGATCCTGGTGCGCCGCCATGCCAACGGCGCCGACGCCGGCAAGCGCCCGCCGCTGCTGCCGGTCTTTGTGGTCGGCTTCCTGTTCTTTGCCACGCTCAATTCCTTCGGGCTGATCCCGTCCCAGATCTCCGACGCGATGTCGGATCTGTCCCGCTGGGCGCTGCTGATCTCGATCGCCGCCGTCGGCATGAAGACCTCGCTGAAACGCATCCTCGATGTCGGCGGTCAGGCGATCTTCATGATCGTGGCGGAAACTCTCTTTATCGCCGCGCTGGTCATTGCCGGCGTGATGTTGCTGGGCCACTGAGGAGCCATGTCATGAAACCGCTCGAAATGTTGCTGGCCAATGCCGCCCGCTCGAACCGCCGCATCGTGCTCAGCGAGGGTGCCGATCCCCGCGTCATCCAGGCGGCCTGCGCCGCCCGCGACAGGCAGATCGCCAGGCCCATTCTGGTGGGCCCCGAAGCCGCGATACGCGCCGGATTTGCCGCGGCGGGCCTTTCCGCCGAGGGCATTGTGCTGCACGATCCCGAAACCTCTCCGCTGTCCGACGATCTGGCGGCGCTGTTCCACGCCCGCCGCAAGCACAAGGGCGTCACGCCCGAGGCGGCCCGCGCGGCGGTGAACAATGCCCATGTCTTTGCCGCCGCGCTGGTGGCCTCGGGGCAGGCCGACGGCACCATCGGCGGCGCCGTCGCCACCACCGCCGAGATCGTGCGCACCGCGATCCAGGTGATCGGGCCGAAACCCGGCACGCCGCTGGTGTCGAGCTTTTTCCTGATGCTGTTCTGCGCCGAACAACACGCCAAGAAAGGCGCTCATATCTTTGCCGACAGCGGCCTGGTGATCGATCCCGACGCCGAGGAAATGGCGATCATCGCGCGCTCTGCCGCCGAAAGCTTCCGCACGCTGACCGCCGAGGTGCCGCGTGTCGCCATGCTGTCGTTCTCGACCCGGGGCAGCGCCGCGCATGACGCGGTCTCCAAGGTGGTGCAGGCCACGGCGCTGGCACGAGCCGCCGATCCGACGCTGCTGATCGATGGCGAATTGCAGTTCGACGCCGCCTTCGTGCCCGATGTCGCCGCCGCCAAGGCCAAGGATTCGCCGCTGGGCGGCAATGCCAACGTCTTTGTCTTTCCCAACCTCGAAAGCGGCAACATCGCCTACAAGATCGCCCAGCGTCTGGGCGGTGCGGTGGCCATCGGCCCGGTGCTTCAGGGTCTGGCCAAACCGGCCAACGATCTGTCGCGCGGCTGTTCCTCCGAAGACATCCTGCACATGATCGCCGTCACCGCCGCCCAGGCCGATGCCGCCTGCCTTGCCGAACCGGAGCCTGCCTTATGAGCCATGTCATCAACCTGTCGACCGCCGCCGCCGACACCTCCGAACGCCGCCTCGCCGACGAGCCCGGCCGCGTCACCGATGGCGATCCGCACCAGCGGATCGGATTGCACTATGACGGGGCAGGGGGGCGGCTGAAGGCCGGAAGCTGGGTCTCGACTCCGGGGCGCTGGCAGGCTTTCACCGGCCGCGACGAATATTGCTACATCCTGCGCGGCCGCTGCGCGCTGATCCACGAGGACGGCCACAGGCAGGAGTTCGGCCCCGGCGACAGCTTCCTGATCCCCAACGGCTTTCGCGGTCACTGGGAAGTGCTGGAGACCTGCGAGAAACATTTCGTCATCTTCCAGGAGTGATCCGCCCCGGCTTGGAGCCCGGCGGCCTTGCCTGTAGCCTGTCCTGACACGATCACCATCACTCAGGGCGCCGAATACCCCGTGGTTCCGACCTCATACACAGTTTCCATCCGCCCGGTCCGCCTGTCGTGACCGAGGCGACGCAGGATCGGCTCGCCAGCTGGATCACGGCCGAGATCGACCGGTGCGGTCCCGGCGCGCGGCTGCCGACAATGCGCGAGCTCATGCGCCGGTTCCGCACCTCGCAGCGGGTGGTCGAACGTGCGCTGGCGCCTTTCATCGCGACCGGTCGGCTCGAGGTGCGGCGCGGGCTGGGGATCGTCATCCGCGACCCGGTTCCTTCCACACCGGCGCATGAGGCCGACATCCTGCTGCTCTACAAGGTCTCGGACAGCCGGCTGGCCCGGACCCTGATCCTCGAGATCGAAAAGCGGATGAAGGCGGCCGGCATCTCGATCCTGCTTCTGGGGTTCACCGACGAGGCGCAGGCGCTTTCGATTCTGTCGCGGATCGGGCGGTTCCGGGTGTGCCTGCTACAGACCCATTTCGAGACGCTGCCTCTGCCATTTCTGTCGCGGATCACCGAGATCGCGGGTTCTGTGGTGTTCGACGGCATCTCGGCCACCGGGCTTCGGATGGATGCGATCGGCACAAACTGGCGCGAGGCCTTCGCGCTGGCCTGGCGCAACCTGCGCGCTGCGGGGCATGAGCGCATCGGCTTTCTCACCTCGGCGCATTCGGCCCGGCCGATCGCCATGGCGCGGCGGGAATATCAGCGCCTGAGCGACGCCGCGGGGCAGGGGGCAGGCTGGCTGATCGAGCTCGATGCGCTGCCGGGCTCCTTCCCGGGCGCCGACATCTCGACCTCGATCGCAGGGTTGCGCGGCGATGACGGCGCGCTGAGCGTGACCGGGCTGATCACCTTGGGCGTGGTCGAGGGCTATCTGCTCGATCGCGCGCTTTGGGAAAACGGCATCGTGCCGGGGCGCGATCTTTCGGTGATGATGTTGGGCAGCGTGGATTTCCCGTCGGAGCACTTGAACCGGTTCGACACCGTCGGCAATGCCGACGCCGAAAAGATCGACACCTTCGAGCGGGTGCTGCGCGACCGGCTCACGCCCGACGGGCCGCCGCCCGAGGTGCATTACCTGCCGATCCACACGGCCAGGTTCGGCAGCGTCGACGACCTGACAGTTGATGTCACCGGGTGAGTATAACCCTGGATGTGGCATGAGTTATACTCATTTAACCTGATCCCGAATCGAGCATTCGGGAGCGCCCATGCCACAGAGTTCCGCACATCCGACGGCCAGCTATACGCCCGGATCGGGCCAACGCAGCATCGGCGTCGCGGTGATCGGCGCGGGCGAACGCGGCATCTATTACGTCGGCAGCCGGATGGCGGAACTGGCGCGCGAGACCGGGTTTCGCATCGTCGCGGTGCATGACCGGCTGCCCGAGCGGGCACAGATGGCGGCCCGGCATCTCAATGCGATCTATGCCAGCCAGGGCCTCGGCCCTCTGGCCCGCCCCGCCGTCAGCCTGGCCGAAGCGGTGTCCGATCCGCAGGTCGACCTTGTCATCGTCACCACCCATACAAACGCCCATCTCGAACCGGTGCGCGTGGCGGCGGCGGCGGGCAAGCGCATCTATCTCGACAAGCCGATTTCCGTCAGTCTCGCGGATGCCCGCGGGATCGTCGCGATCGAGGCCGAGAGCGGCCAACCGATCATGATGGGCTTTACCCGCCGCTACGAGCGGCCCTGGATCGAAGCCATCGGCCTGGCCCGCACCGAGGCGATCGCCGAACCCCGCATGGTGCTGTTGCGTTCGGTCATTCCCTACAGCCGTTATCTGCAACTCTGGCACCGCGAGGATGCAGCCTCGGGCGGGGCGATCAATGACAAGGGCTCGCATCATTTCGACGTGCTGAACTGGATCGCGGGCTGCGAGCCGGTTTCGGTCACCGCGACCGGCGGGCGCACGACGATCTTTGCCCCAGATCCGACGGCACCGGCGCGTTGTTCCGAATGCGACCGCGACTGCCCTTACCGCCGCCACGAGACGTTGATCGACAAGGCCGAGGGCGTCGGCCGGGTTCCCAACGACAGCTGGCTGACCGCCGAGGCCGCGCAGGACCGCAACGACAATTGTGTCTATCTCCCCGGCGCCGACATCGACGACCACGCCGTCGTCACCGTGCGCTTTACGAGCGGGCTGGTGGCCACGCTGTTCTTCACCATCTTCGGCCCCTATTCCGAAGACCAGGAAACGCTTGAGATCATCGGCGCCAACGGCCGGTTGCGGATGGAGCGGCATTCCGGCCAGATCGACCTGGTGAGTGCCCATGGCAAGAACCGCGAGATCATCGAGGCCGGAGCGGCGGACAGGTCGAGCTCGCATTTTGGTGCCGATCTGGAACTGGTTCGCGCCATGCGCCGGTTCATGGACGGAGAGCTGCCACCGGCCGGCGTGCGCGACGGGCTCGTCTCGCTCGAGCTGGTCGCCGCGGCCAAACGGAGCTTGGCCGCGCAGGGCCGCCCGGTCGATCCCAGAACCCAGGAGTTCCTATGAGCCGCGCCTATCTGCCCCCGGCCGACCTGCCACTTGCCCGCCGTCTGGGCGTGGCGCCGCGTTTCGGCGACATCCACAACCATTGCGACCTGTCCTATGGTCATGGCCGCTTTGCCGATGCGCTGGCGCGGGCGGCGTTGCAGCTTGATTTCGTGTCGATAACCGGCCATGCCCATTGGCCGGACATGCCGGTCGATGACCCGGCGGTCGCGCATATCGTCAATTTCCACGTCGAGGGCTTTGCCCGGCTGCGCGACGGCTGGCGCGCCCATTTCGACGTGTTGGCGGCGGCAGAGACCGAGGCGTTCACGGTTTTTCCGGGGTATGAAATCCATGGATCCGAGCACGGCGATTACACCATCGTGTACCGCGATCTCGCGCCCGCGCCGCTCTGGCTCGCCGACAGCCCGGCCGAGCTGCATGCCCTGCTGGACCGCGAGATGCCGGGGCGCGCCTTTGCCTTCCCGCATCACATCGGCTATCGCCGGGGCGCGCGGGGGATCAACTGGGACAGCTTCGAAGAGCGGCTGTCGCCGGTGGTGGAGATGAACTCCATGCACGGCTGCGCCGAAACTTCCGAAACCCCACGCAGCTACCTGCATTCCATGGGGCCTGTGGATGGCCATTCGACGATGCAGTGGGGGCTGGCGCAGGGCCATGTCTTTGGCGTTGTCGGCAATACCGATCATCACAGCGCCTTTCCCGGGTCCTACGGCCACGGGCGCATGGCGGTGTTTGCCGATCATGCCGGTCGGGCAGGTCTCTGGGACGCGATCATGGCGCGTCGGACCGTGGCATTGACCGGCGACAATATCCACCTGCTGAGCGCGGTGGGCGATGTAATGACCGGCGGCGTGATGGCACCCGCCAAGGCGGCGCAGCTCGACATCGAGGCGGTCGCCGGCGGCGAGATCGACGTGATCGACGTGATCCGTAACGGCCGGCTGCACGCCCGCCTCTCGCCGGCGCTGGACCCGGCGCCGCTGACCGGGGTGGGCGAGACGATCCTCTATCTCGAGCTGGGCTGGGGCGCGCGCGGATCGGCGCATCGCTGGACCGGCGAGATCCGCGTCGAGGGTGGCGAGATACTCGCGCTGGAGCCGCGCTTTCGCGGCCAGGAGGTCGTGTCGCCACTGGAAGGCGAGGATGCGGGCCACGCGTTGCCCGAGGCGCAGCTGGCGGGCGGGATCGCGCGATTTGCCGTGACCGCCGAGGCCAATCCGAACAATTCCACCGCCGCCACCCAGGGTCTGGCCCTGCGGCTGCGGCTGGCGCCCGGCGCGCGGATCCTCGCCAACCTTTGCGACCAGCGCCTCAATATTGATGCCGCGCGGCTGTGCGATGGCGCGCTGGCCGGCAATCTCGGGCCGATTGACAGTCCGGCCTACCGCTTTCATCCGCTGCCGGCACCGTCACGCTGGCAATGGGCGGGCGCGGTGCCGCTCGGCCCGGTCGAAGACGGGGAAAACATTTACGTCCGGCTGCGCCAGTCGGACGGGCAGATGGCATGGGGCTCTCCCATCTTCTGCCGAAAAGGCGCGTAAACATCACCAGGGAGAACGACATGTCACTGTGGAAGACCCTCACGCTCAGCCTTGCGGCCAGCACCGCCCTTGCCGGTTTCGTCAGCGCCGATGAGCTCAATATCGTGCACGGCGCGGTTGGCCGCGATCAGGATGTGCTGCGCGCCAACCTTGACCGCTTCGAAGCGGAAACCGGGCATACCGTCAACATCGTCTGGATGCCGGAGCGCACGACCGATCAGTTCGCGCAATACAAGCTGTGGCTGGCGGCGCAGAGCGCCGACATCGATGTTTACCGGCTCGACGTCATCTGGGCGCCGCAACTCGCCGACCATTTCATCGACCTCACCGAAGCCACCGCCGATATCATCGATCAATTCGTGCCCGCCGCGGTGGAAAGTCAGACGGTCGATGGCAAGCTGGTGGCGCTGCCGATGTTTCTTGGCGCGCCGGCGCTCTATTACCGCGCCGACCTGCTGGAGAAACACGGCAAGCCGGTGCCCGGAACCTGGGAAGAGCTGACCGCCACCGCCAAGGAGATCATGGAGGCCGAACGCGCCGCCGGCAATTCCGAGCTCTGGGGCTATGTCTATCAGGGCGCGGCCTATGAAGGGCTGACCTGCAACGCAATGGAATGGATCGCGTCTTACGGTGGCGGGCAGGTGGTCGAGCCGGACGGCGTCATTTCGGTCAATAACGAGGCCGCCGTCGAAGCTCTGACGCTGGCCGCCTCCTGGGTCGGTGACATCGCCCCCGAAGGCGTGCTGAACTATGCCGAGGAAGACGCCCGCGGCGTGTTCCAGTCGGGCAATGCGGTCTTCATGCGCAACTGGAATTACGCCTATGCGCTGGTCACCGGCGAGGACAGTCCGATCAAGGACGACGTCGATGTCACCACCCTGCCGGCCGGGGCCTCGGGGCAGGGCGCCTCGATCCTCGGCGGCTCGCACCTGGGCGTGGCGCGCTATTCCGAGCATCAGGACGCCGCGATCGAGCTGGTGCGCTTCCTCAACGACACCGAGAGCCAGCGCAAGCGCGCGATCGAGGCGTCCAGGCCGCCCACGCTTTCGGCGCTCTACCAGGATGAAGAGATCGGCGCGCGGCAACCGTTCATTCCGCTGTGGCAACCGGTGATCGACAATGCCATCGTGCGCCCCTCGGCGCCGACCAAGGCCGATTACAACGAGGTGTCCTCGGAAATCTGGACCGCCGCGCATGACGTGATGTCCGGCGAGATGGAGGCCGGCGCCGCCGTCGCCCGGTTGAACGCCCGGCTGAGCCGGCTCAAGGGCGCGGGCTGGTAGGCCTTCGGCCGGCTGCACCCCCACCAGGCCGCGCCGCCGTTCGGCGCGGCCCTACAGATCCACGGAACCCCGACCATGCCACAGAAGACAGGACTGACCCGACAGCGCACCAGGGCGGCATGGATGTTTCTTGCCCCGATGCTGATCGTGTTGGGGGCCGTGGCGCTCTTTCCACTCGGCCAGACGATCTGGTTCGGCTTCACCGATGCCTCGCTCAACAATATCGATGCGGCGCGATTTGTCGGGCTGCGCAACTACATCGAATGGCTCGACTACGGCAATGACCAGGGTGAATGGCTGGGCCTGCTGGCCGATGACCGCTGGTGGCGCGCGGTGCGCAATACCGTATGGTTCGCGGTGGTCAGCGTCTCTTTCGAGACCCTGTTCGGCCTGATCATCGCGCTGGTGCTGAACGCGAAATTCCCGGGCCGTGCAGTGGTCCGCACGCTGGTGCTGGTGCCCTGGGCGATCCCCACCGTGGTTTCGGCCAAGATGTGGGGCTGGATGCTGCATGATCAGTTCGGCATCATCAACGACATGCTGATCAAGCTGGGCCTGATCGCCACCCCGATCGCCTGGACCGCCTCGGCCGATACCGCCATGGCGGCGGTGATGATGGTCGATATCTGGAAGACGACGCCTTTCATGGCTCTGCTGATCCTCGCCGGGCTGCAAATGATCCCGGATGACATCTACGAAGCTGCGCGGCTCGACGGCATCAACCCGGTGCGGGTGTTCCGCAAGGTGACGCTGCCGCTGGTGATGCCGGCCCTGCTGGTGGGGGTGGTGTTCCGGGGGCTCGATGCGCTGCGTGTCTTCGACATCGTCTACGTGCTGACGCCCAACACCGACGCGACCCGGACCATGTCGGTCTATGCGCGCGAAAACCTCTTCGATTACGACAAGTTCGCTTATGGCTCGGCGGCCTCGACGTTGCTGTTCCTGATCGTGGCGCTGATCACCATCGGGTTCATCTACCTCACGCGGATGGACTTGGAAGGCAAGGAGACCGACTGATGCGGATCGCGAAAATCGCCGGCTTCTACGCGCTGGTGGCCATCATTCTGGCGCAGGCGCTGTTCCCCTTCTACTACGCGGTGCTCACCTCGCTCGAGAGCGGGCAGGCGATCTTCGACGTGAACTATCTTCCCAAGGTCATCGACCTGTCGAACTATCGCGCGGCCTTCGAGGATGGCGTCTTTGGCCGGCAGATCCTCAATTCGGTCTTTGTCTCGACCGTCGTGGTGATCGTGTCGCTGGGGTTCGCGGTCACCGCGTCTTATGCGCTGGCCCGGGTGCCGTTTCGCGGGCGGGGCAAGATCCTGCTGCTGATCCTGTCGGTGTCGATGTTCCCGCAGATCGCCGTCCTGTCGGGGCTGTTCGCATTGATCCGGGCGATGGGTCTGTTCAATTCGCTGTGGTCGCTGGTCTTTTCCTACATGATCTTCACCCTGCCGTTCACCGTCTGGGTGCTGACCACCTTCATGCGCAAGCTGCCCAAGGAGATCGAGGAAGCGGCGATCATGGATGGCGCCGCGCCGTTGACGATCATCCGCAGGGTGTTCCTGCCGCTGCTGTGGCCGGCGCTTGTGACGACCGGTCTGCTGGCCTTCATCCATGCGTGGAACGAATTCCTGTTCGCGCTGACCTTCATGTCGACCGACACTCAGCGCACGGTGCCGGTCGCGATCGCGCTGATCTCGGGCGCGAGCGAGTTCGAGATCCCCTGGGGCAGCATCATGGCGGCCTCGGTGATCGTGACGCTGCCGCTGATTGCGCTGGTCCTCGTTTTCCAGAGAAAGATCATTTCCGGCCTGACCGCCGGCGCGGTGAAAGGATAAATCCATGGCCAAAGTCGAGCTGAACAAGATCTGCAAATCCTTCGGCAAAGCCCGGGTTGTCACCGATGTCGACCTGTCACTGGAAAAGGGCGAATTCGTCGTCTTTGTCGGCCCTTCGGGCTGTGGCAAATCCACCCTGCTGCGGATGATCGCCGGGCTGGAGGACATCACGTCGGGCAAACTGCGGATCGGCGGCGAGGACATGACCGAGGCGTTGCCGGCCGCGCGCGGGGTGTCGATGGTGTTTCAATCCTACGCGCTCTACCCCCATATGACGGTGCGCGAGAACATGTCGTTCGGGCTCGAACAGGCGAAGCTGGCGAGGTCCGAGATCGCCGCGCGGGTCGAAGACGCCGCGCGCATGCTCAAGATCGGGGACCTGCTGGAGCGCAAGCCCCGCGCGCTTTCGGGCGGCCAGCGGCAGCGGGTGGCCATCGGCCGGGCGATCACCCGCAAGCCGCGGGTGTTCCTGTTCGACGAGCCGTTGTCGAACCTCGACGCCGCGCTGCGCGGCGAGACCCGGGTCGAGATCGCGCGGCTGCATGCGCGGCTGGCCGGCACGACGATGATCTATGTCACCCACGATCAGGTCGAGGCAATGACGCTGGCCGACCGGATCGTCGTTCTGAATGGCGGCCATGTCGAACAGGTGGGCACGCCGCTCGATCTCTATGAGCGCCCGGCCTCGCGCTTTGTCGCCGGCTTCATCGGCAGCCCCCGGATGAACTTCATTGCCGGTGAACCGGCCGCGGCCCGGGCGGCGGCGGAATACGGCATCCGCCCCGAGCACCTGTCGCTGTCCTCGGACGGCCGGGGCTGGCCGGGCCGCGTCCTGCTGACCGAGGATCTGGGGTCGGACACCTATGTGCATGTCGAAACCGCGCAGTCGGAGACGCCCCTGGTGGTGCGCGCGCCGGGGCAGATGCGGATCGGGGCGGGTGATACGGTCTGCGTCGCGCCCGACGAAAGCCGCGCGCATCTGTTTGATGCCGAGGGTCGCCCGTTTGCCCGCGCGCCGGAGGCAGAGTGATGGCGGAGACCGGACTCGACATTCTCAATGCCGAGATGGCCCGGCAGCATCGTGACGCGCTGACGAGCTTTCGCAGCCAGGCGCCGGCGGAGGCCCGGCTGGCGGCCGCGATTTTCCGCGCACTGCCGGTGGCGCAGCGGAGCGTGCCCGACATGGGAACGCCGCTGCGCTCGACCAAGGCGACCTCGGGAGAGGCGGCATGACGCGATCGATCTGCGTCATCGGCAATCTCAACGTCGATCTGGTGATGGGCACGCTGGCGCATTGGCCTGAGCCGGGCACCGAGACCTTTCTGGACCGCTGTGACCTGCGCCCGGGCGGATCGGCCGCCAATACGGCGCTTGCCTTGCAGCGGTTGGAACATCCCGCCGGGCTGATTTCGGCCATCGGGTCCGACCCTCTGGCAGACATCCTGGCGGCGCGGTTTTCCGGTCGGCTCGACCGCATCCGCCGGCTGGACGGACAGACGGGCATCAGCTTCGGGGTGCTGCACGACGGGGCAGAACGCACCTTTCTGTCTTTCGGCGGGCATCTGGCGGCGCTTGATCTGGCAATGGTCGAGGCGCTGCTCGAGGGCTGGCCGCTGGAGGATGCGCTGGTGCTGGTGGCGGGCGGTTTCGCCACGCCGGGACTGGCGGCCGAGGGTGAGGCGCTGCTCACGTGTTTGCGCCGCGCCGGAGCCGGGATCGCCATCGATCCGGGCTGGCCCGACGGCGGCTGGACCCCTGCGACCCGCGCGCAGGTGATGGGCTGGGCCGCACTGTCCGATCACCTGCTTCTCAATGACAAGGAACTGACCGCGCTTGCCGCGCGGACGGAAGATGATCTGGCCGCCGCCGCCCGGTCCCTCTCTGACGGGCTGCCGGAGCGCTGCCACATCATCGCCAAACGCGGCCCCCGGGGCGCGAGTTGCTGGCAGGGCAGCCGGGTTTTCCACGCATCCGCACCGCCGACCGCGCCTTTCGATACGGTCGGCGCCGGCGATGCCTTCAACGCCGGTTATCTCGCGGCCATCGCCGAGGGCGCGGCGCCCGAAGCGGCGCTGGGACGCGGATGCGCCACCGCGAGCCGCCTGATCGCCGAGTTTCCGCGCGGCACCGGTCCGCTGGCGGATCGCTGGGCATGAGACGCCGCAACATTCTGCTGATGATCGCCGATGACCTCGGGATGACGGCGGGGTGTTACGGCGATGCCTCGGCGCGGACCCCCAATATCGACCGATTGGCCGCGCAGGGCACGCGCTTTACCCACGCATTCACCTCCACCGCCTCGTGCTCCGGCAGCCGCAGTGTCATCCAGACCGGCCTGCATACGCACCAGTCCGGGCAATACGGGCTGCACCACGGCCGCCACCATTTCCAGACCTTTGCCGATGTCGCCACTGCGCCCAATTTGCTGGCTGCGGCGGGCCATGCCACCGGGATCGTCGGCAAGGTGCACCTCGGCCCGGACAGCACCTATCCCTGGGCATCGCGCCAGGAAAGTGACAGCCGCGATGTCGCCTGGGTGGCAGCGCGGGCCGAGGCCTTCATCGCCGGGGCCGGTGCGCGCCCGTTCTTTCTGACCGTCGGCTTCATCGACCCGCACCGAGATGCCAGCCGGGCGGGGTTTGGCGATCCCGCCGGACCCGATCCGATCTTTGCGCCCGAAGCGGTCACCGTGCCGCCCTGGCTTGCCGACCTGCCCGAAGTGCGGCACGAGCTGGCCGCCTATCATCACGCCGTGGCCCGCATGGATCGCGGCGTCGGCCTTGTCCTTGATGCGCTTGACCGGCAGGGCGCGGCGGACGAGACCTTGGTGGTCTTCCTGTCAGACAATGGTGCGCCCTTCGTGCATTCCAAGACGACGCTGTTCGACGCCGGCGTCCATCTGCCGCTGATCCTGCGGGTGCCGGGGCAGGGGGCGGGGGTCGCCAATCCCAACCTGGTTTCCTTTGTCGATCTCTTGCCCACCTTTCTCGACTGGGCCGGGGTGGAGGCGCCGCAGGATGGCCGCCGACGCGAGGGTCGCTCGCTGCTGCCGGTCCTGCACGACCGCGCGCGCCGTGCCGGGTGGGATCGGGTGTTCGGCTCGCACACCTTTCACGAGATCACCAATTACTGGCCCACCCGCTTTTTGCGCGATACGCGCTACAAATATCATCGCAATGTCGCCTGGCAGCTGCCCTTTCCGGTCTCTACCGACATCTACGGCTCCCTGTCCTTCGCGGCGATACGCCGGGCCGGGGCCGGGGCCCGGCCGCTGGAACGCCTGGTTCGCCGCCCTGCCGAAGAGCTTTTCGACCTCGCCGCAGATCCGCTGGAACTTCACAATCTTGCCGGCCATGCCGGCTATGGGGCGGTTCTGGCCGAGATGCGCGCGTCGCTGGAGCAATGGCAGCGCCGAACCCGCGACCCCTGGCTGCTGCGCGATGGTGTCTCTGTGCTGGCCGCGCAAGACCATGTCGCGGCCGGTTTGAAGTTGCCCGGCGCTTGGGATTTCACCCCCTGATCGCCGCGTCCGGGCCGGCTGCCATCCTGATCATTCGTCTGCGCCCGACCCGCGGTTGCCCGAAAAGGGGCCGGATTTGTCGTAGCCAAGTGGCTCGCCATTTGGTAATACTCAATTTGTAGTAACAAATACATCGGATTCTCCCGCCGTGGCCACCCAAGCAGCAACCCCGCCAGCGTCTGCCGCCCAGGACCGTGGCTATGTTGTGCGCCATGCCCTGGCGCAATTGCTGTTCTGGTCGGCCTTCTACTACCTGCTGCCCGCGGTGCTGCCGCATATGCTGCGCGACACGGGCTGGTCGCCGGTCGCGGTCTCGGCGGCGGTGAGCGCGGGGTTTCTTGTCTGGGCGATGCTCTGCCCGCTGGCAGGCAGCGCCGTCGACCGGGGCTGGGGGCCGCGCGGGCTGCGGCTGGCCGGGGTGGGCGGCGCGGCGCTTCTTTTGATTGCGGCGCTGGGCCAGAGCCTCTGGGCGGTTGCCGCCGCGCTGGTGCTGCTGGGCGCGCCGATGGCGATGTCGCTTTATGACCCCTGTTTCAGCCTGATGATCCGCCGCTTCGGCCCGGCGGCGCGTCGGCCGATTGTTGCGGTGACGCTGCTGGCCGGGTTCGCCACGCTGCTGACCTTTCCGCTGGTCTCGGGGCTGGCGGCGGCCGGGCTGGGCTGGCAGTGGATCCTGGTCGCCTTTGCCGGGCTGGCCTTGCTCGGGGTGCTGCTGCTGCCGCCAGAGCCGGCCGACAGGCCCGCGCCCGAAGCCCGGCAGACGCCCGGTGCCGCCGCACCCGGGGGGCGCACGCTTGTTTTTGGCCTGGCCTTTGCCCTGCTGATGTTCGGCCATGCGGCGCTGTTGTTTCAGCTGCCGGTGCAGCTGGCCGAGACCCGCGGGCTGGCCAATGCGCTGGTGCTGCCGATGGTGCTCGGCCCGGCCCAGATCGCCGGGCGACTGGCCTGGGAGCGGATGCAGGGAGGGCTGGGCCTCGAACGGGCGGCGCTGGGGCTGTTCACGGTGATGCTGCTGCCGCCGCTGGTGCTGCTGGGCGGCGCGGGGATGGGGGTGGTGCTGCTGGCGCTGGTGATCCAGGGCGGCTGCTACGGGGTGCATACCATCCTGCGGCCGCTGCTGGCCGCGCATTGGCTGCCGCAGGCGGGTTTTGCCCGGCGGCTCGGGGTGATCGCGATGATCGGTCTGTTGATGATGGCGGCCGCGCCCGCCGCCGGGGCCTGGGCGGCGGCGGTCTTTGGCCTCTTCGGCCTGCTGGCGCTGGTGTTCCTGGCCGACCTGGCCGGGCTGGCCTTGCTGGCGGGGCTGGTGCTGCGGGCCCGGCGCGAGGGCTGGGCATGAAGGATCTGCGGATCGCCGGCGGCGCGATGACGCCGTTCAACCGTCGCAAGGACGGCAGCTCCTGGCGAGACTGGTGTCTCGCGGCCTTTGACGAGGCCCTGCGCGATGCGGCGCTCGAAGTGGCGGATGTGGATGCGCTGGTGGTGGCGAGCGAGAGCGATTTCTTTTCCTTGCAGCTCAACCCGGCGGCAATGATCGCCGATGCGTTGGGGCTGCACGGCATCCGGGTGCAGCGGGTCGAAGGCGGCGGCGCCACCGGCCATCTGGCGGTACAGGCCGGCGCGGCGCTGGTGGCGGCGGGGTTGGCGCGGCGGGTGGCGGTGCTGGGCTTCGAGGCTTCGGCGTCGCATCTCGACGGGGCCAGCGTTGGTGCGCTCTACAGCCTGTCCTACGACGCCTGGTCAGAGGGCGAGAGCGGTATCGGCTCGGCCGCGATCTACGCGCTCTCGGCGCGGGCCTGGATGGCCGAGACCGGCGCCACCGAGGCGGATTTCGCCCGCGTTGCCGCCCGCAACCGCCAGAACGCGCGACACAACCGCTTTGCCCATCTGCCGCTCGATGTGACCGAGGCCGATGTGCGCGCCTCGGCCGTGGTCGCCACGCCGTATCGGCGGCTCGATTGCTCGCCGCTGAGCGATGGTGCGGCCTGCGTGATCCTCGCGGCGCCAGGGGATCTGCCTGCCGGGGCCGGCCGGGCGCGGCTGGCCGGCATGGGCGTAGCCAATGACCGGGTACGGCTGGGCGACCGGGCCGCGCCGGGGCGGTTCATCGCCAAGCGCGCCGCTCTGCGCGCGGCGCTGGGCCAGGCCGGATGTGCCCTGTCCGACATCGGCCTGGCCGAGGTCTACGACAGCTTTTCCGGCGCGCAATTGCAGGCGCTCGATGCGCTGGGGCTGACGGACGACGTGCTGGCGGCGGAACGCGCGGGCCATTTCACCGCTGAGGGCGCGCTGCCGGTCAACCTCTCCGGCGGGCTGCTGGGGCAGGGCGCGCCGGTGGGCGCCACTGGCGTGGCGCAGGTGCTGGCGGCGGCACAACAGCTCGAGGGGCGCTATCACGGACTGCGGCCAGCAGTGCCGCCACGCTTTGCGCTGGTCGACACCCACGGCGGCATTGCCACGCTCTGCGCCGTCTCGATCCTGGAGGCGCCGCGATGAAACGCAGCCTGCGGCTTGACTATACCCTGCCCAAAGGTCGGCTTGCGCCGCATTTCGACGCGCTGGCCGAAGGTCGGGCGCTGGCGTGGCGCTGCGTTTGCGGCCATGTGGCCTTTCCGCCGGGGCTGACCTGCTTGGCCTGCGGCGCGCGGGACGGCCAATGGATCGAACTGGCCGGCACCGCCCGCGTCGAACACCGCACCGACACCCCCGGGGCCGCCTGGGTGCTGGCCCGTTTCGACGGCGCCGATACCGCCGTGATGGTACGGATCAAGACCCCCGAGCTGACCACAAGTCGCGGCTATCTGGTGCCGCCCGAAGAGGATGCCGGCCCGTGGCTGGCGTTGGAGGAGACCGAAGATGAAAACCGAAGTGTTCGCTGACTGGAGTGACGAGGCCCTGGCCGGGATCGGCCTCAGGCGCAGCGGCCGCGGCGTCGAGATCGACATTCCCGAGGACGCCAACATCTATGCGATGACGGTCGGTCGGCAGTTGGCCGCCGGACGTTCCGCGGCGCCGGCGATGGTCTTTGAGCGCCCCGACGGCAGCCTCGAGCGCTGGAGCTTTGGCGAGATCGACCGAGCAGCCACGGTGCTGGCGGCGCATCTGCGGGCGCTCGGCTTCGGGCGGGGCGATCCGATCGGTCTGCACACCGGCATGCGGCCGGAAACTGCGATCGGCCATATGGCGGTCTGCAAGCTGGGCGGTGTCGCGGTCACCCTGTCGCAGCTCTATGGCCCGGATGCGCTGGCCCATGCGCTCAACCACTGCGGCGCGCGTTGTCTGCTGACAACCGAGGCCGGCTGGTCGGGGCTGCGGAGCGAGGCAGCGGGGCTGTTCCCGGCGCTGGCGCATGTGCTGGTGGCCGAGACCACCGGGGAAGAGACCGAGCTGCGCGATGTGCTGGCGGGGCCTGCGCCCGAAGGCTTTGTTCCTGAGTACACCGGCGCCGATGACGAGGCGCTCTTGATGTATACCTCCGGCTCGACCGGCATGCCCAAGGGCATTCGCCACGGCCATCGGGTGCTGGCCTCCTACGTGCCCTCGATCAGCCTGTTCTTCGATCTGACGATGGATGACGCGGATGCGGTGTTCTGGTCGCCCTCGGACTGGGCCTGGGTCGGCGGGCTGCTCGACATGTTGTTCCCGGCCTGGCTGGCAGGACGGCCGGTGGTCACCTCGGAGGCCCGGTTCAAAGCCGATTGGGCCTATGCCTTCATGGCGCGGCACCGGGTGACGCATACCTTTCTCGCCCCCACCGCGATCAAGCGGCTGGCGCAGACGCCCGACCCGCGCGCCGATCATGATCTGGCGCTGCGGGTGATCTGCACCGGCGGCGAGGCGCTGGCGGCCGATACGCTGACCTGGGCCGAAGAGCGGCTGGGCGTCGTCTGCAACGAGTTCTACGGCATGACCGAGGTCAACCACCTGATCGGCAATTGCGCCGCGCTTTACCCGCGCAAGCCCGGCTCGATGGGCGTGGCCTATCCCGGCCACAGGGTGGCGCTGGTCGATGCCGAGGGGCGCGAGGTGGCTGACGGCGAACCTGGCGAGATCGTGACCCCGGCCACCGCGCCGACGCGCTACCTTGGATATTTGAACAATGCCGAAAAGGAGGCCGAGCTGCGGCTGGGAGACTGGATGCGCACCCATGACCTCGCGGTGCGCGATGCCGATGGCTATTTCTGGTACAAGGGCCGATCCGACGATCTGATCAAATCCTCCGGCTTTCGCATCGGCCCGGCGGAGATCGAGGAATGCCTGCTGGCGCATCCGGCCGTGGCCGAGGCGGCGGTGATCGGCAAGCCCGACGCCGAGCGCGGCCAGATCGTCAAGGCCTTTGTCCGGCTTGCGGCATCCGCTGCCGCCGGGGCCGAGCTGAGCGAGGCGTTGAAATCCCATGTCCGCGACCGGCTCGCCGCCTACAAGGCGCCGCGTGAAATCGAATTCGTTCCCGGGTTCGAAATGACCTCTTCGGGCAAGATCAACAGAAAGGCGCTTCGGGCGCGGGAAATGGCGGATTCGGATTTGACATAACAAATCTGTACATACTAATGTGACTGCAACAGGGAGGACGCGATGAAATTCGGAATTCATGCCGGTCTGTGGATGGACCGCTGGACCCAGGATCCGGCGCCGCAGTTCGACCGGGCGGCGGCCCTCGGTTTCGACGCCGTGGAGCTGTCGCTTCTGGGGATCGGTCCGGAGCAGGCCGCCCGTCTGCGCCAGTCCGCCGCCGATGCCGGTGTGGCGCTGAGCTGTTCCACCGGGCTGGGGCCCGAGGCCGATCCTGCCTCGGCCGACCCGGAGGTGCGGCACCACGCCCGCGAGACCCTGGCGCGCGCGATCGAGACGGTCGCGGCGCTGGGTTCCTCCCGTCTCGCCGGTGTGGTCGCCGCGCCCTGGGGGCAGTTCGATCCGGCGCACAAGTCCGACCGCGCCAAGCGCTCGGGTGAAACGCTCGGGCAGATGCAGGCGCATCTGGCGCAGCATGGCGTGACCCTGGGAATCGAGGCGCTGAACCGCTTCGAGAGCGATCTGACCAGCACCGCCGCCGAAGCCTGCGCCATCGCTCGCGCGGCCGGGGCGGCGAATGTCGGTGTGCTGCTCGACAGTTTTCACATGAATATCGAGGAGAAGGATCCGCCCGCCGCCCTGCGCGCTGCCGGTGACACGCTGGTGCATTACCATGTCTCCGACAATGACCGTGGCGTGCCGGGCAGCGGCCGCTACGATTTCGCCGCCGATGCAAGGGCGCTCAAGGACATCGGCTATCAGGGCTGGATCGTGGCCGAAATGTTCGTGCGCGCCGGTCGCCCCACCAGCGCCGATCTGAATATCTGGCGTGATATCGAGCCGGATGCCGATCAGGCGGCGGCGCAGGCGCTTGCCCATATGAAGGAGGTCTTTGCCAATGTCGGCTGAGCGATATTTCACTGCCCTGCGCGATCTGGCCGAAACCGAGCGGGACCGGCTCAATGCGCTGGATGCGGCGCTGGGTGACGGCGATCACGGCAGCACCCTGTTGCGCGGGCTGACCCGCGCCGCCGGCGCCGCCGATGGCGCGCGGGCCAAGGCTTTCATGCGCGCCTCTGGCGGGGCGTCGGGCACGCTTTTTGGCCTGGTGCTGCACGAGATCGAACAGCATCTCGACAATGGCGCCGATCTGGCCGCCGGTCTGGCCCGGGCCGAGGCGCGGATCCGCGATCTGGGGCAGGTGAAGCCCGGCGACAAGAGCATGGTGGACGCGCTTTCGCCGGCGGTGGCGGCGCTGCGCGGTGGCGCTCTGGCCGCGGCGGTGACAGCGGCGGAACAGGGCCGCGATGCGACGGTGGAGATGGTCGCGCGGCGCGGCCGGGCGCAATATGTCGAAGGTGGTGGCAAGGGAGAGATCGACCCCGGCGCCGTGTCGCTGACGATGATACTGGCGCTGCTGGCCAAAACCGGGGGGGCGACATGAAAAAGCTGTTCAATTCCGCCGAGACGATGGTCGACGACATGATCGACGGCTTTGTCACTGCCTGTCCGCAGGTCAAACGCGGCACGCTTGATCCGCGCGTGGTGGTCCGCCGGCGCGGCGCCAAGAACCCAGACGAAAAGGTGACGCTCTTGATCGGCAATGGCGCCGGGCACGAGCCGATCGCCATGGGGTTTGTCGGCGAGGGGCTGCTTGACGCCAACGTAGTGGGAGATGTCTTTGCCGCGCCCTCGGCCGACCTGATCCTCGACGGCGTGCGCGAGGTGACCGGCAAGGCGGGCTCGATCCTGCTGATCTCGCAGCATTCCGGTGATGTCATCAACGGCCGCGCCGCGACCATGCTGGCCGAGGAGGACGGCATCAACGTGCTGCCGCTGCTGATGTATGACGACATTTCCGCCGCACCGCCCGAGCGGAGGCAGGACCGGCGTGGCGCCCCCGGCACGATGTTCATCTACAAGATCCTCGGGGCCGCCGCCGAGGAGGGGATGGATCAGGCCGCGCTGATGCGCTTGGGCGAGGCGGTGCGTGACCGTACCGTGACGCTCGCGGCGGCCGTCTCTCCGGGCATATCGCCGCTCACCGGTCAGCCGATGTTTTCGCTGCCCGAGGACGAGATTTACCTCGGCATGGGGGTGCATGGCGAACCGGGCGTCGGCCGGGTCAAGACCGGGCCGGTCGCGGGGCTGGTCAAGGAAATGCTGGCCCGGCTGCTCGAGGACCGGCCGATTGCCGAAGGTGGCCGCGCGGCGGTGATCGTCAACGGCATGGGCGGCACCACGCAGATGGAACTGCTCACCGTCTGGCGCGAGACCGAGGCTGAATTGCGCCGCCGGGGCATCACGCCGCTGGCGCCGATGGTGGGCAGCTTTGTCACGACGCAGGAAATGGGCGGCGTCTCGATCTCGCTGCTCGAACCGGACGACGAGATGCTGCGCCTGTGGTGCGCGCCGCAGGACAGCCCGGCCTTTCCCGAAATTCACCTGATCCCCGAGGAGGGCCAGACATGACCGACATTTCCTTGAGCCAGCGCCGGCCGATCCACGGCGTCGCCGTCGATCAGGGCAGCGGTCTGGCGGCGGCGCTCCGTACCGCGCGTGGCGACGCCGCGCGCGACGACGACCTGTTCCGCTTCAAGCAGCTGGTGGCGCGCACCATGAGCGCCGAGGCGACAACGCTGCTGGTCGATGCCTACTACGGCCGCGAGTTGCTGCCCGAGATCGCCGCGCCCTGCCTGCCGATGCTGGCCTATGAGGCCGATGTCTACCGGATTTCGAACGACGACCGGATCACCGTGCTGCCCGACAACCTGAAGGTATCGGACTATTCCGGGCTGGGTGTCGGGGTGCTGAAGTTCTTCCTCTACTACGGCCCCAACGACCCCGCCGCGATCAACGACCGCAAGCAGGCGCTGGTGCGGCAGATCGGGGCCGAGTGCCGGGAACACGGCGTCAGTTTCCTGTTCGAGCCGATTGTCTATGACCGCGGGATCGAAGACGGCGCCTCGGCGGAGTTTGCCGGGATCAAGCCGGAGCTGGTCGAACGCGCCACCCGCAGTTTCGCGGCACCGGAGTTCAACATTGATATTCTCAAGGTCGAGCTGCCGGTCAATCTCAACCATGTTGAGGGCATCGGCGAAAACCGGATGAGCCGCGCCGAGGCCGAGGCGGCCTTTCGCCGGGCGGCCGAGGCGGCGGGCGATGTGCCGCTGCTTTACCTCAGCGCCGGGGTGACGTTCGAGCAGTTCGAGGCCGGGTTGCAGCTGGCGCGCGCCGCCGGGGTCGATGTGGCGGGCTTCATGTGCGGTCGGGCGATCTGGTCGGATGCGATCGATGTCTTTGGCGCCGAGGGCCCCGAAGCCGCCGAAGCCTGGATGGCCGATGAGGGCCTGCGCCGGCTGCGCAAACTGGGCGAGGCGCTGGCATGAGCATGATTGCCCCTCTGCCCGAGGTGGCAGGCTTTCTCGACAAGGTTCAGGGGCTGCGTATCGGCGGCGACCGGGTCGACAGCGCTGCCGCCCTCACGGTTGAGAACCCCTCGACCGGCGAAAAGCTGGCCGAGGTCGCCTGTGCCATCGGAGGCCATGTCGACGATGCCGTCGCCGCCGCCCGCGCCGCGCTCGCCGGTCCCTGGGGGCAGATGACGGCGCATGACCGTGGCCAGCTTCTCTGGCGGCTGGCCGATGCCATCGAGGACCGCAAGGCGATCTTCGGCCAGCTCGACGCGCTCGACAACGGCAAGCCCTTCGCGGTGGCGCGCGATGTCGATGCGGTCTGGTCGGCGCGGCATTTCCGCTATTTCGCCGGCTGGCCGAGCAAGATCGAAGGCGCGACGATCCCGGTTTCGACTCCTGGGCGCTTCAATTACACGCGGATCGAGCCGGTCGGTGTCTGCGGGCTGATCACGCCGTGGAACTATCCGACGCTGATGGTGGCCTGGAAACTGGCGCCGGCGCTGGCGGCGGGCAATACCGTGGTGCTGAAACCGGCGGAACAGACGCCGCTGTCTGCCCTCTACCTCGCCGATCTGGCGCTCGAGCTGGGCTTTCCGCCCGGCGTTCTCAACGTCATTCCCGGCTATGGCCGCGAGGCCGGCGCGGCGCTGGCGGCGCACCCCGGTGTCGACAAGGTGGGCTTTACCGGCTCGACCGAGACCGGGCGGCGGATTGTCGAGGCTTCGGCCGGCAACCTCAAGAAGGTCTCGCTCGAACTTGGCGGCAAGGCGGCCAACGTCATCTTTGACGATGCCGAGCTGGACCGCGCAATTTCCGGCGCCTTCTGGGCGCTTTTCGGCAACAATGGCCAGTCCTGCACCGCCGGCGCGCGGCTGTTTGTCCAGCGGCCCCTGCTGGAGCGCGTGACCGAGGCGCTGGCCGAAATGGCGCGCGGGCTGAGCATCGGGCCGGGGATGGCTTCGACGGGGCATGACCTGGGGCCGGTGATCTCTTCGCCGCAGATGGAAAAGGTGCTGGGCTATATCGACAGCGGGCGCGCCGAGGGCGCCGAGGCGGTGGCCGGTGGCGCGCGGCAGGGTGAGGCCGGATATTTCGTGCAGCCGACGGTGCTGGCCGGAGTGCGCGACGCGATGACCATCGCGCGGGAAGAGATCTTCGGCCCGGTGCTCTGCGTGCTGCCCTTCGACGAGGAGGAGGAGGTGCTGGCGCGGGCCAATGACTCCGTCTACGGCCTCGCCGCCGGTTGCTGGACGCAGAACCTTGGCCGCGCCAATCGCATGGCGGCGGGGCTGCGCGCCGGGACGATCTGGACCAATTGCTGGGGCGACACCGACGCCGCCTCGCCTTTCGGCGGCATGGGGCAGAGCGGATATGGCCGCGAGATGGGCCGCGAGGCGCTGTCGCTCTACTCGCAAACCAAGTCTGTCTGGCAGGGCTGACGGATGCGTGATTTGATGCAATCAATTGGACGCATCAGAAAGGTATCAGGATGAACACGCGCGCGGCCCCGAAATATCAGGTTGTCCATGACGAGTTGCTGCGGCGGCTCAAGGCCGGGATGTATTCGGTCGGCACCCGGCTGCCTTCGGAGGAGACGCTGGCGCAATCCTTTGCGGTCAGCCGGGTCACCGCGCGCCGGGCGCTGGAACTGCTGGTCGACGCCGGCTATCTGGTCTCGCGTCAGGGCAGCGGCTATCTGGTCAACACGCTGTCGCCGCCGGAAACCACCTGCCTCACCTCCTTTACAGACATGGTGCTGCGCGAAGGGCGGATGCCCGGCGCCCGGCTGATCGAAATCCGCGAAGAGGATCCGACCCCGCCCGCCGAGGTCACGGCGCTGTTTGACGAGCCGGTGGCGCTGATCCGCCGGCTGCGCACCATCGACGACGAACCCAAGCTCCTGGTCAGCACCTGGCTGCCGCGCCGGCTGGTGCCGGGGCTGAGCAAGGCGGATTTCCCGGAGCAGGGGCAGGATCAGTCGATCCTGCGCATCCTCGCCGACCGCTTCAAGATCGACTGGGGCCGCGCCTGCGAGACCGTGGGCTCCTGTGCCGCGCCGGCCGATGCCGCCGAATGGCTGGGCATCAAACCCGATACGCCGATCCTGTCACAGGCCTGCACCGCCTTCGACGATGACCAGCGGCCGGTGTTTTTCGACCAAGTCTACCGGGTCGGTCCCATCACCTACACCCTTGTCGGGGCGCGGCGCGAAGCCGACCCGGCCTGAACCCAAGGAATGCCCATGCCCCTCGTGATCGGCCTGATCAAGGCCTCCCTGCCCAGCTACTTTCCCGAGCGCCACGGCGTGTTCGACGCCGCGCTGGCCGCGCTTGAAGAGATCGCCGGGGCCTGTGGCGCGCGGATCGTCGAGGCCGAGGGCGTGCCGATGACCGGCGCGGAGGCGCAGAAGGCGCTGGATCAGTGCCGTGGGCAGGGGGCGGAGTTCATCCTGTTGCTGCATGGCGGATTTACCATGGGCGACGTGGCGCGGCAGATCGCGCTGTCGGACCTGCCGATGGGGGTCTGGGCCACGCCCGAGCCCGGCCACGAGGGTGATATCCAGCTCAACAACTTTGTGTCGCTCAACATGAGCCTGTCGATTGCGCGGGGCGTGCGTGACCTGCGTCGCAATCCGGTGCAATGGTATTTCGGTGCGTCGGAAGACACGGCCCTGCGCGCCCGGTTGGGCCGCAGCTTCCGCGCCCTTTCGGCGCGGGCGGCGCTGCGCGATGCGCGGGTCGGGGTGATCGGCGGGCTGGCGCCGACCTTCTACAACATGGCGGTCTCGCCCGATACCTTGAAGCGTGCGACCGGGGTGGAGCCGGTGCATGTGGACATGCATCGGCTGACCGCCACGATGGCCGCTTGCGGCGCCGAGCCGGTGGCGCAGGAGGTGGCGGCCATGGAGGCGCGGGCCGAGGTGCGTGGCGTTTCGGACGCGCAGATGGCGCTGACCGCACGGGCGGCGCTGGCCTTGCGGCAGATCGTGGCCGAGGACGGCTTTGCCGGACTGGCGGTGTCGGATTGGCCGGCCTTGCAGGACGACCCGGGCATGCATCCCGGCGCCGCCTTCACCTGGCTCGAAGAGGTCGACAACCTGCCGCTGGCCTCGGAGGGCGACGTTCTGGGCACGGTGACCCAGATCGTCACGCGGGCGCTGACCGGCCGGGTCGGCAGCCTGCTCGACATGACTTCGCCGCAGCTCGACGCCGACCGCATCCTGATGTGGCACGGCGGCGGCGGGCCGCTTTACATGGGTGGGGCCGAGGCCGCCTGGATCAACCACCCGATGATCGGACGCGGCACGCCGGACGGCCCGCGTTTCGGCGCCATCGCTGATTTCGTCTTTCCCGACGGGCCGCATACGGTGCTGCGGGTGGCCCGCAACGGCAGCGCCGCCTTTGGCTTCGAGGCCGAGGTCAGGGCGGGGGGCGAATCGGGGTTCACCGGCTGTCGCGGCTGGGTCACCGACTTTCGCTCGGCCAGGGGCGCCCACTCTGCCGGCGATATCGTGACTTCGGTGATGGAGCACGGGCTCGATCACCACTTTGTTCTGGTGCCCGGATCTTTTGCCAGTGATTTCCGCGAATTCGCCGCCTGGATGGCGATGGAGCCGCTGGAGATCATCAGCGAACATGACGGTTTGGCGAACGGTATCGGTTGACAGAACCGCTCGCGCGTGTGAACTTGTACATACTAATTAGACAATACAAATTGTCTGTAGGGAGGCCCATGTGACCAAGGTCCAGCTCAACGCCGTGCGAAAGCAGTTCGGCGGCTTCGTGGCGATCGAGAACATCGATCTGGAGATTGCATCGGGAGAGCTTGTCGCGCTGCTGGGTCCGTCGGGCTGTGGCAAGACGACGACCCTGAGGATGATCGCGGGGCTGGAACGTCCGAGCGGCGGCGCCATCCTGTTTGACGATCAGGACGTCTCGGAACAGCCGGTGCAGGACCGCAATGTCGGCATGGTCTTTCAGCGCTATGCGCTGTTCCCGCATATGACGGTGGAGAAGAACGTGGCTTTCGGGCTGAGCGTGCGTGGCACGCCGCGCGCCGAGATCGCCGATCGGCTGGAAGAAATGCTCGATGTGGTGCAGCTCGGCCAGTTCCGCCACCGTTTTCCGGCACAGCTCTCGGGCGGGCAGATGCAGCGGGTGGCGATTGCCCGCACGCTGATCACCAAGCCCTCGGTGCTGATGATGGATGAGCCGTTGGCCAACCTCGACACCAAGCTGCGCGGCGAGATGCGGCGCTTTATCCGCGACCTGCAACAACGCTTCGGCATCACCACGATCTTTGTCACCCATGACCAGGTCGAGGCGATGGAGTTGGCCGACCGGGTGGCGGTGATCTTTGACGGCCATCTGGCGCAATATGATGCGCCCGACCGGCTCTATCGTCAGCCGGCCAATCTCGATGTCGCCGATTTCATGGGGGCGACCAATATCGTCCCCGCCGCGATGAAAGCCGACGATCTGGCCGAAACCGGCGTCGGCGCGATCCGGGTGGCACCGCGACCGGGCTTTGGCGCCGGAGAGAACGTGCAGGTGATGCTGCGCAGCGAGGCGATCGACCTGATGATCACCCAACCGACGCAGGGAGGCGTTCCGGGCAAGGTGGTGGCGCGCGATTTCTTTGGCGCCAGCGTCAACTACACGGTCGATTGCGGCGCTCATCAGATCACCGTCACCGAACAGGCGCGGCGGCTGGTGGAGGTCGATACCCCGGTCTGGCTCGACATCGACCCGGACAGGGTCTGGCTGCTGGCAAGCTGAGCTGCGAGCGGTTCTTGGATAACTCAGGGAGGAAGATCATGAAACATACAGCAACAGTCGCGAGCCTGCTCGCGCTCTTTGCGGCGGGGGCCGCTCAGGCCCAGGACGCCGAGGCGGCGCAGTTCCGCGACGGATTTCTCGCCGGCGAGATCGACTGGTCTGCGGTCGAGGCACGGGCGGCCGAGGAAGGCACCGTCAATCTCTATTACTGGGGCGGCTCGGATCTGCTGAACGTCTGGATGGACAGGGTCGTCACACCGGCCCTGGCCGAGCGCGACGTCACGCTCAACCCGGTGCGCATCACCGGCACCAAGGATGCCGTCGATCTGGTGCTGGCCGAGAAGAACTCGGGCAAGGGCGTGGGCCAGGGCAGCGTCGACATGATCTGGCTCAATGGCGAGAATTTTGCCACGCTGAAGCGGCAGGACGCGCTTTTCGGCAGTTTCGCGCGGCTGTTGCCGAATGCGGAAAACCTCGAATGGAACCCCGACGACCCGCGCGCGCTGCTCAACCTGCGCGACTTCGGGGTCGAGACCGGCGGCGCCGAAGTGCCCTGGTCGGGCGAACAATATGTCTGCGCCTACAACGCGGATCGGGTGGCGGCCGAGGATGTGCCGTCGACCTTTGCCGAGCTGCGCGGCTATCTCGAGGCGAACACCGGCAAATTCACCTATATCAAGCCGCCGCATTACATCGGCAACACCTTCGTGCAGGAGGCGATCTATGCGCATAACCCCGATGGCAACGGCGCCGAGCCGTTCCAGCGCTCGGTCGACGAGATCCCGGCCGAAGAACTGGCGCGGCTGATCGCGCCGGGGCTGGACTATCTGCGCGACCTCGAGCCGCTGCTGCTCGACGCCGCCGGCGGCACGCCGCGTTACCCGGAAGACAATGCCGCGCTCGACGGCCTGTTCCTTAACGGAGAAGTCGATTTCAATTGCAAGTTCGGTCTTTATGCCGTGGCCACGGGCCTCGCCACCGGCTCTTATCCCGAAGCCGCGACGCAGTTCGTCTTTCCCGAAGGCAACATGATCAAGAACAAGAACTATCTGGCGATCCCGGCCAATGCGCCGAACCCGGGTGCCGCGCTTGTTCTGGCCGATTGGATGACCTCGGTCGAGGCGCAGGCCTCCAAACTGCAACAGACCGGCATGCCGGCCGGCATCGACGGCTGGACACTGGAGGAGGCCGAGGCGCAATCCATCGTCGAGGCCAGCCCGGGGCTGGTCGGGGTGACCCAGGCCGAACTGGACGCCAATGCCGCGCCCGACACCAATGCGACGCTGGTCGACGTGATCGAGGCCACCTGGCTCGAATACATCGAGCGTGACAGCACCGACCCGATCGAGGCGATCGTCGCGCGCGCCTACGACAACCTGTCGAAGTAACCGGCAGGGCGGCCGCCCACCGCTCCCCAGGGTGGCCGCACCTTTTTCCTATCCCAATCGGAGGCACGGATGTCCGTATCATCGTCGATTGCGTCCAGATCCGGCGCCCAAGAACGGATGACGGCGCGCGAACGCCGCACCCGGTTCTGGCAGATGGTCCAACTCGTGCCGATCATGGCCATCCTGGTGCTGCTGTTCGGCGGCGCGCTGGTTCTGGCGATCCTGCAATCGCTGGGTTTCGCGCCCTGGTTCGGGGTCAACACCTTCCCGGATTTCAGCTATTTCGGTGCGCTCTGGGGCTCGTCCACCTTCTGGGTCTCGCTCGGGCTGACGCTTTATTATGCCACCGTCTCCACCGTGATCGCGCTGATCCTCGGCATCCTTTTGGCGCTGGCGCTGGTCAAGACCTTTCCCAGCAAGACCTTCTACAAGTATCTCTACAAGCTGCCGCTGATGATCCCCTACACGGTGGGCATCGCGCTGGCCGTGCTGATGCTGTCGAACGGCGGGATGCTGTCGCGACTGGCGGCGTTTTTCGGCCTGATCGACGACCCGGCGCAGTTCCCGCAAATCCTCAAGACCCATTACGGCTGGGGCATCATCGCGGTCTATGTCTGGAAGCAGACGCCTTTCATCACCCTGGCGGTCTATGCCGTGCTGCTCGGCATCGGCCGCGAGACCGAAGAGGCGGCGGCGATCCTCGGGGCCAACCGCCGCACGATCTTCTTTCGGGTGACCCTGCCGCAGATTCTGCCGGGCGTGGTGTCGTCGACGCTGATCTGCTTTGCCTTCAACGTCGGGGCCTTCGAGGCGCCCTTCATCCTCGGTGGCGGCTTTCCCGATACGCTGCCGGTGGTGGCCTGGCGCTATTTCAACGACGCGGACTACACGCTGCAACTTCAGGGCATGGCGACGGTGGTGTCGATCGGGCTGGTCGCCGGGGTGATCCTGTTTGGCTATCTCGCCGCCTACCGCCGCTACGAACGCCGCATGGGACGCAACTGACATGGCCAGGAAATTCAACATCGCATTGTCGAGCCGGCTGTCGCCGTTCCAGAAGTTCTACCTTCTGATCATCGCGGGGTTCATCCTCGGGCCGTTCATTCCGCTCATCATCCAGAGCTTTGCCTTCCGCTGGGCCTGGCCCGACCTGTTGCCCGGCACCTGGTGGCTGGAACAGCGCGACCGGGCGATGGTGCCGCTGGCCTGGGATTACGTGCTCTCGCCCTACAGCCGGGTCTGGGAGGCGACGGTCAACACCGTGCTGATCGGCTCGATCGTCACCGTGATCTGCCTGGCGATCTGCCTGCCGGCGGCGCGGGTGCTGGCGCGCGAGAAGTTCCGCGGCAAGAGCGCCTTCGAATTCTTTCTGTCGCTGCCGCTGATCGTGCCCGAAGCCGCCATCGGCATCGCGCTTCTGATGATGTTCATACGGCTCGGGCTGGCGGGGAGTTACGTGGGCATCATCATCGCCCATCTCATTCCGACCATTCCCTACATGGTGCGGATGCTGACCGCAGTCTATCAGGGGCTGGGCCGCGATTTCGAGGAACAGGCGATGATCCTCGGGGCAAGCCGCTGGCAGGTGCTGCGGCTGGTGACCCTGCCGATGCTGCTGCCCGGCGTGGTGGCAGGCGCGCTCTTCACCTTCCTCGTCTCGACCAACATCTTTCTGCTGACCTTCTTTCTCGGTCAGGGCCAGATCGTGACGCTGCCGACGCTGCTGTTCTCCAAGATCGCCGGCGGCACGCTCGACGCCTCGGCGGCGGGGATCACCCTGATTGTCACCCTGCCGGGCATCATCCTGCTGATCATTTCCGAGCGCTTCATCAAGGAAGAGGCCTTCGGCAAGGGCTTTGGAAACTAAGGAGACCATTCCATGACCACCCCGCAATCCATCCTCAACCGGTTTCCGAAGCTCGACGATGCCTTCGTCGAGGCGCGGCTCGGCCGCCCGGGCGCGAAACCGCGTGTCATCATCGACACCGACACCGCCAACGAGATCGACGATCAATATGCCGTCGCCTGGGCACTGCTCTCGCCCGAGCGGCTCGAGCTCGAAGGCGTCACCGCGGTGCCCTTCAGCTTTGCCCATCACCGCGACGAGCTGATCGCCTCGGTCGAGGCGCTCGAAGCGGCGCGGGACTCCGGCGAAAAGGGGCGCTTCATGGGCGGTCTTGGCGGCTGGGCGCAGCGGCTGGTGGATCAGGGCAAGCGGGCCGAAGATGTCAAATTCGTTGGGCCCGACGAGGGCGCGGAACTGTCCTATGAAGAGATCCTGCGGGTGTTCGACAAATGCGGCGTGCCCGCGGAGGGCAAGGTGTTTCGCGGCACGCCGGGTTACCTCGAAACCCTGGAACAGCCGGTCGACACCCCGGCGGCGCGCTTCATCATCGAACGCGCAAGGGCCGAGGACGAGCGGCCGCTGTACATCCTGGCCATGGGGGCGCTGACCAATATCGCCTCGGCCCTGCTGATGGCGCCCGACATCATCGAAAGGATCGTCGTGGTCTGGACCTCGGGCTTTCCGTCTTACGCGCCATTCTGCAACGTGCCGTCGCTGAATCTGGTGCAGGACCCGCTGGCTTCGCAACTGCTGTTCGATTGCGGTGTGCCGCATGTCTATCTTCCGGGCTATCACGTCGGCGCGCAGCTCAAGCTGTCGCTGCCGGAAATGGAAAGCTTCGTGAAGGACAAGGGGGCGATCGGCGCCTATCTGCACCATCTCTATACCCACAACCCGCTGCACGAGATGTTCGCTATCACCGAGCGGGAAACCAAGACCTGGGTGATCTGGGACGTGATCAACGTCGCCTGGCTGTTCGACGAAAGCTATGTGTCGACCCATATGACCCGGTCGCCGCTGCTCGATGACGGGCTTTACTGGCAACATCCCGAGGGGCGGCACCTGATGCTCGAGGCCTATGATCTCAACCGCGATGCGATTTTCGAAGACATGTACCGGGCCTTGGCGCGCGCGCCTTCCTGACCGGCGGTCTCTCCTGAAAGTCAAAGGGGGCGCGTGTTTCGCGCCCCCGAGCTATTTGTGGCCTGACCGGCTCAGGCCCGGTCGCCGGGCTCGGACGGGCCGGCCAGATGCCGCAGATCGGCGGCGGGCTCGAGCTCGCCGGCAAAGTGACAGCGGACCTTGGCGTCGCCCACCTCGCGCACCGGCGGCGGCGTCTGCCGGCAGAGATCGCGCGCATGGGCGCAGCGCGGATGAAACGGGCAGCCCGAGGGCGGCATGATCGGATTGGGCACCTCGCCTTCGAGCACGATGACATCGCGGTCTTTCTGTTTCGGATCGGGCACCGGCACCGCCGATAGCAGGGCCACGGTATAGGGGTGCCGGGGTGTGCGGAACACCGCGTCGGTCGGGCCTTCCTCGACCACCTGCCCCAGATACATCACGATCACCCGGTCCGAGATGTGGCGCACCACCGACAGGTCATGCGCAATGAAGAGGTAAGCCAGCCCAAGCTTGTCTTGCAGATCCTTCAACAGGTTCACCACCTGTGCCTGTACCGAGACATCGAGCGCCGAGACCGCCTCGTCACAGACGATCACCTCGGGCTCCAGCGCCAGCGCGCGGGCGATACCGATCCTCTGGCGCTGACCGCCGGAGAACTGGTGCGGATAGCGGTCGGCGTCGGAGGGGTTCAGCCCGACCAGCGTCAGCAGCTCGGCCACCCGTGCCTCGCGCCGGGCGGGCGGCACGATGTCGGGAAAGACCTGCCAGGGTTCCGATAGGATGCGGCGCACGGTAAACCGGGGATCGAGCGAGCTGTAGGGATCCTGGAACACCACCTGGATATGGCGGCGCAGCTTCTGCATCTCGGCCTTGGGCAGATCGAGAATGTTGCGCCCGTGATAACGCACCTCGCCGCCGGTCGGCTCGTTGAGACGGAGCACGGTGCGGGCGAGGCTCGACTTGCCGCAGCCGGATTCCCCGACCAGCCCGACCGTTTCGCCGTGGCGCAGGGTAAAGCTGACGTCGCGCACCGCGGCCAGCGACCGCAGCTTGCCGCCGAAGAGGCCCGGCTTGCCCAGAACGTAGTCCTTGCGGATGTCACGGACTTCGAAAACGGGGGTGTCAGTCATGGCGCGTCTCCTCGGCCAGATGGCAGGCGGCGGCCTGGCCCTTGGCCACCATCCGCAGGTTCGGCCGCTCGGTCAGGCAGCGGTCGACCCGCTGCTCGCAGCGGGGGTGAAAGGCGCAGCCCCTGGGCATGCGCCCGGCGGCAGGCGGCGTGCCGCCGATGGCGTGCAGCGCGCCCGATGCCCCGTCGAGGCGCGGCATCGAGCGGATCAGCCCGCGCGTGTAGGGATGGGTCGGGGTTTCGAAGAGCGCGTCGACCGGGCCGCTTTCGACGATCCGCCCGGCATACATCACCATCGCCCGGTCGACGGTTTCCGCCACCAGCCCGAGATCATGGGTGATCAGCACCAGCGCCATGCCGTCTTCGCGCTGCAACTCGGCCAGCAGGGTCATGATCTGGCGCTGCACGGTGACGTCGAGCGCCGTCGTCGGCTCGTCCGCGATCAGGATCTGCGGGTTCAGCGCCAGCGCGGTGGCGATCATCACCCGCTGGCACATGCCGCCGGAAAACTCGTGCGGATAACAGCCGACCCGCGTCTTGGCCGAGGGGATCTTGACCCGGTCCATCAGCTCGATGGCCTTGCGTTCGGCCTCGGCTTGGCTGCATTTGCGGCGCAGGCGGTAGACCTCGGCAATCTGGGTGCCGACGGTCAGGCTGGGGTTCAGCGCGCTCATCGCATCCTGAAAGATCATTGCGATCTTCTCGCCCCGGAGCTGCCGGCGGTCGCGCTCCGCCATGGTCAGCACGTCGCGGCCGTCAAACAGCACCTGCCCCGAAACATGACCGGGGGGTGATTTGATCAGCCCCATGATCGCCTCGAGCCCGACGCTCTTGCCCGAGCCGCTTTCGCCGATAATGCCCAGCGTCTCGCCGGGAGAGAGCGACCAGCTGACGCCGCCGACCGCCTTGACCAGCCCGTGCGGCGTGTCGAAGCTCACCCGCAGGTCGCGGATGTCGAGCAGGGGGGCCGGGACGGCATCCAGGGTTTCATAGGGTTGCATGGCTCGCATCTTGGTCTCCGGCTCAGTCTTCATCGTCGATCGGCTGGCTATTGCGGCGCGGCGGCGTCAGCCAGCGCCAGCGCTGCACCGGGTCGGTGATCGCCCGCGCCCAGGCGGCAACGAGGTTCAGCGCCAGCGCGGTGAGAAAGATCGCCGCGCCGGGCATCACCACCAGCCACCAGGCCGAGCTGATGTATTCCCGCCCGCGGGCGATCATCAGCCCCCAGGAGGATTGCGGCGCCTGCACCCCGAAGCCGAGGAAGGACAGCGAGGCCTCCGACAGGATCAGCACCGCGATTTCCAGGGTGAAGAGCACGATCAGCGGTGAGATCATGTTGGGCAGGAGATGCGTCAGGATGATCCGCCGGTCGCTGCCGCCGATGGCGCGGGCGGCGGTGATATAGGTGTGCTGCTGGTGGTTGAGCGTCAGCGAGCGCGCCATCCGGGCAAAGACCATCCAGTGCAGCAGGGTAAAGATCAGGATCAGATTGCCAAAGCCCGGCCCGATCACGAACAGGATGAACAGCGCGATCAGCAGCGAGGGCAGGGCCATCATGCCGTCTACCGCGCGCATCAGCACGTCTTCCAGCAGGCCGCGGTAAAAACCGGCCAGCACCCCAAGCGTGATGCCGACAATGCCGGAACAGAGCGCGCCCAGAAGGCCGATCGACATCGACACCCGCGCGCCATGCATCAGCCGCGAGAACAGGTCGCGGCCCAGCTCGTCGGTGCCCAGCAGGTGAAAGCCGCCGTCGCGCGCGGTGCCCAGGGGCGGCACGAAACGCGCCCGCAGGTTGGCCTGGTTCGGCTCGTAGGGCGCCAGCAGATCGGCGCCGAGGGCGGCGATCAGCAACAGCCCGAGAAAGATCGCCGAGACAAAGGCCACCCGGTCGCGCATCAAGGCGCCGAAATAGGCCCGGCTGGTGATTGCCGCCGCGCGGTCATGCGCCTCGTCTTGCGGCAGGGTCTGTGCGTCGACGGCGGTCATGCCCGGCCTCCCCGGTTGTCCATTTCGATACGCGGGTTCAACACCGTATAGGCGAAGTCGACCGCCAGGTTCACGAGGATCACCAGGGCGGCGACCACGCAGATGCCGGCCTGCACCATCGGCAGATCCCGCCGCCCGAGCGAGTCGATCAGCAAAAGGCCGATGCCCGGCCAGGCAAAGACCGTCTCGACCAGCATCGCCCCGGTCAGGAGTTGCGACAGCTCGTCACCGGTGATGGTGACGATCGGGATCGAGGCGTTCTTGAGCGCATGCACGAAGACCACGCGCCATTCCGGCACGCCCTTGGCGCGGGCGGCGGCGATATAGGGTTTCGACAGCTCGTCGAGCATGGCGCTGCGCACCACCTGGGAAATCCGCCCCAGCGGCCGCGCCGCCAGGGTCAGCGCCGGCAGGATCAGATGTTGCCAGGAGCCGTAGCCGCCGGTGGGCAACAGGCCGAGCTGCACGCTGAACACGATGATCAGGATCAGCCCGAGCCAGAACTGCACCACCGAGACCGAGGCCAGCGAGATCACATTGACCAGATTGTCGATCCAGGAGCGCGGATACATCGCCGCGAGACAGCCCAGCACCACCGCCAGCGAAAACGCCAGCACCAGCGCGGTGCCGGCCAGCAGGAACGTGGCCGGCAGACGGCTCAGCACGATCGGCAGCACCGGCGTGCCCTCGGCGCGCAGCGCATCCGACGGCATCATCGAAAAACCGTAGCGGAAGCTGACGCCGAAATCGCCCTGCACCAGATCTCCGAGGAAGACCAGGTATTGCTGCCAGATCGGCTGGTTCAGACCGAGGTTCTCGCGCAGTTGGTCGAGCGCGGTCTCGGAGGCGCTGGTTCCCAACATGATCAGCGCCGGATCACCGATGATCCGGCCGACGACAAAGACAAAGGAGATCAGGACGAACAGCAGCAGCAGCGACTGCATGAAACGTCTGAGCAGGTAGGGCATCAGGCTATACCTCGGCTGAAGTCAGGGGGACGCGGAGCGCCGGAACGCTCCGCGCAGCTCGGTTCAGGAGTCTTCCGCCGGTGTCACGTTCACCGCCAGGAACCGGTGATCGACCCCGAAGGTATAGTCGAATGTGTCCCGGATCAGATAGCCCTTGTCGAGCAGGGCCAGCGGGATGATCGGGTATTGCCCGTGCAGAAAGCCCACCAGCTCCTTCAGCGCCGCGTCGCGGTCGTCGCCGGCAAGGGTCAGCGCCTTGGCCAGCTTGGCATCGAATTCGGGGTTGCAATGCACCGAGGACCGCGAGGCGCCCGAGGGATCGTCGATGTCGGGGCAGGCGTAGTTGCCCAGCAGGTTGGTGCCGAATTCGCCAGAGGCGTTCTGTTTCACATGCACCTGCATCATCGCGCGCGGCGCCTCTTCGGCATAGCCCTTGATGCGGACCCGCGGGTTGAAGACATCGGGCAGTTGCACGTTGATCTCGGTGTTGATGCCGACCTGCTCGAGGAAGAAGCCGATCACCTCGGTCACGGATCCGACCCGCGGCGTGGTGTTGCGGCCGACCACTTCGACGACCAGCCCGTCGACATCCACGCCATCGGCGCGGGCTTCCTCCAGAAGCTGGCGGGAAAGCGCGGGGTCGTAGTCGTATTGCGACAGATCCTCGTCGAAGCCGAGCATGTCGGGCGTGCCGAGCTGGCCCTGTGGCACCGACGCGAGGCCGATCAGATCGGCGATGCCTTCGTAATCGAGGGCGTGAAAGATCGCCTTGCGCACCCGCATGTCCTCGAGCGCGGGATGGGCGTGCAGCGACTGGTCGAGCCGGCCATAAAGATAGGCGTCCGAGGGGCCGGTGACGCAGGAATAGCCGTCATTGCCTTCGGCCGCGTCGCAATCTTCGGGCGAGGGGTTGGTGGCCAGATGCGCCTCTCCGGTGCGGACCATGGCGTTGCGGGCCGATCCCTCGGGCCGGAAGACAAAGCGCAGGGTCTCGAATTGCCGGGTTGTCTCGCCATAGGCGTCTTCGGCGCTCAGGCCCCACCAATCGGGGTTGGCGCTGGCGGTCCAGTATTGGCCGCGCACCCATTCGTCAAAGACATAGGGCCCGGTGCCGATCGGATGGCTGAAGTGCGACGCCGGGCTTTCCTCGATCTGCTTGGCCGAAGAGATGCCGGTCAGGGTCAGGCGGAATTCCAGCATCGGATCGGGCTCGGTCGAGGTGACCTCGATCTCGAGCGGGCCGATGGCCTTGGCGCTCATGACGCCGGGGCCGGCGTACTCCTGAATGGTGAAGGCGCTGTCGGGGCTCCAGATGAAGCTGATGGCCCTGGCGGCCGCTTCGGCGGTCATCTCGGTGCCATCGTGGAATTGCACGCCCTCGCGCAGGGTCAGGCGGACGGTTTTCTCGTCCACACGCTCCCATGCGGTGGCCAGGATCGGGACGTATTCGCCGCTCACCGGATCGGTGGCGATCAGGGTTTCGAGCACATTGCGCAGGCCCGGGGCATTGATTTCCTTGTATGCGCCCTGGGCCGCGAGGTCCTGCGGCTCCTGGTGCACGGCCACCACGAATTCGCCCGCGGGCGCTGCAAGCGCCGGGCCCGCAATCCCTGCGGCCTGTGCCGCGACCAAGGCCAATACCGACAAGTTGTGTCGCATGTGTCTCTCCTCCCGAGGTTCCCGGCCTGTGCCGGCTTGAAGTGATCCGAGGTTACGGTTGGTCCAGAATTTTTGCAAGGGCTTGCAAAAAGAAATTCATCCGATATGGTTCAACCCATCAAGTAAATAGCTTTCTTTTACGGGCGGCCTGCGCCAAAATTGAAAGCCCATGCAAGGATGAGCGTGAATGAGCGACGGATTGATAATTGCGGTTTGCGGCGATTCGGGGGCCGGGAAATCGACCACGACCGGGCTGCTGCGCGACGAGGGGTTCGCGCCTTATTCGCTGTCGGCCTTTTTGCGGCAAGAGGCCGAGGCGGCAATCGACACCCCCACCCGCGAACAGGTGCAAAGCCACGGCAAGAATCAGCAGGAGCGCCACGGCAATCACTATTATGCCGAGGTGCTGATCGCGAAGACCGATCTGATGGCGCAGCGCCGCGCGGTGATCGACGGGTTGCGCAACCTCGACGAGCTGGACCACCTGCGCAGGGTCGCGAGGGACAAGGGGCTGCGGCTGGTTCTGCTGGCGCTGGTGCTGGACACCGAAAGCCGCTTTCAGCGGGTGCAGGGCCGGGCCCGGGCCGGCGATCCGGCCGAGCTCGAGCGGTTTCGCAAGGACGATGCGCGCGCCAATGGCGGCGATGGCGTCTTTCAGAACAATGCCGAACTGATCACCGCCGCCGACGTGCGGATCGAGAACACCGGCGATCTCGACACCCTGCGCGGCAATCTTCGCACGGTGCTGGTGCGGGCCGGCGCCATGGGCGAAAGGCAGGGCAGCGCATGACCGCGACAACCATGACACAGAGCTATGAAGCGCGCTCCCGCGCCGCCGGCGAGATCGTGCGCGAGGCCGGCGCGGTGGCGCTGGCGGCGTTTTGCGACCGGGGCAGCCTGTCGGTGCAGACCAAGGGCAGGCAGGACTGGGTGACCAATGTCGATCTCGAGGTCGAGGCGCTGATCCGCGACCGGCTGGGCCGGCTTTTCCCCGGGGATGCGATTGTCGGCGAGGAAACCGCCCATGACCCGGCAAGCGGCAATACCGCCTGGGTGATCGATCCGATAGATGGCACCACATGTTTCATGTTGGGCGTGCCGCAATGGTGCGTGGTGCTGACCTATACCATCGACGCCCGGCCAGTGGTCTCGGCGATCTACGCGCCGGTCACCGACGAGCTGTTCCATGCCACCGCCGGCGGCGGCGCCTTTCTCAACGGCGCGCCGATCCGGGTGGCCGATGCCAAGGGCATCGGCGCCGGGCTGATCGCGGTCGGGGCGAACGAACATGGCGCGCCGCACAAATCGGCGACCTTCATCGGCAATCTGGTGGCCGACGGCGGCATGTACATTCGCGTCGGTGCCTGCGCCCTGGCTCTGTCTTATGTCGCCTCGGGGCGGCTGCTGGCGGCTTATGAGCCCAAGGTTTCGCCCTGGGACGACCTGGCTGGCATGCTGCTGGTGCGCGAGGCCGGGGGGCGCACCAATGATTTCGCCCCGTCGCTTGCCTCTGAAACGAAACGGCCGGTGCTGGCTTCGACGCCGGGGCTCTGGGATGCGGTGCGCGGGCTTTACTGACCCGAGGAACCGTTTGCGCCGCTTGGAAAATACATCATATTGTCGCGGATCATGAAGGAAAGCACCGAAACTCCCTCTGAGCGGAATGCCAGCCGCATCACCGCGATGGATGTCGCGCGCGAGGCCGGCGTTTCGCTGTCGGCGGTCTCGCGCGTCTTCACCCCGGGCGCCAGCGTTTCGGCCAAGATGCGGGTCAGGGTGATGGAAGCGGCCGACAAGCTCGGCTATCAGCCCAATGTGCTCGCCCGCAGCCTGATGACCCAGCGGACAAACCTCGTCGGTGTGATCCTCGCCAACTTCAAGAACCCGATCTACCTTACGGTGCTCGATCATTTCACCCGGGCACTTCAGGCCCGTGGCTTGCGGGTCTTGCTGCTCAACGTCTCCGACGGCCAGGATCTCGAAGAGATGGCGCGACTGGTGCTGCAATACAGCGTTGACGGGCTGGTGGTCTCGGCGGGGTCGATCTCGCCACATATCACCGAGCAATGTCACAAGCGCCGCATTCCGCTGGTGGCCTTTGCCCGGCGTCCGCGCCGCGCCAATCTTCATGTGGTCTGCGCCGACAATGCCGCCGGCGGCCGGGTCGCCGGGGCGCGGCTGCTGCAATCGGGGCGTCGGCGGTTCGGGTTCATGGCCGGACCTTCGACGGCCTCGACCACGATCGAACGGGGCAAGGGGTTTCGCGCCGCGATCGAAGAGGCGGGGCAGGGGGTGATCGCGACGACCCATGCCCGCGAATACACCTATACCGCCGGGGTCGAGAGCGCCCGCAAGCTTCTGAGCCGGGCCGAGCGCCCCGACGCGGTGTTCTGTGCCAACGACCTGCTGGCGATGGCGCTGATGGATGTGGCGCGTGACGAATTCGGCCTGACCCTGCCGCGCGATCTCTCGGTCATGGGGTTCGACGATGTCGATCTGGCCGCCGCCGCCTCCTATCGTCTGACCACCATCCGTCAGCCGCTCGAGGCCATGGTGCAGGAGACGGTCGATATCCTCAGCCACCGTATCAACACCTGGTCCGAGGGCTGGGAAACCCGGCAGCTTGCCTGTACTGCGGTCGAGCGGGCCTCGATCGCCGAGCCGCCGCCGGACTGACCTTTCAGAAACTCCGTCTCCCATTTGTCTGCGCCTGCGGCGCCGAAGGACCGCCCTACCATGGAAACGCTTGGATTGTTCCTGCTCGCCGCGCTGATCGTCGGCGCATCGAAAGGCGGGCTGGCCTCGGCGGCGGCGCTGGCGGTGCCGATCCTGTCGCTCTGGATGGATCCGCTGATGGCCGCCGGCGTGCTGTTGCCGATCTTTCTGGTCAGCGATGTGGTGGGGGTCTGGCTCTATCGCCGCGAGTTCTCGGCCAGAAACGTGGCGCTGCTGATCCCCGCAGGGTTGGTCGGGGTGATCCTCGCGACCTTTCTGGCGCCGTACATTTCACGCAGCGTGGCCGAGATGGCGACCGGACTGGTCGGGCTGTTCTATTGCGGCCATGCGGTCGGCAAGAAGCTGCGCGGCCGGACCGAGGTGGTGCCGTTCCGGCCTGCCAAGGGGATGTTCTGGGGTGCACTCACCGGCGTCACCAGCTTCATTTCGCACACCGGGGCGCCGCCGTTTCAGACCTTTGTGCTGCCGCAGAAGCTGCCCAAGATGCAATACGCCGGGACCAACACGCTGGTGTTTGCGGCGATCAACCTGTTCAAGCTGCCGGCCTATTCCGCCGTCGGATTGTTTGCCAACATCCATCTGCCGACGCTGCTGGCGATGGCCGCCGTCGCCTCGGTCGGGGCGGTGCTGGGGCGGCGGCTGGCGCTGTGGATGCCCGAAGCGGTCTATATGTTTGTCATCCAGGCGCTGCTGTTCGTGGTCTCGGCCTATCTGGTGATCAAGGCCTCCGGCCAATTGTTCTGATCCGCGGGGCGCACGCGCCGCCCGGGCCCCGCGATTGTGTTGTATACGCTTTTGCAAGCGGTTTATATTGGGCTCTGGCGCGGCGGAAACCGGAAAGGACATGGTCCGGACCACAGAATGGACACGGCAACATGGCAGTGACATTGAGAGAGGTGGCCCTGCGTGCCGGAGTGTCGCGATCGGCAGTGTCGCGGACCTTTACCGAAGGCGCCTCAGTCTCGGCCAAGACCCGGGCCAAGGTCGAGAAGGCGGCGCGCGAACTGGGGTACAGCCCCAATGCGCTGGCTTCCAGCCTGACAACCGGACGGACCAAGATGGTCGGGATGGTGTCGAACAACTTTCACAACCCGATTTTTCTCGAGGTCTTCGATCTCTTCACCCGCGGGCTTCAGGACCGGGGATTGCGCCCGTTGCTGCTCAACCTCACCGACGAACAGGAGCCCGAGGATTCGGTGCGGATGCTGCGGCAGTATTCGGTTGACGGGGTTGTCGTCGCCTCTTCCACTTTGCCACAGGATTTTTCCAAGGCGTTCAAGGATGCCGGCATGCCGGTGGTACACGCTTTCGGCCGCGCTTCGACCGCGCCAGAGGTGCATGTAGTGGGCATCGACAACGTGGCCAGCGGCCGGCTCGCGGCGCGAACGCTGCTGGCTCGCGGCTACCGCGACATCGCCTTTCTCGGCGGCCCGACGACGGCGACCACGACGCAGGACCGCTACACGGGCTTCATGGCCGAACTCGCCAGCCATTCCGAGGTGACGGTCAGCCATTCCTTTGCCGGGAGCTATTCCTTCGAAGCCGGGCGCAGCGAGATGATCCGGCTGCTCGAGAGCCGCCCGGCCGAGGCCTATTTTTGCGGCGATGACGTGCTGTCGATCGGGGCGCTGTCGGCGATCCAGGACTCGGGTTACAGCTGTCCCGGCGATATCGGCATTCTCGGGCTGAACGACATGGAAATGGCGCGCTGGAACAACATCAACCTGACGACGCTGCACCAGCCGATCGGCGAGATTGTCGCCTCGTCGATCGAGCTGATGGTTGCCACGTTGGAAAACAGGGAAATGACGCCGGAAGCGCGGGTCTTTTCCTGCTCGGTGGTCGAGCGGGGCACCTTGCGCCCCGCCCCCTGATCGCTATCTGAACATCGGCGGGCGGGCATCGACCCAGGCGCCTTTGTCGCGGGCCGAGTCCACCGCCTGATGCACCGCTGCCATTGACCGGACACCGGCCTCGGCGCCGGGCAGCCCGTCGCGGGCCTCACCGGCAATCGCATCGGCCAGGTCGCAATAGATGTTGGCCACCGCCAAAGGAAAGCCCTCGGGGTGGGCAATTGACACCCGGCTGAGGCGCTGCGCGTCTTCGTGCAGCCCGGCTTCGCCCTTTTCGATGATCTGGGTGCGGCCGCCGACCGGCGTGTAGATCAGCTGGTTCGGCTGTTCCGACATCCAGCGCAGCCCGCCGGTTTCGCCAAAGATCTGGATGTCGAAACCGTGCTGCCGCCCGATCGCCACGGAAGAGGTCCAGAGCCGCCCGACGGTGCCACCCGACAGGCGGAAATTGATCATCGCGTCGTCTTCCAGCTCGCGGCTGGCAATCGTCGAGGCGAAATCGGCCGAGAGCCTTTCGACCTCGTCGTCGCAGACAAAGCTCGCCATATGCAGCGCGTGAATGCCGCAATCGGCGAATTGCCCGGAGACACCGGCCATCTTGGGATCATAGCGCCAGCGCACGCGCGGATTGTCGGCGTCGGTGGCATCGCCATGGTGGCCGTGGCTGAAGTTGGTGACCACGAGCCGCACCTTGCCGATCTCGCCGGCGCGCACCATGGCGCGGGCCTGGCGCACCATCGGATAGGCCGAATAGCAGTAGTTGACCGCGCAGATACGGCCGGTCTTTTCCGCCACGCGCACGATCTCTTCGCCTTCCTCGACCGTCATGGTCATCGGTTTTTCGCAGAGCACGTTGAAGCCGGCCTCGAGAAACGCCTTGGTGATCTCGAAATGCGTGGCGTTCGGCGTGGCGACGGTGACCAGATCGATCCGGTCGGCGCGGTCTTTCTCGCCCGCCAGCATCTCTTGCCAGTCGCCATAAGACCGGTCGGCGGCGAGGCCCAGTTTCTGCGCGTAGGCGCGGCCTGCCTCGGGCCGGTGATCCAGCGCCCCTGCGGTGAACTCGAACCGGCCATCCGCCAGCGCGCCCAACCGGTGTGCCGGGCCAATCTGACTGCCTTCGCCGCCGCCGATCATGCCCCATCTGAGTTTTGCCATGTCCCTTGCCCTTTACTTGAAGCCGATGGATTCGAGGTATTCCCGGTTCGCCCGGGCATCGCCCAGCGGATCGGGATCCAGCGTCGGATCGCAATCCTGCTCGACCGTGCACCAGCCTTCGAAGCCGGCGTCAAGCAACACCTGCGGCAGCGCCGGAAAATCCACGTCGCCTTCGCCGAGATTGCAGAAGATGCCCTGGCCGCAGGCCTCATAGAAGCCGGTGCGGTTCTCGATCACCCGGGCTTTGACCTCGGGGTCGATGTCCTTGAAATGCATGTAGGAAATGCGACCGATGTGTTTCTTCATGAAGGCCACCGGATCGAAACCGGCATAGGAATGGTGGCCGGTGTCGAAACAGATCTTGAGGATCTTGTCGTCGACCTCGTCCAGCAGGCGCTCCAGCTCGGGTTCGAAATCCATGAAGCCGGCGGCGTGGGCGTGGATGCCCACCGTCAGGCCGTATTCCTCGCTGCCGATCCGGGCGCTTTCCGCGATCCGGTCACGAAAGGCCTGCCATTCGGCCTTGTCCATCTGTTCGGCCTCGCCGGCGCGGCCGGCGGTGGGGGCCCGGCGCGGCGAGATCGAATCGATCAGCACCATATGCCGCGCGCCATGCGCCTGGAGCGCGCGGGCGGTGCGGTGGGTGGCGTCGAGCACGTCGTCCCAGGCGGACGGGTCGTGATAGGGGCGGAACACCACGCCGCCGATCAGCTCCAGCCCGTGTTCGGCCAGCGCCTCGCCGAGGATTGCCGGGTCTTCCGGCATATAGCCCACCGGCCCCAGCTCGATCCCCGTGTAGCCGGCCTCGGCGTTCTGCCGCAGCACCTCGCGCCACGCCGGGTTGCGCGGGTCGCCGGCGAATTCGACACCCCAGGAGCAGGGCGCATTGCCAATTCTGATTGTCATGTGATCTGACCTCTGAATCTCAGTAATCGTTGATGTCTGTCCAGGCCTCGGCATCGGCCGAGGCCAGCGTGGCGGCGATCACCCGGTTGACCTCATGCCCGTCGCGGAACGTCGGCCAGAGTGCCTTGCCGGCGTGGATCGCGGTCAGGAAATCCTTGGCCTCGATGATGATCTGATCCTGGTAGCCGGTGCCATGGCCGGGGCCCTGGCAGAACGGCTGGTAGTCGGGATGCGCCGGGCCGGTGAGGATCTTGGTGAACCCTCGCGTCGCCTCCGGCCCCTCCATGCGATAGAGCCAGAGCGCGTTTTGATCCTCCTGGTCAAAGCGGATCGCGCCCTTGGTGCCCGAAATCTCGTAGGCATAGCCCATCTTGCGGCCGGTGGAGACCCGGCTGAAATACATCTGCCCCATGGCGCCGTTCTCGAAGCGGCACATCAACTGGGCATGGTCATCGTTGGTCACTTCGCCGCCGGGGCGAGCGCGGTGGACCGTCTCATGCGTGCCGATCAGGCGCGCGATCGGCCCGATCAGCGCCAGCGCGCCATTGATCATATGCGGCGCGAGATCGCCCATCGTGCCATTGGCCATGCCGGTCGTGCGCCAGGTGGCCGGGGCCTCGGGATCGGCATAGAAATCCTCGGTATGTTCCCCGCGAAACCAGGTGATCGCTCCGATCACACCGTCGGCGATCAATTGCCGCGCGAATTGGCTGGCCGGGGTACGGATGTAGTTGAACCCGACCATGTTGACCACGCCTGCGGCCTCGGCGGCGGCAACCATCGCGGCGCTTTCGTCGAGCGAGGCACCCAGCGGCTTTTCGCAGAACACCGGCTTGCCCAGCTTGAACGCCGCTTCGGCAATTTCGCGGTGGGTTTCCTGCGGGGTGGCGATGACCACGGCCTCGACCGCGGGGTCATTGACCAGCACGCGCCAATCATCGGTGCCGCGCGCGAAACCATAGGCGGCACGATAACGTTCCGCGCTTTGCGGGGTGGTGGCGCAGACCATTTCCAGACGCGGCTTGAGCGCGGTGTCGAAAATCGCCCCGACAGAAGACATGGCGACCGCATGCGCCTTGCCCATGTAACCGCCCCCCAGAATGCCGATGCCGATCTCAGCCATCGTTTTTCCTCCCTCTGTCCATTTTCGTTTTGCAACCGGTTGCAAAACAGGTATCGTGACTCTAGACATCTCGCAAGTCCGATTTCGCCAGAGATCGAAATTTCCCAGGGAGGGTTCGCGCAA
>NZ_JBVTQV010000008.1:0-84437 GCF_055755275.1 Marinovum sp. E3
ATGAGTAAGCCCGTCATTGGCCTCTCGCTTTCGGGCGGCGGATCCCGCGCCATCGCCTTCCATCTAGGATGTCTGCGCGCCTTGCATGATCTGGGAATTCTTGGCGAAGTTCGGGTCATCTCCACCGTATCGGGGGGAAGCGTCATTGGCGCACTTTATGCGGCCAATGACGAACCGTTTCCGGTCTTCGAGACGAAAGTGCGTTCGTTGCTTGCCTCCGGCTTGGTGCGCCCGGCCTTGCGCAAGGTGTTCACGACCACCGAAGGCCTGCGCGCGATCTACTGTGCTACCCTTCTTGGGGTGATCAACCTCGCAATCTTGGCGATCGCGACCGGACCGCGCCTCCTTTCGCTGATGCTGCCACCGACCGCACGTACACGCTGGAGCTTCGACAAGTTACGCGCACCGCTGCCGCGTTTCGCGAGCAGGACGACGATCCTACGTAGGGTTTTGGACGAAGATGTCTTTCACGGACTTAAGTTGCGGGAATTGCCCGCGACGCGCCCACTTCTGATTATCAACGCTGCGGATTTGCGCACAGGTTCGGCGTTCTATTTTTCGCGAGAGAAGTCCGGATCGTGGCGTCTCGGGGAACTTGCCGGTTCACAGACGACTCTTGCGCACGCAGTCATAGCCTCCGCAGCATATCCGCTATTTCTGCCGGCGCTTGATGAACGTCTCGCTTTCAACAAACCTGACGGATCGCGGCGCGAGGAGCACGTCACCCTGACCGACGGCGGGGTATACGACAACTTGGGCCTTGCGCCGCTTTGGCCTGATCGGGAATCTTCGGTGAGCCTGAACGTTTCTGGCGTGGACACGATCATAAGTTGCCGCGCGGGTTACGGTTTGCGATTTGATCCGCCCAGCCAATTCTTCATGGCGCGGCTTACAAGCACGTTCACTTGCATCTTTGACAGGGCTCAGAATGCTGCTGTGAAGCGCCTGTTCGATTTAAAGTCATCTGGACAGATTAAGAGGTTTGCCATGCCCTTTCTTGGGCAGGATGACTCCCGCCTCGCCGTTCCGCCATCGGATCTTGTGTCACGAGAAGATGCACATGGATATCCTACCGACTTCTCTGCCATGCCGGACGAGTGGATCAGGAAACTCAGCAAGCGTGGCGAACAGTTGACATACGCTTTGATTGCCGAACACATGCCCGATCTGGTTTCTGAATTGCAGCTGAGCGAAAGCTGTTCCTAGAACAGGCATGACAAAAACCTCCTTTGTCGTCACTGGAAAAGCTGCGAGCGTTAGTGCCGCTTGCCTTCGGAATTCTCGGAAATTTGCGCCAGTTTGGTCCTTGTAACAGAGGATGACAATTGTGCCTCAGAAGTCCTGTTGTTTGATCTTGGCCCCTCCTGCCCTTTGGTCAGGACCGCGCCCTACTCGTCGGCTGCGCGCAGCCGACCTCCCCGAGCTGATACGCTGCCTCTCCCTGCGACGTGCTGCTGGCCGAGCAGTCTCCTCCAGAGCCAGCCCGACCAGCCGTCGCATGGTCGTGGCAACGCTTCATCTCGGCCGTTCCGGTTACGGTCTCTGGGGCGGGCGCGTGACAACAGTGAACTCGTACCTCGCGTCTTGCTCGGTGTTGTTTCTTGCATTGCTGGACATGCTGTCCCGCCCCGTCATCATGGGCCGCAAACGACGTCCGACGACCGCCGGATTGTATTGGCCGCAGCTGGCACAAGGCCGGTGGTGGTCGTGACGCGCAAATCGTAATACTTCGGTCTGCCGTGGAGGGTCCTTTCGAAATCCGGGTGAGCTGAGCAGGCTGTAGAGGCTTCGACGGCATCCCTACTGCTCTTCCAGACAACACACATCGCCTGGCCACGGAAACCAGCCGTTGCGGCACGTGAGCCAGGGTCAGGCAAAGCTCTGACTCGCCCGGGTCCGGATCGGTGCAAGAAGACAGAGAAGACACCGCCCCCCGCAGCCTCTCTGTTTGCAGTTCACCCACCTTCCTTCGCGGCCACCGCACTTCTCCGGGTGTCTGAGTTGCATGACAAGCTGGTCGCAGCTGTCGTCCCGTCCACAAAGGTTGTCGCCGATCTTTTTCCCCTGCCCCTGCGGGTCATTCCTCGCGAGGCAAAAAGACCGGCGCCTGCCCCTCTCCAGCTCACGCTTCGCCTTCGGTGTGGCCGGGCCTTGGCCAGCTGCAAGGTGACCATCATTGCAACGCAAACAAGGAGAAGAGCAATGACCACGAACTGCATCAAATTCACCAGCGCCGACATCGAAACCGCCAAGGGCGTCGGCTCCATCTCGACCTTGACCTTCGACCTCGACATCACGGTCGAACCCGTCGCGAGCTCGAACCCGATGGCCCCCACGCACCGCGTCCTCGGCCGCTCTCCGCGCGGCAAGCTGGTCGAGTGCGGCGGCATCTGGAAGAAGCAGAACAAGGAGACCGGCGCCGACTACTACACGCTGACCATCCGCGACCACGGCTTCAACGCCAACCTCGGCAAGGCCGCGAACCAGGACGACCCGTCCCTGCAGGCCGTCATCCCCTGGGGTCCCAAAGACGCCGCCTAAGCCAACGGCCAGACCGCTCCGGCGGTCTGGCTTTTTCTCGTTCTGAGGAATGGCAGCAGTTCGGGTCCGAAACCCGTGTCCGAAGGATGCGTCATATTTCGGACAACGTCGCCGTGGCGGGTAGGAAGCTGGATAGGTCGCAGATGCGGCTCCGATCGCCCAGTTCAGTGACAGTGTGGATCGCGCGAACCCGAGGCGGAACCGAATGTCCGCAGGGAGAACTGGCAGCCAGCTGAGCGAGGCAAGCGAACTCCTTCTCTCATTCGAGCAACCCGCGCCCGGGTCGTGTTGGCGAAGCTGCCAGGGCAGCGAACTCACCCTTTGCCGCGAGGGTGTAAATCGCAGACAAACGTCATGTGTCCGGGGGGCAACGTCTCACGTCAGGGTCACTGCCGCGCGCCTTTCCGTCGACCTGTTGGCCCATCAGATCGCTAGCCCGGGGTCGAGCGGCCGGCAACGCCGGTGGCAGGTTTCTGGACGGCTGCGCCTTGAGCGCTGCGGGGCATCGCTCACAACAAACCTGCCCCCGGCGTGCTCCATTTCATTCCGCCCCGTGCCGGGTGCAGCCCGCTCTCATGCCCCCGGTCTTTTCCACGATCCGTCCAACGACGATCAACGGAAAGGATCACACCATGACACTCGAACAATCCATCGACCTCGCCGAACTGCAAGCCGACATGGCCTTCGAGGCCTACCTCGCCGCCTTTGATGAAGACGCCCATCCCGAGACCCTCGACAGCCTCGAGACCGAGGCGCTGATCGCCCGCAGCCGCTACGACGATCTGCACAATCAGGGACAGGGTCACTGACCCAGACACCCCTGCGGGTCTTCGGATCCGCAGGGGTCTGACGCCGTCTCTCTGAAGTTTCGTGACGCCCTCACAGGGTGTGACCCGCGCTATCTCGCGCGGGCCGTCTTCGTGTTCCTGGCGCCCGATCCGTGGCTGGTTCGGGCGCTTGGACTGCTCGTTGTCGCGTGCGGCTCGAGCACAAGTTTCGGAAGCTTTTTCGACCTGGTTGTCCTGCATCGATGAGGGCGGGACTCGTTCCATGTCGCGCCGCTACGCGCGGTCTTGATGGCGTCCAATGTCAGCAAAAAGATACGACACGCAAAACATAATATTGCGCAATGTGTTATATTGACGTACAAGCGAAGGAGAGAAGGAAGACGTTGGCAGGATATGGCCAATGTTTGCACATTTTGTCCGAGGGGTCTGTGATGGGCGTTTCCCGCAAAGCTGAATGCTCCGCCGCACGCGAACGCGATAGCGAGCAATCGCTGCCTCGCGCGCGTCTACGCATGCATCCTTTCCTTGAAAGCGGGAGAACGCCCTAGTGCCGAGGCCAGCGAAAAACCTGAAGCTTGAGCAGCGCATTGAAGTCGCGCGGCGCTTTGTGGCAGGCGAAAGCGCGAAGGAGCTGGCGGCGGCGTTTGGCATCTCTCCGCGCCATGTGAACCGGCTCGCGAAAGAGGAGGCTGGCGAGGGCATCGCGGTGCGTGACCCAAGCGAGACAGTGGCCTTCCGGGCCAGCCGATCCGAGCTGGACGCCTTCGACGCGGAGTGGCGCGAGCGGGGCTATGCCAACCGGTCGCAGGCGCTGAATGCGGTGCTGCGCGCGCAGTGCGGGTTCCTCGATGTGCCGCGCGATCTGGTCGCGGAGTTCTGCGCCGCATGGCGTCAGGCGAAGGATGTGAGCGACGCCGGATTGGTGCTCGCCAAGGCTGTCCATCGCGGTCGGCTGGAGGTCTCGGAGGCGGATCGCGCGGTGCTGATCGAACTGCTCGATCTTGCGCAGTCCATGAGCCGTGAGATGGGCCGGATGAAGGATGCGGCGCAGGCGCTGCGTCATCAGGAGTGGCCGGAAAAGGAAGAAGGGCAGGGGGCGGAGAGCACGGTTCTGGAGGATGACCCGCGCGCGATCGATAGCGGTCTGAGGCTGGTGCGTGAGAGTTCCGGTTCAGAATTGCATCGCCCTTCGCTGCCTCGCGGCAAGCCTCGAACGCGAACGGCGATAGCCGATGACTTTCTGAAGAACCGGAACTCTCGAAATGGCTGATCCCCTCGCCCTCTACACCTCGGTCATGGGCCGGCTCTGGGAAGATGAGCGCATCCGGGGCCAGGCGGCGGCGCGGATCGACGCCCGGCTGGCAGGGCGTCGGCAGGGTCGCAGTTTCGCGCGTGTCGGATCCATGTCGGCGCGCAACGCGCTGAAGGCGGCGTCGGGTCAGAGCCGGGCTGCGGTGTTCAAGCGGATCCGGGCCGGGGGCTGTAAGACGCGTGCTTCGCTCGGGGCGCAGATCTCCTATATCAACGACAAGGCGGTCTACACCTACTCGACGATGACCAATGCGCTGACCGATGCGGCGGTGCTGACGGAGGAGCAGAAAGAGGACATCATCGAGGATTGGGCCGGGACCTGGCGCGGCTCGACCAAGCTCGGTTTCACCTCACACATGCTGTTGTCCTTCCCGACCGACGTGACGGTCGACCAGGTGCGCGACATCGCGATGGACTGGACCGAGCATTTCTTCGAGAGCGGTGAATACGGCGACCAGTGGGATTATGTGCTCGCGGTCCATGACGACCGGGCGCACAAGCACGCCCACATCATTCTGAACAACCGTGGCGTCGAGAAGGGCGCATGGTTCTCTTGCTGGGCCGAGGGCGTGATGTCGCCGCAGCTGATGCGGGAGAAGCAGGCCGAGATCGCCGAACGCTACGGCGTGATGCTCGACGCCACCACCCGGCTCGAGCGGGGCATCTTCGAGAAGCCCGCCGGGATCAAGGAAATCTATCGCGCCAAGGAAGAGGCGAGGCTGCCGCGCGAGATCGCCCTGACGGCGCAGGAATCCGCCATCGCGCAGGCGCAGGTGGTGGGCTTTGCCAAGGACTACAAGACCCTCGCCGACCTGCTGGACCGCATGGACCAGCGCCACATGGCGCGTGCCGTGCGCGGCATGGCGGACGGGCTTGGCTCCGGCACGCCGTGGAACTTCACCGAAGGAGAGATAGACATGAAGGACATCAAGACCGTCGGTGACGCGATCGACTATTCCGAGCGCACGATCGAAGCGCTCAGGCTCAAGGCCGAAGAACTGGAACCGGCCGAGCGCGCCGCATTTGAAGCCAAGGCCGCGCCGATCATCGCGGACCTCTCGCAGATGGTGCCGGACCCAGAACTGCGCGCGCGGTTTGGCAAGCAGCTTGAAGAACCCTATCCGCCGGGGGCGGGCAGCGAGGTGCTGATCGCCGCGCTGCAGTCCGGCAATGACGAGGGGCTGCGTGACGTGCTCGAGCGCGCCGAGGAGGCCGGAATGGACAGCGGGGAACTGGTGGCACGCATCAGTGCGGGCGGCACCCGCAACTATGGCATGGCACAGGACTGGGTCGAGCGGGACATGAACGCGGTCTTGGCCAAGGATGGCCTAAGCGTTGAGACAGCCAATGACAATCATCTAGATGCCGCGCTGGAAAAGGTCGACGGGGTCATGGATGCGCTGATGGAGCGCGCCAAGGAACTGGGCGTCGAGGTCGGCCGGACCCTCGCAGATGAGGAGGAGGCGACGCTGCCGCTCATCGACGAGGACGACCGGACGCCCAATCCCTACCTGCAAGACTTGGCTGACATGCTGCGGGACGGCAAGCTCACCGAGGAACAGGAGGGGATCGTCGAGCGGACCCTGCACTCCGAGCTCTTCAAGGAATTGGGCGAGGAGGGCCTGGCTGAACTGCGGCGCGGCAACTTCGAGGTTCTGGACGCGGCACTGCCGAGCAAACTCGACCAGATCACCGTCACGCAGGAGTTCCTCGAGATGACCTTCGATGAAACGGGCGACCAGGTCTTCACCGATCGCGCCGCCGGGTTGCAGCAGGACAAGGCGACCGAGGTTGCGCGGCTGCGTGGCCAGCAGGAAGCGCAGGAACTGGGCCGCGATCTTGGCCGTGATCGCAGTCTCGATGACGAGATGGAATTCTGAAGGGGATGACCGCCATGACCAAGACACTTCCCCTTTGGGCCGCGCTCCTATTCGGTGTGATCAGTGGCGCCGTCATCGGCACCATCGTCGCCGCCTTCTACCTGACCCTGGCCCTGAAAACCGGCTTCGGTAGTTTCGACATGCTGGCGCTCTGGAAGGCGACCGCCAGCACGCGCGCGGCGCACCCAGAGGCCTTCAAGGTGGGTTTCGGCGCGGTCGGCTTCGGGGCCATCGGGCTCGGCGCCCTGGCACTGGCCTGGACGTGGAAGAAGGAACGGGACGATTACGGTTCCGCGCACTGGCAGACCAAGGCGGAACTCAAGAAAAACGACATGCTGCAGGCCCCGGGCAAGGGCCTCGTCTGCGGCAAGCTCGGCGCGCCGCACTCCAATGCCGAGTTCATCTCCTCGACCACGATCCCGCATGTGATGATGGTGGCGCCCACCCGCGCCGGTAAGGGTGTGGGTTTCGTGATCCCGAACCTCCTGAGCTTTGCGGGCTCGGTCGTGGTGCTGGACGTGAAGGGCGAGAACTTCGAGAAAACCGCGCGGCTTCGGGCGCTGAACGGTGACGAGGTCTATCGCTTCAGCCCGTTTGATTGGGCCAACGCCACACATCGCTACAACCCGCTCGCCCGGATCGCCAAGGCCCCGAGCTTCGCGCAGCGTTTCACCGAGGTCTCGATCCTCGCTGACCTCTTCCTCGACAAGGACAACAAACAACTCGACACCTTCTCCGAGGCCGGCAAGTCGATCTTCGTTGCGGCCTGCCTGCTGGCGATCCAGCGCGGCACGCCGAACCTTGGCGCGGTGAACCAGATCGTCGCCGGGGGCGAATACAAGAACGCCCAGTACAAGACCTATGCCGACGAGGCTGAGGAAGATATCCTGCGCGAGCTCTGGACCAATGCGGCTTCTGCCTCGTCGCGCCTGTTGACCTCGAACATTCAGGCGCTGATGACGGCCGGTCTCAAGCAATGGGACAACCCGGCGGTGCGCTCGGCCACCGAGGCGAGTGACTTTGATTTCTCGACCTTCCGGAAGACCCCACAGTCGCTCTACATCGCGGTGTCCGAGGATCACATCGCAACTCTCGCCCCGCTCCTGCGCTTGATGTTCGCCGATCTCATAGCGTCGATCCGCCTGAACGAGCCGGGCCCGGACGAGCCCTGGCCCGTCATGATGATGATCGACGAATTCCAGCAGATGGGGGCGATGCCCTACCTCGAGCGCGCGATCCATTCGCTGGCAAGCTATGGCGGCCGCGTCGCGATGATCGCGCAGTCACTGGCCTCGCTCGACCGGATCTACGGACCCGAAGGCCGCGAAAGTCTCGAGAACGGGGCAGGGCTCAAGCTCTACATCACGCCCCGCGACCAGCGCACCGTGAAGGAGGTATCCGCCGCCGTCGGCAGCACCACCCGCGAGGCAGTGACCCGGATGTATGGTCGCAACAAGGGCTTCCTTGGCGCGACCTCGACCTCGGCCCGGCTCGAAGAGCGGCCGCTGCTTTCCGAGACCGAAGCGCGCCTGATGGATCCCGACAAGGTGATCATCCTTGCGTCACCCCAGCACCCGATCAAGGCAAGTCGGATCAAGTATTACGACGATCCGTTCTTCAAGCAGATGCTGGCCCGCCAGGAGGGCAAGCCCTTCCCCTATCCGCCAAGTGTTCAGGGCGTCGGGCCTTGGGGTGGTGATGAAGAAGGTGACGAGACCCGTGCGGACGAGACTGTCAAACCAGCCGAACGCGCGCCTGTCCGCGATCGTTCGCAGCGCCGCGAAGCCCGCGCGATGAGCGTGATGGCGATAGAGGCTGGGCGCGGGCAACCTGGACCAGAGACGCTGGAGCGGGAAGCGGCGGTGCCGAAGGAATGGGAGACGGCGCTCTACGGCCAAGAGGATTTCATCGAGGAATTGCTGGGTGGATAATGCCAAGAATTGAAACGATTTTCCGGTACCGGAATTTCAGAGCCGATGCCATTCTCGCCCACCGCCAGCCGCGACCCGGTGTCGTCGACCAAGGGCGGGCAACATCAATCGCTCTTCCTGTCGCTCTCTTCTGCAGCTCCGACGCGCGCGCGAAGCAAATGCATCAATTCAATGCATTTATCGAGAATCTCGCGATCGATACTGACTGCTGTCGATTCGTGCTGTTCCAGCCAAGCTCTCATCTTGGCCGCCATCTTGGGTGCCAACGGCACGCGGTTCGCAACAACCTTGCTATACTGGCCTTGCGAAACACCCATCTGATGAGCGACTTCAGCCTGACTCATTCGAGCGGATTGCCGCACATTTTCCACTTCTGCTATCAGGTCACTCATTGTCGTCGGGGATTATTCAGGATATATGCATATTATGCATTCTAGTGCTCATTCGTCAATTCAGACCGTCTATGCAAGGTCGGAGGCAGGCTACGTCGGTCGTAACTTGCCCTCGGCTGATCAACATTTGGACATCAATGGCTTGGTATGGGGGTTCGCCGAGGAAATTGGGTCGCCCGCTTATTGGGCCGCGCAAGCTTGGATGTGGGAAGTCGAGGCACCGGCGCACTACAAGCTTGGTCGGAGCCTTGAAGAGGAACTCATTGCTTGCCTGCTCGGTGGCTACGGTATTCCTGCGGAAGTGGGGCTGGCTGCATACGAGCGTCTGCGAGTGGTGAACGCTGAAGACCCATGTCGGCTGTTAAATGAGGAATCTGTTCTTGAGTTGCTCGCAGACCCGCTTGAATTGAACGGGAAGTTTGTTCGCTACCGGTTTGCACGACAGAAATCAACCTATCTTGCGGGGTCCATGCGCGCGTTGCGATATCTGGACCAAGACGCTCCCGACAGAGTGCTGCGTGATGCGTTGACAACGTTGCCAGGAATAGGTCCAAAGACAGCCTCCTGGATTGTCCGAAATTGGCGTGACAGCGATCGCGTTTCGATTTTGGATATTCACATACTTCGTGCAGGCAGAATGCTGCAGATATTTCCAGAAGAGAAATCTGTCAACCGCCATTACCTCGAGTTGGAAGAGGCGTTTCTAGATTTCGCGGAAGCGATCTCTGTAAGAGCTTCCATCTTGGATTCCGTCATCTGGATGAACATGCGTCAGATACCCGCTGCAATCTTGCGACGGCTCGCCGACCCTTCGGCCGAAGTATACACGCCGAAGGTCGAACCTGTTCAACTCAATCTAGCGCTGTGAAATCCATAATACGTTGATTAAACGCTTTTCTTGGGATGCATTCCCCCCTAGGTTGAGGTGGTTAGCGGTGCTTTGGATTTAGGAGGATTTAGATGTCAGGTGGTGGTGGAGGGCGTGACGATTACACGCCGCCGAAGATCCCCAATCGACCAGGTGCCGGGGGCGGTGGTGGCACTGGAGGAGGCGGAGCTGATCCCTGCGCGATTTTTCAGCAAGCGCCCCTGAACAGTCCCCGACCAGCCGTTGTTTCGACCCTTGCTGTTGGAGACGTGTTGGACGTTGTTTTGAACTTGGGTGGTCCGCGTCCCGTTTTAGAAGTGCATGCGCCTGCCGGTGTTGCTGGAGCGTTGACCCATACCGGCCATATGCAAATTGTGGACTGCATTCAAAATGGTCACCAGTATGTCGCTGAAGTTGCAAGCCGGTCCGGTGCTGCAATTACACTTCAGGTCCGGCCTGCATGATTACAATAGCAGGTGGGGTTTATCGGGAAAGCTGCATTGAGCCGCACTGGGACGACATCTTCGGGTCAGCGGGTCGCGCAGCTGTCGCTCTGGCTGATTTCGGTGAGACAATTGTCCTTCACACGGTTCGAGCGAAATCGCTTTTAGCAGGAATTGATAATCTGGCAGCTGCCTTCGGGATAGAAACCTTCGGCCCGGAGGTCGAAGAAGGCGTCGAGTTCGAGTATATGCATTCGCTTGGCACACCAAGGATTACGCCGCGACCCGACGCTATTCCTCAGTACACGCCCTTTGATGTGGCGGGAGACGTTGTGCTGCGCTTTGGTATGCTCGAAGGGAGCGCCAGTGTTACCGGGGGGCGGATTGTCTACGATCCACAATCGGCATTCGACCCTCGACCCTATCACGAGAATGGTTCCAGCGCTGAGACTCTGGCCGTCATCTTGAACAGACTTGAAGGCCGTCGGCTCTCTGGGCGTACTGAACCTTCCGAAATCGTCGAACATATCCTCGCAGAATGGAAGGCTGACGTTGTTGTTCTGAAAATGGGTGGCCATGGTGCGATGGTCCACGTTCGAGGTGAGACCCCAGTGCCAGTGCCATCGTATCGAAGCGAGAATGTCTGGAAGATTGGGTCTGGAGATGTGTTCTCTGCAGCATTTGCTTACTACTGGGGTAAACTTGAAAGACCGGCTGCGGAGGCCGCGGATCTCGCATCCAGAGCGACGTCCTATTACTGCGGCACGCGTTCTCTCCCTCTGCCGTCTGAAGGTACATTGCGGGAGGAGGTCAATGACGCGGTCAAACCGAGAGGAGGTAAGGTCTATCTGGCTGCACCGTTCTTCAATTTGGCCGAGCGTTGGATTGTCGAAGAGGTTCGCGAACAGCTCTTGCACATGGAAGTCGAAGTATTCTCGCCACTTCATGATGTGGGCGTTGGTCCGGGCGATGTGGTCGCGAAACAAGATCTCGCGGGACTTGACGAGTGCTCCGTTGTGCTCGCGATTTTGAATGGGGGCGACGCCGGGACGATTTTCGAAATTGGCTATGCGGTGGCGAAAGGAACTCCGGTCATTGCATTTGCGCAGAATGTGCGGCCAGAAGATCTCAAGATGCCTATGGGCACCGGCTGTCGAGTATACGAAGACTTGGTGACCGCGATCTACCAAACAGTCTGGGCCGAACCATGAAAGCACTTCTCTTGTCCGGAGGCATGGACTCCATTTCCGTTGCCTTTTGGAAGCGTCCTGAAATTGCCATTACAATTGACTATGGCCAACGGGCAGCCGAGGCAGAAATTACTGCTGCGAGCCAAGTGGCAAAAGAAATCGGGATGCAGCATGAGATCATTGCGATCGACTGCCGCGCCATTGGTTCCGGTGATATGGCGGGAAACGATGCCCTCGGTGTCGCGCCCGTACCGGAATGGTGGCCATTCCGTAATCAGTTGCTCGTGACCTTTGCCGCTGCTCGGGGAATAGTTCTCGGCGTAACTGAGTTGATGACCGGATCGGTCTCGTCTGACGGTACGCACGCCGATGGACGTCCGGAGTTCTACGATGCAATGGATAGGGTGACCGCTGTGCAAGAGGGCGGCATCCGCATCTCGGCTCCAGCCCTTGACATAACGACCACTGAACTGGTGCGCCGTTCAGGTGTCCCGCGCGGGATTCTGGCATGGGCCCATTCTTGCCACACTGGGAATTTGGCCTGCGGCCAGTGTCGTGGGTGTGTGAAGCATTACCAGGTGACCAAGGAAATCTACGGTGTCGCCTATTGATGATGAACCTCGCCCGATACTGCCTCCCCAGGTAGCGACGAGAGCAAAAATACCAGGAAGCCGGGGCCTCAAGCTTCCGAAGCCGCAATTCCTTCCTGATGTGGGTTTGTCGGATGCCTTGGCCGCCCGCCGGTCCGCAATCTCGGGGCGGGTTTCCCAGCAGCAATTGGGAGACCTCCTTTTTCACGTGATGCGTGAGCGATGTCGGGGTTCAGGGCGGTTCGGTGTCCCATGGGTCGGCCGAGCAAGTCCGTCAGCGGGTGGGTTGCATGTCTTATCGATACTTTGCATTCCGGTTGAGGAGGATGAGCCCGTTGGTGTCTATGATCCTTCCTCGCACACCCTCAAGCTAGTCCAAGATCCGAACCCTGTGAGAGATGCAAATTCGAACAGCGTGAATTCTCTCTGTTCGGCGGCAGCTGGAACAACTCTTCAGTTCATCGCTGATATCGAATTTCTTGAAAGCTGCTACGAGAACAGCGCCAGCCTTCTTTGGCGGGATAGTGGCGCGCTCGCCACGACGATTGGCATGGTTGCCACAAGTTTGGGAATGACGTCGGTGGTGCTCGGGAGAATAGGAAGCTCCCTTCTCAACGGCGTAAATTTCAGCGACCGTTTTGTCGGTGCAGGAGCAGTACATTTGGGCGGAGGGTAATAATGGGAGCCTGTTGCGAGTGACATCGATTTCAAGACGAAAGGCAAGAACCGTGCAAGGTGGCGTGGTCCTCTCTTACATTGGATTTTTGCTGACTGGACCAGCTTCGAACTGGCTCATACAGAACGTGGGAACACACTGCGTTCCCAATGGGCCGTGCTTGATTCCAGTCCTGCCGGGAACATCTGCGCCGAGTGGAGTTTTAATGGTCGGCCTGGCATTGGTGTTGCGTGATCTTGTCCACAGAGATCTTGGTGCGTACTGGGCGCTTTCCGCCATTCTATTGGGAAGTCTCATATCTGCGCTCTTTTCTCCTCAAGCGCTCTTAATCGCTTCCACAACCGCATTTCTTTTGTCAGAACTTTCAGATTTCGCCGTTTTTGCTCCGCTGCGTCGGCGCGGATTCGTGGTGGCCGCGTTGGTCAGTAGCATTGTTGGTTTGATTGTTGATAGCTTGATTTTTCTTTGGCTCGCGTTCGGCAGTTTGGACTATTTGGCCGGACAGGTTTTGGGCAAGCTCTACATGGTACTCGTAGCCATCCTAATCGTCGTCACTTGGGAGCGTCGAAGGGAAATTCGGGCAAAGCGTCCGACGCCACTCTAGGAAGTGATCGATAATGCTTGCTCAACTGGCACCTGAATCCCCCGGCAGGTAGAATTCCGTAATCCCCCGCCTCCCTTCGGCGCGCCCGAGCTGGACGATCACATCGATGGATTTCCGGATGTACTCGCGCACCTCGGCGAATGTCAGCGGTGTGCCGGCCTGCAGCACCATGATCGCCAGCCGGTCGATGGCGAGTTCGGCAGTCTCGGCATGGATCGTGGAGACTGATCCGCCATGGCCAGTGTTGATCGCCTCGAGATAGGTCAGGGCCTCGGCGCCTCGCAGCTCGCCGACGATGATTCGGTCGGGGCGCATGCGGAGGGAGGCCTGAAGGAGTGCATTGGCGCTGCGTTGCGAACCGACGCCGCGGTCGGCCAGAAGGGCGACGGTATTGGGCTGGTCGGGAAAGAGCTCAAAGGCGTCCTCGATGGTGATCAACCGTTCGTCCTCACCGACATGGGTCAGGAGGTGGCGGGCGAATGTGGTCTTGCCGGTCGAGGTGCCGCCGCTGATCAGGACGTTGAGCCGGGCCTCGACCAGGGTCTGAAGTGCCGCCTCAAGGTTCTCCTCGGCGAGGGAGGTGATGTTCTTCATCTTCTCGGCGCGGAGTGCATCGAGCGAGACGGCCTTGCCGAACAGATAGGCCGGGGCATAATCCCTGACGCTGCCCGAGGCGAAGAGGCGGATGGTGATCGAGGCACCACGGTCGATGGCGGGCGGCACGGCGACCTGGACCCGGAGCGGGCGTCCTGCATATTCTACCTTGCCGGAGACAAGCGGGTTCTTTTCAGAGACGCGTGCCTTGGCGTCGCCAACGATGGTCTGGGCCATGTTGAGGGCTGTGGTGCGACCCACGGTCTGGCCTTCGTGGCGCATGGTGGCGTCGCCCGCGACCTCGAGCCAGACCTTGCCGTCCGGGTTGATCGCGATCTCGACCACGTTGTCGCGCCGCAGGAGGTCACGGAACGGGTCGAGATAGCGTTCGAGGTATGACGCTGGTGATGCCGCCTCGGTCAATAGATCACCACATCCCGGTCCACGAGTACGGTCACCGAGGCCCCCTGATCGACATAGATCGTCGGCGCGATCGAGACCTGGTCGGCAATGACCGATCCGACCGCGTCCTGAAGATCGCTGCCGACATCGCCCAAAACGATGCTGGTTGTCTCGTTGTTGGTGCTCTCGGCTGCCACGGTCGGCGCGGCCCCGATCACGGAAATCAGCGCCGCCCCGCCAAAGCGCTCTGCGAATTTGGTGTCGACGAGGCCGGTGAGGCCTGAGCGGCCAAGCTGGTCCCCGCCAACGGACGCGATCTCCATCGACGTGCCGTCCGGGGTCAGGACGCGGGTCCAGAGGATCAGGATGCGCTTCTGGTGCATCTCGATCCCGGAGCGATATTGGCCAAAAAGGCGGGAGCCCCGGGGGATCAGGATCCGGTCTCCGGAGAAGGCCGGAACCGACTCGGAGACGACCGCCACGACAGACCCGGGCAGGTCGCTGTTGATGGCGGTCTGGAGCGCGGCCTGGATGACAGAGCCCTGGGTCAGCGTGCGCTCGGGATGGGTGAGGCGGGCGGCCTCTTGCACTTCGAGCGGCCGCGCGCTCTGCAGGAACTGCTCATTGCCGGAGAGGAGCGGCCCGCCGGCGCCAGGGACTGCGGGATCGGCCACCGCTGCGCCACTTGCGCCGCCGCGAGGACCGTCAGCATAGACGACGGCGGGGGATTTGATCTGCTCCGTCAGAAGCTCCTCTGCGATGCGTGCGGCCTCACGCTGACGCTGTTCCTCTTCCTGCCGGCGGCGTTTTTCCAGAAGGCGCTGGTCAGCAATGAGACCTTCGCGGTCGAGCTCGGCCTCGAGCCCCTCGCGCTGCGCCCGTTCGGCATCGAGCATGGCCTGCAGCCCTTCGACGCGGGTCTCGGTCTGGCGCTGCAGATTGGCCAGCTCAGTTTCCCTGGCGGCCAGGGTGGTTTCAAGCGCGGCCTTCTGTTCTTCGAAGGCCTCGCGCAGATCCGCGACGGCGGACTGGATTTCCGAGTTGCGGGCGGCCTGGCTGGCGGCGAGGGCTTCGCGCAGCTTGGCGATTTCCGCTAGCACCTCGGCGCTCGGTTCAGGTGCGGGGGCCGCAGGCACGTCGAGCGCCTCTTCGACCGCGATCAGTGCGTCGTTGACCCTTTGCTCTGTCTCGTCGGGCGGAAACTCCAGCCGCCCGCCGGTGCCGGGGCGACGGTCCTGAAACGTCTCGACATCGGAGGTCTCGAGCGCGCTGTCGCGCTCCTGCAATCCGGTTGCCAGGAAATACGCGACCCCTGCCCCGCCGAGGGCGAGGGCTGCGGCGAGCGCGCCGACCCCAAGGCTGTTGCCGCGGCGTTTGGAATTGCCGCGCTGGCTGAACTGGTCGAGGCGGTCCTGCAGATCGGGAGGGGTTTGATCGGCCATGGTCAATTGCTCACGTAGATCGCGCTCTCGTCGCGCCAGGCGCAGATCGCCTCGTCGCCGATGCGCAGCGTCCAGTAGGTGTTCACCCCGAGCACCCGGACGGTGTTGCCGGCTTGCGTCCAGTTCACCGTGCGCTCGCGGCCCTGATCATCGGCCTTGAAGAGGGCGGGCTGGCGGCCATTCTCCGGGAAGACGAAATAGGTATAACGCCCGTCGTCATAGATATGGCTGGGGCGGAAATCGCCGATCCCCGAGACGCGGTAGTTGTAGTTGCGAGGAGCTATGAGGCCTTTCGGCTGGGTGGTACCTGCCGCGCGGCGTTCCTCGTCGGGGTAGCGGAAACGCACCTCGAAGAACATGCCGGTTCGGTTCGGGATCGAGCCTTCGCGCAAATGGAACGAATAGGTGCGGCGGTTAGTGATCACCGTCATGTTGGTCGAGGCCTGCGCCACATGCGGTTTGATGGTGAGCACATTGCCGAGCTCGGGGATCGGGTCGACCTGGAAGCTCTCGGTATCACCGACGATCACGGCCTCGAAGCGCTCGCCCGCCCCGAAATGAATCGTGGTCGAATGCCGAAGATCGGTCTCGATCCGGTAGACTTGGTTCTCGTTATAGATGGCTGTGCGGATGCGGATGTCGAGCGGGCCGCCCTGGGGCGTGGCCTCAGCGAAGGCGGCAACAGGCAGGGTAAGCGCCAGGAGGAGCGCGGGCAGCAGTTTCATCTTGGTCAGTTCTCCAGGGTCTCGGCGTCGACGCGGTAGGAGGTCACCACGAAGCCCAAGGGGTTGGCCCAGACGTCCTGAAGGCGCTGGCGGGTTTCGGGTTGGAAGTCGTAGCCGACGGTGGCGACGTAAGAGCGGGTCACGGTGCGGGTATCGCGCGGGCGACGCAGCGTGCGGGTGAAACGGACCTGCGCTACACCGCGCTCGATCTGGTTCACCGACTTGATCACCACCTCGATCTTGGCATCGCGACCGTAGACGGTGATCGGGTAGTCCTCGTTGGTCGAGGACCAGAGATCGCGCAGCGTGCGGGCGGCATCGCCGTCCGAACGGTCGAGCACCGAGTTGATGCGCTGCTCACCGTCGGTCAGGTCATAGGTTTCGCGGTCGTCGACATAGGCCACGAGATTGGCCTGGATGATGGCGTCGCTTTCCGACAATGTCAGCGCCTGAACGGCCGCGACCCGGTCCATCTCGCCGGTTTCCTTGTCGACCACGACCACGAAGGTTTCGGTCGTCTTGAGCGGAAAGAGGCTCGCACCCGCGACCATGCCCGCAACGCCGACCAGCACGCCCGCTGCCGCGACAAACCACGCAAAACGCTCGCGCCGCCGCGGCCCGTAGATGAAATCCGCCTCAAACGCGTCGCGGTCAGCAGGGGTACTGGTCACAGTCTTCTTCAAGTCAGTCGTCTTTCAGATCAGGGTTTGCGGAAGGATTTGGCGGCCGACAGAAGCGCGCCGGGGCTTTGACGGATCATCTCGCCGGTTTTCACCACGCCCGTATTGGCCATCTGGTTCAGCTCATGCGGGGATTTGCCCGTGACAAGGCGCGAGGTGGTGCCGGTGCCGTACTGGCGCGTGTTCACGAAGCCCTGGCGCGCAAGGCCTGTCAGGCCCACGGCATTGGACGCAATCCCCACAACACCGGTCAGATTGGAGGCGATATAGGGGACCGAGGCCATGATCCCGGCGCTGAGGATCAGGATGACGAGGAAGGGCAGGATGAGGCTCACGGTCTCGACGTCGCCCGGATCGCCGGAGGCGTCGCCGATTGCTTCGGCGATCGCGACAATGATGCCTGCGGCCCCGGCGGCGGCGACGGGCATGAGCGCATAGCCGATAGTGGCGCGGGTCCAGGCCTCGAAGAGCGATTGTGTGGGTTTGAAGAGCGAGGTCACGATCATGAAGGGGGCGATGACGATCATCAGCGCGAAGACGATGCGGGCGAAGGCGATGATCCCGGCGGTGACGGCGGCGAAGACAGCCGATAGGACGAAGAAGATGGCGCCCAGGACCGCGCCGAAGACCCAGCCCGCGCGGTCGCCGATCGTGTCGCCATAGGCGGTGATGCGGGCGACCATGTTGTCGAGGCTCTCATAGACCCCGGCCTCGTCACCCGAGCCCGTAAGCGCCAGGATCGAGGCGCCGACGGAGTCGGGCACCTGCGTGACGATGCCATAGATGACGCTGAAATTGTCCCAACTCTGTGCGAATATCCCCACCAGTGCCACCTTGATCCCGAAGGCAAAGCCGGTGCCGAAGGGCAGGGGGCGCAGTTGCATGACCGCGTTGATGCCCAAAAGGACGAGGAGGAGGGTCGCGCCCGCCGTGATGACGTTGCCGACCGAAGCCGCCGAGGAGACAAAGCCGTCCTGCGCCACGGTGTTCACCGCGGCGTCGACCTGTCCCAGGATGTCGCGAATAACCCCCATCTACTCGGCGCAGCCTTCCGCAACCTGGGCTTCCAGCGCATCGGCCTTGGCGTAGAGCTCCAGCACCTTGAAGGGCAGACGCGGGTTGTCGGAGGTCTGGAACCGGGGCAGGGCGTCCAGTGCCTGATCCCAGGTGAACTGGTCCATCAGGCAGGTGCAGCTTTCAGAGGCGAGGGCCTCTTCGGCGATCAGGATGCGCAGGATCGCGCGGTAGCCATTGCGCAGGTAGGCGGTCTCGGCCAGATCAATGGGCGGCTTGGGGACACGGCATTCATCGCCCTCGTCCCGCGCGATGGCCATCGAGTTGAAAGGCGTGTCGCCGGACGGGTTCGTGCTCAGGGTCTGGGCCAGCGCGGCACAGGGCAGGGCGCTCGCGACAAGCGCGGCGAGGCCAAGGGACCGAATGTCTGGGATTTCGAGGCGCATTGATATTCTCATGGATCCACTGCCATCGAGCGGAACTTGCGCTCATCCGCGAGGGTTGCGGCATCGACGACGCCGAGCTGTCCCGCGCTGACGCCCTGGGCCGCTTCCAGCCGCCAGATCTGGGTCAGGATGATGCCGAGCTCGGCGGTGACGCGGGTGTTGAGATCGACGGCGGCTTTCAGCCCGTCCTGATCGTCGATAAGCCCGACCATGGTCTCGAGCCTCTCAAGACTTTGGCCAGCCTCTTCATGGCTTTCCTGCGCAGCAACTGACAGCATGGCGCTGGCCCCGGCCGAGGTGGCGATACGGTTGTCGGCGGGCTGGTCTGATCCCGAAAGCGTGCTCAGGCGCTCGGAGGTGAAGCCGCTGCCCGAGAGAACCCGCTCGACCGAAGCGGACAGTTCCGCGCCGGGATTGAAGCCGCTCAGGAAATCGCCGCTGGCAAGTGACTGCGCCGTGTTGAGAGGGGCGACCAGCTTGCCGCGGAGTGCTCGGAACTCCTCGACCGTGGCAAAAAGCTCGCCCAGCTCGCTTCCCTCGATCAGCGAGGTCAGTTGCGCCTCGAGGTTCGTCAGTTGCGACAGCTGGGTTTCCAACTCCAGCCGCATCGTGGCAAGCTGCTGCATCTGGACGTTCAGGTCCTCGGCCATGTGCTCGAGCTGGGCCACGAGCTGGCCAAGCTGTGAGCCATCGAAGGTCGGCACGCCCTGAGCGGTAGCTGGGCCGCCGCATCCGAGCGGGAGGACAGCGGCGGTTACCAGAAAAAATCGTCTCATTCGGGAACTCCCATCTGCATGAAGTCGCGCTCGGCCAGCCGGTCGGCGACGAGGTGCTGCGCGTAGGCCGCCTCGCGCTGCTGGTTTGCGGCCATCAGCCGGACGCGGAGGTTGAGGATGCGGCCGATCTCGGCCTTTGCGTAGGTGTTGAGTTCCCAGGCCGCCTTGGCATTGGGTTGCGCGTCGATCTGCAGGATGATCGCGCGGAGGCGGTTGATGACCTGATCGGTGGTCGCCGAACTGTCGGCGGCGTAATAGACGCCGGCCTCGGAGATGCTGGCATATTCGGCTAGGGCAAAGTCCGAGGGCGAGAGCGTGCCGAGCGCGTCGGCGCCGCCCACAACGGCCAGGTACTCGTTGTAGAACTTGGAGATGTTGCGGACATAGCCCTGGGTCTCGGCAAAGGGCGGCACGCCACCATATTCGGTGACCCGGCCGGGGCCCGCGTTATAGGCCGCAAGCGCATGGGGGATGTTGCCGAAACGGTTGAGCTGGGTGGTGATATAGCGCGCGCCGCCGCGCAAGTTGTCCTTCACGTCATAGCGGTCGATGCCGAGATCGGAGGCGGTGCCGGGCATGAGCTGGGTCAGGCCATAGGCCCCGACCGGGCTTTGGGCCGCAACGTTGAAGCGGCTCTCCTGCTTGATCAGGGCCTGGAAGAGGCAGCGCCACTGGGTGGCCGAGAGACCGGCGCGGGCCACACCGGGCGCGCCTGCGAACTCGCCCGCAACCTCGACGATCATCATCTCGACCGTCTCGCGGCCCTCACCGAAGAGGCGGCTGTTCATGGGGCTCGGGTCGGTATTGGGATAGACCGCCGCCACCCCGAAATCCGCATTGCCCTCGAGCGAACGGATATCGAAGCCGGGGCCGGTGATCGCCGCGGTCATCTCCTCGAGGACGCGCAGCTGGTCGGCCTGCACGTCGGCCAGCGTGGATTCGGTGCGATCCTTGTCCTGCTGGACGCCGAGATCCTCGACCAGCGCCGTCACCTGCGCGATGGCACGGCCAATCGTGGAATTGTCCTGCGTCGGCACGCCCTGTGCATGCGCGGGCAGGGCGCTGAGACCGAGGCAGATGCTGGCGGATATGATCGCGGCGCGGGTCATTCCGGACGGGGGAGGGGCTCGAAGCTGCAGTCATGCTTTGCAGCCTCCTGAACCGGTGCGCCCATGGTCGAGAAGGTGAGGGTGGACCGCGTCACCTGCGGCTCGCCGTTGCGTCCGAAGCAGGGAGAGGTTTTCTCGGTGTACTGTTCGCAAGCCGACAGGAGGCTCGCGGCGGCGCAAAGCGCGAGGTGGGGTTTTCTACTCATATCACATGTCTCCAGAAATCGGGATTGGCGCGCCAATCGGCGGGCACGCGGGTTTCGCCGGTACCGCCGCCGCCAAGGATGGGGAGCAACTCGTCAAGCGCGGAGAGGTCAGCATCGACGAAGACGCTGTCGCCGGCCGAGCGGACGAGCGCGATGCGTTGGCCGATGGTGGGCTGGACGAGGAGTGCTGCCTCCTTGGCGTTCACGCGCAGGAAGTCGTAATCCGAGATGGTGGCGCGGTCGTTCGGGAAAAGGATCTGGGTGGGGACCGTCTCGACAATGGTCTTGCCGACGCGACTATCCCGCAGTTGGCTCGGATACTGCGTCATCATGATCACGACGCAGTTCATCTTGCGCAGCCTGACCAGCCAGTTTTCCAGCCGCGCCCCGAAATACGGATCGTCGAGGAGCTTCCAGGCCTCGTCGAGCACGATGATGGTGGGGCGGCGGTCTTCGACCAGCCGTTCGATCTGGCGGAAGATGTAGGAGAGCACCGCCATGCGTTCGGTGGTCATGTCGAGGATTTCGGTCATGTCGAAACCGATGATGTCAGAGGCCAGTTCGAGCCCGGCACCATGTTCCGGCTCGTCGAAGACCCAGCCATAGCGCCCGCCCGGGGCCCATTCGGCGACGCGGGACTGGAGCTCACCATCGTCATCAAGCGACTGGAACAGGGTCTCGAAGCTCGAAAACTTCTGCAGGGCACCCCCGGCATGGGCGTTCTGGGCCACGGCGCTCTGAATGTGGCGCGACTGCTCGCCGGTGAGAGTGCCGCCTCGTGTAAGAAGTGTCGAAAGCCAGTCGGAAAGCCAGGCAAGGCCGCGCTCGTCGATCTCGGTATCGAGAGGGTTCAAGCCCGAAGGCACCCCGGCGCGGATTTCGTTGTAGCGACCGCCGAGGGCGCGCACGGCCATCTCTAACCCGCGATCCTTGTCGAAGAAGAAGAGCCGCGCGCCGACCCGTTGCGCTTGCGCCGCGAGGAAGGCGGTGGTGAGCGTCTTGCCGGTGCCGGTGCGTCCCAGAACGAGTGTATGTCCGACGGTCGGTTCCTTGCCTGGGCTTCCTGCCTCGTGGAAATTGAAGCGATAGCCCGAGGTGCCGACCGTGGGCAGCACGGAGATGGCCTGACCCCAGGGCGACTGTTCTGGTCCACGTCCTTCGACGCTGCCGTGAAGGGCCGCGAAGTCGGCGAAGTTGATCGAGGAGATTGGCGTCTTGCGCGCCCGGTAGCCGAAATTGCCGGGCGATTGCGCGAAGTAGGTCGCCTTCAGCGCCATGGTCTCGCGCACGATGACGGACATGATCTCCTGGCCGACGCGCTTGATCTGGGCGGCTGCCCGTTCGAGCGTTTGGCGGTCTGGCGCATAGACCGCGATGGAGAGGTGATGGTCTCCAAAGGCGATGCGGCCCGCTTCCTGGTCGTCTGCGGCTTGTCCGAGCTGTTCGCGCAAGGAGACGGCGGCATCGTCGGAGGCATGCATTTGGCGGATGATCCGTTGGATGCGCTCGGCCATGATGTTGTTCGGGATTGGACTGAAAGAGTTCGTCAGCACGATGTCGAGTGGCAGGTCGAGCGCGTCGAGCAGGGTGACATCGGTGAGCGCCGGATAGGTCTTCATCGAAAAGAGCGCGCCGTATTTGACCCGCCCGGTCACCGCGTCGGTCAGGGTCACGACGTCGCCGTCAAAAGTGGCGCAGCAGTTGCTCAGGGTGTGCGAAAGGGGCAAGGCGCTTTGGCCGAAAGCAATCGGGGAGAAGCTGCCCGCGTTCAGCGTGTTGAGGTAGCCCAGCCACTCGCCGCCTTTTCGGGTCAACCGAACGGGATTGGCCGATGACAACGCCACCTCGAAAAAGCCCATGACCTCGTTCAGCTCCTGCACGCGTGTCGCACGATCCTTGACCCAGGCCTTGCGGGCCAGCGCCCGCAGAAACGGTATGCGGGCGGTGATGTCGGGGCGTCGGATGACGCTGAGATAGAGTTGCCGCTTGGCCGGGCGCAGGTCTTTGACATGGGCCTGCCAGCGCGCATCGATCGCGGCAGCGAAGCTGTCGCCCTCGATGGTGCGCATGCCAAGATCTTGCGGCACGGAGATACGGTGAATGTAGTAGCCGAAGGCGTTGCCCGTCTGGGCGACGATGGCCGCGACCGCGCGTTTGAGCGCATCGAGCCGGACGTCCTCACTGGTCATCGGGTTGAGCCCATCGAGGCGCAGGGTGGCCATCAAGTCGCCCTCGCGCAGCACCATGACATCGTCACCCGCAAGCGCGAAATACGGCAGGTGTTCCGCGAGGTAGCTTTCCCGCGCGAACTCCCCGCCGCCCGCTTGATGCAGGGCGGGTCCGTGAGTGGAAAGTGTGCCCGCATCAAGCGCCAAAGCTGTCCCCTCCGTGCAGGGCTCGGTTCTTCGTCGGGCGCACCGAGCCGTAGGAGACCCGCAGCACCTCGAAGAAATGCGGCTCGCGGTCGGCGACGAACCAGAGGATCGGATAGGCGACGAGACCAATCAGGAAGAAGACCATCGACTTGGTCCAGATGAACGGCAGAACGACCCCGGTCGCCAGCACCACGAGGTATCCGACAGGGAGGCCCAGATACTTGGGCGGACGGGCGAGGCCCAGAAAGAGGGGGGATCGTTCTGCCACTTCGATGCTTCCCTGCTCAGAGATGAAAATGAATCCGCAGGTCGGCTCGAGGCAGCGTTTGCGAAGCATGGGCGCATTCGAGTTGACCGCAGGATTCCGTCTTGCGGGAAAGGCACATTGCTTTCCGGCTCATCAGGAGAAGCCGTCGACGATGGTGCCGGCCGAGAAAATCAGCACGATCCCGATGATGACCGAGGCAAACCAGCCCCAGTTCAGCCGTCCCATCATGCACATGAAGCCGGTGCCGATGATCGCGAGCGTGGCGACCGCAATCCCGATCGGCCCGGTCAGCGCGGCCTCGACGGTTTCCAGCATGGTCTGGATCGGTGACAAGTCCTGCGCGAGAGCAGGCGTTGCGAAAGCCGCCAAGGTTGTAGCGACAGGCAAGAGGTGGCTGAGGCGATGTCGAAGCATGCGAAGTTCCCTTGTTTTACTGAAGATCGATGAGGACCGGCACCCGATTTGGGGCGCGGTCTACGACACGGATATCCGGCGCGGAAACGGGCGCTCCCGCCAGACGAGATCGGATCCGGTGGATGCGCGCGATGTAGTCCCGGGTCTCGGAGAAGGGCGGCACGCCTGAATATTCGACCACGCGGTGTGGACCGGCGTTGTAGGCCGCGAGCGCCAGGTCGATATTCTCGAAGGTGGCCAGCTGTGCGAGCAGGTAGCGCGCCGCGCCGTCGAGGTTCTCGGCGGGATTGCGCGGATCGACCCCGAGGGCCCGGGCTGTGTCCGGCATCAACTGGCCCAAGCCATAGGCCCCCTTTGGACTGACGGCCGTCGAGTTGTAGCTGCTTTCGGCTTCGACAAGGGCGCGGAACAGGGCCTGCCAACCCTCCGTATCGAGGTCGACCAGATTCAGGGCACGATTGCCGGAATGGCGCTCGGCGGTGGCGCGGATCAGAGATAGGACGTTGTCGCGACCGGACGGTAGCGTGGCATCCAGCGAGGCCAGTACAACCTCTGCATCAGCGGAATCATCCAGTCCCGCCCAAGCAGGTCTTCCCCCGTGAAAAGTCCAGCCAAAGGTCCGGGCCGTGCCGTCGCGGCTGAAGGCGATGACGTCAGCCGCGCTCCTCGAGGGAGATGCTGTAGTCAGGACCAAAGCGAAGATCGCGCCCGTCACCGAACTCAAGGTGATGTTTGAAGAGGCCCGGCCATATGTTGAAATACCGCGGTTCCGGCCCGTGCGGGGTGATCCGGGTCGAGACCAGAATGGCTTCCGGCTCGCCCTCGCGCAGGTAGATGCACTGGTAGCGCGGCTTGCCATCGTCCGTGAACCCCACGAGTTCATACCGGCAGCGGAACGCTATCCCTTCATCTTTAAGGTCTTTGACACCATCGATGGTGACCAGGATCTGGTTGCGCGCTATCGGCATGTTCGGACTCTCCCGTTGAGAGCCCTTCTACTGCACGACACTAAGGCCATAAAGTCATATGGAGTCAATACGACATATTGCAGAAAAATACATACTGCACCATAGTTGCTGCAACTTTTGCGGGAGAGTGACATGAAACGACAGGTGATGTCGGCGGCATTCGGGGTGTTGGCGTCTCTTGGGGTCCCGGAGAAGGCGCAGGCCTATGATATTGACTGCGCCATCATGCTCTGCATGGCCGGCGGCTTCCCCCCGAGCGCCGTCTGCGCCCGTGCCTATCGCACCATGATTCGTCGGATCACGCCCTGGCCGAGTCTACCGCCCTTCGGGGTCTGCACCTTTGCCCATGTTCCAGTCGAGCTGGGTGGGCCCGGCGGCGAGGGTGAGCTCGATACCAACCTGCCGGAATACGAATGGCTGAACCGGACCCATGTGATCTGGTTCACCGGGCGCTCCTACGAACCGCGCGACGAGCCGCGTCAGTGGGATTGGTCGATCCGCTCCTGCGATCGCGAGAACAAGTCTTGCCGGTACATTCAGCGGGTCTACGGATCGTATACCCCATGGCCCGCGACATTCATCTCGGAAAGCGGTCAAGAGATCGCTTACCCGACCAGCGGTGGTCTATGGCACTTCTATTCCCGCAGCATCATGGTCGAGTATGGCGACTTCGAGGGCAACATGGGCCACTCGGAGTGGTTCTCCTACTGATCCTCGCCACCTGGCAGCTTGAGTGAAAACGGCCGCACGATGACAAGTCTCACGTCGTAGCTTTCCGGATCGACAAACTCGCGCCGACTTACGGATCCATCATTCCAGCGGTAGTCGGTGAACACATGGGTTTCCCGTGTTCCGTCGATGATAAACCCTTCCTGAAAGGGCCAACCTGTTTTTTTCTTGCGCATAGAACTCCTGCCATACCGTTAGACTAGCGATTGCGGCGCATGAAAACCGAACCGAGCGATGGCTGGCGGGAAGGAGCTAGCGTTTTGTGAAGAGTTCGGCTGCGTCGACCTTCAGGGCCTTGGCGATTCGCTCGAGAAGGTCGAGGGAGGCCGCGAACTTGGCGTTCTCGACCTTGCCCACATGGCCGCGGCTCACGTCGGCCCGATGAGCAAGCTCCTCCTGGCTGAGGCCGCGGGCGCGTCTCAAGTCTTGGATGTTCAGTGCTACACGGTCCCGCAAGTTCATGCCCGTGAAACGGACACGGTGCGCGAAATATCGCCACGCGATATATGTTACATTCGGATGTGTGGAATAGAAATCTTGCAACGGCGCGAGATCGCCGGAATGGGATGCCTGCCGATACGCAGGTCACGGGATGATCCGTCTCGCAAACATTCTGGGCCGTTCAATCGTTCTTTCGGAAAAGGGCGGCACCGGCAATACCGGTGCCGCCAGTCGGTCGTCCACAGGGAGGTTGTAGAGGACGAATTCTACAGTGAAATTTGGGGTCAGCCAAAAATCGCATAAGTGAACTTATGTAAATAACCAGCTTGGTTCATAGCTTCTCGATCAGCTCTGGCACGGCATCAAAAAGATCGGCAACGAGTGCGTAGTCTGCGACCTGGAAGATTGGGGCCTCTGCGTCTTTGTTGATGGCGACGATGATCTTGCTGTCTTTCATACCTGCAAGGTGTTGGATCGCGCCCGAGATGCCGATGGCGACATAGAGCTCGGGGGCGACGACCTTGCCGGTTTGACCGACCTGCCAATCGTTCGGGGCATAGCCACTGTCGACGGCGGCACGCGAGGCACCGACCGCTGCGCCCAGTTTGTCGGCGAGCTTTTCGATCAGGGCAAAATTCTCTTCCGAGCCGACGCCACGACCACCCGACACGACCACATCGGCCGAGGTCAGTTCGGGGCGATCGCTTGCGGCGACCTTGTCTTCGACCCACTCGGACAGGCCCGGTGCATCCGCCGCCGAAACGGTATCCACAGCGGCTGACCCACCTTTGCCAGCGGCGTCAAAGGTCGAGGCGCGGAAGGTGATGACCTTAGTCGCATCGCCCGATTTGACGGTCTGGATCGCATTACCGGCATAGATCGGACGTTCAAACGTGTCGGCGTCAACAACACCGATCACGTCCGACAGGATCATCACATCCAGCAATGCCGCGACGCGGGGCAGGATGTTTTTCGCATCGGTTGTCGCGGGCGCCACGATGTGGGTGTAGCCACCTGCCAGCGACACGATCAGGGCTGCAGTGGGTTCGGCCAGGCCATGGCCCAGCGAGGCGTCCTCGGCGACCAGAATCTTGGCCACACCGTCGATCTTGGCGGCGGTTTCGCCCGCTGCGGATGCCGAGGCCCCCGCACACAGAACGGTCACATCGCCGATCGCCTTGGCGGCGGTTACGGCCTTGGCGGTGGCGTCCAGCGCCAGTTCGCCATTGGCTAATTCGGCAAGAAGAAGTACAGACATTACACGTCCCCCGCTTCTTTGAGTTTCGCCACCAGCTCGTCGACAGAACCAACGATCTCACCGGCTTCGCGCACGGCGGGCTCGGACGTTGTGACAACGGTCAAGCGCGGCGTGACATCGACTCCGTAATCGGCGGGCGTCTTTTCGTCCAACGGCTTTTTCTTGGCCTTCATGATGTTCGGCAGCGACGCGTAGCGCGGCTCGTTCAAACGCAGGTCGGCGGTGATGATCGCGGGCAGTTGCACCTTGATCGTCTGCAGACCGCCATCGACCTCACGGGTCACGATGGCCGCGTCGCCCTCAACTTTCACCTCGGAGGCGAACGTCGCTTGGGACCAGCCTAGCAGCGCCGACAGCATCTGGCCGGTGGCGTTCATGTCGTTGTCGATCGCCTGTTTGCCGCAGAGCACCAGGCCCGGCTGTTCTTCGTCGACGATCGCTTTCAGGATCTGCGCCACGGCCAGCGGCTCGATATCCTGATGCACGTCATCGGCGGCCACGACCAGGACCGCCCGGTCGGCGCCCATGGCCAGCGCGGTGCGCAGGGTTTCCTGGGCCTGTTTCACCCCGATCGACACCGCGACCACCTCTTCGGCCTTGCCGGCCTCTTTCAGGCGGATCGCCTCTTCGACCGCGATCTCGTCGAACGGGTTCATCGACATCTTCACATTGCCAAGATCGACACCGTTGCCATCCGCTTTGACGCGAACTTTCACGTTGTAATCGATCACGCGCTTCACAGACACCAGTACTTTCATCGGCGGTTCTCCCTTCCTAATTTCGGACGCGATCGGTCGGGGCCGGCGCAATCGTTCCGCCACGATTACTTGGCGTTCAGATATTTTCGGTGGACGACCGATTATGGTTGTTTTCGGGGCGGCTACGCAAATCCATGCGCGCGGCCGTTGCCCGGTTATGCCACATCCGGATAGCGGTATCTCGGGTCTGGCAACGGACGTTCATCAATCCAGCGGTTCGACCCGGTCGGGCTTGCCAGACCACTGCCAAGCCAGAGTCCTGCGAGACACTCCCATAAGCACGCCATTGAGTGCGGAAGGATGAAGCCATAGGCCGTCGCGTTCGACAGGTGTATCGGTGCGGCGGACATAGCGGGCACCGTGATGTTCCAGACGGGAAATCAACTCGGCAATGTCGTTGGTTTCGACATAGCACATGTAAAGGCCGTCACCGTGCTTGGAGGAAAACCGCCCCATGGGATAGGCGGGATCATGAGCCTCCGACAGTTCGATTCGGTCAAGATGTTCGTCATTGAACATCAGTAGGCTGCCCTCATATCCGAAGCGCGGAAAGGTGATACCAACGCGATTCTTGGCATCTAGCCCGAAATAGCCGGAATAATCATCCGCAACCCGTGTCCATTGCGTTTTCAAGACGACGGTGAGTTCGTAAAGAAACGCTGTCAAAGCGCTGTCCTGACCAGAGATCCGGGCGCCCGATTCGCTTACGGCCAGGGGCAGGCCATACAATTGCCCGCTATCGAGATAGATCCGCCCGTCCGCCTTGGTGAAATTGATGCCTTTTTGATTCAGATGGTCTGAAAAGAGATCGAGATCGGAGACGCTCACGCCTCCGAACAGCAACCCTTCACCCGAGCGCTGAAGCCGCTTCATTGCCGGGCCGTCGTCACTGGGCTTGACCAGTTCGACCCAGCTTTTTCCCAGCTCCATCACTCGCACGTCGGCAGCAAGGAAATCGCTGCGGTAATCGCGGACAGGCGCAGCCCCGAGGATGTTGCTATAATTATTCTGTGCCTCATTCAGGTCGTTCACGACGACCAGAATCCGGTCAACCGATTCTAACATTGTAAGTGTCCTGTTTTGTTGTCGCAGATATTACCGGGCAGGCGTCAGCCGCCTGCCTTACCTGTTGATGTGATTGTGCTCTGGGTGTCCGACGAAGCCAACTGTTTGGCAAACATCTTAACTTCATTGTTGAAGGCCGTATGGGTCTGGGTACAATGCCATTGTCCCAGCATCTCTTTGGTTGTCCGCACGCTGTTGATCGGGAGTTCGCTCAAGCCTTTTGCGGTTTCACGCGCTCTTTCCAGCGTGGTGCCGTCGGCGACAAGTTCAGTGACGAAACCTGCCTCAAGAGCTTCCTGGCCATTGAAGAAACGTCCTGTAATCAACCAGTCGCGCGCCGTCCGCCGCCCGACGATCTGCTCCAGAAGATAAGACGAAGCGCCTTCGGGACCCAAGCCGAGGGCGACGAACGGCATTCGGAAACGGACGCCGGAGGTGGCATAGACGAAATCGCAATGTTGCAGCAGTGTCGCTCCGATCCCGACGGCCACACCTTCAACCGCCGCAATGACCGGCGCTCTGGAATCGCAGAGCGCGCGGAGAAACTTCACGGCTGGTGAATCACCGGGTTCCCGTTTGGTCTTGAAGTCATTAAGATCTGCACCTGCTGTAAACGAGTTTCCTGCACCGTAGATGACAATTGCACTGCAGTCAGCAAGCTGCCCGTACTCCAGAAACAGCCGCTCAAGCTCATGGTACATTTCATGGTTCAGGGCGTTCTTTTTGCTTGGCCGGTTGATGCAAATCTCAAGGATTCCATTGGTGAAAGTGTTGTCGATCATGGGGCACCATCTATGCTGTTGGATTTTTCGGAGAGGGGCATGTTCTCATCAATAAACTGGGTCGATGCCCATGATGTGACCGATGCGATGCGCTTCGCTCTTGATGACCTCTATCGCGCTCTCGATGCATTTTTCATCGTTCAGGACATCGCGGCTGGTCGATATCCCGAGTGACAAGAGCCTGCTTCTTCCGCTGTGGAGCAGCACCGCCAGCGAAAGCTGATTGACGTCTTCGTAAAACTTCATGCTGTATTCCTCAGGAGAAGTCAGCGATAGGGCCTGATACAATGCGCTATTGTCGGGAAGGGTGCTGCCGACGCGTAGATTTGTTACATGAAAGCGACGGACCTGTGGGCTGGCGACGGCGCGTGCAATGATCGTGACCCGATTTTCGGACTTCTCGCCGATGTTCGCGGTTCCCGCAAACTTGTTGGCAAGAGCGTCGAGGCTGGACTGGACCAATTCATTGACGTTTGCGCTGTCAAGTGCGGCAAATCCGATTTCGAGTACCTTTGCGGTCAGCCGCCATCGCTCGCTATCCTGCGCTGCATAACCTTCTTTTTCCAGGGTGTGCAGAAAGCGCAACACAGTGGCCCGCGGCAGTTCTGTCAGGCGAGCAAGCTCGCTGGCCGTTGGGTGTGGATTGACACGGAACATACGGAAAATCAGCAAGCAGCGTTCGATTGATCGGTTATTCTTCATGTGTTCATCTAATGACTACTTTGTTCGCTAGGTGGATAAGCTTGAACCTACTGACACAATCGCAGCCTGTCAACACACCTTTGATGCTCATGGGGCGATAGGCGGGCAACAGCAGTGATCCTAAAAAGTACTGGACAGGTCTTCCTGGAGAGTTTATCGATGTCTTCGCATTTAGTGAACGATATGTTCACCTAGTGAACTATGGTGATCGGGCTTTTGATGACAAGGCCTGCATCGCCCAGCTGGGGAGGGCGGGACCTATTCCAGCTGTTGTTAGACATCAAAGGGAGGAAGAAATGAGTATTCTCACACATTGTAAGACGGCGAACCGCGGGCTGCTGGCTGCGGTGGTCGCATCCACTTGCGTTCTTGCATCCATGGGTCATGCCGACGCCGACCGGATGAAGGTTGTGACTGCTTCGCCTGGAGGACTCTGGTACTCGCTCGGTGCACGCTATGCGCAGATCCTCGAGCAGAATATCGAAGGACTGACGGTCACCAGTTCGCGGGGCGGATCGGTTCCCAATGCCCGGCAGGTGAATGCCGGCGAAGCGGATGTCGGAATTATCTATACCGATCTGGCGCAGAAGGCATACGCCGGCACGGCCCCGTTCCGTGAGGAGCTCGAAAATCTGCGCGTCCTTGCCGCCATCGCCCCGGGGAAACTCCAGGTGGCAGTGCCCGAGAGCAGCGACGTCCAAACGCTCGGAGATCTTTCCGACAAGCGCATCAACCCCACCCCGATCGGCTGGGGTACACGGGATATCGCGGAAATGGTTCTTGAGACCGGGGCCGGACTTACATTCGACGGTATCCAGTCGAGCGGCGGAAATGTCTTCGGCGTGGGTCACGACGATGGCATGAACATGATGGTCAACGGCCAGCTTGACGCGTTGTTCTTCCTTGGTGGCGCGGCCTCGACGATCATGAGCCTAGACAGCAATCCGGGGGTGCGCCTCATTCCGATCGATGATGAGGTCAGGTCAAGTATCCTCGAATCGAAACAGAATGAAGGCGGTGTCTTCTTCGCTGACGAGGTTACAAGCGACATGTACGAATTCATCGACCAGCCCGTTCCGACCATCGGCGTCATGCAGGTGTTCATCGTGAACAAGGATCTGCCAGAAGAACGGGCCTATGAGATGGTTAAGGTTCTCTATGAACATCGCGAGGATCTTGTCGACCTGTTCGCGGGACAGTCGGGCGAGGCATTCGACATTCAGGCGTCGACCAAGGCTGCGGTGATCCCGTTCCATCCCGGCGCCCTGCGCTATCTGGAAGAACAAGGTGTGTCCATCGCCGAGTGACAATCGGAGCGCGCCCCGGACTCGATCCCCAACCGGAGCGCGCCGTCACATTGGCGGCGGAGCTTTGCGAACACCCAAGTTCGTTTGACGCCATGCGGCGCCTTTCGAGTGCGCCTATATCTTTCGAAACTCTTCAACCCGACGGTGCCAGATGCGTATACAATTCAGCCGGACATCCGCAAAGTTCACCATTCTTACTCTGTCGGTGTTCTTTTCCCTGTATCACCTGTTTTTCGGATATTATCCCGCGCCGGGAGCGATGAACTTTCGGCTGACCCATGTCTGCCTCGCGCTGATGCTGTGCTACTTGCTTCTGCCGGTGCGGGAGGAAATGTCATCGGCCGCCTGGAGGCGCTTTGATCTGGCCACGCGGATCCTCGCGGTGGGTCTGAGCGCGGCGATTCTGATATATGTCATCCGGGATTCAGACACCTTTCAAATGCAGACTGGGTATCTGTCGGGTTCCGATGTCGTCATGGGCACTATCCTTATCGTTCTGGTGCTTGAGGCCACGCGCCGAGCAGTCGGGATGGCGATGACGCTTCTGGCTGTCCTGTTAATGACCCACGCACTTATCTCGGGCGCTTTGCCGGGGATGCTAGGAGGGACCAGCGTCAGTTGGACAGCCTTTGTCGATACCAATTTCGTGCAGACCTCCGGTCTTCTGGGAATCCCGGTCTCGGTGACTGCCGGCTACGTCGTACTGTTCCTGTTCTTCGGCACGCTTCTCCTGAAAACAGGCGTGGGTAAATTGCTGATGGACCTCGCAACGGCGGCCACCGGACGGTATGCTGGCGGCCCGGCGAAAGCGGCAGTGGTTTCCAGCGCCTGCACCGGCACGATCAGCGGCAGCGTGATCGCCAATGTCGTAACGACCGGGGCGGTGACCATCCCACTAATGAAACGCAGCGGGTACAAACCCGAAATCGCCGCTGCAATCGAGGCCTCTTCTTCGACTGGCGGCGTTATCATGCCCCCCGTCATGGGTGCGGCCGCCTTCATCCTGGCGCTGTTTGCCGGCGTCCCTTACCGAGAGGTTATGCTGGCCGCAGCAATCCCATCCGCCCTGTATTTCTGGTCAATCTTCGTGACTGTCCATCTGGAGGCGAAGAAGGGCAATATCGGGGCGCTGCCGGAAAGCGAAATCCCCCGGCTCTGGCCCCTTCTGCGCTCGCGTGGGTACATGTTGCTGCCGATCGTCGCGATCACCGCCATCTTGATTATCGGGTACACGCCCACGGTCGCCGCATTCTATGGATGCGTGACTACCATCGCGCTGTCCTATGCTCGCCGTGAGACCCGGCTAACTTTCAGCGGCTTTATTGAATGCCTAGAAGAGACTGCGCGGGCCGCCGTGCCAGTCGTGATGGCCTGTGCCACGGCGGGTATCATCGTAGGATCCGTGATGATGTCCGGCCTTGGACTGCGGATCAGCAGTTTGATCCTGGAGCTGTCTCAGGGCAGTCTGTTGCCTTCGCTTCTGCTGACCGCAATTGCAGCGATCATCCTGGGTATGGGTATGACGACGACGGCGGTTTACGTCACATTGGCGGCGCTGATCATTCCCGGCCTGGAACGGACCGGGGTGGAACCGCTGGCAGCCCATATGTTCGTACTCTATTTCGGCGTGGTGTCCTATGTGACCCCGCCGGTGGCTCTCGGCGCCTTCGCTGCGGCTGGGGTGGCGCGGACGAAACCTGGGCGGACCGCTCTGACCGCGTTCCGCGTGGCAGCCGCCGGCTTTATCGTTCCGTTCATGTTCGTCTATGGCCCGGAACTGCTGCTTATCGGCACGCCCGGCGCCATCATGTTGTCTGTGACAACCGCTATTCTGGGGGTGACATGTCTGTCTGCGGCATTGTGTGGCTGGATGGTCCAGTCCCTTCACTGGGTGGAACGAATCACGCTGCTGGGTGCCGCAGTTCTGCTGATGTTTACGGGATGGAGCACGGATCTTCTCGGGCTGTTGTTCCTGTTCTCCGTCGTAGCCTTGCAGAAGTACCGGGCACGGCCCAACCCGGAGCAAAGCGTATGAGGGAAGGCACACGTTACTCCCGCTTCCACAAACACTCGACCTGTAGGAGGTAACCTCATGAAAACGTTGGCATCCATTCTGTGCCTGACCTTTGTTTGCGTAACCCTGTTCCATGTCGGCGAGCGAAGCCTGTTCTTCTCAGACTACCCAATGTTCGTGGCGATCTTCGCCGCGCTGGCCCTGCTCGTTTCGGTGACAGCCATCTGGGTGGGGGCCACCGGCGCCTCGGATGACGAGGCGGATGACTTGAAAGGGGCCGATAACACCTGACGCAACCGCACCGGGTACGGTGCTCATTGAAAGACGGAATTTTGACGATGTTTGACCGCGAACTAATAGAATCCCTGCCCTGCCCGACCGGGGAGAACGCCAAAGGTCCACTGAGCGGACTGCGGGTTCTTGATCTGACTCACTACTTGGCGGGTCCGCTGGCAAGCATGTTCCTTGCTGATTTGGGAGCGACGGTAGTCAAGATCGAATCTCCGGGAGGCGATCGCTTCCGGTCCTATCCGCCCCATGACGAAAATGCTCCCGATGAGGGGGCCGCATATCTCTGGGCCAACCGCAACAAGCTCGGCATGGAAATTGACCTGAAGCATCCTGAGGGGAAGAAGGCCATCCATGCCTTGCTGACAGATGCGGACGTCCTGATCGAGAACTTCGCAACTGGGGTGATGAAGAGGCTCGGCCTCGACTATGAGGCGATCCGGCAGATCCGGCCCTCTATCGTGTATTGCTCGGTTTCGGCCTATGGAAAGAACACCGAATTTGCGAACCGCCCTGGTTTTGACTCGGTCGTTCAAGCCGAAAGCGGGTTCGTCTCGATGAACGGACATGGCGACCGGGACGGGGTGCGCTCGGCCTCATCGGTCATGGATATTGCCACGGCGTTGTTTGCCTCGAATGCCGTTCTTGCGGCGCTGGTGCGCCGTCAGGTATCAGGGGATGGGTGTCATGTCGAAGTGCCGCTGTTCGGCAGCGCGCTGTCCATGACCGGATATGCGGCGATGCAAACCCTGTGCCGGGGCACATCCCCCGAACGTCATGGAAACACCAGCCCTGACAGTTGCCCCACCGGTGTTTTCCGTTGCCGGGACGCGAGTTTCTTTCTGCATTGCGGAAACTCCGAGATCTTCGCGCGCCTGTTCCGCGATGTCGTCGAACGCGACGACATCGCTGCTTCGGCCGAATACAAAACTGGCCCCGACCGCTTGCGTCATCGCGAGAAGCTGTTCGAAATCCTGGAACCCTTCTTTCTCGGGCTCGACTGGGACGAACTGAAATCGAAACTGTCCCGTGCACGGATCCCTGCGGGCAAGGTGCGTGATCTAAAGGGGGCGCTTCTGAGTGGCGAGGCCAAGGCCCTCGGCCTGGTCGCCAAACTGGCCCATCCTCAGCTTGGCTGGGTCCCCAATATCCAGAGTCCGATGCTGTTCGACGGCCGGCTTACCGGCGCGACGAAAGCCGCGCCGATGCGGGGACAGGACACGTGGACCGTCCTGAAAGAGCTGGCAGGATACTCCGAGACAGATATCGACCGGGCGCGTCAGAGCGGTGCGTTCGACAGGCGTTGACCCGGTTCCGGCCAATCCCCTCCCCGCGGTTCCCGATTTTCAAAGGATAGAAAATGGCACTTGACGACGACACCTTCAACCTTCTCCGCGCTTCCGTTCAGCGGTTCGTGAGCGAACGGCTTATCCCGGCTGAGGACTATGTCGAAGAAAACGACAACATCCCCGAAGATATCGTTTCGGACATCAAGGAGATGGGTCTTTACGGGCTTTCGATCCCCGAGGAATACGGCGGCATCGGGTTGTCGATGGCACAGGAGGCCGAGCTGATCTATGACATCAGCCATACGTCCTTTGCGTTCAGGTCTCTGTTCGGAACGAATGTCGGGATCGGCTCGCAGGGGATTCTGATGGATGGCACCGCGGAGCAGAAGGAGACCTGGCTGCCGCGCTTCGCATCCGGAGAGATCACCGTCTCCTTTGCCCTGACTGAGCCGGAGGTCGGTTCGGATGCCGCATCGCTGAAAACGCGCGCGGTGAAGGATGGCGATTTCTATGTACTGAATGGAACGAAACGATTCATCACCAATGCGAACCGCGCCGGCGCCTTCACGTTGATGGCTCGCACTGGCGAAGCGGGGGCCAGAGGCATTTCGGCTTTTGTCGTTCCGGCAGGCCTCGATGGGCTGACGATCGGCAAGCACGACAAAAAGATGGGGCAGCGGGGTACCCGTACCGCTGACGTGATCCTGGAAGATGTGCGCGTACCGGCGGAAAACATTATCGGCGGCATCCCCGGCAAGGGGTTTTACACCGCGATGAAGGTGCTCGACCGGGGCCGGTTGCATATTGCGACCCAGGCCTGCGGAATGGCGGATCGTCTGATACGGGATGCAATGACGTATGCCTTGGACCGTAAGCAGTTCGGGCAGCCGATCGCGAATTTCCAACTGATTCAGGGCATGTTCGCCGACAGCCAGGCCGAACTCTACGCTGCGAAGTCCATGCTGAAGAACGCGGCGGCCCTTTACGACACTGTGCCCGCAGGCAGTCGAAACGATGAACTGAGCATGGCCGCGGCCTGTACCAAGATGTACTGCACCGAAATGGTTGGCCGAGTTGCCGACAGGGCCGTTCAGATTCACGGTGGCGCGGGTTACATCAGTGAATACAAGGTCGAACGGTTCTATCGTGACGTCCGCCTGCTGCGCCTGTACGAAGGGACCACGCAGATTCAGCAGATTATCATCGCCAAGCACCTGATGCAGCGGGACAATTCCGTTTTCGGGTGACGCCCGCTGTTGCCGGGCATGGCGGTTGCAATACGCCCATGCCCGGCAGGAGTGCCGCGTGGCGGGCAGGGTTCCGCGGTTCGCCGTGCCGGATCGTCCTGTCCATAGCGTCCTGAATTGAACCTGAAATAATCTGTATCTCCACAATCGGTGTTGCCAGTGTCCCACGAATGCTGGAGGCTGGGCATTGGAGTTACAAGTTCGGGCCCAGGCGGCCTCAGGATTTTTTCTGGATTGAAACCGGGCGCTGGAATTCTCGGATGCCGTGCAGGCCCAGTTCGCGGCCGCTGCCCGATTGTTTGAAACCGCCGAAGGGGGCGCGGGGATTAAAGGGCGCCCCGTTCACGTCGATCTGACCTGCGCGCAAGCGCCTTGCGATTGCATCGACACGGGCAGTATCGTTGCCCCAGATCGCGGCGGCCAGACCGTAGTCGGTACCGTTGGCCAGCGCGATCAAATCGTCGTCGTCACCGTATCCCAGCACCACCAGGACGGGACCAAAGACCTCTTCCCTCGCGATGTCGGCGTCGGCATTCTGTGACACAAACACAGTAGGTCGCACGAAAAAGCCTTCTTCCCGGCCTTCTAGGCGCCCAGGGCCACCGGCGATCAGCCTGACCGTGTCGTCCTTATCCGCCCGCTCCAAGAAGCCTTGTACACGGTTGAACTGGGCCTGTGAGATCAACGGGCCAAGTCGCGCGGCCATTTTGTCGGCCAGCGTACCGATCTTTGTGGCAGCCTCGTCCAGCATTGTATTCGGCACGAGAATTCGCGTCAGCGCGTTGCAGGTCTGGCCACTATTCAGAAATCCGCCGTTGACCATGGACTTCAGCGCAACATCCGGCGCGGCATCGTCCAACAGGATGCCCGCCGACTTTCCGCCGAGTTCTAGGAAACAGGGTTTTAGCGCCTTGGCTGCCGCCTGGGCGACCGCACGCCCACCTTCGACAGATCCGGTGAAGGAGACGGCGTCGATGTCCGCGTGCCCGGATAGCGTTTCGCCGGTCCGGGCATCGCCGGGCACCACATTGACGGTGCCCGGCGGGGTTGTATTGGCCAGAATTTCCATCATAAGGGCATTGGTGCGCGGGGTCATGTCACTGGGCTTCATGACCAATGTGCAACCGGCGGCGAGAGCCGCGCCGATTTTCGCCATGGGCTGATGCAAGGGATAGTTCCACGGCGTAATCGCAGCAACGACGCCGACAGGACGGTATTGAACCTTTGAATGGGCAATGGTTTCATCCGCCAGTGCGCCGTCCAGTTCGGTGGCAAAACCGCGCAGCACATGCACGGGCAGCCCGGCTTGAACTGCGTGCGCGATTTTTTCGGGCGTACCGACTTCGGCGGTGATCGCGGCGGCCACTTCTTGGGAGCGCTCTTCGATCCCGGCGGCCAGCGCCTCGAGCACGTTGTGGCGTGTGCTGGCATCGGTCTGGGACCATGCGTCGCAGGCGGTACGGGCCGCGTTCACGGCGGCATCGACATCCGCGGCATCGCCGTGGCAAGTGCGGCGGTCGTCCTGCCCCGTCAGCGGGCTGGCAATGATCGAATTGCGGTCGCCCTCCAACGGGACGATTCTGCCGTCCACAAGGGCGGTGCTGTAAGTCTTCATGGCATATCCTTTCAGGGCGAGATCGGGGCTGTCGTTTTTGCGTGTTTCAGGGCCGACATCCCGCCCAAGACAAAGTACACGGGCGGTCTGGAATGCGGTCGTGTTGACAGCAGCGCGCGAATGCGGCGTCAAACGGCGCTGCAGAGATATTTGATCTCGAGATATTCCTCGATCCCGTATTTCGATCCCTCGCGCCCGAGGCCAGACTGCTTGATGCCGCCAAAAGGGGCGACTTCGTTGGAAATAAGCCCGGTATTGTGGCCGACCATGCCATATTCCAAACCTTCGGACACGCGGACCATGCGTCCGTGGTCACGGGTGTAGAAATAGGCCGCAAGGCCGAAGATCGTGTCATTGGCCATGGCGATAGCCTCTCCTTCTGTATCGAAGGTGAAAAGCGGGGCAAGGGGACCAAAGGTTTCCTCGGCGGCGACGGCCATCTGCGGAGTAACATTCGTCAAGATTGCAGGTTCGAGAAACAGTCCACCAAGCCGTCGGCCTCCGTACAAGAGCGTTGCTCCCTTCTTCACCGCATCGACAATATGGCTCTCGACCTTTTCAAGCGCCCTCGCCTCGATCAAAGGGCCGATATCGGTATCTTCTTCGGTGCCCGCACCGACTCGCAAGGCCCTTACCTTCTTGGTAAGTTTTTCGGCAAACGCATCATAGACACCACGTTGTACCAATATGCGGTTGGCACAGACGCAGGTCTGCCCAGCATTGCGATATTTGGAGATCATCGCGCCCTCGACTGCAGCATCGAGGTCGGCATCGTCGAACACGATGAACGGGGCATTACCGCCGAGTTCGAGCGACAGCTTCTTGACCGTGGTGGCGCATTGCCCCATCAGTAAACGCCCGACTTCGGTGGAGCCTGTGAAGGAAAGCTTGCGCACGACGTTGCTGTCGGTGAGCACCTTGCCGATCCCCGCTGCATGCCCAGTGACAATCTGCAAGACGCCCGCCGGCAGGCCAGCGCGGCAGGCAAGCTCCCCAAGGGCCAGGGCGGTGAGCGGGGTCAGATCGGCGGGGCGGACGATCATCGAACAGCCTGCGGCAAGCGCGGGCGCGGCCTTACGAGTGATCATCGCGGCGGGGAAGTTCCAGGGTGTGATTGCAGCCGTGACTCCGATGGGCTGGCGCAGGACGGTGATGCGCTGCTCTCGCTTCGGGGCCGGGATGATGTCACCATAGATGCGCTTGGCTTCTTCGGCGAACCATTCGATGAATGAAGCGGCATAGGCGATTTCCCCCTGCGCCTCATGTAGTGGCTTGCCCTGCTCCAACGTCATGATCAGCGCCAGATCCGCGCTGTGTTCCGTCAGCAGATCGAACCACCGGCGCAATACGGCCGCGCGCTCTTTCGCGGGCCAGGCGGCCCAATCTGCCTGGGCGATGCGCGAGGCCTCGATCACCTCGGGGATTTCTTCGGGGGACATCATCGGAACGCGGCCGACCACAGATCCGTCCGCCGGGTTCGTGACATCGAGAGTGGCGCCAGGCCGTGCGGTGACCCATGCGCCGTTCACCAGACATGCCGATTTGAGAAGGTCTTTGTCTTTCAGGGCAATGCGCATTGGGTATCCTCAGTTTGGGCTTGCATTCCAATGGATTGTTTCATATAAGGAACGCCGTTCGTTATATGGAATATACGAGAGGATGCCGAAGAATGTCAAGCAAACCGACCGCACCCGGTTCGGATATGGCCACCATCCGGACATCGAAACGCCGGGCTCCAGCCGCAGCAAAGGCGGTGAGCGTTCTCGACAGGCTGGCCGCCAGCCCGGGGCCGCTGGGTGTGTCGGCACTAGCCCGCGATCTGCAGCTTCCGAAAAGCTCCGTCTATGGGGTCTGTGAGACATTGGTGGAGGCCGGTGTGCTCTTTGCTGCGCCTGTCGGCTACAGTCTGACCCAGCATTGCCTGAATTGGAGCGCGGCCTATCTGCGGCGTTCATCGCTAGCCTCGGATTTTCGCAGGATTATGGACGCAGATCCACGCCTTGCTTCCTATACGGTGACCCTCTCGTATCTCGATGGTGAACAGGTCGTGTATCTGGCCTGCCAGAACGCGGAGAAGCCGTTGGACTTCACGTTCCAGATCGGCATGCGTCTGCCCGCGATCTATTCCGCCACCGGCAAGGCGATGCTGTCATTCCTGCCCGCCTCGAAGCGCGCGGCATTTCTGAACCGGCCGTGGCCGGCGCCCCTGACCGCCGGAAGCGTCCGGGATGTGGGACGTTTTGAGGTGGCCGCACAGCAATGCCGGGAAAAGGGATACGCTCTGGATGACGGCGAAATCCGCGAAGGCATGGTCTGTGTCGGCGCCCCGATCTTCGGGTTGGACGGCATGCCGGTGGCAGGTCTGGCCATATCCATGACGAGCGTGGAAGCCACGTCGGAAGCCCGGGAAAAGCTTGGTGGAATTATCCGAGAAATCGCAGCTTCGCTTTCACAAGGTGAACCGGATCCAGAATAGCCGAAGTCATTGCCTCGGGGCATCTGGCGTTTCCGACGGCTTGATCGTGGGGATTGTTGCGGACCACTTGAGCCCAGCCCCGGCAGGGAGCGTAAAACCCTTATCAGAGGCAGGTTGAAGACAGTTCATCTGAAAGCTTCCATCTTACACCAATCAGTCTTCAGGACGCAGAATCTTGATTCTGCACACCGCTTGTAGAGGGTTTCCGTAGAACCATGAAGTAGAGGAACACGGCGATTAGGCCGAGGAAGAAAAGACTGTCTAGATTGGTAAAGAATATGGACGGGCTACCGTCGGTAATTGCCAAGCTCCGCCGCATGTAGACCTCCAGATCAGGCCCCAGAATGAAGCCCAGTAGGAACGAAACCATCGGATAGCCACCGCGCTGCATGTAATAGGCGACGACGCCTACGGCCAACGCTGCCCCCATCTGGAATATTGAGAAGGTAGACACATAGGCGCCGACCATGGCGACGACCGCAATCCCGGAAAACAGAACGGCTTTGTTTACGGAAACAAGGCGCATGTATAAAGGTCCGAGAAACAACAAGGTGATTGGGATCAGCAGTGCGGCCACCAGCAGCGCGACCATCATCGGGGTCACGATTGCGAAGTTCTCCGTCATCAGCTGTGGTCCCGGCTGCAGGCCATTGATGATGAGAACGCCCAAGATCACCGCGGCTGTCGTATCGCCAGGGATGCCGAAAGTCAACATTGGCACGAGTGAACCGCCGCACATTGCATTGTTCGCTCCTTCGGCCGCAGCGATACCTTCGATAGAGCCATGGTTGTACTCCTCAGGACGCTTTGAACTGCGCTTTGCCTCCGCATAGGACACGAACGCCGCACTGCTACCGCCTGCCCCAGGCAGGACCCCAACGAAATAGCCGATGCTCGCAAATTTCAAGTAGCGTGCTGCACCGATCAACCGGAAGTCCTCTAAGCGTGGGACGAAGTCGCGTATGCTCCAACGACTACCGGTGGCGGACTTCGAGCTGACCTGCATTTCGCCCCGATAGGACGCGACCTGTACAAGCAATTCGCTGATTGCGAATGCACCGATGATAACAGCCATTAGGTCAATGCCTTCGACGAGGGCTGGTATGCCGAAGGTCTGACGTGCCTTCGAACTGGCGACGTCGATGCCAATTGTAGCAACCATGAGACCCAAGAGCGTAGCCACGATACCTTTGGAAATTGACTGATCGTTTGAAATGATGATCACGAAGAAGGCGAATAGGATCAGCGAGAATTTCCCTGGTGTTTGCACCAAAAGCGCGGCTTGAGCCATGAACGGGGCAAGGCCCATCAACAGGATTGCCCCGATCACGCCACCAAACATCGAAGCAAGTGCTGCATGTCGCAAAGCAATCGCGCCCTTTCCCTTCCGCATCAACATGTTCCCCTCGTACGCGGTCATCACCGCGCAAGGCGCTCCCGGGATATTTACCGTGATGGCTGTAATACTACCTCCGTACTGGCCACCCATGAAAATCGCTGCGCACATAACTAGCGATGAGGTGACGTCCATCGAATATGTGATCGGTAGGATCAGGGCGATCGCGAGAGTCCCGGTCAAGCCGGGTATCGCAGCGAAACAGGTGCCGATCAAAAAGCCGGCGACTAGATAAAGGAAAACCATAGGCTGTGCGATGACTTGGAAGCCACCGGCAATATTTACAAGCTGCTCCATTTAGGTCACTCTCCCCAGCGAGGCAGTTGGATGCCGAAAATGCCTGTGAAGAAAAGGTAGACCAATGCACAAATCCCGACCGCCAACCCGAGATTGACCGCAATTCCGATTCGTCCTCTTGTCCAACCAAAGCGGAACGCCGCGAGCAGGCCAATCGAAAACAGAAATGTTGAAAACACGAAGCCAAGGGGTCGGAACGCCAAAACGTAAAGAAGGCAAACTCCCATGACGACTAGGGTTGCGATGTGGTTCGGCTTGGTGGTGTCAGTTTCTAGATCCTGAAGATCGGGTATTCCGCCCGACTCATCGGGCAATGAAACCTCGTTCACGCTACATTTCCAACGCCGAATGACGCCAGCCACGACAGCAATCAGCGCAGCGTACATCGCTAGGCTCAGCGCGACGGGCATAAAGCCTGCGCTTGGTAAACCATAGCGGAATAGTGTGCCGCTGCGCAGGGCATCAGCAAAATAAAGGGTTGTGGCGGCGAACAGGATCAACGGTAACATCAATTCGTGCACCGGAAAGCGCCGAGCTGATTTGGTCATTTTAGGTATCCTTTGGCTCGATTGGTTGCATGCCCGGTCAAAACCGGGCAGTTTAAGACAGGGCCTTTCTCGTCCTGCGCTACTGCAGAATGCCCTGGTCCGTCAGTTCCTGGAGCTTGTCGAAGATAGTCTCTTGGAAATCCAACGCGAAGTCCGTAACCTGGTCGCTGCCCATCCAGGTGGCCGTCACTCCGACTTTCTTCGCCCAATCCTGAAACTCGTCGCTTTCCCAAGCCCCCTTGATCACGTTTTCGAGAGTTTTCTTGGCCTCGTCCGGCGTGCCTGTCGGAACTGCGAACAACAGGAAGCTGCCGGTCTCAAGGCTTAGACCGACGTCACTACTGATCGGAACATTCGGAAAGCCAGGGTTCCTATCGGCGCTAAATTCGACAATACCACGCGCATCACCTGCCGTCAGCAGTGGCGCAAAATCACCAAGGCTCGTGACCGCGGCATCGACCTCGCCCGACAATACGCCCTCCTTTTGGCCAGCGCTGCCATCCGGATAGGCAACGATACGGAACTTTGTCCCTGTCAGTTCTTGCAGTTGCAGCAGGGTTAGATGCGTCATGGAGCCCAGTCCCATGATGCCGACCTTGATTTCGCCGGGAGCGGCCCTTGCAGCGCCCAGAAGTGTCTGCAGAGAATCGTACTGCGTATCACCGCCAACGATCATGGCGTTCGGTTCAGTGGTCACCAAGGCGATCATGTCCAGCTTGTCGAGGCTGTAGCCAGGTAAAATATTCTCCCACGGCACGGTCACAACGCTGTCGTAGGTAAGCGCACCGACTGTGTAACCGTCGGCTTTGGAATTCATCAGTCTGTTGATCCCGATCGAGGTCACGCCCCCATCCAAGTTCTCGACGAATATCGATTCCGGCAATTCCCGCTCTGCGATGCTCATAATCTTGCGCACGATGCCGTCCGCGCCGCCGCCGGCGCCCCAAGGAACGATCGCTTGTATTGGGCGTTCTGGGAATTCGGCCTGCGCCGGGTCTGTGCTCGAGATCAACAAGCTAGTTGCGACAAGCGCCGAGCTAAATGCTGAGCACAGTAGTTTTCCAGTTAATTTCATTTTAGTTTCCTCCCTTAGAAGTTCAATGAGAGACACGCCGCGCTAAGTGTTTGTTGTATGGCCGCTTTTGCGTCTCCTGCGAGTGTTCAAACTCATCAGGGCATTGCCTGGCCGCAGTTTGCATTCGGCGATTCGGCACTTGGAGCCCCGGTGTGGTATTACCAATCTGGTATGATCAGATTAAACGAACTTGGCTCTGCGTCAAGGAATTTTACGTGGTCATTCCCGTGACTCAGTAGCCAGGGCGGGGCAAGAAGGCGCTTGACTTGTTAAAATTGGTCACCCAAACTGGTATCACCGGTTTGAAGTTCCGACAATCACCTGATTCGATGAACCACCGCTGACCGGACCGTGAAAAAATCGGAGGAGATGGGAATTGACTACAACTGATGGGCGGTATTTTGGCCGCAAACGGAAATTCTGGACGTGGGGTTACGAAGGCGACGAGGTGCCCCAGTCCGAAATCGACTCAATGTGCGAACGCGTTGCGAAGCGGCTGGGTGTCGAAGGTTTCAAACTGTTGCCCGATCCGACGCTGGATGAAATCGAGTTGCGTGCACCGCGTATCACGCCGCCCGCCAGTCTCGCGCATTTCTGCACCACCGAGAAATGGGACCGTGTCGTTCATACTTACGGCAAGGGCTTCAAGGACATGGTGCAAATCTATCGGCGGAACTTCGATAACCCGCCTGACGTGATCGCCTACCCCCGCGATGAGGAAGAGATTAAGGCTGTGCTGGATTGGTGTGGCGAGAACGGCTACGCAGCGATTCCTTTTGGTGGTGGTTCGAGCGTGACGGGCGGGTTCTTTGCTCCAGCCGAAGACTGTGAAGGCGCAGTCATCATTGACTTGGGCAACATGAACCAGATCCTCGAGGTTGACCCTGTCTCGCGTAGTGCGCGGATACAGGCTGGCATCTTGGGACCTGCACTGGAGGAAGGTCTCAAGCCGCACGGCTTCACCCTGCGCCACATTCCTCAGTCCTGGGAATTCTCTTCCCTAGGCGGATGGATCGCGACGCGGTCTTCGGGTCACTACGCCACCATGCTGACTCATATTGACGAATCGGTCCAAAGCTTGCGGGTTGTCACGCCGACAGGTACCGTGGAAAACCGACGCCTGCCCGGATCGGGTGCGGGTCCCGATCCGGACCGAGCCTTCATCGGCTCTGAAGGCACGCATGGGATCATCACCGAGGCTTGGATGCGCCTTCAGGGGCGTGTCAATTTCCGCGCCAATGCGTCGATTGCGTTCAAAGACTTCTATGAGGGTGCAGATGCGGTTCGGCAGATTACCCAAGCGGGCCTCTTCCCCGCGAACTGCCGGTACCTGGATGAAAAGGACGCCTATTTCTATGGCGCCGGGGATGGCTCCGAATCAATGCTTCTTTTGGGCTTCGAGTCAGCCGATCATCCGATGGACGCCTGGCTGGAACGCGGGCTCGAGATCTGCCGGGATCATGGTGGCGTCGTCCGTCAGCAGGCTGGCACGGGATCTGACGCGCTTGGAACCAGCCGTTCGGGCGCGCAGGGAAGCTGGCGTAAACAGTTCCGCTATCTACCATACTTGATGCACATTCGCGCAGCCATGGGCATCGTTAGCTTTACGTTCGAGACTGCCTATACGTGGGACAAGTTCAAGAGCATAGACGCAGAGCTCATGCGTCGGATTGCCGATGCCGAGAAACGTATCACGGGCGGCGGCATCGTCTGCCGACGGTTCTCGTTCCTCTATCCGGATGGCCCGGCACCCTACTACTCGATCATGGCTCCGTCGACGCATGACCGCTGTCTTGAAGATTATCAGGCGCTGTCGGACGTGGCATCGCAGGCGCTGATCGAATTGGGCGCGACGATCACCCACCACCACGCGGTCGGGCGTACGTTCAAACCCTTCTTCGACAAGGAAATCGACCCGGTTTATGCCCGGATGCTGGCCGCGTCGAAGAAGGAGGTGGATCCATCATGGATCATGAACCCGGGCCTTCTGATAAACAGGCCGAACGGCTTGAAGCTGACGGCCTGATGGGGGATTGGTCATGATCGACTTATATTTTTGGCCGACCCCGAACGGCTACAAGGCAGCGATCATGCTCGAAGAAACCGGGTTTGATTACACTGTCAAACCGATAGACATAACCGCGGGCGATCAATTCGCCCGCGCGTTCCTGGCGATCAGCCCCAACAACAAGGTTCCCGCCATAGTCGATTTTTCAGGACCGGACGGCAAGTCTATCAGCGTCTTCGAGTCGGGTGCGATTCTGATCTATCTCGCGGAGAAATGCGGCAAGCTGATTCCCGAGGATCCGCGGCAACGGATTGAAGTGTTCGAATGGCTGATGTTTCAGATGGGCGGCTTCGGCCCGATGCTGGGCCAAGCGCATCATTTCAGAGTCTACGCTTCGGAAAAGATCGAATACGCCATCAAACGCTACACCGATGAAGCGACCCGTCTGTACCAGGTGCTGGAAACGAGACTTGAAGGGCGCGGCTACGTTGCTGGCGATTACTCGATTGCCGATATTTCGCTGTTTACTTGGGTGCGTCCGCGAAAGATGCAGGGACAGGACCTAGCCAATTATCCGAATATCCAGCGCTGGTACAACTCGATCAAAGCGCGCCCTGCCGTTCAGGCGGGACTATCAGTTATGAACGATGCCAAACAGTGGGAGGCAAAGCCGGGAACAAAAGCTTGGTTGGCGATGTTCTCGAACGCCAGAGCGCCTAAATAACTTGCCAGTTACGTGTCTTTATCGCCTTGGTCCGTGAGGAGTTTTTCCCAGCTCTTTACGGTCTCCGACAAATGGGCGTTCATCGCATTTCTGGCAACATCCGGTTTTGCCTTCTTGATGGCTTCGAAGATTTTCTTGTGTTCGGCAAAGGATCTCTTGCAACGTGACTGCTCCGAAAAGAAGAGCTTTCGTCGCAACTGGGACATCTCGTAGAAGGCGTTTATCAACCGGACGAGCACGAAGTTTCCCGAAGACAGGACGATGAGCTGGTGGAACTCGCGGTCCGCGACCTCGATCGACTCTGATCTGTCCAGCAGCGTGCGTGTCTCCGCGAGGTTCTTCTCAAGCTTGGAGATATCTTCGTCGGTACGGCGCTCACATGCCAGTTCGACGGCTTGAACTTCTAGGATGCGACGCGTTTCCAGCGAGTCCATCACTTCCTTCTTTTGCAGCGGCAGGTCTGAATCGGCGCGAAGAACCAGCGTTTCAAAACTGCTTTCGCTGTTCAGGTCGCGCAGAAATATCCCTGAACTCGGCCGCCGCTCGACAACCCGCATCGCTTCGAGAGCGGTGAGGGCTTCGCGAACGTACTGTCGCGTCGTTTTGAACTTTTCCGCAAACTCCCGCTCCGAAGGGAGCCGCTCACCGCTCTCGTATCTCCGCTCGCGAATGAAGTTCAGAAGTTGGGCTATTGCCTTTTGGTTATTCAATTGCGGTCTTTCATGGTTAGGAATACGGACGCGCGATCGGGATCTGCTCCCAACCACCATTGTACGCTACACGTTTGGAATTTTTGTTCCAAGTCATGAGTGGACAGACTCAGAGAGCTCATCCCGCACCATCTTCAGAATTTCCTCGCGGTGCTCATCCAGCAACGGCGGACCGGCGGTGTATTCGATCTTTGTGCCGGAGAACTGCACCGGATTTGCCACGAGCCTGACCGTTTCCCTACCGCTATGCGGCAGGTCAATCAGCATCCCCCGTGCCAGAACGTGTGGATCAGAAAGCACTGCGTCCAAATTATTGATCGGCGCGCAAGGTACATGCGCGGCGTTCAGGAGTTCCATCCAGTGAGTGGTGCTGTGCTGCCGTGTGCGTTTACTGATCAGCGCGGTCAGGTCTTCACGATTACTGAGCCGGTCGGAATTGGTGGTGAACCGGCTGTCAGTTGCGGCGTTGTTAAGACCAGAGACACGGCAGAACGCCGCGTACTGCCGGTCGTTCCCCACGGCCAGCACGAATTCGCCGTCAGAAGTCGGAAAGACCCCATAGGGTGCGATGTTGGGATGCTCATTGCCCATCGGCTGGGGCACAGTCCCGCTTGCAAGGTAATTCATGTTCTGGTTCGCTAGGCAGGCGACCAGCGTATCCAGAAGCGACATGTCGATATGCTGGCCTTCGCCTGTCAGATGTTTGTGGTGATAGGCGGCGATCACGGCCGAAGCGGCGAAGGTTCCAGTCAGCAGGTCGGCAATTGGGACACCGACGCGTTGAACACCGCCGCCTGGACGGTCCTTATGTTCGCCGGTCAGGCTCATGATGCCACCGATGGCCTGTATCGCCATGTCATAGCCAGCGTGTTTCTTGTAGGGTCCCGAATGTCCGAAACCAGTGATCGAGCAATAGACAAGGCCTGGGTTCGTATTGCGCAATGTCTCAAAGTCCAACCCATACCGGCGCAGATCTCCGAACTTGTAGTTCTCGATCAGGACATCCGCTTTTTCTGCGAGGCTGCGCAGGACATTCAGGTCGTGTTCATCCTTCAGGTCGAGACAGATCGATTTCTTGCCACGATTTGCCGCGAAGAAATAAGCGGCATCGCGCCCCTCGCGTTTGTCGAACTGTACGAACGGAGGCCCCCACTGCCGGGTATCGTCTCCAGTCTTTGGGCGCTCAACCTTCCAGACATCAGCGCCGAAATCCGAGAGGATCTGCCCCAGCCATGGCCCGGCGAGAATTCGCGACATGTCGAGTACCTTCATACCTACCAGTGGTCCAGCCATTTTGTTGCTCCCTCGAATCAATATATTTTCACATATTGGCATACCGAATTGGTATAACCAATGCAAAGAGATGCTGTTCGAGCGCGCAAGTATTTTTTTGCAATCGAAATTCTTACAGGCGAGACATGCCCCAAAGGGGTCTACGTGTGGACTGTCGTCAAAATCGGAATCATCGGCATTCGAGAAAAGCCAGAGAAAGGGAAGCCCGGGTGCCGGGCTTGAAAGGATAGAGAGAGGCTCATCCGGGTCCGGCGAGACAAGGATCCTGACCATGGCCAAGACCACGACCCGACCGAAACCCGCCACCTCTAAGCAGACCGAAGCCGCGGGATCGGCAGCGCCTGAGGGCGCCGCCGACATCCGACTGATCCGACTTGACCAGCTGGAACCGAGTCCGCTCAACGTCCGCAAAGTCGCCGCCAGCGCCAGCGACGACGCCGAGCTTCTTGCCAGCATCCGCGAGAACGGCATCAAGCAGAACCTGGTAGTCCATGCGCTCTCCGAGACGTGCTTTGCCGTGGACGCGGGTGGCCGTCGCCTAAAGGCGCTGAAACAGCTCGCCGAAGACGGAGTAATCTCCGCCGATCACCTTGTACCATGTCTTGTCGAAGACGAGGGCAATGCCATCCTCACCTCCGCCACGGAGAATCTCCAACGCGCGGCGATGCACCCCGCTGACCAGTTCGAAGCCTTCGACAAGATGATCGGCGAGGGACGCAGTGAAGACGAGATTGCGCTGAAGTTCGGCGTCTCCGTCGACCTGGTGCGTCGCCGCCTCAAACTCGCCCGCGTCGCACCCGAGATCATCGAACAGTTTCGTTCGGGTGATCTGACCCTCGAATGCGTGATGGCCTTCACGCTGACCGACGACCATGATCGCCAGCTGGCGGTCTGGAACGCGGTGAAGGGCGGCTATCACATCCATCCGCAGAGCATCAAACGCCACCTGACTGAGACCGCGCATTCGGCGAACTCGGCCCTTGGGCGCTTTGTTGGCATCGAGGCCTACGAGGCGGCGGGCGGCGTTCTGCTTCGCGATCTCTTCGACGACCGTGCCAGCGCCCATATGGAAAACCCCGAACTTCTGGAGCGCCTCGCCATCGAGAAGCTGCAATCCGCGGCCAAACCCTTCGAGGCGGAGTGGAAATGGGTCGAGGTGCATCTCTCGGTGGATTATGGCGCGTTTCGCAGTTTCGGGCGGGTCTATCCGCAGGACATCGAACCTGACCCGGATCTGCTGGCCGAGGAAGAGCGTCTCATCGCGCGTGAAGAAGAACTGGCGGCGCAGAATGACGGTGAGGACTGGACGGACGCGGAGACCGACGAGTACTACGCCATTGAGCCGCGCTTGCGCGAGATCGAAGCCCTGCAGCGTGAGCGGCAGCCTTATGCGCAAGAAGATCGCTCCATCGCCGGCGTGGTTCTGACCATCGGACATGACGGGGCGCTGCGGGTCGAGAAGGGCCTGGTGCGGCCTGAGGATATTCCTACCGCGCCCGAGTCGGACGAGGCCACTGCTGATGCGGGCGACGTCTCCTCCGCTGCCCGCCCGCATGTGACGCCGCCAACATCCAGCACACCGGTGCCGATATCGGACCCGGCCGCGACACTTCGTAAGGCGGACGGCATCTCGGCGAGCTTGGCGGATGATCTGCGCGCGACGCGCCAACACATCCTTCGCGCGCATCTTGCGGCGGATTTTGAAGTGGCGTTCGACGCGATACTCTACGCGCTCTGCGAGCAGGCACTCGGGCGATCCTACAACAACGAGGCACTCGATATCTCGATCCGGCCCTTCCAGGCCTCGGGTCACGATGTGCTGCATGAAGGCACGGTCGCGCAGAAGATGCTCGAGGCGCTGGAACAGGATCTCGCCATCGACTGGATGAAACTAGAGAAACCCGAGGACTTCCGGGCAATGTCGGCACTGCCTGTAGCGAATAAGCAAGCGCTGTTCGCCTGGGCGACGGGATTGGCGGTCAAGCCGCAACTCAGCACCGACAATCGCCCCTCCCCGATCATTGAGGAGATTGGTGCGCGGCTTGATGTCGATGTGGCGGCCTGTTGGCGCCCGACCGCGCAGAACTACTGGGGACGGGTCAACAAGGGGCATGCGGTGGCGACCGCGCGCGAGCTGATCGGCGACGACTACGCCGAGGATCGCAATCGCGAGCGAAAGGGCGATATCGCGGCGGCGATGGAGCGGGCTTTCGCGGAGACCGCCGGCGAGACTGAGGGTTTCGACGCCGCGACGGTTGGCAAGACGACGCGCTGGCTGCCCGACGGAATGGTGTTCATAGGTGCGACAGATGGCGACGCCCACACGGTTGTTGAGGCGCCGGAGATCGAGGAAGGGGATGTGCCAGCCGCAGATCCTCTGGCCGATGCGGAGAGCGGTGAACCATCTTCCTTGCCCGCCTTCCTCAGCGGGGGTGCAGCCTGACGAAACGGTTGCCGATCTAATCACAGCATGAGCCTTGGGCCGTCCTCACATCGAGGGCGGCCCTTTCCGGCTGTCGGGTTGCCTACAGCCGATACCGGATCGGCTGGCCCGTCCCGGAGAAACCCCATGACCACCATCCTCGACCTCGACCCCGTTCAGGAAGCAGCGCTCATCGCCGCGCAGAACGATGCCTTTCGCCGTTCGATCCTCGGGAACAACCCCGCTGCCGATGCCCCGCAGGGCCAGTTTGTGATGACAGGTGGCGTCGCAGCACTCGGGCCCGATGCCCTGCTGGAACTGACCCGTCGCGTTGCCGCCTTCGACCGCTTCAACACCGACAGCGATCCCCATGGCTGGCACGAAATGGGGGTCATCGACTTTGAGGGCACGACGGTCTGGTTCAAGCTAGACCTCTATGACGCCGACTACCAATACGGCTCCCCCGTGCCGTCCGATCCCACGCAGACACGCCGGGTCCTGACCCTGCTGCTCCCTTCGGAATACTGACGACCTCTCTTCCCCAGCACCGCCCCGGACCGCTCTCACCTCGAGGGCGGTCCTTTCGCGCTGGCGGGTTTCAGCAGGTCGCGATGGTCGCGCCCCACCCGCCGCAGGAGACCAGATATGGCCAAGACACTCGACTACCAGATCACCCTCTACCCCGCGCATCGTGATGGCGCTTTTGTCGTCACCGAGTTCCAGATGATGGCGAGCTACCCCGAGAAGCGCATCCAGGCCGCGGGCATGGACGACCTGATCGGCAAGGTGACGCATTTCGCGATGGAGCATGGAGAGAGCTGCAGCGCCTCGGTGCGCTGCCTTGCCCCGCGCAAACCCCCGGGGTTCAAGCGCGCGACCGAGAACCTGTATTTCAACCTCGTCGACCGCACAGCCGAGAAGCGCCGCGCGGCGGCGGCCTGAAGCTCGTCCACAGGAAACTTACGGGGCGGCCTCGCTCGACGGTCGCCCTCCCCTCTCCGTTCGAAAGGAACCACAAGATGACACAAGCAACCGATTTCTATGCGCAGATGCTGGAGGCCCAACAACGTGCAGCCGAACGGCGGGTCGAGACCCGGGCAGCCCTGCTCGCCGAACTACGCGGCCTCGGCGTGACCGGCATTGAGGTGCAATATGAAGGCTATGGCGATTCCGGCAATGTTGAGGATGTCGTGATGACGCCGGATACGATCACACTGACCGAAGAGATGCGCCGCCGAGTGGAGGATTTCGGCTGGGACTTCGCCTATGCGCTGAGCCCCGGCTTCGAGAACAATGAAGGCGGATACGGAATACTGACCTGGGCACTCGAGTCCGACAAGATCGATGTCAGTCACTCGAACCGCTATATCGAGACTGAGACCACCGAACATGAGGGGCTCTGACATGGCACATCCCCTCCATCACGCCGAAAGCTCCGCCCGCCGTTTCGGCGGTGTGCCAGATGACTATCAGTTCGTGCATGACTGGTTCGACTCATCAAAGGAGCACCTAGGCCTCTTCGTTCACAGAGCCCAAAAACATCATACGGTCGGGATCTATGATGCCGAAAGACTGCTCGGTCGCAGCCTGACCAACAGCGCGGGGCGTGTCGTCCCGATCCGATGGATCGGCGAACAACATGTGCGCGAGGACTGCCAAGGGCGTATCCCCTCGCTGGGGGACTGGCTCGGTCGCATCCAGCCGGAGCCGTGGATGGCCAATGGCCGGATCGACAACGATCCCACGCAGATCGGCAGCGATCCGCGTGCGGACTGGATCCAAGCCGTCGCCAATCAGCAGACCCTGCTCGGGTTCGAGGACTGGCTGCTGAAAGTCTCGGTCGAGCACCTTCAGCATCGTCAGAACCGCGCCGCCGCCTGAAACCATAAGCGGCGCCTGCGGCCACGCCTTCCAACACTTTGCCGACCCGCTTGAGCCCTACCGGCTTGGCGGGTCGTTTTCGTTCAACGAGAGGAAATCCACATGCGATACCCAGTCCATGAAGAGGTCTACCAAGGCCATACGATCAAGATCTACCAAGATCCCGATCCTGAAAGCCCGCGCGAGTGGTCCAACCTCAGTACGCTGATTTGCTGGCACCGGCGCTATCGGCTGGGCGACAGTCATCGCTTCGACAATCCCGAAGCCTTCTTGCGCGACCTCGCGGGCGTCTCGGATCAGAGCGATCTCTCAATGGATCGCCTGCGCGGCCGCGCCGAGCGTACGGCAATCATTCTGCCCGTATTTCTCTACGACCATTCCGGCCTCGCGATGAACACCATCGGGTTCCACTGCCCCTGGGATTCCGGCCAGGTCGGTTTCGTCTATGTTACGCTCGAAGATGTGCGAAAAGAATTCGGTGTGAAACGCGCCACCAAGACGCTGCGCGAAAAGGCTGAAGACGTCTTACGTGGAGAGATCGTTGACTACGACGCCTATCTCGGCGGACGGGTCTATGGCTATGTCATCGAGCAGAACGGCGAGGAGGTTGATGCCTGCTGGGGGTTTGTTGGCGACTATGAGACGCATTGTTTGCCGGAGGCGCGGACTGCCGTTCCTCGGTCAGATCCACATGTGCCGCCCGCGACCGGCGCATTGACCGCTCCTCCATAGAATAACGTGCCGCGACACACCGGAGCGATGATGAGCCGCCGCTCAATCGCACGTATTGCTGCATTGCAGAAATGTCATAGCCTGTCCATTGTGCGGGCAGCATTGCCCCTATCTTTAATCCTGTGATCGGTTCTCTCCTCCTCCCTGAACCGTTCCGGAATATTTGGCGGCATCCACCTCCTCCCGGATGCCGCCTTTTTATTTGCAGATCCCCATTCTGAATTCTTGCGATTTCTCCTCGTTGGCCATTCGGTCCCCGAGCGTGCTGTGTGTCGGGTCCGTTTAGTTGGAGGTGCCTAAAGAGCAGGCACGGTCCTGTTCCTACAGCCTGGCATGGGTTTGCGCGACAACGCCCACAGCATCATCCCCAGATTCTGTGGATAAGCTCTCGTTGCCAAGACGTCGATTTTCGAGGCCATGAAAGAGCGAGAGACTGGGCGGGAGGGGTGACCCCTCCCGGGTGAGAGAGTGCGCACGGGGCTCGGGGCCAACCCTCAACCCCGGAGATTGCCGATGAACGCTCACCCCCATTCCGTCCCACTTGCAACCGATGCCGAGGCCCCTGCCCTACGTGCTTCTTGCGATTTTGCCCAAAACTTGATGCAGGCCGCATCCGCTCTTGTTCCGCAGCTTGAGGCGGGCAAGCCCATCGACGCGGCGTCTCTCCGCGCCGCCATGCAAGATATCTTCGGTGTCAGTGACACCAGCGGCGCCTGGGTCTGGAAGGACGCGTATGAGGCTGCCGAGGTCGCCCAAATCCTGATGCTCTCGCGCTATGGCGCTCTGATGCAGCGGCGGGCTGCCTCGCCACGAGCGTTTCTCAGCATGATCGAACGTCTCGCCGGTCTGGCACCGTCGCACACCCGGCGCTCCGAAAACAGCGTCCGTCTGCAACAGTTCTCGACCCCACTGCCTCTCGCGGCCATCGTCGCGCAAGCGGCAGGGTTTCGGAGCGACGACCTGGTGCTCGAGCCATCGGCCGGCACGGGGATGCTGGCGATCTTCGCCCGGATCGCTGGAGCGCGACTGGCGCTGAACGAGTTGTGTGAGACCCGCCGCGCCTTGCTGGGTCATTTGTTCCCGGATGCCGTCGTCTCAGACCACGATGCCGCGTCGATCGACGACAGGCTAGATCGGTCGATCACGCCATCGGTCATCGTGATGAACCCGCCCTTCTCCGCTGCCAATCATGTCGAGGGTAAGTTCCGGCAGGCCACCAGCCACCATGTTCTGTCCGCCTTGGAGCGCCTCGCGCCGGGCGGGCGTCTGGTCGTCATCACCGGCGAGAGCTTTCGCCCGTCGACGAAAAGCTTCCAATCGACATTCCAGCGGATTGGACAGGGCGCCGACGCCGTTTTTTCCGCCGCCATCGACGGCAAGGTCTTTGCGCGGCATGGCACCAAGATCGACACGCGGTTGACGGTGATCGACAAGCGGACTGTCGTCGCGGAGGAGGCCGCACGGGTTGACATCGAGGCTGCCTATCATCCGATCCGCGCGACCACGGCCGATCTTCTCACCGCAGTGCTCGCCCATTGCCCCGAGCGCCAGAGCCCTCCGCCCTGCCCGACGAGTTCGGCCCTGTCGGTTCCGTCTCGCCCGCCCCGCACCAACCTGAACGCCCTGCGCAACGCCGCACGCCAGGAAACCCGCGCCCTCGCCGAAGAACGCGCCAGGCATCCCTTTGACGACATAGAGACGGCCCCGCTCGACTACCTGCCAAAAGCCTGGAGCGAACCCGAGGGCGCGCTGCAGGACACGGTCTACGAGGCCTATGACCTTCAGGCGATCCAAATCGACGGTGCGGCGGAACATCCGGCAGCACTTGTGCAATCAGCGGCCATGGCCTCGGTCCCGCCACCCGTACCAACCTACCGCCCGCTCCTGCCGAAAACCCTTGTCGCGGACGGTCTCCTCTCCGCGCCGCAGCTCGAAAGTGTCATCTATGCGGGCAATGCGCATGAGACGCATCTCAAAGGCTGGTTCAAACGTGGCGAGATCGAGGGCCAGCTGATGGCAGCGGCCGAGGGCGACGACGGTGCCTTCCGCCTGCGCAAGGGCTGGTTTCTTGGCGATGGCACGGGCTGCGGCAAGGGGCGGCAGGTCGCGGGCATCATCCTCGACAACTGGTTACAGGGGCGCCGCCGGGCAGTCTGGGTCTCGAAGAGCGACAAGCTCATCGAAGATGCGCGCCGCGACTGGATGGCGCTCGGCGGTCGCGAAAGCGATATCGTGCCGCTGTCGAAGTTTCGCCAGGGCAGTGACATCCGTCTCCCAGAGGGCATCCTCTTCGTCACCTATGCCACGCTCCGCTCGGCTGAACGCGAGGGTAAGGCCTCCCGTCTCGACCAGGTGACATCCTGGCTCGGGGAAGGTTTCGACGGGGTCATCGCTTTCGACGAGAGCCACGCCATGGCGAATGCCGCCGGCGAAAAGTCCGGCCGCGGTGACAAAAAGGCCTCCCAGCAAGGTCTTGCGGGCCTCGCGCTGCAGAACGCCGTGCCCGATGCGCGGGTCCTCTACGTCTCGGCTACTGGCGCCACAGTCGTCGGCAATCTCGCCTATGCCTCGCGACTTGGGATCTGGGGAACCGGAGACTTCCCTTTTGTAACACGGGCAGCATTCGTTGCCGCGATGGAGGCGGGCGGAATCGCCGCCATGGAAATGATTTCACGCGATCTGAAGGCGCTCGGGCACTATCTTGCGCGCTCGCTCTCCTACGCGGGGGTCGAATACGAGATGCTGGTCCACGAGCTGACGCCCGCCCAGGTCGCGATCTATGACAGCTACGCTGATGCGTATCAGATCATCCACAACAACCTGGAGGCGGCGCTGCAGGCCTCGGGCATTTCCTCCGAAGCAGGCACACTGAACGCCCAGGCGAAATCCGCCGCGCGTTCGGCCTTCGAGAGCAACAAGCAGCGCTTCTTCAACCATCTCATTACCGCCATGAAGTGTCCCTCGCTGATCCGCGCCATCGAGGCCGACCTGGCGGCGGGTCATTCGGCGGTGATCCAGGTGGTCTCGACCAGCGAGGCGGTGATGGAACGGCGGCTCGAAGAGATCCCGCCTTCGGATTGGGACGATCTGCAGGTCGACTTCACGCCGCGCGAGAACATCATGGACTATCTGATGCATTCGTTCCCGACGCAGCTTTTCGAGCCCTACACCGACGAGAACGGCGATCTGCGATCTCGCCCTGCCCGCGATGGTGATGGCAACCCGATCATCTGCCGCGAGGCGGAGCGGCGGCGGGACGATCTGATCGAGCATCTTGGGGCGCTTGCTCCGGTGCAGGGCGCGCTCGACCAGATCCTCTGGCATTTCGGGGGCGATGCGGTGGCTGAGGTCACGGGGCGCAAGCGGCGCATCGTGACAACGCGCGAGGGGCGGCTCAAGGTCGAGAACCGCCCTGCCTCCTCCAACCTCGGCGAGACACAGGCGTTCATGGACGACACCAAGCGCATCCTGATCTTCTCCGATGCCGGGGGGACGGGGCGCAGCTATCACGCCGATCTTGGTGCGAAGAACCAGCGCCTGCGGGTGCATTTCCTTCTGGAGCCCGGCTGGAAGGCCGATAATGCGATCCAGGGGCTCGGGCGCACCAACCGGACCAATCAGGCGCAACCGCCGCTTTTCCGTCCGGTGGCGACCAATGTGAAGGGCGAGAAGCGGTTTCTCTCCACCATCGCACGCCGTCTCGATACGCTCGGGGCGATCACCAAGGGCCAACGTGAAACCGGCGGGCAGAACATGTTCCGCGCCGAGGACAATCTCGAGAGCCCCCACGCGCGGGCGGCGTTGCGGCAGTTCTTCTACAAACTGCGCGCGGGCAAAATCGAGGCCTGCTCCTACGCCAAGTTCCAGAAGATGACCGGGCTGACGCTCGATGAGGCGGATGGCACGATGAAGGAAAACCTGCCGCCGATACAGCAGTTCTTGAACCGTTGCCTCGCACTCCGGATCGACATGCAGGACGCGATCTTCGAGGCCTTCGGCGGGTTCCTCACGGCCATCATCGAGGATGCGCGCCAGGCGGGCACTTTGGACGTGGGTCTTGAGACCCTTCGGGCCGAGAAGTTCGAGATCGTCGATCGCAAGGTCATCTTCGAGCATGAAACGACGGGGGCGACGGCAACCGCCCTGACCGTGGAGCGCACGGATCGCAACGATCCGCTCACCCTACCCCGGGTCAAAGCCATCTGCGCCGATACGAAAGGCGCGACGCTCTGTTGGAACACGACCTCCAAACGCGCGGCCCTGATGGTGAAGGCGCCGGCATTTATGGACGAGGACGGTGTGCCGATTCTCCGGGTGAAGCTCCTACGTCCCATGGAGACCGAGATCCTCGTCGCCACCGAATTCTCGAAATCGCATTGGGAAGAGATCGACGACCGGACGTTCGAACAGCTCTGGCAGGCCGAGGTCGAGGCGGTGCCGGAGTTCACCACCTCGAAGACCACGCTGATCTGCGGGTTGCTCTTGCCGATCTGGGACCGCCTGCCCGCCGACAATATGCGCATCTATCGCCTGCAGACTGAAGATGGAGAACGCGCCATCGGGCGTCTTGTCAGTCAGGAGCAGCTTCTGAGTGTCTATGCGCGCCTTGGGCTCGACTGCCAGATCGAGATGACGCCGCAGGAGGCCTTCGCCGCGATAATGGAGGCCAAAACGACCCTGAGCCTCCTTGGCGGCTACCAGCTGCGCCGCTCGCTGGTCATGGGCCAACCGAGGCTCGAGCTGATCGGCGCGTCCGGCGCGGTCCTGCCCGGTCTGAAGGCCATGGGCTGTTTCACCGAGGTGATCCAGTGGAAGACGCGGGTGTTCATCCCGGTGGATAGCACCGACGTTCTCGCGCGGGTGCTCGCCGAGCATCCGGTTGGGGCCAGCGCAGCGGATGCCGCCGCATGAGTGCGCGGCGCAGCATCGCAGACCTCTCTGCCGATTTGGCAGACCGGGCCGAGAGTTTCTGCCGCCAGTATTTCCCCGAAGGGCGCAAGCAGGGCAACTATTGGCAGGTTGGCGACACTTCGGGCGCCAAAGGGCAGAGCCTTGCCATACGGCTGAAGGCTGAAACTGGTCGCAAGGCCGGGTCCTGGACCGACTTTGCGACGGGTGAGTATGGTGACCTGATCGACCTGCTGCATGAACGGCTTGGGTCGGTCACGCTGACGGAAACGCTGAGGGAGGCCCGGTCCTTCCTCGGCGAGGCCCCCTGCCCTGCCGTGCCCGGTGACACTCGCAAAGCTGAGCGCCCCAATGCAGGCATCAGCAAACGCATCGCGCGGGCGCGCAATCTCTTCGCCGCTGGCAAGCCCGTGCTTGGCACATTGGCCGCCACCTATTTGCAGGGGCGCAGCATCACGCGCCTCGGCCCGGCCCTCCGCTATCACCCGCGGGTCTTTCTGCGCCATGGCGAGGACGACCCTGATCTGCCGCAAAGGGCCCTTGCCCTGATCGCGAAGGTCACAGACAATCGGGGTCAGATCACCGGATGCGCACGGTTCTATCTCGACCCGTCGACCGGCGGATTGGCCGAGATCGAGAGCCCGAAGCGAATTCTCGGGCAGCTTCACGGGAACGCCATCCGTTTCTGGTCCGGCACCTCTCGCTCCGATCTCATCGTCGGTGAAGGTCTCGAAAACACGCTCACAGTCGGCACCGCTCTGCCGGAGTTTGACCTCGCGTCCTGTCTCACGGCCACCCATCTCGGCCTCTTCATCCCGCCGCCGGGCGTCAATCGCATCTGGATTGCGCGGGACAACGATGAGGCTGGACGAAATGCATCTATGAGATTGCGTAACCAACTGGAATCGCGTGGAATTATCTGTGGTGATCTCGTGCCGACCACAGGGGATTTCAACGACGATCTGCGGGCTTTTGGCAAAGATGCGCTGCGCCGGTCATTGCTTGAGGCCATGAAAGCACAAGGTCTGGAGATCGAGGACGGGTGACCGCCAACCACCCCGGTGACGTCCGGCAGGGCAAAGGTTCCGCAGATTCGATCTGATCCCGGTTGGATTGCGGGAGCGATGGACCGGCGGGTCGGGGCAGAGCGCCCCTCGCCCGGGCAGCAATGCGCCCCACACCAGAAAATTCCCCTGGCCCTTTGGGCCATTCCTCGCGGGAGCAATTTTCCGGCCCGCGGCGCATTCTCCGCTCTGCTCCGATCCTGGCGGATGCGGCCCGGTCGCCGCCGGTCCTGTTATCGCCCCATCCAAATCGGGTCAGATCAAACAGAGGAACCAGACAATGCCCCATCAGACAGACATCCCAGAGGACGCCGGCGTGACCTCCGCCATCCTCGACCACCTTGCACTTCATGGCGCAACACCGGGACCCGGCGAGACCGATCATCGCCCCCTGCCCCAGCCCGACGAGGTTGAGCTCGCCATGGCGACACTATTCGATACCACCATCGGCCTCCTCACCGGCAGCCAGTTGGAAGACAATCTCGAAGAGATGCTTTGGTCGCTCACCTCGATCTTTCATCGTCGGCTCACCCATATCCAGAAGCTTCTGGACGACAACGAATTCGAGGTCCGGGAAGGTCTGGCAATCCAGGACGGCTCCGAGGTCGCCTCGGTCGAGCTCGAGCGCCTCCAGATGATCGGGCTGAAACTCTGGGACCATCGTGACGCCTTCGAGCAGATGCGCGATCTCGCCATGGACCATTTCTCGGCCGCCACCGGCTCGCCCTGGCTGCCCCGCACCGGATCGAAGGTCTCGCACCGCGGCCTGACCTCCGCCGTGGTGGACAGTCGGGCTTACCTGTCGGCCAAGCGCCGCAAGGAGACCGAGGTGCACTGCCCCGAAGGCACGCGGATCGCGTTTTCGGGCGGGGACTATCACGCCTACGATCTGATCTGGTCCGTTCTCGATGCCACCTTTGCCAAATACCCCGACATGGTGCTTCTGCATGGAGGCACGCCCAAAGGTGCCGAGATGATCGCGGCCCGCTGGGCAGAAACCCGTGGTGTCACCCAGGTGGTCTTCAAACCTGACTGGAAGAGCCACGGCAAGGCCGCCCCCTTCAAACGCAACGACAAGATGCTCGAGACCATGCCCCAGGGTCTGATCGCCACGCCCGGTTCGGGCATCACCGAGAACATCGTCGATAAGGCCCGCAAACTCGGCATCCGTATCAAGAGGATCGGGGCTTAGGCCCCGGTTCACGCGCCGCGTAGCAGATCCTGCACCACGGATGGTTTTTTGGCGATCAAGGCAAGCAGAACCTGGGCTGGCCCCGTGGGGTGCCGACGTCCGTGCTCCCAGTTAAGAAGTGTGCCTTTCGCGACGCCAATGCTCTTCGCGAACTCGGCCTGGGACAGGCCCGTCCGTTGCCGGACTTCGGCGACATCGACCTCCGCCACGGACACTTCATGCACCTTCGCGCTTGCCAAGTCGCTATTCGCGAAGGCCAGAGCCTCTTCCAGGCCCTTGGATACAGATTTGAATGCACTCATTTTGCGTCGACGCTCCTTGGCCACGGCTGTTTTGCCGCGGTAGTAAGATACTTTGGCTTGAGCAACTAGCTATGGCCGTAGGCAAGATTAACCTTGCAAATCTTCCGTACCGTGGAGTAATTGCAAGGTATGTACAAACGCAAGACCCAACAATTCGTGCAGTCTTCCTTGGAGAGCCAAGCGGCTGTGGTCCTGCTCGGCCCCCGACAGGTCGGAAAAACAACGCTTGCACTCGACATCGCATCAGAGCGCCCATCCGTCTATCTCGACCTTGAGCGTGAAGCGGACAGGCAAATCCTGACTGAACCAGATCTCTATCTGGACGAACAGGCGGGCAAACTCGTCATCCTTGACGAGGTGCAGCAGATGCCTGACCTCTTCAAGACCTTGCGCGGCCAGATCGATCAGCGTCGGCGGGCTGGATTTCGGACGGGACAGTTCCTGCTATTGGGATCGGCGTCCAATATCCTCTTGCACCAAACGGCGGAATCCCTCGCCGGTCGTGTTCGATATGTTGAAATGCCTCCCTTGCAGCCTGACGAGGTGGGGGCGGATCAATTGAACTTGCTCTGGCTGCGCGGCGGCTTTCCCGACAGCTTTCAGGCCGCGAGCGATCGGGCAAGTATGGACTGGCGTCTGGATTTCCTGCGCACCTATCTGGAGCGAGACATCCCTGCCCTCGGACCTCGGATTCCGGCAGCGACCTTGCGGCGGTTCTGGACGATGCTTGCGCATGTCCAGGGCGGCCTTCTGAACGCCGCTGCTCTTGCCGAGGGATTGGGCGTGTCCGGCCAGACCGTTGGGCGCTACCTCGATCTGCTCGTCGATCTCATGCTGGTGAGACGCCTGCAGCCCTGGCACGAGAATGTCGGCAAGCGTCTGGTGAAATCGCCAAAGGTCTATGTGAGAGACAGCGGGATCGTGCATGCGCTGTTGGGCATCGGCACGACAGAGGGCTTGCTCGGGCACCCGGTCGTCGGTGGCAGTTGGGAAGGGTTCTGTATCGAGGCGCTTCTTGCTGCCGCCCCTTTAGGCACCGAACCTTTCTTCTATCGCACTTCGGCCGGTGCTGAACTCGACTTGGTTTTGCGTTTGCCAAGCGGCGACATCTGGGCTGTTGAGATCAAACGAACGACTGCACCAAAGGTTTCGAGAGGATTTCACACAGGGGCCGAGGACATTGGAGCCAACCGAAAGCTCCTGGTCTATGCCGGTGAGCATGAGGTCCCCGTCGCGAAGGACATTCGAGCGTTACCACTGGCATATGCAATCGAGTTGTTGAGCGCGCTATGACCTCGTTTTGATCTCTGGCTCAGGACACGCCCATTGGTCTGAGGATGACAGCGGCACGTGAAGCATTTCAGAGCCAGGTCTGGCCATTTGTCGGGCACCAGAGCGGATGAGTGTCTAGCAACTCGATGGCATCTGGCCGCCTGCAACTCCGAATGCGAACGCAAACGCCCCTGTGATTCCACGGAAGGATGGGCGAATGCCCTGCCGTTCCCATCGATTTATGATTTGAAGGCTTTGGTCTTCGAAGAGTCTTGAAGTTTGGATGGGTGGGGAGACGATCCCTACTCCTTGCAGCCTCTCTGTTTGCAGTTCACCCACCTTCCTTCGCGGCCACCGCACTTCTCCGGGTGTCTGAGTTGCATGACAAGCTGGTCGCAGCTGTCGTCCCGTCCACAAAGGTTGTCGCCGATCTTTTTCCCCTGCCCCTGCGGGTCATTCCTCGCGAGGCAAAAAGACCGGCGCCTGCCCCTCTCCAGCTCACGCTTCGCCTTCGGTGTGGCCGGGCCTTGGCCAGCTGCAAGGTGACCATCATTGCAACGCAAACAAGGAGAAGAGCAATGACCACGAACTGCATCAAATTCACCAGCGCCGACATCGAAACCGCCAAGGGCGTCGGCTCCATCTCGACCTTGACCTTCGACCTCGACATCACGGTCGAACCCGTCGCGAGCTCGAACCCGATGGCCCCCACGCACCGCGTCCTCGGCCGCTCTCCGCGCGGCAAGCTGGTCGAGTGCGGCGGCATCTGGAAGAAGCAGAACAAGGAGACCGGCGCCGACTACTACACGCTGACCATCCGCGACCACGGCTTCAACGCCAACCTCGGCAAGGCCGCGAACCAGGACGACCCGTCCCTGCAGGCCGTCATCCCCTGGGGTCCCAAAGACGCCGCGTGACGGCTAAGGCCGGTCGGTTCTCCACCGACCGGCCCATCAAATCTCCAATCTTGAACGCGTTCAAGATTGGAGATTTATGGGTCGTGGAGCTTCTAAATAAGCGCCTGAAACTCATAGGCGCGTGGTATCTTTATCTTTCATCCAAAACCGTGCTACCATAGCGGCAGAATCGAGTCGAACTCGGACCCAACCGAAGTCAGGGCTTAGGAATGAGCGGTAGTCTAGAACAGTTTTTGACGGACCTGTCACGTGGGCTTGAGCGCACGATGGTGGCAGTGAACAAGGAACTCACCTTGCGTCAGCGCATTAAGCGCACGTGGTCAATGCGCCAGTGCGCAAGGTTTCTGAACGTGAGTATTCAGTATCTAACTAAGTTCGCCAATTCGAGCGACGACTTTCCCGCGGGCGAGTATATTGGAAGAGAGCGCGTTTTCACGCTTTCCGAATTGATGCACATGCGGGCCCTTCTGGCGGCCTCGGCAAAGCGGCCCTACGACTACTTGGCCTGGCGCAAACCCGACGCCCCCTTGCCCGTCATTTCGTTTGCCAGTCAGAAAGGCGGCACCGCTAAGAGCCTGAGCGCCGCGCATTTTGCGCAGTATCTCAGTTTGCATTACGGCATGCGCGTTGGTGTCATGGATGCAGACCCGCAAAGCACGATAACGCTCTACTTTGTCGGGGGTGAAGGTCTGCCCCAGATGCCCGACGAAAACACCGCATCCATGGTGGACTTTGCCGGCCTCTTCCAGTCGGAAGAAGCGCCATACACCGATCACGATGCGCAGACGCTCGACAGTTTCTTTCTAAAGACCTCCTGGCCGGGGCTGCGTCTGCTGCCGGCACATGGCGAAACGTCTGAGGGAGAGATCCAGATTGCGCGCCTTGTGCGAGAGGCCCCCGCCGGAAAAAGCTTCTATCGCTACCTGCGCGATGCCCTTGATCGCTGGAAAGCGGGCCACCCGCCCAAAACGCTGCCCAACGAATTGGTGGTCGAGGGCAAGGTCGATCAGCAGCGGCTGGACGCTGCGCTGACCGAGACCCTCGATGTCATCATCATCGACTATCAACCCGCGTTGACACTTTTCCAGCTGAATAACGTGATTGCGTCGACTTCGCTGGTCATCCCGCAAACCATGAAGGGGTTTGACATCGCAACGCTGTCGACCTTTGTGACCGGTCTGCTGGGAATGCTTCAGCATATTCTGGCCCATGAACGGATCGAAATAGGAACCGGTGCCAACATGCTGTTGCCGACGATCGTCCAACGATCCAATGCGCAGGATCTGAACCACATCGGAAACCTGCTGGAACACTGCCCCACGGAAATTCTGCCGGTGTTTTATCTGCGTTCCGACGCGATCTCGAATGCGTCGGACGTCTATCAATCCGTATACGAATATGAACCGGACACGCCGGGAAAGCGCAAGGGGATCAACCGGTTCATCACGAATGCCGATGCCGTGAACGACGCCATAGTATCGCGACTCTGGCCGGGCCTCGAACGCGGCTACGCCAATACTTGGATGGACGAGTTCTATGAAGATGACGGCGAGGGTGAAGCATGAAACGCAGTATTCCAAGGTCGCTGATCAGCAAGACTACTAATCCCGACACATCCAAGGAGCACACGCCCGTTCCCGAAGGCCGGGCAGAAACGGGCGATGCTGTTTCTACTCCTTTCAAGGGGGCCGGCAGTGCTTGGAAATCAGGGGCGCTTGCACAATCGCAAGCCGCCGTGGAGCGAAGCAGAGCCGAGCTTTGCTCGGATATCTTAAACGGCCGCCACGAAATAAGCCTGTCGCCAGACCAGATATCAGATCCGATGGGGACAGACCGCCGTCAAGACTGGATGTCCCAGGAAGCATTCAGGTCTTTGGTAAACAGCATTGCCTCGAACGGGCAGGACACACCCATTCTTGTGTGGCCCGAGGATCCGGATTGGCAGCCGGATCCGTTGGAGCCGTCGAACGTCACTGGTGTCCCATTTGTCATGCTTACAGGACGCCGCCGACTGGCGGCCGCGTCGGAGTTGGGTTTACCTCTTCGTGCAATCCTCGCTTCGCCGGACGCGCGAAACGCCGAGAACAGCAAGTTTGAGATGTTGTTTCTGCGGTTCCGCGAGAATGAGGAGCGCGAGAATCTTAGCCCATTTGAGCGTTTGGTTTCGATTGGTGAAATGTATGAAACGCTGGCTTCTGGGGCAGACAAGCTGACAGCTGTGGCCTTCGCAAAGAAAATTGGCGTGCATGAGAGCCTAGTCTCACGAGCGAGGTCTGTCTTCGCTGCGCAGGATCAAATCTTGAACGCGTTCAAGAATGTCTACGACATGAGCTTTCGTGATTTGCAGGGAGCCTTAGCGAGCTTGGAGAGGGTGAACAAACCCAAGCTCAAACCGAAGGCAAAGCCCAGAAAGCTCACGGTCAAACGCAAGGTGGGCAACCGAAATCTTTCGGCGACTTCAGTCGATGGAAACCTATCCATCAAGGTTGCAGGTGTGCCGATAGACCAAGAGCGTCTCGAGAAGCTCGGAGATTTAGTCGCCGACTACTTGAGCGCCGAAGGTTCGGGGAAGGAAACCGTCTGACGACAATATCAGCGACATATTCTCCAGAACGACGAGGCAAGGAGCAAAAAGGAACGACAATCGAAGTAAAGGCAAAAGAAAAGCCCCCAAGCGGTGTGGCCTGAGAGCTGATCTTAATGGTTTGGTCGCCTTCAAGATAAGTCTCGCAGGATTCACTGTCAACGACGAACGCTCCTGAGCGAACGGCTTTCTTTTGCCTCCAATTGACCGGAGGTGAGAAACAGGCATGAAACATACAGGTTGGCGCAAGCCGACACCGGGTCTTGGGGTTGCAGAGCAACTTGCCCAAGCCGGTGAACAGGTAGCAGTACCCAAAACACGGGCGTTTGTCGCGGTGAAGCGCGTTGGGGCGTATATCGGCCTGAAGGCCGGCGACATGATGCTCCTCGATACGCTTGGAGCTTTCACGCAGGCCCACGACTGGGAGGAGGGGCAGCGTCCGATCGTCTGGGCGTCGAATGCGTATCTGATGGGGCAAACGGGCTTTTCGCTGTCGGCCCTCAAGCGCCACGCGCGGCGCCTGGCAGAGCTCGGCGTGATCTCCTTTCAGGATAGCCCCAATGGCAAGCGGTGGGGTCGCAGGGACGCTGAGGGGCGCATTGTCGAGGCCTATGGCTTTGATCTGTCTCCGCTTTCGGCCCGTGTCGAGGAGTTCGAGGAACTTCACGCCGAGCTGCAGGCCGAGCGCGAGCTCTGCCAGCGCCTGAAGCGTCAGATCACGGTGGCACGCCGGATGATCCGAGCCCGGATCGAGGCGGCTATCAGCAGCGCGCTGCGTGGGCCCTGGAGCCAATTCACGGGGCTCTTCGAGGAGCTTCTGGACCGGCTTCCGCGTCGCCATGAAGCCTCTGAGCAGTTGGAGCGACTACTGTCGTGGTTCAAGGAACTTCAGGAACGGGTCGAGATAGCGTACCTCAAAGCGACTGGCGCGGCAAAGCCTGTGGAAAACACCGATGATAAAGATGCCGAAGTCGCGAAGAAGACTCAAGAAATGAACCCCAGGGAGGTCATTTCCGAACCTCATATACTAACTACAAACAAACTTGATCCTGTAACTAGTAATTCCTCTGAAAAAGAGGAAGCGGCGGGTGTGGTGCCCAATGCGCCACCGGAAGAGCGGGTTGACAGGGAGCTGGAAGACTGGGTTGCCGAGGTGCGCAAGAAGCGGACAGCGCTCGACCTGCCGACAATCATGCAAGCCTGTCCGGAATTCGCATCCTGGGCGCGCAATATGGGTGGATTCCTGAAGGATTGGGGCGATCTGCACCGGGTTGCCGGTCAACTCAGGCCGATGATCGGGATCTCGGAGCATGCCTGGAACGTGGCGCAAGACCGAATGGGCACACAGGTGGCCACGGCCGCGTTTGCACTCGTCTTCGAGAAACACAGCGCGGGCGAGGTTGCCTCGCCGGGCGGCTATCTGCGTGGCATGGTAGAGAAAGCCGGGGCAGGGGAGCTGCATCTGGAGCGCAGCTTCTATGGCAGGCTCAGCGGGCGGGCGGCATGATAGGGCAGGGGCTCAAAGACCGGCGGCTTTGGTCAGATTCACCCGGAATCGGTCACGGCGGCGCTGGTAACGGCGGGTCATCTCGGCCGAGGCGTGGCCAAGCTGCTTCTGGACGTAGCGCTCGTCGACTTCGGCGGAGCTGGCGAGACCGGCGCGCAGCGAATGGCCGGAGAACAGCGCCAGGCGGTCTTTCTCAGGCAGGTCCGACCGGATGCCCGCGTCCAGGACCGTGCGCTTGATCAGCCGCGCAACGTGTTTGTCGTTCAGTCTCGTTTCCGATGCGCGTTTGCCATCCCGCGAGGTGCCGACGAAGACTGGCCCGAAGTCGATCTTTGCGAAGTGCAACCATTGCTCAAGCGCATGCACGGGGCAGGTTTGATCCTTCGAGCCGCGTCCGATCTCGACCTCACGCCAGCCGGTCTTGGCATTGAGGGTGAGCAGCGCGCCTTTGTCGAAGATCTCGATCCAGCCGCCCGAGTCCGGCGTGTCGTCTTTGTGCACGTCGAGGCTGACGATTTCGGAGCGGCGCAGACCGCCGGCGTAGCCCAAGAGCAGGATCGCCCGGTCCCGCAGCCCGCGCAGATCGTAGGGTAGGGTGGCCACCATCGCGAGGATTTCTTCAGCCAGGATCGCTTCCTTTTGCACCGGTGGGCGTGCGTGTTTACGCTTGATCCCGGCGAGCACGGTCGCGATGTGACGGTTCTTGCGATCGATCGCAAAGCCCCGTTGCGCATAGTTCCACGCAAGGCCGGAGAGGCGCCGGTCAATTGTCGAGACCGAAAGGGCAGGGGAGGGGCCCGACCCGGAGGCGAGATCGGCAAGGTAAAGCCCAATCAATTCCGGTGACGGAGGCAGCGGTTCCGCGCCCTTCATCCGGCACCAGCGTGCGAAATGCGCCCAGTCCTTTGCATATGCTTTCAGGGTGTTGTCGGAGGCTGCGGCGCGCGCATAGTCGCGCGCGGTATCGACGAGGCGATCAAGGCTGCCTGAGCCCGCGACATGGGAGGGCAGGGCGATCCCATCGCTTTTATCTTGATCTCTCTCGTCGTCCTGAGCGATACTAAACGCACCAGAGTTTGATGATGTCGACTTCTCGTCCTCTGAGGCCATTGTCGGACTGCCGGAATTTCTGAGATTTCGATGCATTTGTTTTCAAGGGTTTCCCGGTTCTTCATTTTTGAGATTGAGTCGGAGTTCATGAGACTGTACATGGATATGAGTCACTATTCGTGAGACTACACAGCATCCGTGCACCGTTCAAGTCATGTCCGATAGTCCCGTAGCCGACCAAGATTGGGAAGAAGCCGAGTTTCGCGCAAGAGTGCTTGCCGAGCTGCCGGAGCAGCTCACGGATTGTGACGTTGCTTGGGCGATGCGGCAGCTGGATGTGAGCCGGGCGACGGTCTATCGTTTGGCGAAGCAGTTTCGCGAAGATGCGCGGACCAGTGCACTTCTGCCGAACACGTCCGGCCCAAAGCCGGGCATGCAGCCGCTGGACCCGGCAGTAGAAGCGATTGTGGCCCACCATTTCAAAGACTTCTATGCCACACGGCGCAAACCGACCAAGACGCGGTTCTGGCGCGAGGTCGCGGCCGATTGCCAGGCGCGGGGGCTGGCACCACCCTCGATCCGCCGCCTGGGGCGTTGGCTGGGCCTGAGGGACCAGGCACGGCTCATGGCCAGACGCGAGGGCAAGGACAAAGCCGAACGCATTCACCTGGCCACGCCTGGTACGCTCACGGCGAAACACCCGCTCGACATCGTCCAGATCGACCACACCAGGGCCGATGTGACGGTGGTGGATCCGGTGACCCGGCACCCGCTTGGCCGACCGACGCTGACCGTGGCAATCGATGTGAACACCCGTGTGGTTCTGGGGTTTCACCTGTCTCTTGAGCCGCCCTCGCTTCTCTCCGTCGCGCTCTGTCTGACCCATGCGGTGATGGACAAGTCGCACTGGCTGGCGGCGCGTGGGATCGATACGGACTGGCCCGCGCATGGCATTCCGAGAGCAATTTACGTGGATAATGGCGCGGAATTCCACGCTCGGGCTTTTGAACGGGCATGTTCCGAATACCAGATCGACCTGCAGCACCGCCCGCCCGGCACGCCGCGCTATGGCGGGCATATCGAACGGCTCATCGGTACGATGATGGGTGCGGTGCACCTGCTGCCGGGCTCGCATTTCTCGAACATCTTCGAGCGGGGCGATCTCGACGCGGAAGCTGAGGCGGTGATGACGCTGCGGGAATTGGAAACCTGGCTCACGCTGGAAATCACCGGTTCCTACCATGCGCGGGTCCACAGCGCGCTGGAAACCACGCCCGCGGCGGCCTGGGCGGCGTATACGGACGAAGCCAGGCTCCGCATGCCCGCCGATCTTCGGCAGTTTCTGGTCGACTTCCTGCCCTCGGAGCAACGGGTCTTGCAGCGCGACGGCTTTCATCTCTTCCATATCCGCTACTGGTCGGACGAGCTGCGCTGGCTGATGGGCCGGGAGAGCCGCAAATACACGCTCAAATACGACCCGCGCGACCTCTCGCGCATATTCGTGCTGACCGAGGACGGGATCATCGAGGCGCGGCCTGCGGACCTGACCCGTCCCGCGATCACGCTCTGGGAGCACCGCGCGGCGCGGCGCGCCTTGCGCGAGGAAGGGCGCCGGTCGGTGGACGAGGAGCTGATCTTCCGGACGATACAGGCGCAGCGCGACCTCGTGGACAATGCAGAACGGCAAACCAAGGCGATGCGGCGCCATCAGGCCCGGCGGGCGCATCTGGAGCCACACCCGATGATCGACGTGACGCCGGTATCTAAGCTGTCGGATGCTCTCCCGGCGCCTGAAACGAAGCGCAATGCGCTCAAGGATCACCCGGGTTTCCATGTCGAGGAATGGTATGACGATGACTGAGTTTCCGCATCTTTATCCGGGAGCCGGCAGGATTGCCGCGCTCAGCGCCGAGGAGCGCATCTTACGCATCCGGGCCGATCGGTGGGTGTCCTATCCCCGGGCGGAGGCAGCCCTGGCCAAGCTCGAGACCTTGCTGTCTTTCCCGGAGCGCGCCCGGATGCCGAACCTGCTTTTGGTCGGCGAAAGCGGCATGGGCAAGACGATGATCATCGAGAAATTCACCCGCGATCATGGCTCGAGCTTCGACAACACGACCGGACGGCTGCACATGCCAGTCGTCGCGGTGCAGATGGTCTCGGGGCCAGATGAGACCCGCTTCTACCGCCGGATTCTGGCCGCCATCGGCGCTCCGGAACCACCTCGCGCAACGCTTTCCGTGCTGGAAAGCCTTGCCCTGCGGCTTCTCACCGAATTGCGCCCAAAGATGCTGGTGATCGATGAGATCCACAGCCTGCAGGCCGGCACAATTCGCGAACAGGCGCGGTTTCTCAACATGCTGCGCTTCCTCGGCAACGAACTGCGCGTACCGCTAGTCTGTGTTGGGACCGCCCAGGCCCGCAACGCGCTGCGCACTGATGCCCAGTTGGTACGCCGGTTCGAAGCCTTCGCCCTGCCGCCCTGGCAGGAAGGCGCGGATTTCACCGGGCTGATGAGCACGCTCACGCGCAGCCTTCCGCTGCGGCGCGAAAGCGAGATTGATGAGAAGGCGCTCGCGCGGATCATCAAGGTGACCGGCGGAATCACCTCAGGTATCTTTTCGATCATGTCGCAGCTGGCGATTGCCGCCATCGAAAGCGGCGAGGAACGTATCATGTCCCGCGACGTCCTGAGTGGCGACAGGTTGCAAGCTGCCCTGGGAGAACCGGTTTGACAGGAGAGCGCCGCCTGCCGGTCGTGTTCCCGCCGGAGACCGACGAGCGGTTGTCCTCCTGGATCGCACGAATGGCCCGTTTCTATGCCATGACCGTTCCCGAATTTCTGGCGGAACTTGGTTTGTCCGGGCGCGACGTTTTTGATCTAGAGTGGCGAATGTTGGAAGGGGAGGGGGCTCTGATCGCGGCCCGGGCCGGTCTTGCGCCCGAGGCCCTGCAGGCCATGACGTTTCAGGAATTCACCCCCGACGCCCGGATGATGATCACGCGCAAGGACCGGCATCACTGCCCGCTCTGCCCGGGCGATGTACACCGGAAATCGTTAGCATTGCCCTGGGTGTTTCGCTGTCCTGTTCACGGCGCAGACTTGCAGGATGCCACCGGCGCGACCTTGCCTGAGATGCTGGGAGACAAGAGGATGGCGGCTTTGGCGCCACATGCAAACGCCGGCACCGCCGTTCTCGACGCCTGGGCACGTGGTGCGGGGCAGGGGGCTCTGGGCGCGCCGGAAATGCTGGCCGTCCTGACAGCGCGCCACCGGCGCGCTTCGCCTCCCTCGCTGGCCGAGCAACCGCGCATGTCGCTCCAGACCCGGCGGGACTACCATGAATTTCTCACCATGCCGATCATCCGTCAGGCGCTGACAGTTGTGGTTCCCGAATACGATCAGGTGGCCCCGGTGCTGGCAAAACCTGTCCGCCCCGGGTTGCAGGGCCTGGCGCAGGGTTCGCTGTTGCAATCCTTTGCGCTGACAGTCGGGATCGGACGGATTGTCGAGAACCCGATCGATCAGGCGATTTTGGTTTTGCTGAACAGCGACGTGGACGGGCAGGGACGGGTCCAAGAGGCGCTTGAGAAATGGCCGCTCTCGTTGAGAAGACGCATCTCTGCCCGACTCTGGCGCGCTCAGCGCGATGAGAGAGAGCGCCTGCTTGCCGAAAAAGCCGCGAGACATCGCCAGTCTCACAAATACCGGCGCGTCCAGTCTCATGAATACCGTACCAGGATCTCATGAACCCCGGGCGGTTTTTCAGGGAAGCGCTTGAATCTCATGAATTCCGGCCATCCGACAGTGGGGCAGGCGGTTTTTTGGTGTTTTTGGTCATGGGCCCAAGCTAACCCGAATACGTCCGATAATGAAAAAGGTTTGTGGCCGCTGAATGCGCGTCATCCAGCGGCGATAAATCTGCCTTGGACGAAAGCGCGGGCAGATTTTGGGCCTATGGGAATTGCTCTGAAGGACTGAAGTCGGTGGCCGTCTGTGTTGCAGATTTTGGGGTGGGGTGGATGCCGAGTTCGACAAGGAACACCTGTCGTTCTTGCAAAACGAGGCTCTTTGCGCGCGCGGTTCCTGAGCGTTTCTCGTGCTTTCGAATTTGAGCCACACGGACCCGTGCGGTGCCGGGGCGCCGCAGGTCAAGACAAAGGTTCTGCCCTTGTTTCATGCGGCGGTTCTCCAAGGTGGCGAGCGAGATTTCGGGGTATGGCCGCGCTCGAAAGTCTCGATGACGACCATGCTGCCGCCGCATTCCGGGCACGTCAGACCCGAGGACTGTTCGTCCGGAAGGCCGGTCTTGTCGTCTGATGCTTCCTGGTCGTCGTGCGCCTCCGCGGCCAACAGTAATCTGACGGTTTCGAGCCTTGCGCGGCGGATGCCGTTGGCAAGGAAACCGGTATGGCGGATCCGGTGAAACCCCGGAGGCAGAACGTGGGTCAGGAAGCGGCGAATGAACTCCCCCGTTTCGAGACGCATGACCTTCTGGCGATTGCGGTTTCTGATCCTGTAGTCCTTCCATCGGAACGCAACCGTCTCGGCATCGGCGCTGACGAGGCGCGAATTCGGGATCGCCACCCTGTGCGTGTACCGGCTGAGATAGGCGAGAACTGCCCCGGGTCCTCCGAAGGGCGGTTTGGCGTATACCACCCATGCGGTCTTTTTGAGCGGTGCGAGGTGGGCCTTGAAGATGTCCGGGCTCGTCAGATGCGCCAGTTGCCCGGAGAAGGCCAGATTTCCGGACCGATGAAGAGCCATCAGTCCTTCCAGGAACAAACGCCGGAACAGACGGGACAGGACCCTCACGGGCAGGAAGAACCCCGGACGGCAAGCAATCCAGTGCTTGCCGCAGGGCGACAAGCCGCCGCCAGGCACGATGATGTGCACATGCGGGTGATGCGTCAGCGCCGATCCCCAGGAGTGCAGCACACTCGTCATTCCAATCGCCGCGCCCAGATGCTTGGGATCGGCGGCAATCGTCAGAAGCGTTCTTGAGGACGTCTTGAACAGAAGATCGTAGACAGCCGCCTTGTTCTGCAAGGCGATCTTGGCGATCGGTGCGGGCAGGGTGAAGACAACGTGGAAATATTCCACTGGCAAGAGGTCGGAGACCCGGGCCTGCATCCAGTGGTGGGCGGTGGCCCCCTGGCATTTCGGGCAATGCCGGTTGCGGCATGAATTGTAGGAGACGTGCTGGTGTCCGCATTTGGTGCAAGCCGCGACATGCCCGCCCAGAACCGCCGTCCGGCAGGTTTCAATTGCCGACATGACCTTGAGTTGCGCCTGGCTCAGGTGACCAGCATTGGCACGACGCCAGGCAGGTCCGTGGGCGCGGAAGATGTCCGCGACTTCGAGTGTTGGCCGGGACATTGGGGACCCGCCGTCAGCCGCTTCCGCCTTTCTCGAGGTTCAGCAGATCCAGGGGGCTCGTCACGTCCCGGATCATCTTGATTGCAACCTTGGTGTAGACGGTCGTGGTCTCCAGCGTGGTGTGACCAAGCAGCACCTGGATCACTCGGATGTCTGTTCCGTTTTCCAGCAGGTGCGTTGCGAAACTGTGCCTCAACGTGTGGGGCGAGACGTTTTTCTTGATACCAGCAAAGTCGCACGCGGCGTGGAACGCGCGGCTCAGCTGGCGGTTTGAGATCGGGTTGGCCGGGTCGCGGCCGGGGAATAGCCAGCCCGCAGGACGCGTTTCCCGATAGTAGGCGCGCAAGAGCTCGAGAAGGGTGGGCGACAACATCACCTGCCGATCCTTGCGGCCCTTGCCTTGCTCGACGCGGATCAGCATGCGATCGCTGTCGATATCGGACACTTTCAGATGCGTGACTTCATTCGCCCGCAATCCGCAACCATACGCGACACTGAGAGCGGCCCTGTACTTCAAGCCCGGCCCCGGCGCCGCGGCCAGAATTCGCGCGACTTCTGCGGCGCTCAGTACGACCGGGATCTGCTTAGCGATCCGCTGGTAGCGCAGATAGCGTTTCATCTCGGACCGGTCGCAGGTCACGGAAAAGAAAAAGTTGAGGGCCGTGAGCCGGTGGTTGAAGGTCGGCGCGCCGGTGCCCTTGTTCGTCATATCGAGCTGAAACGCGCGCAAGTCCTCGGGCGTGGCCGCATCGGGCGACCGCCCCAGAAATCTGGCAAACTCGCGGACTGACCGCAAATACATCTTCTGGGTGATTGGCCGCAGGCCCTTGATGCGCATGTCGTCTAGAAACCGTTGCCGTAGGGCTGGAACATGTTCGCTGGACACGAGTACCTCCTGTCGTTTGATTGAGAAGGTCCCAATCAAACGACGGTCACACCTATCCGCAAAGACCGCAGTCGAACCGGCGTAGTTCGGCGGCAACGAGCGCCAATACCGCGCGAGCGGTTTCGTCCAAGGCAAACTTATTGGACATAGCGAGGTGCAGCACAGTGGGGCGGTTATTGTTCAATTATCTGGCAGAAAGCGCCGCCAGAGTGTAGGCTCTGAGCATGACATTTGCCCGACCGGATCACATCAGCGATTTAGACACACTACCCCGGTTGCCAGCATGGGTCACCTCCGCACGGCCTGAAGCCCTTGACGATGTTGCGTTTTTGTCGGGAGCGGCACTGTCCCATCTGCATCTTGTGTTGGGACGCGAGGAAGTGCCCCAAGCCTTGTTGCGGGACCGGCTAGCGCTGCGCGCGGCCGAGGCCTGTGTCGCGTTTTCTGGCCGCCCGGAGCGGACAGGGGAGTTGCGCGACACGGTACACCTTCTGCGCCCCGATGATCTGCCTGGACCGGCTGGCGAGATCTACCTCGCCTGGCGGCGCGCGGTGGAGCGGCCGGTGTCGATCAAGGCTCTGGGTCGGGCTTTGCCGACCTTCGAGCCGGACCAGATCGCGGTGTGGCTCGATGCGGGGCAGGGTACGCCGGTGACCCGCGCCGCAAGGGTGCTGGAGGCGGCGCTGACGGAGGCGCCGCGTGCCGATATAGCAGCGCTTGTCCTTGCCGACGCAGCCCTCGCCCAAGTACTCGGGTGGGAGCATATCCTTCCGCTTCTGGCTGCGGGTCTGAAACGCGTAGACCTGCGCAAACGCGGCGACGACTTGCGTCTCGCCTGTCATCGCGCGCTCGTCTCGTCGGCAATCGAGGCCGTGCGGCTGGCCGCCGACCTCTCGCGACGGGCCGCGTATTTGAACGCCGTTGCGCCAAAGTTGCGGGCCAAGGCGGCGGGGGAGGCCGTCGGGATCTTCCTGACCCGTGATGCCGTGGCGCCTTCGGCCCTACCCTTGCCGGACCGCGCCGCGCGGCGGCTCTGCGACAGGCTGGTCGAGCTCGGCGCAGTGCGGGAGTTGACGGGCCGCGATACATTCCGGCTCTATGGGGTTTGAGCAATGGCCAAGGATCGCCCCGAACCTGAACTTGACCGCGAGTTGGCCGACTTGCCGCCGGAGCTGCGCTGGCGGGAATGGATGCGGCGGATCGAGGCGGTGCTGTTTGCCAGCGCCTCGCCGGTTCCGCGCGACGACCTGGCACGCGTGGTGGGGCAGGGGGCCTCGGTTGACCTGCTGGTTGAAGACCTCGCCGCCGAGCTGGAGGGGCGGGCTTTTGAAGTTGCGCAGGTCGCTGGCGGCTGGATATTCCGGACGCGACCCGCCTACGCGCCCGCAATCCGCACGGCGGCAGATGTCGGGGACCAGCTACTCGATCTGAGCGAATTCGACGTCGCGGTCCTGGCCGCTATCGCCTACCATCAACCGATCACGCGCGACGGGCTCAAGGACATCTTCGGCAAGGAGATCAGCCGCGACCTGATCGGGCGGCTGCATGCGCGCGACCTGATCGGGACCGGGCCAAGGTCGCCCAGGCGAGGGGCCCCCTATACCTGCGTCACCACCGAGCAGTTCCTTGTTGCCTTCGGGATGGAGAGCCTTCGCGATCTTCCCGATCGGGAACAGTTGGAGGATGCTGGGGTTGTGGAGGTGTGATGAGGCCAACAGTTATCCGTGATGACGCTCCGGTCGAGTTGGCAATTCTCCAAGGCTCAGTTTCTCCTTCGCACCTCGAAATAGTGGGCAAACTCTTCCTTTGTCATCGGCTCGATGCTGAATGCGTCTCGCAGTGAGTTCCACGTCCTGTGAAGAAGTTGCATGCGCCGCTCATCTGGCCAATCGCGCTCCGTTTCGTCGACCAAGAGACCGCTCTTACGGGATCTCGCGGGCACGTAGCCGGATTGCATCGGCCAGACCGCGTCCGACATGCCATCGATCCCCATGACGATCCGTCTTCGCTTCGACGCGCCCAATGCGTCAAGGCAGGCCATACCGCTTGCCAATCCCCTGATCCAATTGGAGAACAGATGTCCGTAAGAGATGTGTTTCTGGCCCTTGTGCTCGGTGAACGCCACACCGTCTGACATCCACACTTCGCCGCTGTCTTCGAGGTATGCCGCTAGGTTTCGTGAACGGCAGGTTCCATCCTCTTCCCGGCCCGCGACCCAGTACGTCACGAACCCGAACGGGCACGATCCGAAATTTCCGCCGCTTCCTGCCCCTGTGGGAGCCCGGAGACGCGCGCTGTCTGGCAATTGCTCCAGCGTCGTGATCGATGGACGGCCGTTGGGAAAACCTGCGGGGATGATCCTGAGCCAGGCTCGCGATAAGTCCAAAGGTTTTACACGTGCAACTTCACCGAAGCAGTCGGAATGTGTCACGGGCCATTCCGCTTTCCATAGGCCCGGCGAATGAGGGTCGCTCTCTACGCCCAGGATGGGTTCGGCGGCGGACCTAGCGTCGCGGACCAGATCAATATTAACCCGGACAGCTTCGGCCAGTTGCTTGATGAGGGCTTCCCGAACCGCTTTCCGTTCCGCCTTTGTCGCCTCCGCAGCTAAAGTGTAGGTCAGTATTCGGCGGTGCCGGATATCGAAGGGTAGATTCTCAACGGTGTCACCGTTCGCCGTATTCAAGACGGCAATGATCCTTTCAAACCCTATGGCACTCATCGCGTAGCCGAGCTCGACCATGACGTTCGGATTCGGTAGTGCTTTTCCGCCAGCAGACTTAGCGATAGGCGTGACGTCGGCGACCACTACGGCACTTCTGGATATCTTCTCCAAGATCGTCTGGCTGATGTCGGCCATTCCGGCGGTTGCTTTCGTGTCGTGATCCAGGGCCACTCGCTCGACATCTGCGACATCGAGAGTTTCACTGACTCGGTCGACAGCGATGGCTAGAGCATCTCGTATGAAGTCCCGATTCAGTCTTGCGGGCAGGTCATTCTGCCATGACCAAAACACGGTGTCGGTCATCGCCAGATGCCTTCAAGTTCCTCTGCCTGTCTGTGCCGTCTTTTGGCTTCAAGTCGGTCGAGATTGGTTAGCTTCCAGCGAACGGCGGGCAGGTTGGCCGCGTCCGTGAGGCCAGAAAGATTCCAGTCAATTTCGCCTCTTTCCACACCAACAAGAAAGGCGCGGTGCTCGTCCGGCATCTGCGCAACTATTGCTTCAATCATCTCTTCACGGGTTGCGACCAGCTCTTCCAGTTCGACCAACTCCGTGGTCATGCCTAAGAAGTTCTCCTCGAAATCCGAGCGAATGTCCTTTCGGGTCGGAGCGAGAACTTCGATAGCCGGCCGGTTATGGCTCACGATGTAGGCCAAGAACGCTTTTCGCAATGACGTCGAGATTCCTTCCTTCCTCAGGAGATCCCGCACGTCGAAGAGGTCGCGGGGGTGTTGGCGATCAAGTGCGGCGACGATCTTGCCCGCGTAGAGATCGTCAAAAGAAACTACTTGGGTTTCTGCGTAGCCGAACTGGTCTTCGACCGACGGCGCAACCTGCATGACTCTGGGTTCGAACACGCAACCGCGGGCTACAGGTGTCACTTCGACCTTGATCTGAGTTTCCGGTGTCCGGACGACCAGACGGGTGACGATCCCTTCCTTGTGCAGCCGACTGGGAACGACCTTGGTTTGAGGCACGGCTTCCGAGATGGATTTCGATATCCGGTCTAACGCGGCGTCTATGTCGGCGAGGGATTCTTCCCGGGCTTTCACGGGTAGGTAAGTCAGGTCGATATCGACGGACAGGCGTGGCAGGTCTCGGACGAACAAATTTATCGCAGTCCCGCCCTTCAGCGCGAACACGTTTTCTTCAGCCACTGAGGGGAGGACCCGGATCAAAAGATCGACTTGCTGTCGGAACCGTTCATCAGTTGCCATCAAGATTCTCCGGCACAGTTATTTGGTATTTGGCGTCCAACTTGCCTCCTTTTGCGATCACCCGCTTGCCACTGCCGATGTTGATTGCATCGAGATCGAGTCGTTTGAACCAGGCGTGATCGTTCCGCTCGGCGAACCACAGAAAGAGTCGGTTCACCTTCACGCTGCCGCAGTTTTCGAGTGACGTCTGGAGTTGCCTGGGGCTGAGGTTTGAAAGTCCGGTGAACAGTTCTGCAGCGTGCTCGAAGGACTGGTGTGTCGGGATCTCGTCCAGAAATTCCAGAATGGCTCGCTCCGGACGGGAGATCACCATCGGCCAGGATCTGTCACCCCAGACATGGAGTCTCAACCCACCGTCGGGGTTGTCCAATGTCTCGACATTGCCTGTCGACGAAATTGGTGGGAGGTCTTGGATCGCCTTGAAGATCGCCTCCGACTTGAACAGCTTTTTCGCATTTCGCGTCTGGAAATCGATCTCGGGGTCGATTTCGTTGAGCCATTTGGACAGGGGGGCTTCCGTGTAGAGGTGAACCCTTCTCCGCTTTCCCATGGTTACGTAGTGACCGTAGCCTTGAAGTTCGAGTGCGCTGAGGCCCCCGACGATGACCGGAATTTGCATGAGTGATTGCAGCGAGATGATCAGGTGTTGCCATCGCGTTTCGGCCCCGGGCCGCTTATAGATCCCTCGTGCGGGCTGCTCCAACCAGCCGTTCGCGACGTATTTGCTTCGCAGTGCGCTCGAGTAACCTGCCTCGTCCAACCATCGCGAGCTGGCGACCAAACCTTCTGGAAGGAGGCGCTGCAACGAGTTGAGCTTTTGTCCTCTTTGCACACTCATGGTTTGCTTTCAGGCCTCTTCGTAAACTCAAGATGGTTTGATGTATGCTGTATTTAGTAACTTAAGGTGCGCGAAAATGGAATATGTCAAACCAAAAAACATAGCTGAAGCACGAATGTGAACAACAGCGCCCACCATTAATTACATATTTATAATGGGTTAGACGCGGCGGCGCGACAGTTGGTAATCCACACCCGTCATCCGAAACCGCCACTTCAGCATCTCCGGACTGACGAGATGTTCCTCGCAAGCGTCGCGATCTGACATGCGCCGACGACGAATAGACAGAAGGGCGGGCCGGGGCAGCAGCAAGGCTCCGGCCAGCCAGTCGGCTTCGTCTTCTTGGTCTTGATCGAAATTACCTGGAACAAGAGAGCCGTCCTCCAGGATGCAGGCTTTTGCAAGTTCGTGACCCAAGATGATGTGCGCCAGCTCGTGCATCACCACGTTGTTGCGGCGACCTTTAGAGGAGACCGGTTTGTGGACGACAAGATGGGCCGCGCCTAATCTCATCGTGAGGGCGGACCACGATTGATCGGTCTCGTCGCTCAGAACCGACCTGGCGCTTTCCGATATCCCATCGACGTCATCGGTAGACCAAACGGTGACTCGAAGCTCCTCCGCCAAACGGTCGGCAGACAGCGCATCATGATCCGACAGACCGAACTGTTTTCGAAACTCGACCGATCGCCGCTCACATTGCGATTTGAACCCTCGTCTGAATGCCACTTAGTGTCCTCGAGCCTCGACGTCTTGTTCGAATTGTCGCGAGGCTTGGGTGATGAGCTCAGCTAGAGCGAGAGCGGTCGCTTGCGGGACGGCTTTTCTGTTCTTGAATGCGATTTGAAGGTCTCCAACGCCCGTGAACTTCGAAGGCTCCTCCCCCAACCATTCGCTGAGTTTGTTGAGCGTGCCCACGTCTGGGACATGCCCTTTTTCGATCCTCGTGAGTGTGGTCGGACTGATCCCGATCTCCTTCGCGGCAGCCCTAACCCCCATGTTTCCCCGTCGCCTTAAGACTAGTGGGGCGAGTTCGTTGATATTCATATGCCCTCCTTAGTGTTTCTTAGACTGGTATTAGTGGTGCGAAGACTGTTTACTTGGTGAGGCTTCTGGCCTATACCAGTCTGTGAAACACTTGAATCATGCCGCTGGGCCGGGGTCAACAGTTTCGAATCGAGGCGAGCCAGGAAATTAAGGAGAATTCGATGTCAAAGCGTATTCATGTGGTCCCCCACGGGGATGGTTGGGCTGCACGCCGTGAGGGCGCTACCCGGGTCGGATCCACGCATGCGACTCAGGCAGCGGCGACCGCAGCCGCACGCACCACGGCGATCCGAGAGCGAGGCGAGGTCGTCATCCATCGGCCCAATGGCCAGATCCGAGATGCAAATTCCTATGGGAACGATCCCTATCCGCCGAAAGGCTAGGCTTCAGAACGGGGCTGGAGGTCAAAAAAACTGCCCAATCTGCTCGGGCAAAAATATGAGGACAGTGAAATGCAGGCTCTGGTGAACTTCTTTCCGCTCGGCAACGCCGACACCGCCCGCCTCGACCTTGCCGATGGGCGCAAGATCCTGATCGACTTCGCCGCAATGCGTTGCGACGACGATGAGGATGACCAGCGTTGCGACTTGCCGGCGACACTTCGCCGCGACTTGCATAAGGCAGGCCGCGACTACTTCGATGCGGTTTGCATCACGCACACCGACACCGATCACTGTAAGGGGTTTGGTGACTTCTTCTGGCTCGATCATGCTGCGCTCTACCAAGGCAAGGGTCGCGTAAAGATCAGGGAGCTCTGGGTACCTGCAGCGGCAATTCTTGAAGAGAACTTGAAGGATGATGCGCGGTTGGTCCGCGCGGAGGCACGGTATCGTTTGCGTCAGGGTAAGGGTATTCGAGTGTTCTCTCGCCCCGATCGGCTAAAGGCCTGGATGGAGGCGGAAGGCATCGACTTTGAAAGCCGCAAGCACTTGATTGTGGATGCTGGCAAACTCGTGCCTGGGTACGCACTGACTGGACCAGAGAAGGTAGAGTTTTTTGTGCACTGCCCGTTCGGCTGGCGACAGGATGAAAACACTGTCGTCGATCGCAACGAAGATTCGATCGTTATGCAGGCCACCTTTGTCGAGGGCGGCCAGAAGACGAGGCTGCTTCTCGCCTCAGACGTCAATTACGAGACGCTGGCTGCGATCGTGCAAGTCAGCCGGAAGCACGGCAATGAGGACAGGCTCGCTTGGGATCTGATGAAGCTGCCGCACCATTGCTCCTACAAGTCGTTGGGGCCGGAGCGTGGCTCGAACGAGACTGTCCCTGACCCCGACGTCAAGTGGCTGTTCGAGGATCAGCGCCAACCCGGCAGCGACATCATCTCTCCGTCCTGGCCGATCCCCGTCAAAGGGTCGAAGGCCGACGACGACGTCCAGCCCCCGCACCGGCAGGCTGCAAACTATCACCGTCGGATCACTGTGGCGCACGACGGCGAATTCATCGTGACGATGGAGCACCCGTCGAAGAGTGATCCTAAGCCCTTCGCATACAAGATCACGGCATTTGGTTTCGCCCTTGCGCTTGCTGCGCCGATGGTTGCTGGAACCGCCGCGGCGGCGTCACCCAGGGCTGGTTAATGGACGTCGAAGCCTGGCTCACGGCATCCTTCGACGAAGTGATCGAGGTCGATGACCTCACCTCTTCGGCAGCGGCATCGTTTGCACGGTTTGTCGACCGGCATGCCGCCGAGCTCGCTGCCGTCGTCGCACTACGCAGGGGAGGGGCCGGTGAGCTTGTAGAACTCACCTTCAGGACCGGCAGGCCGCAGCAGAGCGTCGTGCCAATCCGGCGCACAGAACGAATTGGCGTTCGCTTCGCTGGCGGCGATTCGATGCCATTCGTCTACGTGTTGCGGAGCGATTTTCCCGACACTGCCCACCAAAACCTCACTGCCGAAGGATCACCCCGCGCGATCTGTATCGATGACCGAGGATGGGCGGAAGCGCGCCTCACATGGACACCGGCCGAGCTTGTCCAGCGTATCCTTGCCTGGTTTCGGCGAGCTGCCGAGGGCGCATTGCATGACGCCCGGCAGCCGGTCGACCCGCTCATGTTCGGGACCGGCTACAACATCATCATGTCCCGTGCGTTGATCGATAACGCCAACACACAGGATCTCGTCGCTGTCCCTGACGACACGGGCACGCTGATGCGCGTGATCCCGCTTTCCCAGCTGGAGGGGCGCACACTGGCTTTGCCGTTGACGGTGGCAGCGTACCGAGTGCCCCCGGCGCAGATGGTGCGGCTTTCGTTCGCGCCAGGTAATCTTGGCAGCCTTGCCGACTTGCGCACAGCACGTGGGATCGATCTATTTGCCGACCTGCGTACGCGCCTCGCCGAATGGTTGAACGACGCGCGCACCAATGCGGCGCGGATCAATTCCTGCCTGGCCGTGGTCATCGAGATGCCGATTACCTCACCAGACGGAACACAACAGGGCACAGATTTTCGGGCCTTCGTCACTGCTGAGAAGGTTGGTGACATCGCGGTCGCGCTCGGAATTGCTCACAAGGTCGAAAGCAAGGATCAGGGCGGAGCCGCCGGCTTCGTTACCGCTTTGACCGCCGGAGCTGTGGATGAAGCTGCGCTGATAGCGATGGCCGTACTGCCGGTCGAAGTCCACGCAACCTTTGACCGAGACCTTGCGACCCGGCTTGCGGGCCGCACCATCCCGGATGAACGCAAGGCCGTGATCGTCGGAGGGGGCGCGATCGGTGCCCATGTCGCCCCTTGTCTTGCCCGAGAGGGGCGTTTTCGCTGGACCGTGATAGACGATGACGTCCTGCTTCCACACAACCTTGCCCGTCATGTCGGGTTCGGCGGCGACGTCACTAGGCGCAAATCTGAATTGCTCGCTGGGGCTTTGACGAGCATCCTTGACGATGAAGATTCTGTGGCTACAGCAATAACCGCCCAGGTTGGGGTTGAAGGGCAGCGAAATGACGATGTTGATGCTGCGCTCGATGGCGCTGACATTATCGTGGATGCATCCGCTTCTTTGCTGGCGGAGCGCTTCCTTTCTGACCATAAATCCAAGGCTCGGCGGTTCAGCATCTTTTTTAGCCCGGCGGGGGATGCAGCCGTTCTGCTGGGCGAACCGATAGATCGCAGCGTCACGCTACGCGATCTGGAAGCGCAGTATCTGAGGTATGTCGTCCGGGAGGAGGCTCTCGCGGGTCACTTGGAAACCCCGGTGCGGACTTTCGCCTATACCGGCGCTTGTCGTGCCATCACAAACCTGATCCCGGAATCGCGTGTCATGGCCCTAAGTGGACTGGTTGCGGAAGGTCTGGGACGGGCCGCCGACTCTGATGAAGGGATCATCCGGATCTGGTCGCTTGGTACGGAGGGCCAGGTCAGAAGCTTCTCCTATCCTGCGGAGGATGTGCGTCGCTTCGATGTCGACGGCTGGCAGGTTTCACTCGACGCCGGACTCCGCTCGCGCATCGCGGCCATGCGCGATGAATGCCTGCCGAACGAGACGGGAGGCATCCTGCTCGGGGTCGTCGACATTCCTGCCCGGAAGATACACCTTGCCGATGCCGACAAAGCACCTGCTGACAGCACCGGATCGCCGAACGGGTTCGTTCGCGGCACCGACGGCGTCCAACAGATGATCGACCGATCTATGGCTGAGACACAGGGGCAGCTGCGCTACGTCGGTGAGTGGCATTCACATCCGCCACTGGTCGGGGTGATGCCGAGCGTTACCGACCTGTCCCAGATCAATTGGCTCGCCACCATATTTGACATGGATACCTTGCCCGGGCTGATGTTGATTGCCGGGGAGGCCGAACTCGCTGTCGTATTCATGCGCCATAGTGAAGACTCTTCTCCGCTAGCCGAAGGGTCGGTCCG
>NZ_JBVTQV010000009.1:0-47677 GCF_055755275.1 Marinovum sp. E3
ATGGCAAGGATTGGCAAGAACCTGATCGCCGACAGCGGGCTTGTGCCGTTTTTCAAGCTGGTCAATGCCGACGAGGTGTCGATTGACGCGCCGGAGAACCGCAAGGGCGACGCGCTGCGCACCTGGGTGCGGTCGCTCTCGGGATTTCAGAAAGAGGCGCTGGTGCGGTCGGCCAAGACCGGCGACACGTGGCGGCTGGTCTCCGACGAAGGCCCCTATCTGAACGGCCATGATGCCGCGCCGTGCCCGCTGGCCTTTCTTTCAACCGGCATGGTGGCGAGTTTCATGAACGAGATCACGGCGCTGGCGGAGATGCGCGGTGTCGAGATCCGCAAACTCAAGCTCATTCAGGACAATTACTACACGATGAAAGGCTCGATGCCGAAACGCACCATGGTGGGCGGGGCCGAGAACATCGAGCTTCAGGTCGAGATCGATTGCGATCTGGACGATGCGGCGCTGCATCAGTTCCTGCTGGATGCCACCTATGCCTCGCCGCTCAACGGGCTGATGCGCGGCCAGTTGGAGAGCCTGTTCAAGCTGGGCCGCAACGGCAAGGAGCTGGCGACGGCCAAGGCGGCGGAGCTGGACGCGCCGCTGTTTCCCGATCCGGGGCAGCATTTCGATACTTCGGTGCCGGAGGCCTCGGGTCTGACGCTGATGGAGCCGGTGGGCGCAACGCCGAAGAAAGCGGTTGTGCTGGGCACCGCTTCGGGCGGCTCGTCGCTGGCCGACGAACAGGACCGGCGGCTGAACATCGGGGCGGTGGCGGTGCTGCGCGAGGACGGGATCAAGGAGATCCAGCAGATGCAGTATTCGCCTTACGGCACCTCGTTCCGCTTTCTCAGTTCCGAGGACGGCCGGGCGCCGGATGCCAATACGCTGATCTCGGCCGGCATCGGCTTCTGCTTCATGACGCAGTTCGGGCGGTTCGTGTCGATGCTGAAACTGGATCTGCCGGATTACCGCATCGTGCAGGACACGCATTTTTCGCTGGGCGGTGCTTCGGGCGGCACGGGCAGGGCAGGTGAGGCCGATCCGATCGAGACGCATGTCTATCTTCAGACCGGCGAGAGCGAGGAGACCGCGCAGGAGATGCTGGATATCTCGGAAAAGACCTGTTTCCTGCATGCCTTCTGCCGCACCGATCTGAAAACCAAGCTGCGCGTGCGGAGGGTGTGAGATGAAGACCCAGGTCTGCATCATCGGCGGCGGTCCGGCGGGGCTCATGCTCAGCCATATCCTTGATGCCAACGGCATCGACAACGTGGTGCTGGAACGGCAGTCGAAAGACTATGTTCTGGGCCGGATCCGCGCCGGGGTGCTGGAGGCCAACACCGTGCAGATGCTGCGCGATTACGGTCTTTCCGAGCGGATGGACCAGATCGGCAAGCCCAAGGACGGCACGCGGATCCTCTGGGAAAACCGGCCCGCGTTCTTCATCGACGTCAAGAAATGGACCGGCAAGCAGATGATGGCCTATGGCCAGACCTATATCACCGAAGACCTGTATGCCGCGCGCGACCGCGACCGTGGGGCGGTGATCTGCGAGGCCAGGAATGTGGCGCTGCATGAGATCGAGAGCGACAGCCCGCATGTGACCTATGAAAAGGACGGGGTGCGCCATCGGGTGGAGTGCCGGTTTATCGCCGGCTGCGACGGGTTTCACGGGCCGTCGCGCAAGGCGATCCCCGAGCGTTCCCGGAGCGAATATCTGCGCGAATATCCCTTTGGCTGGATGGGCGTCATGGTGGAGCAACCGCCGCTCGACGATTTCATCTATGCCTATCACAGCGAGGGCATGGCGATGGCGGCGCAGCGCAATCCGATGCTGTCGCGGTACTACGTACAGGCGCCGATCACCGACGCCCCCGAGGATTGGAGCGACGAGCGGTTCTGGGACACCCTGCTGCACCGGTTTCCGGCGGATGTCGCGGCCAGGATCCGGACCGGGCCGACAATCGAGAAATCCATGGCGCCGCTGCGCAGTTTCGTCTCCGAGCCGATGCGGCATGGCAGCCTGTTCCTGGCCGGGGATGCGGCGCATATCGTGCCGCCGACCGGGGCCAAGGGGCTGAACCTGGCGTTTTCCGATGTCCATTACCTGCAACGGGCGCTGGTGGCGTTCTTCAAGGACGGGCAGGGCGCGCTGATCGAGCGCTATTCCGACACCGCGCTGCGCCGGGTCTGGTCGGCCGAGAATATCTCGTGGCGGCTGACCAAACTGTTGCACGTGTTTCCGGGGGAAGATGCCTTTGCGCAGAAGATCCGCGAAAACGACTATGACCTGCTTTTGATGTCCGAGGCGGCGCAGCATGCGCTGGCTTACGAATACATCGGCCTGCCGTTCGAGGCGTGAGCGGCGCCATCCCCTCTGGCGCAGGGAGGAGACCGCGCCGGGGGGGCACAAGAAGACTTGTTCAAGGGAGGAAAACATGAACAAATTTACGGCACTCGCAACCGCGGCCTGCATTCTGGCCGCGCCCATGGTGGCCGCCAAGGAGCTGGCGCTGTCCTATTTCATGGGCCCCAATCACCCGATGAACAAGGCGGTGTTCACACCCTTTGCCGAAAAGTTGGCTGAGGTGTCGGGCGGCAAGCTGACGGTCTCGCAGTTCCCCGGCGGGGCGCTGAATTCCTCGCCGCCGAAGCAATATTCCATCCTGCTGGACGGCATCGCCGATGTGGCCTTTCACTTGCCGGGCTATACCGCGCAGCTGTTCCCGGTGACCACGGCGATCACCACGCCGGGCATGTGCGACGGTGCGGTCGCCTGCACCGAGGCGATGTGGCGCGCCATCGAGCCGATCGAACAGGAATTCGATGCCAAGCTTCTGGCGCTCTGGGCGAATGATCCGCAGGTGCTATACACCAAGGACAAACCGGTGCGCAGGCTCGAGGACATGGAGGGGCTGATCGTGCGCGTGACCTCGGCCCAGGACATTCCCTTTACCGAGGCGCTGGGGGCCTCGTCGGTGTCGCAGCCGGTGTCGGTGATCAACCAGAACCTGGCCAATGGCGTGGTGGATGGCGTCGCCATCGACCCCTCGGCCACCATGTCGTTCAAGATGCATGAGCCGGCCAATTACATGACCACCAACATTCCCGGCGCGGGCAGCGCCTTTGTCCTGTTGATGAACAAGGGCGTCTACAATGCGCTGTCGGAGGAGGAAAAGGGCTGGGTCGACGAGGCCTCGGGCAAGTGGCTGTCGATGCAGGGCGGTCAGGCCTATCGCGACATGGCCGACCGGGGCATCGAGATCGCGCGGGAGAACGGCGTCGAGATCATCGAGCTTTCCGACGAGGAACGCGCCCGCTGGGACGCGGCAATCCAGCCTGCGATGGACGACTGGCTGGCGAGCGATCTTGGCCAGGGACTGACCGGGGCCGACCTCGAACGCCTGTTCAAGGGCGAGTAGGCCATGAGCGGCGTCAAGACCCAGGAGACCACCGGCCCGGCTGGCCGGTGGTTTCACAGGCTCGCGAACCTCTTTGCCATCTTGGGCGGGATCGGGCTGTTCGCGCTGATGTTGATCACGGTGATCTCGGTGTTCTGGCGCTATGCGCTGCGCGACCCGATCTTTGGCATCGGCGATCTGTCGTCGATGTCGCTGGTTGTCGTCGTGGCCGCCGGGGTGGCCTACGGCGCCGTGCATCGGGTGCATATCAGCGTCGACATCATCTCGGCCTTTGCCGGGCGCGGGGTCAAACGGGTTACCGATCTGATCGTGCGTGCGCTCAGCGTGCTGATCTGCGGCTTTGCGGCCTGGGCGCTGGCGGTCAAGGGCGGCTGCGGGCTGCCCTGCGGGGCGGTGACGCAGAACCTCAATATCGTGCACACGCCCTTTTACTATCTGCTCTCGGCGGCGCTTGCCCTGATGACGGGCTTTCTGCTCTACCAATTGATCCTCGGCCTGAAACATTGGTCGGGCGCGGACCCCAGCGAGGTTGACCTCTGATGGACACCACCACACTTGCCATTCTGGGATTTGCCGCGCTGCTGATCCTGCTGTTCCTGCGCATGTCCGTCGGCGCCGCGATGCTGCTGGTCGGCGCGGTGGGGATCTGGATGATCCGGCCCGCCGCCAGCCTGCCGGTGGTGGCCGGCGAGATCTTTGGCGAGGCGTCGAATTATTCGCTGACCATCCTGCCGCTCTTTATCCTGATGGGCAATCTGGCCGGGATCTCGGGCATGAGCCGCGATCTCTATGACGCCGCGCACAGCTGGATCGGCCATCTCAAGGGCGGGCTGGCCTCGGCCACCATCGTCGGCTGCGCCGGGTTCTCGGCGCTGTCGGGCTCGTCGCTGGCGGCGGCGCTGACCATGGGCAAGGTGAGCCTGCCCGAGATGCAGCGCTATCGTTACCACGACGGGCTGGCCACCGGATCGATTGCCGCCGGCGGCACGCTGGGCATCCTGATCCCGCCGTCCGCGGGCTTCGTGATCTATGCCATCCTGACCGAGGAATCGATCGGCCGGCTGTTCATGGCCGGGGTACTGCCGGGGCTTTTGCTGACCACGCTGTTCATCCTCGCGATCTATGCCGTGGTGACGCTGAACCCGAACAAGGCCCCGACCTCGCGGGGGGCCGAGAGCCTGTCGCAGCGGCTGGCGGCGCTGGGCCGGGCGCTCTGGATCATCGGCATTATCGTGCTGACCATCGGCGGCATCTACACTGGGGTATTTTCTGCCGTCGAGGCGGCGGGCATCGGCGCCTTCCTGGCGCTGGTCGTCTGTTTCCTGCGCGGCTCGATCACCTGGGCGAGCCTGAGAGAGGTGACCACCAGCACGCTGAAATCTACCGGCATGGTGTTCTTCATCCTGTTCGGCGCCTTCGTCTTCAAGACCTTCGTGGGCTTTACCGGCGTCACCTATGCGATGACCCAATGGGTCGAGGCGCAGGGCTTTGGCGCGGCGCAGGTGGTGATTGCGATCCTGCTGGGCTTTATCGTGCTGGGCACCTTCATGGAGGGGTTCGCGATCCTGGTGCTGGCGGTGCCGCTGGTGCAGCCCTTGCTGGAATCGCTGGGCGTCGATCTGATCTGGTTTGGCGTGCTGATGGTGATCGTGCTGGAAATGGCACTGATCTCGCCGCCGGTGGGGGTGAACGTCTTTGTCGTCAAGGGCATCGCGCCGACGGTCTCGCTCAACACCATCTTTCGGGGCATCTGGCCGTTCTGGCTGGCGATGTTCCTGGCGGTGCTGCTGATCCTGCTGATCCCCGACATCGCGCTCTACCTGCCGAACCGGATGTTTGGCTGACGGGCGGCATGCTGCGCGTCGGGCGGGGCGCCGCCCGGCGGCCTTGGCGTTCGAGAGCTTTCGGCTGTTCAGGCACTGGCGAGCGGGTTGTAGAGCGCCTTGCGCTTGTTGTCTCAAGGCTCGTTGCGACAGTTTCCGCAATCTCAGCTTCTTCATCTCTTCCCGGAATGCCTCGGTCGGGGTTCGCCATCCGAGGCACTTTCTGGGCGTGCCGTTCAGGCGGTCGCAAATCGCCTTCATCTTGCGATTTGAGAGCGCCGCGAGCTGGGTGTCCCTAGGGTCAGGATTCATAATCAATAGATGACGATAGCTGCGAGAGCGATGGCCGAGAGGAATACCTTGGGACAGCGGTCATAGCGTGTTGCGACGCGCCTCCAGTCCTTGAGCCTGCCGAACATAATCTCGATCCGGTTTCGCCGCTTGTACCGGCGCTTGTCATATTTGACCGGGGTTTTTCGCTGCTTCCGACCGGGGATGCAGGCGCGTATCCCTTTGTCTTGCAACGCTTCTCGGAACCAGTCAGCGTCATAGCCGCGATCCCCGTGCAGCCATTTGACGTTTGGCAGGCCGCAAAGCAACGCCCGCGCGCCGATGTAGTCGCTCACCTGGCCGGCGGTAACAAACAGGTCGAGAGGGCGCCCCTGGCTGTCGCAGATGGCGTGCAGTTTGGTGTTCATACCACCCTTGGTTCGACCGATCAGGCGGCCGCGCCCCCCTTTTTCGCGGCCATGCTGGTCGCTGTGCGGTGGGCTTTGAGATAGGTGGCGTCAATCATCACGGTCTGTTCTTCGCCGTGCCCGGCGGCCAGACCCGCCATCATCCGCGCGAAGACGCCTTTCTCGCTCCAGCGCTTCCAGCGGCTGTAGAGAGTCTTGTGCGGGCCATAGGCTGCAGGGGCATCGCGCCACCTTAACCCATTGCGGTTGATGAAGATAATCCCGCTCTGAACCCGCTTGTCATCGACCCGAGGCTTACCATGCGACTTCGGAAAGAAGGGTTTAAGACGCGCCATCTGCGCATCGGTCAGCCAGAAAAGATCAGACATTTCACCGCTCCGTTTTCGGAACCGTGAATCACGCGTTGCAGCGGAAATCAATGCATCCTGACCCTAGGCAGGTAACGGCGCGCGCGCTTGTTCAGGTTCTCGACCGAGCCCTTTTGCCACGGCGCCTGCGGGTCACAGAACCACGCCACGGTGCCGATCCCGGGCTGCAACTTGCGCCATTCGCGAAATTCGAGACCGCGGTCAAAGGTGATCGAGCGGCGGGCCGGTTGGGGCAGGGAGACCATCACGTCCATCAGACGGTTCATGAACTGCGTCGAGCTGCGGTCGTTGTTGCGGAACAGCATGGCGAAACGGGTCTTGCGTTCCACCAGCGAAGCCACGTTCATCTTGCCCTGGGCCTTCTCGAAGATCATCAGATCGCCTTCCCATTCACCAAATGTCTCACGGGTCTTCACATACTCCGGCCGTCCATGGATCGACCGATCCGGCGGGAAAACAAGGCCGCGCGGGCGTCTGGCATAGCGCGGTTTGCGTTTCTTGCGGCGGCTGGGCAGATACCGCGCCAGCGCGGCGGACTGACCTTCGCGGCTGTAGACATGGGCGTATATCGTCTCGTGGCTGATGCGGATGGGTTGGCCTTCGAACCCGAGGCGGCCGGCGATCTGCTCGGGAGACCAACCTTCCTTGAGGCGGTCGATCACCGCTTCGCGCAGCTCGGGCAGCCGGATCAGCTTGCGACGACGGGTGCGCCGGGCGGCGGCATAACGCTGAGCATTGATCCCGTAGTAGCCGTCCAGATACGGTAGTTCCTCGTCGCTGAAGGAGTTGCGCTTGCTCTCGCGATAGATCGTCGAGCGGTGCCTGCCGATTTCCGCCGCAATCCTGCTGACCGGCACTTTCGTGTACAGCATATCCTCGATCGCACGTCGTTCGCGTAAATTCAGCTCTGTATGGGCCACTGTCCGTTCTCCTTGCTTTTCAGCAGGATAGGGGATTTGTCGCAACCCAGTTTAGAATGTGCCCCGTAACATGATTCGCTCGCGCGGAATATGGGTTATGTAAAATATGTCTCAACTCCACCTGGCCGGTAAACCTAGTTGTTTTGCCGAATGCGTTCTTGGATCGGGCTGTACAACAGCAACTCAGACGACCTTCAGCACCAAGACCCTAACTAGGATTACGCGGCCCAAACATAGCACGACCCGCCGGAACCGAAAATTCGGTTGGACCAACAGAAAACTGTAAGCGCCGTATCGACCCCACGTTGCAGCTAATGGCTTCGGCTGCGAGGTGATCTTCATCTCATGATGGGGAGTGCGTTTTGCAATGTGCGCTACAAATTCGTTTCTCAGATCGCTGGGCGTCGAGATTTACGCGTCGGGACATCGCCGGTGGCCGGATGAGGCCAAGGCCTTGGCCGTCGCGATGACCTTGGAGGCTGGTGCGACGGTGAATGCCGTGGCGGAGCGGTTTGGCATTCTGCCCAATCAACTCTCGGCATGGCGACGTGAAGCCAAACAGGGCAAGCTCGTGCTGCCTGCGGCAGAAGTCGAGGACCCTGTTTTTGCGCCTCTCGTTTTCTGCGAGGTCGCCGAGGGGGAAGCGGGCCCGGAGGTCGCATCGCAGGCTGCCCCGATCAGGATCATTCGAGGCGCTGTCGTGATCGAACTCGCCCATGATGCACCTGCGGCCCGGATTGCCGAGATTGCCCACGCGCTGGAGGTGCATCCATGCTGATGCCCTCGCAGGGCGTGCGGATCCTGGTGGCGACGAAGCCGGTCGACTTCCGGAAGGGGCATGACGGTCTCGCGGCGCTGGTCCAGTCGACGCTTGCCGAGGATCCGTTCACGGGCACGGTCTTCGTGTTCCGGTCGAAGCGCGCCGACCGGTTGAAGATCCTGTTCTGGGACGGCAGCGGACTCGTGATGGCCTACAAACGGCTGGAAGAAAACACCTTCACTTGGCCCGCGATCCCCGAGAGCCAGCGCGCCGCCGTTCTGGCGGTGCTGCAGGAAAACGGTGCCCTGAAGGAAGCCAACCGGCGGCTCGAGCATCTCGTGGCCGAGTTGAACCATGTCGTGCATGGCAAACGGTCCGAGAAGCTGAGTGATGACGACCGGCAGCTTGCCTTCGAAGACCTGGAAATCGCCGTCGCCGAGGTCGAGACCCGCAGGGAGCAGGCCGCCCCCTCCACCCAGACCCCGCGACAGAAACGGCAGCGCAATCTCGGCCATCTGCCCGCGGACCTGCCGCGCATCGAGCGTGTCATCGAACCGGCGAGCCTTGAGTGCCCTTGCGGCTGCGGCCGCATGCACCAGATCGGCGAGGATCGGACCGAGCGTCTCGACATCGTGCCTGCGCAGCTCCGGGTGCTGGTCGACATCCGGCCGAAGTATGCCTGCCGCATTTGCTCAGACGGGGTCACCCAGGCGCCCGCCGCGCCCCGGCTGATCGAGGGCGGCCTGCCGACCGAGGGCGCCATCGCTCATGTGTTGGTCTCGAAGTTCGCGGACCACCTGCCGTTCTACCGCCAAGGCCAGATCCTGGCGCGCTCCGGCATCCAGGTCGACCGCAGCACCCTGGCGGACTGGGCAGGCACCGCCGCCTTCCACCTCGGCCCCGTGGTCGACCGGCTGGCGGAACACATCAAGTCCTCCGGAAAGCTGTTTATGGATGAGACCACGGCTCCGGTCCTCGACCCCGGACGCGGCCGAACCAAGACCGGCTACCTCTGGGCCCTGGCCCGCGATGATCGCGGATGGGGCGGAGAAGATCCGCCCGGTGTCGTCTTCACCTACCAGCCCAGCCGCGGCGCAAGCTGAAGGAGGTCTTCGACCGCGACGGCTCGGAAATCGCCGCCGGGGGCCTGCGCCGGATCGCTGAGCTCTACCGCATCGAGGCCGAGATCCGGGGCTTGGGCCCGGGCCAACGTCTGTCGGCCCGTCAGGCCCGCAGCGCGCCCCTCGTGGCCGAGTTCGGTGATTGGCTGCAGGCACAGCGTCTGCGTATCTCGGCCAAGTCGCGCCTCGGCGAGAAGCTGACCTACATCCACCGCCAGTGGGGCGGCCTGCAGACCTTCCTCCACGACGGCCGCGTCGAGATGGACTCCAACGCCGTCGAAAACCTGATCCGCCCGATCGCCCTGACAAGAAAGAACGCACTCTTCGCCGGCCACGACGAGGGCGGCCGCACCTGGGCCCGCATCGCCTCCCTGATCGCCACCGCGAAGATCAACGGCGTCGAGCCCTTTGCCTATTTGAAGGCGACCCTTGAAGCCATCGCCGCCGGTCACCCGGCCAGCAGGATCGACGAGCTGCTACCTTGGAACTTCACCCCGTCAAGCTGAACAGGCGTGGGGTGGCGACAGCGCTTACAGAAAACTTCCGGGCTCTCTGCTTTGAAGTAGTCGCTGACTTTGCTGTCCCCCGGAATTCGGAGACTGACTTGGGCTTAGATTGCCGGACTGCGCACCGCAGGTGTTTGTTCCTTTCACGTCGCGGTGACGTCCCGTGCAAAAACTCCTGAAAACCCGCTTCGCTGAAAGAACGCCTACAGCCTCGCCCAGCTGAGAAACACAGTTGACACACATCTGATGTATCAGATATCAGATGTGTAGAGACTCGCTTGGAGGAGACCGATATGAATTCGAAGCCGAAGGTTGTGATCACCGACTATGATTTCGGGGATGTCGATATTGAACGCGGCATTCTCGAAGCGGCCGGCGCAAATGTCGTGGCCCTTCAGGCCAAGCAGGAAGCCGATCTGTTCGAGGAAGCGCGCGACTGCGCGGCAATCATGAACCAATACGCCCGCGTGGGTGCCGAGACGATTGCGCGGATGGAGCGCTGCAAGGTGATTGCGCGCTACGGGGTGGGCGTCGATATCGTCGATGTCGACGCCGCGACCGATCGCGGCATCCTTGTGACCAACGTGCGCGATTATTGCACCGAGGAGGTGGCTGACCACGCCATCGCCTTGTGGATGGCGCTGGCGCGCAGCCTGCCGGCCTATGACCGAGCCACCCATGCCGGTGTCTGGCGGTGGCAGAGTGGCGCGCCGGTTCGTCGTCTGCGCGGGCGCACCATGGGCATCGTGTCCTTTGGAAAGATCGGACAGGCCATCGCCCGCCGTGCCCGCGCCTTTGGCACCGAGATCATCGCTTATGACCCGTTCCTGCCTGCCGATGTGGCACGGGAACTGGGGGTCGAGCTGGTCACAAAAGACGCGCTTCTGGCGCGGTCCGACTACATCCTGATGCAGGCGCCGATGACAAAGGAGACCCATCATTTCCTGTCGGACGCCGAGTTTGCCGTCATGAAACCCGGTGCGATCCTCGTCAACACCGGGCGCGGTCCCACAGTCGACAACAAGGCGCTCTATCGCGCCTTGACCGAGGGCCACCTGGCCGCCGCCGGACTCGACGACCCAGAAGAGGAGCCGGCCAAGCGGGCCACCTGGGACCCTGCCGACAACCCGATCTTCACCTTGCCCAACGTGCTGATCACGCCCCACGCCGCCTATTACTCGGAAGAGTCCATCCGTGCCGCTCGCGAAGGCGCCGCGACGCAGGTGGCCAAGGTGCTCACCGGGCAAACCCCCGATTTTCCCGTCAACGCTGACGCCCTGGCCGTCCAGAGCTGAACCCGAAAGGATACAAGATGCTGAAAGAATACAACGACTTCGACCGCCGCCCCGACGTCCTGGAAAAATTCGACAAGGTGCTGGCCTGCTATTCTGCCACTGCCGTCTTTGCCGACGTTCAATATCGCCTTGGTGTCATGGACAGCGGCATCAAACCGCCCTTCCGCGCCAAGGTGACGGGCCAGGCGATCACCGTCCAATTGTCCAAGGGCGATCTGGTCGATCCGCTCAAGGCGCTGGAGATGGGCCAGCCCGGTGACGTGATCGTCGTCGATGCCGGCGGTGACAAGAACACTTCGGTCTGCGGTGGCCTGATGGGTGGCCTCGCACAGAACCGCGGCATCCGCGGCATGATCGTCGACGGTGCGGGCCGCGATACCGACGAGCTTGAGGATATCAACTGGCCGATCTGGACGCGCGCCATCACCCCGCGCGGCACGCACACGATGTTTTCCGGCCGCAAGGAAGAACTGTCGATCAACGTGCCGATCCAATGCGGCGGCGTGGTGGTCAACCCCGGCGATTTCATCGTCGCTGACCTGATGGGCGTGACCGTCGTACCGCTGGAGAAGGCCGAAGAGGTGGTCAAGCTGGCGCAGGAACAGGCCGACCGTGAAGAGGAGACCCGCAAATGGGTGGCCAATGGCAAGACGGTCGAGGATCTGTTGAATGAATTCGGCCGCATCTGAGCCCGCCCTGATCGGCCTCGACTGGGGCACCTCGTCGTTCCGCGCCAGCCTGATCGGCGCGGACGGCGGGGTGCTGGACAGGCTGGAGGCGCCGGAGGGCATCATGCACGTCGAAGGCGGGCTGTTCGAGGCGGCGTTTACGCGGCTGCTGGCGCCCTGGGCCGGGCATTCGGACCTGCCGGTGCTCGCCTCCGGCATGATCACCAGCCGTAACGGCTGGGTCGAGACGCCCTATGTGGGCCTGCCCGCTGGCGGGAAAGAACTGGCGCGGGCGATAGCGACGCATCAGACAACCGATGGCCGCACCGTGCATTTCATCACCGGCCTTGCCAGCGAAACGGACGGCGCGCCGGACGTGATGCGCGGCGAGGAGACCCAGATCGTCGGCGCCGTGGCTATGGACACCAGCGACGGATGTTTTGTCATGCCCGGCACGCACAGCAAGTGGGTCGAGGTTTCGGAGGGTCGGATCACCCGGTTCGCAACTTACATGACCGGCGACGTCTTTGCCGCGCTGCGGGACCACACCATTCTCAAGGCGCTGATGCAGGATGCACCGTTCCATGACGAAGGCTTCCGCCTTGGCGTCGCATCGGGCCTTTCGGCGGGCAGCGAGCTTCTGCATCGGCTGTTCCATGTGCGCTCCATGCCGCTGTTCGACAAGATTCCGGCGGGGGCGAGTGCCGACTACCTTTCCGGCATGTTGATCGGCGCAGAGATTGCCGGCGGAAGCGCCGGCAAGGCAAATCGAGGCCCCGTCACGATCATCGGTCGCGACGATCTCGCGGATCGCTATGAGACCGCACTCGGGATCGCCGGGCTGACGACCCGCCGCGCCGAGCCTGACATCGTCGCGCGCGGCCATTTCACCATCGCCAAGGCAGCAGGAGTGATCGCATGAGCAACTGGCAGGACGCCCTGAACGACAACCCTCTGATCGCCATCCTGCGCGGGCTGGACCCCGACCGTGCGGTCGAGACCGCAGATGTGCTGGTCGAGGCCGGGTTCCGCATCATCGAGGTTCCACTGAACTCGCCCCAGCCGTTTGTGTCGATTGAGCGGATCGCCGCGAAGCACGGCAGCGGCATCGTCGTCGGCGCCGGAACGGTCCTGACGCCCGGCGCTGTCACTGACGTGGTGAATGCCGGCGGTGAGATCATCGTCTCGCCCAACATGAACCCCGCCGTGGGCACCCGCGCCGCCGAGCTCGGCGCCAAATGGTGCCCCGGCGTGATGACCCCGAGCGAGGCCTTCGCAGCGCTTGATCTCGGAGCGGCGGTGCTGAAGTTCTTCCCCGCCGAGCTGATCCCGCCCAAGGCCGTCAAGGCGATGCGCGCGGTGCTGCCCGCCGATGCGCTGGTGGCGGCGGTGGGCGGGATCACGCCAGAGACCATGACGGATTATCACGCCGCAGGCGCCGACAGCTTCGGTCTGGGCTCGGCGCTGTTTAAGCCGGAGTACGACTGTGCCGAGCTGGCGCGTCGTGCCGGGGGATTTACAAAAGCCTGGAAAAACCTGGCCGGATGATCCCGGATGACAACGGTGAGCCCGTCCCCCCCACACCTCGTCCGATGAAAGCTGCCGGCCCCGCGAGGCCGGCGGCTTTCATTCCGGCGCTTGCAAACGGCCAGTGGCATCGAAGACCAGCGGCCTTTCCGGCCCTGCAACCGAAAGCCTGTCGCTCGCCTTCACATGCGGTAGAAGCGCGGGCGAGACCCAGATGCGATGGATTTCCAGCGTGTTTTTGATACGCACGATGCGAGCGGTTTCGGGCGTGGTCAGGTTGCAGGTTTTCAAGGCCACCACGATGGCGTCATGATCCGAGTTCAGCACCATCGGAAGCTTCGCCGGGTTGAGGATCGTTGCCGTGATGGCATTTGTATAGACTGCGCCGAGGTCGATCTTTTCCACGCATTGCCGGGTCGACAGATCGGCCGAGCCGATCCCCACGCCGTTGCCATGCGATTGCGGTGTGACGTCCAGCGCGACGATCTTCTGGATGTTCGGCGCGTCGAACCCGGGCAGGCCGGAGCCAGGCCGCCCGGTGACATTCGGGTCCATCCCCTCGCCGGAGATATTCTTGCCGATCTCGTCGACGATTAGTACGTCGATATCGGTGAAATTGAGCCGCCCGATCGAGGCCTTGGCGATTTCCAGCAGTTCCTTTTCCCGTTCGAGTATCCGGTCGCGCGGGATAATCTCGATCTCCATCAGGTCGTCGAAGGCATTTTCCAGGATGGCGAGGCCGAAGATCACGGGCAGCCGCGCCAGCAGCTTTGCGCCGGCCTTGGGCAGAATGTCGTGAAAGCGCGCGAAACCGTGGTTGTGCAGGGCCACCGCGCCCTTGTGCTTGCCCAGCCCGATGCAGAGCATTTTGACGAGACCGGACTCGTAGCCAGCCTTGAAATCAGCGTGCGGCTTGACCTTGTTGGCGATGACGATGCCATCGGCCTCGGATGCGATGCGGTCGATATAAAGCGGCGTGCCGTCGTCGAGCGCGTCGATCTGGACCACCTCCATCGACGAGCGGATCTCGGCTCCGGTGCTTTCCTCGGTGATGCCATAGCCCTTGAGCACGGCCACCTGTCCCTCGGCGGTGGCGCCCCCATGGCTGCCCATTGACGGCACGATGAAAGGCTCCGCCCCCTTGGCGCGCAGCCCGGCCACCAGCGCGCGGGTGATCTCGACCAGCCCCATGATGCCGCGGCTGCCGACGGTGATGGCGATGGACTTGCCCGCCACATCGGCATCGGGGATCTGACGCAACTGCCCGGTCACGGCGGCGTCGATATCCTCCAGCCGCTTGCGCTCGAAATGCTGATCCACCGGAATGAGCGGCGGAAAGGGATAGTCCATCCCGCCTTCGATGTTCACGTTGATCGGTCCAAGGTCCATCACATCACCACAGAGCCGGAAGTGCCAGAGACAGCGCGGGCACATAGGTAATCAGCATCAACAGGACGATCATACCGGCAAAGAACGGCAGGATGGCGCGGCTGAGCTTTTCGATCGACACGCCCGAGATGCCGCTGGCGACGAAGAGGTTGACCCCCAGAGGTGGCGTGCAGAAGCCAATGGCGAGGTTGATGGTCATGATCACGCCGAATGCAATCGGATCGACCCCCAGCGCCGTGGCCACCGGCACCAGGATCGGCGTCATGATGATGATCGAAGAGATCGTCTCCATGAACATCCCGATGATCAGCAGAAGGACGTTGATCAATAGCAAGATGATGATGGGATTGTCGGAAAGCCCCGTCAACCAGCCGGCCAGATCGGCAGGGATCTGCGCCAGCGTGATCACGCGGCCAAAGGCTGTCGCCATGATCACCAGCACCAGGATCATGCCGCTGGTTCTCGCGCTCTCGGCCAGGATGGTGGGGAAATCGGACCATTCCAGATCGCCATAGACGAACTTGCCGACAACCGCCGCATAGACCACCGCGACGGCGCCGGCCTCGGTGGGTGTGAAGATGCCGCTGTAGATGCCGCCGAGGATGATCACCGGCACCAGCAGCGCCCAGACCGATTTGCGGAAACTGGTGGTGATAAGCGACGCGTCGAAATCACGGGTGTTCTCGATCACCTTGGTCTCGTTGCGCAAAAGGAACCTCGCGACGATCATGAACATCACCGCGAACATCACCCCCGGCACGATCCCGGCCAGAAACAGCTTGCCGATCGAAACCTCGGCGGTGACGCCATAGATGATGAAGGGGATGCTGGGCGGGATCATCACGCCGATCATGCCCGACGATGCGGTCAGCGAGGCGCTGAAGCGGCGGGTATAGCCCACCTTCTCCATTTCCGGGATCAGGTTCGATCCGATGGCTGCGACGGTGGCGGGGGACGAGCCGGAGATGGCAGCGAAGAACACGCAGGCCAGCACGTTGACGTAGGACAGCCCGGCGCGGATATGGCCGATCAGCGCATTGGCAAAACCCACCAGCCGACGCGACATGCCGCCGTGCTGCATCAGGTCGCCGGCGAGGATGAACAGCGGCACGGCGATCAGCGGAAAACTGTCGGCCCCGGTAACGACCGAGCGCGCCAACAGCACCAGCGGCGGCGTGCCGTCGACAAGGATCATGACGGCCATGGTCGCAAGACCGAGGCAGATGCCGATCGGCACGCTGAGAAACAGCGTGAGGATCAGGACAAGGAAAAGCACGGTGGCAATCATCGGATCAGACCTCTTGCTCGGGCGCGGTGCCGCGCAGCGTTCTAATTAGGTGTTGTGTCACGCGCAGGATCGACAGCGCCGCGCCGACCGGGGCTGAGGCGTAGAGCACCGGGATCGGCAGCCCCAGAACCACCGAGGTCTGGCTGAGCACGAAGGGTTTCAGGATCAACTGGATGCATTGCACCGCCAGCACCGCCAGAAAGCCGATGACGGCCAGGTCGACGACGATTTCAAAGGCGCGGCGCCCGCCCGGACCGATGGCATCGCGCAGAAAAGTGATGCGCACATGCGAGCCCTGTTGAAAGGCATAGCTGACCGCGACCCAGACGAACCAGACAAACAGCCAGAGCGTCAGCTCTTCGCCCCAGGACAGCGAGGCGTTCAGGATGTAGCGCATGAAGACATTTGCGCTGATCAGCAGGACGATTGCGGCCAGCAGAAGGCCCACGATATAGCGCTCGAAATTTCGGTCGAGCCAGCGCAAAGCGGTCATTGGTCTCTCCTCCCAAAGAAAAGCCGCGGACGGGTGCCCCGCAGGGCACCCGTGGTAGGGTCAGGACGTGGTGTCAGTTGGTGCCGGCGGCGGCAACCGCGGCGGTCCAGCCGTCAAAGACCTCGGCACCGACCTCTTCGCGATAGGTGGCGCGCACCTCCTGGGTCTGATCGGAAAAGACCTGACGCGCGGCGGCGTCGAGCTCGACCACATTGACCCCGGCGTCGCGGATCTTCTGCAACTGCCCGGCCTCCTCGGCGTTGACCAGCTCCTGCTGATAGGCCGCCGCGTCGGTCATCGCCTCGCGCAGCAGGCTCTGCTGGTCCTCGGTGAGGCCCGACCAGAACCATTCCCCCACCACCGGGATGTAGACGGTGAACACATGGCCGGTCAGCGAGACATGTTTCTGCACCTCGTAGAACCGCTGGCTGTCGATCAGCGCCACCGGGTTTTCCTGGCCGTCGATCACGCCCTGTTGTAGCGCTGAATAGACCTCGCCAAAGTTCATCGGCGTCGGGTTGGCACCGAGCGCCTTGAAGGTATCGACATGGGCGGGCACCTTCATGGTACGCAGCTTGATGCCCTGAAGGTCTTCGGGCGTCTTGATCGGGCGCACGTTGTTGGTGATGTGGCGCAGACCGTTTTCCATCCAGCCAAGCCCGACGAGGCCCTGGTTCTCCAGACGTGCCAGCATCTCGTCGCCGGCGTCACCGTTCAACACGTCCAGCGCGACCTCCTTGCTGGGGTACATGTAGGGCAGTTCGATCACCGCAAAGGCCGGATCCCAGCCGGCAAAGAACGACGACGGCGACACCGCCATCTCCAGCACGCCGGTCTGCACGCCTTCGATCATCTCGCGGTCCGGGCCCATCTGCGACGAGGGAAAGATCTGCACATCGAAATCGCCGCCGGAGCGCTCTTCGACCAGCTCCTCGAATTTCAGCAGGGCGCGGTGCATGTGGTATTGCTCGTTGGCGCCGTGACCGACCTTGATGACGGTTTCCGCCGCGGCGGCACCGGCAATTCCTGCCGTCATCAGCGCGGCAACCGCGAATGCGTAAGTGTTGGACATGAACTTCTCCTCCCGTTGGGTTCGACCAGAGGCCGGGTATCGGCTCCATTGATATCTGATGTATCAGATAGAAAAAGTTAGTGCAATATTTTCTTCATTACGGTACCTTCAGAAGCGTGGTTCAACAGAGGAAGACCGATGCCTGTAGAAAAAATGAAACGCATCAAAGCGCCGGATTCCTTGTGCGATATCGCGGCCACGGCCATTCGCGAGGCCATCATCACCGGCCGCTACGGGCTGGGTGAGGCGATCTCCGAGAACTCGCTGTCCGAGCTTTTGGGCATCAGCAAGACACCGATTCGCGAAGCTCTGGCCAATCTCAAGCACGAGGGCCTCGTCTCTATCATCCCGCGAAAGGGCACCTTTGTCTTCACCCTGAGCGTGGATGACGTGGCGCAGCTCGGCTTTTACCGCTTCGCGCTGGAATCCACCGCGCTGGAGCTTGCCATGGAGGGGCACTGCAAGGACCTTCTGACCGCGCTGAAGTCGATCTGCGCGACGATGACAGCGGCGCGAGAGCAGGGCAAGACGCGCGAATACCTGGAACTTGACGGCGAATTCCATGACGCCATCGTCTCGCGCTGTGACAACGTCTACCTGAAGGAAGGCTATCAGGCGATCGCCGGCCGGACAGCGGCGCTGCGGACCCACCTGTCGCAGCATCCGACCCATACCGACAAGTCGATGAACGAGCATATCGAGATGATCGCCCTGCTTGAGCAGGGCGATCTGGCGGGCGCGACGACGATTCTAAAAAAGCACGTGACACGCGGCGAACGCACCTATGCCGATGGCATCGAGGACATCGCCACCGCCAGCCCCGAGGACCGCATCATCCGCAGAAAGCGCACACGATGAGCCGCCGCATCCATCTCGACCCCGTGGGCGGCATTTCAGGCGACATGTTCCTCGCCGCCGTTCTGGATGTTCATCCCCATTGGGCCGCCGAGTTGCCCGGCGTGCTGGAGACGCTGGGGATCGGGGCCAAGCTGCGGCTGGAGCACAGGCCACACGACAACGGCATCCTGACCGGATCGCGGATGCTGATCGAAGAGACCGGGGACGCAGATCACCATCACGGCCACGAACATTACCATCACGTCCATTCCACCTTCCGCGCCATCAAGCAGCTCATCGAAGGCTCCGACCTCGCGCCCGGCGTCATCCACCGGGCCGTCGACATCTTTCGCCTGCTGGCCGAGGCCGAGGCGCAGGTCCACGGCACCAGCATCGAGGACGTCGCCTTTCACGAGGTCGGTGCGCTCGATTCCATCGCCGACATCACCCTCGCGGCGCATCTGCTGGAAAAACTCGGCGCCGATCACTGGTCGGTCGGGGCCATCCCTATGGGGTCCGGCCGGGTGAACACCCAACACGGCCCCCTGCCCGTCCCGGCGCCCGCCACGCTACTATTGCTCACCGGCCTGCCGCTGATCGACGATGGTATCCCCGGCGAGCGCGTCACCCCCACCGGCGCGGCAATCCTCAAACACCTCGCGCCCGAATTCGGCGGCCCGCGCCAGCCGATGCGGTTGTCCGCATCCGGCACCGGGTTCGGAGCCAAGACATGGCCCGACCTTCCGAATATCCTGCGCCTCAAGGAATTCGAAAGCCTGCGCCCCACTCTCGCCGACAGAGTCTCGGTCCTGGAATTCGAGATCGACGATCAGACGCCCGAAGACCTCGCTGTCGGGCTAGAGGCGCTGCGCGCGACCGAGGGCGTGCTCGACGTGATCAACGCGGCGGTCTGCGGCAAGAAAGGCCGTCAGGCCCAAGCTATCCGCATCCTCGCCCGCCCCGAGCGGCAGGAGGAGGTGATCCGCGTTTGCTATGACCAGACCACGACGCTGGGTGTCCGCCATCACCACGTCGACCGCAGCACCCTGCCCCGCCGCGCGGCGCAACAGGACGGGTTGCGGGTCAAACTGGCCGAGCGGCCCGGCGCCACCACGGCCAAGGTCGAGATGGACGATCTGATGACGCATCATCCCAGCCACGCCGAGCGCAACGCCGCCGGGCATCGCACGGCCGCAGCCGCGATTGCCGCGCAGGACGAGGAGGCCACCACATGAGCCTGCACGCCCTGCAACACCGCCTCCGCCAAATCGGACCCGCCGCAATCGCCGTCAGCGGCGGAATCGACAGCCTGACGCTGGCCTGCGTGGCCGCCGACCTCATCCCCGACAGCGTAATCTTCCACGCGGTATCGCCAGCCGTGCCCGAGGCCGCGACCGCCCGGGTCCGCACCTTCGCACAGGATCGCGGCTGGCACCTCAACGTGATCGACGCGGGGGAATTCTCGGACATGCACTACCGCGCCAACCCGGTGAACCGCTGCTTCTACTGCAAGACGAACCTCTACGGCAGCATTGCCGCGAAGACGAAGTCGCCGATCCTGTCCGGCACCAACCTCGACGATCTTGACGATGTCCGCCCCGGCCTGATCGCCGCGAAGGATCACAACGTCCAGCATCCCTATGTCGACGCCGGCATCGACAAACCCGGCCTCCGCCGCATCGCTCGCGATCTCGGGCTGGGCGACATTGCCGACCTGCCCGCCGCCCCCTGCCTGTCGAGCCGCGTCCTCACCGGCCTGCGGATCGAGCCCGGCGAGTTGCAGGCTATCGACCGGGTCGAGAGCCGCCTCAGGCCGATGCTGCCCGGCGCGGACGTCAGGTGCCGCAGGCTTGCCGGTGGCTACAAGTTGCAGGTCTCCGCCGACGTTCTGGACCGGATGCAACCCTCCGAAACCGAAGCGATCCTTGCCGCGGCCACGGCTGCGCTTGGCCACGAAGGCACGCTGCTAGGGCTGTCCTCATATCGGCGTGGCAGTGCGTTCGTGCAATGAGCGGTGCCGGCGGGATCGTTCTGGATGACGCCCGTGCCGGGCGGATCGGCTTTGACGAGGCCATCCTCTGCGAGCAGAAGACCGTGCCGCAGATCGCGGAGATCGCCAGCCGCAGCCGCGACACGGTCGGGCGGCGGTTGTTCACACGTCTGAGCGCGGAGAAATTCGCCGCGCTGCCGCCTGACCTGTGCGGCGCAATGATCTATGACGCGCAAAGCCGGACGGCGGTTCTGGGCGCGACGGCACCCGGCGCCGGGCCGCCCCGTGTCGCCATCGTTTCTGCCGGTTCTTCCGACGCCAATGTCGTGGCCGAGGCGCAGGCGACGCTGGCCTATTTTGGCCAGTCCACCCAAAAGATCGAGGATGTCGGCGTTGCCGGCATCTGGCGACTGCTGGAGCGGGTCGACGAGATTGCTTCCATGCCGGTCGTCATCGCCGTCGCCGGCATGGATGCGGCGCTGCCGACCGTTTTGGCGGGCCTCGTGCCGTCCTTCGTCATCGGCGTGCCGACATCGACCGGCTACGGCGCGGCGCGCGGCGGCGAGACCGCCCTGTCCGCCATGCTGGCAAGCTGTGGACCCGGGCTGACGGTGGTCAACATCGACAATGGCTATGGTGCCGCCTGCGCCGCAATGCGGTTCCTGCGTATGGCCGATCGGGTCAGGCAGGCTGAGGTGCCCCTATTTTCCTAGACACCTGCCTGTTTCATTTTCTTCTGCCTGATTTCGAAGTCAACGGGCGACAGCATGCCGTTGTTTGTGTGCTTACGCTTCGGGTTGTAGAAGAGTTCGATGTATTCGAACACGTCCTGTCGGGCGGCTTCCCGGGTCTGGTATGTGCGTCGCTTGACCCGCTCGCGTTTCAGCAACTGAAAGAAGCTTTCCGCGACGGCATTGTCATGGCAGTTCCCGCGTCGGCTCATGCTGGGTTCCAGGTTATGCTGGTTAAGGAACGTCTGCCATTCCCGGCTGGTAAATTGAGAGCCTTGATCTGAATGCAACGTGACCTTTCCGTCGGGTTTGCGTCGCCAGACCGCCATCAGCAGGGCCTGCAAGGCCAGGTCCGTTGTCATGCGGGACTGGGCGGACCAGCCGACCACGCGGCGCGAGAAGAGGTCGATGACGACGCACAGATACAGCCAGCCCTCCTGGGTCTTGATGTAGGTGATGTCTGTTACCCAGACCTGGTCAGGCTGAGAGGCGCTGAATTGCTGCTCCAGCTTGTTCTCAGCCACGATGGCCGGTTTGCCGCCATAGCGGCCCGGTCGGCGCTTGTAGCCAACCTGGGCGGCGATCCCGGCCAGAGACGCCAGACGCGCCACCCGGTTCTCGGAAATTTGCTCGCCCAGGTCGCGCAGATCATCTGTCAGCTTGCGATAGCCATAGACCTTGCCGCTCTCTGCCCAAGCCTGCCGGATCAACTCGGTCTGACGCACATCCTCCTGCGCACGGTGGCTTAACGGTTCCTTAAGCCATGCATAGAAGCCGGAGAAATGGACCCGCAGAACCCGGCACATGGCCCGGACTACGCCGCCAGGTGCAATGCGAACAGAACAAAAAACAGAATTTTTAGACAAATGTTCACGCGCGCGGTGGTCCGCGTGTCGAAAAACATGTAAGTTCTTGATATTGTTTGGAGGCGAGTACCGGAATCGAACCGGTGTACACGGATTTGCAATCCGCTGCGTCACCACTCCGCCAACTCGCCGCCGTGGTGGTGATCTGCCGGATACCGGATCTCCAAATGCGCTGCAAGCCTAAACGCGCGAAATGAGGCCAGGGACGGCGATCAGGCCGGGGACGCATGACCCTGCACCTGCGCGACGGGGTCAGAACAGGAAATCGTTGGCGGTCATGGGCGGCACGAATTGCACAAGGATTGCCATGTCTCGGACGCCATCGCCATCGGCGTCGACTTGGACCACGGTCGATCCGCCGCCCGCGTGACCACGCGAAAGGCCAGGCCGGAGGCGGTCGAGAAACTGGCGGCGCCCAGAAAATCCAGCGCGCCGCCGCCGACCGGGCTGTCTGCAAAGCTCAGAAAGACGAAGCGGTCGATGCCCTCTTCGCCGAACAGGACGTCGCGCCCCAGACCGCCGATGATGATGTCCCCCTGACCGCCGCGGATAGTGTCGTGTTCCTCGCCACTGTCGATCAGGGCAATTGTCCTGGCTGTATCGACCCTGCGGAAGCTGCTCACGCTAGCGGATTAACTTGAGCAGGTCCGGCTGCGATGATGCCATTGTGCGGTCACTCGCGGATGATGCGAAGGCTCTTTGGCGAAATCAGCGAGGCTCGTTTGCCTTTGACCTGCCCCCCGCAAAATCCCTCACCATGATGTAGAGTCTGCGCCAACTCTGAAGGAGCAGACGAATGCGTAAGAGCCGTTTCACCGAGGCGCAAATCATCGGGATGATCAAAGAGCAGGAAGCCGGGATGCCGACAGCGGAGGTGTGCCGTCGGCACGGCCTGAGCCCGGCGACTTTTTACAAGCTGAAGTCCAAGTATGGCGGCATGGAGGTGTCAGAGGCCGCGCGGCTGAAGGCGCTGGAAGATGAGAACGGCAAGCTGAAGCGGCTGCTGGCAGACACGATGCTCGACAATGTGGTTCTGAAAGACCTGCTGGGAAAAAGCTGACGGCACCGAAGGAGCGGCGAGAGGCAGCGCTCAATGCGATGCGGGATCATGGCATCTCGCAGCGCAGGGCCTGCCGGCTTGTCGGTGTCGACCCCAAGACGGTCCGGCGCGAACGCCCGCCCGACCATCCTGAGATCCGCCAGGAGATGAAGGAGATCGCTGGCAGACGCCGCCGGTTCGGCTACCGGCGGATCGGCGTGCTGCTTGAGAGAAAAGGCATGATCATGAACCACAAAAAGCTTTACCGCCTCTACCGAGAGGAGGGCCTTGCAGTGAAACGACGGCGGGGCCGTAAACGCGCCCGGGGCTCGAGAACGCCAATGCCTGAAGCCACACAGACCAACCAGCGCTGGTCCCTGGATTTCCTGTCGGACAGCTTCGGGGCGTCGCGGAAGTTTCGCATCTTGGCCGTGAATGATGATTGCTGCCGGGAAAACCTGTGCCTGGCGGCAGACACCAGCATTTCAGGTGAGCGAGTTGCCCGAGAACTGGACGCGCTCGTCCGGATCTACGGAAAGCCTGCTTGCATTGTCAGTGATAACGGCACGGAATTCACCAGCCGGGCAATCCTGAGATGGGCCGACAGGAACGGCGTGGATTGGCATTACATCGACCCCGGAAAACCGCAGCAGAATGCCTTTATCGAGTCATTCAACGGCAGCCTGCGGGACGAGCTTCTCAATGAAGAGCTGTTCGATACCCTCGACGATGCCCGCCGCAAGCTGGCGCTGTGGCGCTACGATTACAACAACGTCAGGCCGCACTCTTCGCTGGGGAACAGAACGCCAAAGCAAGCGCGGCAGGCGCTTGAGCTATTTGAGGGCTCCGCGCCTGCCACGCTTGCCAAGCCCGAAACCGACGACTACCAAAATCAAACCGGCAGACTCTCGTCATGAGCGAGGGACCAGCGGGGGGCAGGTCAGGGGCAGGTCATCGGGTTTCGCGGAACACAGTGCGCAAAGTGATCCGGACGGGTGCCACGGAGTTCAACTATGATCGCACGACGCAGCCTCGTCCGAGGATTGCCCCTTGGCGGCCGGAACTGGACGAGATGCTGGCCGAGAATGCCCGGCGGCCGAAGCGGGAACGCCTGACGCTCGTCCGGATTTACGAAGAGCTGCGCAACCGGGGTTACGGCGGCGGCTACGATGCCGTGCGGCGCTATGCGGCCGGCTGGTCAAAGGCCGCTTCGACGGCCTTGCACATAATGAGGCGTCAGCTTTCCAATTTCATCCCGATCAAGAGATGAGAACACTGCCGGATGGTCGTTTGGAGGTCAGATTCTCTTCCGGCGGTTTACTTGAACTGTCCTGGCACCTGTTCAGATGGGTCCGTTGCGTTGTTGGGTTCAGGTCGGTGAAAGCGTGTCACGCCTTGTTCAGGCGACCTTTTTCTTATCATCGAACAGATTCCTGACGAAGGCTATCTCGTTGGCGACGCCCTGCTCGCATCCTGCGAAATGACCGTTGCGGATGGCGCGGAACGTTTCGACCCCTTTCAGGGTGGCTTTCGCAGAACTCAGGCTTTGAAGTCCGCGCATCGGCGCCAGTCGATACTTGAGCACCGCATGATCGCCTTCAATCCGATTGTTGAGATACTTCCTGGTGACATGGCGAATTGCGTCTTCCGGACCCGAGCGGGCATTCCACTCGCCGATAACCTTCGCGTAGCTGTGAGCCTTGTCGGTCACGTTGGTTAGAGGATGATAGCAGCGGACGGTGTCCGATGCCTGGCGCATGAATGCCCTTGCTGCACTGGCCGTTCGCCGCGCCGTCAGGCGGAAATCGATCAGTTGGCCACATTGGTCGACAGCACGCCAAAGATAGCACCATCGGCCATTCACGCGGACGAAGGTTTCGTCAACATGCCACTGCAGGCCGCGCCAGCTGCGGTGTCGACCGTAAGCGCGTCTGCGGATTTCGGGAGCAAACTTCTGCACCCAACGGTATATCGTGGCCGCGTCGATCGTGATCCCACGCTCGGCAAGAAGATCGCGAACGTTGCGATAGGACAGCGGATACCGGCAATACCACCGAACGGCGAGCAGGATCACATCTTTCGGAAATCGATAGCCTTTGAACGGGTCACGACACGGCATGGCGGCTCCTCCTCGCAAGCAAGATCGCACCGACCACCTGCATAATGCAAGGGACCCGTATCCACAGAGGATCAGACCCCCCTGCCCCAGTCTGAAGCCCTGCGATCTGCCGGATGCGTAGAGATCTTTGACGAGCATGCCTCAGGCGGCAATCGCGCCAGACCGGTGCTTGCGCGGGTGCTCGAACGGATCAGCAAGGGCGACACGCTGGTCGTCGTGCGGATCGACCGGCTTGCGCGGTCTCTGTCGCATCTCTTGGAGGTAATCGAGCGGCTGGAGGCAAAGGGTGCCTTTTTCCGTTCGCTCCAGGACCCGATCGACACATCCTCCCCACAGGGTAAGTTCACGCTCCAGGTGCTGGGCGCCGCCGCCGAGTTCGAACGCGCCCTGATCCGCGAACGCACCAAGGCCGGGCTGGCCAGCGCGCGCACCAAAGGGCGTGTCGGCGGCAACCCCGGGCTGCGCGCCAGGGATCCGGCCGCTCTGCGCAAGGTGCGTCTTGCGCGGCAGGACGGCTATGTGGAGCGCCTCAACGAGACGGCACAGGACTGGGTGCCACATGTGCGGCGCCTTCGGCCGGACATGGCCTGGGAGGACGTGCTGCGGATCATCAATGGCCCCCTGCCCCATGATCGGCGCTGGACGCAAAGCCGCTTGCTCCGCGCAGTAAAAGCCTATGTGCGTGACGGATTTCTTCCTGCCGACGTGCTCGCCCGTGCCGGACGTCGCGCGACTGACGACCGCTTGCCCGCCATTGTCGCAGCTAACAAGGGAGCGGATCCCGACATCACGCTGCAAGCAATCTGCGACCGGTTGGAGGCGATGCGCGAACGCACCCCGCGTGGGCGAACCCGCTGGCAGCCGTCCTCTGTCAGAATGCTGCTGGAGCGGGCAAAGCGCCTCGGCCTGTTGTAGGCGCTTATGGTGGGCAAACTGCTCTTGTCGCTCGGCCATAATCTCCCAGAATCATCGCCTCAATCGGACTGAAACCACCGAAATATCCAACAAAGGCTTAGGCTTAGTTCGCACGACCAGAAAATCTCTTGAAGGATACCAGCCTCGCCAGATGTGGCCTTTTTCGTTAGTAGTCAATATGTTACAATAAAAAGGCTCCGCGCGTCTGCATTGATGCTGTGGATAACTTTTCCACTATATTTAGATTCTTCTTGCCGGACTCAGATGTTCGTGGCATTTCCATTCTGACGGCAAAACGCGTCAGACGTGGCTTCGACCGTCAGAATGATAAAGAGCCTTAGCAAAGGCCATGAGAGGCGGCAGAATATGGATGATCGAAATACGGGCTTCGCGCAAGGCATAGGCTCTTCTGACATCGGAGCGTTCGCAGACAGTCTTGCTGAGTCGCTTGACCGGCAGATGAAAGTTGCGTTCGAGCCAGAAGAACGAAAATCCCTGCGCCGCTTCAGCTCTACCGAGGTCGCTGAACTGCTGCGCGTCAGCACGTCGAACCTGCGCAACCGCCACAAAGATGGCAGTTTCCCAGAAGTTCACACTGACGGTCGCGGCCACAGGTTCTACACGGCCGAAGACGTTGACGAACTCCGCAACATTTTGGCGCGGACGGGGAAGAACGCTGACGCATACCGCCCCGGCCGTCGAGAGGGCGACCGCCTTCAGGTCATTTCGGTCGTGAATTTCAAGGGCGGCAGCTCGAAGACAACGGCGACGATCCATTTGGCAAACCGGTATGCCCTGCGCGGCTACCGTGTGCTTGTACTGGACCTCGACCCTCAAGCCAGTTTGACAACCTTTTTCGGCTTCCGGCCCGAGCTCGAATTTGCCGAAGGCGGCACGATCTATGACGCCCTGAGGTACGAGGATCAGGTTCCACTTTCTGAGGTAATCCAGAAAACATACTTCCATAAGCTCGACATGGTCCCGGCCGGCTTGATGTTGTCCGAATACGAGACCGAGACAGCGAACGCGCTCGCGCGCAGGGTTCAGCCGATTTTCGCGGAGCGTCTGGCGCTGGCGTTGGAGGAAGTCGATTCCAACTATGACATCGTGCTGATCGACTGCCCCCCGCAGTTGGGTTTCCTGACATTGACGGCATTGGCAGCGTCGACAGGCCTGCTCGTGACGGTGGTTCCCGGCATGCTCGACATCGCCTCGATGAGCCAGTTCCTCAAACTTGCTTCAGAAACTGTGAAAGCCGTCGAAGAGGCGATTGGACGGCATGTCACCTGGGACTTCGTGAAGTTCCTGATCACACGCTACGAGCCCTCGGACGGGCCACAAACGCAAATGGCTGGGTACCTGCGTTCAATCCTCGCGGGCCAGGTCATGACGGAGCCGATGCTGAAGTCGACAGCCATCTCCGACGCCGGGATGACTCAGCAAACCATCTACGAGGTAGACCCGAGCCAGCTCATTCGGAAAACGATCGATCGGGCAACGACCAGCATGAACAGCGTTGCTGATGAGCTGGAACAGACAATCCAGATGTCATGGGGGCGTCGCTGATGGCCCGAAATATCTTCAACCAACCTCCGAAAGACGAGAAAGAGCCGGCGGCCCCCTCCCCTGCCCCGGTCAAATCCACGAAGCTGCCTGGCTCGGTTGGCGGGTTGCGGGATTCTCTCCGAGAGATCACCGCCAACTCGATCCGAGACATCGAGCCCGACCGGATCGATATGGATGGCCTCCGGGATCGCCTGATCCTGGAAGATAGCACCATTGAAGAACTCGCCGAGAGCATTCGCAAGCATGGTCAGCAAGTGCCGATCATGGTTCGCCCCTCAGAGCAACCGGATCGATACCGCATCATCTACGGCCGTCGCAGGCTTGCAGCCATTCGAAGAATTGGCGGAACGGTCAAGGCTATCGTTCGGACACTCGATGACGATGCCTCTCTGATCGCGCAAGGCCAGGAAAACAACCTGCGACTGGATCCGTCCTTCATTGAAAAGTCTCTTTTCATCAAAGAGATGCAAGAAGCCGGTTACAAGCCGGGCGTCATTCAGGACGCTCTGGGCCTCACCCGGCAAGGCGTGTCGAACCATCGTGTGGTCATCGGTCAGCTGCCCGACGAGCTTGTCCCGCTTATCGGCCCGGCTCATGGCGTGGGTCGACGGCAATGGGGTGATCTGGCTGCACTTTCAGAGAAGATACCGCTTGTCGATATTGCGCGGGAGACGCTTGCCGCTCTCCCTGACACCACTCCAAGCTCAGACAAGTTTCAAGCTGTCTACGTCGCGTGCACCAGCAAAGCGCGTGGCGCGGCCAGCCAAAGCGCCCGTGGCCAAACAACGGTGGTGAAAGACAAAAGTGGTAACCCTGTCGGCACACTTTCAGTCGATGGAAAACAGGTCGCTATCAAGATCACCCGCAAGGATAACCCGGAATTCGGCCATTGGCTCGAAGAGCGCGCAGAAACCACGCTGCGGCAGCTTTTTGAACAATGGCAGAATGAGAGAGGCTCGGGGGCCTGATCCCCGTTAACAACTATAAACACGAGCAGAGGAGAAAGGCGAAGGCCAAAAAGAAAAGAGCCCCCCAAGGTTTCCCCCGGAGAGCCCTCATCATCTGATTTGCACCTGTGATGTAGCAATCTCCGACATACCGGTCAAGAGTCACCACTTCGGTGGACGGCTTTTTGTTGCCTTTTCTCGCCTGAAACTGCGGGAAGAGCCGGGAAAGTTGTGGGCCGCAACGGTCGTCGTTCAAAAAACATGGCATTCACAAAACTTTCCGTTCAACCTTTGGGCGTCGGCAAGGGTCCCTCCCCCACGTCCACACCCGAAACCGACATCTGGGCTATCTTCCGAGCCCTCAGAGACACACGTAGCCTGTTCGGCCTCCGTCCCGGACATGTTCAAACCCTCCAAGCGATGTTGAGCTTTCTCAAGCCTGGGCATGGCGACACAGTATTCGCGTCCAACGCCGAGATCTGCCGTCGAATTGGCGGCATCGATGAACGAACGCTCCGCAGGCACATCGATCGCTTTGTCGAACTCGGCTTTATGAATCGTCACGACAGCCCAAATCGAAAAAGATACCGAGTAAAGTCTTCGGAAGGTCTATCTATCACCTATGGCCTGTCGCTGACTCCTTTGTTGGCGCGTGCCAGCGAGCTACTTGCGGCGGCGCAAGAGATGGAAAACGCACGCCGCGATCGCGTATTTCTGCGAAAGAAAATCCTGACCAGACTCGCACATCTCGACGAAGCTGACCCCGAGAACGAACTCACTCATCAGGTACGCCGAGTTCTTCGGAGGAAGCTTTCGATCAATGAGTATCGTGCCTTGCTCGGCGAGCTGGAAGGTCATTGCGAGCAGATGTCCACCGCGGTGGACGCACCGGATACAATGAAACTGCCCGCCAATGACGGACAAATTGACCGGCACCATTCTACGTCTGAAAAAGAACAAAAAGATCTAGATAACGCGAGTGACAGCGGAGCACCCGCTCTGCAAATGCTCACAGCCATTTGTGACCAAGCCACATCTTTCGCTACGAGCTCACTTGGAAACTGGCTCGAGGTCGAAAGCCATGCCAGGACACTCGCTCCAATGATGGGAATCCACGAAAGCGCCTTCGAAAAGGCTGCGAGGAAGATCGGCTCTCAGAAAGCATCCTGCGCCATTTTCATAATTCTCCAAATGGGCACGCGTATTCGAGACTTTGGAGCGTATTTCCATAGCATCACGCTTGGTCGCAGACAGGCCGACTTCAATCCATTACTCTTGTTGGAGAGGCTTTCTCGTTCAGAGGCATCCTTTGCATGACGACCACCGCGGTGGACATGTTTGGAGGTGGAGAAGCGCTGTGAAAAAGAGAACGGGAAGTGAGATCGAGAAAATGGCGCGCGACTGGTTTGAAGGCCCTGCTTTGCTCGAGTGTCTGGTCAGCGAGAAACTTCGGGCTGAAGCTGAAGCCATCGCGACCGAGAGCCAGAAGTGGGTCGAGGTCTCGCTCGACCTGCCTTATGGCTACAGCCACGGATTGCGCCGGCTATCCGAAGACACGGCGCCGATGACGGACGCCGAAGGCACGGCCTATGCCAAACCTCTTGCCGAGTATCAGGCGCTTGAAGTGGAATACGAGGCGCAGGATGAATTCCCCGACGAGATCGACGCGCGGCCGCTGATCTTTGGTGTAGATAAGATCGGGCGGGCAGGGGTCTTTGTGACGCTTGATCGCTCGGGCGAGCTTGCCGTTTCCCCGGGCTTTATGTGGCCCGAGGACGAGCTTCGGGAAGACGCCGATGTCCACAGCGGTGGACAGGCGGCAGAAGGGCAGGGCGCTGAGCTTTCAGCGGCAGGCAATGTCGATCGCATCGGGCAAAGCAGGGTGATCACCTCTGCTGGTCAAGCGCTTGGCGCGAACGACACAAAGGATCAAGAGGTCTGTTCGGACAGTATCGTCATGAATTTCTGAATCGACGCCGAAGGCCGTGCGCCAGTCCGCCACGCCACGCCCGCCGGGGTTTCCCAGATCGTCTGGTTCAGTCGCAACTCTTCCAACCCCATCGAGTTTGCCAGCGGCAACATCCGGTCCGGGACGTGAGCGATATAATGACCGTTGCGCAGCCCCTGAAGCAGGCTGTGAATTGATGTGGTCTCGAACGCGATATTCGGGGGCGACAACCCGTGGCTGGCGAAAAACGAAGCAATGCGTTCGTTGCCAACATAGTCGCTGCGCAACATCATCCACGGGTAGCCATGGATCGCCGCCGGGCTCAGATCGCGACGCTTGGCCAGGGGATGCGACGGATCGGCGATCAGGACATGGCGCACATTGATGAGCGGTTGCTTGGCAATCTCAGGGCGGTTCGGAAAGTCGAGCGATACGCAGATGATGTCCAGATCGCCGTTCAGCAGATCGGGCACCAGCGTATCGATCACGCCACCGAGCAGTGAGATATCGACATCCGGGTTCTCGCGCTGGAACCGGGCGATGATGGGCGGCAGGATCGCCACCAGCCAGATCGGCCCCGCCCCGATCCGGATGGTACCCTTTCGCCCGCCCTTCAGGTCGTCGATCCGGCTGAGGGCGTGGCGGTATTCGTTCTCCATGATCTTGGCGTGATGCTGCAACACGCTGCCAAAACGGGTCAGCGAAACCCCGGTGGACGTGCGTTCGAAAAGAGTGACGCCCAGGTCCGCCTCGAGCTGCTTGATCGATTTGGTCAGCGCAGGCTGACTGACGTTGAGCGCGGCGGCGGCCTCGGTGATCGAGCTCTTGTCGGCCACCGCCAGAAAACTTTTCAGCAGGCGCGATTGCATGGGGCCTCCTCCGGGCTGGCCGCAATCTATCATATCCGCTGATTATGGCCAGAGGCCGTTTTCGGCTGAAATCCCTGCCTTTCGGTTATGGTGAGGCTCAGTTGCCGGAAACGCCCGCCTTTCGCGCTGCGGCCAACTCGGCCTCGTCCCAGAAGCCCAGAAAGATGCCTTTTTTCATGTCGCCGCCCGCGCGCCGCGCGATCTCGGCATCCGAGATCGTAGTGCGGGAATGGTGACGGCGATACCAGGCGTTCAGCCGGTCCATCAGCCGTGCGCGCGTTTTGACATGGGTTGTGTCTTCGCCCAGGTCGTGCAATTCCTGCGGATCGGCCGCGAGGTCGTGCAGCATCGGGCGGAAGCCTTCGGCGTGCATCAGCTTGTAGCGACCGTCGAATATCATCGCCAACCGGCATTCCCCGATTGGCTGGTCCAGCGACAGGCGCGTGGACTTGAAATCATAGTCGTATTCGCTGATCACATGGTCGCGCCACGGGCCCTGTTGCCCGTGTAGATGGCCGATCAACGAGCGCCCTTCGAGCACTTCGTAGCGCGGCTGCCCTCCAGCGGCTTGGACGAATGTCGGCACCAGGTCGATCGCCTCGACAAGCGCGTCGCTGACGGTGCCGCGGGTGGTGTCGGCCTCGGCGCGTGGATCGACGACGATCAGCGGCACCCGGGACGAGCAATCGTGAAACAGCTCCTTTTCGCCCATCCAGTGATCGCCAAGGTAATCGCCGTGATCCGAGGTCAGCACGATCATGGTAGTGTCGCGCTGGCCGGTGTCGTCGAGGTATTTCAGGAGCCGCCCGATCTCGTCGTCCAGCTGGCCAATCAGGCCCATGTAGGCGGGGATCACAGTGTCGCGCACCTCATCGCGTGAGAACGCCTGGCTGACGCGCTTCTTCTGGTAGTCGCCGAAGATCGGGTGCGGATTGTCGCGCTCGGACTCGGCGCGCACCGGCGGCACCACGTCCTCGGGGCCGTACATGTCGTGATAGGGGGCAGGGGCGACGTAGGGCCAGTGCGGCTTGATATAGCTGACATGCAGGCACCAGGGCGCATCGCCCGCCTGTTCGAGATAGTCGATGGCACGGGTCGTTGTCCACGGGGTCTCGGTATCTTCGTTCGCCACACGCGCGTGCTGCCGCGCGTATTTCAGCAACCATCCGGAGCGCAGGGTGCCGTCGCTGTCCTCGGCCGCATTCGCCCATTCATTCCAGGGGTTTGACCCGTCATACCCCTTGCTGCGCAAATAGTCCTGATAGGGGGTGGCGACGCCGTCCATCGATTCCGGCAGCTCGCCGTCGTGGCGTAGCCAGGCGTCGAAGCCGCATTCGCTCAGCCTTTGGCCCACCGTGCTCTTCGGGTCGATCCCCAGCCGGTCCATGCCCGCCCTGTCGGGGGCCATGTGGGTCTTGCCGCAGAGCACGGTGTTCATGCCGAGCGGCCTGAGGTGATCGCCCAGGGTCATCTCGCCCACGGGCAACGGCACGCCGTTCCAGGTGGCGCCGTGGCTATGGGTGTACCGACCGGTGTAGAAGCTCATCCGGCTTGGCCCGCAGATCGGCGATTGCACGTAGGCCCGGTCGAACCGAACGCCACGCGCGGCCAGCGCGTCGATATTCGGGGTGCGGATTGTCGGGTGGCCGGTGCAGCCGAGGTAGTCGTACCGCAGCTGGTCGATCATCAGAAACAGGATGTTCACGCGGGCCTCTCCCTTGTTTTCGACGTCAGGGGTAACACCCGGCACGGCGGAGCGTCCAATAGATAACAGGGCGGATTTCATGCGAAATAGTTATGCAGTCTGCCGGAAAGCCAGCCGTATCGCGCCAGAAGGCTGAGGTTTTGCATGCATGGCATTCTAAAAAGTTATGGATATGGCCCCAGTTGATATTGGCCCATCTGCCCGCCGATCCGTAGAAGTTCAAGCCAACAGGTCCGCGTAACGGGCCTTCGCACTCAGGATGGGAGGTTCCATGTCCGGCCACACCGAAGCCGCAACCGGCCTAGTTTTTCACGAACTCAGCCACGAATGGGGTCACGGCGTGCCCTCGCTTCCCGGTTTTCCCGACGTGACCCTCTATCGCAGCGTCAAGCACGCGCAGCACGGGGTCATGGCGCATCGCATCAAGACCGTGCTGCACACCGGCACTCACCTGAACGCGCCCTTGCACCTGATCCAGAAGGCGATCGGTGTGGGTGAACTGGCGATGGAGCGGCTGTTCGGAAATGGCGTGATCCTGTCGATCCCGAAAGGCCAGTGGGAGCTTGTGACCGCCGCTGATCTGGAACCTCACGCCGACCGCATCTTGCCCGGCGCGCTGGTGATCATCGTCACCGGCTGGCACGAGAAGTATTCGGAATCGCTGGAATATTTCGGGGATGCGCCGGGGTTGTCCGTTGATGCCGCCGAATGGCTGGTGGAAAAGGACGTGGGCCTGGTTGGCGTGGATACGCCGCAGGTCGACCATCCGCTGGCCACCTCGCTCGGCCCCAACCGGGGCGGGCCGACGATGAACCGGCTGACCCAGAAATACATCGACGAGACCGGCAAGGACCCGAAGCAGGAACACCCCGTCTGGAACGGAGCGCACAAGGTGCTGCTGGCGGCGGGCATTCCCACCATCGAGCAGGTTGGCGGCGACGTGAACGACGTGCTGGGCAAGGGGGCGCTGATCCACGCGCTGCCACATTGGAAATTCGACGGCGGCGATGCCTGCCCGGTGCGGCTGGTGGCGATCAACGATCCCGGCGGCAAGAACCGGATCGAACCAGGAAACACGGACTGAGGGGGAAAGACCATGGCAGAGACACAAACCCGCAACGGTCTGCGCTATTACAACCTGTCGCATCGCTGGGGCCACATGATGCCCGAGTGGCCATCGAGCCCTGGCGTGAACGTCACGGTGAACAAGTTCCACGCCAAGGACGGCGTGTTCATGACCGAGTTCGAGGGCATCCTGCACCGTGGCACCCACATGGACGCGCCGCTGCACGTGACCGAGAACACGCCGACGCTGACCGGCTATGACGTCTCGCGCTTTTTCGGCACCGGCGTCGCGGTGTCGATCCCCAAGAAGAAATGGGAGGTCATCACGGCGGAAGACCTGGAAAACGCGACGCCCAAGATCCAGCCCGGCGACATCGTGATGATCAACACCGGCATGCACAAGAAACTGGCCGACAGCGACGAATATTATGCATATTCTCCTGGTATTTACGCTGACGGCGCCGAATGGCTGGTGGAGAAGGGCGTCAAGATGGTGGGCTATGACGTGCAGGCGAACGATCACCCGATGGCGACGAAACTGGTCGATCACGGGCTGGGGCCGACCCATCCGCACCTGATCGACGAATACAAGGAATACACCGGCCGAGACGTGAAAGAGGATTTTCCCCATTGGGAAGCCGCACACAAGATCCTGATGGTGAAGGGCGGCATTCCGGGGATCGAGAACGTGGGCGGCGAGCTGGATCTCGTGACCGGCAAGCGCTGCACCTTCATGGCCTTCCCCTGGCGCTGGCCCGATGGCGAGGGCAGCGGCGTGCGGGTCATGGCGGTGATCGACCCCGACCAGAAATTCACCATTCCGACGGGGGCCTGAGATGAGCGAAATCACACCCACATTGCGCGACCCGCTTTCGATGTTCGACGTGCGCGGCAAGGTCGCTGTCATCACCGGTGCCTCCGGCGCGTTCGGCCGGGCCTGCGCGCTGACATTGGGCGCGCTTGGCAACAAGCTGGTGTTGGTCTCCGGCTCCGAGCAGGAACTGGCCGAGGTGAAAGCGGAAGTCGAGGATGTAGGCGGCGAGGCGGTCACGCTCAAACGCCGCCCCGACAGCCTTGAAGACGCCGAGGCCATCCGCGACTTCGCGCTCGAAACCTACGGCAAGATCGACCAGTTGGTGATCGCCTCTGGCTACAACAAGGCCGGGTTCATCCAGGATCTCAGCTACGAGGACTGGCAGGCGGTGATGGATGCCAACGTGCGCGGCGCGTGGTTCATGGCCAAGGCGATCGGCACCTATTGGATCGAGAACGAGATCAAAGGCAAGATGCTGATGATGTCCTCGGTCCGGGGGCGGCATGGCAATATCTCAGGCTATACCGGCTATTGCACGTCGAAGGGCGCGACCGATGCGCTGACAAGGGTGCTGGCGACCGAATGGGGGCAGCACGGCATTACCGTCAATTCCATTGCGCCCACTGTCTTTCGCTCCAAGCTGACCGCCTGGATGTGGAGCGACGATCCCGTGGGACAGGCCACCAAGAAACGCTCTGCCGCACGCATTCCGCTGGGCCGTCTGGGCGAGGCCGAGGATCTGATGGGCATGGCGCTCTATCTGCTGGCTCCGGCGTCGGATTTCTGTACCGGGCAGATCATGTATGTCGATGGCGGCTTTACGGCGGGCTGAGCGATGACGACACCGCAGGACATCGCGATTGTCGGCGCGGGCCTCATGGGCCATGCCATCGCCTATGCGCTGGCCTCCGCCGGCCATCGGGTGCGCGTGTTCGACCGGTCGACCGAGGCGCTCACAGCGCTCCCCGAGCGCCTCGCCGGGATCGCCGACTTGTTCGGCGATCCCCCCCATATCGCGCAATCGGTGCAAGCGGCTTCCAGCCTGGCCGAGGCGGCGGAAACGGCCACGCTGGTGATCGAAGCGGCGACCGAGAACCTCGCGGTCAAGCAATTCATCGTCGCCGAACTGGAAGCGACGGTTGCCCCGGAGGCGATCATCGCTTCGAACACCTCGGCCCTGCCGATCGGGCGGATCGCCGAAAAGGCGCTGCATCCCGGACGGGTGGTCGGCACCCATTTCTGGAACCCGCCGCACCTGGTGAAACTGGTCGAGGTTGTCGAGGCCAGGACCACCCGGCGCGATACGGTGAAGCGCACGATGCGCCTGCTCGGCGCCGCCGGGTACAAGGCGGTACACGTAAAGAAGGACGTGCCGGGCTTTATCGGCAACCGCCTGCAACATGCGCTCAAGCGCGAGGCCATCGCGCTGGTGGCGAATGGCGTCTGCGACGCGGAAACCGTCGATGACGTGGTGAAATACGGCTTTGGCAGCCGTCTGGGCGTGCTGGGGCCATTGGAGCAATCCGATCTGGTCGGGCTCAACCTGACGCAGGCCATCCACGAAACCCTGATGCCCGACCTTGACTGTACGTCCTCTCCGCACCCGCTGCTGGAGCAACTCGTGGCCGAGGGCAAGCTGGGCATGTCGAGCGGCGAGGGCTTTTACAAATGGACGCCGGACAAGGCCGAAGCCGTCCGCAAACGCCTGCGCGATGCCTTGATCGCGCAAGCCAGATCAAACCAAAACTAGGAACAAGACCCATGGCGATCAATTCATACTACCCGGTCCCCGAGCTCGAGGAATACGCCGAGCGCTTCAAGGAATTCTTCAAGTTCAAGCGCGAGAACGGCATCCTCGAAGTGCAGATGCACACCAAGGGCGGCCCGGTGAAGTGGAGCTATCAGATGCACCACGCCCTGGCCGAGCTCTGGACGGTGATCGGCCACGACAAGAAGAACGAAGTGCTGATCCTGACCTCGTCGGGCGACAAGTGGATCAATGAATGGGATGTCGAAAGCTTCAAGGAAGTCGAGCAATCGCCCGACGACGACCAGCGCTATGACGTACAGATCTATGACACGCTGAAGATCGTCGAAAACTTCGTCAACGACATCGAAATCCCGACCATCGCCGCGATCAACGGCAAGGGCATCCATTGGGAAATGTGCATGATGAGCGACATCACGCTCTGCACCCCCGATTTCATATTGCAGGACGATCATTTCGGAATGGACTCGGGTCACGTGCCGGGCGACGGCATGGGGCTGTGTTTGCAAGAGATCCTCGGCATCAAACGCGGCAATTACGCGATGCTGACCTGCCAGTCCTTCGATGCGCAGAAATGCCTGGAACTGGGCGCGGTGAACGAGGTGGTCGAGCGCGACCAGATCGTCGAACGCGCCTGGGAATTGGCGCGCGACATCATGAAGAAAAGCCGCTCGTGCCGCCGGATGACGCATTACATCTGCGTGCGCCCCTGGAAAGCCGTGGTCGAGCGGGACTTCCGCATTCACGTCATCAGCGAGATGTATTCCTTCAACCTGTCGCATTCGGAGCATGACTTCGAATACATCAAGTACGACGAGGACAAGTAGGATCGTCGATGTCGGACCGGCCGAATATCCTTCTGATCTCGACGGATCAGCAGCGCGCGGACCACCTGGGATGCTACGGCAACCCGGTGGTCAAGACGCCGACCATCGACGGGCTGGCGGCGCGCGGCACGGTGTTCGACCGGTTCTACGTGGCTTGCCCGATCTGCATGCCCAACCGGATCGCCATCCTAACCGGGCGGATGCCCTCGGTGAACGGCACAAGGCACAACGGCATTCCGCTGGCGCTGGATGCGGTGACCTATGTGGATGTGCTGCGGGCAGGGGGCTATCACACCGCGATGGTGGGCAAGTGCCATGCGCAGAACATCACCGGGCATCCGCTGGACGAGGCCGACATCTTTCCCGCCGACGCCTCGGGCAGCCCGCCGCCCGAGGCCCTGTCCGATGCCAGCCGCACGCGCCGCACCGGGCCGGAATACGAGGCCGAGCTGATGCCGCTCTGGCATGCCGATCCGGGTCGGGAGGGGCCGGACCTGCCCTATTATGGCTTCGATCACGTCCGCTTCGCCAATGGCCATGCCGATCACGTACAGGGCCATTATACCGGCTGGCTGAACGAACGGGCCGGGGGCAACGGTGATGCCCTGCGCGGGCCCGCGAACGCCCTGACCTCGGATGTGACCGCGCCGCAGGCCTGGCGCACGGCGGTGCCGGAGGAGCTTTATCCCACCGCCTATATCGCCGGGCAGTCGCGCGACTTCATCGACAGGCACCTGAACGAGCGCCCCGACGATCCGTTTTTCCTGCATTGTTCCTTCACCGACCCGCACCACCCCTTTACGCCGCCGGGGCGCTACTGGGACATGTACGACCCCGCCGACATGCCGCTGCCGCCATCCTTCGCCGCCCGCGAGGAGAACGAACCCGAGATGCTGAAGCGGCTGCGCAGAGAACAGGGCCAAGGCACGGGCGACAGGCTCGGCCCGCTACCCTTCTGTGCAAGCGCAGACGAGGTCCGCCAGATCCTCGCGCTGACCTACGGCATGATCAGTTGCATCGACGATGCCATTGCCGGGCTTCTGGCGCATCTCGAGGCGTGCGGGCTCACGGAGAATACGGTGGTGATCTTTACCTCGGATCACGGCGATTTCATGGGAGACCATGGGCTGATGCTGAAACACGGGTTGCATTACGAGGGTGTGCTGCGCGTGCCCTTCATCTGGGCCGATCCAGCCCGAATTGGCGGCAAGCGCACTGACCTGCCAGGCAGTTCAATCGATATCGGCGCGATGATCCTTGCGCGAGCCGGGCTTGCGTCTTTCAACGGCAACCAAGGCGTGCCGCTACTGGATGTGCTCGACGGCAAGGCGGAAACCCCGCGCCGGGGCATCCTGATCGAAGAGGACGAACTGGGCGCGCACCTGGGCCATGAGCACGGGTTGCGCACCCGCAGCTACATCGAAGACAACTGGCGTTTGACATTATGGCAAGGAATGGACGGCGGCCAGCTTTTTGACCGAAATACCGACCCGCACGAAATGCGCAATCTATGGAGTGACGTCGAACACGTTATAAAAAAGGGAGAAATGACGGAATCTATGCTGCGTGAAACCATTCGGCTTGGCGATACCGCGCCGTATGCGACGCATGTGGCCTGAGTTGGAATTCGTCAGTGTCATAATCAAGAGTTATGACAGTTAGTGAACTCGGCATTGGCGAAATCCGCCGATATCGACGAGTCTGAGACAACATTTCTGGGAGGAAAACCATGACAGAATGCACGATTTCCCGCCGCAAGATGATGGCAGGCGCTGCCGCCATGACTCTGGCCGCGACGCTCGCTGTGACAGGCCACGCGCAGGCTGCGGATTACGCCGGCAAGACCATCAATTTCGTCAGCTTCGGTGGGCCGGGCTCGCCGCCTGACGTGTGGTACCGGTCGCTGATGCCTTTCGTGACGAAACACCTGCCCGGCACCCCCGAGATCAACGTGATCAACAAGCCCGGAGCGGGGTCGATGATCTCGGCCAACTATACCGCCAACGCGGTCGAGCCGGACGGGTTGAACATCGGCACGATGAACGGCCTGGCGGTCAACAAGGCGGCGGCGGGCGACAGCAGCGCCAAGTTCGACCTGTCCGAGATGCAGATCGTCGGCGCGCAGAAACTGACGCGGCTCTTGGTGGTCAAGAAGGACGGGATCGAGAACATCGACGACCTGCTGGCGATGGAGGACGAACTGATCCTTGGCATGGAAAGCGACGCCACGCCCTATTACGAGGCATTTGTCGAGCTGGCCGGGGTCGAAGCCCGGTTCATCACCTCGTACCAGCGCTTCCCCGACACGCTTCAGGCGTTCCGCACCGGCGAGGTGGACGCGATGCCGATGTCGGCGATCGAATGGCTGCGCTTCGGTCCCGATCTTTCGCAGGACGGTGCCGTGCCGATGATCCAGTACGGCTTTACCGAAGCGGGCGAGGTGGTGCGCTCGGGCGCGCTCGACATTCCCACAGGGCATGAAGCGGTGCTGAAAGTGAACGCGGACGCACCCGGAACCCCGGCATGGGACCAGATGACCCTGCAATCGCTGACCTCGAATGTCTCGAACCAGGTCTGGGCGCCCGCGGGCACCCCGGCCGATTTCGTTGACACGCTGTCAGCCGGTTTCGCGGCGGCGGCGAGCGACCCGGAGTTCCTGGCGCTGCACGAAAAACAATATGGTCTGCCGGCGGAATGGACGGACGGCCCGGCCGCCCGCGACATCGTCGACCGGATCATCGCGGTCAACGCCAACTGAACTGACGGAAACTGGCCTGCCGGGCGCCACGCGGCGCCGGCAGGCAGGACGCGCTTGGGGCGGACATGGAAGAACTCACCGTTATTTTCAACGCATTCGCATCGGGTATGGGCATCGTCTTTACCCCCAATGTCTTTGGCGCGATGATGATCGGCATCGTGGCGGGCATGGTCGTCGGGCTGATCCCCGGCCTTGGCGGGCTGGTGGCGCATATCCTGCTGATCCCCTTCGCGTTGCAGATGGGCGATCCGCTGGCCGCGATTGCCATGCTGCTCGGGGTCTATGCCGTGACCGTCCAGACCGACTCGATCCCCGCTGTCCTGCTCGGCGTGCCGGGCACGGCGGCGGCGCTGGCGACCTCGCTTGACGGATACCCGATGTCGAAGCGGGGCGAGGCGGGCCGGGCGCTCTCGGCCTCCTATTTCGGATCGATCTTCGGCACGCTGGTGGCGACCGTGATATTTATTCTGTTCCTGCCGCTCCTGCGCGCGCTGGTAAACAGCTTCTCCTCGCCCGAGTTCTTCATGATGGTGGTGCTGGGCCTCGTCATGGCGGCTTCGCTGTCTGGCCGCAGCCAGTCGCGTGGGCTGATGATGGCGGGGCTGGGGCTGATCCTGTCGACTGTCGGGCAGGCGCCGGGCACCGGCGATCCGCGTTTCATCGGCCCGTTCCTATATCTTTGGGAGGGTCTGCCGATCATCCCGATCCTGCTGGGCCTGTTCGGGGTGCCCGAGATCATCGATCTTGCCGCCCGCAACCGGTCCATCGCAGAATCCAAGCCTGTCGAGAAGATCGCGGGTCTCTGGGACGGCATGATGGACTGCGTCCGCAACTGGTGGCTGGTGTTCCGCTGTTCGGTCATCGGGGTTGTCACCGGTTTCATACCCGGCCTCGGCGGCAACGTGGCAGAGTGGATGTGCTATGCCTCAGCCGTATCCGGCGACAAGAACCCCGAGCATGAATACGGCAAGGGCAACGTGCGGGGTATCATCGCGCCTGAAACCGGCACCGCCGCGCACCTGCCCGGCGCGATCATCCCCACCGTCGCTTTCGGCGTGCCGGGCAATCCACCGATGGCGGTGCTGCTGGGCATCTTTGTCGTCCTCGGTGTGCGCCCGGGCCGGGACATGCTGACCTACAAGCTCGACGAGACCTTCATGATGGTCAATGTCGTGACCGTCGCCAATATCATCGCCGCCGTGCTCTGCCTTGTCTTCCAGCGCTACCTGGTGCGGCTCTGCTTCGTGCGCGCAACGCTTCTGGTGCCCTTCATCCTGGCCGCGATGGTCATGGGGGCGTCCTTCTCCAACCTGTCGCTGGGCGATATCGGCTTCTTCGCCGCCGCCGGCATGGCGGGCTACATCTTCAAGCACATGGACTGGCCCCGCGTGCCAATGGTCATGGGCCTGATCCTGGGCGGCATCGCAGAACCCTACTTCTTTGCCGCATGGGACCGCTATGGCCTGACCTGGCTTTACGAACGGCCCATCGTGCTGATCCTCGAAATGATGATCCTGTTCATGCTGTTCTCCAAACCGATCCGCCGCCTGCTGCTCGACCGGTATGGCAGAGAGGCCAAGGCCAATGACTGATCCTGACGATCTCTCCCCCGAACGCCGTGCCGCCATCGGCTTTGGCAGAAAGGCCGACTGGATCATTGCCGTGACGATCATGGTGATTGCGGTGGTCTTCATCTGGATGCTGCAACCGTTGCCGCAGCGGGCCACGTTTTTCCCTTGGTTCATCACCATCAGCATCCTGATCATCGGCACCGTCTATGGCGTGGGAAAGTTGCGCAACCCGGCGCGCTGGGACGCGGAATACGATCCGGAGGAAGAATTCGGCGACACCGGCCCGCCCTTTCTTGTCGAGTTCCGCGCGGGCATTCTGCGGGCGCTGGTGGTCTTCGTCTGCCTCATCGCGGGCACCATGGCCTTTGGTCCGAAGCTCGCCGTTCCGGTGTTCGTGACAATCGCCCTCTGGCTCAACAAGGAAAACAGGATCGTCGCCGTGTTGTCAGGCATCGCCTTCTGGCTCGCGATCCATTTCGTCTTCGGCAAGTCGATGTCGATCAACCTGCCCACCGGCTATTTCACCGACGCGCTCGGACTGTAAGGAAGAATGACCATGATAGACGTGACACGATTTGACGACGCCAAGGCCTATGACGCCAAGGGCCATTTCGGAATGACGGCCATGCGGTTGCAGGGGCAGGGGGTGACCGGCCTCGAGGATTACTGGGTGGGCTTTTCCACCTTCCTGCCCGGTGGCGGGGCCGACAAGGCCGCCGCGCCCACCGGCAAGGTCTATGTCGTGCTGGAGGGGGAGATCACTGTGACCACCGCCGAAGGCGACACCGTGATCGGCAAGTACGACAGCTGCTACATCCCGCCCAATACCGAACGGTCGATCGTCAACGCCACCAACCACGCCGTTCAGATGCTCGTCATCTCGCCGAACTGACGCCATGTACGACGCATCCCGGATTACCACCGTCACGGTCATCGGCTTCGGCACCATGGGGCTGGGCATCGTGCAGAACTTCGCCGAGGCCGGGTTCGCCGTGCGCGCCGTGGACCGCTCGCCCGAGCAGTTGCAGCGCGGTAAGGCGCAAATGGCGTCCAGTTTGCGGCTGGCGCAGGAGGAAGGGTTGATCGCCGATCCCGAGGCCGTGCTGGGCCGTGTGTCGGTGTATTTCTTCGACGATTTCGCCGATGCGACCGAGGGGGCGCAGCTTGTGGTCGAAACCGTGCCGGAGGTGCTGGAGATCAAGAAAGAGGTCTTTGCCGCGCTCGATGGTCTGCCTCGTGACGTGCTGATCGGCTCGAACACCTCCAGCTTTACCGTCAGCCAGATGACCGGCGAGATGGCGACGCCCGAACGTGTCGTCGGCCTGCATTATTTCAACCCCGCCCACCTGATCCCCGCGGTCGAGGTACATCATGGGGAAGCCACCGACCCCGCCGCCATCGACGCGGTGATCGCGGTGATGGAACGCGCCGGCAAGGTGCCGGTGCGGGTCCGCAAGGAGGTGCCGGGCTTCATCATCAACCGGCTGACCGGCGCATTGGAACGCGAGGTGGACTTTCTGCTCGACAACGGGGTGGTGACGCCGGAAGACCTGGATGCCGCCGTCCGCGCGAGCTTCGGATTCCGGCTGGCCTGCCTTGGTCCTATGGAGGCCGAGGATTTCATCGGTCTGGATACTTCATGGCGCGTGTCAAATAACGTTTTCAAGAAGTTGAGCAATGCCGAAAAGGCGTCACCCGACCTTGGCGAAAAGGTTGAACGTGGTGAGCTGGGCGTGAAATCCGGCAAGGGCTGGTACGATTATGCGGGCCGTACCACGGAAGACATCTATGCCGAACGCGACCGCAAGCTGATGCGCCAACTGGCGGTCTATCGCAGCAACAACCCGAGCACAGGGGACAACTCGTGAAACTTGTCACTTTTGAAATCGCAACGCCTGTGGGGCGCGTCGAACGCATCGGCGCCCTGACCGACGCGGGCATCGTCGACCTGAACCTTGCCTGTGCCGCGCAACTGGCTGCAAGCGGTGACACCGGCCGGCCATTCGAGATTGCCGACGCGTTGCTGCCCCCTGAAATGATTGGCTTTCTGGCCGGTGGCGCGCTCAGCCGCCGGGCCGCCAATGAGGCGTTGGATTTCGTCGCCAAAGGCACCCGCACCGGCCCGGATGGCGCGCAACTGCTCTACGCCGAAGATGCCGTGCGCTTGCTGGCCCCGGTGCCGCGCCCGAACTCGATCCGCGATACGCTGTCCTTCGAAGGTCACATGATCAACTTCGAGCGCCGTACCGGCAAGAAGACCCCGCCGCGCTGGTACGAGGCGCCGATCTATTACAAGGGCAACCCGATGTCGGTGATCGGCCCCGAGGAAGAAGTGCCCTGGCCCGACTATACCGAGAAGCTGGACTACGAGCTGGAGTTCGGCATCTACATTGGCAAGGAGGGTGTGAACATCAGCGAAGAGGATGCGCCTGCCCATATCGGCGGCTACACCATCTTCAATGACATTTCCGCCCGCGATGTCATTCCCGGCGAGGTGCAGATGTTCCTCGGCCCGGCCAAGGGCAAGGACATGGACCGCGGCAACATCATGGGGCCGTGCCTGGTCACGCCGGACGAGCTGGACGCCGGAAATCTGGAGATGATGGCCCGCATCAATGGCGAGGAATGGTCGCGGTCGAACTCCACCGACATGTACCACAGCTTCGCCCGCATCATCGCCTATATCTCGCGTCACGAGACGCTTTATCCCGGCGATTTCATCGGCTCGGGCACCGTCGCCAATGGCTGCGGCGACGAGATGGAGCGCTGGATCAAGCCCGGCGATGTCGTGGAACTGGAAGTCGAGGGCATCGGCATCCTGCGCAACCGTATTGCAGAAAAGAAAGGCTAGGGAATGAACCCGAGTATCGCCAAACTGTTTGATTTGTCCGACAAATCCGCCCTGATCAGCGGCGCGACCGGCGCCCTGGGCGCCGCCGCGGCGCGTGCCTTGGCGGGTGCCGGGGCGCATGTGACGATTGCTGGGGGCAATGCCGAAAAGCTCTCCGAGATCGCGGAGGAACTCAAGGCTGGGGGCGCAGGTGTGACCATGGTGGAAGGCCGCCCCTCGGATGAGGACGCCTGTGACGCCATGGTTGCCGCCGCCTGTGCCGAGGGCAGGGGGCTGGATATTCTCGTGCCCGCGTCGGGGACGGCCGCCGTCAAACCGGCCATCGAGATGGACCTGGAGACCTGGGACAAGGTGATGGATGCCAACGTGCGCCAGACCTGGCTGCTGTGCCGTGCCGCGGGCAAGGCGATGATCGACCGAGGGCGGGGCGGGGCGATCATCCCGGTGTCCTCGGTCCGGGCGCGGTTTGCCACGCCCGCGGGCACCAGCGCCTATGGCCCTTCCAAAGCCGCCGTCGACATGATCACCAAGTCGTTGGCCACCGAATGGGGCCAGCACGACATCCGCGTCAACGCCATTGCGCCGACGGTGTTCCGCTCGGAACTCACGGCCTGGCTCTTCGAGGATAACGAGCGCGCCAACGAGGCCCGCAAGGGCGTCTTGTCTCGCATTCCGCTGGGCCGCCTGGCCGAGCCGGACGATTTCGCCGGCGTGCTGATCTTTCTCGCCTCCCCTGCATCCGGTCTGATCACTGGCGAGACGATCAACGTCGATGGGGGATTTTCGGCCAATTGAAGGCGCGGGGCATTGCCGGGTTGCTTTGGTTTGGCCTGCCTTGGCCCGAGCGTCTTGCGTCAAGCTGCCCTTTCGTGCGCAGCGTCGTCCCAAGGAACGAAGGCCGCGGAGCGTGCGGGGCGATATGAGGTTGTCGTAATTGTTGCCGCCGGTTTCGGCGCTCTGGGCCGGATGAGCGCTCAGCCGGGGCCGGCCGAGCCGCGTTCGACGATGCCACTTGACAGCAGCTTCTTGTAATAGCCCTCGCCGATGAACAGCCGGGCGTAGCGCACCGGCGCGCCGGCGTGTTCGCGCATCATGTGTTCGGCGCGTACCGCATCGCCGGCGCGGATCGCATCCCAGATGATGACGTGCTGGGTATGCCCGACCGTGATCCGCAGCATTTCGGCCTGCGCCATGCCCTCGACCTCGGTAAAGGCGCCGGGGGCGACAATCGGGATATTGGCGATCTTTTCCAGCCCGAGGCGGACGAAATCATTGTCGCAGGCATCGACGATGGTGGTGTGAAACAGCTCGTTGGCCTCCTGATAGATCGCCACCTCGCGCCGGGTGACGGCGCTGCGGCTGACAATCCCCTCGGTCATGGCAATCGAGCTTTCAATCGCCGCCACGGTCTCTTGCGACGGGCCAAGGCTGGCGAGGCGTCCGGCGGCCAGCGCCTCGAGCGCGGCGCGCACCTCGGAGGCCTTTTCCAGATCTTCGAGGCTGAAGGGCCGGATCTTGTAGCCGCGCCCCTCCAGCTTGACCAGCAGCCCCTCGGTCTCGAGCTGGGCCAGCGCGGCCCGGACCGGGGTGCGCGAGAGGCCGAGGAGGCTGGCCGCGCTGCTTTCCGTCACCCGGTCGGAGACCGGCAGCTCGCCATTCACGATCATCGCCCGAAGCTCGGAGACAGCGGTTTCGACTGCGGTGCCCATATGCGATTTCGGCCCTCTTTGAATACATTTCTTGCCTCGTCATAGCAGCTTGCCGGCCATTTGGTCAAATATGCATCCGTTCTTGAAATACGGATACGTTTATGGTACGAATCTATAAATCGGGAGGGTATCCGAGATTTTTGGATACAAAATGTGCCACGGCAGGGCTGCGGCCATCGCTCCCTTTCGGGCAAATGGAGGACGACGATGCCACTTGGAACCAACAGGATCGCCGAAAGCGGGTTGCCCCTGATCCACGAGATCGGGAATTACGACAGCCTCGGTCCCGGCACGCCGGAAATCCGCCGTGGCGATGCCTTGCGCACGCTGGTCACCTCGCTGTCGGGCTTCCAGAAAGAGGCGCTGGTGTCCTCGCGCCGCTCGGCTAGGACCTGGCGGATGGTGTCGGACGAGGGCAAGTACCTGAACGGGCATGACGCCGCGCCGCCGCCGCTGTCGTTTCTGACCGTCGGCATGATCGCATCCTACATGAACGAGATCACCGCGCTGGCGCGGCGGGACGGCATCGAGATCCGGCACCTGAAGCTGACGCTGGACAATTACTACACCATGACCGGCTCGATGCAGAAGCGCACGATGGTGGGCGGCGCCGAACCGGTGGAATTGCAGGTCGAGATCGATTGCGACCTGTCGGGCGGCGCGCTGACGCAGTTCCTGATGAACGCGGTGCATGCCTCGCCGTTGAACGGGCTGATGCGGGGCGAGCATGACAGCCTGTTCGCGCTGTCGAAAAACGGCGTGGAGCTGGCGCCGAAGAAGGTGGCGAAGCTGGCGGCGCCGCTGCTGCCCGATCCCAGCGACGCCGGCGCGCGGGCAGAGATGACGGCGGGGGGCGAGACGCTGCTGGCACCTCTCGGCCTCACCGAGAAGAAGCCGGTGCAAGGGGGCACCGAAAAGGCGGCTTCGTCGCTGTCGGAACATCAGGACCGCCGGCTGAACATCGCCGCCACCGCCGTTCTGCGCGCCGACGGGATGAAGGAAATCCGCCAGCAGCTTTATTCGCCGCATGGCAAGGAATGGCTGTTTCTCTCGGAAGAGGCCGAGGTGGATGGCGGCAGGGGCAGGGCGCCGGATGCGGCCAGCTATATCTCGGCCGGCATCGGCTTTTGCTTCATGACGCAGTTCGGCCGGCTGGTGCCGATGCTGGGGCTCGATCTGCCGCAGTATCAGATCCTTCAGGACACGCATTTCAGCCTTGGCGGCGCCTCTGGCGGCACGGGCAGGGCAGGCGAGGCCGATCCGGTGGAAACCCATGTCTATCTGACCACCGAGGAAAGCGACGCGGTGGCGCAGGAGATGCTCGATCTGAGCGAACAGACCTGTTTCCTGCATGCATTCTGCCGCACCGACCTGAAAACCAAGCTGAAGACGGTGACAAAACCGGCTTCGACTGCCGCAGCATAGGGGGCGCGAC
>NZ_JBVTQV010000010.1:0-44975 GCF_055755275.1 Marinovum sp. E3
ATGATCCGCAGAACGATGTCCGCAATCGATGGACTCTTCACCGCAATCGCAGCGACCGCGCTTGCCGCCATGACCCTCCTTGTCGTGGCTGACGTGAGCCTGCGCTACGGCGCCGGGGCGCCGCTCTTCTTCGCCCATGATGTTGTCGTCCTCTATTTGACACCACTTGTCTTCTTCTTCGGCTTTGGTCCGACATTCTGGCGCGATGAGCACCTGGCGGTCGATCTTCTTACGGTCAAGCTTCCGGTTCGTCCGCGCGCGTTGACTGAATTCGTCTCGGCCGCGATCGGCACCTTCATCTTCGGCCTTCTCACCTGGGTGTCTTGGGGTCGGGCATGGACAAGCTTCCGCAATGACGAGGTCATCGCAAGCATCGTGCCATGGCCGGCCTGGGCGAGTTACGCAATCGTGCCGATCGGAACCGTTGCCATGATTCTCGTTTGCATGGTCAGAATGTTCATGGCGGCCGAGGCGATCAGGACCGGGCGGAGACCAGGAATGCCGGAACATGAACTCGATGGGGGGGAGCCGGTATGATCGCCCTTCTTGTCGTCATTTCACTTCTCGTCCTTTTGCTCTGCGGGATCCCGGTCGGCTTCGCGCTCACCTTCACCGGCCTCATCGGCCTCATGGCGATCGTTGGCTTCGACAGCGCCCTGTCAGTTCTCTCCACGACCCCACTCTCGACAACAAATGGCTACGAGCTGATCGCCGTGCCGCTCTTCATTGTCATGGCCGAGTTCGTCATTGTCAGCGGCATTGCCGATCGGATGTTCAAGGCCATCACAATCTGGGTAGGCCGTCTGCCAGGTGGACTTGCCGTTGCAACCGCTCTCGCGGGTGCGGGCTTTGGTGCGATATCCGGCTCGTCGACGGCGGCCGCGGCTGCGCTCTCGTCCACTTCGATCCCGTCGATGCGCCGCGCGGGCTATGAGGCAAAGTTCTCGGCCGGCGTCGTAGCGGTGTCGGGCACGCTTGCAATGCTCATTCCACCCTCGATCGCCCTCGTGCTCTACGGCATCATCATCGAGGCGAATATTGCCGACCTGCTGATCGGCGGCGTGATCCCCGGCATCCTGGTGACGCTCGCGATCATCGCCACGGTCTATGTGCTGATCGCCCGAGATCCGAGCATTGCGCCGTCTGCAGCGGCCCATAGCTGGCGGGAAAAGCTTCTGGCGCTCCGTGAAATCGGGCCGATGCTTCTGCTTCTCCTTTGCGTGACCGGCTCGATCTATCTCGGCATCGCGACGCCGACCGAGGCAGCGGGCCTCGGGGCGTTCGGCGCTTTTCTCATTGCCGCCGCGTTCCGCAGCCTGACGTGGAAGAGCTTCGCCGGCGCGATGGCCCGCGCGGTACGGGCGACCTGTATGATCTTCATGATCATCATCGGCGCCCACATCTTCGGCTATGTCCTGACGCTCGGCCAGATCACCCCGAAGTTCGTGACCTGGGTCACCACGCTCGAAGTGTCGCCCTATGTCATCATGGCCGGCATCATCCTTTTCTATTTGATCCTCGGCTGTTTCATGGACCAGTTGGCGATCCTTATTCTCACCGTCCCGGTGATGGTTCCAGCCATCGTAAGTCTCGGCTTCGATCCGGTCTGGTTCGGGGTTCTTGTCGTGGTCGCCGCCGAGGTCGGCATGATCACACCCCCCCTCGGCATGAACATCTTTGTCGTAGCCCGCTACGCCGAGCGACCGCTGGCGGAGATCTTCCGCGGCGTCGCACCGCATATTTTCGCCCATCTCATCGTCCTGGCGCTGCTGGTTGCCTTTCCTGAGCTCGTGCTCTGGCTGCCCAGCACCATCGAGCATTGAATTGAAAGGAGATACCAGTGAATGAACCCATCAGCGCCGCAGGGCTCGATCCAAAGCTTTTCTTCCGGACCGAAGCGGATGTTGAGCCCTATTCCCCGAGCGGACATACCGGGACCGTCAATCGGCGCCTGGTCTCCCCCGAAACCGGCGCGACGCAGATGGAAGTTCTGATCGGGCGGATCGAGCCTGGAGAGGGGGCCTCGCCGCATTACCATCCCGGCATCGATCAGTTCTGCTGGATCCTTGAAGGTCGTGCCGAGGTCGAAATCTCGGACATGACCAGGGTCATCGGGCCGGGCGAGAGTTGCTTTTTCCCGGCCGGTCTGGCGCACACCTTCACTGCCATTGGGGATGAACCAGTGCGGGTCCTGATCTGCTACGCCCCGCCTTACGGTGAGGGTGCCCGGGTCAACTGCTGAAACAGAAATCGGAGGAGGAAACCATGAAAACCAGAACAACGATCGCCGCTCTGCTTGTGGCCAGCGCCCTCGCCGCGCCGGCCGTGGCGCAGGAAGTCACCATCAAGATTGCCGACAGTCTGCCGGCCGATCACATCATCACCAGGAATACGACCGAGATCTTCATGGAGAAGGTTAAAGAGCAGCTTGGTGATCGTGTGGCCTTCGAACACTATCCGGCAGAGCAGCTCGCCAAGGCGAAGGACATGCTCTCGATCACCCAGGCAGGCATCGCCGATATCGGCTACATTGTTCCGTCCTATGTTTCGGAGAAGATGCCGCTCGGCGGTGTTGTCGAGCTCCCGGGCGAGATTGCCTCTTCCTGCGAGGGCTCACTGGCATTCCGCGAGCTGGTTCAGCCGGGCGGAAAACTTGATGAGCTGGAATTCCAGCCCAATGGCGTCCGAGTGCTCTACAACGTCGCGCTTTCGCCCTACCAAGCGGTCTTTTCCAAGCGCGCCGGCGTCGCAAATCTGGCCGACATGGCCGGAAAGAAGGTTCGGTCGAACCCGGGTGCGATGGAGCTTTCCCTGCAAGCCGTCGGCGCCGCGCCGATCCGGATGACGCCGCCAGAAATATTCGACGCCATGTCGAAAGGGACGATTGACGGAGCGCTGCTCCCCTTCACCTCGACCTTCTCCTACGGGCTCGATCAGATCGTGACCTCGGCCAGCCAGGACGCCAATTTCGGATCGGTTGGGATCACCTATTCCATCTCGCAGAAGAAATGGGACAGCCTGCCAGAGGATGTCCAGAAGGTTCTGTCCGAAGTCGGGCGCGAGGTCACGCAATCGGCCTGCAAGGCATTCGACGATGCCGAGGTCGATCTCGCGGAACAGATGAAGGCTGATGGTGCCAATGTGTTCACGCTGACTGAGGAAGAGAAGGCAACGCTTTCGGAAACCTTCGGTACCGTCGCCGAGGATTGGGCCAAGGCGCTCGATGATCGCGGAAAGGTCGGCACAGAGATCTTGACCGACTTCCGGACAGAAGTCGAAAAGATCCGCGGCCAGGAAAGCTGACGAAGGCGGGGTGGCGACTTTTCGTCGCCACCCCACTCCCAAGGAGGACTGGTGATGATCGATTTATTGAAGGGTGTCCGCGTCGTCGAAATGACGACCATCGTGCTGGGTCCAATGGCCGGCCAGATCCTTGCTGATTTTGGGGCGGATGTCATCAAGGTCGAAGCGCTGGACGGCGATCTGGCCCGATATGTCGAGCCGAGATCACCCCATGGCGACAGTTCCATGTTCGCCAACAGCAACCGCAACAAGCGCTCGATCGCCATTGACCTCAAATCCGACGAGGGCGCGGCGGCGATGCGCCGGCTGATCGCCAGCGCCGATGTATTCTTTCACAATATGCGCCTCGGCGCTGTGAAGCGGCTCGGCCTTGATCCCAACAGCCTCCGGCAGCTCAATCCACGCCTGATCTACTGCTCAGCCATCGGCTTCGGGAGCTCCGGGCCGTATGCAGACCGTCCCGCATATGATGACGTGATCCAGGCGGCATCGGGCCTCGCCTGGTTGCCGACCTATGCCGGCGCGGAGCCTGCATATGTCCCCGGCGTTATGGCCGACAAGGTCGCCGCCCTTTACGCCGCCCAGGCAATTTCTGCTGCGCTCTTCGGCCGGGAGAAAAATGGCGCAGGCATGGAGATCGAAGTCCCGATGTTCGAGGTCATGGCCTCGTTCGTCATGACGGAGCACCTGGCGGCCGCGACCTTCTCGGAGGATGGCCGGCCGGGCTACGGCAGGCTCCTGAATAAGCACCGAAAGCCCTTCCGCAGTTCGGACGGCTGGATTGCGGTCCTTCCCTATACCGGCGCGCATTGGCTCCGCACATTCATCGAGATCGGCCGGGAAGATGTGACCAAGGCGCACTGGTTCGCCAATCCCTCTGAACGATCGCTCAGAGTTGGCGACATGTACGCGATCCTCGCTGAGGAAATGACGAAGCGGACAACCGACGAGTGGGTCAGCACCTTCGAACGCATTGACGTGCCCCATTCCAGGGTCAACTCGCTCATGGATCTGCTTGAAGATCCGCATCTCGCGAATTCAGACTTCTTCCGAGCGGTTGATGACCTGCCGGGCAGGGCGAGATCCGTCCCGCAGCCCGTCGCTTTTCGAGGCGCGGAAACAAGGCCTGACACGCCGCCCCCAAGTCTCGGCGAGCACGGCGCGCTCATTCTTGAAGAACTTGGCTTCACGCCACCTGAGATATCCGCCCTAGTCGATCAGGGCATTCTGCAGGCCACAAGAAAATAGGAGCTCAACATGGCGGGCCTTTGGCTAGAAGAATTTCAGCCCGGGATGGTCATTCGACATGCGATCACCCGCACGGTGACGGAAGCCGACAACATGTCCTTCTCGACCCAGACAATGAACCCGCAGCCGCTGCACATAGACCGACATTTCTCGGAGGCGACCGAATGGGGTCAGCCGCTGGTTAACTCGCTGCTGACGCTGGGGATCATGATCGGAATCTCGGTCCATGAGACCACGCTTGGAACAACGATTGGCAATCTCGGCATGACGGATGTCAGCTTCCCGGCGCCCTTCTTTCACGGTGATACGCTCAAGGTTGAGACCCTCGTGATTTCCGCCCGTCCCTCGAAGTCGCGGCCAGGGCAGGGTATCGTCGAATTCGAGCACAAGGCCTTCAATCAGGACGGCGTCCTCGTCGCCGCCTGTCGTCGAGCGGCCCTGATGCGGGCGAGACCACCCGAGGGGGCCGCGGCATGAGGTCCTGGCTTTTCGTACCCGGCGACCGCCCCGGCATGATGGTGAAAGCAGCCGCGACCGAGGCGGATATCGTCATTCTTGATTTGGAAGACTCCGTCCTTGAGCGGAACAAGGACAGGGCACGGATCGACGTCGGTGAGGCTTTGGTCTCGCTCGATCGGCGTGGTGAGGTCTGGGTAAGGGTAAATCCACTGAACGAGCCCCGCTGCCGCGACGATCTCGCGGTGGCACTCGAGGCTGGCGCCGACGGCATCGTCTTGCCGAAGGCCATGTCCAGCCACTGCATTCAGCGACTGCTGGCCCATATGGAAGAAATCGGCCGAAGTCAGTTGCCAGTTATGGCCATCGCGACCGAGAACGCCGCCTCGATATTCGGGCTCGGGACCTATGCCGAAGTGCATAACCATCTCGCGGGTCTGGCTTGGGGTGCGGAAGACCTTTCGGCCGACCTTTCGGCAACTGCGAGCAGAGATCAGAGCGGCCAACTGACCGGCCCATTTTCGCTGGCGCGCAATATGCTCCTCTTTGGTGCGGCCGCTGCAGATTGCCAGGCCATCGACGGGGTCTGGACCAATATTCGTGACCTTGAAGGCCTCGAGGCAGAATGCATTGCCGCGCGTCGCGACGGCTTTTGCGGCAAAATGGCGATACATCCGGCTCAGGTTCCGATCATCAACCGCTCCTTTTTGCCAACCGTCGCCGAGATCGAACACGCCAATCGGATCGTCGAGGCATTTTCGCTCAAGGATGGGAGTGGGGCGGTCAACATAGATGGAGAGATGATCGATCTTCCCCATCTGACGCGGGCGGAGCGGCTTCTCGCCCATGCCCGCAGGTATGAGGTGGCATGATGGTGGATCAACTGGAGCGCCTTGGTCGCGGATTCTTCTGGCAAGACCTTCAGGTCGGCGCGCGCTATCTTACCTACGGCCGCACGATCACCGAGGCGGATATCGGACAATTCGTCGGCCTCGTCGGGATGATCGAGATCCTGTTCACCAATGCAGAGTACCGTCGGACCGAGGCCGCGATCGCCGGCGATCCCGCACCGGGAGCACTTACCTTCTCCATCGCCGAGGGTCTCGCGTTAAACGCCACGGGTCAAGAAACCGGTCTGGCCTTCCTTGGCCTGCAGAGTCTGGACGTAAATGGACCAGTGCTGGCAGGGGACACGATCGAGGTCGAGATCGAGGTCACCGAAGTTCGGCCGGAAAGCAAGGGCACGCGGGGCCTCGTCCGCACGCGCAATCTCGTTCGCAATCAACGGGGAGAGACGGTCATGACCTATGAACCGCTCCGACTGATGATGGGTCGACCGACCTGATCGGACATGGCGCGCCTTGGAACTCGCGCTGCGCACTCGTTCAGGCCGGGTCCGCCTGTCCGAAATCGAGATCGGACGCGCGCCGAGCCCATTCGACGAAGCTCAAAAGCATCGCATCAAGCCGAACATCAGAAACCGTCAGGTCGCGGGCAAACGACAAACCATCGAGGCTCCTCGCACGGCTGAGCGCTACATAGAGCTGCCCCAGAGCAAACGCTCCGCGGCCGAGGTCGATACGCACGTCATCGAGTGTCATGCTTTGGCATTTGTGAATGGTGATCGCATAGCGGATGGGTCAATGTCACGCATATGCTGAAATGCGTGGCGTCCACCGGTCGCTCCTCGATACAGGCGCGGCCCAGCACAAGCCCCATCGGCAACGGTATGTCGATGCCGAGGATCCGCCAGATATAGCCTGCATCGCGAAAGACGAGCGCACCCTCTTCTACGGTGACCTTCAGCCGCATGCCGATTCCGAAGCGCACGAATTCGATTACGCGATTGCCGCAGGTCGGTTCCACATGGGAACGGAAGTGGAAGGCCAGACGACCGGCAAAATGGAACACCCGGTCCCAATGAATCGTGCTGTCGCCTGGACAGGCGCGGTAATTCACCTCGATCGGCACATCCGTGCCTCGATAAGGCACCAGCGCACCGAATATCCGCGCAAATAGAATCAGCAGCTTGGCCGCGGCACCGTGCCAGACCTCGTGCATCCTGCCCTTGGCACAGACCTGATCGTCACTGAAGGCCCGAAGGAAGTAATGACGTCGGACAACCTCGCCAAGCCTGTGCCAGTCATCGCCCAGTATCTCGTGTAAAACCGGCAGCCACTGGGCGCCGCCCGATGCCGTCGTCTTTGACGAATCCCAATAATATTCGCCATGCCAAGCCCCTATCCTTGTTTCGTCGCCAGCGATCCGATCAGGATCAGACCGCCGCTCAAAGCGGGTTTTGCCAGAAATATACCTTCGGTGTTAGGGTCATCTCACCCCCACATCCGGAGATCATCATGCGTATTCTCCTGCCAATCCTTTTCCACGCCCTGCTCTCGGCATGCGTCGAGACTGAATCACCGACAATCCTGCGCGACCGGCAGGAGGCCGCATGCACGGCCGTCATCGCCGAACATGTCCGGCGTCCCGCCAGCGAAGTCGCCTCTCGTTGGCTTTCCGAGATAGGGGGCGTGGCGAAAGTCGAGGCATGGGACAGCGACCGGCGGCATATCTGTAATGTGGATAGCTCAGCAGAGGTTCTGGGCTATTCTCATCCGAATGCGTGACCTGAGCCCTTCCGATTGTGAGGCCCTACCCCGCTGGAAAAGATGAACTGTCAGTTCCATATGCCTTCGCCGGGCTGGCAGGAAAGCTCTGATTCTGCCAATGAACGACTTGCTTTCGCTTTGCTGAGGCATGACCGGAGCAGTTGCAGCGGGCTCACACTATCCGCCCGCCTTGTTTTCTTTTGAGCAGACATATCGGACGCAACACCATCAGCCCAAATCCGCCCTACCCGCTATGACATGCGCAGTTTGATCATCCCCTTAGATGCGGAATGCATCCCGGATTTCATCTGTCCGAGATACCTGCGCCATTCCGAAGATCGATGCCGGATGGTATTGCTTTCGTTGCGGCGCGCCTTCAGCGGTTCGGCCATAATTTACCCAAATCGCCCGTCTTTCCATGATCTTGAGCGACGCGTGTTAATTTTCGCTGAGAACTGACCCGGGTTTTTCATCGAGAATTGACCCGCCTGAAGGTTATGTTCTGTTGCTCATGTATCGGTCAAGTCCTGGCCTCCTTCTGTCATCTTTTTTGCTGCTGCCGAGCTTGCCCTGAAGCGGAAACTGTCGTTGCCGGTCTCCAGGATGTGGCAGCGATGCGTGAGCCGATCGAGCAAGGCGGTTGTCATCTTGGCATCGCCAAAGACGCTGGCCCATTCGCTGAAGCTGAGATTGGTGGTGATGGCCACGCTGGCCTGCTCATAAAGCTTACTCAGCAAATGGAAGAGAAGGGCCCCGCCCGTCGCACTGAACGGCAGGTAACCGAGTTCGTCCAGGATCACGAGATCGAGCCGCACCAGGCTGTCTGCGATCTTCCCGGCCTTGCCCTGCAGCTTTTCCTGTTCGAGCGCATTAACCAATTCGACGGTCGAGAAGAAGCGGACCTTCTTGCGATGATGCTCGATGGCCTGAATGCCAAGGGCGGTGGCGAGATGCGATTTCCCGGTGCCGGGCCCGCCGATCAGAACCACGTTCTGGGCGGCGTCAAGGAACTCGCAGCGATGGAGCTGGCGGATCAGGGCTTCATTGACCTCGCTGGCCGCGAAGTCGAAGCCGGAGAGGTCCTTATAGGCCGGAAAGCGGGCAATCTTCATATGATAGGCAATGGACCGCACTTCGCGTTCTGCCATCTCGGCCTTCAAGAGCTGCGAGAGCATCGGCACCGCTTCTTTGAAGGCGGGGGCGCCCTGTTCGATCAGGTCGGTGACAGCCTGAGCCATGCCGTGCAGCTTCAGGCTTTTGAGCATGATGACGACGGCCGCGCTGGCAGGATCATGACGCATGGCGGGCCTCCCGGCTCTGGCCGCGCAACCCGTCATAGCGATCGACATCGGCCCGGGGCTCATTCCGCAAGGCAAGAGCTTGCGGGGGATCGATATCGGGCGTGCAGGGCGTCTTGCCGTCGACCAATCGGTGCAGGATATTCAACACATGGGTCTTGGTCGGAACCCCGGCTTCCAGAGCCAGTTCCACGGCAGTCAGCACGGCCTGTTCATCGTGCTGCAGCACCAGGGCCAGCACCTCGGCCATTTCCCGATCGCCCCCGCGCCGCCGGAGCAGATGATGCTGGAGTTGGCGGAAGGCATCCGGCATCTCGGCGAAGGGAGCCCCGTTACGCAAGGCGCCGGGCTTTCTCTGAATGACGGCCAGGTAGTGCCGCCAGTCAAAGACTGTCCGTCCTGGTGCCTGGTGTGATCGAACGATCACCCGCTGATGCTCGCAGAGGATCTGTCCTTCTGCGGCAATCACGATCCGTTCGGGATAGACCCGCAGGCTGATGCGCTGGTTCGCGAAGGATGCCGGCACGCTGTAACGGACACGTTCAAAGGTTACCAGGCAGGTTGGCGACACACGTTTGCTCTGCTCGATGAAGCCATCGAATGCTGGAGGCAGGGACATCAACGCGGCTCTCTCGGCATGCCAGACATCCGCGATGGTCCCGGGCAATGTGCCATGGGCCGTGTCCTTCCACAGGGCAAGGCAGCCTTGCTCCAGCCAGGCGTTGAGCGCGGCCAGTTCCGGGAATGCCGGCATGGTTTGCCAGAGCTGGTTGCGGCTGTCCTGGACGTTCTTCTCGACCTGCCCTTTCTCCCAACCCGCCGCCCGATTGCAGAACTCAGGCTCGAAGACATAATGGCTGGACATCGCCCTGAAGCGGGCATTGACCTGCCGATCCTTGCCGGTCAGGACCTTGTCCACCGCTGTCTTCATGTTGTCATAGATACCTCGGGCCGGCACCCCGCCGAACACGCGAAAGCCGTGCCAATGGGCGTCGAACAGCATCTCATGGCTTTGCAGGAGATAGGCGCGCAACAGGAAGGCACGGCTGTGGGACAGCTTGATATGGGCCACCTGAAGCTTGATGCGCTCGCCGCCGATCACCGCCCAGTTCTCGCTCCAGTCGAACTGGAACGCCTCGCCGGGTTGAAAGACCAGCGGCACAAAGGTGCCGCGGCCCGTCGTTTGCTGATCCCGCCGCCGATCTTCCTGCCAGGCGCGGGCGAATGCAGCCACCCGGCCATAGGAACCGGTAAAGCCGAGCACAACCAGGTCCCGGTGAAGCTGTTTGATCGTCCGCCGCTGCTTGCGTGGCTTGCGGCTCTCCGTCAGCAGCCAGCCGGAAAGCTTCTCGGCATAAGCATCCAGTTTACTGGGCCGATCGGGAATCTTGAAACTCGGTTCCGTTGTGCCGCTACGAAGATACTTCCGGATCGTGTTGCGCGAGAGGCCGGTTCGCCGCGCGATCTCGCGGATCGACATTCCCTCTCGCAATGCCCAACGTCGAATTACACTCAAAAATGCCATGTCTATCACTCCAATGCCCCCTGCAAATCGCAGACAGGGCGAAGCTCGCACATGGGTCACTTCTCAATGAAAATTCTCTGCCAACCCGGGTCAGTTCTCAGCGAAAATTAACACATCCTGAGCCTAGGCTACGTGATAAAGGCATGGTGTGATAGTTCCCGAGAGTTGGAGTAACTTTGCGCTTCAGCCTCGGCTCGGCCGCAGTCACAGAGCGGCGATTTCCGCCGTATTCATGGGAATAATATCGCAAATGGCGGCAAAAGTTTCAGACGTGGCTCGGTTTGTCTGAACAGTTTCGAGCCGTTTCGTAAGTGGGTTTTCCGCTCTGTTATACCGCAACCGGGATTGGTCGTGACTGTTTGAGATATGGAGTCCAATTCCACGGATCACCATTGCGGATCGTGCAAATGTAACGGTGCGGCAGCGAAGTCATCGAATGCACTGCGTATGGGATCAACCCGAAATGATTGTTTCGGCCGCGATCACACCAATCGCCATGCAGCTAAGATTGGTGTTTCCGCGCATAATCTCCGGCATGATCGAGGCGTCCGCGACCCGCAAATTTTCGACGCCGCGCACCCGAAGCGCACTGTCTACAACGGAACCATCGTCGTTCCCCATGCGGCAAGTGCCGACGGGGTGATATACGGTCTCAGCAGTGTTCCGCACCCAATTTCGCAAAACCTCTCGGTTCGAACTCAGCGCATCTGTATCGATAGCTCTGTCGAGATAAGCCTGCATCGCGCCGCCCTGAACCACCTCCGCCATGCGCGCGACTCCGTCTGCGAGCGCTTCAAGATCCCTAGGGCTCGTTAGGAAGCGGGGGTCGATGATCGGCGCATCGCGCGGATCAGCTGATGCCAGACGAATTTCGCCGACGCTATGCGGCTTAAGCTGGCAGACGCGCAGGGCGAAGCCGTCTTTGTGATGCGTGCCACTCGGCGGCCATTTCAGAGCTAGGACGAGATGGCTCTGAAATTCGGCGTCGTTCGAAGTTTTGTCGCCCCAGAAGGCGCCGGCCTCGATCCCCTGCGTAGCGGCGTTGCCAGTGCCGGTCAGAAGATAGCGCGCGCCGGAGAGAGCGCTGTGGAACAAGCCCTCATAGGGCCGGAAATATTTAGTGAAGGTGTCGACACCCCGGGTCGACCAGCGCATTGAGCAATCGAGGTGGTCGCGCAGGTTTTGACCGATCTCGGGAGCATCGATCTTGGTGTCTACCCCAGCCTGACGTAGATGATCTGCCGGGCCAATCCCTGAGAGCATCAGAAGCTGCGGGCTTCCGATTGCGCCGGCGCTCAGGATCACCTCGCAATCGGCGCACAGCAGTAATTCTTCGGAACCGCGCTGTACCACGACGCCCCTCGCAGTACCACGTTCTAAGTGGACCCGCCGTACCGGCAAGCTCGGCAGTATAGTCAGATTTTCGCGACCGGCGGCCTGCAAGAGGAATGCCGATGCGCCGTACCGCTTACCGCTTGAGATATTGACGTCGAAAAACCCCGCGCCAAGTTGGCTTTCACCGTTGAAACCTTCATCATTCCGCGCAATTCCCGCCTGCTCGCAAGCATCAATATAGGCCTCTGACAGAGCATGTCCGATTAGCCTCCTTGACAGTTTGATCGGTCCATCCAAGCCGCGCCCGTTGCGATGGTTTTGCGGCAGTCCGCTGGCGTTCTCGATCTCGCGCAGGACCCGGTACATGTTCTCCGGGCCCCAGACCGAAGAGGATGCTGCAGCCCATTCCTCGAAATCTGTGTGGGCACCTCTGACGGCGATCATAGAGTTGATCGATGATGAACCGCCCACAACTTTGCCGCGCGGGATATATATCTGGCGCGACGCTAGTTCAGGCTGCGGCGTGGTACGGAATTTCCAGTTGTAAGCTGCGCCGTTATAAAGCAGGCGCACCCCAGCGGGCATGTCGATTAGAAAGGATTTGTCGCTCCTGCCCGCCTCGATCAGCGCAACACGGGCTGAGCTGTTGCGGCTCAGACGTTCGGCTAGGGCGCAGCCGGATGATCCTGCGCCGACGATGATATAGTCGTAATGCTCACCCTCGGTCATAGGTACCTCTTTCATTCGATGATCCATAGCACGATCTCAGGCATTGCGAAGCAGACCGCAACCGTCACCAGTTGTATGAGTACGAAAGCAGGCGTAGCAGAGTAAATAGTCAGCAAACTGATAGAGGCTGGGGCCGCCGACTTAAGAAAAAAGATATTGTAGCCGAATGGTGGCGTCAGGTAAGCTGTTTCGAGGACTAGAATGGTTAACGCCCCAATCCAAATCAAGTTGACATCCAGCGCCGACAGCACCGGCAAAAACACCGGCATGGTTAAAAACAAAATGCCGATTGGATCGATAAAAAAGCCCAGCACGAAGACGATGACCAGCATGGCTGCGGTGACGAGGCCCGGCGAGATACTTAGATTTACAATTAAGCCGTTGACCACATCGCCGCCGCCAATGCCCGAATAGACTGAGACAAAGAGCAACGAGTTAAGCGCGATCCACAGAACCATGGTGGTCTGCTTCGCGGCATCAACGGCGGCATTGAAGATGTCTTTGCCGTTGATAGCCCGCAGGATCAGCGCGATCAGCGCGCTGGCCGCGGCCCCTATGGCCGCCGCCTCGGTTGGTGTCGCAATCCCGGCGAGCATCGAGCCGAGTACTGCCAGCACAATCAGAATGGAGGGCAAGGTGCGGGAATAAACTCGTATCCGCGTCTGCAGTGATATTTCTTGCCGTGGATCATCCTCGGCGGCCGGACACAGATCCTTATTCAGCCAGCACCTGATGAAAACATAGGTCACAAGACAGAATACCAAGGCGATCCCAGTCGACAGCCCCACGGCGAACATCTTTCCCACCGAGACGCCAGACAGTCCGCCATAGACAATGGCAAGGACGCTGGGCGGAAACAACTGGCCAAGCGCGCCGCCGGACATGATAACCCCCAACGAGATCTTTTCATCGTAATTCCGGCGCAGCATCGCGGGTAGGGCGATCTTGGTCGAAGTTAGCACACCGACTGCGCTAACCCCCGACATACAGCCAATCCCAGCGCATACAAAGATCGTCCCGATAGCCAGCCCGCCGCGGAACTTTCCGATCATCAAATACATGGCATCATAGAGGTCGTCGGCTATACCGCTTCGGACCAAAATCGCCGCCATGAACATAAAAAAAGGCAGCGAGACCAACGAAGGGTTCTGCATTCCAGCGTAGACTTGGCTGGCCAGGATGAAGATTGAAGCTGGGCCCCAGACGAAGTAACCGAAGCTCAGTGAGACAATGCCGATGCCAAATGCGATAGGCACACTGAGGAACAATATGCAGATCAGCGAGGCGAAAAGCAGGATGGTAAGAAGCGATGCGTCCATGTTCGTGCTTTCCCTCTTCGTGCTCAATACATGTCGTTTTGCCACGCGTCTGGGTCTTCAGCTCGCGCATTTCTGGTTAGCGCCACCAGCGACTGCAAGAATATCGTCGTCACCGCGACGATCAGCAGTAGAGAAAGCGGCCACACTGGTGGATTCCAGGGCGTGTTGGAGGTTTCCAACCTTGAAATGGATGCTATGGCTCGATTCCAAACAACTTTTAGAAAGACTCCCGCATAGACGCAAAGCACAAGGCTGACGGTCCCGGCCAAGAAGCGGTTTGCCCGGCGTGACAGAATGCTTTGGATGAAGTCGATGGCAACATGACTGCGGGTGCGAATGTTGTCAGCGGCGCAAAGAAGAAAAATCGACCCGAACAGAATCTGCACAAGTTCCCCAGACCAGATCGTCGGTTTGGAAAGAACGTATCGCGCAAAGACCTCGTAGCAGGATGCAAGCATTCCCGCGATCAGCGCCAGTGCCCCAAGATACGATAAGTATTTCGACGCCCGATCCACCAATGATAGCAATTTTTGCACTGTCCTACTCCCCTACTCTGTCTAATCCGGGCTAGATAGCCCGGATTAGTTGATCTAAATTGTAACGGTAGTGGACATTCTTCAGGGAGCTTCGACCACGTAGCCGAGCTTCCTCAGGAAATCCATACGGGACTGTTGGATCTCACGGAACTCTTCAGAGGCGGGCCAGTATTTTTCGCGCACGATCTGATAGCGGGCCTTCTCGAACTGCTCCAAATCGCCGTCTGGCCAAGTGATAAATTCGATCCCAGCCTCCTTCAGCTTTTTATCGATTTCGCCTTCTTCAAGACGCGACTGAACAAAGAACTCTTGACTTGCAGCCCGAAGCGCATTGTCGATAACTGCCTTAAGATCGTCCGGCAGCGCGTTCCAGGAATCAAGATTGACGATCCAGTCCGAGGAACCTCCCATGATGAATTTCGGGTCGGTGACATATTTTGTCACCTCGTGCCAGCCAAAGCCATAATGCACGGGTGTTGATACGAATTCGAACCCGTCGATTGTGCCGCGCTGCATGGCTGTGTAGATGTCTTCGGACGACATACTGACCGGCGAGGCACCCAGAATAGCTAAGGATTCTGCGGTCAGACCGGAGGTGCGCAGCTTGAGCCCTTTCAAATCGTCAATGCCTCCGATCTTTTTGTTGGACCAGATATTTTCGCCCAACAGCGTCGTGACGCCGAGATAGTAGAGGTTGTGGCGTTCGGCGACAGGACGAAGCAATTCTTTGCCACCCCCGGAATAGAACCAGTCCAGCCCTTGCTGATCTTCGAAACCCGCTGGCCATTCGTTAATAGCCTGAAGCGCTGGTTCCTTGCTCGCATAATACATCAAGAAAGTATTGCCGAGATCGAGCGCTCCAGCGCGAACGGCCTCGGGCACCTCCGCCGAAGACACCACTTGTCCCGCCGGGAAGACCTGTATCTCCATCCGGCCATTTGAGGCTTTTTCGACCTTCTCGGCGAAATTGGTGACCAGCGTGTTGTATTCCGACATGCCGGTGCTTGCATATGTCTGCATGCTCCATTTGATCTCCGCGGCCATGGCAGTTAGAGGGCCCAAGGTCATGGCAATCGTAAGCGCAATGGATTTCAATTTGATTTTCATGTATTTCTCCCTTTTGATAGTGGTATTTTGTTGCGACGCATAAGGCGTCTCATCCTTCCTTTTCCATCTGCGTGACGATTTTCGTATCCAAAAACTGTGCAACGACTTCGGCGCCGCCTTCGGTGCCCACCCCAGAATCGCGAACCCCACCAAAGGGAAGCTCAGGCAAGGCTAGCCCAAGATGGTTAACGGCCAGCATGCCGGCGGCGATCCCCTGTCTCAGCAGCCCGATCGTCGCGGCACTTTTGGCAAATGCGTATGATGCCAGCCGATAGTCTAGCCGGTTCGCCTCGGTCAGAGCGTCGTCTAGCGTCCGGTATGGATTAATCAGCGCGACCGGGCCAAAAGGCTCTTCGTTCTGGATACGGGCGGTGATCGGCACCTCGGTCAAGACCGTAGGCGCGTAGAAATAGCCTTTTCCAGCAATGCGCGCACCGCCGGTCTGAAGAATTGCCCCTAGGGCCACAGCCTCGTCGACCAGCTCGCTGACAGTATCGACCCGGCGCTGATTGATAAGCGGACCCATCTCAGTTGCAGCGTCGAACCCATCTCCCACGACCAGCGCCGTGCTTTGGTCCACGAATTTCTCAACATAGCGATCAAAGATCCGTTCCTGAACTATAAATCGCGTGGGAGAGGTGCAGACCTGCCCGGCATTGCGAAATTTCTGCTGAACCATCAGATTGACCGCAGCATCCAGATCGGCTTCTTCGGTGACAATGACTGGCGCGTGGCCGCCCAACTCCATGGTAATCCGTTTCATGTGATTAGCGGCCAGCGCACCAATCTGGCGCCCGACTTGAGTTGAGCCGGTAAAACTGACCTTCCGGATCACTGGATGCGGAATCAAATGGCCAGAGATCTTCGGCGGATCACCATAAACCAAATTGATAGTATTCGCTGGCACCCCAGCATCGACAAAGGCACGCACCAGTTCGGCGGGTGAGCCCGGCGTATCCTCCGGCCCCTTCAATACAAAGGAACAACCTGCTGCAAGCCCTGCCGCCAGCTTGCGCACGCATTGATTGATTGGAAAATTCCATGGGGCAAAGGCCGCGACTGGCCCGACCGGCTCGCGCAAGGTCATTTGAAGCACACCCGGGCTGCGCGCGGGGATGACCATGCCATAGCTCCGACGCGCCTCTTCAGCGCACCATTCGATCATCTCGGCCCCAGCCAGCACTTCGAGCTTAGCCTGCCGTAGTGGCTTGCCCTGTTCCAGCGTCAAGATCTCGGAGATGCGGTTGACACGGTCGCGCAAAATCTGCGCGGCATCGCGCAAGATTGCGGAACGTGCATGGGCAGACACGGCGCTCCAGTCTTGAAATCCGGCCTGGGCAGCTTCCAGCGCCGCATCGAGATCCTCAGCAGTGGCTGAGGCAACCTTGCCGATAATCTCTTCGGTCGCCGGGTTCACAACGTCGATCACCTCGCCGCTACCGCCTGAGCGCCATGCGCCGTCGATAAAGAGTTGGACGTTCGGATAAGTCATACTTCGCTTTGTATTTAAGATTGCATCTGGCCGTCATCGATTGCAGTGAGCACTAGTCGTCAGGATTTGGCCTCTATCATCAGGGTGCCGTTGCAGCGCAGGGGTGTCTTTAGTCCTCGATCGCCGCGGGCCCATCGAAAAGCAATTCTCCGCGACTCGCCGCAACGCTCGGGCGTTGTGGCCTATTTGACCTTTGCTTTTACGCTTGGTCTACCTCCTCGTTTGGCCGCGTCTGACAACAGATGCTGTCATAGGTCAGCGCACCAAGGGTATAGCCGTCGGCAGGTGACTTCATGAGACGGTTAATGCCGATGGACGTAACGCCACCGTCCAGGTTCTCAACAAAGATCGATTGCGGAAGGTCGCGTTCGGCGATGCTCATGATCTTGCGCACGATTCCATCGGCACCGCCACCAGCCCCCCAAGGCACAATCGCCTGGATTGGGCGATCGGGGTACTCGGCCAACACCGAATTCGTTTCTGACACCACCAACGTTGCCGCAAGCAGCGCCGAGCTCAATACTGAGCATAGAACTTTTCCCTGAAGTTTCATTTTTCCTCCCTGAGCAAGATGACACAAAGTAAGTCGTCAAAATTCACCTGTTTTTCATGCCATTAGAACATGTTGGCATATTTGGTTTCGGCAGGTCCCAATCCTGGTCAGGCGCGATTAGCCTCCCCCTTTCCAGATGAACGTCAGACCAACTTGGTATTACCGATTTGGTCACATCAGAATATGCGGTTCTACTTTTGGGTCAAGGATTTTCACGCCGGAGTTCCGTCGCATTCCAAACATCAGGCCATAGAGATGCCGCTTGACAGATAATAATTGGTTGTCCAATTTGGTTATACCGAACTGATGTACATATCATCTCTGCCGAGAGCGCCCACGCTCTGTGCAGGGCATGATGGAAACTGGAGGAGACTGGAAATTGGCTAAGACTGAAGGGCGGTATTACGGCCGTAAGCGGAAGTTCTGGACTTGGGGTTACGAGGGCGACGAGGTTCCGCAATCCGAAATCGATTCGATGTGCGACCGAATCGCCAAACGGTTAGGTGTCGAAGGGTTCGAATTATTGAAGGACCCGACATTGGACGAGATCGAGCTACGCGCGCCGCGGATCACGCCACCAGCCTCGATCGCGCATTTCTGCACCACCGAAAAATGGGACCGGGTCGTTCATACCTACGGCAAGGGCTTCAAGGATATGGTTCAGATCTATCGCCGGAACTTCGACAACCCGCCCGATGTGATCGCCTATCCCCGCGATGAAGACGAAATTCGTGCGGTGCTGGACTGGTGCGGAGAGCATGGCTATGCCGCGATCCCGTTCGGCGGCGGTTCGAGCGTCACGGGGGGCTTCTTTGCCCCGGCCGAAGATTGCGACGGTGCGGTCATCATCGATCTCGGCAACATGAACAAGATTTTGGAGATCGACGATGTGTCGCGTTGCGCCCGGATTCAGGCCGGCATCCTTGGACCAGCCTTGGAAGAGGGGTTGAAGCCCCATGGCTACACCCTGCGCCACATCCCGCAATCCTGGGAATTCTCGTCGCTGGGCGGGTGGATCGCCACGCGATCCTCGGGGCATTACGCCACTATGCTGACCCATATCGACGAATCGGTGCAGAGCCTGCGTGTCGTGACCCCGACCGGCACGCTGGAAAACCGGCGCCTGCCCGGATCTGGCGCCGGGCCGGACCCGGACCGCGCCTTCATCGGATCCGAAGGCACGCACGGGATCATCACCGAAGCCTGGATGCGACTGCAGGGCCGGGTCAAGTTTCGCGCCAATGCCTCGATCGCGTTCAAGGATTTCTACCAGGGTGCAGATGCGGTGCGGCAGATCACGCAGGCGGGCTTGTTCCCGGCCAATTGCCGGTATCTCGATGAGAAGGACGCATATTTCTACGGTGCGGGCGATGGCACCGAATCGATGTTGCTGCTCGGGTTCGAATCGGCCGACCATCCGATGGATGCCTGGCTGGAGCGTGGACTCGAGATCTGCCGCGATCACGGCGGTATCGTTCGTCAGCAGGCGGGTACCGGGACGGACGCCCTTGAGACCAGCCGCTCCGGAGCGCAGGGAAGCTGGCGCAAGCAGTTTCGCTATCTGCCCTATCTGATGCACATCCGGGCCGCGATGGGAATCGTCAGCTTTACCTTCGAGACCGCCTATACTTGGGACAAGTTCAAGGAGATCGACGGCGAATTGATGCGCCGCGTCGCCGATGCCGAGAAGCGTATTACCGGGGGCGGCATCGTCTGTCGGCGGTTCTCGTTTCTCTATCCGGACGGCCCGGCCCCCTATTACTCGATCATGGCGCCCTCAAGCCATGACCGCTGTCTCGAAGATTATCAGGCCCTGTCGGACGTGGCTTCCGAAGCACTGATCGAGTTGGGGGCAACAATCACCCATCACCATGCAGTGGGACGGACTTTCAAGCCCTTCTTCGACAAAGAGATCGATCCTGTCTACGCGCGCATGCTAGCGGCGTCCAAGAAAGAGCTCGATCCGGCCTGGATCATGAATCCGGGACTATTGATCGACCGGCCGAATGGCTTGAAACTGACTGCCTGAAGAGGAGCCGAGCCATGATCGATCTCTATTTCTGGCCCACGCCGAACGGCTACAAGGCGACGATCATGCTTGAGGAAGTGGGGCTTGCCTACAGCGTCAAGCCGATCGACATCACCGCGGGCGACCAGTTTGCCCGCGATTTCCTGGCGATCAGTCCAAACAACAAGATCCCGGCTATCGTCGATCTCGATGGGCCAGGCAATCGGCCGATCAGTGTTTTCGAGTCCGGCGCGATCCTTCTCTATTTGGCCGAAAAGACCGAGCGCCTGATACCCAGCGATCCGCGTGCCCGGATCGAGATGATGGAATGGCTGATGTTCCAGATGGGCGGATTTGGCCCAATGCTCGGTCAAGCACATCATTTCAGGGTCTATGCTCCGGAAAAGATCGACTATGCGTTCAAACGTTACACGGACGAAGCGACGCGTCTGTACCAAGTGCTGAACACTCGCCTGGACGGCCGGGATTATCTGGCAGGAGATTATTCCATAGCGGATATAGCAACCTTCACTTGGGTGCGGCCGCGCAAGATGCAGGGTCAGGATCTGGCAGACTACCCAAATATCCAGCGCTGGTATGACGCTGTAAAGACTCGCCCCGCCGTGCGCGCGGGACTGTCTGTCATGTCAGAAGCCAAGAAGTGGGAGGCAAAGCCCGGCACCGAGGCTTGGGCATCGATGTTCGGCAATTCCGGAAAACCAGCGCGCGATGGCGAATAGTGTATTGGTTATTCTGGAGTGTCGCTGCCTGCCGTCAGAAGCTCTTCCCAGCTTTTCATCGTCTGTGACAGGTGGGCATGTATCGCCTCGCTCGCAGTAGCTGAATCGTGTGCCTGTATAGCCTCGAAGATGCTTCTATGCTCTTCATATGACCGTCGACAATGTGCTTGGTCCGCAAAAAAAAGTTTGCGGCGCAAATGGGACATCTCGAAGAATGAGTTGACCAGCCTGACAAGCACATGGTTGCCCGTCGAAGCCACGATCAACTGATGAAACTCGCGGTCTTCGACTTCTATGGAATCGGATTTATCCAGCCTAGCCCGCGTTTTCTCCAAGTTCCCTTCCAGCTTGACGATATCCTCGTCGGTACGCCGCATACATGCGAACTCCACCGCCTGCACCTCCAGCACGAGGCGGGTCTCCAGCGCGTCGGCGACCTCCTTGGGCTGCAATGGAAGGCCGGACTCGGCGTGCAGTACCAGCGCCTCGAAACTGCTTTCGCTATTCAGGTCCCGCAAAAAAATGCCCGAACTCGGCCGCCGCTCGACCACCCGCATCGCTTCCAGCGTGGTTATCGCTTCCCGAATATACTGCCGAGTGATGCCAAACTTCAGGGCTAATTCGCGCTCCGAAGGAAGACGCTCACCGCTTTCGTACTTACGGTCACGGATGAAGTTCAGCAGACTGCCGATGGTTTTCTGATTTTTCAAAGACTACCTTTCAGATACAGACGGCCGGCGACCAGCCTCGACTACCCAATATCATAGCATTCCGAACCGCTCCAAGTTTGCCGGAGAGGTTTACACTATGCGCCTGATAAATGTTTTCCAAGTTACCGATCCATTTGTTCAGTCTGCCCGTGTTGCGCGATTTCCAGAATCGCATCGCGATGCTCATCCAACAACGGCGGGCCAGCCCTGTATTCGATCTTGGTACCTGAAAAGCGAACCGGATTGGCCACCAGCCGGACCGTACCGGTGCCGGAATGCGGCAAATCCACCAGCATGTCGCGGGCTAGAATTTGTGGATCTGACAGTACTTTATCCAGCTCGTTGATCGGTGCACAAGGCACTCCAGCTGCGCTCAGTTGCTCAATCCAGTATGCAGTGCTGTCCTGCTGAGTCCGCTCCGTTACCAACTTAGTCAATGCCTCTCGGTGCCGCAATCGTTCAGAATTGTTGACGAACCGGGCGTCGCTTGCTGCATCGTCCAGACCTGCGACTCGGCAAAAGGCGAGATACTGACGGTCATTGCCAACCGCCAGAACAAACGCACCGTCTGAAGTGCCAAACACCCCATAGGGAGCGATGTTAGGATGTTCATTACCAATTGGTTCAGGTGCGATGCCGCTCGCGAGGTAGTTCATGTTCTGGTTGGCCAGACAAGCGACCATCGTATCCAGGAGCGACATGTCAATATGCTGGCCTTCGCCGGTCAGATGCTTGTGGTGATACGCCGCGATCACGGCCGAGGCCGCATAAGTACCGGTCAGCAAATCGGCGATCGGCACTCCGACACGCTGCACTCCACCACCCGGGCGATCCTTGCGCTCCCCGGTCAGGCTCATGATGCCACCGATCGCCTGTATTGCCATGTCGTAACCGGCACGCTCCCGATACGGACCAGTATGTCCGAAGCCAGTAATCGAACAATAGACGAGGCCCGGATTTGTTTTACGGAGTGTCTCGAAATCAAGTCCGTAACGGCGCAGATCGCCTAACTTGTAGTTCTCGATCAACACATCGGCCTTGTCAGCGAGACTGCGCAAGACGGACAGATCGTCCTGATCCTTGAGGTCGAGACAGATGGATCTCTTGCCACGGTTCGCCGCAAAGAAATAGGCCGCGTCCTGGCCCTTGTTTTTATCAAATTCAATGAAGGGAGGTCCCCATTGACGAGTGTCGTCACCGATCTTTGGGCGTTCGACCTTCCAGACATCCGCACCATAATCCGACAGAATCTGCCCCAGCCAAGGCCCGGCAAGAATTCGGGACATATCAAGAACTTTCATTCCGACCAAGGGTCCGGCCATTGTCTCGCCTCTCATGAATCACAGTGGTTAGCACTAGAAGGTATACCGGATTGGACATACCAAAGTAAAGCGAGTTGTAGCGTTTTGCACAAAACGTAATTGGCAATTGATGGCCGCCTCTTCACAGCGGTGGCCTGATCGGCCCACGCCGGTGAACAACGCCGCCTCTCGGGCGCTTCTCTTGTACCCGCACCATTTGGACAGGGTTAGTTTTGCCGAACACACCCCAAGGTTGCGCCACGCCGCACGCGGCGAGTAGTTTCGGTATGGTATCCGCGGTGGCGGGGTGCTGAATGGGTTGAAAATCAGCTATCCTAGGCTCAGGATGCATTGATTTCGGCCGCACCGCGTGATTCACGGCTCTTAAAACGGAGCTGTGACATGAGCGATCTTTTCTGGCTGACCGACGCGCAGATGGCGCGTCTGAAGCCCTTCTTTCCGAAATCGCACGGAAAGCCGCGCGTTGACGACAAGCGTGTGTTGAGCGGCATAATCTTTATCAATCGTAATGGCTTGCGCTGGCGTGACGCTCCTGCCGCCTACGGCCCGCACAAGACGCTCTACAGCCGATGGAAGCGTTGGAGCGAGAAAGGCATCTTCGCGCGGATGATGGCGGGTCTGGCCGCCCTGCACGGCGAGAAGAATACAGTGATGATCGATGCGACCTACCTGAAGGCACATCGCACGGCGTCCAGCCTGGGCGTGAAAAAAGGGGGCGTGGTCGCCTGATCGGTCGCACCAAGGGCGGCATGAACACCAAACTGCACGCCATCTGCGACAGTCAGGGGCGCCCGCTCGACCTGTTCGTCACCGCCGGTCAGGTCAGCGATTACATCGGCGCGCGGGCATTGCTCAGCGGCCTTCCAAAAGTCAATTGGCTGCTCGGGGATCGCGGCTACGATGCCGACTGGTTCCGGGAAGCGTTGAAAGACAAAGGGATACGCGCCTGCATCCCAGGTCGAAAGCAACGCAAGACCCCGGTCAAATACGACAAGCGCCGATACAAGCGGCGCAACCGCATCGAGATCATGTTCGGAAGGCTCAAGGACTGGAGGCGCGTCGCGACCCGCTATGACCGCTGTCCAAAGGTATTCCTCTCTGCCATAGCCCTCGCAGCTATTGTCATCTATTGGTTATGAATCCTGACCCTAGCACTTCATCTCTTTTTTCTTTTCTTCTTAAATCATTAACGAGTTTGCGGTCGTTTCCGTCATCGAACACCGTAGCTTCGCTGCACTGCCAGTCTCTCGCCCATGCGGCGATGGATTTCATGGCGTGACACCGGCGGATGATGTTCGATACTGCGGAGGGATCATCCTTCGCCCAGGCGTTCTGATCGGCCCGGGCCGCAGCGGGATGGGTAGAAAGTGCCGCGATGACAAGCACCACGCCAAACAGAACCCTTCGAACCCTTGAAACGACCATCCTGCGCCTGCCTTCCCCATATGCTGTGACAGGATGATGTTATAAGGCGGTCGAACAGGGGCAATCCCCCGAAGGGGTGATGCCTGCTGACCAGCCCTGGGTGCTGGTTTCGGACATATCAGCAGCGGCTCACGGCACCGTGCCCGCCTCCACCCGCACCAATACATCCACCACCAATGATAGCCCCACCGAGCTTTGAAGCGACAGGAGAAGTGGACGCTGGTCCCGCAGCGCAATATTCTCCCCGGCCATGAATTTGCCGGCGAGCTCTTCTGAACCGAACACATCGAGCGAACGGCAGAAAGCGTATGCGACGCGGATCAGCGCATCACCTTCGGATGGTCGAAGAGTTGGCCTCAACCACTTGTGCGCACGTGGATCGACACCAACCGCCTGCGTGAGCAATTCGCGAGCGGGAAAAGGCAGTTGGTTTGCCAGAGAGGAAACCGCCTCCTGCCGAATTCCAGCTTCAATCCAGTCAACAAGCTGGAATACCGAGGTCATCTCGGTCTCTGCTCCAACAAGCCTTGCCGCTTGCAGCCATGGCGTCATCATCAATGCCTCCGATGTCTTTCCGCCTCGGCGGTGTGAACCCGGGCGATAAACGCGGCCATCAACCGATCCAGCAGATCCGGATCATCGACCGGAACGAAACCGGCGACTTCAAAGCTGATGACCCCTCGTTTAACCTCCGAGATCTTGAGGTCGCGCGCGACATTGGCCTCGAACTCAGAAAAGGGCTCGCCGAGCCGATACCAGCGGCTATATGTGCGGGCCCAACCCGCCTGTCGGTCGAGAGCGAACAATCGCGACGTGATTATCCTACTCGCAGTGATGCGGGGATGGCCGGTAACCTGCCCCCAGAGCACGACGGCTCCATGGGCATTCGCCAATGGGCGCCATAGATCGAGGATCGGCGCATTCTCGAGATCCTCGGGCGTGGGGCCGGTCTTTACGGCACGAATTGCGATGAGAGCACTTTCAAGCAGGTCACGTTCTTCATGGGACATGGAATATCTCCGTCATATGTAGGATTGGTGCGAAACGCCGCAGTGATGCCGGGGCGTCCTATTTCTTCGATCAGCTGCGCATGTCGTTCAGTTCAGCATCGGCCTGGCTTCAAGCATCTCGGCCAGGTCCAGCCGCTTGGAAACGGTGCGCAGATCGATGGTGCGCCCGCGGTCATGCAATCGCCGCAGCGTCTGAACGATCGCCTCGATCGAAATTGGAGAGAGCCCGCGTTGCGCAGCTTCCCGCTCGGCGAAGGCAAGGAGTTGCGCCAGATCAATGGGCGGCAGGCGCAGGACACGGCACCGGCTGAGGAGAGGACTGGACAGGTTGGCGACCGAATTCGAGGTGAGCACCCAGCCGAGCCAGCTCATATCGAAGACGATGCGCAAATAGGGACAGTTCCATCGCCGCGACGTGGCCGGTTCAAGGAAGGCAAGCAGGGCCGACTGCAGATCGTAAGTTCCTCCGCTGATGGAGTTGACCCTGCCCGCCTTTTCGATCTCGTCGACAATTATGATCGGATTGCCGATCCGCGTCTGCAGGATCAGGTCCAATGGCCGACCGGTGCCGGCGCTGCCCCAGCCCCGCTGCGATCCGGCAACCGCGAATGATGCGTTCTCGCTTGCGGCATCAATTGCAACCTCCGGCACGCCGATCAGTGTCGCCAGGTGCCGCGCCCATGTGCTCTTGCCGATGCCGGGCGGACCAACGAGGAGAAGCGGCGGCAACCGAAAGCCGGCATCGCCGATCCGGATCGAGCGGCGGAGCGCCTGCCAGACCAGTTCCGTCGCAGCCCCCATCCAGGGAAACCGGTCATGAAGCTCGGCTGCCAGCTCGTCAGCCCGATGCTCGGAGGGGACCGGCACCACGCCTACCCCTTCACGCAAGGTCTCGAGCCGCTTTCTGTCCTCGGACTTCAGATGGCCGAGGCCGGACCTCTCTTCCTCCCGCGCGGCAATACAAGCCGAACGGCGATCAATCCGTCTTAATGCGGACCGGGGGATATGAACGTTCCAGAGAAGCTCCTGCCACAATTCTTCATTGACGGTGCCGTCGGCATTCATGGGTTTGTCGAAGTCGGCACGCTCGGCGCGCATGGCCCGGAAGTGATTTGTGAAACGAGCTTCGAGTTCCGGTCTCGACCTGTCCGGATCCGGAAACCTGATCTCGGCAAAGGGTATGGGGTTCTTCTGCATGACGACTCCTGCAAGGGCTTCAGACGGCATGGTCCGCCTGGCACGCGGTCCTTCCGGACGCGGTGCGGTTGAATGAGCGGCCCGCGCCTGCAGGGCTCTTTGCCGATGAAAGACAAAGCCGGGTCGATGGCCGTGACCATGCAGATCAAACGGTCAGGAGGTCAATGGAGCGGAGCCGGGAGCATTCGTCGGTCGGTTTCCGAAATCGGGAAGAATCCGCGGGTTTTCTGGAAAATTCAAGGCATTGATATTATTCGTAAATATCAACCACCCGGAAATAATGGGCATTAATCACCTTGTTAATGGCCGCCAAAATCCCGGAAAGTGGCTTCTATTTGGCTGGCGGGACAACAGGCGCACCGGATCACCATTTCCAAGCAGTCGGAGAGGACTTTGCGCAGCGCCTTGCAGAGGCCACCAACGGCACGGTCAAGATCGAACTTTATCCGTCCGATTCCCTGGGTAAGCAGATGGAGCTGGTCGAGGGCACCTTCTTTGGCACCAACGACATGGTGCTGACTTCCGACGCGGTGCTGTCCAACTTCGTTCCCGAAGTCGGTATTATCAACCTGCCGTTCCTATTCAAGGATAGCGACCATGTGCGCCGAACCCTTGATGGTGAGATCGGTGAGGCGCTCGCAGCGAAGGTTGAGGCCCAAGGCGCGCACATTGTCGGCTGGTGGGAAAACGGCTTTCGCCATGTGACTAACTCCAAGCGACCGATCAAAACGCCTGCGGATATGAGAGGCATGAAGCTGCGCGTTCCTGAAGGTCCGATCTTCGTCGATACCTTTACCCAGCTCGGCGCGCAGGCAACCCCAATTGCCTTCACCGAACTCTACTCGGCCCTGCAGCTGGGCACCGTTGACGGGCAGGAGAATCCGCCCGCGCATATCCTGACGCAACGCTTCTACGAAGTGCAGGACTACGCTTCGCGGACGGGCCACATCTATCTTTCCTCACCGGTGCTGATCTCTCAGGCCGCACTGTCGCGCCTGTCGGATGACCAGCGGGAGGCCCTGATGCGGATCGGCCGCGAGACCGCCGCACGCCACACCGAGATGGTGCTGGCCGCCGAGGCCGATCAGTGGGAGCAGATCGCATCTGAGGGCATGCAAATCAATGATGTCGACAAAGCGCTCTTCATCGAAGCCACCCGCCCGGTGATCGAGAAGTATCGGCAGCAGTTCGGCCCAGAGATCATCGACCAGATCACGGCTGGCGTGAACTCATAATGGCCAACACGCACCTTGACGGCGCGGACCGGGTGCACCCGGCCGCGCCAAAAGGCCTTTGGCGCTCGCTCGATGCGGGCCTCGGGGGCCTCACCGCGATGATCTCGGTTCTGTCGGGGCTGGTGTTTCTGGGGATGACGGCTCTCGTCGTGCTGCAGGTCTTCTACCGATATGCGCTGAATGCTCCTCTTATCGGATCGGAGGAGGCCGCGCGGATCGCGATGATCTATGTTACCATGATCGGTGCGGGCCTATGCATCCGCAATCGCACCCACATGGCCGTCACCTTTTTCCGCGACCGGTTGCCGCCTATGATTGCACGTATTGCTGATATCGCGGTGGCACTACTGATTGCCGTCTTCGCGTTGATACTGATCGTCAAGGGTGCCGAGTTTGCAACCCGCGCAAGCTTTATGAAGACGCCTGCTCTGCAGATTCCGCGTAGTTGGGTGATCTACGCTTTCCCGATCGGCGGCGTTCTGATGCTGCTCTACGTAATCGAGGACACGTTGCGCGGCCTGATGGACCGGCGCCTGCCGCCCTCAGAGTCGGAGACTGACCAATGATCCCGACACTCTTCGCCTTCTTTGCTCTCCTTGTCCTGGCTGGCATGCCGATTGCTTTTGCGCTCGCGCTCGCCTCAACCGGGGTCCTCTATTTCATGGCTGATACGCCGCTGTTGTTAATTTTGCAGCGGCTTTACAGTGGACTAGACGTCTTTGCTCTGATGGCGATCCCGCTGTTCCTTTTCGCCGGTCACCTGATGACTGCCGTGCGCATATCCGAGAAGCTCGTGGCGTTGGCCTCAGTCTTCCTTGGTCACTTCCGCGGGGGACTGAGCCTTGTGGCCACCGGCGCCTCGATGGTATTCGGCGCGATTTCGGGTTCGGCCAACGCTACCACTGCAGCAATTGGGTCTGTGATGATCCCGTCGATGAAGAAACGCGGCTACGACCAGGCCGACGCGGCGGCCAACGTTGCGGCGTCAGGAATTTTGGGGCTTGTGATCCCGCCCAGTATTACAATGGTGCTCTACGGCGTGGTCGCCGGCGTCTCGATCGGAGACCTCTTCATCGCCGGCATCCTGCCCGGCGTGCTGATCGCCGCTGGTTTGATGGCGGTGAACTACCGCATCGCTGTCAAGAAGGGCTATCCAGCCTCCGACCGTTTGCCGCTGCGCAAAGCAGGCCCAGTGTTCCGCGATAGTATTGTGGCTCTGATCATGCCGCTACTGATCCTTGGCGGTATCTACTCAGGTGCTTTCACGCCGACCGAGTCAGCAGCCGTGGCTTGCCTCTACGGGCTGGCCGTAGGATTTTTCTGGTATCGCAACGTCAGTTTTGGCAAAGTCTTCCACATCGCCCGCGAAACTGTCGAGAGCACTGCGGCGATCCTGTTTCTGATCGCGGCGTCGAACATCTTTACCTATGTGCTGTCCTCGCAGAACGTTCCTCAGCAATTGGCAGCGGGCCTCCTGGGTATCTCGCAAAATACTATGGTGATCATGGCGATCATTCTCGTGATGTTACTTGTGATTGGAACCTTTCTCGACAACGTGGCCGCAATCATTTTGGTTACGCCTACGTTGATGCCTGTGGTCTCTGCGCTGGGGATCGATCCAATCTTCTTCGGGGTCTTCATGGTGATCGCGGTGGCGGTTGGACAAATCACGCCGCCTGTGGGAATAAACCTCTTCATCGCGACAAAACTCACTGACCAACCTCTTGAGGCGGTGGTGCGCTCGTCTGTGCCCTATTTCCTCCTCTACACCGGCATCCTGATCGCATTCATCTTTGTGCCGGCCATCATGGCTCTGTAGAGATTACGGTGCAGCTACGCTTGCTGCACTGTGTTGGGGCTGACCTCGAACAGCCTGGCGAGGTCGGCGCGATGGGGCAGCCGTCCTCGTCGCAGACTTCGCACCAGTGGCACGCACTTTACTCTCTTGGGTTAACGGCTTGGCCGAGCCAAAGCGCCACAAGGAGCGGTTTCCGGCGAAATCGCTGGCTTCTAAAGTAATAGGCCACACCTGGCCTTCCCCATCGCTCCAAAAACGGTCGTTTTTGACCCCATGCCCTGCCCCACGTCAGTGTGACCTTCACCGCTATCTGGCGTGCTTTCTTCATCGCTACGTGGCGCCGATGACCAGCGTAGAACGGGCGGCTTCGACCACATCGTCGGTGACAAGCAAGAGTTCGTTGATCTTGAGGATGCGCTCGATCTGGACGAACAGTCGGTGCAGCAGGCGGAAGTTGCCGCCGGTTATGCGGGCGATGGATGCGACGGCCTGATGGTCGGTGAAGTCCGCGTCATCCAGTTGCAGGCCGAGCTTTCTCCAGTGTCGGGTGAGCACGAAGGTCAGTTCGTCGCCATTCAGCGGGCGGTAATGGTGGCCGAAGCCGATCCGACTGTAGAGTTGTGGGTAGCGTTCCAGCTTTCGTTCCAGGCCGGGCATGCCAATCAAAATAACGCCGATCCCGGTTCGGTCGAAAATGTCTCGGACATGCTCAAGGCTCTGGGTGGACAGGCGCTCGGCCTCGTCGATGATCAGCAACTCGATCCGGTCTCGGCCTTTGAGATCGACCAGAACTCGATCAGGGTAAAGTGACAGGTCGATACAGCTTTCTATTCGGCACATGAGCTTATCCAGGTCGTCGCGAACCTCCCGCACCGGGCCGCCAACGCTCGGCGTGTAGAATGCGATGCGTGCCTTGGCGAGCGCATCGTAGGCAATGGTGTCCAAAGGGTTGCGCGGCCCCCAGGTCAGTAGCAACGGCTCGGCCTTGTCCCACCGCGCGAAGCGCCGGGCGGAAAGCGTTTTGCCGACACCTGCCGGACCGAAGCAGATGCCGATGTAGCGATGCTTTTTCACTGCACTGGCGAACTCGACGAACCGGCGATGCTCCTTTGTCGCGATGAACGTGCCGGTTCGATGTCCCGTCATGATCAGTCCTCCGTCCAATAGGTGCGGAGTTTCGACGTTCGCCGCTGACGCAACCCGGGTTCGGTTTTTTCACGATGTGTCATGCCGGGCAGATGCACCGCGACCACGCTGACCCGTTCATTGATCTGCTGGCGCAAGGCGCGTCGATGCGCAGAGCGAGCCGTCTGGATATCCTTGAGTGTGACCGTCTCATGTGCGTGTTCAGGGCTTATGGCCCGACACAGGAAGCGGTTCTTGTGGAACACCCGGACCTCGCCGAGATCACGGGGGTCATAGCGGACTGTCACGTTCTCGCCGACATAGGGGGCTAGCGTCGAGCTCATGAAGCGCAGACCCTGAAAGTGGACGCCGTCTCGCCGCACCATGCGTGGCTTCGCAACCATGACCAGCAGCTGGTCGAGGTCTTCGAGGCTGTCTGGCATCTGCGGCAGCCAGCCCTGTGCGCACCACGAGGTCACGGGCGCAACCCCGATCTCGCTGTGACGGCGGGCGTTGTAGGTCCCGGTAATCCAAATGCCGATGGCTGCGTCCAGCTCTGACAGCGACAGTCGGGGCGGCGTTGTTGGCCTGCCGTCCACCAGATTGCCAGGCAACTCCGGCAGCACCTCGGTGTTCAGCGTTCCGAAGAATCGTTCAATTTTTCCGCGTCCCTGTGGCCTCGCGACGGCAGAATATATCAGCTGGAACCGCAAAGCGGCGGCTGCCTGGTCGAGATGCTCGGAGGTGAAATCGCTTCCGTGATCGACATAGAGCACGTCAGGTATGCCACAGACCGGCCAGTCCGGGTTTTGCTTGCGCCAGATGGCCTGCCGGAGCGCCAGAGAGGTCTGTAGCGCTGAGGGTGCGCCCAGAAAGACAAAGTAACCGGCGATGGCGCGGGAATGGTCATCCATGATGGCGGTGAGCCAAGGGCGCGCAACCTTGCCATTGACGTCGAGAATCAGGATGTCGAGCATCGTGTGATCGGTCTGCCAGAGCGCATTCGGAGTGCCTGCCCGATGCCGGTAGATCAGCTCGTATCGGTCACGGTGGGCTGCGGCTCCCTCTTGCGCCAGGGTGACCATCGCCGGGTCAAGCGCCCGGATGATGGAATGGACCGTGCCGTAGGACGGGAGGGGCCAGTCTCGCGTCATGGCCACCGCTGCCATCCGCCGGTGGATCGCAGCGCAGGACAGCCGGGGTTTGCGCAAAGCCAACCCTTCGATCAAGCGCACCAGCTCATCGGGCAGCTTGCGCTTGTTCCCGTCGGACCGCATCCGCCGTCTCAATCCATCGAGGCCGTGTTCCCTGTAACGTGACAGCCATCTTTGTGCCGTCCTGATCGGCACATCGGCCGCTCGGGCGGCGGACACCAGCGAGATACCATCCTCGATATGCGGGCGGAGAACGGCAAAACGACGGACTGCTTCATCCATGATCTGCCTCCCACAGGTGTCCGCAAGGGGATCGGTGAGCGGACAGGGTCGAGGTGACGGCTGATGGCCAATAAACCGAACCTCATCATGTCTCGTATAGATAGTACGATTTGATTCGCACATGAGGCCCCTTATCCGTACACTCGCTGCATGACTGCGACAAAGATTGGCTATGCCCGCTGCTCCACCGACCGTCAGGATCTGACGGCACAACGTGCTGCCCTTGCGGAGCTTGGGGTCACCGAAGACCGCATCTACACCGACCACGGCCTGACGGGCACGAACCGCGCCCGACCCGGTCTCGACCAGGCTCTCGCCGCCGTGCGCGCAGGCGATGTGCTGGTCGTGCCGAAGCTCGACCGCCTCGCGCGCTCGGTCCCGGACGCCCGAGCGATCGCAGATCAGTTACAAAAGAAAGGCATCAAGCTCGCCCTTGGCGCGTCGGTCTATGATCCGGCCGATCCGATGGGAAAGATGTTCTTCAACATTCTGGCCACCTTCGCCGAGTTCGAGGCCGACCTCATCCGCATGCGCACCCGCGAAGGCATGGCCATCGCCCGCGCCAAGGGCAAGCTCCGGGGAAAGCAGCCGAAACTTTCGGAAAAACAACAAAGAGAACTGAACCGGATGCACGCATCCGGCGAATACTCTATCAGCGATCTTGCTGAGCTCTTCTCCGTCTCAAGACCGACCGTCTACAGGACCCTGCAGCGAAATTCGGCAAAAAATATGCCTTAGCGTAGGATCCTGCCCCCTCCGGCATCAGACCCCCTATCGGCTGTGCAGAGGGACGAGGTGCGTCATATGCGCGACGATGAGCAACGAACGATTTCGGAGATCGCACGGTTGTTCAATGTCAGTGAGAGGACGGTGCGTCGGGCCTAAGCTTCTACGTTAAAAAATGAAGGATAGTATCTCCGAAAAGTTGTGTAGCTGCCTATGGTGGCCTCGCTTCTTTCTCGACTGTCCCCAAGAAAAAAACCAAGGGTATCCGCGGCATCCTTTGCACCCAAATGCAGGATGCTGTCGAGCTTACTTTTTTCACGCAACGAAAGGTCAGGCGCGTCAATATTTATGACGTCACCCCATCCATTAGGTAAAAACTCCCAATGCGGTGGCGCTGCGCCCTCCTCATCGTCTCTGCGGATCAAGACTGTGACCGATAGCATCCGAGAAGTATCTTGATAGGTCGTGCTCAAAAGGGGCAACGCAGTCGCGCATTCGTCTCCTTGGGCGAGTCCCGAGGAGATGGCCGCTTCTATGCAGCGAGATAGGGCGCTTGGAAACGAAGTGGCTGTGAAGCCGTCCAAATCGGCGGGAACGAATTCTCCTAGCTGTTGACGAAGCAGGGCAGCCCACTCCTCATTCGGCGTGGCGAAGTCTATTCCCTTAGGTAGCTGTGCTTTTAGCTTCTGTAAGCCCTCCGTGTCGGCATTCAGTGTCACTCGGAGGACATCTCCAGGGATCAGTTTTTTGGCTATGCTCTCCACCTCTTGAAGCTGGGATAGCCGTTGCTTCGGTCGTGTATAATCCAGCCAAATCACTGCTTTTTCTGCGCCAAGATCGTTTAAAATCTGCTCATAGCGGCCCGCAAGTTCGTTGCTTCCGTGACACCGGCATTCTACCCGATCAAAAGGCTTGTTTGTTTTCTGTCGCTCAACGGTGTTGTCTTCTTCGTCAAATGCGTAGAGCTTTTCTATGCCTGTGCGGCGAAAAATCCCAAAATGGTCCACTAGATGGGCTCCGCCCATTGAGATGTACGCATAATCTCTTGGGCCTCGTGCACTCACGACTCTTGATATAATGTCCAGAAATAGCTCTCGATCAACAAACTTGTTCGGTCGAAGGCGGTAGGGCAGACCAGCAGCACTCATTTTTTTGAACTCTTCAATATCCAATCAAAACATGCTGAACCGACCTCTCCCGGAGCAACATTTGCGTCGCCAAAAAGATGTTTGGAGACAGCGTGAATTTCGTCAATATCCCTTGAAAAAGCTATTCTTCGAGTGGTTCGTTCTGTTTGAGGGCGAGGCAGGCTAGGAATATATTTTCTAGCGCCGCCTCCTTGCCCACGCGCTGCAATGCCATGTTGTGCAGCGAGCGCTACGCTCGTGGCCTCAATCCGCTCGACCTGCTCAATAAGTTTATCTGTTTCTCTCTCCTTGCCCTTCCACTTATTCGTAAACGACGTAAACGTAACGATCCCCTCGCTAACTGCGTTGAGAGCACGCACATAGACATCGGAGTCTGTGTCTAAGTCCCGCTTTGTTGTAGAAATTGGCAACTTTGAAGCGGCGGCAGCTGTGAAAATTACAACGCCAGCAATTGCTCGAAATTGGGGGTGATATCGGGGAACACTTCCCAAGCCCCAGCCAGTTTTAGCGGTACGATCCGAAACAAGTACGACTCTGTCGTTACAGATTACTGAGATGCCAGCTCTTTCAACGGCATCCGAAGCGAGCGTTGAGCTCTCGATCTCATCTTCTGTGGTTAAACGCCTGTACAAACCAACAGTGATGTTCACTTCTACACCATTAAAATTCGCAATGTAGTTATAAGGTTGAATTCCATTATCCAGATTTTCTGATGCTGCTACTTGAATCGTGCGTGGCTTAAGCAATGATCCGTTTAGGCAAACCTCAAAGCCCTTCATCATCAAATAGGCGAAATGCTCAGATATTGAGTCGGCCAGCTTGTTCACAAAGCTAGTGCGACCGAATTGTTTCGCAATCTCGGGTTTAAGCTTCTTTATATCAATGTGAACACCGTCACCGCTTTGATCGTCGTCTTCTTCCCCAATTGAAAGCGTGAAATCATCGTTTTCAGGGTCTAACCAGCCTTCTGTGTACTCGACGATTGAGGCGCTTCCCCCCGTCACTGAGCGAACTTTCGCTTCGAGCCCCATCTTGAAGATGGCACGCTTCATACCAATGCCGTACATACCAATCGTCGGCAGGTCTCCATCCTTGTCGACTTGTGGACGGCCAAGACGAAAAGCAGAATCTATATATTCTTTGGGTATCCCGCCACAATTGTCAGCAATACGGAATCCGTTTTCGGATATATCAAGATTGCATCTGAATCCCTTATAGACATCTGATTTTTGAAGAGACTTGCGCCTCTGGCGCATCGCACCATCTACGCTATTATCGACAAGATCGAGAATCGCATCTCCAAGCTCAATGTCCCTTGGTAGCATTGCCACGAAGAACCGCTTGGTTGGTCCGCCGCTAATCTCGCGAACTTTACTATTCATGGCGCTCCTACAGGGTGTATCTGTTACTTTTGAAGACAATCACAGGTTAAGCCGCCACTCGTCAACGAGACAGTAGCCAGGATATCAATCCCGATAGTTCCTGATCATGACCTGATCGAGCTTCTTCGCCGGAACAAGCCGATAGTGCCGTTCCTCAACAACTTTGATCTCGTCATCCTGTAGGGTCAGCTCGAAGAGCGCGATGATATGTGCGTCCATGAACTGCGCAGCGATCGCTCGGCACCGCATCCCGGGGAACTTCTCTTCGACGAAGCGAATGTCCTGGCTCGTCTGGACGATGCCGATCTGATCTTTGCCACCCTTGGCCTGCACGGGGACCACGTAATGGCAGCCGCGCTTGTCGAGCCCGACATAGAGCTCGTCGATCTCGATCTGCCCAATCCCTTTAACGGTCGTGCGAAGATGGTTCTGAAGGCTGTAGGTAGTGAGGCTCAAGAACGTGTCGATCAGCCGGTTGTAGCGCACGATGGCCAGAAGCGCTTGTTCGTCGTCGAGTGCATAGGCTCGGATCAGCTCGGGGGTCGCATCGGGGATGTCGATCGTCACCAGGTCTTCGCGAGGCAAGACACGATTGATCTTGACCAGGCGAAACTTGTAGACGGCCCGCCCTGCGAGCTCGATTACCCACTCCATGCCTTCGGGGTGGGTCTCGACAATGCGTTCGGGCAATGCCGCCCGAAACCGAAATGAATAGAGCACGTCGCCCAGGTTCTTCGGTAGCTTGATGTCCAACACCTCGGCCGCATCCTCGATGTCGGTACGGGCAAATTCAAGCTCGGTCGCACCGTCGCTGTAGCGGTCGAAGAATATCTTCTCGATCAGAGCTCCATAGCGGTTAGGCGATTTAGCCATAGGCAACCCTCCCCGCGTTGATCTCTCCCTCGATCTCTTCCTGCTTGCGCTTTTTCGCGCCGCTCTTTCGATCACGCTTGCTCGGCGGCGGCGTGATGCCAAACCGTCGTGATGCCTGCGAAAGGTCGAGTGTTAAAAGCTCAGGATCGCCAAGCGACAGGATTTCTTCGGGCCTGGTCGGTTCGATGCCCAGGGCTTCAATCACCTTCGTGGCGATGGCCCTAGCCAAAGGCGGCGGGACCGCATTGCCGATCTGCCGCGCGCCATGCCACTTGGTCGCGTTAAGCCGAAACCAATCGGGGAAGCCGTGCAAACGCGCCATTTCTCGTACAGTGATGCAGCGCGCATGGCGATAGTGGATCGGGCGCGGGCTGGTGAACGCGCCCCTCGCGCCGTCCGTTCCGGCGCGAAGCGTGTTGGAAACGCCACCTTGTGGAAGCTTGAAGAACCGGCTGATCGGTTCGACCGCCCCCTCTTCCGTCTGCCGGAAACGCCGCCGCGAAATCTCAGTGTGGTCGGTGCGGGCACTCGACGTGAGAACATCGGGGTTCCACTCGCGCACATAGCCTAAATGCCAGGCGTTATTCTTGAGACCGCGCAGCTCGGCTGCATAGTCGGACGGATCGCTAAAGCGGCTCGTCTTGACGGCATCGCTCGCGTTTAGGGTCTCGAAAGTATCGGCATCGGGAAGATCCCCGATCGCCTCGGCACAGGACGGTCCAAAGTCGAGCTCGGGGTAAAGCTTGGGCCGACCGGAAATGTTGGTCGTCGGAGCAGGATAATCGGGAAGCGCCCTACCCTTCTTCATACCCATGAGGATGAAGCGCTCGCGCGATTGCGGCGTGCCGTAGTGACCGGCATTGAGCACCTTCCAAGGCAAGCGGCACTCGTAGCCGACCCGATCAAAAGCCTCTACCAGTTCTTTCAGGAATGTTTTGTGCTTGCCGACCGTGAGCCCTTTGACGTTCTCAAAAACGAAACCCTCGGCATCGAGCTCATGCACGAGCCGTACAAAATCGAGAACGAGTTTGTTGCGGGGGTCGTCGAGCGCTCTGTGACCGATCAGGGAGAAGCCCTGGCATGGCGCCCCGCCGAACACGCAGTCGATTTTTTTACCCTCAAGGCCAGCTCGTTGCCTGATCTCTTCTCCGGTAAGCTTGGCGACCGAGGCGGGGATCACGGTGGTTTCGGGGAAGTTGAACTCGTGCACGGCACAATGCACAGGGTCGATCTCGACCGCCGCCTTCACATCGAAGCCTGCTTGCTCGAAGCCGAGGCTTAGTCCCCCCGCCCCTGCAAATAGGTCGATGCCGATCGGTCTCATAGTGCCTCCTGAACGTTTTGATTCTTAATCTTAGCAGGCGGCTTCGCAGATGTCGATCGCCTTCCTCAGCCGTCCACAAATCCTTGTATCCATGGCCAAAGTGCCTCGCTGTTGGCAAGCTCACACTGCCAGATCACGAGCACTTTCCATCCAGCCGCTTCTAACTCTGCAATGTTTCGATCATCGCGAGTTTTATTCTGTTCGATCTTGGGCTGCCAATAGTTAAGCTTCGATTTAGGAAGTTTGCCTTTCGAGCACCCATGCCCATGCCAGAAACACCCATGAACGAAGATCACTTTTCGCCTGCCTTTGAAAACGATGTCAGGGCGTCCTGGCAGGTCTTTTCGATGTAATCTGTAGCGATATCCGTGGTCATGCAGCATGCGCCGCACAATCATTTCGGGGCCAGTATCTTTCGTCTTCACCGATTGCATGATGCGACGTCGTTGTGCTGGCGAGCGGGTATCCATAGGTCGTCAGCTAGAGCTCTTTCTGCTCGTAAGCCTCCCACATTTTCTCAATCAGCTGTCCCTGCGTGATCCCGAGCCGTTCGGCCTCAGCTGCGATAGCCTCTCCTACCGCCGGAAAAACTTTGGGATGGAGCTGCCAAGTTCGTGGACTTGGTTTTCGGCCCGGTTTCTTGCGTGGGGTTCGGTCAAGGAATCCCCTCGCCTCTCCCACATCGTCCACACGCCGAACCTCTTCGACGGTTGTATCTTTCGGGCGCGCTTTTAGTCCGGAAAGCCTATTTGAGCCGCTCATAGACAGCCTCCGTGAAACCTTGGGCGTTCGTGATAGCTTTATCCACCTTGCCCCCTGTCACCATCTCCGAGTCTTGCATCATTGCGGTCAGATCAGAGCCATAGGCAAAAATTTCAGAGAACGCCGCCCGTGCGACTAGAGAGGGTTCGATCACGTCGATCCCTGCGCTGCGCAGCTGCTCTTCGAGTTCTTTCTGGACCCGACTTTTTACAGCCGCGCTTGTCTTGGTTAGAACAACCGCGTGGCGGATTCGACGCCCAAGCGCCTCTTCTTCTTCACGCACCAGTGCCAGAGCTTCGGAACCGATCTCTGCATCGAGCGCCGTTGGCTGCATTGGTACGATCACTAGGTCGGCCTGCGAGATCGCGCGGCTGACCAGCTGGGAGGCGACCCCTTCTAGATCCACGATAACGATGCGACCGTCCCCATCCGCGGCGCGGATGGTCGGCACGATTTCAGATCGACCAATGTCGCTCAGGAGCGTGACACCCTCGGGGGTGCCGTGAGATGCCCAACGGGTCAGGGATTTATTTGGGTCACAGTCGAGGACTGTGACCTCAGCCCCCATGCGGGCGAATTCCGATGCGAGGAGCACGGCGCATGTGGATTTTCCGACACCCCCCTTGGGGCTTGCCATGACGATGACGGGCATTGCTCGAACCTGCCTGTTTGTTTTACCGGGTTTATATCCGTTACCGGAAATATTTTCAACACCGAATACAAATCCACAACCGGAATTATTTGTGTTACCGGATTTATACCAGGTTAAGGTCTGCCGCGCTTCTCGAACCACTTCCGGCAGAAGCCAACAAAAGCCCCATCGGCATCGCGGGGCGGTTCAAAAATCCAATCCCGCCACTCGCGTTCGAGATAGTGCACATCCCAGCCTGGCGCGGCTTGCCTAGCGCGTTCGTAGGTATCTGGCTTCAGAGGAGGGACACGCCCTTCTATCATCGGGGCTGGTGCCATCGTGCCGCGATTGGTGAAGATGATCATGTCCTCTGCTTCGTCAAAGGTAACATTGTAATCGGGCAAATGGTCATGCTGTACTAGCTGCTTGATCATCTGGCGGAAGCGCTTCTCCGGGCTTTGGGAGCCGGTCTTGAGCAGAAGTTTCCGCAAGGTGATCCGCCACGTCCTCTGCTGCCCACAGTGCTTTCGAGCTATTTCGTACACGCGGCGCTCGATTGGCTTGCGCAGTCGGAAATAGTCCCGGTGCAGGGTCAGGACCTCTTCTTTCCGGATCGCGTTGAAGACCCAATCAGACAGCTTCACCTCACACCAGAGTAGGCGGCCGTCTAGCCCATGCTTACGGCGGATCGAGGATGCGTCGATCAAACCGAAGCCGTCGATCTGCTCTTCATCGCCGCTCACAATGTTGGTCCTGATCCGTGTTCCTTCGAGGCGGTCCAGGGCATCGAGGAGGGATTGATATTCCCGACCGCTTGTTCCTCGGTTGGTGAAGATCAGCAGTTCCCGCGAGTTGATCCGAACGCGTGGCGACACCAGTTCACCAAGCTTGAGCTTCGCCATGATCTGACTGATGCAGTAGATCAGGATGTCCTTGTCATAAATCGTGGCGAGACCTTTGACACTTGGCGTGATTTCCAACCAGTTCTCGCCGTTCCTGTAGCGCTTAACTGTGGTCTCTGGCTTCTTGGAAAGGGAGTAAAACGGGTGCTCCATGTGCTGCATCACGTCCTTCAGGACTGCATCCGCCACATCGCAGATGAACAGATCGTGCTGAGGATGACGATCAGGCAGCAGGGGGGCCTGCGAATTCGTGTTTTCAGTTACCATGCGGGCACATTCGTGTTTTCAGTTACCTAAGTCAAGATTCGTGTTTTCGGTTACCAAAAGCAGGATTTTAGTTACCGAGATTCGTGTTTTCAGTTACCAAGGCTGCGCGCAATAGGCTGTTTTAAAATGATAAAACGGAGACAAAAACCAACGTAACACAGAATCTAACACATATTTAACACCCTCGAAGATCACGCAGCCTGTGGATAAGTCGCCGCGCCCGATCAGTGCCGAAGCCCTGGATCTTGATGCTTCGGACCATACTCCGCATCTGCAAGCCGCTCGATCACACCACGACGAACACCGGCATCCACATCAACGTCCGCATGATCAAAGTAGGCCAGCGCCAAGCTGAGCTGTTGCTGCTGAGAAAGACAATCACCAAGAATGTCTTCCAGTACTGACTCGTCACCCTGCTTGAGAGCCGCCAGCTGATCCTCTGAAAGAGAGCCTTCGATTTCCGCACGGAACGCCAGTCGTTCGTCCCGACTGGTGAAGGGCGGATTGATCTGATCTTGCGCCAGATGAGCAAGGGCTTTCTGAACGTGGGGGAGGGCGCGTGCCTCGATCGCGATGCGCACCGGGTCTTTCCGTTTCGCGACCTTGCCGTCCGCCATGGCATCCAGTGTCAGATCCAGCGCCCGGTCGAAGCGGGCCTGCTCCTCCGACATCACCGTGCCTTCCGGTACGACCCGGTCAAAAATTTTCGCGATCCGGGCGATCCGGTCCGGAGAACCGGCCGCATCCTTCAGTACGCCCAGGTCACCGTTGAGAATTTTCGTCTCCAGGTCGGTGTAGGCTTCGAGGGCAGCGTTTGCCTCGGCCCCCTTGTCAGCCAGTTCCAGGCTCGACACCAGTCGCGACAGCGCTTCACGGGCTGCGTCGAGTTGGGTTTTGTAGCTCTGTTGCAGCGATTGAAGAGACTGGATCATCGACTGCGCCGTGTTCAGCTTCGCGTCCATGTCGAGTTTTTCTTCCCGGATCTTCATCTGGAAGCCGCGGAGCGCGTCTGTGGCGACTTCTGTGGCCCGTGCATGCCACTCGGCATCGCTTTCCTTGCCACCGCGCAGGAGGGAGCCTCTGACGCGCTCAGGGAGGGCGACAGCGCCCTCGCCGGACATGTAGGCCCCATAGACCCGCTGCACGCGCTCGTGCCGCGCTGTGGAGCCCTTGATGCCGCGCCGAAGACCATGCTTCTCGCTGACCTTTTCCGCGAAGTCCGTCTGAAGGTCCGAAAGGGCCTTCTTGTTCCCCACGAACGACCGGCAGTTCAGCTTGCCCCTGTCATCGAGGGGGATGGTCATCACCGTCATATGCGGCGTGGTCTCGTCGCGGTGGATCATGGCCGAGAGAACGTTTTCCTTGCCGTGCCGGTTCTCGATCCAGCTGAGCGCATCCCGGAAATAGGTATCCTGTTCCTCCCTGGACATGGCCTTCATCTTCTCGGGCGAGCCGCCGATGAAGTATTCCAGGCCGTGCACGGCGTTCGTCCTGATCTTCTCCGGGGCCCGTGCCTTCCACGCGGCCAGCACGTCCTTGCTGTTGTCGCCACCGACCAGGATCGTGTTGTCCCTCGTCCTGTCCGGGTCGGCATTCGGGGTCTCACGTTCCCGAAAGGTGTGCTGAAGGCTGGCCCCCATGTTGCCGAGCGTTTTGATCTTCGCCGTCCGCATGATGCCGAAGGATTTCCCCTCACCGTGAAGGCCCTGCATGCTGCCGCGGACCTTGGACCAGCCTTCATCAAGGAGCTTGCGGGGTTCTGCAGACATGGGAGAATCCGTTTGAAGGAAGTGAGTATGTGTACTTACTAGACAATTTGATTCCGCGCCGCGCAACCAAATTGTCGTTCGCCCGCCAGAAGGCGGGGAAAGCACATACTCACTTCCTTCAAGAGCACCGCCGAACGGCCAGCGGTTCATATCCATGTCGGACTTGAACGTATCGCAATTGATATACATAATGGAGGTCCAAGGAGGACATGCCATGCCCGCTCAAACCTCGATGCTTCACGGGTCAGGATTCATAACCAATAGATGACAATAGCTGCGAGGGCTATGGCAGAGAGGAATACCTTTGGACAGCGGTCATAGCGGGTCGCGACGCGCCTCCAGTCCTTGAGCCTTCCGAACATGATCTCGATGCGGTTGCGCCGCTTGTATCGGCGCTTGTCGTATTTGACCGGGGTCTTGCGTTGCTTTCGACCTGGGATGCAGGCGCGTATCCCTTTGTCTTTCAACGCTTCCCGGAACCAGTCGGCATCGTAGCCGCGATCCCCGAGCAGCCAATTGACTTTTGGAAGGCCGCTGAGCAATGCCCGCGCGCCGATGTAATCGCTGACCTGACCGGCGGTGACGAACAGGTCGAGCGGGCGCCCCTGACTGTCGCAGATGGCGTGCAGTTTGGTGTTCATGCCGCCCTTGGTGCGACCGATCAGGCGACCACGCCCCCTTTTTTCACGCCCAGGCTGGACGCCGTGCGATGTGCCTTCAGGTAGGTCGCATCGATCATCACTGTATTCTTCTCGCCGTGCAGGGCGGCCAGACCCGCCATCATCCGCGCGAAGATGCCTTTCTCGCTCCAACGCTTCCATCGGCTGTAGAGCGTCTTGTGCGGGCCGTAGGCGGCAGGAGCGTCACGCCAGCGCAAGCCATTACGATTGATAAAGATTATGCCGCTCAACACACGCTTGTCGTCAACGCGCGGCTTTCCGTGCGATTTCGGAAAGAAGGGCTTCAGACGCGCCATCTGCGCGTCGGTCAGCCAGAAAAGATCGCTCATGTCACAGCTCCGTTTTAAGAGCCGTGAATCACGCGGTGCGGCCGAAATCAATGCATCCTGAGCCTAGTCCCGTCGAAAATCACATTCCAACTATGCCGGGAGACGGTCGAGGGAATCAGGGTGAACAAATGGTCCCGAAGGAGCTGATCACCGAAACCCTGCTGCCCGAGCCCACGCCACCCAATGTGCCTGTCTGACGACCAAACGCCGCCTGACCCCGAGGGTCGGCGGCGTTTTTCTGTATCTTCTTCCGAAAATTCCTCTCCATCCGGCCCCCGGTAAGGCGGCGCGACGACTTCCTGCGACTTGCCGCAATCCTCAGGGCGAAAATGGTCTCTTCTGCTTCGGAGACGGCAATAGAAACTTCGGCCAGAACACCCGCCGATCGTCGACCACGTCCGATCCTCCGATCTGATCCTGCCGCCGAGAACCAATGAACCGGGACGCCCGGAGCAAGTCCGCAGTAGGTCAAGATATTGATAAGGCATGCAATAGCTTTCGATCGCAGTGGTCATGACCTCTCTTTTGACAATTATTCCTTGACCGACGGGTGACGCGGCATGTATTCACAACAGCGAAGGATTCTTCGTATACAGGAAAAATATCTTCCTCTGCTCGAATCCCGACATATCGACCTGTGGCTGAGTGGAGGCGGACATGACGGTTAAACAAGCCAGTAATGTGCTGCGTTTTTTCGAGTTCTTTTCAGCCCAGCAAGGGCCTGCGACTCTGACTCAGTTGGCCGACGCCTTGCGCATTCCAATCTCGAGCACCAGCAATCTCGTCGATACGCTTCGTTCTGACGGCTATCTCTTTGAGGTCAAGCGGCGGGGCGGTTATTATCCGACCCGAAAAATGCACGACCTGAACGTGGCGATACTGTCGGGAAATCCACTCTTGTCGCTGATCCATGAGGCCATCCTCGATCTGCGCAACGAGACAGGCGAGACCGTTCTTCTCGCGGCACGCGACGGCTCGGATGTCGTCTATCTCGATGTCGTCGAGTCGACTCAAGGGATCCGATACTCGGCGGATGTTGGATCAAGAAAGCCGATCTACGCGATATCTTCAGGCAAGGCGATGCTCGGATCGCTCGGCGACATCGAGTTGCAGCGCGAAATAGAGCTGCTTGACTATTCCGGCGCCGCAAGCACCTCGATCACGGATCCAAAAGCACTTTTCGAGAATATCGTTGCTGGCCGCAAACGCGGTGACCTGCCCCCCGCTGGTCCCTCGCTCATGACGAGAGTCTGCCGGTTTGATTTTGGTAGTCGTCGGTTTCGGGCTTGGCAAGCGTGGCAGGCGCGGAGCCCTCAAATAGCTCAAGCGCCTGCCGCGCTTGCTTTGGCGTTCTGTTCCCCAGCGAAGAGTGCGGCCTGACGTTGTTGTAATCGTAGCGCCACAGCGCCAGCTTGCGGCGGGCATCGTCGAGGGTATCGAACAGCTCTTCATTGAGAAGCTCGTTCCGCAGGCTGCCGTTGAATGACTCGATAAAGGCATTCTGCTGCGGTTTTCCGGGGTCGATGTAATGCCAATCCACGCCGTTCCTGTCGGCCCATCTCAGGATTGCCCGGCTGGTGAATTCCGTGCCGTTATCACTGACAATGCAAGCAGGCTTTCCGTAGATCCGGACGAGCGCGTCCAGTTCTCGGGCAACTCGCTCACCTGAAATGCTGGTGTCTGCCGCCAGGCACAGGTTTTCCCGGCAGCAATCATCATTCACGGCCAAGATGCGAAACTTCCGCGACGCCCCGAAGCTGTCCGACAGGAAATCCAGGGACCAGCGCTGGTTGGTCTGTGTGGCTTCAGGCATTGGCGTTCTCGAGCCCCGGGCGCGTTTACGGCCCCGCCGTCGTTTCACTGCAAGGCCCTCCTCTCGGTAGAGGCGGTAAAGCTTTTTGTGGTTCATGATCATGCCTTTTCTCTCAAGCAGCACGCCGATCCGCCGGTAGCCGAACCGGCGGCGTCTGCCAGCGATCTCCTTCATCTCCTGGCGGATCTCAGGATGGTCGGGCGGGCGTTCGCGCCGGACCGTCTTGGGGTCGACACCGACAAGCCGGCAGGCCCTGCGCTGCGAGATGCCATGATCCCGCATCGCATTGAGCGCTGCCTCTCGCCGCTCCTTCGGTGCCGTCAGCTTTTTCCCAGCAGGTCTTTCAGAACCACATTGTCGAGCATCGTGTCTGCCAGCAGCCGCTTCAGCTTGCCGTTCTCATCTTCCAGCGCCTTCAGCCGCGCGGCCTCTGACACCTCCATGCCGCCATACTTGGACTTCAGCTTGTAAAAAGTCGCCGGGCTCAGGCCGTGCCGACGGCACACCTCCGCTGTCGGCATCCCGGCTTCCTGCTCTTTGATCATCCCGATGATTTGCGCCTCGGTGAAACGGCTCTTACGCATTCGTCTGCTCCTTCAGAGTTGGCGCAGACTCTACATCATGGTGAGGGATTTTGCGGGGGGCAGGTCAGCGGCTGGCACCTCAATGCAACGGAGTTCACCCCGGACGTCTCCGGTGTCGGGATGACGCTAGATGTCGCTGGTCAGAAATTCGGCCTGTCGGTCGCTGGACCGAACTATCGCATGGCAGGAAAACATGAGGACCTTGCTGCCTCGCTGCGTGATGCGATCGCAAATATTGCCGCACAGGCGAATGGCCAGGAGGTGCGCAA